>CAWILD010000013.1:0-233913 GCA_963836815.1 uncultured Gemmatimonadales bacterium | reverse complement strand
AGAACAGTACCTGGGCGGCATCAGCGCCGGACGGATCCGTTATCTGTACTGGGAGCCTGAGTCCATCGCGGTTCGCCTCTCCGGAGATGTCGCGGTGATTCGGTACCGGTCAGAGCTCGAGATTGTCGTGCAGGGTCGCCACATCCCGCGCCAGCGGTACTGGCATACCGATCTATACGAGCGGCACGGGATCCAGTGGCAGGTCGTGTGGTCGCATGCGACTGCCGCCGATTCCTGATTGCCAATATCGCGCATCCAGCCGACATGCCGCGGGCCACCCTCCACCCGGGCGGCGCAGGTGACTGAGACTCGCTCCTGAATCAAAGTCGACATTCCCTGTCCTGCTGCTCGGGTACTAGTGAGAACTGTCGGTGTCGTTCCGGGTGACAATCTCCACCAGCGCCAGCCAACGCCCACCAGCGAGTCGGACCAGATTCCGAGGGAGAGTCATCACGGGTTAGCGCCCTCAGGCGGCCGTTCGCCCTTCCGGAGCAAGAGGTCGCGCGTTCGAGTCGCGCCGGGCCCATTCTGGAAGCTCCTCCCCCGCCCGCACTTCGTTGTCAGCGTGGGTTTCCGTCCCCTGCCCCACCCCGCCGCCACTAACAAACCCCAGCCGGCGGAGGCGATCGCCGAGCAGCTCGAGGTGCTGGACAACCCCGTGCTCAGGTGAGTGGCCCAGTCCCGTACAGCCAGCTGTTTCGGGAAAAGCGCCCGCCCGAGCGCCGCGCCCCCGCTAGGTTGCTCCCCATGCGCGGCATCGTTTCCACCGTCGTCTGGCTCCCCGTCTGTGCCCTCGCTCTCGCTGTTCATCCGGCGCTCGCGATCCAGAGCCCGACGGCGCCGCCCCAACATCGTCGTGTTGGTCGCCGACGACCTCGGCTGGCGCGACACCGGGCCCTACGGCAACACCGCCATCCGGACGCCCCACATCGACGCGCTGGCCCGGTCAGGCCTGCTGGTGAAGCACGCGTTCGGGACCACGCCCCAGTGCAGCCCGTCCCGCATCAGCATTCTGAGCGGCAGGTACCCGCACGCGACGCGGGCCGAGGACCTGCACACGCCGCTGCCCGACGGCGAGCGCCTGCTGCCGTCGCTGCTCCAGGCCGACGGCTACTTCACCGGACACATGGCGAAGACCCACTACGGGCCGAACGCGCGAGCGCGCAGTTCCAGTGGTATTCGCCGGCCACCGCGCCGGCGCTGCCCGCCTTCCTCGACTCGGCCGGCACTCGGCCGTTCTTCCTCTGGGTCGGGTTCCACGAGCCGCACCGGCCGTACGCGACGCGGCCCCATCCGCAGCCAGCACTCCCCGCGCACGGGTGACGCTGACACCGTACCTGGCCGACACGCCGGGACGCGAGCCGACCTCGCCCTGTACTACGACGCGATCGCGCGCATGGACGCGGACATCGGCAGCATGCTGGCGGAGCTCGAGCGCCGGAAGCTGCGCGACAACACCCTGATCGTCTTCCTGAGCGACAACGGCGCGCCGTTCCCGCGGGAGAAGGGGACCCTGTACGACGGAGGCACCCGGACGCCGCTCATCTTCTCGTGGCCGGGGTGCATCCGCGCCGGCTCGGTGTATGACAGCGGGCTCGTGAGCACGGTAGACCTGGCGCCGACGCTGCTGGAGGTCGCCGGGCGCGACGCCGCCCCAGGCGATGCAGGGCCGGAGCTTCCGCGCGATGCTCACCGCGCCCGCTGCGCTATGCCGGCCGCACGTACGTCTTCAGCGAGCGGAACTGGCACGACTGCGACGAGCACCAGCGGGCCGTGCGGACCGACCGCTACAAGCTGATCCGCACCGACGCCTATACGGAGCTCCCGCTCTGCACCGCCGCCGACATCGGGGCGAGCGCTTCGTTTCTCGACCTGCGTGCCCGGGCGAAGGCCGGGCGGCTGACCCCGGCGCAGCGCCGGCTGTTCGAGGCGCCGCGCGCGCGGCTCGAGCTGTACGACCTGGCGGGATCCTGGGAGCTCAGGAACGTCGCCGACGACCCGGCTAGCCGCGACGGTGCGCGAGCTCGCGGCCGTGCTGGAGGAATGGATCGAGCGAGCGACGATTTCCCCGCCGCCTACCGCGTGCGCGACGACAACACCGACCGGATCACCGGGGTGCAGTTCACCACCAGGATCCCGCCGCTCCGAAACCCCGAGCCGCCGCCGGATGAGCGGTGGGGCGCGCAGGGGCCGACCTGAGCCCGCGCACCCCTGCCGCCGGGTGCCAGCTGCCTCTCCACGAAAGAGGTGTTTCCGGGCATATCGAGCCACACGTAGGCAGGTTCGTTGGCGAGCCCGTCTGGGTGATGCTCAAGCACCCGACGGCATCGACACGCCGACCAAGGTGCTCGCTGTCGCCGCGCACCTGCTGGAGTTTCGGGAGATGCCGCCTCAGTAGGCGGGAAATACCGTTCACCAGGAAAAACACGATGGCCGTGGATTGGTGCCTCAGTTACTCGATCGAACCCAGGGCTACTTCCCGCCGAGCCGTCCCTCGGGCCGGAGCTCGAGCACCCAGTTGAGGAGCGGGTTAGACAGCTCCGGCCCGCTCACTGCCGGGTCGTCCGGGATGGCGTCGAGCTTGGCGAGGGCGCCATGCAGTGTGGGGCCGCCGCACAGCTCGCACGTCGGCGCCCCGGCGGTGTGTACTCAAGGCACAGCGAACCGTCAGATTCGGAGTCCCGCCTGCGAGTGGTCGCCGCGGCCGACAACGAAAGGATCTCCCACTGCCATTCAGTGAGCCTGCGCACACTTGGTATCCGGCCACCCCGGCATACTGAACGGTGAGCGGGAGTGCACCCGACCGGATTGCGCCGCTGTAGGCGTAGCTTGGGGGAGGTGTGCGATCAGGAGACGATCCCAACAAGAGATGTCGTTCGGCCTGTGCAAGCTGCCGGCTAGCTGAGGAGGATACATAATGGGCATCCACGACTCGTCACGCACCCGCGTCGCGCCGGTCTTCGGACGTCTGCAGTGTTTAGACCCATCCGGGCGATTATGGCTCCAGGGTCTCTTGGAACTGGCGAACACTCGAAAGCTGCCCAGGCCGCAGGCCGGGACCTCCCGCCTCCGGGTAGCAAAGTGGTGGCCCAGGGAGGCGAGGCTCGCAGCGCCTCCGAGTCTTCTGCGATGGCTCTTGGAAAATGCGGAGGAGCCGCGTAGCGCTGCCGCGTGGGGGCGCAGGCCAGAGGTCATGGCAAATCGACGCCGGGTCGTTGACCGGGATGCTGATACACTGGCTGGGGCATTGAAGAGTCTCCAAGAACGGCGTCCATCAAGTCGGGCCTGGTACGTGCTCGAGGGGCCAAGCCAACCGGACGTCTTTCTCGACACCGATTCTGCTATAGTTGTGATCGAGGGGAAGCGGAGCGAGCCCGACCTAGCAACCTCCACGGCCTGGATGCCTGTACGGCACCAAATGCTCCGACACCTGGATGCAGCGTGGGAGCACCGGCAGGGTCGGCGGATCTACGGCTTGTTCATCGTCGAGGCGGAGGAAGGAGCCGCGACGGTCGAACCCTCGTCCGCTTGGCATCAGGCCGTTGAGGCGACGATCTCGGAGGAGGTGCTGAAGGGCAGTCTCCGCACCGATCGCCGGAGGAACGATCGCAAATCGCGAGTGCCCTGCTGGGGGTCACCACGTGGCAGGTTGTGTGCGACGAGTTCCAGATACCTCGCGAGGTACTCATCCCGGAAGTCTTGGATGACAGGCCCGCCCCCGGCACCACACGCAGGAAATCCCGGAAGACCCCGCAGCCTAGCACCGTACCCGGTGATTTGGACCAGGCCGGGATGTCACCGATGACGGTTGATTGAGGAGGCGGATGCGACCCTAGGCGCATGGGATGAACCAACCCTCGTCGCTGGGCCCAGTGCCCGCCCGGGCTCGTCTGGAAGCGGCCCGGCATGCCGGCCGACTGGGTGCACGTGCTTAAACGGCACCCCGAGGGTGTGGCTGTTGCCCGGTTATCTGTGGCTGGACATGCCGGGGGAGTGCTGGCTGGCACTAGGTCGTTTGGGCTCTGGCGCTCTGAAAATCCGCGTACGACAGCAAGCTCACGGGAATGATGCGTCCTTCGCCCACGTGCCCGAGCCAACCTGTGCCGAGCCGCCCCTCTGGCACATATTGTCGCTGGTCTCCAATTTAGGGGGGATGGGAGACGACACCTTACGCTGCCCGAAGTGCCAGCGCGAGCTACCGTACGCGAATGACACCTACAACCCCGAGACGCAGACCTGCCGGGCCTGCGGTCGGGGCGAGACGCCAAGTGTGCAGGAGGCGCAAGCGGATGCCAAGAGCGCCGCTGAGGTGGTGGAGACGGACGCCGAGATCATGCCTGCGGTGATGTCGGCCGGGCTCGCTGGACTCAGCCCGCCCAAGAGGAAGTCCCACCTCCCAAAGTGTCCTAACCGATTACCCCCCCGGTCGGCCGCCGGGGCCATCTGCGGTTCTCCGTTCGCTGTTTATGCGCCGCGTCCCGCTAGGACGCGGCGGGACCAAGGTTGGTGCCAGTGGCAAAGCAGTAGGGGCGCCGAAAGCTCACGAACGAGCACAGACGCCTCCTACCCCCCCCCGGCGGCGGAACGTGGTCCACCAGCGCCCGCGCTCTCGCACGCACAGTCCCTCCGGTCAGCCACCGGCCAGGTCGGGACGACATTTCCTTCATGCCAGAGTCTTATTTGGGGGAACGGGGGACCCACACCCGCATTTTCCAGCGGTACCAGCTCGCGCCCTCGCAACCGGACCTATTCCACGGCCGGGGCCTTCCTGGGTGAGGGGGAGGGTCGGCGAGCAGCTGTGCACGCTTGCTAGGTGTTGTGTAGGTGTTGGAGCGCAGACGCCGGCTACTGTGGACTACTCGCCCGAGGCACTCCCCCTCGGGGACCACTGTCAGGAGCTATCCCGAGATGTCCTCCTTTTCCGTCTTATTCGAACGTATACACCTCGCGCTCACTCGTCATCGGGAGTGCGCGGCTTCGCGCGTTGCTCGACACCGCGCCAGCCGTTGCTGTGCCGGTGACGGTGCCGGGATGTACGTGCGCTGGTTGTTGGCCCACGTTGTCTGGCCTAGGCCCCTACGCTGACGTCTTCTGACCGCTACGTGTCTGTCGTGGCCAGCACTTGATGTCTGCTTGACAGGCGGGCGTGAGGTTGAAACTCGGTCATCCGAGTTCCGCCACAGGAGGATGTGTGTCCCGCTCCCTGCCGCTCACACTTGGTATACTGACCCTTGCCGCATGCGGTGAGAACGCAACCCCGACCCAGCCCGAAATAGGGGGAGCTCCCGCGCCGCCGTCTGCCCTTGCGATTGCGGCGGCTCTGAACACTTGGACCGAGAAGGCCTCCCCGCCGCTTACTGCGTACATGTACGGGTACGATCTCGGGATGGCGCCCAACGCCGCCGGACAATCGATCGTGTATACCTTCGGGGGCACCTCGAGCGACGAAGGTGGCACCGGACAAAGCGTCCTAGCCTACAATGTGGCCACGAATACCTGGACCCGGAGGTCTTCACAGGTCGGCGTCTGGTACTCGAACGGTGTCGGCAAGATTGGGAACAAGCTCTATTTCTCGGGCGGCTACAACGAGCACGACACCCCGCTGAGTTTCACCAATCAACTGTGGGCCTACGACTACTCCAGCGACCGGATGATCGCAAAGGCCCCTCTGCCGATCTTCAGTGCTGAAGGCGTCTCGGGGGTCATCAATGGTAAGCTCTACGTACTCCCGGGTGCTTGTTCCGGAGACCGATACCCCAACGCCGGGGTATTGTGCCGAGGAGCCCACTCGCCGCTTCTACCGCTACGATCCGGCCACGAACACGTGGGTGACCCGACGACAGGCACCCCACTTTCACCGGCAAGGCGCCGCTGCCGTGATCGACGGCAAGTTCTATGTGGCGGGCGGCTTCGCTGGACCAGACTCCGACCCCACACCGCCCTCGATGTCTACGACCCGGCGACGAACACCTGGCGCACCCTGGCCCCATTGCCAACCGGCGGAGGCGCGTCCGGAGTAGCCTTGGGAGGCCAGTTCTACGTAGTTGTCCATGGCTTCAACGGGACCACTCCCGATATTCGTGCCTATACGCTACAACCCGGCACCAACCAGTGGAAGCCCACGGCCGCTCCCGATTTCGATTGGGTCAGCGACACGGGTGACGCTGGACGGCCGCTCCCACTTCTTTATGGCCGGCGGGAATCGTAGCGCGCTGTACACGCCGTAAGAAGGCCCGGCTAAAAGAGCCTACTCTGATGGAGTAGGCTCTGAATAGCGGTCGGACGCGCCCTCGCGAGAATCACAAGTTGTAGATGCCCCGCGGTTCTCGGGCACGCCCATTCCCGCCGGGGTCAGATCAACCCTCCGAGCTCTTATGACAATCTTTATGGCAATCCCCACCAGCGCTGGTCCGCGCTGGTAAGCGGGGAAAACGATTCTAAGGGGGTGGATCAGCGCTCGTGGGGGGCGGTTGGTGGGGTGGCCTGCGCTCGAGCAAGAGGTCGCGCGTTCGAGTCGCGCCGGGCCCACTCCGGAGAATGCCTCGCCCCGCCGTCACTTACTGACTGGCGGGGCGTCGTCGTGTCGGGAGGGACGCAGGTCGGCGTTCGACCGGCGCCCGTCGGTCGGGGACCTGGATCGAACCCGCGACAGTTCGGCGCGCTCATAGTCGCGCTGACTGATCAGATCCCGAAGCACTCCGCGACCACTCCTGCCAGGTCTTTGATGTGCCGCGGCTCCGCCCGCGCCACCGCTCCCCCCTCCAGCACCACACAGAACCCCTCGAACCGATGGTTCCCCCCACGCCCCGTCCCCACCTCCCCCCGCAGCTCCCCCAGTCCCGCCGATCGCACCCGCGACACCGGCGCCCGGTCGGTCCACCGGACGATGGCATCGGGCAGGTGCTCCGATCTCGTTCCCGGGTAGTCCTCCCGTGCGAACCGGACGTCGCTCACCAGCCGGTCGCCGTGCCCGCTGCCAGTCCCGCCGCCGTCGCCATCCACCCGCAGTTCCCGAAGCTCCCGCACCAACGCCTCCACATATCGCACCTGCTCCGGCGCGCCGCGCACGAGCATGCCCGACCGCTCCCGCCCGCGCAGGTTCCAACGGAGGTACCCGTTCAGATCCGCCGCCAGCGCCAGCCCCGGCGTCCGGCGCCCAGTCGTGACCACCCGACACCTGCCGACTCACCACCGCGTCCCGCACCGCGACCGGCACTGCCCGCGCGATCGCGTTCTGCACCCTGGCGGGCACCCGCTCCCGGAGGAGCCGCACGAGACCGGGTCGGGCCGGCGCCGCAGCGCCGGCCACCGCCCGCGCCCCGGCATCGCCACCGCCCGCCATGAACCGCCGCGTTCACCCGGTCCATGATCTTCGGCATGAAGTGCTCTTGCGAGGTGTTGCGCCCCATGCCGTGCAGCGCGAGCACCATGATCGTCGCGAACCGCCCCCTCAGCACGTCCAGCACCTCGCCCACCCCCGGTCCACCGCGCGGTACACGTCGAGCAGCGCATCCTCCCCTTCGCTCTCGGACTCCGGCCACAGGATGTGCCCGCCGCGGTGCGTCTCCCCGAAGACGGTCACAAAAAAATCCAACGGCCCTCGCTCCAGCACCCACCGTGCGAGTTCGCTCTTGCGCTGCGCGCCCGCCACCAGGTCCCGCCTGATCGCCTCGAGCTGCGCCGGTGTCTTGCGCACCGGGATCTCCGCCCCCATCGGGTGCCGCCCGAACCGCCGGCGCGATCTCGCCCGCGAGCGCCGCCGGCTGCGTCCGGAACGGCCCCAGCTCGTCATGGGATCCCCAGTTGATGATCTCGATACCGCGAGTGAGCCGTGACGGGAACGTGTGCGGCACGTCGACCGCCGCCACCCGGAGCCCCCGCCGCTCCAGCTCGTACCAGAACGGCTCGGCATAGAGCCAGTCCGCGGTCACCCGCCGCATCCGCATCGCCCCCGCGTCCCACTGCAGGTGATGGTAGATGCCGTGCTCGCCAGGGAGTGTCCCGGTATAGAAGGTGGGCCAGACGGACCCCGTCAGGTCGCCGGCGGTCGTCCCCAGCCGGTGCAGCCGCCCGTGCTCGAGCACCTCGCGCATCCTGGGGAGGGAGGCGCAGGTGGCGCCGGATGAAGCTCAGCTCCGCGGCGTCGAGCCCGATCATCGCGACGCCGCCGCCCGCCGGCCGCCTGGTCAGCCATGTGCGACTCGCTCCCCGGCGGCTATCGTATCGACCGGCCGTCCCAGCTTCAGGGACAGCGCAGCCGCCTCCAGTAGGCGGGTGCTCCGTGCCGCGTCCGCGAACCCCGGCGAGAACGGCGCCGACGCCTTGATGCCGTCCACGAACGCACCGATCGCGAGCGCGATGCTCCGCCGAGACATGGACCGGGACCGGAACACGCCGCGCCAGCCGAGCAGGGCGTAGTCCGAGAGCGCGGCCAGGGCCGCTGCCATCCGTTCTCGGCCGCGCTCGACGTGCACGCCCATGTTGGGATCGGCCATCCGGATCCGCCCGCGCGTGCCCTCGATGGAGAGTCGCTCCGCCGTGCGCTCGCCGTAGCCCACGAGGCACCGCGCGACCACGTCTCCGGGAAACACCAGATCGATCCGCAGCTCGCTGTCCGGCCGGCTCGGATCCTCCGTCACCGCCATCACGGCCGACGGCTCCTCCCCCAGCAGCCAGATCGCGAGGTCCATCATCTGGCTTCCCAGGTCGAACAGCGCGCCGCCCTCCGCCGGATCGATCCGGTAGCTCGTGACCGCGTTCCACGGTCGCACGTCCACCCGCAGCACGAGCTCGGCGCGCACCACGTCACCCACAGTGCCATCCCGGACCAGCTCCCCGACCCGCCGGTACGGTTCCCAGAACCGGCGGTTGAAGTCGATCATCAGGAGGCGCTGCTCGACCTCGCTCCCCGTCGCGGCCGGCAGCTCGCCGCCGAGCACGAACGGCTTCTCCATGAGCACGGGAATGCCGGCGCGCATCGCCGCGCGCCAGAGCGGGAGATGGCTGGAGGGGGGAGTGGCGACGATGAGGCCGTCCGGCCGCTGCGCCAGCAGCTCGGCCGGATCGGCGAAGACCTTCGCGCGGGGAAGAGCACGGCGCGCGGCGTCCCGCGACGCCTCGAGTGGATCGGCCACCAGCACCTGGTCCACACCGCTCGAGACCGCGGAGCGCCGGCATGTAGTACTGCCGCGCGAGTCGCCCGAACCCCACGATGCCCAGCCGGAACGGCGCCATCGGTCAGCGTTCCGCCAGGCTGGGCTCGAGGACGACCGAGCCGCGCTCCTCCTCGTGGTACTCCTGGTCCCACTCGGTGCGGGCGAGGCCGCCAAGCTCGCGCGCCGCGGCCAGGCCTGCGGGTCCGCCGCCGATCACCACTACCTCGGGCGGGTCAGCCACGCGTCGGCCTCCGGTCACTGCCCTTCTCGAGCAAGGCCCATGCGGCGCCGACACCGGAGCACGCGAAGTGGAGCAGATGGAGCGGGACGCCTGCGACGGCGAAACGGCTGCCCCGCGCCTGCTGGAGGAAGCGGTAGAAGCCGGCATTGAGCGCGACGATGGCGACCACTGCGGCTCCGGCAGGGAGGAGGAGGAACGGTGCCAGCGGCGAAAGGACGGTCAGTGCCAGCGCGATCCCGGTCAGCGCGACGCTCCAGCGCTGCCCCGGGATGAGATTGAGCGCGACAGGTACGGTCCCAGTGCTCAGGATGAGCCTGGCCCAGGGAAGCGCGCGATAGGCGATGTCGGTCCGGATCATCGAGCGGAGGGTCCAGGCCTTGAGGTGCTTCACCTGGAGGTCCCGGTCGAGGAGGATGCGATGCCCTTCCGCCGAGCCGGTAACCCAGCTCGACGTCCTCGAGATCCGCATCCGGGTCGTACCCTCCCACGCTCTGAAATACCGCCCTGCCGCACGGCTCCGCAACCCGCCCAGAAGGTGCTGGCCTCCGAGTCCCCCTGTTGGTGGACATAGTGGTGCAATAAGTTGCGGAACTGCGACACTATCCCGGGGGCCCGGGGGGCTGCATCATAGGAGCCGAACAGGGCCGCCAGCTCCGGTCGCTCGTCCAGTGTCCGGACGACCCGGTCGATCGTGCCCGGTCCCATGAGCACGTCCTGATCCACGAACAAGAGGATGTCGCCGGCCGCCAGCCGCGCGCCCGCGTTGCGCGCCGCCGCGGGGCCCGAGTTCCGCTCCAGTCGCACCAGGCGCGCGCCCCCCGACTGGCTGCCGCCGGCGTCTCGTCGGTCGAGCCGTCATCCGCCGCGATGATCTCCACGTCCGGCCCGGCCCGAGGCACGGATCGCCGCCAGGCATTCGGCCACCTGGCCCGGATTATTGTAGATGGGAACGATGACGGACATCCGCACCCGCTGGCTGCTCACGATCCTGCTCCTTGCCCTCGTCGCCCGGGTCGTGGCGGCGATCGCTGTCGGCGGCAGCTTCAAGTTTGCGGACGAGGCGATCTATGTCGATACCGCTCGAAGGCTGACGAGCGGAGAGGGGTTCGGGGCCGAGTATCGCGGGGTACCCGCCTACCCGGTCTTCATCGCCCTGCTGTCGCTCGGCCTTCCCGTCGGCGTCACCTTCCTTCGCGTGGTCCAGGCCGTCATCGCCGGACTCGGGGCCGGGCTCGTGGTCCTGCTGGCGGACCGCTTGTTCGGTCGCCGGCCCGCGGTGCTAGCTGGGCTGGTGTACGCGCTCGATCCGCTGCTGGTCATCGCGTCCGCTCTCCTCTACCCAGAGACCCTCGCGGCGCTGGTGCTCGTGCTGGCGCTCCTGCTGGTGCTGGAAGGCAGCGAGCGGGACCGGCCCGGATACACGGCGCTCGCCGGATTGCTCCTCGGCCTCCTGGCACTGCTCCGCCCGGTGGCGCTGGTGCTCCCCCCGTGGTGGCTGCCTGGATCGCCCTCACCTCACCGGCACGACCGAAGCCAGACTGGTCCATGTGGGCGCGCTCGGCCTCTCGTTCCTGCTCGCACTCGCGCCGTGGACAGCCCGGAACTACCGGGTGCACGGAGCGCTGGTGCCGATCTCGACCGCTGGGCTCACACCGCGCCCGCCGGCGGGGAGGACGTCCTCCGGCGAGGGCTGGTGCGGTCGCTGGCTGACTGGGCGCGGGCCCACCCTGCGGAGTTCATCTCGCGGACCGGCCGGCAGTTTCTCCAGTTCTGGGAGCTGTCGCCGAGCGGAATGTCCACCGACGATCCCGCCAGGCGCGCGGAGCTCCACCAGCGCGATCCGCGGCTGCCGGTGGGCCGATCTTTCACTCCGGGCTCCGGGATCTGGTGAGCGCCGTGTCCTTCGGGCTGGAGCTCGCGCTGGCGCTGGGGGGGCTTGCTGCTGGTCGGCCGGACGCGCTGGCGCCGGGCCTCCCTGCCGCTGGCCGTGATCCTCGCGTATGCGGCGGGACACGCGCTCTTCGTCGCGACACTGCGGTATCGCATGCGGTGCTGCCGCTGGTGTTTCTGTTTACAGGGGTCGGGATTGCGGAGTTGGTCTCTCGGATCCGGCAGCGCGCGAGCGTGTCATCTCGGCCCTGAGCGCAGCCACGGCACCTCCGTCCTCGACTGCCACCCCGTTCCCCAGCAACGCCCAGGGTTCGGAGACGCCCCAGGCGGCCCGATCGGGCCTTGCCACTAGCCGAGTAGAAGAGTGCTCGGCTAGGGGGACGCAGGTCACGTTACTGAAGGGGCCATTGGTCACAGTGTTATTGCACTTGATGATCACCCGGCCCGGCTGGGTGGTGTTGACCGTCAGGTCGAAAGCGTAGAACGGCACGGTCGCATTGTGGATGTTCTGGAGGTCAATCGTATTGTTGCTGACGATGGTGCCCGGTCATCGTCCGCTCGACGGCGCGAAGAACCTGACCCCGTCCGGGCTCCCGTACTGCATGCGTGTTGCCCTCGATGATGACGCCGCTGGCGATCACATCGATCAACGCGCCGTACCCATTCGCGGCGCCCATTACGGTGCCTGTGCCGTCGATGGTGTTGCCCTGGATCAGCGTCCGGTCCGCCCCGGGCTTTCACATCGACGGCCTGCGCCGCACGTTCGGACCAGATCGCGGTCCTCGATGATCTGGTTGTCCGTGCACACTATAATGCAGGGGAAGCCCGCCTCCGCCGACTCGCCGACGTAGACCGCCTCCCCATACTGCGGATCGACGACGCCGGTATTGTGAATCCAGGAGTTCTTGACGACGTTGACGTGGCTCCGTTCTTGAACTTGAGCGCTCCATTGCTGGGATTGTCGATCTCCAGGCTGTCGAGCACGTTGTAGGTCGCACCGCGTAGCCAGAGGCCGAGTTGCCGGAGTCCGTGAGCCGCATCTTTCGGAGCTTGACGTAGCTCACGCTTCTCGAAGGTCATCTCCTGTCCGGTTCAAGTCGATGACCGTGTTGCCCCGCCCCCACCCTGGATCGTGATGGGCTGGCTGGCGGTGCCGCTCCGGCTGATGGTGAGCCCAGATGTGAGGGTGTACGTCCCGCGGGGCCAGAAGAATGGAGTCGCCCGGGAGGACGCCGTTGAGAGCCGTACGAAAGCCAGCGACTGTAGTCACGTTGATGGTCCGAGGAGGTGCGGGCGATATGGTGATTCCAAGACCCCCCGTCACTCCTCCGGCGGACGCCCGGATCTCCACCTGACCCGGCGTGCGGCCTGTTACCAGGCCAGTCGGCGATACCGTGGCGATCGCTATATCCCCGGTGGCCCACCCGAAGGTCGGCCCTCTAGCACATTTCCCTCGGCATCCCGGGCGGTCGCGTTCAATTGCATACTGTTTCCAGCCTGGACGGTGGTGGCAGGGGACTCACAGCTACCGCTGCGACAGCGGGGTCGGGCTCTTGAGTGCCCCCTCCGCACCCCGGCAGCAGAACTGCCAACAACAGACTTTGGCCGATCGTCAAACCAGTGGCTCGCATGGTCGGTGCCAGCACGGGCGGGTCCGCCCGGCCTGACGGCAGTTCTTGAGGGGACTGGGCCGTCACCGACTTACGAGAATGTTGCCGGGAGCTATGTGGGCGTTGTAGATGCCACATCGCAGGGAGTCCGCTTGCAGGGCGATTTCTCGGTGACCATTACACAGTCGCAGGAAACCCTTGGCGGCAGCTATCGCCAGAATAGCATTCTGGCCGACGGCGTAAACACGGTCGCAGTCGCCGGTACTGGATCGCTTTCGGGTGGCATTGCCTCAGGGTCCAATCCCTCAGTCGGCATCACAGCGGAAAGCAAAGGCTGTCCCAATATACAAGACAACTTTGGCCGGAACCTGCGATAGCGCGAGCGAGGCAATCACAATCCCGAACGTGACGATTCCAACTAGGGGCACAACGGGGGCACAATCGAAGGTGCAAGCCTTACGGAGTGTCGGATGATGCGAGGGCTAAGCATTGTTGTAGTCCAACGATGCCCGAGGCGAGAGTCGAACTCGCACGGGGTTGCCCCCGGTGGATTTTGAGTCCACTGCGTCTGCCATTCCGCCACTCGGGCCCGCGCGAAACTTCATCCTGCGCTAGCGCGCCGACGCAAGCCGCATGATCGGCGTGGTGCGCCAGGCCGATGCCGGGGTACACTTCAATCTCCTCGTCCTGATCGGATTGCGCCGTGTCCGTCGTTCCCGCCAAAGGCCTCCATCCCTGGCACGACATCCCCACCGGCCCGAACCCACCGGGCGAGGTGACGGCCGTGATCGAGATCCCCGCCAACGAGCGCAACAAGTACGAGCTCGACAAGAAGCTCGGCGTCTTCCGGCTCGATCGGGTGCTGTACAGCGCGGTCCACTACCCGGGTGACTACGGGTTCCTCCCGCGCACGCTGGGCGACGACGGCGACCCGCTGGACGTGCTGGTGCTGATGACCATTCCGGTCTTCACCGGCTGCCTGGTGGACGCGAGGCCGATCGGCCTCTTCCACCTGGTGGACCGCGGAGTCGCCGACGAGAAGGTGCTGGCCGTGCCGCTGCGCGATCCCGTACTCCGACGGGCTCAACGATCTCGGCGACGTACCGGCGCATCTATCTCAAGGAGATCGAGCACTTCTTTCAGGTCTACAAGGACCTGGAGGGACGCAGATCGAGACTCGCGGGCTTCGAGGGGGCCGCGGCGGCGCGCGCGGCGATCGTGAAGGCGATGCAGGCCTACGAACGGATGGAACGCTAGCGCTCCTCCTCCCGCAGGGATACCGGCGGCCCCAGGATCTCCCGCCAGATCATCGCCTCGCGGAGCCGCTCTGCGCTGAGGGGCCGGACGGCCGTCGCGTCCGCCGGTTCCTGGCGGATCCGGCTGTCGAACGCGGTATGGTCCTTCCTGCTGAGCGAGCCGCTCCGCGCCTCCGCCGCAGCGACCCGAGCGGCCTCGATCCCCTCGGCCCCCTCATCCCGATCCACTCGCACCCGCGCGGGGCGCCTGGTGTACTGCTCGAGGCTGACCACTTCGGCCTCGGTCTCCAGGCTCTCGCGCTCCTCGACCTCTTCGGCCGGTGGCAGCGCGACGGTCGCCGGGCGGCCTCGAGGCCCCGGCTTGGCCGACGCCTCCCCCACTCTCCGCTCCAGCTCCCGGAACAGCGCTTCCAGCTGGCTGCCCTCCCGCTGGGTGCCGTCCCCGCTTCCCGAGGGAGGCCCCGGCGGCATCGGCCGTGATCGCCCCTGCGGCTGTCTCCCCTTCCCCAACAGGTTGAAGAGGAACCAGAGAAAGCCGAGGACGATGAGCCCCGTCAGATCCAAGGCTCAGCTCCCGGCCGTCGTCGGGGAGTCGCCGTGGCCCGCGATCGTCTGCCGCATGGAGGTGTCGGCCTGAAGATTCCGGTAGCGCTGGTAGTCCATGATGCCGAGGTTCCCGCTCCGGAACGCCTCAGCCATCGCCAGCGGGATCTCCGCTTCGGCCGCGATGACCTTGGCTCGCTGGTTCTGCGCCTCGGCTTTGAACTCCTGCTCCATCGCCACCGCCAGGGCGCGCCGCTCCTCGGCCTTGGCCTGGGCGATGCGCTTGTCCGCTTCGGCCTGATCGGTCTGCAGCTCGGCGCCGATATTCTTCCCCACGTCTACGTCCGCGATGTCGATGGACAGGATCTCGAACGCAGTGCCCGCGTCGAGGCCCTTCGAGAGGACGGTCTTCGAGATCAGATCCGGATTCTCCAGCACCGCCTTGTGAGAGCTGGCCGAGCCGATGGTGCTCACGATGCCCTCACCCACCCGGGCGAGAATCGTTTCCTCCCCTGCTCCGCCGACCAGCCGGTTGACGTTGGCCCGTACCGTGACTCGAGCCAGCGCCAGCAGCTGAATGCCGTCCTTCGCCATCGCCGCGACCTTGGGTGTCGTGATCACCTTGGGGTTGACGCTCACCTGTACCGCCTCGAACACGTCACGGCCCGCCAGGTCGATGGCGGTGGCCAGTTTGTAGGTGAGGGGAATGCCGGCCTTGTCCGCCGAGATGAGCGCGTTGACCACCCGCTGGACGTTGCCGCCGCTGAGGTAGTGGATCTCCAGGTCGTTGATGGTTAGATCCAGCCCGGCCTTGCGAGCGGTGATCAGGGGGTCGACAATCGCGGCCGGGTTCACTTTCCGGAACCGCATCCCGAACAGGGTGAGAAAGGAGACGTACACGCCGGACGCGACAGCCCGGATCCAGAGCGCGAGGGGAATGAAATGGAAGAACAGGGCGAGCAGCAGTACGCCGGTGAAGACCAGCGCGACTACCACTCCCAGGCTGAGCATCGAATCGTCCACTGAGGAACCCTCGGTAAGAGTCGGCCTACGCCTGCCTCACCACGTGGCGGTAACCCTCGCTCCGGATCACCCGAACGGTGGTCCCTCGCGCGATGTACTCGCCTTCGGTGACGACGTCCACCCGGTCGCTGCCGATCTGTGCCGTGCCGGCAGGCCGAAGGTCGGTCAGCGCGACGCCGTCGCGGCCCACCAGCTCGGTTGCCGGCGCGGAGATGTAGCCGTCTGAGCTTGGCATGCCGCCACGAAGCAGGAGGCCCTTGAAACGTCCACTATTCGGAAGGTGGCGCAGCCAGGCGAACACGACGGCCGCGGTGATGACCAGGCTCGTGGCGAGCACCGCGAGCGCTTGGGCCACGTCCCCCCCGGAGGGCGCAGCGCCGATCATCGCCATCACGATCGCAACCCCGATTGCCGCGAGCCCCAGGATTCCGGCCACGCCGAAGCCGGGAAGGATGAAGACCTCCACGGCGAGCGCAAGGAGTCCGAGGCCCAGCAGGAGGATTTCTTCCCATCCCGCGAGACCGAGCACGAAGCTCGAGCCGAAGAAGAGTCCGAGAGACGTGAGGCTCAGCAGTCCGCCCAGGCCGAAGGCCCCGGCCTTGATCTCGAAGACGAGGCCGAGGACGCCGAGGGACAGAAGGAGTGGCGCGACCACCGGATTGGTGAGAAAGCGAACCACCAACTCCGCCCAGTTCGGATCGAGTGCCACCACCTTGGCTCCGGCCAGCCCCGTGGCGTCGAGCAGGGCAGCCTCGTCCGCGGCCTCGCCCTTGGCGTAGCCCACCCGCACGGCCTCGCTCGTGGTCAGGGTCAGCAACCGGCCCTCCTCCACCAGCCCCGGGACGGCGACCCGCTCATCCACCATGGCCTCGGCGATCCGCGGGTCCAGTCCGCGCTGCTCGGCGACCGCCCGAAACTCCGCGCGCATGGCCGACACCATCTTCTCCGAGGCCTTCGTCCCCTCGCCGTCCACCGGGGTCGCCGCTCCCATCACCCCGCCCGGACGCATGTAGACGGCATTGGCGGAAATGGCGATGAGCGCACCAGCGCTGAAGGCGCGTGGATTGACGAAGGCGTAGACCGGAATGGACGCTCCGCGCACCGCATCGGAGATCCGCTCCGCGGCGTCGATGCGACCCCCGGGTGTGTCGATGTTGAGATAGACGGCCTTGGCCCCGGCGGCCTCCGCTTCGCGGATGCCTCGGGCGACGTACGGCGCGAGACCGTTCTCCACGATCCCGGTGACGTCGATGCGATAGACGAGGGGAGACTGCGCGGATGCCGCGAGTGGCGCGGCAATCAGGGCGAGCGTCAGGTACAGCCGGCGGCGCATCGCGTTATCCGGTTGGGGACGCGAGAAATCTATCCGCTCCCGCCCCCCCTTGTCACCCTGAGCGAAGGGGCACGGCTCAGAGCGACCCAGTCGAGTCGCGGGCCGGGGTCCGCCGGCGGTACTTGTAACCGCCGTCCTCGTGTCGCCACCGCTCGCCGCGAATTTCCCGGGCCCGACGCAAGAGGCGCTCTCGCATGGTGTAGACCTGGGCACGTTGGACGGGATCCAGGAACTTGGAGGTCTCGCGCAGCTCCTCCCGGAAAGTCTGCGCGTACTGGACCCGGATCTCGGCCGCGGCATCGGTCAGCTTGGAAACGCTGTCTCGGTTGGCCGCGATGCCCGGACGCAGCTGCTTGGAGAGTGCGTCCCGGATGGCCATCCCGCGTGCCTCGAGCTCACGCCGCTGCCCACCGAACTTCCGGCTGGTCTCCCGAAGCTTTGTGGTCTGGTCGTCCGTCAATCCGAGCTGCTCCTTGGCCCGCTCGGTGAACCGCTCCTCGATGAGCTGGCGAAGCTGGTCCCGGCGCTGGGTAGGCCCGGCGCTCTCCTGACCCGAGGCGGGGGCGGTCGCGACCGCCACGAGCAGCGCCACGATCGAAAGCCTGTTCATCCGCTCATCCCTCCAAGGTGCCGAGCACCTGTTCCAGTTCGTGGGCGTCGAGGTCGTCCAGGGACGGCTCATCCAGGGCGGACGTTCCTACCTGAGGAGCGTCCATCGTCTCGAGCAGAGAGTCGAGCTCCGCCGTCTCCAGAGGCTCGAGCTCGGGTAGCGCGATCTCGACTTGCGCCGGCTGCCGGGTGTTTTCCTGCGACTGTCGTCCCGCCCAGATCACTCCCAGCACCGCGGCGGCAGCCGCAATCCCCAGGCCCCACGAGCGCCTGGACCGCCGGGACCGCCGGGCCTCCGCCAGCCGCCAAAGAACCGCGTCCGTCATGGCGCTCGGATCGCGCGGACTTGGCGCCCCCGCGCCGACCCGGATGGCGGCGGTGACGAGATCCCATTCCGCCCGGCAATCGGCGCACGCGGCGAGGTGTGCCGACTCTTCGGCGGTCCAGCGCTCTCGCCCTCGGGCCACATCGGGGATGCGGTCGGAAAGCCGTTCGCACGCCGTCATCGTACCAGCTCCTTCAATCGCTTGACCGCATGGTGGTAGTGCACTCGAGCAGCTCCGGGCGTCGTTCCGAGAGCGGCGGCGATATCCTCGTAGCCGGCTCCCTCCTGGGCACGCAACAGGAACACTTCCCGCTGGAGCCGAGGCAGGCTCGCGATGCCCTGGCGGACCCGCTCCTCCGCTTCGGACGCGGCCAGCTCGCCTGCCGGGTCGGTGCGATCGGAGTAGTCGCGATCGTCGAGCGGGATCACTTGCCGTCCCTTCCGTCGGCGAAACTCGTCGCGCAGCAGATTGCCGGCGATGGTGAAGAGCCAGCTCCTGAACGACGCGGTGCGTCGCCAGCCACCCAGCGCACGAAACGCCCGGAACAACGACTCCTGTACCAGATCGTCCACGTCGTCCGCTGGGGCGCCGGAACTGTATAGAAATCGCCCGACCGCCGCCGAATGGCGCCGGACCAGTTCGGCCGCCGAGGCCTCGTCGCCGCCGAGGTAAGCCTCTACCAGCTCGGAATCTCCGGGGAGGTCGGGCATGGTCGAAGCGCTCATTCGGGCTGCATAGACGTCGTCTGTCGGGGTTTGTTAAGGGCGGCTATCTTAGGTGGCCATGTCACGACCGCGTATCATCGCCCACAGAGGCGCTTCCGGGTACGAATACGAGAACTCGCGCGCGGCCTTTCGCCGGGCCGTGATGCTCGACGCGGACGGGATCGAGCTGGACATCCACGCCACGAGCGATGGTGCACTCGTGGTCCATCACGACGCTGAATTACCCGGCTGCGGCCACATCGGACGGCTGACACTGGCGCAGGCGCGGCAGGTCAGAATCCGCAACGGCGAGCTGCTCCCGCTGCTCAGCGAAGTCCTCGAGCTCGTCGGCGACCGGGAGGTGTGGATCGAAGTGAAGACCCTTCCCGAAGCGCACGACCACGAGCTCCTCGCAGTGATGGACGCCGGTCCGGCACCGGAGCGCTACGCCGTGCACAGCTTCGACCACCGGATCGTGCGCCGTCTCGGAACGCTCCGGCCGGAGCTGCGCCGCGGCGTTCTGCTCTCGGCTTATCTGGACGACCCGGTCGGCGCGATGCGGGCGGTCGGCGCGACGACGCTCTGGCAGGAATGGCAGCAGGTGGACCAGGAGCTGGTCCGGCAGGTCCATGCGGCGGGGGGTACCTTGATCGCCTGGACCGTGAACGAGGTCGGCGACCTGGAGCGGCTCGCCCGACTCGGTGTGGACGGTCTCTGCGGCAACTACCCGGACCGGATACGCGTGGCGCTCGCAGCCCGGCTGGAGGAACCGCTTCGGGCTTGAGCCGGCCTACCTCGAAGCCGGGGTAGTGTCTACCTCGACAGGTGGCGTCACGGGGGTCGAGGGAGGAGCTCCGGACGCGCCTTGTCCCCGCTGACGGCGCGTTTCGTCAATCTGCCGCTCCAACCGGGCCACTTCCCGCTCCACGTCATCCAACCGCAGAAGCAAGGCGTCGATCCTGCGCGGCTCCGCCTCTCCGCCGCGCTCGCGCCGGTGGATGAGGAGCCCGAGATCCCGGGCCGCGTTGTCCTGCCGGCGCCGCATCCGCAGCAGCTCGATCTGCAGCTTTCCCTCGTCGAGCGCCGATTGGGCCTTCTTCCCGAAGGCCTCCAGCTCGTGGTTCAGGCGGTCGAAGAGTGTGGACCTGGACATCGCGTTCCTCCTTGGGGGCGACCTCACTCCGGCACTGAATCATACACGAAAAACGGGGGACGTGGCCTGCCACGTCCCCCGCTCATGCGCCGGCCTCCGGACTAGCTGGCCGCGGCTTCGACGGGAGGATAGACCGAGACCTTCCGGCGGTCCTTGTCCTTGTACTCGAAGCGTACGACCCCGTCCACGAGCGCGAACAGCGTGTCGTCGTTGGCGCGGCGAACGTTCTTGCCGGCGTGGAACCGGGTTCCCCGCTGCCGAACGATGATGTTGCCGGCGAGGACCTTCTCGCCCCCGTAATGCTTGATGCCCAGGTACTTGGGGTTGCTGGTCCGCCCGTTCCGGCTGGAGCCTACGCCCTTCTTGTGTGCCATGCGTTCCTCAGCCCAGCTTGAGATCGGTGATGCGGACCTCGGTGTACCGCTGCCGGTGTCCGGTCTTACGGCGATAGTTCTTCCGCCGCTTGAACTTGAAAACGTAGATCTTGGGCTCCTTGCCCACGCCCACCACTTCGCCCACCACCGACGCGCCCTTCACCAGCGGCGTGCCCGCCTTGATCGTCTCACCGTCGGAGGACAGGAGTACCTCATCGAAGGTGACCTTCGTCCCCGCGTCGGCATTCATGAGAGGAAGCCGGAGCGTCTTGCCCTTCTCGGCACGGAACTGCTTCCCCAAGGCCCGAAAAATCGCGTACATGGTAGACCCGTTACAAAGGTGGCTTGATAGATCAGCCCATAAACCTAGACAGTGAATGGGCTTGACGCAAGCGGGGCAGGCCCTAGAGGTCGAACCGCAGCTCCAGCCCCAGGTAGCGGCTGGCCCGGCTATAGAATTGGCGTTGGGTGGACAGTCCGTCATGAGCAATGACCGCCACCCCGACCTGGCGCCCGGCCCCCGGCAGCACCGTGATCCCGGCGCGCGCCGAGGTACTCACCCGCCACGAGGTCGCCGCATCGGCCGCGAAGTAGATCCCCGCCGTTGGCCGGACTCGGCGCTGCGACGCGGCGCGCACCCCGCCGCTGGTGAAGTCCACTGCCGCCGCCATCCCTGCCCGCGGGAGTCCGAGCTCGTCGAGGATCGCGTAGCTGAGATTCCCAGCGAAGCGCCACGGCCCGGTGCTGTACCCCGCCCAGGCGCTCAACACCTCACGGCTCCAGTCGAGCCGCTTCGTGGAGAAGCGGTCCCCGTACTCGTCGCCCAGATGGCTGCTCTCGTGGTACACCTGGAGGGTTGCGTCCCACGGGCCGAAGTCGCCGGTGGCGTTGACGCCCACCACCCAATCGTGACTGATGAGGGCGGTCTCGGAGTCGCGAAGGCTGAATCGGGCGTACACCTGAGGCCCGAACCCGAAAGCGATCGGATGGCTGCCGCCGCGCAGGAGGAAGAGCGGAAAATTCTCGCCGAGGGCCACCTCGGCCTCCTGCTCGCGGCCAAACTGGCTCTCCCCCCTGCTGGCCGACATGACCCGGCCCGCGAGTCCGTGCACGCGGGGAGAAGCGGAGGGAAGCTCGAAGTCCGGCATCCGGGCCGCCTCGCTCTGGGCCGGCAGCCTCCCGGCGAGCAGGAACCCCAACATTGAGGCCAGGATACCGACGTTCCGGATGCTTGACATTTGCCTTCCTGCCGCAAGAATTTCCGCGGGCCACCGGCCCAAGCTAGACATCGTTCGCGCCGCGCGGTAGCGGTTGCGGCGTGCCGATGATCAGGGCCGGTGTCTGGCCCCTGTCACGGAGACGCTGATGCTCTGGGTCCCGATACTCGCCGCTTCCCTCCTCACCGGCCTCGGTTCGCCAGCCCAGGGACAGTACCGTCACAATCGCGGTGGATTCGGCTCGCAAGGAGCTGACGATCACGGCGGGCCCGTACCACCTGCCCAACATGCCGCCGATGGAAGATCACGCCATGATGGACCTCGGCATGGCGCACGACACGCCGATCCAGCAGTTCGATTGGCCGCTGGACGGGTGGCTGCGGGGCTTCCGCGTCGCGCTCGTCGACGGCCAGGGTCGTGAGCTTCCGCGGCACGTGGTCCATCACTTGATCATGGTGAACTTCAGCCGGCGGCAGCTGATCTACCCCGCGGCCGAGCGGCTCATGGGCGCGGGCTCCGAGACGGAGGACGTGTCGGTCCCGAAGACCGTCGGCGTGCCGCTGAAGCCGGGGATGCGTCTCGGGATGTACGTGGGCTGGCACAACGACACCGGCAAGGACCTGGACGACGTCTACCTCAAGGTCACGATGCTGTGGACGCCGAAGAACCAGAATCCTCAGCCGGCCAATTCGATGCCGGTATACTTCGACGTCAACCTGACGGTGGGTGGCAGCAATACGTTCGACGTGCCCCCGGGCAGGTCGGAAAAGGCGTACGAGTTCACCCTGCCCGTGGGTGGCCGCCTGCTCGGCGTCGGTGGCCACATGCACGACTACGGCGTGCGGGTGCGCCTGATGGATGCGGAAAACGGCAAGGAGATCACGGAAGTGGCCGCGACACGCGATTCAGCGGGTAAGGTGAGCAAGATGGAGCGGCATCTGTTCGGCGTGAGGGGCGAAGGAGTCAAGCTGAAGGCGAACCATCGCTACCGTGTGGTGGGCGAGTATGACAACCCAACGGGAGAAACGCTGGTCAAGGGCGCAATGGCCCACATGGTCGGGCTCTTCGTCCCGGACGACATGTCCAGGTGGCCGAAGATCGATCCAGCCAATGCCGACTATCAGCGCGACCTGATGTCCCTGCAGGTCGCGGGGCGAAGCGACGCACGAGGCCCACGTGGGGTCCCAGGGACACGGCAACCACCACTGAATCGGTCGCGGTCCGGAAAGATGGCGGCCCCCGCGAGCCGGCGGGGGCCGTTTCATTGTGAGCCGCTCGCCGTCCTCGTCGACGATCCGTCGCGCGCCCACCCACCGCGTGTACCACCAGCGTCCATAGGGGTCGTCACCGCTCAGCACGCTGACCTGGACCCCGCGGGATGCGCTGTGGACGAAGCGACCGTCGCCCAGGTACATGCCGACGTGGGTCACGGGCCCACCCTTGTTGGAGAAGGTGAGCAGATCGCCGGGGGCGAGCTCCTGGAGCTGCTTCGGAACCTTCCTGCCCTCCTTGGCCTGGTCGGCGCTCACGCGTGGCAGGGTGATCCCGTACTTGCCGTAGGCGTACTGGATGAGCCCGGAGCAGTCGAACCCTTCGCCCCCCGTCCCCGTCCCGCCGAACTGATAGGGGCGGCCCATCGCGTCCGTCGCCGCCGCGACTACGGAGTCGCGCAGAACCTTCGGCGCGACCTTGGCCGGCGGAACCGCCGGCGCGACGGGCGGTGGGGTCTCGGCTCGGCTGCGTTTGCTACCGCCGCCTCCGCCGACGCCGATCGAGAGGCCGGCCGACAGCTCCAGACCATTCCGTGCGTCCAGCGATATCTCGCGCCAACGGGCCTCGGCGGTGAACGCCAGGCCGGCCAGCGGGAACAACTGGTAGCCACCGCCCGCCGACCAGGACCCCCAGAAGCTCGAGAAGGATTGGGAGTTCGGTGAGCCCAGGCCACCGCCCAACCCGGCGACGAGATAGGGGCCGTTGCCGGCGCCGCGGAACGCCGTCAGGTCCGCGCCGACACCGGCGAAGGCACCTTCCTGGTCACCCTCCCGCGTCAGATACGACCCGTGATAGGCGAGTCCAAAGGGGCCGCCCAGATGCGCGCTGAGCCCCAGCCGGTAGAGCGTCCACCCGGCTCCTTCGTAGAAACGGCCGACCCGCCCGTCGAGTGCCTGGGCCCTGGCCTCCATGGCGATCGCCGCGATGCCGATTACGACAAGGAGGCAGTGGCGCATCAGCGCTCCCGCACCGGACGGCCGCTCCGGAGATCCACCAGATAGGCGTCGCCCGGAAGGCAGGCATTCGAGAGACGCGCGCGCATGGTGGTGTCGTTGATCAATTCGGGTGGGGTTCCGGTGTAGAGGAGGGGGACCTGGACCCGGGTGTCCCCTCGCCGGATTTCGAGGGTACGATCCACGCACGAATCCCCGTTCGCGGCCCTGCCGGTCCGGGCCAGGGTGTACCATACCTCGACCCCGCCCGGAGCGGTGAGGACCAGCGAGTCGGACGGCGCGGAATCGCGGATCGCCGCGGTTTCCGGACGGTCCGATTCCGCGCCGCACCCCAAGAGCAGCGCCGCGACTGCCGCGTGCCGTCTCATCCGTCCTGGCTCGGCGTTCGAATGGCGTCGAGGATGGGCACCTCCGTCGTGTCCGGAGTGCCATCCTCGGTCACCGCGAGCACCTCGCGGACTTCGGGGGACCGGCGAATGTATTCCAGCCAGAGTACCAGCCCGACGAACCCGGTCACCGCTCCGCAGACGGCCGTGACCGCCAGGCCGCGGAACGGGTCGTCCATCCGCATCGCGATGAGGGCCCCCGCGACCGCCCCGAAAAACGAAGCTGCCCACGCCAGGAACGGCGTGAGCAGCCAGCCGAAGATCCGGAATACCAGGCGCACCCATCGCATAGGGGTCAGGTGCGCCTGGTCCCCAGCGCCGAGAAGGCCGTGGCGAGGGCGACGCCGGGCAGGAAGGCGATCCCGAATGTCGGGAGGTTCCACCTCGCGCCGGGAAATCCGATGAGGTTTGCGAGCACCGCGGCCGCCGACGGCGAAGAGGACCGCCGTACCGAACGCAGCGACAGCGGATGCGCGACCGGTGCGCGTCGCCTGATTGGCGAGGATCCAGGCGCCCATCCAGGGCATGAAGGTGCCGACCATCCACCAGATCGGATGGTACCACCAGTTGCTCCCGCCGATCTGCCACCAGCGGTTGGTGTAGGTGCCGATGTTCTGCAGCAGCACGACGTCGATCAGGAGGAACAGGAACGCGGCGCCGAGGCCGATGCCGGCGGCGCCCGCGATGCCTTCGATGGTGAGCGCCCGAGTCCAGATTCCCGGCAGGAGCGTGACGGCCGCGAGGCCCGCCAGCAGGATGATTGCCAGCAGGAGGATCTCGAGCGGCCCGTCCAGGTACCGGTTTACGAGCGAGAACACGAGCACGACCAGGGACTCGAGCAGTCCCAGGAGGACCGACCCCCGTACGATCGAGGGTACGTCGGTAACATCGTGGTCGCGCTGCAGCTCCGCCGCCGAGGTCATGCCGTCTCCGAAAGGGTTGGTGCCGCGAAGTATACCGAGCCGCGACCGAGCCGGCCAAGGGGTCGGGTCAGCCCCAGATCAGCAGTACCGCCAGGTCGGTCACGGCCCACGCTCCGAGTGCCAGATACATGCCACGCTGATGCCGTTTCGGGGTCATCCCGCTCCATGAGCGCCGCCAGGGGATCACCACGACGAGCCAGGTAACCAGGGCTCCCCCGAGCAGGACGAGATTCCAACGTGTCTTCTCGGCCGCCGTCAGAAACAGGCCGAATGCGAGGAGCACGCCTCCGATAGCGATGTCGAGGCTTCGCCGGGTACCGAGCACGAGCGCGAAGGTCCGGTCCCCCCGTCGCGAGTCCTCCTCGAGCTGATAGAGCTGTGTCAGCGGGTACAGTGCGGCAAACAATGGACAGAAGCCGAGGAGGACCACTGCTCGAGGTAGGTCGAGCGGGAGCCCGGTGGTCGCCCAGCCGGCATAGGGCGTCAGCGTGCCGAAGCCCCACATGTTGATCACCCAGTCCGCGCCCGCCACGGCCTTCAGTCGGAAAGGGGGGACCGAATAGAGGATCGAGAGCACGAAACAGACGGCGTAGACCGCGGCGAACCGTGCTGGAAGCGCCAGGGCCATGAGCTGTCCAGCTCCTATGAGACAGAGGCTGAACGCGGCCAGATGACGAGGAGGAGGCGGAGGACGCTTCAGGTAGGCCACGTCACCTTCGTCGCGATCGAAGGCGCTGTTGAGCGCGAGGGTTCCACCGTTGAGACAGACGACCCAGAGCAGCAGGCCCAGGGCGGCCGCCTGCAGTTCGACTCCATGTGCGGCGCCTGCCATGCCGACCGCCAGCAGGTACCCGAGCAGGGTGTGGGCCGCCATGATCGGCCACTCGGCAGGCCGGAGATGAAGGAGATAGTCGAGTCGGGCTCCCAGCAGGCGATAGCCCGCCTCCCGGGCAGGGCTCACCAGCGAAGTCCGAGATGCCCTGCGGCGATGCGAAGCCCTTGGAGGGTGAGCTGCGGATCGGTCTGCTCGATGGTCTTGGTGAGCGGCGCGATGACCGTGGCGAGCCCGCCGGTAGCCACGACACCCGGCGCGGGCTGGTTCGGCCACTCCTCGCGGATCCGGTGGACGATGCCGTCCACCGCGTCCGCCGTCCCGTAGAGAACGCCGGACTGGATACACTCCTCGGTCCGCCGTCCGATCACGTGGGGCGGCGCGCGCAGCTCGGTGGCCGGCAGCTTGGCCGTACGCCGGGTGAGCTGATCGGCGGCGGTGCGAAGTCCCGGCATGATCACTCCGCCAAGAAAGCGACCGTCGGCGGTCACGCAGTCGAAGGTGGTCGCCGTGCCGAAGTCCACGATGATCATGTCGCGATGGAAGAGCTCGACGGCGGCGAGGACGTTGACGATTCGGTCGGCACCGACGCTGAGCGGCTCGTCCACGTCGAGGCGGACCGGGAGGGGCGCGCGGGAGTCGATTGCGACGCCGGTGCAGCCGGTAGACCGGGCCACCCCCTCGACGACGCTTTGGGTCACCGAAGGCGCGACCGACGCGAGGCACACGGCTGTGATCTCGTTGGGTGAATGTCCGGCCTGGATGATGAACGCGCCGAACGCGCTCCCCCACTCGTCCGGTGTGCGATCGGGATTGGTGGTGAGCCGCCAGTGCGCCTGCAGCGCGTCGGCCTCGAAGAGGCCGGCGGTGATCTCGGTGTTGCCGATGTCGAGGGTGAGCAGCATGGCTCGAAGTTACGGTGAGTTCGAGGGCACGGCCAACTCGATGGATCCTGCTCGCACCCGGGTGATCACGCCGTCATCACCGACGATGCGCAAACTCCCGTCTCGCTCGATGCCGTCCGCCGACCCTTCCACCGGGCGGCAGACCCGGCGGCCGCGGAGCCAGTCGCGCGAGGCGAGGCGTGACAACTCGACCTCGTCGAGCTCAGAGCTGCCGGGGTCGAGCGCACGCAGGCGGGGCAAGAGGACCTCGAGAGCCGCATCGGGCGAGACCCAGGGCAGCTCTTCCGCCAGGGCTACCGCGGTCGGTGAAAGCGCCGCGGGAATGGGATTGCGCACGTTGATGCCGATACCGACCGCAACCCAGGACGGTGCACTTCCACTCCACCTCGCCTCGCACAGTATCCCACCCAGCTTCCGCTCTCCGAGCATCAGGTCGTTGGGCCACTTGAGGCTGAGCGGAAGGTCGGGACCGAGGCACCGAAGCGCTTCCTCGACGGTGAGCCCGACGCGAAGGCTCAGCACCTCGGTGGCAGTCGAGGGCCGCAGCAAGGCGCTGACCCACAGGCCCCCCCGAGGGGAATGCCAGCTTCTTCCTCGGGAGCCCCGCCCCGCCAGCTGCTCTTCCGCGACGACGACGGTCCCCTCCCCCGCGCCCTCGGCCGCCAGCTGATGTAGAACGTCCATGGTCGACTGAACGGCGTCGAACCGGTGGACCATTGGAGGCATCAGCGCGCCCACAGGAGCAACAGCATGCCGAACACGATCCGGTACCAGGCGAAGGCGGCGAAGCTGTGGTTCGAGACGTAGGAGAGGAACACCTTGACGATGGCGAGAGCCGATAGGAAGGAGACGACGAATCCCACGGCGAAGAATGGCACGTCCGCGGCTGACAACGTATCGAGGCTCTTCAGGAGGTCGTACGTCGTCGCCGCGAACATCACCGGAATGGCGAGGAAGAAGGAGAACTCGGTGGCGGCCGTGCGCGACATTCCCAGCAGATAGCCGCCCATGATCGTCGCGCCGGACCGCGAGGTGCCCGGCACCAGCGAGAGCACCTGTGCCAATCCCACGCCGAGCGCAGTGCGTACGGGGATGTCCATGACGTCCTGATGGCGCACGCGCGGGCGCCAGCGCTCGATGAGCAGGATGAGGATGCCACCCACTACGAGCGCGCCCGCCACGACCTCCATCCGGAAAAGATGCTCCTTGAGCCAATCATGGATGAGGAAGCCCACCAGCGCCGCCGGCAGGAAGGCGATGAGCAGATTCAGGAGGAACCGCCGGCTCTTCGGATCGCTGCGGGCTGCGAGGACGGCATGGGCGAGCCGGGCGCGATAGAGCCAGACGATCGCGAGGATGGCGCCGAGCTGGATGAAGATGTCGAAGGTCTTGGCCCGGTCGCCAACCTGACCCAGCCACTCGCCGACCACGATGAGATGCCCGGTGGACGACACCGGAATGAACTCGGTAGCGCCTTCCACCAGCCCCAGGATGACCGCGTCGAAGAGCAGATCAGGCGACACGGCGGCTCACTGGAGCATCTCGCGGTACAGCTCCTCGTATAAGGGGACGACACGATCCGCAGAGTAGGTCTGGGACTTGGCGATCGCGGCCTCGCGCATCGCCGCGTGGCGCTCGGGATCGCGGAGGAGCTCCACCGCCCGCCGACCCATGGCTTCCACCGAGCCCACCGGCTCGAGGATGCCGTTCACGCCGTCGTCCACCACCTCGGGCAGTCCGCCGGTTCGGGTGGCCACGACGGGTGAGCCACAGGCCATCGCCTCCAGCGCCGCGAGGCCGAAGGACTCGATCTGCGAAGGCAGCAGGAACAGGTCGCTGACCTGCAGCAGTGACGCGACGGAATCCAGACGACCGAGGAACCGGACGTCGCCGCTGACACCGAGGTCGCGGGCCTCGTTCTCGGCATCCACCCGCTCCGGGCCGTCGCCGATCATCACCAGGGTCGCCGGCATCGCACGTTGGATCCGGGCGAACACCCGCACGACGTCCTTGACCCGCTTCACTTCCCGGAAGTTCGAGATGTGAGTGATGATCTTGTGGCCCTCGGGGGCGACGGCCTTGCGCCCGTTGCCGGCACCGGGCCGGTACTCCTGCAGGTTGACGAAGTTGGGAATGACCTTGAGGTCGCAGCTCACGCAGCCGAACGCCCGGTACGTCTCGTCCCGGAGATAGGCCGACACCGCCGTGACCGCATCCGACCGCTCGATCGAGAACTTGGTGATGGCATAGAAGCTCGACTCCTGTCCCACGAGCGTGATGTCGGTCCCGTGCAGGGTGGTGATGAAGCGCAGCCGCCGCTCGCTCTCCAGCATCTCGCGGGCGAGGAACGCCGTCGTGGCATGCGGAATGGCGTAGTGCACATGGAGGAGGTCCAGGCCCTCCCGCAGGACCACCTCGTGCTGCTTCGAGGCCAGCGCGAGCGTGTAGGGGAAATGGTCGAACAGCGGATAGCGGCCCATCCGGGTCTCCACCTGATGGAAGAAGACCCGCTCGGTGTAGCCGCGCAGGCGGAACGGCGAATCGTAGGTGATGAAGTGCACTTCGTGCCCGCGCCGGGCGAGCTCGAGCCCGAGCTCGGTCGCCACGGCGCCGGAACCGCCGTACGTCGGATAGCAGGTGATTCCGATCTTCATCCGCAGCGTGCCTTCCAGTGTTCGACGATTTCGGCCGCCACTCTATCCGGGCCTCGCGTGGCATCCACCGTGAGCACGCGGCCGGAGAGCTGGTGGCGGAACCAGGTCTGCTGTCGCTTGGCGTACTGGCGGGTGCTCGTCGCTACCGCGTCCGCCACCGTCTCGCGCGCACGGCGACCGTGCAGATAGTCCACCGCCTCCCGCAAGCCGATCCCATCGAGTCCGGGCGCATTGGGCGCATGCCCCTCGGCCAGCACGGCGGCCACCTCCTCGATGAGACCGCGCCGAACCATCTCATCGGCCCGGGCGGCGATCCGTTGGTGCAGCACCGGCCGTGGAACCGTGAGTACAATGTACCAGGGATCGATCGCGCCCCCCGCCTTGGCAGCGGCCTGCCAATGGGACAACGGGTGGCCCGTAAGCAGCGCGACCTCGACCGCGCGCGACGCCCGCTGCCTTCCCCCGCCACGAAATCCCGGATCGAGCCGACTGGCCCAGCGGAGCAGTTCCAGCGGCTCGAGCCGCGCGGCATACGCATCCAGCGAGCGGCGGCGCGCCGGATCGAGAGCGGGCTCGCGAAACAGCCCCTCGGCCAACGCCCGCACGTACAGTCCGGTACCACCCACGACGATCGGTCGCTTCCCCCGGTTCCGGATGTCGTGGACCCAGCCCGCCGAATCGCGCGCGAAGTGGCCGGCGCTGTAGCGCTCGCCCGGGTCCACGATGTCCACGCCGTGATGCGGCACCTTGGCCCGTTCCTTCCGGGTGGGCTTCGCGGTCCCGATATCGAGGCGGCGATAGATCTGTCGTGAATCTGCGGAGATGATTTCGATTGGCCAGTGGGCGGCGAGGGCGAGCGCGACGGCCGTCTTGCCGACCGCGGTCGGCCCGACCAGCACCGGGACTCTAGCGCCGCCCAAATCGCCGCTCCAACTCCTCGCGAGGCAATTGCACGATGGTGGAACGGCCGTGCACGTCATGCGGAGGGAGCTGCGTCACGAAAAGTCTCAGAAGCAGCTCCCGCATTTCCCGCTGCTCCAGGCGCTGACCGGCCTTCACCGCGGCCCGGCAGGCATAGGTGGCGGCGAATCGCTCCAACCGGTTGGCCCAGCCGCCGAAACGCCCGCGGGCCAGGTCGGCAACCGTTTCACGAAAGCACGCTCCGGCGTCGAACCGTGGATGGGGAGACGGGACCGCGTGGATCACCACCGACCGACCGCCGAATGCCTCGGCCTCGAACCCGATCCGGCGGAGCTGTTCCGCGTGCGCTTCGACGGCGTCGAGCTCCTCGTCCGTCAGCTCGAGCGTCAGCGGCAGGAGGAGGCGCTGGGCCGGCGCGTCGGCGCCGGTCAGCTGCGCGAGGACCGCCTCGTACAGCACCCGCTCGTGGGCGGAATGCTGGTCCACGATGACGACGCCTTCGGGCGCTTCGTACACGATGTAGGTATCGAATACCTGGAGCAGTGGGGCCACGAAGCCCGTGGCTGCGCTCCGCAGGCGCGGCGTCCACCGGCTCGAACAGGCCGTCTGGTGCGGTGCGCGGGCCTTACCATGGCCGAACCGCTCGCGGGCTCGCCATCCTGCCACGATCCGAGAGGCGCGGCGGCCACGAGGGCGCCGAGAGCCGCACGGACCGCTTCCTCTACCACCCGCTCGACGCCGATCCGATCGCGGAAGCGCACCTCGAGCTTCGCGGGATGCACGTTCACATCCACATCCTCGGGCGCCACCTCGATACGCAGGAAGACCGAGGGCCGGTCGCCGGGATGGATTGCGGAGCGGTAACCCGCTTCCGCCGCCCGGAGCAGGAAGGGGTCCTTGAACGGCCGGCCATTGACGAAAAGTTGGGTGCGCCGGCCCGTGGGCTGGGCTTCACCGGGTCGCTGGACGAAGCCCTCGACCCGAAAGGCACCGGCGGCGTGAGCCACGGGGACGAGCGTGGCGGCGAGATCACTGCCCCAGACGGATGCCAGCCGCTGGTCCGGCAACTGCCCCGCCGGAACGGCGAGCCGGCAGGTGCCGTCCACGTGCAGCTCGAATCCGGCCTCCGGATGGGCCAAGGCGAGCGTCGCAACCGCGTCGTGCGCGGCGCGACTCTCGCTCGCTACGGACCGAAGGAACTTTCTTCGCGCCGGAGTATTGAAGAACAGCCCTCGCACGGTGACCGTGGTCCCGCGCTGCCGGACCGCGTCCGCCACACGGTCCAGCCGGCCACCGTTGACGGCGAGCTCGGTGCCGGGACCATCGCCGTCGTGGGTCGCCAGGGTAAACCGGGAGACCGAGGCGATGGCGGGAAGCGCCTCGCCACGGAAGCCGAACGTCGTGACTCCCACCAGGTCCGCGACGCTCCGGACCTTGCTGGTGGCATGCCGGTCGAGCGCGAGAATCGCGTCCTCGCGCCCCATACCGGTGCCGTCGTCGCTCACCTGGATGAGCGTCTTCCCACCGTGCTCGAGCTCGATCCTGACGTGGCGCGCGCCGGCATCGAGCGCGTTCTCGACCAGCTCCTTCACCGCGGAAGCGGGGCGCTCGACCACTTCGCCCGCGGCGATCTGGTCGGCGACGGCATCGGGCAGAATGCAGATGCGGCGAGACATCGACCTGAATCTACCCGCCGACGCTCGCGACCGCCGCATCGGTCACCCACCCCTGCTGGTCACCGGCCGTGCGCACGAAAACCCAGCCGGGGACGTGGCCTTTGACGCGCAACGCGCTTCCGGGCTCGAGCGGGGTGACGACCGGCGCCAGTCCATGGGGCGAGAGCCTCGCCGAAGTGCGGTCGAGCACGATCGCCAGCGGCCGGCTGTACCAGGCGCGAAGCCCCAGGCCCGCCCCGACGGCGAGCCCGCCGAATACGAGCAGCACGAGCCAGCGCTCGCGAAGCCTCGGCCGCAGCGCCCAGCCGAGCCAGCCCGCGATCCAGGCCAGGCTGCCGAGGAGCAGCAGCTCTTCCGGAGTGACGGGCGGTGACCAGGTCCAGCGGGCGGACACGGCGTCGGGTGGCGGTGTAAGGCGAAGCGCGCGGATCACCTCATCCGAGCGCGGCGCGAGGCGCCTGGCCTGCGTCCACGCGGCCGCGGCGCGTCCCTGCTGTCCCTGGCGATAGAAAGCGGCCCCGAGGTTGTACCAGTTGGCGCCGACATCGGGCTCTTCGCCGGCGCGCCGCGCGAAACCCTCCGCGGCCGCAGCTGAGGGAACCTTCGCGGTAGAGCTCCTCGGGCGAAGGAGCCTGGGCGTTGACAGCCCGGGGGCACGCCAGCGCGAGCAGGACGATCGCCGCGCCTCGGCCGGTCCAGCCACGGAGCGAACCGCCAAGGCGCAGGACCAGGGTTCTGACCTCGGCGGCGAGGGCCGGATCCTCGGCTCGAGGTCCTTCCGGCCCATACCGTAGCGCGAGCAGGCGCTCCTGGACCGTCGCCACCTGTGCCGGCGAGCTCGGCATCAGCACCCGCAGCCGTGATTGCATCCCGGAGCCTTGAGCCCGAGCGATAGTCGGGGTCGGGCACCAAGGTGCCCAGGACCGCGTCGAGCTCCTGCTCGGCGGTGCCAAGGTTGGTGACGGCCTCGGGGGCTCGTCGCGAGCGCCTGGTCGGAATCCTTCCCCGGAGTGCGAGCAGTGCCGGTGGGAGCCCGAGGATGCGCAAGCCAGAGCCAGAGCGGGAAACCGGCCGACCAGCCGTCGAGCGAGTCCCTCGCCCGATCCGGAGATCAGCGCGGGTGGCAGCGCCGCAGAGGCCGCGGCCTCGGATGCCGGGGCGACGGGAACGGACCCGCCCGGCAACGCAACTCTGGTGTACTGGTGCGCCGCCAGATCGTAGTAGGCATAGCTCGTCGCGGGCAGCGCCAGCGCTCCGGCGGAATCCGGGACGACAAGGTAGCGGAAGACCTTGGTGCCGCCGATGCGTCCTTCCGTGGTAACGAGCCGCTCCTCAACCCGATCACTGTAGGCGCGTGACCCGGCCGGCCAGGGCACCTCCGGCGCCGGCCAGAGAGCAGTATTGCCCTCGCCCGAGAGCGTAAGCTCGACGGTGATTCCCTCGCCCACCCTTGCCGCCTGCGGAGTGATGCGCCGATCGATGGTGAGGCCCGATGCTACCGCGCCACTGAAGTCGGGAGGCCTACCTTCGTCCGGGAGCGGGCGCACGGTGAGAGTCTCGGCCCGACTCGTGAGCGCGTACCGCTCCTCCTGGCTGAAGAACTGCAGCGCTACCGGCGTGCTGTACTTGAGAGTGGCGCGGGGGATCGTGACCGTCCCGGGAACCAGCGGGAATACCACCTGATGGGCGACGAAGAGGTCGTACCAGCGCCCGCCGACGTTGCGGGTGGCCGCGATGCCCGCGGGCGTGGCCTGGGGGTACGTCCACACCGCGTCGATAACCGGAGGCTGCAGGGTCGGCGGCCTCCGCAGCTGCAGACGCAGGTCTCGAGGGAACCAGGCAGCGGTCACCACGTCGACCTGCTCACCTACGCTGGCCGACTCCGCCGAGACGATCAGGTTCACCGCGGCGCCGCCGACCTCGGGCGGGCGGGCCCGTTCTAGCAGCCGCCGCAAGCGCGGGTTGAGGGTGGAAGCCAGGGCCGCGCGGTTGGCCGTCACGTCCACCACCAGGGCTTCGGCCTCCACCGTGTCCCTGCCCTGCACCGCGCGAGCCGGCCCGAGCTGCCACCGGCCGGGGCGCACGGCCCGAACTCTGACCTCGAGCAGCGTCGTCCGAGTGGGCGTCGCGCCGAGCGAGACCTCGGTCCGCTCGGTGCGAGAGACGATCTCCAGCCCGTTGAACGGGGCCACGGTCACATGCATCGGCGTCGAGGAACGGCTCACCGCGCGCAGGGAATAGGTCAGCTCTTCACCCACGGAGACCCGGTCCATGTCTACCGAGGCATGAAGCATCGGACCGTCGCCCTGCCACAGCAGCGCGGTGGCCGAAAGCAGGAGACACCAGGAGCTCACCAGTCCTTCACTCCGCCGGCGGTGCCGCTCTGAAGCCGGCGCTGCTGCTCCGCGCGGGTCTCCCGCTCACGGCGCTCCATCGAGTTCAGGATCTGCTCCGCCTGATTCTGAGAAAGTCCCTGGCCACGGGATTCGGAGGGATTCGGGCGGGGGGACTGTCCGCCGCCTCCGGAGGATGGAGGCGCGCCACCGCCGCCGCCTCCACCGCCGGGCGGCGGCGGAGGGCGACGCCGCTCGGTCAGCTCCAGGTTCCACTTGGCCCGCTCGGAGGACGGCTGTAGCAGCAGCGCCTGCCGCAGGCGATCCTTGGCGTCGTCGAGGAGCTCGTCGGTGCGGGTGGTGTCGGCACCAGCGGCGAGGAGCGACACGAGGCCGAGATTGTAGAGTGCTCGGTATCGCAGCTCGGGATCGAGCGACTTCGCGGCTTCCACCAGCGCACCACGAGCGACGTCGAGCCGTCCCGCTTCCAGTGCCGCCGTGCCCGCGTTGTAGTAGGCCGTATCGCTCGCGGTTCCGCGCTTGGCATCCTCGAGGAACTCGGCCGCGGCCTTGGCCGGGTCGCCTGCGGCCAAGGCGCGCTCTCCTTCAGTGGGCCGTTGCGCCTGAGCGGTTCCCGCCAACAGCACGCTCGCGAGCCCGACGAGGGCGGGGCCCGGGCGAGCGAGCGTGTATGCGAGGAGAATCAGGGCCGCCGCAAGCACCGGGATCCATGCGCGCGGAACGAGATCGGCGGTGCGAGTCTCGGATGTGGGACTCCGCTTCATGGCGGCGACGACGTCTCGAACCGCACCTGCCTGGTCGGGCACCTCGTTGGGCACCAGCGTTCCCTCGGCGGCCTCGACGATGGCCTGGAGCACGTCGTCCCGCCGCTGGGTCCTGATCACGGTGCCGTCGGCGTCCTGCTTGTACTCGGTGATCGTGCCCGAGGAATCGCGAATCGGGATCCGGCTCGGATCGGGCCGGCCCTCGGCGACCACGACGAGGCGAATCCCCGCGTCCTTCAGCGCCTCCGCCTGGGCGACGACCTGGGGCAGCGTGTCGTGCGCCTCGCCGTCCGTCATCAGGACCAGCACGCGGTCCGCCGCATCGGTCGTGGCCGCGAGCAGCTGCGCGCCCTGATTCAGCGCGGCGCCAAGATTGGAGCCGCCCGGCGTGGCCATGTCGGGATCGAGCGCGTCGAGGTACATGCGGATGGCACCGCCGTCCACCGTGAGCGGCGCCAGGATGTAGCTCTGCCCCGCAAACGCGATGAGACCGAGGCGGTCGCCCTCGAGATCCTGGATCAGCCGCCGAGCCTCACGGGCCGCGCGTTGCAGCCGGTTGGGCGCGACATCCTCCGCGAGCATCGACCGGCTGATGTCCACCGCGAACACCAGGCTCAGCGCGCGGGTCTCGGTGCGGATCTCCTTGCGTCCCAGTCGGGGGCCGGCGAGGCCCATCGTCGCCAGCAGCGCCACCACCCCGAGCACGACCGGCGCCCATCCTCCGCGGGAGCGCGCCAGCTTGCCCAGCGCGGGAGACCAGCGCCGGGCGAGCCGAATGCGCCGCCCGCGGGAAATCCACGCGGCAAACCCGATCGCCAGCGCCACGACGGGCGCGAGGAAGAGGAGGAGCGGCGCGTCGAAGATCATGGAACCCGCACCACGAGCGTGCTCGCCAGCAGCAGCTCGAGGGCAAGAGCGCCGAGTCCGAGCAGGATGAGGGGCTTCGTGGCCTCATCGTAGCGGGTGTAGCGCGTCACCTGAATCGGGGTCTTCTCCAGCTGGTCGATCTGGCGGAAGATCCGGCTGAGGGCCTCGCTGTCCTTGGCGCGGAAGTATCGGCCGCCCGTCATGGAAGCGATCTCCCGCAGCAGCGGCTCGTCTATGCGCACCGGAAGCAGCTCGTAGCGGAAGCCGCCGAGCCCCCGCCCGGTGGGGATCGGGGCCTCGCCGATGGTGCCGACGCCGATGGTGTACACCTTGATGCCGTAGGCGGCGGCGGTGGCCGCCGCGGTGCGGGGATCGATCAGTCCCTTGTTGTTTTCGCCGTCGGTGAGCAGCAGAATCACCTTGGACTTGTCCGGTGCACGCCGCAGGCGATTCACCGCGGTTGCGAGCCCGCTGCCGATCGCGGTGCCGTCCTCGAGGCTGCCGATCTTGAGCTCCATGACCGCCTGCTCGATGACCGGATAGTCGAGCGTCACCGGCACCTGCGTCAGCGCCTCGCCGGCGAAGGCCACGAGCCCGATCCGGTCCGCGGTCCTGCCACGGATGAAGCCCACCGCCTGCTGTTTCGCGACCTCGAGCCGGTTGGACGGGGCAAAGTCCTCGGCGAGCATGCTGCTCGAGATGTCTATCGTAATGACGATCGCGATGCCCTCCTGCTTCACCTCGACCAGGTCGCCACCGATCCTGGGACCCGCCGCGGCGATGATCAGCGCGGCGAGCGCTCCGATCCGGAGCGCCGGGGGCAGGGCGACCCACCAGCGCCGCGCCGAGACCGCGGCCGGCAGGCTGACATCGCTGTACCCGGCGGCCGGCACGGTGCGGCGGCGCCGCTGATACCACCAGAGAGGCAGCAGGAGAAGCAACAGCAGCAACCAGGGCCGAGCGAAGCTCACGCCGCCGCCTCCTGCAGCAACCGGGGCTCGAGCTCTCCGGCCCAACGGGCCAGGCCGATCGCATCGGGGAACGGGACGTGACCGAAGCGCGCCTCATCCAGAGAGCGAAGCAGATCACCCAACTCGTCGAGCGGCCAGTCGGGCCGTGCCGACCGTAGCTCGAGGATCGCGGCCTCGGTATCGAGGCCGGGATGCACCGCCGGAACCCGTGCGGCCAGGACGGAGCGGAGCCGGCTGGTCGCGGCTGCCGCGACGGCGCGCGACTCGCCGGCATCGGCCCAGCGCTCCAGCGGCGGCCGGGCCGGACCGCCCGCCTCCGTCGGGCGCGAGCGGGTTGCGCCTTGCCCCGCCGACGCCACCACCAGTGAAGCGGCGCGAGAAGCAGCAGCGCGAGGACAAGAAGGATGAGCAACGGGATCAGAGTCGTCGCTCCGCGGGCCACGAACTCGGCCCGAGGCTGCGGCTTCAGGGTGGAGTCCGGCGGCACCTTGGGCAGGACGCTCGTCACCCGAAGCGTCATCGGAACCGTCGGCAGGGAGTCAACCGTCCCGTCGGCGCCCAGGAGCAGCGGGCCCGGAGGGCGGAGGATGTGCTCGCCCGTCACCCAGACCACGACAGGATAGGCGATCTCGGCGGAACCGCCGCGGACGATGACCCGGGCGGGACCGAGCAGCTCGACCGGATCCTCCGGCTCCCAATCGGCCGGACGCACCGTGCGGCCCGGAGGCACGGCGACCTCACGGCGGATCCACACCGTGTCGCCGACGGTCACCGGCCCCTGGACGAGGGCCAGGGCGAGCAGGACCGTCATCATCCGCGGTGAATCCGCCGCGCGCGAAGGGCGAACGCCTTCCGGAGCGGCAAGGCATAGTCCGCATCCGTCTCCAGCGTCACGAGGTCGGCGCCGGACGCCGTCAACGTTCGCACCCTCTCCTCCCGCCGCCGCTCAGCCAGCGCCTTGAGCCGCTGGCGCACCTCCCGGCTTCCGGTGTCCACCAGCACCCTGCGGCCGGTCTCGGCATCCTGCATCTCGATCCAGCCGGACTCCGGGAGCTGGTGCTCTCGCGGGTCGTCCACGGTGATCGCGACGACCTCGTGCCGTGCGGCCAGCCGTCGCAGCGGACGATCCCAGCCTTCGGCGATGAAATCGGAGAGTACCACCACGATGCTGCGGTGCCGGAGCAGCCGGCTGGCGTACGAGAGGCTCGCAGCGAGGTTGGTGCGGCGCCCCGCGGGCTGGAAGGCGACCAGATCGCGGATCACCCGCAGCGCATGGCGCCGACCCTTCCGAGGTGGAATCACCCGCTCCACCTCATCCGCGAACAGGAGCGCGCCCACCCGGTCGTTGTGATAGGCGGCCGCGAGAGCGAGAACCGAGGCCACCTCGACCGCGAGACCCGCCTTGCTCACCGGCTCGCCGAACCGGGTGGAGCCCGACTGATCCACCACCAGCATCAGCGTGAGCTCGCGCTCTTCGGTGAAGGTCTTGACGTACGGGCTCGCGAGGCGGGCGGAGACGTTCCAGTCGATGGTCCGGAAATCGTCGCCGGGTTGGTAGGCGCGAACCTCGGCGAACTCCATTCCCTGCCCGCGGAACACGGAGCGGTACTCCCCGGCGAACAGCGTGCCGACCAGCCCGCGGGTGCGGAGCTCGATGGCCTTGACCTGTTTGAGGATCTCGGGCGAGACGGTCATAGAGCGGCGTGAAGGGTGAAGAGTGAAGGGTGAAAGGGAGACGCCCTTTCACCCTTCACGTTTCACTTTTCACTGCGGTCAGGGGACCTTCACGGCGGCCAGCACCCTCGTCACGACATCGTCGGTCGTCGTGTCCTCGGCCTCGGCCTCGAAGGTCAGGACGATCCGGTGGCGCAGCACGTCGGGAGCGAGGGCGCGCACGTCCTCGGGTATGACATACGCCCGCCCGCGGAGGAAGGCGTGGGCCCGCGCCGCCTGCGCCAGGGCGATGGAGGCCCGGGGCGAGCCCCCGAAGGCGATGAGCGGCCGGAGATCGGCGAGACCGACGCTGGCCGGCTCCCGCGTGGCGCGGACCAGGTCCACGATGTAGTCCACCACCTTCTGGTCCATGTACAGGTCGGCGATGGCGGCCCGCGCGGCGAGGATGCGCCGCGGGCTCGAGCAGTCGTTCCACCTGGATCTCCTGCCCCCCGCTCATCCGCAGGAGCACTTCCTTCTCCTCGTCCCGGCTGGGATAGCCGACCCGGACCTTGAGCATGAAGCGGTCGAGCTGTGCCTCGGGGAGCGGATAGGTCCCCTCGTTCTCGATCGGATTCTGGGTCGCGAGGACGAGGAAGGGCTCCTCGAGGCGGTACGAGGTTCCGCCGATCGTGACCTGATGTTCCTGCATGGCCTCGAGCAAGGCCGCCTGCACCTTCGCCGGCGCGCGGTTGATCTCGTCCGCCAGAATGATCTGCGCGAAGAGCGGGCCCTTCTTGACGTGGAAGTCCTGGGTCTTCTGGTCGAAGACCATGGTTCCGATCAGATCGGCGGGCAGCAGGTCCGGGGTGAACTGAATCCTCGAGAACGACGCGCGGATGATCTCCGAGAGCGTGCGCACGGCGAGCGTCTTGGCCAGGCCCGGGACTCCCTCGAGCAGGATGTGGCCACCGGTCAGCAGCCCCACGAGGAGGCGCTCGACCATGGCATCCTGCCCCACGATGCGTCGGGCGACTTCCTTGAGGATCGGCTGCACGGGCAGCGTCGCGGCCGGCTTGTCGGTCAGCTTCGGCAGACTCACGCGATCAGACTCCGTTGGTTCGGTCGGTGAAAAATAGTCGGGATCGGAAGGGTGGCAGGTTATCAGCCTCTGTCATCCCGAGCGGAGCGAGGGATCTTCGAAGATCCCTCGCTCCGCTCGGGATGACACGCGGTGAGGTACCCTTTCCCCGACGGCGCGCTTCCCACCCCGGTTTCATTCGCCCGGGGTCATCCGGACTGCCTTGTACAGCGCGGCTTCCTCCCTCGGCGTCAACGGTCTATATCGCCCGGGAGGAAGGTCCCCCAGCCTCACGGGACCGTACGAGAGTCGAGCCAGACGGTCCACCTTGAGCCCCAGCTCCTCGGCCCACCGGCGCACGATTCGGTTCCGCCCCTCGGTCAGCGTGAGATCCACGATGCTGCGCCCTTCATTGCCTGGCCGCACGCGGACTTCCTCGGGCACCACCGGTCGGCCATCGACCAGGACCCGGCCCCGCACCGCCTGCGCGACGTCGGGGGTAGGCCGTCCGTGCACCAGGGCGGTGTACCGGCGGGGGATGTGGTACCGCGGATGGGTCAGGCGGTGGACCGCCTCGCCGTCGGTCGTGAGGAGCAGCAGTCCGGTCGTCATCACGTCGAGGCGGCCGACGTAGGTGAGCCCCGCGTTGTCCGGAATGAACTCCAGGACGGTGCGGCGACCTTCCTCGTCGCTGGCGGTGGTGACCACTCCCAGCGGCTTGTGGAACGCGAGCCAGCGCCGCTCCCTCGCCTTCACCGCCCTGCCGCCCACGGTGATCTTCTGGCGATCGGGGTCCACCTTCATTCCGATCGTGGCGACCTTGCCGTCCACCCGGACCTTGCCGTCCTCGATCAGCTGTTCCGCGGCCCTGCGAGAGGCGACTCCAGCGCGAGCCAGCGCTCGCTGGAGCCGCATTTCGGTCACGATTCCGCCTCGACGTAGGCTGCGGCATCGTCGGTGCCCTCGGGCTCCGGACGATGCGGCTGAAGCGCGATCGTGAGCTCCTCGGCGCGCGGCAGGTCGGCCAGATCGCGCAGGCCGAGCAGCTCGAGGAACATCGGCGCGGTGCCGTAGAGCATGGGGCGCCCAAGGGCCTCGCTGCGTCCCACGACCTCGATGAGACCGCGCTCCTGCAGGGAGCGCAGCACGCCGCCGGCCGAGACGCCGCGAATCTCTTCGATCTCCGCCCGTCCGACCGGCTGGCGATAGGCGATCACCGCCAGCGTCTCCAGCGCGGCCGCGGTCAGCTTCGCGGCGCGGACGGAGAACTGCGCGCGTTCGATCGCCGCGGCATGGATCGGACGGCTCAGGATCTGGTAGCCGCCCGCCAGCTCCACCAGCTCGATGCCGTGCTGCTCGAAGTCGTAGTGCTCCCGAATCTGCTCCAGCGCCATGCGGACGTCCGCGAGGGTCGCATCGGGCTCGAGCGTGGACAGCTCCTCGACGGTGAGCGGGCGGGAGGCGCTGAAGAGCGCGGCCTCAAGCAGCTGGGCGAGCGGGGTCACGGGCGATCACCATCGGCGAGAACGGCGCCGGTTGAGTCAGACGGATGGCACCCCGCTTGGCCAGCTCGAGCAGGGCCAGACAGCGTGGAGAGCAGATCGGCGATCGTCGGGACGGGGACCGAGCGCTTCCAGCCAGCCGAACTCTTCGCGCTGGTCCAGCAGGGCCTCGATCCTCCGAGTGGCCGCCTCGACGTCGAGCGGCCGCGCGATGACGCGGTGCAACACCGGCACCGGGATCGCGGCGATCACGCGCTCCACCGCCTGCAGCAGCTCCAGCAGGTCCAGGGTGAGCGGTGGCGGCGGTGCCTCGGGCAGCGGCGGGAGGTAGCCGCGGGCGAACTGCTCCGCACGACGCTCGGCCGATCGCCCCATCCAGACCGCGATCTCGCGGATCTGCTGGTACTCCAGCAGTCTGCGGACCAGCTCGGCACGAGGGTCCTCCCAGCCATCGTCCTCCGACCCCCGCGGCAACAGCATCTGCGCCTTGAGGCGGACGAGGCGGCTCGCCATGTCGAGATAGTCGGCGGCCTGGTTGAGGCCGAGATCGTGGATGGCCCCGAGGAACTGGTCGGCGATGCGGGCGATCGGGATCTCGGCGATCTCGATCTGCTCTTCCCGCAACAGGTGGAGGAGCAGGTCCAGCGGACCGGAGAACGCGTCGAGCTGGACGACGAAGCCGGGACCCGCGCCGAGCGCGGTCGTGGGAGCTTCGGAAGCCGTCATCCTAGCGCAGGCTCACCATCGCGACCACCTGATACGGGGCGATGTAGCCGGCGAGGATCCCCATCATCGCGTACGCCGGCGTCAGCAGGAACGTCATGACCGGACGGAAGAGAAACATCAGCGCGAAGAGTGGAAGATATCCGAAGCGCTGCAGGTCACGATACCACATCCCCGCCTTGGGCGGGAGGAGGTGGTAGAACAGATGCGACCCGTCGAGCGGCGGGATCGGGATCAGGTTGAAGAAACAGAGGATCAGGTTGAGCCAGATTCCGTGCACCATCATCCGCTGCGCGGTATCGAGCACGGCTGTTGCACCCGGCATCGCGCGCGAGGCGAGGCCAAGCAGGACGAAGACGACCGACCAGAGTAGGGCGAGGAAAAAGTTGACGGTCACTCCGGCGGCCGAGACCAGGATGTCGCCGCGACGGTAGTTGCGGTATTTCCGCGTGTCCACCGGCACCGGCTTGGCGCCGCCGAACGTGAATCGTCCGTCGCTGGCGAACCACAGGAGCGCCGGCATGAGGAGGCTCATCCACGGATCGATGTGCGGGATCGGGTTCAGGGTCACGCGCCCGAGCTGGTAGGCCGTGTCGTCGCCCTGTTTCAGCGCCACGACCGCGTGCGCATACTCGTGCGCGGTCATGGCGAACACCAACATCGGCAGCGCCAGGATGAATTCGCTGAGCTGGCTTTCCAGGACGGGTTCCTGTGGCAGGTAAGGCCGAAGGTTAAGCACCCGGTCCGGACAAGTCAAAGCGGCTCGCCGCTTGACCTTGCGCGGGTTGCTCTCTAGGTTTCCGCGCTTCCAACGCCGGGCCGGTTGCCCGGAGCATCTTCAGCCCAAGTCGAGGTCGCAGTGCCACGAATCAAGTCCGCCGAGAAGCGCATGCGTCAGTCCCATACCCGGACCACCGCGAACCGGGCCAAACGGAGCAAGCTCCGCAACGCGCTCAAGAAGGTGCGTGCCGCGACCGGAGAAGAGGCAAAGCGCGCTTACGACGAAGCCGTGAAGCTGCTCGACCGCGCCGGCCGGAAGCACCTGATCCATCCCAACGCGGCGGCTCGGCAGAAGAGCCGGCTCGCCAAGCTGGTGGCCGGCGGCAAGAAGTAACCCGCCCACCTGGGACGCAAAACAAACGAGGGGTCCGTGGTCAACGGACCCCTCTGCCTTGGCGGTAGCCCACCTTCCAAGCTACTTCAAGTTACCGCTGTAACTCTTTATATCCCAGCCAGCTCAGCCCCGCAGCGCTCGCAGTACCACTCGGTCGGCCGGTTCAGCGTCCCGCACTCGCCGCACTTCAGCGTCTTGGCCACGCCCGGGGCCCCGCTCTTTCGCCCCTCAGAAGGGGCCGGCGGCGCATCCACCGTCCGGGATCCGCCATGCGACTGTGAGGCGGCGCCCGGATTGCTGGCGCGCCGGGAGGCCGGCTTCAGATCCTCGTCGGCGACCGACTTGAGAAAGGCCAGCTCGTCGACGGGCGCTGCAGGGGCCCCCTTCGGTTGGGTCGTCCGGATGGTCGGAACGACCGGCTCGTCGTCCACGGGGGGCGGCGGCGGGGGTGGCGAGCGCTCGATCATCTCGGCGGCAGGTGGCTCCGGGGGTGGCGCCGGAGCAGGGGTGGGCGGCGGTGTCGGGGGCCGGCTCGGCCCACCGATGAGCTGCTGCACCTCGGCGAGACGGCTGATCTCCTTCCCCACGGTGCCAAGCTGCTCGCGGAGACCCTGGAGCCGTCCGTCGCTCTCGCCACGGATCCGCTGCCACTCGGGTTCAGTGTATTCCCCAACGGCGTACCTGACCTCGGCTTCGGCGAGCTCTTCTTCCGCCTGGCGCCGCTGACCATCGAGCTCCGACTGTGAGGACTGATGACGCTCCAAATCACCGGCGATGGTCGCCGAGTAGCCGCGAAGTTGCTCGATCACGCCGCGGAGACGCGCCTCGTAGTCGCCGCGAATCTTGGAACGGACCGCGGCCGGCGCGTTGTTGGCAGCACCATCGAGCTTGGCGAGCCACTGCTCGTACTGGGCTCGCTGCTCAAGGAGTCCTTCGATACTGGTATCAGCAGCGGGGTTGTTGGCCATGGCGGAATGATCCTCTCGAACTGGAGCTTGGGACCTGGTCCGTCCCCCTGGCGATCGCCGTGTGGCAGGCCGAGCAGCGCTGCCCGATGATGTGGCGGGCACTCCGAACGTGATCCTGGGGGTCCTACATGCAAATGTAATGTGGTAGCCGCTTTCCGGCAGCCAGGTCAGTCGCCCCGCTGGTAGGCGAGGTGCCCCCGGACGATCGTGGCACTGGCCCGTCCGCGAAGCTCCCGGCCGCCGAACGGCGTGTTCCGGCTCTTGGAGTAGAACTCCTCCGGCCGCACCACCCAGCGCTCCTCCGCGTCGAACACTACCACATCGGCCGCCGCGCCGGGCGCAAGAGTGCCGCCCGTGAGATTGAAGATGCGGGCGGGCATCACGCTCATCCGCTTGATCAGCTCCGGAAGCCCGAGGAGGCCGGTGTCCACCAGCTCGGTCACGGCAAGGCCCAGCGCCGTCTCCAGGCCGATGATCCCGTTCGGCGCGTCGTCGAATTCCCGCTCCTTCGCGTCGTAGTGATGCGGGGCGTGGTCCGTGCAGATCACGTCGATCGTCCCGTCGCGCAGGGCCTGGCGGATCGCCTCACGGTCCTCGGCCTCGCGAAGCGGCGGGTTCATCTTCGCGTTGGTGTTGTACCCCTCGCACGCTTCGTGGGTCAGCGTGAAGTGGTGCGGGCAGGCCTCCGCGGTGACCCGGACGCCCCTGTCCTTCGCGTGACGGATGAGGTCCACCGAGCCGCGCGTGGACATGTGGCAGAGGTGGACGTGGCCACCGGTGAGCTCGGCCAGCAGGATGTCCCTCGCGACCATGATCTCTTCGGCCGCGGCCGGAATGCCCTTCAGTCCGAGCCGGGTCGAGACCAACCCCTCGTGCATCGCACCGCCGGCCGACAGCGTGGGGTCTTCGCAGTGATCCGCCACCGGGATCCCGAACGTGCGCGCGTACTCGAGCGCGGTACGCATGAGGTGACTCGAGACGACGGGCTTGCCGTCGTCACTCACCGCCACCGCGCCGGCGCCGACCAGCTCGCCGAACTCGGCGAGCTGCTGCCCTTTCTGGCCCAGCGAGATGGCACCGATGGGATAGACCCGCGCCTTCTCCGCTCGCTGGGCCTGGCTCACGATGAAGCCCACCGCGGCCTGATTGTCGGTTACCGGGTCGGTGTTGGGCATGGCGCAGACCGCGGAGAATCCGCCCGCGGCCGCGGCCATCGCTCCGGTCGCGACGGTCTCCACGTCCTCCTGTCCCGGCTCGCGGAGATGCACGTGCACATCGATGAGCCCGGGGGCGACGATCTTCCCAGCCGCGTCGAGCACGATGGCGTCGTCCGGCCGGCCGAGGTCGCGGCCGACCGCCTGCACCTTGCCGTCGGCGAGATAGACATCGGCGGCCGTGTCGGTGCCGCGCGAGGGATCGATCACCCGCCCCGCGCTGATCAGAATAGGCCGCACTCTATTCCCCTCCCCCGCCGTGCGCCCAGTCCGGCGAGCCGCCCGCCAGCAGGTACAGCACCGCCATCCGCACCGCGACACCGTTGGTCACCTGGGGCAGGATGACGCTGTGCGGGCCGTCCGCGACGTCGCTGTCGATCTCGACGCCGCGGTTCATCGGCCCGGGATGCAGAATCAGCAGATCTTTGGGCGCCCGGGCCAGCCGCTCGTTGGTGACGCCGAAGACGCGATTGTACTCGCGCAACGAGGGCAGAAAGCCGGACTGCATCCGTTCGAGCTGGAGGCGGAGGACGTTGAGGGCGTCGGCCCACTGGATAGCGTCTTCAATCCTCGGGAGGATCGTGACGCCGAGCTCGTGCACGTTGCGCGGGAGCAGCGATGCCGGACCACAGACCCCGACGGAGGCGCCGAGCTTGGTGAGCCCCCAGATATTGCTGCGGGCCACCCGGCTGTGCAGGATGTCGCCGCAGATAGCGATCTTCAATCCCGCGAGCCGCTTGAAGCGGTCGCGCAGGGTGAGCATGTCAAGCAGGCCCTGGGTCGGATGCTCGTGCTTGCCGTCGCCCGCATTGATCACGTTGCTGCGGATGCGCTGACCGAGGAACTGTGCGGCCCCCGAGGCCTCGTGCCGGATCACCACCATGTCGATCCGCATCGCTTCGAGATTGCGCGCCGTGTCCACCAGCGTCTCGCCCTTGCTGACCGAAGACCCGGCGGCGCCGACGTTCACCGTGTCCGCGCTGAGCCTCTTCTCGGCGAATTCGAAGGAGATCCTGGTGCGGGTAGAAGCTTCGAAGAAGAGATTGACGATCGTCTTGCCGCGAAGGGCGGGAACCTTCTTGATCGGCCGCTCGCTGACCTCCTTGAACGGCTCCGCAGTGTCGAGGATGAGCCGGATCTGGTCGGCGCTCAGCGGCTCGAGGCCGACGAGATCCTTGCCGAGCGCGGCGGTCATCGGCCCACGTCTCCGCGGACCAGCTCGACCGCGTCGCGCTGGTCCAGCTCGCTGACGAGGACGTCCACCCGGTCGCCCGGGCCGGCGGCGGCGGTAGTCCCGACGATGTCGGCCTGGATGGGAAGCTCGCGGCCGCCGCGGTCGATCAGCACGCAGAGCAGGATCCGGCGTGGGCGGCCGAAATCGGCGCACTCGTCGAGCGCCGCGCGCACGGTGCGGCCGGTGTAGAGGACATCGTCCACGATGACGACGTTCTTTCCATCCAGGTCGGGAAGGCTGGTCTCGCCGACGACGGGGCGGGCCCCGACGGTCTGGAGATCATCGCGATAGAGCGTGATGTCGAGCTTGCCCAGCTCCAGATTGGAGCGCTCGGCCTGATCGATCAGATTCTTGAGGCGGACGGCGAGCTCGACGCCACGGCGCTGGATTCCCACGAGCACCAGCCGATCCGTGCCATGGGCTCTTTCCACGATTTCCGTTGCCATGCGTGCCAGCGTGCGGGCGAGGGCGCGCTCGTCGAGGAGGGGAATGCGTGTGGACATCGGCGCCGGAAGCTAGCGGCGGGGGCGGGGTGGCGGTAGGGCGGCACGGCGCTGCGCCACGGGCAGCGCGGGGAGAGTGTCATCCCGAGCGAAGCGAGGGATCTTCTCCGCAGGCATCGATAGCCGGCTCAGAAGATCCCTCGCTTCGCTCGGGATGACGTCGCTCGACGGTCGCCCGCCCGCCCGCTCGATCAGGTCCTCCCCGCCCGAAGCAGGATCTCAGACTGCCCCACCCGCGGCAGCGGCATCACCGCCTTCGGGTCCTTCATGTCGACCTTGGCCGCGAGCTTGGCGCGATGCTCCGCAGCCGTGGTCTGGCTCCAGGCAACCGCGACCGAATCGCCGTACACCGCAAGCACGGGGTAGGAAGCCGCGGCCTCGGGATCGCTGAGGGCCGAGGTTGCGCCGAAGCTCCGGCCGCCGTCGGCCGAGCGGCGGACCAGCACCCTCGGCATCTCGCTCAGCCCGTCATCCCAGGCCACGAAGACAGCGCCGTCTCCCGCGAGCGCGAGCTGAACGTGCGCCGGCCGGGCACGCTCGCCGACCGCGATCGGCTGGGAGGTAAAGGTCTGGCCGCCGTCCTCCGAGCGCGCGTAGTAGACGCCCGCCTCCCCCGTCTTTCCCGTCCACCAGCCGACATGCACCACGCCACGCGCATCGACTTTGAGCGACGGCCCGGCGTGAGGGCAGCCCGGATAGACCCAGCCGTCCTCGCGGGTGCGCACCGGCGCGCTCCACGTCGCGCCGCCGTCCCGCGACCGGGTGACCACGACATCGCGGACGTCGCCGGACAGGATCGCGCGCCACGCGACGTACATGGCGCCATCGCCCGCGATGGCGACGGAAGTCCGGCAGCACGGGCAGGTCGGATCGGAGTAGATCGCCCGATTCTCCGACCAGGTCTTGCCTCCGTCGGTGGAGCGGCTCATCCACACGCCAGACTTGCCCTGTCGCGCCTCGAGCCATGTGGCGAGCAGTGAGCCGTCCGGCGCCGCCGTGAGCGCGTGGAAGTTGTGCGACCCGAACTCGGTGCCGTCGTTGACCGTCACCGGTGCGCTCCAGGTTCGGCCATGGTCCGTCGAGCGCATGAACCGGAGCGCGCTGACCGGCCACCGCTGGCCCGGCACTTCCTTCCCCACGGTGTACAGCACGGAGACCGCTCCCGCCGAATCGGCGGCGAGCTGCGGCGGTGCTTCGCCGTGGGCCTCGATCGCGCCCAGCGGATCGCGCACCGTCACGGCCGGCAGCGGCTCGGTGGCGCCGGATGGCGTCACCGAGATGTGCAGACTCCCATCCGACCCTCCGCCCGGCGCGGAGACCCAGGCGACCACTCGGTCGCCCCGGGACGTCGCCAGGAACATCGGCGTCGCGCCGTTCTCAGTGTCCTGCGAAACCACGCGAGCGGGACTGAAGTCCGCGCTGTCGCGCGGAGTGCCGCCTCCGCAGGCGATGAGCAGCCCCGTGGAGGCCAGGAATGCCGTCGTTCTCGTCATCACAGTCCTCCGAAGCGGTACTGCGCTCCCAGATAGAACTGCCGGGGCGGTCCCGGCCGGAAGCGCTCGTCTTGCTGCGCGTTGTACGATGACGTCTCGGCGAACCGCGCGTCACCGAGGTTGGTGACCCGGCCACTCAGCTCGACATGCGGTGTCACCGGCACCGTTGCATACAGGTTGAAGAGATCGTGTCCGTCGTACTTGTGCGTGTTCTCCGGGTCCATCCAGTACGAGCCCAACCGGGTCCATTCGAACGCCACCATACCGGAGGCAAGGAACGCCGGCCGGTACGTCAGCCGAGTGTTGCCCAGCAAGCGCGGCGCCAGCTCCATCTCGTTGCCGCTGTAGTCCAGCGTGGGCCGCGGCTGCCAGGCGATGTAGGTGTGCTTGGCATACGACACCGCGCCGTCCAGCCTCAGACCTTCCACCAGACCGACGCCGAGTCCTACTTCGACGCCCCGGTGATTGGTGGCGCCGGCATTCTGGGTGAGACGGAGGCCGGTCGCGGGGTCGAAGAAGGTGAGGATGTCGTCTCTCAGACGCATGCTGTACGCGGTGGCTTCCAGCGTGACGGTGCCACCCAGGGCCGCCCGGACCCCGCCATCCCAGCTGAAAGCGCGCACCGGCTTGAGGTCCACCGTGCTCACCGCCGCTCCCTGGCGGAAGAGCTGACTCTCCGACGGGGCGCGGAATGCCTCGCGGTAGGAAGCGAAGACGCTCACGCTGGGCGCGACTTCCCACGTGGCGCCCAGCTTCGGGCTCAGGCGATCGAAACTCACATCGGTGGAGGCGGGACGGCGGTGCGACCCCGTGTCCACGACGCTGAGCAGGTTGGTGTAGTCGTAGCCGAGGTGGTCGTAGCGGACGCCGGCGCTGAGATTCACTCGGCCGGGCAGCGCGACATCCGCCTGCGCGTACGGCGCGACCTGATAGAACGAGACGTCGTAGTCGTACTGGGCTTCTCCGGTGGTGTATCCGGTGAACACCAGGCCGGCCCGATCGGGGAGAATTTCCGTTTCGAGGCGGCTGCCCGGGCTGTACTCCAGGTCCACCCCGGTGCTGAGGTTGGTCCGGAGCGGCGTCAGGGAGTGACGATAGCGGGTCAGCAATCCCAAGGACTGGTGCCTGCTCTCCCAGGTCTGCGGATCGAAGCCGAGCTGCCAGGACGGAAGCAGGTCGAGCTCGTTGTAGCGGGCGTAGACCGTGGCACCGAAGGACGACTGGTCTCCCCGCACCTGGATCTCGCTCGAGAGGCGCGCCGCCATCACCCGCCGGAACGCGATCGAGGTGTAGGTGCGCGAAGGGGCGGTCTCGAAGTCTTCGATGGTGAGATCACCCCCGCCATCGCCGGGCTGGTCGATGTGGGAGATCGCTGCCACCGTCTTGAACCGGACCCGGTCGTTCACGTGGTGGTCCCAGCGCAGGGTGCCGCTCTGCCGGTCGTATGGCGACCCATCCCGCCACCCGTCGGCGCTGGTCACGTTCAGGTCGGTCCGGAAGGCGTCCCGACCGAAGGTGGCACTCGCGGTACCCAGCGCCCGCACGTAGGTGCTGCTTCCCCCCTCGACGAAGAGCTCGGCCTCCGGGTTCTCCGACGGATCGCGGGTGAACACGCTGACGACACCGCCGACCGCGTCGCTGCCGTAGACTGCCGTGCCCGGACCCTTGATGATCTCGAGCCGGCCCGCCTGAGGGATGTTGATCTCGTACAGGGCGTTGTGGTTGAAGAACCCGGTGGATCGGATGGGGACCCCGTCCTCCAGGTAGGCGTACAGCGCCTTGGTGGTGATCGGCTGCCGGATCGCGGTGGCGTGCCCTTCCCCGCCGAAGTTGCTGACGTAGACACCGGGCGTCCGGTTGACGAGCTCGGACGGATGGTGGCTCCGGGTCTCGTGGATTGCCGCCTCGTCGATCACGCCGATGCTGACCGGCGTCGTGGCGGTCGTCTGCTCCTCACGCGAAGAGCTGACCACGACCTCCGGCAAGGTTACCGCCGCAGCCTTGAGGCGCAGCTCCACCATCACCGAGTCCCCGGGGATGATGGTCACGGCCTGGCGCACCGGCTGGAACCCGAGCGCGCGGGCCTCGATCACCTGACTGCCGAACTCGACTCCCGCCATCCGGAAATGGCCGGCGGGATCGGATGTGACGTAGCGACCTAGCATGGGAATACCCACGCTCGCGTCGGGAATGGGCCTTCCATCGGCCGCATTGACAACGACGCCGCCGACCGTACCGCGCGGCTGCTGCGCCGACAGCATCGACGGTGGGCTCATGCACAGCGCGAGCGCGCTGCACAGGACGACGTACCTGCATGACATCGGGATCTCCGTTGCTGAGCCCCGCCAGGAGGCGGGCATGGTCCGGGCGGGCCGGTGCGGGATGCACCTGCCCTAGAGACACACGGAGCGCGAAGGCGCGCTCAGCTCAGGGGCGGAGCTGTAGCTGGAGGAAGGAGGTCGGACGGCTGAAGAAGCGGGACGTGCGCGCGCGGCGGAAACGCCGGGAGCGCGGAAAAGCCGGAAGTCGAAGCCGCGAGGGATAGCGCGCCGGTGGCGAGTACGGCCACACTGCTTGCAGAGCACGAGCTGACGCAGTGGCATCCCTCGGCCTTCGAGGTCGCTCCGTGCTCGTGCCCGTGGCCGTGCTGCTCCAGCCATGGCGTATCCACCGGACAGGGGTGGATGGCCTGCAGCCAGGCGCCGCCGAAGGCGGGCGTGGCCAGCAGGAGCACGAGGGCAAGGAGCCGCGAGCGGCGCAGGAGCCGGATCATCGGCGCCTAAGTTATGTCCTGAGGCTCCGCTAGGAAAGTGGGCGTGGGTTCGAAGGACGGGCGTGGTGCAGTTATACGGACAGGGCGGGATTCGAACCCGCGATACGCTTTTGGCGTATACACGCTCTCCAGGCTGACCCCCCGGGCACTAGTACAGCCGCTCACGTGGCTATTCAACCACTTAGTGGACACGCCTTCCGGTCATTCCGGGCAGAAAATCCCCGAAATGCCCGTCCAGACTCTGACCCGAGTCTGACCCACGGGCAGCTCAGATGTCGCACTTTTCGCGTTTCCCGATGGATCACCCCGACCAGCTTTGAGGGTGCACCGAATCGAACGAGGCTATGATGGGCGCTCGCTGAGCTGGCTTTTCACGGAGGTGCCGACGTGCTGTAGCTCACGGGGTCAGCACCACGCCGAGCCGGATGTTGTGCAGCGGATATTTGATCTTCCCGAAGAACCCTTGGCGGTCCGCCGGCGGATCCACCGTGAGCGTGACCGAGCTGATGCCGTAGCCGAGTTCCATCGCCCATTTCTCGGAGAGGAAATACCGCCCCGCCAGGTTGCCCTCCACGACACTCGCCTCGATGCGGTCGATCTGAATCGCGATGCCCCGAAGATCGCTCTCCAGATACCAGCGATCACCCAGCAGGAACCGGCCGTAGATACCAAGTGAGCCGAAGGGGCCCGTAAAGCTCCTCTCGTTAGAGGAGGTCACCTCCGAGCCACCAGCGCTGGCGAGGCGGTCGGCCTCGAGCTTGAATGGAAACACACCGATCCCGACTCCCACGCCGAGCTGGGTGCGCTCGCGCGCCCGAATGGCAAACCGATAGGCCAGAAAGACTTGGTCGGTTCGGAACGTGGATTTCACGTTGACTCCGACCGCGTAGGTGGAATCGGCAAAGACGATGTCGCGTTCGAGCGTCTTCTCGCCGGTCCGCCGCGCAAACTGGTAGCCGAGTTCGATCTCATGCCGGCGTCCCGGCCGCCACCGGACCGAAGCGCGAGGTTGGATCTTCTCCCGAGATAGTCCGAGGACATCCTCGCCGTCGATCTCCGTTCCCTCGCCGTTCGACCCGTCGACCCGGATGTCCGTCCCCATCACCAGGACCGCACCGGAAAGGTCGATCTGCCACTTGTCGTACAGGCGGCTAGTCGATTGTGCCCGTGCTTGGGGCGTCGTTCCGACGAGCGTGATTATCGCGACTCCGATAGACCAGCGGATGCTCGGGGACATGGGACCGCCCTCGGAAACTCGGTTTTCGCTGTGGACCGAAGGAGAGGATAGGCACATCGGCGGCCAAGCACAATCTCACTCACCGTTTCCTCGACCGCATACTCTGGCTGCAAATGCTGACGTGACCATCGGCGGCCTTTCGCAACTGGTGGAGATCGTCAACCATTCGTGGCACGTGGACCCGCGATTCGGGTTTCTAATGGAGTTGGGATTCTTCCTTCGGGTTGGAAGTCAGGTCGCGATGGCTCACCGGGTCGATCTAAACTTGGAGGGCGGCACCTTCATTGTGCACGGCAAGGGCGATAAGCAGGGCACAAAGGTAAAGCTCAATGACGCCCAGTTGGAGGCCGTCAGGAAGGCTTTGGGCGGCTATCTGCGCCACTTTGAGGAGCAGTACCAGGCTGGAAGCTCGCCGACTACCTGCTGTTCCCTGGCAACCGTCTAGCGAAGATGGTGGCCAGTCAGAATACGCGGCCGGTCGGCCGGGGGATGGTCGGGCGCTGGTTCCGGCAGGCCGAGATGTTAGCGGGCGTCCCCCCACATCAAAGGACGTGGCGGCTACGGACTGCGGCGGGTCGCTGTCGATGGCTGCGGAAGGAGCGGGCGTCTGGCGAGGCCACCAGCACCGCCATGGTGGCGACGTACGGCGAGGATCAGCCGGAGTGGGCGATGGAGGAGGCAAGTCAACTGCTGCTGAAGCTGCGGCGCGGGGAGATCGCGTGATCGGAGCGGGAGGGATTCGTACCCTCGAATGGGTTACCCCATTACCAGTTCTCCAGACTGGTGCCTTTAGCCACTCGGCCACCGCTCCCGATGGTCACACCCGGTGCGGACGCCGCTTCCTTCCCGGCTAGGAGCGCTCGGATCCGCCGCCCGCCAGTGATCTCCGCCCCGACCATGTTCGTCGTAGGCCTTGGGTCCGCTAATTCGGGAGCCGGCCGAAGTGATATGGACGCTCAGTCGACGACCAGTACGTCGCGTCGTGCTAGACCGTCGAGCTAATCGATGGCGCTCCCGAAGTCACGAAGCCGAAGCGTGGAGCTCCCAGAGCCGCGGCCTCGACAGGGGCGAAACGATGCAGGAGATTGCATGATCGCCAATCCCTGGTAGCGATGATCTCGAAGCTCCTGATCGCCTGGTGTCTCTTGGCCCTTACGGTGACGATTCATGCCGCGGGGATGTCGGCGCTGTTGCCGCGCACGGCGTCGGCTCCGCCCGACACGCGGTTCTGGCCGGTGACCCGCCTGCTCATCAAGGTGGCGTGGTGGCTGGTTCTCCTGCATCTTGCCGAGATTGCGGTATGGGCACTGTTCTACTGGTGGCAGAAGTGCCTGCCGGATGCCGAGTCATCGTTCTATTTCTCAGCGGTCACCTACACCACGTTGGGTTACGGCGATGTGGTTCTGCCGAAGGAGTGGCGAGCTGATCGGCTCGGTGGAGGGATTGACCGGCATCCTGATGTGCGGGTTGTCCACGGGATTTTTCTTCGCGGTGATGAGCAGGTTGTTTCTTCCCAGGTCCGCAGCCGAGGCAAAGTGAACCATGAAAGAACTGCTCACCGTAATCCGGCACAACAAGCTGCTCTGGCTGCTGGTCTTCGTGCCCGTGGTGCTCGCGGCCCAACCACTCGCGCCCGACGCGCACACGCTGCTCTTCGTACTATCCGTCCTGGCCATCATGCCGTTGACCGTGCTGCTGAGCTATGCCACCGAGTCCGTGGCCGCCAAAATCGGCGATGCGGTCGGTGGCCTGCTGAACGCCACGCTCGGAAACCTGGCAGAGCTGGTCATCGCGCTGGCCGCCTTGCGCGCCGGGCAATACACGCTGGTGAAGGCGTCCATAGCCGGCACGATCGTCACCAACACGTTGTTCATCCTGGGTGCTTCCTTTCTGCTGGGCGGGCTCAAGCACCACGTGCAGGAGTACAACCAGGTCAGCGCCCGCGTGCAGGCGGCACTGCTCTTCCTGGCCACGGTCGCGTTGCTGGTTCCTTCGGCAACGTCGCACGCCGACGCCGCCTCGGTGGCGTTCAGCCACAAGTTGAGCGTCGGTCTCGCGGTGCTGCTCATCGTCACCTACGGACTGAGCATGCTGTACTCGCTCAAGACGCACCGCGAGTACGTTTGGCAGCGTGGCACATTCCGAGGCCGGGGAATCGCCGTGGCCGATGGGCCTGGCCCTGGGCACGCTGGCCGGCGTCACGGTCCTGGTCGCGCTCGTGAGTGAAATCTTCGTCGAGTCGGTGCAGGAGGCGGCGGAGGCGTTCGGGATGACCCCGGCGTTCGTGGGTTTCATCATCGTGGCGCTGGTCGGCGGCGCATCGGCGATGCCCACGGCGTTTTCCGGCGCGCGCAAGAACCGGTTGGACCTGAGCGTGGGCATCGCACTCGGCAGCTCGACCCAAATCGCGCTGTTTGTCGCGCCAGTGCTGGTGCTCGTGAGCTATGTCATCGGGCCGACGCCGATGGACCTTCAGTTTTGGCCGGGTGCCGTGGTGATGATGCTCATCGCCTCGATGACCGCCTCGATGGTGACCAACAGCGGGCGCTCGGCGTGGTTCGTGGGTGTCCTGCTGCTGATGGTCTATGCGATCTTCGCCATGTCGCTCTACCTGTTGCCACCCCGAGTGCCATGAAAGCGCCTTTCACCGAAACACAATCACAGATCCTCTTCAACCCAATATGGCCGATGAAGCCATAAGAGCCTCCAACCGAGTCCTGGACCCGATTGTCGGTGGTCGCGTCGATCTTGGAGCCTGCGGAAGGACGAGTGGCTGGGCTCCATCGGCGGGCGATCCCGCGCGGACTTGGGCTTCGGTTACTAGCGAGGATGATTGAACGCCAGTGTGGACTAACGAGGACTACTCCACGCCGCGGGGAGATCGAGTGATCGGAGCGGGAGGGATTCGAACCCTCGAATGGGTTACCCCATTACCAGTTCTCCAGACTGGTGCCTTCAGCCACTCGGCCACCGCTCCCGATGGTCACACAACTGTGAGCCGGTCCTACCAACTCTGACCCTGACTCTGACCCCAGCAAAACTTCGGGTCAGACCATAAAATTCAGGGACCCTCGCAACAAGCTTGACCAACGCCACTTACAAATCCGGTTGGGTCAGACCTGGGGCGAAGGAGACACGCTCTCCAGGCGTGCGCCTTCAACCACTCGGCCACCTGTCCCGACTCGTTGCGAGGCCGCAACTTAGCGGGCGGCCTAGGGTCAGTCAACGCACTATCTTCATGCGAGGCGCGCGACAACCATGCAACCCGGGTTGAGGTACTCACTCTGACGAATTCCATGACCGAGGTCTTCATCACCAGCGCAGTCCGCACCCCGATCGGCCGCGCCGGCGGCGCGCTCGCTGACATCCGGCCTGACGACCTGGCCGCCGCCGCGCTTCGCGGCCTGCTCGACCGTGCGTCCCTTCCGTCCGAGCGGATCGACGACGTGATCCTCGGCTGTGCCAATGGCGCCGGCGAGGACAACCGGAACGTCGCTCGAATGGCGGCACTCCTCGCGGGATTGCCCGTGGAAGTGCCGGGCCAGACCGTGAATCGCCTCTGCGGGTCGGGGCTGCAGGCGGTCGCATCCGCCGCGCAGGCCATCCGGTCCGGCGAAGGCGGGCTGATGCTGGCCGGCGGCGTCGAGAGCATGACCCGGGCTCCCTACGTCATGCTGAAGCCGGCCAAGGGCTGGGACCGAACTCCCCCCACCATGGCCGACTCCACGGTCGGCTGGCGGTTCGTCAATCCCCGCTTTCCCGCGGACTGGACGATCTCGCTGGGTGAGACTGCGGAGCGAGTCGCGGATTTGTGTCAGGTGTCGCGGCAGGCCCAGGACGAGTTTGCCGTTGAGAGCCAGCGCCGGGCCCAGGCGGCTCTCACGACGGGCATGTTCGCCGATGAGATCGTTCCGCTCGAGGTGAAGCGCGACGGGCGGACCGAGAAGCTGACGCGGGACGAGCCGCCCCGGGCGGACGTCACCGCTCGAGTCGCTGGCGCGCCTTCGCCCCGCCTTCCGGTCGGATGGAACCGTTACCGCCGGCAGCTCCAGCGGAATCAACGACGGAGCGGCGGCTCTGGCCGTGGTCGGCCGGCCCGTCATGGAAGAGCTCGGCCTCTCACCGCTCGCGCGTATCGTCTCAACGGCGGTCGCGGGAGTCGATCCCAGCTGCATGGGTCTCGGCCCGGTCCCGGCGACACGCAAGGCGCTCGAGCGGGCCGGACTGACAGTGGATCGGCTCGATCTGATCGAGCTCAACGAGGCGTTCGCCGCCCAGGCAGTCGCGTGCATCCGCCAGCTCCGGCTCGATCCGGCAAAGGTGAACATCTACGGAGGGGCCATCGCGTTGGGACACCCGCTGGGCGCGAGCGGCGCGCGCATCCTCACCACGCTGGTCCACGCGCTGCGCCGGACGGGCGGACGGTATGGCCTCGCGACGATGTGCATCGGCGTGGGTCAGGGGATCGCGATGGTGGTGGAGTCGGTGTCATCCTGAGCGAAGCGAAGGAGCCGAAGCTCAGCGTGCCGGGGCGGTACTCGACATCAGCTCGTTGAGCTCTTCGACGCTCACTTCCCCCTTTCCGCGACTCGCCACCACCTCTCCCTGCCGCAGGACCACGAAGCGATCGCCGACCGCCATCGCATGATGCGGGTTGTGGGTGATGACGACGACCCCTACGCCCCGCTCCCGGGCGCGCCGAATGTACTCGAGCACGGCGCCGGCCTGCTTCACGCCCAGCGCGGCCGTCGGCTCGTCGAGAATCAGCACCCTTGCGCCGTAGTGAACGGCACGGGCGATCGCCACGGCCTGACGCTCTCCCCCCGAGAGCGTCCCCACCGGCTGGGAGAGGTCACGGATCTCCACGCCCAGCCGCTCCAGCTCGTCCCGCGCAGCCCGAAGGCAGCTCCCGACATCCATCCGCCGCAACGGGCCCCAACCTTCTTCGGGTTCGGCACCGAGGACGAAGTTGCGCCACACGCTCATCAGCGGAATCATGGCGAGGTCCTGGTACACGGTGGCGATGCCTCGCGCGAGCGCTTCTCTGGGTGATGCAAGGTTGACCGCCTCCCCATCGATCAGATACCGGCCCGCGGTCGGCCGGTGAACACCAGCGAGGATGCCGATCAGCGTGGACTTGCCCGCGCCGTTGTCGCCGAGCAGACAGACCACCCGTCCAGCCTCGACTTCCAGGGAGACGTCGCGGAGCGCGCGGACACTCCCGAACTGCTTGGAGATGCCCTCGACCCGCAGGATCGGCCCGCTCACCGGACGCCGGCCACGCGACGCACGTAGTTGTTCACCAGGACGGCGAATACCAGCATGACGCCGAGGAAGACCTGGAACCAGTCGGCGTCGACACCTGTGATCACGATGCCCTGTTGAACCATGCCGAAGATGAGGGCGCCCAGCACGGCCCCGATGGCGGATCCATAGCCACCTGTCAGCAGGGTCCCGCCGATCACCGCGGCGATGATGGCCCGGAACTCCTGCTGCTCTCCCCGTAAGGCGTCCGCACCGGTGAAGCGCACCGCCTGCGTTACCGCTACAAGCCACGCGGCCGCGGCGGTCGTCATGAACAGGGCCACTTTCAGGCGGGCAACCGGAACGCCGAGCTTCCGGGCGGACTCGGCCGATCCTCCCGCCGCGTAGATCCAGTTCCCCCAGCGTGTGCGGAGCAGCAGCCAGGTGGCGAGCGCCGCCAGACCCAGCCACCACAGTATCGAGACCCGGAACGGCCCCGCCGGATCGCTGGCGAAGACGACTCGCGCGGACTCATAGCCAGGCACCTGGTCGAGGCCGCCCAGCTGGGTCCGACGGGTGAGCGCGCGGCTCACTGCGATGGTCAGTCCGCGGAAGACGAACAGCGTGCCGAGGGTGACGATGAAGGACGGGAGGCCGGTGCGGACGACGAGAACCCCGTTGGCGAAGCCGATGACCAGGCTCAACACCAGCGCGCCGGCGATCGCCGGCCACAGCTCCCAGCCCGCGTACTGGGTGAGCAGCATGATGCTCATCCCTGCCGCGCCGATGATGGAGCCGACCGACAGGTCGAACTCGCCGGCGATCATCAGGAGGGCGACGGCGACGGCCAGGATGCCGAGCGGCGCCGCGGCGTTGAGCACGGCGGCACTGCCCTCCGCACCGCTGAACGCGGGCCCGGCCGAAAAGGCGAAGCCCAGCCAGATGAGCACCGCTCCGAAGGCGGCCCCGACCTCGGGGCGGGAGAGCAGTCCTTTCAGCGGAGCCCCTTCTCCGTCAGAGCGATGACCTCGGCGGCCGTCTCGCGGGTGACGAAGGCGGGCCCCGTGCGGATGATCTGGCCTCCCCCCGGGATCGCGCGCGTTTCGAGATACTTGGCCATGAGCACGACACCCAGGTATCCCTGCAGGTACGGTTGCTGGTCGATCGCAAACATGAGCTCCCCGTCGCGCACGGCGGCCAGCACACCGGAGCTCAGATCGAAGGTCCCTGCCGCCACCTTCTCGAGGCGGCCGGTCTCCCGCAACGCAGCCAGCATCGGTACCGAGGCAGGCGGGCCGAGGGCGAGCAAACCATCGATGGCCGCATCCCTCGCGAGGGCGCCCCGGATCCGCTGCGTAGCGTCATCGGGGTCGGCTAGCGTCACCGCGAGGACCTGCATCGTCGCGCCCGCGTCCTTGAGCGCGTCTCCCAGCCCTCGGCAGCGCAGGTCCAGCGATACGTTTCCCACTTCGTGATTCACGCAGACGACCCGCTTGGCGCCCGCGGCCGCGAGCCGCGCCCCCGCCGCCTTTCCCGCCTCGTACTCGGTCTGGCCGATGTGCGCCAGGAGTCCCAGGTCCCGCCAGGTCTCGTCGCCGGAATTGATGGAAAGCGTTGGAATGCCGGCGGCGACGGCGGCTCGGACCGAGGGGCCCAGCGCATTTGCATCGGGAATGGAGACGACGAGTCCCGAAGGGCGGCTCGCGACCGCGGCCTCGATCAGTTGGCTCATGCGGACCATGTCGAAGGTGCCGGGGGCCTGATACTCCACGCGGATCCCCAGCGTCTTTGCGGCGTCGTCCACGCCATTCGCCACGATCGACCAGAACGGGTCCGACGATTGCCCATGGGTGACGACGACGATGCGTGCCGGGGAGTCCACGGCGGCAGCGCCACCGGCAACCCGCTCTCCCGCACACGCGGCGAGGGAAGCGAATGCGAGGACCGTGCACCGGGCCGGCATTGCCATCATTCCACGGCGCGTCGTTCGTACTCGGCCCGAGCCTGGGCCAGCGTTTCCAGAACGTCCTTCCGCTCGGTCTCGGTGTTCCAGTCCTGATGGCCTTCGACGGCAGCTCGGGTGCGATCGATCCAGGCCATGAAGAACTCAGCGTCCGACCTGGAGCGCGGCGGCCGTCCGCCGACCGTGAGGTAGATCGGGCTCGTCGTCGCGTATGGATACAGGTCGAGCACCGGCTCGATCGCGCGGTCGGTGCGGGCGCGGAGCAGGATCCAGCCGCTCCGCTCCACCGGGATGCGCAGTGTGGCCGAGCCGGCGGTACGATCGCCTTCGAGAGGAATGACGCTCACCACCTCGCCGTTCTTCACCAGCTCCAGATGGTCAACCGGGACGATGGAGCGAAGGCGTACCTTGACGCTGACTTCTCCGCCACCGTCCGGCAACACGACCTCGTCGCCGAGGCCCCGGCCGTTCACGCTGAGCTCCAGGAGCGGTCCGTTCGTAGCGAAGCTCTTCCCGGACTTGAGCGCGGCGAGCCATCGGCGATGCTCCAGTGGCGCACCGCTCTGCACGAACACGCGGTTCATCCCCACCGGCCCACGGAGCGAGGCGAAATTGGTCATCGCGTCGGTGCCCGCTCCGGCGGGCAGCCGGAATCCGCAGTTGAGCAGGCGATACCAGACAGACGCCGTCGCCATCGGATCGTCCACGAAGCCGAGCGCCTCGTAGTAGTCCACCTTTCCCAAGGCGGCGTCGATCGGCAGCTCATGCGTGAGGGCACGCGAGGTGTCCGAGGGATCCGGGTACGCATCGTAGGGATGCACGTAGCCGACGACCGCGCCCTGGGCATGGGCGATGTCGAACACTCGAGCGTTCGTCGGTTGCAGCGAGGAGACGGGGGTGTTGGCGTACGCCGTGTAACCGGGAAGCACCAGATGCTCCCGAAGCCCCAACAGGCCGACGTGACCCCAATAGCTCGTGTGAAATTCCTGACCGTGAAGGATGAGGGTCTCCTTGTCCGAGGCGGGATCAGGATCGCTCCGGAACCAGGAGACATCCGGCACCCGGCCCTCCTTGTTCACGATCAGGTTTTCCACCAGATGCAGGTCTTCCGCCTTAGCCTGTTGCGCCAGGCCGCGGGGGTCGTTCCGGTAGGCCCCTCCGTAATTCATGTGTACGTGAAGGTCACCGCTGTACCACCCACCCGCCGGGAGGTTGGCCAGTCGTCGCAGGACGACGCGAAGCGTTCGATTCCCGCCCATTCCGACCGTCTGCGAGGTGACGCGCCATTCCGGCCCCCGCGACACCTCGACGCGGAACTCCCCGGTGGGCAGCGTGAGCGTGGACCTTCCGGTGGTGTGGAAGTAACCGTACTCGAAGCGCCGCTCGGACCGGTCGAAGCCGTCGTCTGCGTGACGCCAGGCGTCGTCGGGCGCGAAGTATCGGCCATCGCTTCCCCGGACCGACACTCTGGCGGGGAGCGGCCTTCCGCTGCTGTCCACGACCGCGATCTGGAGCGTGCCGACGCTGCCCAGCCGCGAGCGTCGCTTCGCTTCGATCCGGCGGCGTGCCCCGCTGGTCGCATCCACGACCCACAGGGACGTGTTGCCGCCCTCGTTCGATACGTAGGCGATGCGGTCGCCCGCGGGTGACCAGCGTGGGACCGTCGCGTCGAAGTCACCGTAGGTGAGCTGCACCGGGTCTCCGCCACGGTCGGTCATCAGCCAGAGCTGGTGCCACTGGCGGCCCAGATACGAGGCGTAGATGACACGGCGACCGTCAGGGCTCCAGTCCGGGCTCGCCTTCCAGGTCGTCTCTTCGTTCCGGATCTCGGTTCCCGTCGCGTTGGACCGCGCGGCAATCCGCCAGATCCCTCCGGAGCCCCAGATGTGTCCGCGGTTGGAGACCAGGATGAGCTCCCGGCCATCGGGCGACCAGGACGGGGAGAAGTACTGGTCGTACCGCCCGTAGTAATAGCGCGGTAGGCCGCCATCGCGGTCCTCCGTGATCCGCTGAGGCTCGGCTCGGCTCGTCGCGCCGCCGGTCGCGAGCACGAAGACGTGCCATCGTCCCTCGTAGGCCGTAGACGTGTAGGCGATGCGACCGCCGTCCGGCGACCAGCGCGGCTCGATGTTCACCGCGCCGTTGGCCACCAGCGATTCCGAATTGCCACTGGCGAGGTCCAGCACCCGGAGCTCGATCGCGTCGTCGTGATAGGAGGCGTAGACGACGCGGCGACCGTCGGGAGACCAGTCAGGCTGGTAGTCATACCCCGGGCCATCGGTGAGCTGGCGCGCCTCGTCCCCGTCCATCGCCTGGCGCCAGAGCGAGCCCTGCATCGAGTAGATCAGCTCTTTCCCGTCGGGCGACCAGGTGGCGGCACTGGGCCCGCTCGTCACCTGCGGGATGAGCATTTCACGGAAGTAGTACGGGTGGGGAACTTTGACCTGCTTGAGCACCGGCGCTCGCTGAGCCTCCACCTGGCCGGTGAAAACGGCGGCGAAGACGGCCAGGAATGTGAGGCGAACGCTCATCGCCTTCCCCGCCAGTACACCAGCCCGCCCAGCAGGACGAACATGCCTGCCCCGCCGATCACCTTGAGGCGGAAGATCCACGGGTCGTGGGTATCGGGCGGTGGTACCGTCGCCACCAGCATGGCGAAGAGCGTGAGGCAGAGGCCGGCGATGCCGACGATGCCCGCCCAGGGACGAGATCCCGGAACGCCCCCAGGCGCGCGATGGCGCAGGCGCACGACCAGATAGCAGAGGAATAGGTAGATGAAAGGGATGAAGTAGACCAGCAGCATGGTGTCGAGCACGATGAGGTACGCCTTCTCGACGGTCGTCCCCCTCCCCAGCACCGACAACAGCAGGAACACCGTGGCCAGCACCGCCTGCGTGAGGATCACGATGTATGGCGTCTGCCATTTCGGATGGATGCGCCCGAACGCCGGCGGAAAGTAGCGATCGAGTCCGATGACGAAAGCGATCCGCGCGGGCCCGGTGAGCCACGCCCCGACTCCGCCGACGTTTCCGATCACGTAGAGCATCGCCGCGAGCGGCGCGAGCCAGAAGATACCGAGACCGGTCTCCCCGGTTCCCACCGCCAGCGCCTGAAGGAAGCCGGAGACGATGTTCACCTCTTTGTAGGGCACCAGCCAGAGCACGGCGGCCGTGCCCGCGATGTACATGAACGCGATGAGGGGCGCGGAGATGTAGATCGACCGCGGAAGCGTGCGCTGCGGGTCCTTCACCTCACCCGCGAGACTGGCCGACAGCTCCAGACCGGCGAAGGCGAAAGCGATCGAGGCCCACAGGTTCAGCTCGGAGAGCTGGCTCAGGTCCGGCAGCAGCGTGGCCGGAGTCATTTCGGTCGCCGGAGGTCGGGTCGCCATGGCGTAGACTCCGAGCCCGACGATCAGCAGTCCTGGGATATAGGTGCCGATGGCGCCCAGATTCTGGAGCCAGCGGCCGGTGCGGAGGCCCACGATGTTGACTCCGACCGCGATCCAGAGGGCGGCCAGCGTGGCGGGCAGTACGTAGTACCAGTCGCTCTCCAGGCCGGTGCCGCCCCGGCCGATGACGTAGGTCCCCACGACCGCGGTGGACATGAGGAGATTGGGGTAGTACAGGATGTTGTTGACCCAATAGCACCAGCCGCAGATGAATCCGTGCCCCTCACCGAAGATCCGCTTGGTCCAGAAGTAGATGCCGCCCTCTTCCGGGTACCGGGCCGACAGGTCGCTCACCGCGAGCCCCTGGGGCACGAAGAAGAGCAGCGCGGCGAGGACCCAGAGCGTGAGGGAGCTGGGACCGGCCGCGGCCGCGGTCGCAAACCAGCGCAGACTCAGCACCGCGACGATGTTGAACAGCACCAGATCGCGGAGCCCGAGTGTCCGGGGGAGCGTAGTCATGTGCTGGTGGGTCACCCTTTGAGATAGAGCCTGCGAGGATCGAGGACTTCGCGAAGAAGGGTCAGCTCCTGTTCGGTAGGCGGGGCCACGTGATCGAGCTGCTCCCGGACGCGGAGCGGCCACCCGACGCCGGCGCGGACCTCATCGACCTCGACGCCGGGATAGATCGCTCCCAGAACCAGCTCGCCGGACTCCGAGTCGGCGTCGAGAATGCCCTTGTCCGTGACGACGCGGACCGGCCCGGCACCCGGCATGCCCAGCTCCTTGCGCGAGCCGGCGCGGGTGCGGTGACCGGGGCTCGTGACGAAGTCCACGGCCTCCGGAAACGCGCGCCGGCTCAGCCGGCTCACGACCAGGGTGCGTCGTGCGTGGATGGCGATCTCGGCCGCGCCGCCGCTGCCGGGAAGGCGGACGGTCGGACGCGCGTAGTTTCCCACGACCGTCGTGTTGATGTTGCCGTAGCGGTCGATCTGCGCGCCGCCCAGAAAGCCGACCTCGATGCGGCCGTTCTGGAGAAAGCACTGAAAGACGTCGGCCATGCCGCAGACCATGAGCGAGCCCGTCACCAGCGAGGGATCACCGATGGAGACCGGCAGGCGCTCGGGCTCGGCACCGACGGCGCCGGACTCGTAGATCAGCACCAGTCCGGGCGCATGCGTCGCGCGGGCGAGGTTGCAGGCGATGTTGGGCAACCCGATGCCGACGAAGACGACCTCGCCGTCGCGCAGCTCCCGGGCGGCGACCGCGGTCATCATCTCGGCGGGGGTGTAGCGACTCAGTACCCATAGTTCACCCCCTCGCACACCCGGCTTCCTGCCCGCAGCCGCTCGAGCCCGCCGAGTCGCTCGAGGTATCCCGACGCGATCGCTCACGCCGTAGACGTACTCGTCCAGGTAGCGCTGCAGCGCCTCCGGGTCTCGCGAGATCGCCTCCCAGCCGACGTAGAAATCATTGTCCCGGTCGTAGTAGCCCTGCGCGTACGAGGGATGCGCCCCCCAGGGCTCGACCACCACCGCGTCTACGGCGAGGCCGGGGATGATCGTGCGATTGGGGTCGGAGCGGATCACCGATTCGTCCACCAACTCCTCGACGACGACGATGACGCGCCGCGAGGCGAAGGCGGCCTCCTTCTGCACGCCCAGCAGCCCCCAGATCTGGGTGTTGCCGGCCGCGTCGGCGCGCTGGGCGTGGACGATGGTGACGTCCGGATTGAGCGCCGGTACCGTGGCAAGCACCTCGCCGGTATAGGGGCAGGTGATGGTCCGGATGAGCGGGTTGGCGACCGGGAGATCCGTCCCCATGTAGTCGCGCAGCGTCCAGAACGGCAGCTTGGCGGCGCCGGCGCTCAACCGCGCGACCATGCCGAAATGCGAATACTCCTCCAGCTCCAGCGGCGGCTCGCCCCGCTCCGTCGCGCGGCGGAAGGCGTGCAGCGAGCCCGCGCCCGGGTTCCCGGCCCACGAGAACACCAGCTTTCGGGCGCAGCCCGCCGCGATCATCTGGTCGTAGATGAGGTCCGGTGTCAGCCGGCAAAGGGTGAGATCACGTCGGCGCTGACGGATGATCTCGTGTCCGGCGGCGAAACAGATGAGATGGGTGAATCCTTCGATCACCACCGTGTCGCCATCGCGGACCAGGGCCGCGATGGCCTCCCGCATGGAGGTGACCTTGCTTCCCGAGCTCAATCGAGCTCGCCCAGCAGCCCGTCGATCATCGCCAGCGCGGTGTCCACGTCGTAGTCGTCCACCACCAGCGGTGGCGCCAGACGCAGGGTGCTCTTCCCGGCACCGAGCAGGAGGAGACCGCGCCGGAACGCATTGAGCACGAGGTCATCCAGCAGCTCGGGGGCCGGCTCCCGCGTGGCGCGGTCTTTCACGAATTCGACTCCGATCATGAGCCCGCGTCCCCGCACCTCACCGATGCAGGCGTACTTCTCCTGGAGGCGCCGGAGGCCGGCCATGAGTCGCTCGCCCATGCTGATGGCGTTGGCCATGAGCTCGCTCTCGACGAGGTCCAGCGTGGCGAGCGCCGCGGCGCAGCATACGGGATTGCCCCCGAAGGTCGAACCGTGAGAGCCGGACTCCCAGGTGCTGATCGACTCCTTCGCGATCATCGCCCCGATGGGCATCCCCGAACCGAGCCCCTTCGCGGTGAGCAGGATGTCCGGCTCGACTCCGTCGTGCTCGCACGCCCACATCTTCCCGGTTCGACCGACCCCGGACTGCACCTCGTCGGCGACGAGGAGAATCCCGTGGCGATCGCAGAGGGCACGCAGGTCCCGAAGCCAGCCGTCCGGGGGCACCACGTAGCCGCCTTCCCCCTGAACCGGCTCGACGAAGATGGCGGCGACATCGCGGGGATCGACCTGACGGCTGAAGAGGTCCTCCAAGGGATTGAAGCACCCGCGAGTGCACTCCGACTTGTCCGCGCAGTACTGGCAGCGATAGCGGTTGGCGAACGGCACGTGGTAGACGTCCGGGAGCAACGGGCCGAAGCCGGCATGCTGCTTCGCCTTGCTGGAGGTCAGCGTGATGGCGCCCGCCGTGCGTCCATGGAACGAGCCGTGAAACGCGATCATCGCGGTCCGCCGGGTCGCGTAGCGCGCCAGCTTGATGGCCGCCTCGACGGCCTCGGTGCCGGAGTTGGTCAGAAAGACGCGCTTCTTGGACTTCCCAGGGGCGAGCCGGCCCAGCCGTTCGCACAGTGCCGCCATGCCCTCGAAATAGAAGTCCGAGCCACAGATGTGGAGGAAGCGATCCGCAGCGTCCTTCACGGCGGCGACGACCTTGGGATGACCGTAGCCGGTGGATGAGACCGCGATCCCCGCCATGAAGTCGAGGTACCGGTTTCCATCCACATCCTCGACCATGGCCCCCGCCCCGCGCGAGATGACGAGCGGGTATTCCTTGATATAGCAGGGCTGGGTCCACTCCTCGTCACGCCGGACGACGTCCTGGGCCCTGGGGCCGGGTGGTGGCACCACGATGTTGGGATAATCGCGAGGCATTGATGGGTCAGTGTTGTTGGTTGGCCTACTGTTCTATCACCGTCCGGCTCTGCTCCCGCATGAACTGCGCGACGTAGTAGGGCCCGCAGCCGCCCTTTCCGCTGGAGCCGCTGCCCTTCCATCCGCAGAATGCCTGGGCGCCAGGCCACGCACCGGTGGTGGCGCCGGTGCGCTTGTTGGCGTAGCACACGCCGGCTTCGATCTCGTCGAAGAATCTCGTGACTTCAGTCTGGTCCCGCGAAAAGATGCCCGCGGTCAGCCCGTACTCGGCGGAATTGGCCTCACGCAGGGCCTGATCCAAGCCCTCGACCTCGCCGACCGCGAGAAAGGGGACGAACAGCTCCTCGCGGTAGAGGCTGCTCTCCAGCGGCAGTCGCGCGATAGTGGGGGCGACAAAATGGCCGCGATCGAAGATTCCGCCGCGAAGCCGATGACCGCCGACGAGAATGGTCCCCTCGGCGCGAGCCCGGCTCACCGCGCCTTCGTACCGCTCGACCGAGCGCGCGTTGATCACCGGGCCGAAGTAGACGTCCCGCTCCGTGGGATCACCCATCTTGATCGCGCCGGTCTTCTCCCGCAGCAGATTCAGGAACGGCTCTACGACGGCGCGGTCCACGTACACGCGGGAGGTCGCGCTGCACTTCTGATTCTGCAGGCTGAAGGCCGAACGCATGACCCCTTCCGCCGCCGCGTCGAGGTCCGCGCTCTTCATGACGAGCGCCGCGTTCTTCCCGCCCAGCTCCATGAGGCACGGCTTGATCCATCGTTCCGCCATGCCGTGATGAATCCGAAGTCCCACCGCCTTGGAGCCGGTGAACACTACCCCGTCCACTCCGGGATGCTGCCAGATGGCGTCGCCGATCTCTTCGCGGCGGCCCACCAGGAAGTTGAACACCCCGTCCGGCAGCCCGGCGTCGCGATAGATCTCGTACAGCCGAAGCCCGGTCCAGGGCGTGTCCTCCGAAGGCTTGTAGATGATCGCGTTCCCCGCGACCAGCGCCGCCGAGGACATCCCCGCCGAGAGCGCGAGCGGAAAGTTGAAGGGCGCGATGCAGGTGAACACGCCGTACGGCCTGAGCACGTCGGTGTTGCGCTCGATCGGCGTGACCCGGCCCATGGGTCTCACGAACCCGTCGGCCTCCTCCACCTGGCCGCAGTAGTAGTCGATCAAGTCCGCCGACTCTTCCGCGTCACCCATCGCCTCGAGCCGGCTCTTCCCGACCTCGAGGCTCATGAGCGCCGCGAGCTCGTACTTCCGCTCCCGGATCAGCGCCGCGGCACGCTTGAGAATCGCGACGCGCTCCTGCCAAGGCCTGCGCGCCCAGGCCGGCTGCGCCGCGCGGGCGGCCCGCACCGCACGGTCCACCTCTGCCGCACCTGCGGACGCAAAGGTGCCCAGCAGAAACCCGGTGTCGATGGGCGAACGATCCTCGAGCGCGTCGCCTCGAGTCTCCACTGCCTCGCCGCCGATCCAGCATAGGTGACGGCCACCGGAAGCGGCCCGGACCCGTTGCAGTCCCTCATCGAAGCGGCGATGAAACTCCTCGAGATCTCCCGAGGTGGAGGTATAGGTGATCTTGGCGCCGGCAGTCATCGGGCCGCTCCGATACGATCGGCGGCCGTTCTCAGCGCCCGGGTGAAGAGAGACACGATTTCCTCGATCTGTTCCTCGGTGACGATGAACGGCGGCGCCAGCATCGCCAGGTCGCCGTTGGTTCCGTCCGCGTGGCCGACGTTGGGCCAGACGACCAGCCCGGCCTCCAGTGCGGCCGCGGTAAATGCCTCCGCCATTCCGGCCGCACGCGGGAGCGGCTCCCGGCTCGCCGGATCGGCGACGAACTCGATGCCGGCAAGGAGTCCCCGTCCGCGCACGTCGCCGACGAGTGGAAGCTCCCGCAGCACCTCGAGTCGTTGATGGAACACTCGACCCATGCGGGAGCACCGCTCCACCAGCCGATGCTCCCGGAGATACCTCAGCGTCGCGAGTCCCGCGGCGCACAGCACCGGGTGATGGGAGAAGGTCTGGGCGTGCAGCAGGCTGCCCGACCCGTGCGCCAGGACGTCTACGATGCGACGGGGAACCACCACCGCCGAGAGCGGCACGGTGCCCGCGGCGATGCCCTTTCCCAGGGTCATGATGTCGGGCACCACTCCGTACGGCTCCAGCGCCGACCACGTGCCGGTGCGTCCGGCGCCGGTGAGGACTTCGTCGGCGACGAAGAGCACGCCGTGGCGGTCGCAGATCTCGCGCACCCGGCGCCAGTACTCCGGAGCGGGCACGGTCGCCCCGGTGGACGATCCGCCCACCGGCTCGCCGATGAACGCCGCGATGGTATCGGGACCCTCACGCAGGATTACTTCCTCCAGCGCGTCGCCCGAGCAGGCGGGACAGAGTGGAGGCTTCCCCCGGCAGGCGCAGCGGTAGGCGTAGGGGGCCGGCACGCGGGCTACGTCTACCAGCCACTCCCGGAAATAGGTCGTGTAGTGGGCGCGGGCAGAAGCTGAAAGGGCCAGGAGGGTGTTGCCGTGGTAACCCGGCACGAAGGATAGAATCTTGCGCCTGCCCGACTGCCCCGACTCCACCCAGTACTGCCGTGCGAGCTTGAGCGCGGCCTCGACTGCCTCGGAGCCGCTCCCGAGGGGGTAGACGAGGTCCAAGTCGCCGGGGCAGAGCGCGGCCAGCTCCGCCGCGAATTCCTCCACGGGGCTATGGGTAAATGCGGTGCCGTTGAGGTACGCGAAATTCTGTGCCTGATTCCCGATCGCCTCGGCGAGGGGCCGGAGGCCGTGCCCCAGGTTGGCCACGAAGGCCCCCCCGACAGCGTCGAGGTATCGGCGGCCGCCGTCGTCGTAGAGGTAGCAGCCATCCCCGCGAACGATATGGGGATAGCGTCGATTGAGCTTCCGGTAGAAGACGTGCGACCCGGACGGGGCTGGCTCGAGCATGGCACGCTGGGTTGGGGTCTGGAGGCCTGGAATCCGACGGCTCCCGAGGGCGGAATGTGGCCGGGTCAACGGGGAGACGCCAGGGGACATTGGATGGCCCACATTCTGCATTATGTCAGCACACAGCTCTCGATCCCCCGGCTGAGTTCGGCAATCTCACGCGTTGGTGGCGGCATGCAATCACCACTGGTCGTCGACGCCCTTCGGGAACAACTGCTCCGCGTGCTGGACTGGTACGGCCGCAATCTCAATGGATTCGAGTGGGGCGTCGTCATCCATAAGAGAAGCGAGCGGGGTCGCACGCGATTCGGCGTCATCACGCCGCGAGGCGAGAGCATGGTGCTCAGCGAGCCATTGCTCGACGAGCTTGGCAGAATGCCCTGCTGGTTGGATGGTGCGGTGCGAGTGCGGCTGGAGACTCGAAGACTGACGCCCTGCCCTCCCTGGCTCGAAGGACTCGCTCGCCCCAGCCGCGCCCCGCTAGTCGAAGCCCTCGCCGTCTACTTCGATCCGGACTCCTCTCCTGAAGAAGTTCTCGAGTTCCAGGCCATGGCCGGCGTGCTGACGCCCGCGCGTTGCCCTTCGGAGCTCTTCGTGCTGACCAGGGTGAAGCCGCCGGGCTGGCCGATGTGAGCCGTGACGCTGGTTTGTCACCCTGAACGAAGTGAAGGGGGCATGACCTGAATCATGCCCCCTTCGCGTTGCTCAGGGTGACAAACCAACCCCACCGCGTCGTGCTACTTCAGGAACAGCAAATCCCGATAGTTCGGCATCGGCCACAGGTCGACCGCCGTCATGCTCTCGATCGCGTCTCCCGCCTCCCGCAGACGACCCATCGCGGGCTTGAGCTCGCGGCTCATCTGCGCGGCGTGCTTCATCGGCTCGGCTTCGTGGTGCGCCGCGAGGCGCTCCACTTCGCCGATCCGCCTGCGGAACTCGTTCACCAGCTCGACGAACTCGCGCAGCGCGGTTACGGTATCACCGGCATCCACGCCCGCCGCCTTGGTGGCCGCCACCGCTTCGGCCATGCGGCGCTGATGCTCCAGTGCTGCGGGAAGAATCAGGCCCCGGGCCATCGAGACCATCGTCTCGGCCTCGATCGCGATCTGCTTCACGAACTTCTCGACGCCGATGTGAATCCGGGACTCGTACTCCGATTTCCCGAGCACGCCGTACTTCTTGAAGAGATCCACGTTCTTCCGTGCCTTGAGCACGTTGAAGGCCTGCACCGAGTCCTTCAGGTTGGGCAGCCCACGGCGCTCCGCCTCCGCGTGCCACTCCTCCGAGTAGTTGTCCCCGTCGAAGATGACCCGCTTGTGCTGCTTGATCAGCTTCTTGAGCACCGAGATGACACCGGACTGGAGCCGCGCCGGACTCGGCCGGGCGCCGACGGCGCGCTCCAGCTCGGTCGCGACGTGATCCAGCGACTCGGCGACGATGGTGTTGAGCACCGTGTTCGGCCACGCGATGCTCGCGCTCGAGCCCACCGCGCGAAACTCGAACTTGTTCCCGGTGAACGCGAAGGGCGACGTCCGGTTGCGGTCGCCCGAATGCCGCGGAAGCTGCGGCAGCGTCTTGGCGCCGAGATCCAGGGTGCCGCCTCGAATCGTGCGCTTGGGGACGCCCTTCTCGACCTGCTCCAGGATGTCCGAGAGCATCTCGCCGAGGAACACGCTGATGATGGCCGGCGGCGCCTCGTTGGCGCCGAGGCGATGATCGTTGGCCGCCGACGCGATGGACGCGCGCAGCAGGTCAGCGTGGATGTCCACTGCGCGAATCGTCGCCACGAGGAACACCAGGAACTGCATGTTGGTGTGAGTCTCGTCGCGCGGATCGAGCAGGTTCACCCCGGAGTCCGTGGACATGGACCAGTTGTTGTGCTTGCCGGACCCGTTCACCCCCGCGAACGGCTTCTCATGGAGCAGCGCCTGGAGCCCATAGCGCGGAGCCACGCGCTTCAGGGTCTCCATGATGATCATCTGATGGTCGCTGGCGATGTGGCTTGGCTCGAAGAGCGGCGCGATCTCGTACTGGCCGGGCGCGACCTCGTTGTGCCGGGTCTTGACCGGCACGCCGAGCCGGTAGAGCTCCTGCTCCGCCTCGGCCATGAAGGCGAGCACGCGGGGTGGGATGGTCCCGAAGTAGTGATCCTCGAGCTGCTGCCCCTTGGGCGGCCTGGCGCCGAACAGGGTGCGCTCGGTGATGAGCAGGTCAGGGCGGCGGAAGTACAGGTCCCGGTCCACCAGGAAGTACTCCTGCTCGGAGCCGACGGTGGTGTAGACCCGGGAGACGCCCTCGTCGGTGCCGAAGATCTTCAGGATCCGCCGCGCCTGCGTCGAGAGGGCCTCGACCGAGCGAAGCAGCGGGATCTTGGTGTCGAGAGCTTCGCCGGTCCAGGAGACGAACGCGGTCGGAATACAGAGCGTGACGTTGTTGTCGCCCCGCATGAGGAACGCCGGGCTGGTGGCGTCCCACGCGGTATAACCGCGGGCCTCGAAGGTCGCGCGGATCCCGCCCGACGGAAAGCTGGAAGCGTCGGGCTCTCCCTGCACCAGCTCGGAGCCGGAGAAGTTGAACACCACGCCGCCGGCTCCATCAGGTGAGGCGAGCGAATCGTGCTTCTCCGCGGTGAGCCCGGTCAGCGGCTGGAACCAATGAGTGTAGTGCGAGGCGCCGTTCTCGATCGCCCAATCCTTCATGCAGGCGGCGACGACGTCGGCGACCGCGGGGTCGAGCGACTCACCCCGGTCGATGGTCTCGGAGCAGGCTGCGGTAGACTTCCTTGGGGAGTCGCTTCCGCATCACGTTGCGGGAGAACACGTCGCTGCCGAAGATCGAATCGACCCGCTCGGCTGGGAGGGAAGTCGTCACGTGGGCCCGTGCCTCGCTTGTGGGGGTGGATAGGAAAGGGCGTAAAGTAATCACCGTTGCATCGAGCGCACAGGCCCGCGACGGTGGACTTCCACGCCCGGCGCTCCTACAACTGCGGCCCACAATTTTGTCGCCAACGAAACGGGACGCCGACCGCCGGCGCCCCGTTCGAACAAGTGACTTTAAGTGACCTTGAGTAATATTCGCCAAATCATTCACTTACAGCCAAACGCGCAAGGTCATCATCCGACCGCGGCCGGCTCCTGCAGCGCCTCCTCCAAATCACTGAAATCGGGGTCGGTCAGCTCGGTGTAGACCGGGTTGGAGAGGTATCGCTCGCCGAAGTCGCAGATTATCGATACGATCAGTTTGCCCGCGCTCTCAGGACGCGAAGCGACTTGAAGCGCCGCCCACGTGATGGAGCCGCTCGAGATTCCCGCGAAGATCCCTTCCTCACGTGCGAGCCGCCGCGCCGTGGCGATCGCGTCATCGTTGCTCACACGGACCACCTCGTCGTAGATCTTGGTGTCCAGAATCGGCGGGAATGAACCCGGCGCCGATGCCCTGCTGGCGATGTGGGGAAGGCTGGCCGCCCGAGAGGACCGGACTCTCTGCCGGCTCCACCGCGACGATGCGGATGTCCGGCTTCCGCTCGCGCAGATAGCGGCCCGCGCCGGTGATGGTGCCGCCGGTCCCGATCCCCGAGACGAAGATGTCGATCTTGCCGTCGGTGTCGGTCCAGATCTCCGGGCCGGTGGTGCGGTAGTGGATCGCGGGATTGGCGGGATTCTCGAATTGCCGGGGCATCCAGGCGCGATCCCCGAGCCGGGCGAGAATTTCCTCCGCCCGGGCCATGGCTCCCTTCATTCCCTTGGGCCCCTCGGTGAGGACGACTCGCGCCCCCAGGGCTCGAAGCAGATGGCGCCGTTCGATCGTCATCGTGTCCGGCATGGTGAAGACACAGCGGTAGCCGCGGGCCGCGGCGACGTAGGCCAGACCAATGCCCGTGTTCCCGCTGGTGGGCTCGACGATGACCATGCCCGGGCGAAGCTTTCCCTTCTCTACCGCGTCCTCGATCATCGCCGCCCCGATGCGGTCCTTCACCGAGTCGTAGGGGTTGTAGCCCTCGTGCTTCACGACAATCCGCCCGGGCAGTCCCTTCCCCAATCGGTTGAGCCGGATCAGCGGCGTATTGCCGACTGTTTCCGCGACGTCCTGGTAGATCTTCCCGTGCGGCATGGGGGCCTCGCAGTAAGCGGTGTGCGCGTAGGGTGTGCGAAATCGAGAACGGAACAGCGGTGTCCAACCCTGAATATGCGTATTTCTACGATAACACGGGACATTCAACGGAGGCGGGCGCAGTCCCGGGCCAACTGCTTCAAATCGGCGGCGCCCCAGGTCCCGCGGTCGGTGAGGCGGGCGAGGAGCGGCGCCGGGAGGGCCGCCGGGTCCGAGGCGGGCGCCGGCGATCGCTCCGGTCATCGCGGCCATAGTGTCGGTGTCTCCCCCGACGGCGATGGCGGTACAGACCGCCCTCCAGTAGTCGTCCGGGTAACGCAGGAACGCATAGAGACTCCACACCACGCTGGGCACAACGAAAGCCGAGACGCCCACCTCGAAGACACCCAGCCGTCTGGCCGCGGGCTCGGGCTCGAGATGCACCCAGTCGCCGAGGCCGCGGATCGCCTCGGCCATGGAGCATTCCTCGGACTCGATCGAGCTTGCCAGGCGTCCTAGAAAATTCGTCGGCTGGACCGGACCAGGGTCGCTCCCGAGCGCGACGGCCCCGGCGATGGCCAGCGCACCGGCCGCGCACCTGGGGTCGTGATGGGTCACCCTGCTCTGCTCGCGCACGCACCGGCTCCAGCGATCCGGGTCGCCGCCGAAGAGAAGGCCCGCGGGGCCGGCACGCATTGCGGAGCCGTTTCCTGCGTAGGGCGCCGGCATGCCGGCTTGCTCCCAGGAGGCACCGAGCACCAGCCGCATTCCCGAGGATCGCGTGCCGGGTCCGGCTCCCACGTCCCGACCGGCAAAGATCAGGGACGCGACTCGGGACGCGAACCGCCGCGGATCCCAGTCGCCGCCGTTGCGGATGCTGAGCAGCAGCTCACGCGCGAGCTGAGTATCGTCGCTGTATTGGCCGAAGGGAAAGCCGGGATGGCCTCGCTCGCCCGCACGTCTGGACTGAAGCCACTCGGCAACGTACGCGCGGGCGATCTCGGGAGGCTGGGCCTCGACGACGAACCCCAGCGCGTCACCCAGGGCGAGGCCCAGAAGTGACCCCTCCAGGGCAGTTGCCCGGGACTGTTCATCGAGGCTGGAGATCGGAAAGATCCGGGGCTCCGCGTTGCGTGGGTTCACACCTGCAATATCTCACGGCGCCCATGAGAGAGCGTCACGGCGAGACCCTCGCCGCAGTAACCTGCCCGGGTTGTTAGGGGGGAGAACGGACAGGGAGGGATTCGAACCCTCGATACCGTTGCCGGTATACCGGTTTTCGAGACCGGCTCCTTCAGCCACTCGGACACCTGTCCTGGTACTGCTCAACCGCTTTCGGGACGGAAGTTTACACCCGACCAGACTGGTTTACCAGTTGGGTCGCCATGCGAAACCGTCGCCTCACTCGACTCGTCCTTCTGCAGTGAAGGCGAGTCCCCGGCTGTCCCGTCTCTCCCCACTTGAGTAGGCGACCATGATTCTGTACGCGCTGCGCCATGCGGCGCACCGGGCGGCAATCAGCCGCGCGGCTCCAGGCCCGTCGCTCCGCATCCAGGAGACTCGAATGCGACGGACATTATCGAAGTTCGACGGGTTGCTTCTGCACCTCGCTCTCTGGACCGCGACCAGCCCGGTGGGGACTGCGCAGGTTGCCGGGCGAGAGCCGGCGGACGATGTCATGCGGCGGGCCCTGGCCAGCGCGCTGCAGGCCGACGGCCGGGCGGCTGTGACAGCCCTCCGTGCCATCGATACCGCCAGCCTCTCCTCGCGGTATGCCCCGACTCGCGCCTGCATGCTTCAGCGGCTCGACGAGCGCAGGCCTCCTCCCGCCACTGCGGTCGATCCAGTCGTCGCCGGTATTCTGACCGCGTATCGCGAATACTGGCTCCGGTCACTGCGGGCGGAGCGGCCCGCCCCTGCCAATGAGTCGTGGCTTCTGGATACCCTGAACGTGCTGGTCACACGGGGGGGACAGCGGGGAGCGGCGAATCTGGATGCGCTGGAGCCGGCGATCACCCGCCTGGCCCAACGCGGAGGGTCCCACGTGCTTCTGGGAGTCACCAGCCCCCTGCGCGAGCTCATGCTGTGGAGGACGGAGACGGAGACGGGCTACGACGTGGAGCTGCCGGAAGGACGGCAGCCGGTAACGGTGGTCTTCATGGACGACTTCGTCAGCCTCGGGTGGGCCGGCTTCGCCACCTGCGACCGGCACCATACGGGCGGCTGGACCAAGCCGGACCGGCTCTACGCGGTCCGCAGCGCCTACGATACGGGCAGCGAGAATTTCCGGGTCAGCTACCTGGCGCACGAGGCCCAGCATTTCTTTGACAATCACCGGTTTCCCGGGCTCGAACGGCAGGACCGGCTGGAGTATCGGGCCAAGCTGGCCGAGCTGGCCGAGGCGGACTCCACGGTGTACGAGTTGCTGGACGGTTTCGCGTCCAATGTCAGCACCGACACCTCGGTGCCGCACAGCTATGCCAATGGCCGGGTGGTGGGTGCCATGGGCCAGCGGCTATTCCCCGGCACGGCGGGGGCACCGGTATGGAGGCGAGCGAGCGCCGGGCAGATCAACTCGGCGGCCTCGGCCCTCCTCCGCCAGGATACCGCGAGTTTGGCAAAGGAGCGGCCGTAGCCGAGCAGCCAAGACGGCTCTGGGATGTACCTAGGTGCAGGAGACAGCCCGGGCCGGGCCGTAGCAATTTGTGTGTTCCACCTCGAAGTCGGTACGCATGCCCGGCTTGCGCCGAATATCCCTGCTCCTGACCGCCGGGGTCGTGGCGTGGAACGCCACGGCCGCAGCGCAGGATTCCGCCTCGGTCGACCAGGCCGAGCCGGTCACCGCGCCCGTCGTGCTGGACGGCACCACCCTGTTCCGGGTTCGCGGCGTGTCCGCCTACCCCGCCGACCGCCGCGCCGCCGCGATCGCGGAGCGGATCGAAGAGCTCGCCGCCGATCCTCGCTGGCTCGCCGTCGGTGATCGGGAACCTGGTGCCGACAGAGTCTCGCCTTCCGGCGCGCATTCAGGCTGGGGGACCGGTGAAGGTCGGCGAGCACATCGGCGAGGTGTCGCAGATCCGCCTGCTGTCGACGTACCTCCGGTCCCCCAAGAACGAGCAGATCGTGATCCCCAACTCTCTGATCCTCAACAGCGAAGTCGTGAATTTCAGCACCCTGGCGACGGATGCCGGGCTGATCCTGCACACGATCGTCGGCATCGGGTACGAGACGCCCTGGCGCCAGGTGGAGGCGATGCTGCTCGAGGCCGCGGGGCGCACGCCCGGGACTTTTGCGGCAGCCGGCCCCGTTCGTTCTCCAAAAGGCGCTGGGGAACTTCGCGGTGGACTACGAGATCAACGCATACTGTGACAACCCGCGCGCGATTATGGCGCTCTACACCGCCCTGCATCAGAACATCCTGGACGTGTTCAACGAGCACGGCGTGCAGATCATGACCCCCGCTTACGAGGGCGATCCCGAGCAGGCCAAAGTCGTGCCCCGCGACCAGTGGTTTGCGGCGCCTGCCAGGAACACCGCCCAGGAGACAACCGCCTGATGCCCACCCGGCAAAGAACCCTGGCGACGACGGCCGCGTGCGCTGCCCTGCTGCTGGTCTGCCCGCGGCCCGCTACGGGTCAGAGTCCCTCCGATTGTCCTGACTGCAATCCGCCGAAGCGCTTCTGGGCCGGGGCCGGCGAGCTGATGGCGGTCCAGTTCGTCCCCTGGTTCTTCACCAAGACCGTCCTGGATGGCGAGTGGGCGGATATCAGTACCCAAGACCTGGGCGGACAACCTGAAATACCCCTGGCAGTGGGACAACAACAAGTTCAACAACAACCAGTTCGCCCATCCCTACCACGGGAGCCTCTACTTCAACGCCGGTCGGGCCAACGGGTACAACTTCTGGGAATCCACGCCCTGGGCGTTCGGCGGCAGTCTCATGTGGGAGTTGTTCGGCGAGGTCTGGGCGCCTTCGCCCAACGATCTCGCCAACACGACGCTCGGCGGTATCACCCTGGGAGAGATGCTTTGGCGGTTCTCCTCTCTCGTGCTCGACAACCAGGCGACCGGGAGCAACCGGCTATGGCGCGAGGTCGGGGCTACCGCGATCAACCCGGTTCGCGGATTCAACCGGCTCGTCCGGGGCGAGATGGGGCGGATCTCGGAGAACCCGCCGGATTGGCGCCCCAGCACCATCCAGGCCGCCATGGACGTGGGTTATCGCCACTTATCCAGTGACCTGTCGGGGGGAGCCGAATCCTCCACCGACCAGGTGTTCGTCCGCTTCACCGGTATCTACGGGGACCAGTTTGCCGATCTCGGCAAGGCGCCGTTCTCGGCCTTCCAGTTCACCGGCACGCTCGCGAGCCGTTCCGAGAACAGCAAGGCGCTTCAGGAGCTTCGCGTCCGAGGCAACCTGGCCGCCAGGCCGCTGAGCGAGGGGAACCAGTCCACCCTGCTCGCCCTCTTCATGACCTACGAGTACATCAGCAATCCCATCCTGGACTTTGGCGCCCAGGGCTTCCAGGGCGGAATCATCACCCGAGCTTCGAAAGGCGAGTTCGGCTTCACCGGCGAGGCATTGGCACGGTTCAACCCGATCGCCGCAATCCGCTCGGACTATTTCGTGACGGCGGAGGGCCGGGACTACGACTACGGGATCGGGCTGGGAGGGAGGCTGGCGGGATCGGCCGTGTGGACGGGGAAAGGAGTGGCGCAGGTGAATGGCGGCTACGTCTTTCTCCCTGTGGTGAGCGGATTTCCCGGCCAGCACCACCTGTTTGTTTTCAACGCCGAGGCGCGCGGCTATCTCCGCAACGGCAAGTTCGGCTTCGGTGCCGGGTTTAGTCGCGTCTGGCGCCACAGCCGCTACACCTTCAACCCGGATGTCGACGAGGATCTGTCCGAGTTGCGACTCTTTGCCTCAATGACACTTCCACGATGGCATCAGGTGGAACAATGACCGCCTCGACCGCGAAGGTCCTCAGCCGGACTCGGGCTCCTGCTGACCCTGGGATGCGCCGACTCGATCGTGCGTGAGCTGGACGAGACGAACAATCCGGTGGTAACCAACACGCCGGAGAGCTTCGCGTTCCTCGCGACCGACATGCGCAACGTCAACGACCAGTTCACGTTCGTGTGGTCCAACCCGGCGTCCGAAGGCCGCGGTCCGCCACAACAGCTTCATTCACCACGGCTACGGCATCCTCGTCGTGCAGGACGCCGCAGGGCAGGTAGTGGATTCGACGCTCCTGGATTGCAATCTGGACTCCGAGACAGCCGTGGGGACGCCGGGTGACTGGACGCTGACGTTGACCCTGGCCTCGGCGCGCGGGCGCGCGGATTTCAGCCTGACACCGGCACCCTGACCGGCCTGGGGCGCCGGAAGATCCGCTACACCGGCTGCTTCTCTGGACGGCGGCTGGTCTCCGCGTGAATCTCGGCCGGCTCTTCTCGCTCCTGCATGCCGAAGACGAACGCCGCCAGCGCCCCGCCCGCCAGCGGTCCCACCAGGTAGATCCACAGAGCCGCCGCGTTGCCGTCACCCACGCCTGAATCCACCAGGATCATCCCGATGGCGAGCGCGGGGTTGAAGGCGCCACCGGACAGCGGCCCACCGGCGAACGCCGCGACGACGATGGTGAACCCGATGGCGAGGCCGTAGAAGGAGTTGCCCTTCGTCTTGGCCGAGGCGGCCGCATTGAGCACGACGAGCGCCAGCGCGAAAGTGAACAGGAGCTCGATCACCAGTGCCCCCGTGATGGTGACCCCGTCCGCCGGGTGCGGAGCGATCGTCCTCCCCACGACGCCATAGGCCACCAGGGCCGCGACCGTCGCTCCCGCGATCTGGGCTCGCCGCATACGCCAGGAACTCGGAGAACGTGATCTTGCCTCGGAGCAGCACGGCGAGCGACACCGCCGGGTTGTAGTGCGCCCCCGAGACGTGCCCGCCCATGTACACCATGATCATGAGCGCCGAGCCGATCGCCAGCGGGGCGAAGGGCGTGCCATTCATCAGGGTCAGCGCAGCGGTCAGGACGAGGAAGAAGGTGCCGATGAACTCCGTCAGGTAGTTGCGCATGCGGGAGTACTCATCCCCCCGGTGAGCGGATGATGCAGCGGAAACCCACGTGGCAGGTCGAGGTATCTACCGGCTCGGGAAAACGGGCGGCGGGCCGGTACCGACGGCAGTAGTTGGGGGCGCAGAGATGCGAGCCCGCCCTTCAGCACCTTCCGTCGGGATCTTGATCTCCGGCTGCCGCGGGTCGTAGCTCGCCTCCCTGGCTGCGCCGCGCGGGTTGCGCGGAACGCAGCACGCCTTGGGCGCATCGGCCTCGTGGCCGGGATGGTACCAGTCGGTGGTCCACTCCCACACGTTGCCGATCATGTCGAACAGCCCGTAGCCGTTCTCGGGGAAGTGCCCCACGGGGGACGTGCCCTCGTAGCCGTCCTCGACCCGGTTCTGCCAGGGGAACTCGCCCTGCCAGGTGTTGGCCATGAGCTTGGCCCCCGGCATGAACTCCTCGCCCCAGGCGTAGGTGGCGCCGTCCAGGCCGCCGCGGGCCGCGAACTCCCATTCGGCCTCGGTGGGCAGCTCCTTGCCCGCCCACGCCGCGTAGGCTTCCGCGTCACAGTAGGCCACGTGGACGACCGGGTACCGCTCCAGTCCGGCCAGCGACGATGAGGGCCCGTACGGGATGACGCCAGTCGGCGCCCTTCATGTAGGACCACCAGTGGCCGATCTGGCTCCGGTCCACCGGGCCGGTCGGCTTGGTGAAGACCATGGATCCCGCGTACAACATCTCGGGGAGCGCCCCGGGATAGTCCGCGGGATCCGGCAGCCGCTCCGCGAAGGTCACGTAGCTCGTGGCCTCCACGAAGCGGCTGAACTGATCGTTGGTGACCAGGTAGCGGTCCATCCAGAACGAGTCCACCAGCGCCCGATGCACCGGGCGCTCCTCCGGATAGTGTCGGTCGGACCCCATCCGGAATATCCCGCCGGGAATCCAGGCCATCTCGGCCGGTGCACCGGCCGACTGCGATGGGTTCGTGGAAACCGCTCCGGCATTCACCACAGGTTCCTCGATTCTCGCTAGTCCAGGCGATGCAGCTCGACGCGCCGGTTCTGGGCCCGCCCGGCGGATGTCTTGTTGTCCGCTACTGGGCTCTCCTCACCATAGCCCTTGGCCGAGATCTGAGCCGGCGAGGCCCCGTTCTGGATCAGGAACGCCTCGACCGCCTCCGCCCGTTGCTGTGAGAGCCGGAGGTTGGTCTTTCGAGACCCGGTGTTGTCCGTGTAGCCGGACGACCTCCACCCGGGTACCCGGATTCGCAGCGAGCGAGTGGGCCACCTCCACCAGGATCGCCTTGGAGGCATCGGTCAGCTCGGCCTTGCCGGTCGTGAAATTCACGCCCTGAAGGATGACCGACCGCTCGGCGCCCTGGAACAACACTGCGCAGCCGGTCTCGTCCACGGCCTGGCCAGTGGGGGTGCCGGGGCACTTGTCGAGGCCGTCATTGACGCCGTCGGCATCGGTATCGCGGGCGCAGCCCTGGGGATCTACCGGCTCGCCAGGTGCGGAATCCAGGCACTTGTCCGCGTCGTCCATCACCCCGTCGCCGTCCACGTCCCGCTGGCTCGCCGAGCAGCCGTTCGCGTCCACTTCCTGCCCGGACGGTGTGTTGGCGCACTTGTCGGCGGTGTCGGTAACGCCGTCGAGGTCCTTGTCCAATTGCGCGGCGGAGCAGCCGTTCGCGTCCACCTTTTCTCCCGAGGCGGTGTTGGCGCACCGGTCCGCGTTGTCCTTCACGCCGTCGCGGTCGGTGTCGCGCTGGCTCGCCGAGCACCCGCGTGTGTCCACCTGCTCGCCGACGGGCGTGGCGAGACAGCTATCGTTGTTGTCCATGAGCCCGTCCTTGTCCTTGTCGTAGTCGTTACCGAACAGGAGGACAAGACCGCCCTGGACCCCGAGGTTCATGTAATTGTCGAGGCCCGTTTCGTCCGGCGGGCTAGGGACGTAATCGACGGTGCCGTCGATGTTGAGCGCGAAGGTCTGGCTCAATCCCACGCGGAGTCCGAGGACCCCCGTGGCGCCGTCGCCGTCGAAGTCCGCCTCGTCGCCGTACATGTCCCGCACATACCCCGCCCCGACCCGGATCGCGCTGGCCCAGCCCCCCAGCGGAATGTGGTAGGTGAGCCGGCCCCGGATCGGGGTGTTCGTGATACTGACGTCGGCACCCCTTCGGGGTTGGTCTTGGTGTACGCGCCCTCGGCCTCCAGGGCCAGATTCCGGGCCAGGAAGATGCCGAGCGTTCCCCCACCGCCCACCTTGTCTTCCAGATTGAGATCGTCGTCAAAGAAGCTGTAGCGGGCGAAGCCGCCGATCTCGAAGGTCCCTGGCGACTGCGCGGAGGCCTTGCCCGCTGACGCCAGCGTCAGCAGCAGGCATGACACCGAGGGTCGCTGTGCGCTTGATCATGTGAAGGTCCGGTTGGGGTTGAGCGACTGCTACCTGCGAGTGCGTACGACACTACCTACCCGTGAGCGCCCAGAAGAGGGCAAGTGCCTGGATCATCAGCAACACCGCCGTCACGATCAGTGTCGGGGAGTTGAACAGTCGCAGCGGGGTCCCCAGCTTATCATGGGAGCCCACGTACTGCCAAGTGGCGAACGCCAGCGCCAGGAACCCGGTCGCCATGATCAGGATGCCCAGCTCGCGGGGCTGCTGATCGGCGTGGCGGTTGTCTCCTTGCTGGCGCAGGAACTGGAAGAACTTCACGACGCTGAAGCCGAAGGTCAGCATAGAAAGCCCAGTCCGGATCCATGCCATCTGGGTCCGGTCGAGCGCCAGAATGGTTCGCTGGATCGCGAGCTCCTGAGCGCTCGGCGAGACGGCAGACGCTTGCGAAGCGGCGGGCATGCCGCACGCTGTCACTGGCGGGAACGTCCCGCCATTGGACCTTGGTCCATAAAGGCCTCAGAATGCCTCGCCCGTGCCGAGGAACAGGCCGTGGGACCTGCCGGCGGCGAGCCCCAGGTCGAGCGTGATGTTGGTATGTGACCGCTTGTTGAGCTTTACCCGCAGGCCGAAACCCCCGCCGATGTTGGGCGGCTGAAGGGAGCGGGTGACGGGGTCGCTCGCCGAAGTGAAGTTGAGAAAGCCGGTCGCTCCCCAGAGCCCGTTCTTGGACAAGATGATGCGATACTCCGCCTCGAAGTACACCAGATTCTCCGCCCGGATCCGTCCCTGGACGTATCCCCGTCCTGTGCGCGACGCTGCGTCCCACCCGATCGCCGGAAGCTCCATGTACGGCGTATGCCCGAGAGTAAACCACCCCCGCGCCCACAGCGCCAAGGTCCCGGTTCTGGGATCGGTGAGTCTCGGATAAATCCGGCCCTCCAGGATCATCGCCTGCCAGGTGTAGTCGCTGCCGAGCCAGGTGGGATAGAGATAGAACGCGGCCGCGGCGTACTGGCCGCCGGTCGGGTATACTGGGCTATCCCGCGAGTCGTAAAGGAGTTGGCCCGAGATCCCGCTCGACAGCGTTTGGGTAACCCCCGGCCCGCTGTACTGCTCGAACGGACTCGGCTGGCCGGGGACGGTATCCAGGTCAACGATGTCGAAGTAAGTCTCCAGGTGGTAACCGGCACCCCGCGTACAATCGGCCCGCTCAGCTTCCGGGACAGCGTTTGGGAGAGCCGGACCTGCTTGAAGTTCATGTCATGCTGGTTGGTGCTCGGCGGGGCCGGCCCGAGCCCGTATGTCGGCTGGTTGTTGTCGTGATACCGCCAGTCCGCGGTCAGCGCCAGCTTGCCGTCGCGGGAGTAGACGTTCCCGCGGACGGCGACCTTCAGCTGTTTCTTGGTGGTGTAGCTGACCGAGCCATACACGGCGGCCGGCGGAGCCGTCAGATTGCTGGGGCCGATCGCGGTGGCGGACAGGCCGAGGAGGAGTCCGGTGGCCGGGTTGACCGAGAAGGCGGGTAGCAGCGCGACGGTCAGCCCTGCTTCGCCGGAGTCCGGAGCCACCAAGGTGGCGGAATCGGGGTCGCCCCCCAACACCTTGCGAGCTATATCCATGAGGTCCCGCTGGGGTGGGGACTGCCCTGCCGTGTCGGGGGTCTGGGCCGCCACGGTGGATGCGAACGCGACGACCAGACACGACAGGACCTTCACTGGCATGATCCCCCTAGCGGAATGCCAAATGATAGACCCGGGGCGGCCTCCTCCGACCTTGCACCAAAGTCTAAGTTGCGGCCCGCGGCGCTGGATGCGTGTTTAAGAGAGCCCGGCTCCGGCCTTTGCCGGGCCCCGGCAACTATCCCCAATGTCGACCCGCACGGAAACCCCTGGCGCGCGGGCGGTCTGTGTCCTGATCGGAGCCGACCGCCGCGCTGTTGCTGCTCCATCCCTTTGCCGGGGAGGGGTGGTGGGCCGGGGCCTTGATCATGGCCATCCAGGCGGTGCTGCTGCTCGCGCTGGTTGCCGCCTATCGGCGCCGCGGGCGGGTCCAGCGCGCGCTCGACGACCGGCTCCGGTTCGAGCGGGTAATCAGCGAGGTCTCCTCCGACTTCGTCCACGCGCCGGCGGCCCGGATCGACGCCGAACTGGAGCGCTGGCTCACCGGTATCCTCGGCCCCTTCGGCCTGGACCGGGCCGAGGTGAGGCTGTTCGCCAGCCCGGACTCCGGCGGTGGACCAGTTCAGCCGCGACCTCGTCTTCTGTGCCTCTGAGATCCGCCAGGGCCGCGTCGTCGGCGTGGCCAGCCTCGACCAGCTGCCGAGCGATGCTGCGGTGGATCGCCGGGCGCTCCAAGCCGCCGGCGTGCAGTCGCTCCTGGCGGTGCCGCTGTCGGTCAGCGGACGCACCCTGGGCTTTCTCGCGGTCTTCATGCTCCATCGGGAGCGCGCCTGGCCCGAGGAGGTGGTGCAGGGGATCCAGCTCATCGGGGAGGTATTTGCCGGCGCTCTGGCGCGACGCGATGCGGAGGCCGCGATTCGAAGCAGCGACGCGATGAGTACGGCCGTGCTGTCCTCCCTGGCGGCGCGGGTCGCGGTGCTGGACCGTTGGGGAAAGATCATCCAGGTCAACCCTGCCTGGCTCGAGCCGGGCGCGGGGCTGCCCCCGACCGGCGTCAACTACCTCACCGCCCTGCGCTCGGTTCCCGGACCGATCGCGGAGGGGATGTACCAGGCCGTGGAGCAGATGCTGTCGGGTCTGGCACTCGAGGACCAGAGGCTCGAGTACTGCCAGGCAGAACCGGATGGCGACCGCTGGCACGAGATGGTCGTGGCTCCCCTCCGCACGGCCGGGGGCGGCGCCGTGATCGCCCACAGTGACTGCACCTCGCGCAAGCGGGCCGAGGCGGAGGCGATCCTGCATCGCACCGAAGCGGCGCATGCCGCGCGGGCCGCCACGCTGGGCGAGCTGGCCGCCGGGCTGGCCCACGAGCTCAACCAGCCGCTTGGTGCCATTCTCACCAATGTGCAGGCCGCTCGCCGACTGATCCGACTCGTGCCGCCGCAGACCGAGCTGCTCTCCGAGATCCTCGAGGACGTCGCGGCCGACGACCTGCGCGCCAGCGAGGTCATAAAGCGCATGCGAGCACTGCTCCGGAAAGGGGAGCTGAACTTGCAGCCGGTCGACCTCAACGAGATCACCCACGACGTGCTCCGGCTGATCGCGTCCGATGCCATCCTCAGGCAGGTCAGGGTCATGCCGCAGCTCGAGCCCGACCTGCCGGGAGTCGTGGGGGACCGGGTTCAGCTCCAGCAGGTCATCCTGAACCTCCTGGTGAACTCCATGGAGGCCATGACCTCGACCCCGATGGAGCGACGGCGCCTGGTGGTGCGCACATCGCTGCCGCGACCTACATTGGTGCAGGTCGCGGTGCAGGACCAGGGCCAGGGCTTCTCGCCCGAAGTGATGCGCCGGATGTATGATCCCTTCTTCTCCACCAAGTCCGATGGTCTCGGCATGGGTCTCTCGATCAGCCGCTCGATCATCGACGCGCATGGCGGGCGTATTCGGGCATACAACAACCCGTCAGGCGGAGCGATCGTCTCGTTCACGCTTCCGATCTGTGTGACCAACGGGGACGTGAACGTCCGGCGGATCATGAACGCTACCACTGTCAAGGAGTCAGGAATCGATGGACAGCCACATGCCGACCGTCTTCCTAGTTGACGACGACGTTTCGTTCCGCCGGGCTCTGGAACGCCTGCTGAAGGCGTCTGGCTACGACGTCGAATCCTACGCGTCGGCCACGGAGTTCATCAACCGTCCGGCCCCGGACCGTCCCGGGTGCCTCCTCCTCGACGTGCGCCTCCCCGACCTCACAGGGCTCGAGCTGCAGGAGTTGATCACGACTTCGGGCGTGCCGACCCCGATCGTCTTCATGACCGGGTACGCCGATGTGGCGACCTGTGTTCAGGCGATGAAAGGAGGTGCCGCGGACTTCCTCATCAAGCCCTTCCAGGAGGCCCAACTGCTCGATGCCGTGGAGCGGGGACTGGAGAAGGATCGGGAGCGCCGGAGGGAGCGCGAGGAGGAGCACCAGCTGGATGACCGGCTGGGGCAGTTGACCCCGCGGGAGTACGAGGTCTTTCGCCTGGTCGCGAGAGGGATGCTGAACAAACAGATCGCGGGCGTGCTCGGTACCAAGGAAGGCACCGTCAAGATGCATCGCGGCCACGTGATGCGGAAACTCGAGCTGGGCTCCGTGGCGGAGCTCGTGTCGTTGGCCCACCGGCTCCACCTCGACGACCCGCGGCCCGATCTCCACGCCCGCGCGGGCCGGTTCCCTTCCCCGGAGCGATCGGAGCCGCTAGCGACTGCCTGAAGGCGGTGACTCGACCAAGGTCCACTGTCCGGTGGGCCGGCGGACCTGTAGCCTGTCACATGGGTACTCAACGCTACGCCGGCCTTGATCCTCCCGCCGGCAACCCTGGAGGCGCGGTGGTCGCTGTCATCGAGGATGATCCGTCCTTCCGCCGCGCGTTGAGGCGCCTCCTGGCCCTCCGCGGGTTTCGCACCGAAGGGTTCGCTTCAGCCGAAGAGTTCCTCCAGTCGCCCGAGACCTCGGCCGAGTGCCTGGTCCTCGACATCCATCTCGGCGGCATGAGCGGGCTCGAGCTCCAGGCCGCGCTCGCAGCCAATTCCGTGCCGCTTCCGATCATCTTCATCACGGCCTTCGACAATCCGACGACCCAGGAGCGCGCCCGGAAGGCAGGCGCCGCGGCCTACCTGCAGAAGCCGTTCGACGACCAGTCCCTGATCGACGCCATCCAGCTAGCCATTGGCCGTCAGGCCGACTCGAACTGAGCCTCCGAGGCCATACTGGCCGAAGGTTCAGTATCGCGGCCGCCCAGCCGTCCCCAACCTTCAGTGTCCTCGCGAGGATGGCTCCAAGGCTCGCGCTCGGGCGAAGTTACCGCACTGAAGTGCACTGGCTCGGGAGCGGTGGCCCCCCCAAGTTAGTGAGGATCACAACCTCGCCCGAACCGATAGACGAAAGGAACTGCCCTATGCAACTCAGGCATGGTGTCGTCGCCGCCGTTCTCCTGGCCGGCTGCGCCACGACCAGCACGGAGCTGGTGAACAGCTGGAAGGATCCCTCGGCCCCGGGCGTCAAGTTCAAGAAGGTCCTGACGGTCTGCGCCTGTAAAGACGACGGCACCCGGCGCACGGTCGAGGACCGGCTGGCCGCTGCCATCAAAGGCTCGGAACCCTCGTATTCCGTCCTCTCGGATGACCAGCTCGGGGACCGGGAACGGACCAAGGCAGCGCTTCGCGACGGAGGCTTCGATGGAGTGGTCATGCTGCGGCTCGTCAGCGTCGACAAGTCAGCCACCTACGTCCCGGGGTCGGCCTACGTCGTGCCCATGGGATACCACAGCATGTACGGAGGGTGGGGCTATGGCGGCTACTCCGCGTACGGCGCCATGTACGACCCTGGATACGTCCAAGAGGACCAACTGGTGAACTTCGACACCAATATTTATCGTGTCGAGGACGAGAAGCTCCTGTGGGCCAGCCGGAGCCAGACTACCAATCCCAGCTCGGTCAATGAAATGATCGACGATATCATCGCGGAGACGGTCAAGGAGATGAAGGCGCAGAAGGTGATCAGCTAGGTTGCGTTCCACTCGAGCCTGGGGGGCCACACGACAAAAGCTGAAGCTTCTCGCCGTCGCCCTCGTGGCGGCAATGGGACCTGGGCTCCTCGAGGCCCAGGATGTGCCCCGGAGCCATCTCTACGATCGGTTTCAGGCGACGGCCTCGGGGACGCTGCTGGTCTTGGGAACCAAGATCCGCATCGATCCCGATACCGGGGAGGGTACCGAGATCGACCTCGAGGACAACCTTGCGATTGGCAGCACCACCCTGCAGCCGCGTCTCGCACTCCGCTGGCGGCCCGGACGGCGGCACGAGCTGGAGGGCCGGCATCGACCGCACCGGCAAGATCAGCTACGCGGTCAGCGGCTGGCGGTTCGGCGGGGTTTACGCGTTCTAAGCCAGGGACATCGTACGGCATCTATCACTGGAGCCTCGATTTGGAGCCTCGATTTCGGGGTCGCGTACCTCAAATGATTCGACTCGTCGGCATCGTCCTCGGGCTGGGAATGATCGCGATACCGGGAATGGCCGCTGGGCAGACCGGTGACTTCGCCATTCCGGCAGGCAGTGCATTGCCCAACTATGATCGAATCAGCATCGGCCAGCGGGAGGGCATCGAGGCCAACGCCTTCGTGGCGCGGACCAACGACGCCGGCGCCAACTGGTACAACCCCGCGGGCCTCGCCCAGAGCGAGCGGAGCTCGTTGAACGCAAGCGCCAATGCCTACGAGTTCACGGGGCTCGCTCTAGTCGGGACGGAGACCGCCCGGGGCGGCACCCGGTTCAGCACGATCGGCTCCTTTTTCGGCGGCGTCATCGGCGCGCCGATCATCAAGTCGGACCGCTGGCGCCTTGGCTTCTCGTTCACCAAGCCGGTGTCCTGGCAGCCGAGTCGAGATCGAAGGCGAGCTGCGAAGCGTCGGCGCGACCGCAGCGGAAGGGCTCCTGTTCTCGTCCTCGGTCAGCCTGACCACCTCGATTCCCGCCGCTGGCCGTCGGCTATCGGCTGTCCGACCGCGTGCGGCTGGGCGCCAGCGTGGGGTTTCGCCATCACCTCTCTGAACCAGCGCTGCCTCCCTCTCTGATCGGTTCTTGGAGCCGCCGACCGCGCAGACCGCACTCAGGAGCATGGAGACGGACGGCAACACCGGCGGACTGCTCCTGACCGGAGGCGTCCAGGTGGACCTGGCCTCCAACATCCATCTCGGTGCGACGATCACCTCGCCAGGCCTTCGAGTGAGCGGGTCGAGCCTCGTGATCTACCAGTTCACCCAGTTCTCCGGTGACGGCTCGCGTGATCTGTTCTTCCGGGATCCCGAGGCCACTTTCGACTACAAGTTCCCCCTGAAGGCGACGGTGGGTGCGTCGATCACCTTCGGGAAGGCGGAGATCGAGGCGGATCTCAGGTATCACGGCAGCCGGGACACCTATGTCATCTTCGACAGCGACATTCCTGGCCACGATCATCACCACCGACGCGGCCGGGGTGCCGACGGTCGAGCAACGCCGCGTTCGCGGACATCGTCGAGGACACCAAGGCCGTCTACAACCTCGCGATCGGCGGCCACTACGCATTCTCACCCAGCTTTCGAGTGCACGCGGGATTCTTCACCGACGACTCGCCGGTCAACAATCCCGGAGACCTCGCTGTTCCGCCAGCTGGATCTGACCGGGTTTTCGGGTGGGGTGTCCTTCGGCGCCGGGCGGCTCCAGGCCTCGGCGGGCCTTTCGAGCTCACGGGGGACGAGCGAGGAGCGCCTGGTCGGCCCCTCGCTCGGTGGCGTGACCAGCACGACCCGGATCGAGGTCACGACGTACAACCTGCTCTACGCCATCTCGTTCGCGTTCTAGGCTGCGAGGCGGTATCGGCCTTTCTCGGGCTCGGACAGCTCCTTCATGTCCCGCTCGAGGAAGAAGTTGAGGAAGGTCCGGATCACTGCGATGGCCCCCAGCTGGCCGATGTCGTCCCAGGTAGGCGAGATCGCCGTCCGGATGATGTCGGCCGCGAGCTCGAACTCGAGCGCGAGCACCAGCCAGCGCGCGAAACCGAGCCACGCGATCCGCTTCCGTCCGATGGTCAAAGCCCGGCGCGGATCGAACAGCGTGAGCAGCGTCTGCAACGCCCCGACGCCGATGAGGAGCGCGGCAGCCGTCTCCACCCCGAGCGCGACCGAGTTTGCGAACTGCTCGAGTGTTTCGACCATGGCGGCGGGCTAGTCGCTCAGCACTTTCTGCTTCTTCATCTCGGCGGCGGTTGCGTTGATGATGTCGTCCACCAGCGCGGGGACCGACGAAGGATTGTCGGTCTGGCTCCGGCTGGCCCACAGCAGCTTCTCGTCCGCCACGGAGTAGACATAGGTGTTGAAGTCCACGTACTGGTCCGTGCGCACGTAGCCCGGATCGTAGGCCATGCTCCACCCGTAGCCCCATCCGCCCCACATCGAGGTGTACGGCGTCGCGACGGCGTAGGTCTGTCCCGGCACGTAGGTGCTCTGACGGTCCACGCTGGCCAGTTGCATGACGACCGCGCCGTCGAACCCGGCTTCCTTGACCTTGGCCTTGGCGACCTCAGGATCGCGAATTTCCTGATCCGAGAGCAGGGTGTAGCTCGGCGTCGTGCGCTGGATCCGCTTGGCGAGCTGGTCCTCGACGGTCCGACGGGTCGAGGCGTCGCGGCACTGACACACGGCCACGATCCTGTTGAACTTGATCCCTTGCGCGCTGGGGTCCTTCCAGCTGTTCACCACCTCGGTGGTGGGCGCGCAGGCCGCCAACAAGATGACTGCCGATCCAAGGATCAACCGCATGAGGGCACTCCTTGTCGACTGCGCGTCGTGACGTGGGTCCTAGAAACGGAGCTCGACCCCGAGTGCCGGACCGGTAAGGTAGGTGTCGAACAGGAAATCGTCGCTGTCGTAATCTACGTCCAGGTGCCGGTACGCGGCGGTGAGCGCACAGCAGCGTCCCAGGTCGTATGCCGCGCCGCCGAGCGCCTGCCAGGTGAACTTGGAGCCGCCGGCGCCAAGGTCCACCTTGGCGTAGAGGCGCCACTTCTCCCCCGCACGATACCGGATCCGGCCGCCGACCGTGCCGTCCACCCAGCTCCTTGCTGCCTTCCCGCGAGTCGCTCGGGCCCCCACTCACCGAAACGTCGAGCCCGGCGGTCAGGTGCCAGTAGCGGAGACCCACGAGGGCATCGACTCCGCCCCACGGGCGCTGCAGAACGGCGTAGCCGACCTCGGGTTGGAGGATGACCTGATCCTGCGTGAGGTCGACGGTTGCGGGAGCGGGCGAGGTCAGATCCTGTTCCATCAGGGTGCTGACGTACACCATATCGAGCAGCCCCGCCCATGGTCCGCGACGCGCCTCGAGCTGGCCCATCAGGGCCATGTCGAGGGTCTCGAGAATGTCCCCGAAGCTGAGGTCCACGTCGGCGACCCTGTCGCCGATGCCGAGCTGGCCTTTGGTGCCCGCCAGCCAGACATACGGGGTAAAGGTTACCTGCCATCCGACAGTGTCCTGCGCGACGGCCCGCTGGGCGAAGGCCCCGGCCACCAACGTCGTGACGACAAAGACCTCGGCCATTCGTCGCGGTCTGAGCGGAATCATTCAACCCGGCCTAGCGTGGAATGGGGCGGTGACTGGCGCGAGCGATCCGGTCCACCACCCCGCGGATCAGCACAGTAGAGCACGATCGCGAGCAGAAGGGCGATCACCACCGTCTCCACCGGCCGGAACCCCTTGAGCACCGTGAACTGGTAGATGAGGTCGAGCACGCTCGCGAGAGCAAAGCGTGCCAGAACCGGGAAACCATCTCATCCATGAGCGCCACTCGGGCTAGGATAGCCCTCGATCATACCGGGAGGGGGCGGACCAGCCATTGCACCTTGGTGCAGGAGCGACCGGTCGAGGTGCTTTCGGCAGCCACTACCAAGGTCGGCACTTGTGGTAGAGAATCATTGGGATTCCGACCATCGATGGCGACCGGCTGACCGCGGCGCTACTAAGCGCCGGAGGAGAGCGGACGTTGCACCTTGGTGCAGGATGCGGCTCGGCCTGGGATTTCGACCCCTTCCGTCGATGATGCGGCGGGCGGTTCGCCTTCTGCTGGCTCTCGTCGTGATCGGGATCCTCATCCTGGCGGCGATCGGCCTGACTCTCCATCTCGGCGGGGCCCGATGGGCGGTGAACCGCGCTCTTCGGGCAATCAACCCCTATGCCGGAACGACCCTCGCTGTCGACGGCGTCGGCGGGAGTCTGATCCGGACCGTGGTTCTCCGTGATCTCGTCCTGCGAACGGGATCGGGAGATGTGCCGGCGCGCGTCGAGCGGGTCCGTCTCCGCTATTCGCTCGCCAGCTTGCTGAGCGACGAGATCGTGATCGACGAGGTCACGGTGGCCGGCGCGGCGGTACGTCTGAGACAGCAGCCTGACGGATCCTGGGAGCTGCCGAAGAATGCCGTCCCGACGAGTGGCTCGAAGCGGGGGGGCTCGCGACGGGTACTCGTGCGGAAGCTGCTCATCTCCGGAGCCGGCGGCAGAGCGGAGTTCCGGAGCGACAGCGGGACGGCGAGCCTCGGCGTGGAGGGCCTCGAGCTGCGGGCGCGGGACCTTCGGATAGCCGACGGCATCGAGTTCACGCTCGACACGATCTCGCTCGGACTCCATCCCCCGCCCCCCTTCCCCGAGTCGGTTGCCATCGCCGGCTCGGGCTCGTTCCGAGGTCGCCGGATCACGGTGACCCGGCTCGGCCTCAGCTCGGATTCCAGTGCCATTGCGCTTCACGGGACGGCCCAGGTCCTTGGCGGAGGTGTGCGCGGGCTCCGAGACATCGACCTGGCGGTGGACGCGCCGAGATTGTCTCTGCGAGATCTGCGTGGCATGCACGGGCAACTCGATCGCGCTGGTGAGGTCGCTCTTCGGCTTCGAGCCGTGGGCTCCGCGGACCGGGTCACCTACCGCGGCGATCTCCGGCTCGACGGCGGAGGAGGAAGCCTGGAGCTGGAGGGTGCCGCCCCGTTGCCGGGCGCCGGTCCGGCCACCTACTCGGTTCGCGCACGGGCGCGCGGACTCGATGTGGCCCGCCTCATGGGACGGGCCGAGCCCCTGCCGCCGGTGGACGCGGAGGTCGCCGCCGACCTCCAGGGCGATCGTCCCGACCGCCTCGACGGCACGGTGTCGCTGGACCTGCGCGGGCCCGCCACGGCGAGGCTCCGGGCCCGACTGGTGGAGGGAGAAGCCGAGGTGGATGCCACCGGTGAGGCCAAGGCCTCCCGCCTGAGTCTCCGCGGGAAGGTGCGGCCCTTCGACTCGGTGCCTGGCTACCACCTCCGGGGCACGTGGCGCCCACCGAGCGACTTCGCCGGCGGCAGGATGTCGCCGGTTCAGCTCCGGATCGACGGGCGCGGCGGCGCGGCCAACATAGCGACAACCCTGGAGCTGGCCGGCGGAGCCGTCCGCGCAGACGGCGCAGTGCGTTTGGGCTCACCGGTGCGGTACAGCATCCGGCGCGGCACCGTCGAGCACCTCGAGATCCCCGCGGGCTCCTCCATCAATGCCCGATTCACCCTCCTGGGGGCCGGCACGGAGCCCTCGACCGCGCTGGTGGACGCGCAAGTGGACCTCCTCTCCTCGACTGTCGCGGCCCGCCGCATCGACAGCCTGCGGGCCGATGTGACGTTACGCGGCGGCAGACTGAGTGTGCGCACCCGGGGAACAGCCGAGGGAGCCGGGGTAGCGCTCGAGGCGGATGCCCGACCGTTCGAAACGACTACCTCCTTCCAGGTCCGGCGCGCGTCACTTCAACAGGTGGACTTGCAACGGCTCTTCCCCGGCCTGGGGATCACGACTCGGGCGAGCGTCGAGGCGTCCGGCTCGCTCGCAGACGGGCTGGCGACGTTCCGGGCCGACGTGCGCGACTCCAGTGGACGCGTGACACTGGCGGGCACCTCCCGTCCCCTCGACTCGGTGCCGACCCTGGAGTTGCAGGACGTCCGCCTGGAGGACGTGAACCTCGCGAGGCTCCTGAACGACCCGAAGTTCGACAGCAGGTTGCGCGGCCACATGGCGGGCCGGGCGCGAGGTACCTCACTGCGCGATGCCGCCGTCACCGCCACCCTCGACCTCGCTGGCTCCGAGGTCCGGGGCACGGTTCTTCGAACCGGCCGGGCCACAGTCGGCACTGGAGGGTGGGAAGCTGCGGCTTGACGGGCGCGCTCGCCGCGGGGCAGGACAGCCTGGCGGTGAGTGGGACGGCCGACTCCACACGCATCCAAGGTCAGCGCGACCGGCATGGTCCGAGGTGTCCGGGTAGACACCGCGTTCGCCGTACTCCGCCTGGCGAACGGCGACCGCCGCATCGATACCCTCGCCGTGCGCTCGAGCATCGGGGAAATCGCCGGCAGTGGCACGATTCCCTCCAACCTTCGCCTTTCGGGCCGGCTGACCGATCTCTCGCCCCTCTCGCCCCTGCTGGATCTGGATTCGCTCGCGTCCGACTCCCTCAGCTTCTCGGCCACGCTGAGGGGCCCCACCGATGCGCTCGCGGTGGATGTGACGGCGCGCGCCGACGGCCTTGCGATCGACGCGACTCGAGTCGGCGAGGTCGAGCTCGGCTTCACCGGTCGGCTTGACGCCGATCGGCGGTCGCTCGAGTCAGGTCACGGCACCGTGATTCTGGAGCGATTTTCTCGCGGGAATCTCACCGTGGATTCGGCGTCCCTGCAGGCCGCGTACGCCGGAGGAGGCATCAGCCTCACCGCCGATGCGCTCATGGATCGGGACCGAGGCGCGAGAATCGTCGGCCGGTGGAACCGCGAAGGCACCGCCCGTCTGGACAGTATCGACCTGCGCACCGGGGTGGGGCGTTGGGGGCTCGCCCATCCGGTGGACATCTCGTACGGCGACCGGATCACCATCGGAGACCTGATACTCGCCTCCGGGGTCCAGCGCGTCGCGGTGGATGGCGTCATCGACCGACGAGGGGAGCAATCGCTCCACGCGCGGATCGACTCGGCTCGAGTGGGCCCGCTCGCGGAGCTGCTCGGCGTGAGAGGGCTCGATGGAGTTGTGGGGGGGACATTCGACCTCCGCGGCCCTGCAGCCGCGCCGCGTGCCACCGGGGACCTGTCCGTCACGTTTCTGTCGGCGGCGAAGCGCCTGGGTCACGCCCGCGGGACCATGGACTGGGACTCGCTCGGACTCGCCCTCGATCTGGGCCTCGTGCCGGCCAAGGGCGACAGTGTGACGATCAAGGGTGTCGTCCCGCTCGCGCTGTCGCTGGTGGACGGTGATTCGACCGGTGGCCTGATCCGACCTCTGCGCGGCGGCCGCGTGATGGTGGATGCGAGGACGAATGCCTTCAGGCTGGAGACCCTGGAGCCGTTGCTTGCCTCGGAGGACATCACGGACCTGAAAGGTCTCCTTTCGATGGACGTGGCCGTCCGGGGCACCGCCGACGCGCCTGAGATCAACGGGCCGGTTCGGCTGAAGGACTTCAAGGTCAACGCTCCAAGGCTCGGCGCCACCTACAAGGGCACCATCGAGGCGTCGTTGGCCGGCCGCGAGCTTCGACTGACCACTGCCCGAGTGCGCGCAGGCGGCGGGGAGGTCGCGGCAACTGGAGCGATCCGGCTCCAGGACTCCGCCCGGGTCGGGCTCGACCTGGATGCGGATCTGCGCGACTTCCAGGTCGCCGACGCCAAGGACTTCGGCGCGAAGTTGACCGGGAAGATTCATCTGGATGGCACGAGCGCGGCACCGGTCCTGAGCGGCAAGCTCGTAACGGAAAATGCCTCCGTCTACCTCACCGGGGGAAACTCCGAGGGGGCGGTCGCGGATGTCGAGCTCAGCCCCGAGGACCTGGCGACGGTGGAGCAGCGGTTCGGATCTCTCGCCAAAGGCACGGGCGAGCCCGGCCTGTTCGAGGCCGCCGGCCTGGACCTCGACGTGACTCTGGGCCCGAACAACTGGATCCGTCGCAGGAGCGACCCCGTCGTGGCGGTCGAGCTGACCGGAGAGCTCGGCATCGAGAAGGAGCCGGGGGGGAAGCTCGACGTGCGCGGGGACATCCGGGCGCTGCCTGGCCGCAGCTTCGTCGAGCTGGTGGGCAGGCGGTTCGAGCTCATGCGAGGCGGTGCCCAGCTCAAGGGGCCACTCGACGCCGCGCAGCTCGATCTGGGAGCGGAATACCGCGTCGTGTCCCAGGGACAGTTGGGAGAGCCGGACGTCACCATCACCGCCGACGTGACCGCGGATACCGGCAGTATCGCCGTCACGCTGGGCTCGCGGCCGAGCATGGAGCAGCGGGACATCATGTCCTACCTGCTGACTGGAGCCCCGGCGACTACCGACCCCACCATGCAATCGGCCTCGAGCCAGAGCACTCTGGCCACCGGCACCTCGCTTGCCGTCGGCGCGGCGCTCGGTACCATCGCGGGATCCGCTGGGCAGGAACTGGGCTTCGACGTCGTCCAGATCCTTCAGGACCTGCAAGGCGCTCAGACGCTGGTGGCCGGTAAGTATGTCTCACCCGACCTCTACATCGGCTTCCGGCAACCGCTGTCCGCATCAGTCTCCCAGGACGATGACTCGGAGAGCGGGGGAGATGTAATAGAGTTCGAGGTGGAGTACGCAGCATTCCGCAAGGCGCTGCTCAACCTGCAGGGAGCGGGAGACGAGTTCCGGGTGTTCCTGCGCCTCCGCGGAGGCTATTGACTGCGCCCTGCCCTCGTCGTAGCGGTCTGCGCTCTCCTGACGGTGTCGCGCGCGGAGGCACAGTCGGCCTCGCTCGGACTCCGTCCGTCCGCGGAGCTGGCCTCGGTGGACTTCAGGTTTCTCACCACCCAGAGCTTTCGCGTCGCCGACCTCGAGGAACAACTGAAGCTTGAAGGCCGGGGGTCGCTGTATAGGACCAGGCGCCTCCTCGGCAAGCTGCCGCTCATCGATCCCCCGGATGTTCACCAGTTCGATCCGATCGAGTTACAGAAGGATGTCGTGCGGCTCCGGCGCTTCTACCGGGGGTCCGGTTTCCTCCGTCCGGAGATCGACTACCAGGTGAGGAGCAATGAGGCTGGTACGGCGGCATTCGTGACCTTTCTCGTCCAGGAGGGCCCCGCGGTCTCATTGCGCGACATCAATCTCGCCGTCAAGGGCTTGCCCGATTCGTTGGCAGGCGAGTGGCGAGCACTCGAGCGCGACCTCGCCTCGTTGCGCGGGCGGCGCTTCGGGTCGGCCGAGGGTCGTTCCGTCGAGACGAAGATCGTGGCCTTCCTGGGCGATCGCGGCTTTCCCGAGCCCGCCGTCAGGTCGGTGGTCACGATTGACTCCGCCGCCGGGCAGGCCGGTCTTGCCGTCGAGATCGATCCGGGGCCCCGGCGGAGGGTCGGGGCCGTTACGGTCGAGGGCAATCAATCGGTGGACGACCGGGTGGTGACTCGCGAGCTCCCCTTCGAGCCGGGAGACTGGATCTCCGCCTCGGCGCTGGCCCAGGGGCGCACGCGCGTACAAGCGGTCAACCTCTTCCGGCAGGTCACGCTGACCCCTGGCGCGGCCACGGCAGACTCCGTGGTCCCTCTCCAGCTCCGAGTGGGGGAATCCCGCCCGCGCCTGAGTCTGGCCGAAGTCGGCTACGTCTCCGACGGGGCGGGGCTGACCGGTCGGATTCAGTGGACTCACCCGAACTTCACCGGCGGTGCGCGAAGCCTCACCGCTTCGCTGGAGCTCCAGACTGGCGCGGCCTCGGTCAGCGCGCAGAGCGAGCAACTGCTGCATGCCGGACTGACGCTCACCCAGCCGTACGTCTTCGTCCGGGGCCTGATCGGGAGTATTGGGCCGTTCTTCGAGTATCAGGACGACTATCGGGATAAGTCCGTCTCGCTGGGCGTCACCGCCTCGCTGGTTTACCGCCTCAGCGACCTCTCTTCCATCGCGCTCCAGTACCGATATCGCGCCCGAGAGATCCTGGAGTACCGCTTCGGGGATGTGACGCCGCCCGTCCTCGCGAGCGGGCCAGGCGTCGGTGTGCTGGATTCGCTGGGGACGAGCGACGACGAGAGCACGCTGACTCTGTCCGCCAACCTGGGCACAGTGGACAACGTCGTGAACCCCCGGAAAGGAATTCTCTTCCGACCGAGCGCCGCTGTCAGCGTTCCCACCGCGTTCAGCACGAGCTCGTTCGTTCGCCTCGACCTCACCACTGCGGGATACCAGCCCCTGAGCCGGGATCTGGTCCTGGCGGCGAGGGTCTCGGTGGGCCGCCTCTTTCCGTTCGGGAAGAGCGTCCCCGCTCCAGGCGAGGATCCCACCATCGACTTTCTGTACCTGCGGGACCAGTCCATGACGGCGGGCGGCACCGACGACGTGCGTGGATGGGACAGCCGGATGCTCGGCCCCAAGCTCCCCGACGCGGAGACGTCGGTGGAAGGAACCGACACCGTGCTGGTGGCCGACCACTATGCGCCGATCGGCGCGCTGGCGCGGCTCACCGGGTCGCTGGAGCTACGCTTCCCAGCCCCGGGGCTGTCGTCGAAGTGGGGCGCCCATGTCTTTCTTGACGGAGGCAAGGTCTGGACGCCGGACGATCGTTTCTCGCAGAGCCCCTTCCTCCCCGCAGAGGCCGATTTCCGGTTCGCCACCGGCGCCGGCTTGAGCTATCTCACCCCGGTAGGCGCCATCCGCGTGAGCCTGGCGTACAAGCTGAATCCGTCGGAGCTGGATCTGCGGGAAGCGAGTGAGGTGCTCGACGCCGTCGTCGCGGGCGCGCCGCTCGCCAGCGTGCCCACGAGCGACTGGCGCCGGTTCCACCTGCACCTCGCCATCGGCCTGGCCTTCTGACGCCTGCCCGTGCTTAGGGCGCCGCCTCGGCCTTCGGCTTGGGGCGTGACGGATACAGCAGCGAGATCGTGACGCGGAACAGGTTCGAAGCGCTGGCGGTGGGGTGCTCGATATTGTGGTAGTACTGAAAGCCGACCGACATCGGCCGGCCGTTGAAGACGGTGGTCTTGGTGAGACCAGCGCCGAGAGGGACGGTCCACTCTTCGCCGTCCGGTGAGTCCCAGTTGGCAGTGATGTTCGGCGCCGTGCTCAGGGCCCACCCCTTGCCGAAGTTGTAGTTGACGAACGGCTGGAGCAGGAACTGGTTCACCTCGGTGTCGTCGCCCTCGTCGGCGAAGGTCCACACATTGTTGAAGAGCCCGCCAATGACCCAGGGTCCGCTGGTGGTCAGGACGACCGCCGTCGGCCCGAACGCCCAGCTGCCGGTACTTACCGCATCGGCGGTGGCGGTGGGAATGGAGAACATCGGACCCACCCCCCAGATGACGGAACCCGACTGGGCAGGCGTGAAGAAGATCTGCTCCTGGATGTCGCCGAACCCGCCGGATCGACTGTCAGGCCCGGTGGGAAGATTCACGTACGGAACGATCGTGCGGGCGATGATGGTCCATCTCTTCAGCACGCCCTTGATGGGGACCACCGGTTGGAAGTTGAGATTGAAGAAGGTCCGGTCGTCGAACCCCCCGCCGTTGTTGAAATTGAACTGGAACGGCAGGCTGACGAGGTCGGCGACCGGGTTCTGGGTCGCCTTGGCCAGCCGCGTGGCCTCGTCCTCGGTTGGCTGCTGCGAGGCGACCGGCACGGCTTGGATGCACAGCAGGAGCACACCAAGGAGTGCCGGGCCCGTTGACGCACGTCGCACGACACTCCCTCCAGTCGATGCCCCTTCATGCAGCGTCGACGCCCCTTCACGGCAGCGTCGATGCCCCTTCACGGCCCCCTTCACAGAGTCACTTCACGGAATACCCCTTACCCTCGAGGCAGACGGACATCGCCTTGCCGAACGCGTCGAGCGATGCGGCCGCCTGCGCCTCGGCTTCCGCGCCTGCCGCCGCGCCAGCCTGCTGCTCGGTGGCCTTCTTGGTCTTGCGTCCCCGCGCCCCACCGGCGACCGCCCCGATCGCGGCCCCCGTGCCGGCGTCTCCCGCGATGGCGCCCACGGCAGCGCCGCCCACGGCTCCGCGGGCCGCACCCCTGACCGCCGCGCCGCTCGTCGCGGAGTCGGCGCTCTTCTTGCCCGCGGCCGTGGCCGAGTCGACGTTGGCGCTCACCGTCATGGGGTCGATGCCGGTCTGCTGGTGGGCCCAGTCGGAGCAGGTCAGCTCGTCCCGGACCGTCTGGTCCTTGTCTTGACCCTTGGCCGGATAGACCGAAAGGCCGACTTTGGCGACCGTGGCGGACGCGGCGGCGGCCTGCTCAGCGGTCACTGGCGGTAGCGCCGGCTTGGGGGCAGGCTTGCCCGAAGCCGGCTCGGGTGAAGGCTTGGCCGCATCAGCGGGCGGCGGCGTAGCCGGCTCCGCGGAAGCGCTGTCGACCTGCATTGTCGCCGAGTCGCCCAGGGCCACTTCCTGGGTCTCGCGCCCATCTCTTCCACACGCCGCCGCTGCGAGCAGCAGGCCGAATAGCGTCACGTTGCGCATGTTAACTCCCGATTCGGACTTGTGAGGTCTCCGTCAGAAGGCGAAGACCAGCCCCCCCGACGCCTGCCCCTGGCCGATCCAATCCGTGCCCTCCGTGACGAAGCAACCATAGAAGTCGCACCAGGTGCCGTAGTCGCCCGAGGGGACCGGGGTCGACCAGTACTTCACGTCGCCGCGGAGACCGACTTTTCCGGACTCGCCCAACATGTAGATGAGGCCGCCGCCGATGCTCCAGGAGAACCGCGTCTCGCTGCCGAAGCCCTCGACCTTGAGATCCAGAACGTTGATGCCGAGCGACCCGCTGATGAATGGCCGAGCCTTGCCGCGGGGAAATTCCTGCCTGCCGCCGATCTGGATGTAGTTCATCGCGAACCCGGCGGTCTGGTTCAGAGCCGGGGTGGTCCCCAATTGGATCGAACCGGAGGTCGGTATCCTGACGCAGGTAGGTCAGCTCGAGGGCCGAGTTGCCGGTCGCGAGAAAGCTCAGGACCACGCCCTAGGCGACGCCATCGTCCAGCTTAAGGTCACCAGCGTCGGCCTCGAACGAGCCACCCCATTGATAGCTCGCGATCGGCGAGATCTCGAATCGCGCCCGGTCCGCCGTCTCGTAAAGCTGTGCCTCGAGCGGGGTGGCACCGAGCCACAAGCCGAATACCGCGCCAACTGTAGTCACCACCGCGAATGGGCGAGTCATGGGTCCTCACTGGAAAGAGTCAAGGGTCTAACTCACTGGAAAGGGTCAAGGTTCTAGCTCATCGTGCGTTAGGACCCCACATCGGGCCAGTGCACCTTGGTCCAGATAGAGGCCGAGGCGACCGGTGCGGAGGAGGGCTTGCCCTCCCGGGCTCCGGGTCATATTCATGCGCTCCATGGCGGAACATCTCGCAACCCGTCGGGGCCGGTCGCGCCGTCGAGGACTCATCTGGCTGGCCGTGGCGGCCTGCGTCGTGGGTGTACTTGTCGGCGGTGCCCGGATGCCCTCGGACGAGTACACCATCGAGACCAGCCCGGTGTCCCTACCCGCGGGCAGTGGGCACGAGCATGGCAAGCCCCCCGACCCGCTCCAGATGAAATTGCCGGTGGATGGCTGGCTGCGAGCCCTCTCCTACGAATTGGTCGACGAGAAGGGGGAACGGCTCCCGCCCCAACTGCTCCACCACGTGAACCTGATCGCTCCGGAGCGTCGTGATCTCTTCAGCCCAATCATGCTGCGCATCGGTGGCGCGGGGCCGGAGACTCCGCCGTACTCTCTTCCTCCACTCCTGGGCCTCCCAGTGCGTCGCGGCGATAGTCTCCTGGTGACCACGATGCTGCACAACCCGACTCCCAGATCCTACGAGGGCGTCCGCCTGCGGATTCGGCTCCAGCTGAGCCAGGCGACACCCTGGCTGAAACCGCTCTCGGTCCAGCCGCTGTACCTCGATGTGACGCCACCTTCCGATGCGCACTCGTTCGACCTGCCGCCGGGCCGCTCTACGAAGAGCTGGGAGGCCACGCCGGCCATCGCGGCCCGACTGCTGGCCGCCGGTGGTCACCTGCACCAGTATGGGACCTCGCTCCGGTTCGAGGACGTCACCACCGGCGATCTCCTCTGGGAGACTCGACCCAAAGCCGGGAAGCAGGGCGAGGTGGAGCGGATGCCTATCCGCTATTTCCTCCCGTTCGGGATCAAGCTGATTCCGGATCACGTGTACCGCCTCACCGCAGAGTACGACAACCCGACCGGGAAGGTCCTGGTGAATGGGGGTATGGGGGCCATCGGCGGGATCGTGATGCCGGCGTCTGGCAGTGTCTGGCCACGTGTGTCACGCGGCGATTCGGTCTACCAGCACGACGTCTGGATGACGACCGGCCCTGGTGCGCCCCACAATCGCCAGGGGCACCATGCGCATTGACGACGACCTAGCCCTTGGTCGAGTATCGCGGTCTGCCCTGAAGTGCATCTTTGAGAAATCCGACTCACACGAGGGTTCTCATGCGCCGCATCGGTCACGTCTTACTTCTGGCCGTATCGATCCACGCCGCCCCAATCACCCTTGCGGCCCAGGGCCCTGGGAGCAGGTTCGCCGCTGTGGTCGGCGGGGCGACGCTAAGCGACATGGCCGGCCTGGCCGCCACCAGCGAGTCTCGTTGGGGCGCCACGGGCGGCCTGCTCTTCGGCGTCAATACCTGGAAGACGGCCATCACCTTTGAAGGCAACTACATCCAGAAGGGCGGCGGAGATACCCGACTGGATTACATCGAGTTGCCACTGACGATCGGTGGCGTGGTGCCGACGGGAGGGGCGGGACGGGTTCGCGTGTATGGCGGCGCCAGCGTCGGTTTCAAGGTGAGCTGCGAGTCCGACGCCGCCAGCTGCGATACCGTGGAAGGCACCGAATGGGGTCTCCCGATCGGCATCCAGTTCGGCCGGGCCGCGTCGAGCGGGGGCAGCTTCTTCGCGGTCGACGTACGTTACACGTTCGCACTGTCGGACGCGTTCGAAGGCCTGGACGTCTACAATCGGCCCTGGCAGTTCCGACTCATGTTCGGCAAGGTCCTGGGGGTCCGCTCCGAGTAGCAGAAGGCCCGGAGGGCGTGCGACCCTCCGGGCGCCACCACCGCCTGCCTGATTGGTTCTATCGCCGCCTACCCCCGCCTCCGCCGCTACTCACCTTTGTCGCCGGCCACCGGCATGGCGGCCTGGAGGTTGGCACTCACCACGGTGTCGAGCGCGTTCTCGACCTGGTAGAAGCGAGCTACCTTGGCCCCCGGCAACACCTTGCGGAACTTGCCGGCATACTTCTTCTGGATGTCGAGCTGTTTTCCCCGCAGCTTGAACCATTCGTCGAGGAGCTGCTTGGACTCCTCGTCGGACATGGTGGCCGCGTTCTTCGCGAAACGATCGGCAAACTTGAGCCGGTCGTCGCCCAGCTTTTCGATCTCGCCGCGGTACTCCCGGTACACCGGCCAGAACTTGTCGCTTTCCTCCGGAGTCAGCTCCATGATCTTCTGGACGATTTCCTGCCGCTTGGCCTGGACGTTCGCCCGGGTGAGAGCGATCTCGTCGCTGGCATTGGCTGGGGTGGCCTGCGCCCGGACGGGCGTGACAGCGACTGCGCTGGCCAGCGTCAGACCGACGACCCATGCTGCGTATGCGGTTTTCATGAATGGCCTCCTGTGAGGCCCTCACGTTACCGCCGGGTATGGTGTGGTTGGAATTAGACCTTGGTCCAGGGGCGAGGTGACCTGGAGGCAGTCCTCAGACTGGCGAGCGGACGAGGCCGGCGATCGCGTCGAGGAGATCGCCGTCCTCGAAGGGCTTCCGGAGGCAGACCCGGTCGCCGACGGGCTCGTCGTGGGCCGTGACGAAGATCGTTGGCGGGACCCAACCCGTCTCGACCAGCTCGGCGTGCAGCTCGAAGCCGTTCATCGTGCCGAGGTATACGTCGAGCACGAGACAGTCCACCGGGGCGCTTCGGCCCACCGCGAGGAACTCCTCGGCCGACCCGTAGGTCCGCACCGAGTAGCCGCTAGCACGCAGCAGACGGGCGAGGGCGCGGCGCACCCCTTCGTCGTCGTCGACGACCGCGATCGTCACCGGAGGTGTCGGTCCCGACATCAGGACCGGTCCATGGATTTCCTCGCGGCGACTCCAGCCGGCTCTCCAGTCCAGGAGGAGGGCTCGGCCTCCGATTCACCGCGGCTGTAGCCCTCCAGTCGCTCGGCGATGTGAACCAGCTGGGCGATGGAGGTCGCCTGCATCTTCTGCATGACGCGTCCGCGGTGGACCTTGACCGTCTGCTCCGTGGTGCCCAGAGAGCCGGCGATCTGCTTGTTGAGCATGCCCTGGACCACGAGGTCGAAGACCTGCCGCTCGCGGCGGGTCAGGGTCGAGCGCCGCCCGACCAGCTCCTCCTGCTCGGCCCGGCGCTGACGCAACTGGACGTCCCGGGCCAACGCGCGGCCGATCGCCTCCAGCAGGTCCTCCTCGTCCACCGGCTTGGTGAGGAAGTCCACCGCCCCGGCCTTCATCGCCTGGACGCTGGTCGGCACGTCCCCGTAGCCGGTGAGGAAGACCATCGGGATGGTTTTCCCGGTGGTCTGGAGCAGGTTGAACAGGTCGATACCGTTGAGTCCGGGCAGGCGCAGATCTATGACGAGACACCCCGGGCGATCGCCGTCGGTGGTCTCGAGAAATTGGATCGCCGATCCGAACAGCTCCACCCGGTAGCCGGCCGACGTCAGCAGCCGGCCCACCGCACGGCGGACCTGTGTGTCGTCGTCGATGACGAAGATGGTGGGCTGGGTCGTCATGTAGACGCTGCCTGTCGCTCCGCTGGAAGCACGAACCCCACGCTGGCTCCCTGCCCGTGGTTGTTTTCCGCCCACACGCGTCCGCCATGCGCCTGCACGATGGTGCGTGCGATCGAGAGACCCATCCCGAGGCCATCGGGCTTGGAGGTGTAAAATGGGTCGAAGATGTGATCGATCCGATCGCCGGCGATGCCCGTGCCCGTATCACGCACCGCAAGCTGGATCTGTTCAGTATCGTACCAGACCGTCTGAATGGACAGCCGGCGGCTGCGCCGGTCGGTCCCGGCCATGGCCTCCAAGCCGTTGAGGATCAGGTTGAGCACGACCTGCTGCAACTGAATCCGGTCGCCCCGAACCGGCAGGGGGCCGTCGGCCAGCTCCAAGGTGGTGATCGCCCCCCGTAACACGGTATCCGTCTGCACCAGACTTGCAACTTCGCGGGCCAGCCCGTTCAGCTCCAGGGGCACCAACTCCAGGTCTGCCTTTCGGACCAGGTTACGAATTCGGCCGAGGATCTCGCTGGCCCGTCGGTCGTTGGCGACGATATCGGCGAAGATCGCCCGGATTTCGCCGGTGTCGGTCGTGGCCGAGCCCATCATCCTGGAGCCCGCCTGTGCGTTGCTTCGAATCGCCGTGAGCGGCTGGCTGAGCTCGTGCGCCAGTGACGCCGTGAGCTCTCCCATCGTCGCCACGCGGACGACATGCGCCAGCTCCGCTCGGTTGCGCTCGGCCTCCAGCTCGGCCCGCTTTCTTGCCGTGCAGTCCAGCCGCGTGACGACCGCCCCCCCTTCGCGGCGGGCCAACCGGAGAACCAGCATCTCCTGCCAGTTGGCCTCGCCGTTGTCTCCATTGAACAGCGGGAAGGTCAGTGAGAAGTCGTGGCGGCTCCCGCTCAGCACCGCCTGCAGCCCGGTACTGACCTCCTGGGCGAGCGGGTTCCCCGCCGCGGCCGCCTGCTGGCACGTCTTCACCAGGTCGCCCTCGGCACCCTCGGCGTCGAACAGGGTGGGGTGCGCGTGTCCGAACTGGCTCCAGGCCTCGTTCACGCGCACTATCCTTCCCGCTTGATCCAGGATGGCGGTCATGCCCGGGAGAGAAGCGAGAATCGCGGCGTTCACCGCTTCCGCCTGTCGCCGGTCCCCCTCCAGGGCCTTTCGGGCCAGGGCGTTACTGAAGATCTCGCCGATCAGCCGCAGTCGCCGAACCAGCTCCGCAGGCCACTTTCGCGGGCCTGCGCCGACGAAAGTCAACGCACCGAACACGTTGCCGCTCGCCACGAGCGGGATAGCGAGCAAGGCGCCGATTCCGAGTCGAGCGACATTGCGGCGATCGAGCTCGGGTGTCCCGGCGGCATGCTCACAGTCCTCGATGGTCACGGTCCGACCGGCAACGAGCGTGGTCTCGATCGCCGCAAACTCGCGCTCCCAGACGGTCTCGGGAAGCGGCGCGAAACCTTGCGCCGTCCAGGAGGACATGAGCCGCAACGCCCGCTGCCCTCGGGAGAGTTGCGAGACGCTGACCCAAGGCACGTCCAGGAACTCCCCGAGCCGACCTAGCCAGGGAGGGATCTGATCTTCCGCCCGCGAATCCCGTTCGGTGGCGAAGGTCGCCGACAGGTCCGAGACCAGGCGCTCGAACCGCAGACGGGACTCCAGCTCCCGCTCGACACGCTTTCGCGCGCTGAGGTCCATTTCGACGCAGATTCCGTAGTCCGCCCCGAGTACGGCCGCCCCGGTCTGAATCGGGATTCGGCGCCCGTCCCGCAGCAGGTACTCCTTCTCGTAGGGAGCGCACCAGCCGTGCAGCCTCAACTCGCGCAGCGCCTCTTCATCCCGGTAGCGGAACTCCGGCGCCGTCAACCGGTCCCAGCGGAGCTGGCCTTCCTGCAGCTCGGAGCGGCTGAAGCCCGTGAGGCGCAGATAGGCGTCGTTGGCGTCGCTGATCCGCCCGTCCGTGTGCCAGAAGGCCATCGGCAGGATGCCCATCTCGAACACGCTGCGGAACCGCGCCTCGCTCTCCTGGACTGCATCCAGCACCTGCTTTTCCTCGGTGATGTCGGCAGTGACACCGAGCAGTCGCTTGGGAGTTCCATCACCGTTGGACAGAGCGATCGCGTTGGCCCGGACCCACCGGATGGACCTGTCGGGGCGTGCGACCCGGAACTCCGCCTCGTAGAGCCCGCCGGGCTCCGAGCTTCGGCGCATCGCCTGGGCGAGGGTCGGGCGGTCATCGGGCAGGACGAGCGAGAGCAGTCGCCGAATGGTCAAGCTCGTACCCCGAGGCAGTCCGAAGATGTCTCGAGTGGTGTCGGAACAAGACCCCTGGCGAGCCGAGACCTCCCATTCCCAGGTGCCCATCTGCGCAGCGATCAAGGCCAAGCGGAGGCGGGCTTCGTCCCGCAGGGCCCGCGCCTCCGCGTGAGCGCGGTCGCGAAGCACCGCGGCCAGAGTCATCAATGGGACCGCACTGATGATCAGGAACTGCTGCATCGAATAGGCATTGGCCTGCGGGGAGCTGGTGACGAACGGACCCAATCCCCGGGTTGCCCCGCCGATGGCGAAGAGCGCGAAGACGAGGAAGCTGGCGCTTGCTCCGGCGGGGCCGAACCGCACCGCCGACCACAGGAGCATCGGTAGAGGCGCATACAACAGCGCCGGGTTGCCCCGCAGGCCGGCTGGCTCCCGGACGAACACCAAGGTGCACACCACGAGTAAGGCCACCGTGACCAGCGTCAGCTCCAGCCAGCGCCGTCGAGACAGGTTGCGCACCAGATCCCACCCACGGCTTCCCACGATCACGATGAGCGGGATCAAGGTCAGGGCGGCGACGATGTTGGCGGTGAACCTGGTCTGCCATACCTGCCAATACCCGATCTGCCCGAAACGGTTGAGCTGAACGAACCAGGCGTCGAGGAAGGATGACAGGAACGGAGCGAGGAACACCGGGAACAGGAGGAATACGAGGACCTGTCGGAAACTGTCGAGCAGCAACGGCCCCGTGACGAGCAGCCGCACGCCCACGGCTCCCACCAGTGCCTCGGCCGAGTTGCTGACGAACCAGCAGAGCACCATGGGCAGCGGGATGCCGCTACCGAGCTCCGCGAGGAGGTGAGCCGGAAGTGCAGCGAGGATCAGGGCCCACCACCAGCGGCTGGGAGCAAGCAGGAGAGCCGACAGCAGGATGGCGTTCGGGGGCCAGAGGGTGGAGACGGGGACGGGATGGAGCGTAAGGGCGAAACCGACCCGTGCACCGAGGTAGTAACCGATGCACACCAACGCTCCCGCGGCCAACGCGTGGGCGAGGGGCCGTGTAGGCACCCGGCCCGAGGCTTCAGGCACCCGAAGTCTCTCCCAGGGCGAGATATGCGAAACGTCCTAACTGTAACAATATCCGGGGCTCGACGGCCTCGGTCAATCGCCCTGCCTCACAGGCTTTGGTAACGGCCCGGTCACCAGGGTGAGGACGCAGGGGGGCCGCGTCCCATGGGGGTGGACCTATTTCCAACTCCTAGGATGAGGAGCCTCCCCCTGAAGTCGCTGTCAATCGCCATTCGTGCTCCCAATCACGGCCCGCCTGGACATAGGGGCATAGCCTGTCCAGATCACCTGCGTGGAGGGCCCATGAACTCGACCGGAATCACCGATCTCCCCGCCGCCGCGGCGGGCACCATCACCCTCGGTGGTGAGCTGACCGTTCATCGAATGGGATTCGGGGCGATGAGGCTGACGGGTCGGGGTATCTGGGGGGAGCCTCCTGATCGGGAGGAAGCCGTGCGCGTGTTGCGGCGCGCCGTCGAGCTGGGAGTGAACTTCATCGACACGGCGGACTCCTACGGCCCCCAGGTCGCCGAGAACCTGATCGCGGAGGCGCTGTATCCGTACCCGAAGGACCTCGTGATCGCAACCAAGGCCGGCTTCGAGCGGCCGGGCCCGGATCGCTGGACCACGAACGGCAGGCCGGAGTACCTGCGCCGTCAGCTCGAGGGGAGCCTCCGGCGCCTCAAGCTGGAGCGCATCGATCTGTGGCAGCTGCATCGCATCGATCGCGGAGTGCCTGCCGACGAACAGTTCGGCGCCATGCGCGAGTTTCAGCGGCAGGGACTGGTACGTCTGCTCGGACTCTCCGAGGTCTCCGTGAGCCAGATCGAGCAGGCCCGGCGGATAGTTGAGATCGTCTCGGTCCAGAACCGGTATAACCTGAGCGACCGGGAGTGGGAGGACGAGGTCGAGTACTGCGAGCGCCACGGGATGGCGTTCATTCCCTGGTTCCCGCTGTCGGCCGGAGACCTGGACGAGGGCGGTGCCCTCTCGCGGGTCGCTCAACGTCATGGTGCGACGGTGTTCCAGATCGCCCTCGCGTGGCTGCTGGCGCGATCGCCTTCAATGTTGGTCATTCCGGGAACGTCCTCGGTCGCACACCTCGAGGAGAACATCGCCGCGGCCGAGATCAAGCTGTCCGACGAGGATATTGCCGCCCTGAACGCCGCCGCCTGAGCGGGAGGATTGGCAACCGGGCACCGGCGGAGGTAGTGTCCAGCACCTTCCCCGGGAGAAACCATGGGTTCGCTCGTGCTGGGCGGCGTCATTCTCGTCGCCGCGTTCCTGGTGTTTACCGCCGCCGCCGGACTCCAGCAGGGAACAGTGCCCCGCCCCGCCGCCAAGCTGCTCCGCTCCGCCGGACTGCTTCTGACCGTCCTCGGCGCCTTCATCTTTCTGTCATCGAGCGTCGTCGTGATAAGCGCGGGCCAGGTCGGCGTGCGTCATGCCCTGGGCGAGGTGGACCCCCGGCCGCTCCTCTCCGGTATCCGGCTGGTGACGCCATGGTCCGACATCGAGCGTTTTTCCACCCGCGAGGAGCAGTTCCCCCCGACCAGCGAGCAGCCCGAGCATATCAACGCGCTCTCCAGTGAGCAGATGGGCATGCAGGTGGACGTGGCAGTCCGCTGGCAGATCGACCCCACTCCAGGCGCCGAGAATCTTCCGCGAGCTGGGCTCTCAGGAGCAGGTCCAGAACGTGGTACTGAACGCCATCCGTAACGGGGTGCGCGACGGGATGGTGCAGTACTCCATCAACGACATCGCCAAGCGGAACCTCATCGCCAATACCATGGGCACCGAGGTGGACTCGGCCCTGGTCACTCAGCCGGCGGAGGGTGGGGCGCCGTTCCGGATCGCGCGGGTGACGGCCTTCTTCCTCCGCGACCTCCAGCCTCCCGCCCCAGGTGGTCCAGGCGATCAATGCGAAGATCGCGCAGGAGCAGCAGATCGCGACCGAGCGTCACCGGGTCGAGGTCGCGCGCCTGCAGGCCGAGCAGCAGCGTCTGCTCAACCAGACGCTCACCGCGGAGGCGCTGACCAAACAGTACCTCGAAGTGCTGCAGGATCTGCGCACGTCGAGCAACCTCGTTCTCATCGTGCCGACCGAGGGCGGGATGCCCCTGCTGGATGTGGGGGCGTTGCGGAAGAATCTGGGGAACAAGCAGTAGGGCCGACGCCTTGTCACCCTGAGCGAAGCGAGGGGGGCATGAGCCATGGCTCATGCCCCCCTCGCTTCGCTCAGGGTGACAAGGCCCCCTAATCGTCCTCTACAACATCGCCCGCCGACTCTGAAAGAACCGCTTCAAAAGCTCCCCGCACTCCTCGGCCATCAGTCCGCTCACGACCTCCGGCCGGTGGTTGAGCCGCGGGTGACGCAAGAGATCGTACACCGACCCCGCCATGCCGCAGCGCGCGTCGAATGCCCCGAAGACGATCCGGCCGACCTTCGCGAGCACTAACGCGCCGGCACACTGCGCGCATGGCTCCAGAGTCACGTACATCGTCGCCCAGGGAAGCCGGTCCTCGCCCACCCGCTGGAGCGCCCGCTGAAGCGCCAGGAGCTCGGCGTGGGCCGTCGGGTCCCGGCGCTGAACCGTCTCGTTGTGCGCCTCGCCGAGGATTTCGCCCTCGGCGATGATTACGGCGCCTACCGGAATTTCCTCGCGCACCGACGCTGCGCGGGCCAGGCGAAGAGCCGCCTGCATGCCGGTCAGGTCGCTGGGCGAGGGAGTACCCCTACGCACCGGCCATCTCGGGCACCGGCGCCACAGAAACCAGCCGGACATGGTCGCCGTCGCGCTCGACGCGTACGGTGTCTCCCTCGCTGAAATTGCCTTCCAGGATCTCCAGCGCGATGGCATTCTGGAGCTCCCGCTGGATCACCCGCTTGAGCGGGCGGGCGCCGTACACCGGGTCATAGCCCTGCGCCGCCAGCAGGTCGCGGGCTTCCGGGGTGACCTCGAGATGGATGCCACGGGCAGCCAAGGTCTCCTCCAGTCTGCGCAGCTGGATCTCCACGATCTGCGCCAGATCCTCCCGGGTGAGCGGCCGGAACACGATGATGTCGTCCACCCGGTTGAGAAACTCCGGCCGGAAATGCCGACTCAGCTCGTCGCGCACGCGGTCCTCGACGCGGCTCCAGGCCTCGGCCTCCACCGCCCCGGCTCCTACGATGATCTGGCTCCCGACATTGCTGGTCATGATGATGACCGTGTTCCGGAAATCCACCACCCGGCCCTGACTGTCCGTGAGCCGGCCGTCATCGAGGATCTGCAGCAAAACGTTGAACACATCCGGGTGCGCCTTCTCGATCTCGTCGAAGAGCACGACGCTATAGGGGCGGCGGCGGATCGCCTCCGTGAGCTGGCCGCCTTCCTCGTAGCCGACGTAGCCCGGCGGCGCGCCGATCATCCGCGCGACCGAGTGCTTCTCCATGTACTCCGACATGTCGAGCCGGGTCATCGCCCGCTCGTCGTCGAACAGAAATTCCGCCAGCGCTCGCGCCGTTTCGGTCTTCCCGACCCCCGTCGGTCCCAGGAAAATGAACGAACCGGTCGGCCGGTTGGGGTCGCCCAGGCCGGCACGATGCCGGCGCACCGCATTGGCGACCGCGGTCACCGCCTGAGTCTGCCCGACGACTCGGCGGCCGAGCTCCTGCTCCAGGCGGGTCAGCCGCTCTCGCTCGCCTTCCATCATCCGCGACACGGGGATCCCGGTCCATTTGGATACGATCTCGGCGATGTCCTCGGCGTCCACTTCTTCCTTGAGGAATTGCGCCGTCTTCTGCAGCTCCTCGAGCCGGCGCTCGTCTTCCGCCAGCTTGCGTTCCAGCTCGGGGATGCGGCCATAGCGAAGCTCGGCGGCCCGCTGGAGATCGCCCCGACGCGTCGCCTCCTCCACCTCGCGCCGAAGTCCCTCCAGCTCGGCCTTGACCTGCTGCATCTCATGAATGGCACTCTTTTCCGTCTGCCACTGCGCCTTCATCGCCGCACTGCGTTCCCGGAGGGTCGCGATCTCCTGCTCGATGGCCTCCCGCCGCTCCACCGCCGCGCGATCCCGCTCTTTCATGAGCGCCTGGCGCTCGATCTCGAGCTGGACGATGCGCCGCTCGATCTCGTCGATCTCCTGGGGCAGGCTGTCGATCTCGATCCGAAGTCGGCTGGCGGCTTCGTCGATCAGGTCGATGGCCTTGTCCGGCAGGAACCGGTCGCCGATGTAGCGATCACTGAGCGTGGCGGCGGCCACGATGGCGTTGTCCGTGATCCGGACGCCGTGGTGGATCTCGTACTTCTCCTTGAGCCCACGGAGAATCGCGATAGTGTCGGCCACATTCGGCTCGCCGACCATCACCGGCTGGAACCGGCGCTCCAGGGCGGCGTCCTTTTCGATGTGCTTCCGGTACTCATCCAGGGTGGTAGCGCCGATCACGTGCAGCTCGCCCCGCGCGAGCGCCGGCTTGAGCAGGTTGCTCGCGTCCACGGCACCCTCGGCCGCCCCGGCGCCTACGATGGTGTGCAGCTCGTCGATAAAGGTGATGTACTTGCCTTCGCTCTCGGTGAGCTCCTTCACCAGGGCCTTGAGCCGTTCCTCGAACTCGCCCCGATACTTGGCCCCCGCGAGCAGCAGGCCGATGTCGAGGGCCACCAGCTCCCGGCCGCGGAGCGACTCCGGCACGTCCCCGTTCACGATGCGCTGGGCCAGTCCCTCGACGATGGCGGTCTTGCCGACGCCGGGCTCCCCGATCAGGACCGGATTGTTCTTAGTCCGCCGGGAAAGCACCTGCATCACCCGGCGCACCTCCTCGTCCCGGCCGATCACGGGGTCGAGTTTTCCATCCCGGGCGGCCTGGGTGAGGTTGCGGGTGTAGCGCTCGAGCGCCTGATACTTCTCCTCGGGGGACTGGTCCGTCACGCGGTGGGACCCACGCACCTCTTCCAGCGCCTGACGCAGGTCGTCGGCCGAGACGCCGCGGGCGCTGATCAGTGCGCGTGCGGTGGTGCCCTTCTCCTGGGCCAGGGCGAGCAGCACGTGCTCGGTCGAGACGTACGCGTCACCCATCTCCCGCGCGAGGGCATCGGCGCGGTCGAAGACGCGGTTGACCTCCCGGCTGAAGGTCGGCTCTGCCCCTCCCTCCTGCTTCGGGAACCGGGCGATCTCCCGCTCGGTCTCCCGAATCAACTCCGTGACGTTCAGCCCGAGCTTCTGGAGGAGCGGGCGCACCACTCCCTCCTCCTGCTGCAGCAAGGCCAGGAAGAGGTGGGCGTCATTGACGACAGGATTCCCGAGACGTCTCGCCAGCTCCCCGGCGTCGCGGAAAGCCTCCTGCGCCTTGATGGTCAGTCTGTCTGGTCGAATCATCGGAATACCCGTGCCTTCTCGAGTCTACGAAGTTCCCGGCCCGGGCGGATGGCAAGACCTGTTCCCCGAAAACCGGCCGAAACGGCAGTCATTCGCAGTATAAACCGGAGGGCACCGTGTCGGAGCGACCATTCGTGTCGCCCCCGGCAGGGTGCCCCTATGGAGTCTGCTGACTGCTGGCGCTTCGCTGCGCGATCATCTTCCGGGTGAATCGCTCCCCGTCCACGGTGAGCTGGTAGTAATACACCCCGGGAGTGGCTTCACGCTTTCCATCGAGATACTTGCCGTCCCAGAAGGCGCGGTACTCTCCACACCGGAGACGGAGGCTGTCGAGTCGCTCCGCCGAGCCGTTGGCCAGGACCGGGATCGCGACGACCTGCACCAACACGTTGTACACCCGCAGACTGACCACCGGCTGATGTCCCCTCGCGCAGACCTCGTGCGAAATCGTGAAGGGGATCGTCGTCGCCGGGAAGAACGGATTGGGGTAGTTCTCCTTCAGCTCGACTCGCGGCGGCGGCATGTTCGCCTGCGCGGCCACCGGGGAGCCACCTCCCAACAGAAGCACGAGCCACCACCCCGGCCTCGCAAAGCGGACCATGGGCGCTCCTCTTCAAACCAGATGTCGAACGGTTGGCACCTCCGCGCTGACGAACGCAGACTGATGTTTGAATGTCGGAATCTGCCGCAGGACGCGCCGGAAGGTCAAGTGCGCTTTAGTCTTCTGGTTTCCCCCACCCGGACCGTGATCCCCTTCCCGTCGGCCCATTCGAGGAGTGGGATCAGGTATTTCCGGCTGATGCCGAGCCGGTCCCGGAGCGCTCCCGGCACGATGTCCGAGTCCTGGCCGACTTCATGGACGGCGGCGACGAAACGGTCGAGCGCTCCCCGGGTGTAGTAGCGATCTCGCTCCACCGCCTCCACCCGGCCGGTGGCCGCCGCCAGCCGGAGCATGGCCGCCACGTCCCGCCGGCCGGTCTCCCGCTCCAGCTCGGGAACACTAGGCGGGGTCAAGGCTGCCTGCTCCAGGATCTGGACGATCCGGTCGATCTCGGCCTCGCCACCCTCGACCTTGGGCGAGAAGCCGGCGAGCGCCACCAGCCCGTCCAGCCGCCGTACCCTACCAGCCGCTCGGAGCTCGTCGAGGACTGCCTCGGCGACGTCATCCGGAGCCTTGAGGGATCGCCGGAGGGTTTCGAGCGGCATCCCGCGGTCGCTGGGATGAGCCCGATGGTGACGCCGAAGGGAGTCCAGCGCGACGGACCCGGTCCGCTCCAGCGAGGAGGCCGATACCCAGTGCTCGGCCACGCGCCGGGCACCCGTCTCGCGGCCCGCCACCTCCGCAGCCGTGGCCGGGGGTACGCCAAGCAGGACCGGCAGCACCGCTACCGACACGCCGGTCGGGCGGCGCTCGAGGAGGGCCCGGAATCGGCTGTCGGGCTCCTCCGCTTCCAGTCCGGGCGGCCAGAGCACTCGGCGACGGGGCGGAATCGGGTCCAGAACCCGCCCGCCGCCGATGGTGGTGACCGGGCTGTAACTCCGAAGGACGAAGCGGTCTCCGCCGCGCGCCACGATCGGCTGCTCAAGGGCGAGCCGCGCGAGGCCGCTCTCCCCTGGCGCGATGGGCGAACGCGGAAGCACCCGGGCCATCACCTCTGTCGTTCCCAAATGCAGACGCACCCGTGCGCGGGCGCTCAGCGGACGGGGCGCGCTGGCCTCGAGCCCGATCTCCACATCCAGGGCCGAGCTCGGCGTCCAGGGTGAGCCGGCCTGAACCAAAACGGTGCCACGCCGGGCCTCTTCACGGTCGAGCCCAGAGATCCCGACGGCGGTGCGCGCGCCCGGGATGCTCCGCTCGAGCCCTGCTCCGTGTGTCTCGAGCGAGCGCACGCGTCCGCCTGCGCCGCCCGGCAGCAGCACCACCGCATCGCCCAACGAGACTCGCCCCGACCAGGTGGCGCCGGTCACCACCGTGCCGACGCCGGCCACCGAGAACGCTCGGTCGATCGGGAGTCGGAAGAGATCGTTGGCCGGAGTGCTCGATGCCTCCTTGGCGCGCTCGAGCAGCCGCTGGCGCAGGGTGTCGATGCCCTGCCCCGTCCGCGCCGAAACGATGATGGGTGTCTCGAAGTGGACCGGCGACCCGCTCAGCCGCTCGCCCACCTCCGAGGCTACGAGGTCGGCCCACTCGGGCTCCACCAGATCGGACTTGGTGATAACGGGAATTCCTGCCGGGATCCGCAACCGCTCCAGAATCGCGAGGTGCTCCTCGGTCTGGGGCATGATGCCTTCGTCCGCGGCCACGACCAGCAAGGCAAGGTCGATCCCCGAAGCTCCGGCGACCATCGTCCGCACGAAGTCCTCGTGGCCGGGGACGTCCACTACTCCCGCGGTCACCCCCGCACCGAGATCGAGTGGAGCGAAGTTGAGATCGATCGTGATGCCACGACGGCGCTCCTCGGCCAGCCGGTCCATGGGCTTTCCGGTGAGCGCCGTGACGAGCGCCGACTTTCCGTGATCGATGTGTCCGGCGGTCCCGACGATCATACGCTGGGCGGTCGGATGTCGCCCTCGATCACCTGGGCGTCGGCCCTGGGGTGACCGTCAGGGTGAACTCGGCGATGCATCCGTTCGCGACCCATAGCGAATCGGCGGCGTATCCCCAGGTGGTGTTCTGCCGGCAGCGGCTCGCGCTCATGTCTCGTACCACCCGGGCGGAACGCACCATTCCGCCGGGGCGGCACGCTACCCCTTGCGGATCCGACGTGCCGCAGGTGATGCGCCGCGTGAGGTCGCCACCGGGGCCGCTCCCCGAGAAGGAGACGAGGAAATCTCCGCGGCATCCCTGGTTGGCCCAGATGAACGAGTCGGTGAAGCCCCAGGTCTGGTTCTGCCGGCAGCGGCCCCCGCTCTGGTCGCGCTGGAGGCTGACGTTGGTCGCGTAGCCGTCGGTCTCACAGATGACCTGGCGGCCGCTGCCGCTGCCGCAGGAGATCACCGTGCTGCCTGGGTTTCCGGGGCCGCTCCCCTGCAAGGTGACGAGGAACTGGCCGCGACAGCCGTTGTTCGCCCAGATGAAGGAATCGGTATATCCCCACGTCTGACCTTGGCGGCAACGGCCGCTCTGGTCCTGGCTGAGTCGCACGTGCGTGGCGTAGCCGCCCGTGCGGCAGGTGACCTGCTGACCGCTGGTGGTGCCGCAAGGAACCGTCACGGTAGAACCACCGCCGCCACCGACGCTCGGACCCTTGACCTGAAACTCCGCGCGGCAACCGCGATCCACCCAGATCACGTTGTTGCCGTACCCCCAACTGGTTCCTTCCGTACAGGCCGCCTGGCTGAGCTTCCGCGTCAGTGTCACGCCGTAGCGCGTGTCGGCCGGGCACTCGGTCCGGCCGTCGCCGGCGCAGGTCACGCGCTGCCCCGCATTGGCGAATGCGTTTCCGGCCTCGAAGACCCCACGGCAGCCGTTGTTGACCCAGATGGCGTTCTGGTCGAAGCCCCAGGTACGACCCTGGATGCAGGGACTGGTCGAGATCTGCTGCACGAGCCGCGCTCCCTGCCAGGTACCGGCGGCCGGGCAGCGCTGATAGCTGTCGTTTGAGCTCTCGCAGCGCAAGGCGCCTCGGGCTTGAGCCTGTGGCTGGTCCTGGCCTGCGGCGCCTTGAGGGCACACTGCGCTCAGGACCATACAAACCGCTAGCGGAGCTGAATGTCGAAACGCAGCGAAGAATGGGCATGGGACCGGCTCCATTGAGGTCGGCCATCGGATTGAAGCAATAGGCGATCCGCGAAGGCACTGCGCGAAAGCATTCTAGATATACCCGTGACCCGAAGCCTCTAGCCACTCCCCTTACAGCCCATCAGCCAGGGCCGCCGGGTCCAGAACTCGAGAGCCGGCAGGTCCGCCCCCTCACCGAGGTGATAGCGGATGTACCCGGCGAGCAGCCTCCGGTGCGACTCGGCATGACGCGAGTCGAGGGTCGGGAGGACCGCCTCCGGGTCGAGCATTGCGACCAGGTCCCTCCGGGCTTGCGGTGGCAGGTGAGTCGCCCCGTGTTGCGCAGCGCAAGCGGCGCAGAGCGCGCCACCCTCGCGGGTGCTGAACGGAAGGCCCCTGTCGGCAGGCACCAAGGCACCATCGCGCACGCACGCATGGAGCGACGGCGAAAATCCCAGGACGCTCACGAGCCGCCAGAGGAGACGGAATCCAAGTGGCTCGAGCGTCGTTGCGGGGGCATGCTCGAGCAGGCCGAGCGCATCATGCAGGAGATCGTAACTCTCGGGATGGGGATCGGCCGGGGCGAACCGGATCATCACCTCCGCTAGCGCCGAGGCGGTCGCGTAGCGGGCGAGGTCGTTGGTCAGCCCCGCGTGGAGCCGGGTCAGGTCGAACTCAGCCAGGGTATGGAGCTCGCGGTGCTCCTTCACCAGGAGTTGCGCCTGGCCCTCGCTCAGGAGCTGCAGGGCCGCGCCGAAGCGGCTGCGCGGCCGCAGCGCGCCCTTGGCGATGGCACTTTGAACACCCAACTCGCGCGTGGCGAGGCGCACGATCTTGGAGGTTTCGCTATAGCGCAGGGCGGACAGAACGATGGCCGGAGTCGCGACGAGAGACATACTGAAAGATAGTCCCCGCCGACTCGCGGCCCGGCGTCACTCCGGTGGGATGCGCACGGTGAGCGCGGCCGCCGGGCAGCGTCCCAGCGGCAAGGTTCGCAGCTCGTCCGAGAGGTCGGGGGCAAGGACGTGCGCCGTTCCGCTGGTTGGGCCGGCGCAGGGACCGGCTTCCAGCGCGTAGACCCGTTGATCGCTGTCGAGAGCTACCCCGGAGTTGGTGGGGATGGGGAATCCCTCGCCTTCGCCGCGTACGACCTCGTTGCTGTCGGTGTCGAAGGCGAGCAGGCCCTCCGTGGTCGAGCTGATGTACACGCGGGCTTCGCCGTTCGCCGCGACCTGGCCGGGCGCCCGGCCGAGCCCGGAAAAGCTCGCGATCTCGACGCGCTCGACCGGGTCCACGATGGACAGGCGCCCTTCGCTCTGCTGCGTGCTGCCAGCGACCACGACGTACAGCAACCCGTCCGCTCCGACCGCACCGGATCGGGCGTTTCCCCCACCGGAGAGCGGGATCGAATCGATTCCCGTGGCGTGGGCGTTGGTGACCGGGTCAATAACCGTGATCCAGCTCTCACCCACGGGCTCGAGGGTCTCGTCGAGATTGCCGTTCAGCACGAAGACGCGTCCTCTCGCGAACACCACCGCCTGGGGATCCAGGCCCACCGGAACCTCGGCGGATTCGCCGGTCAGGTAGTTGATGCGGGAGACGGTGTTGAGGTTCGGGTTGGCGACGTACGCGATGGAGTCGTCCACGATCGCAGCGCCGGTGGCGCCCGATCCGGGTAGCGGAATTGTCAGCATCACCTGGCGGCTGCGGAGATCCACCACCGCGACGGCATCACCCGCGCCGAGCGGCACGACCGCCACCGCGGCTCGCGCCGCGAGACTGGTGGGCTTCGAGCCGGTGCCGCCGAGCGGCACCTGAGAGCCGGACTCAGGATCGTCCACCGGCAAGACGCTGAGCGTGTTGCCCTCACGGTTCACCGCGAGCAACACCTCGACCGGGTCGGGCAAGGGCGCGTTGGTTTCGGCGCAGCCGACGAGCAGAGCCACTCCGACCAGAGTGCCCCGGATCATCTTCATTCTTGCACCTCACCAGGACGAAGCGGCACCACCTGCGGTGACCCATCGCACCAGGTGGTGACGGCGACCGGCCACTCGAAGACCCGTCGCAGCACGTCCTGACGCATGACCTCCAGTGGCGTGCCTTCGGCCACGACTGCGCCGCCGCTCAGGAGCAGCATCCGATCGGCGAACCGCGCCGCAAGATTCAGGTGATGGGTGATCACCAGGCCGGCCAGCCCTCCATCCACCAGGCCACGCACCAGCTCGAAGAGCTCCATCTCATGCCTTACGTCCAGCGACGCGGTCGGCTCGTCGAGCAGCAGGAGCCGAGGCTCTTGCGCAAGACCACGGGCCACCCGCACACGTTGCCACTCGCCTCCGCTCAATGCGTCTACCGGCCGACCGGCCAGCCCGGCAATGTCGCAGCGCTCCAGCGCCTGCCGCACCGCGGCGCGATCCGCCGAGCCCGGCGCGGCGAGTGGGCCAAGGCGCGCGTAGCGACCCAGCATCACCATCTCCTCCACGGACAGCGGAAAGGTGTGCTCCTCGCGCTGCGGCACCACCGCGAGCACTCGCGCCAGGGATCCCCGGGGCCACTGCGCGACGGGTCGCCCCTCGATCAGGACCTGGCCACCGGCCAACGGACTGAGTCCCGAGACGGCCCGCACCAGCGTGGTCTTTCCGCTGCCGTTGGGCCCGACGACCGCGACCAGACGGGAGGCATCCACGGCACAGCTCACATCGCTCAGGGCCGGAGCGACGCCGTTCGCGTAGCGCACCGTGACGTGGCTGGCCTCGAGGATCACGCCAGCGTCCTCCGGAGCAGCATCGCGAACAGCGGCACGCCCACCAGGGCCGTGATGACGCCCACCGGCAACTCCAGAGGCCGAACGATGGTTCTCGAGACCGCGTCCGAGAGCACCAGGAACGCGCCGCCGGTAAAGAAGGCCAACGGCATGAGGCTCCGATGCAACGGGCGCGATACGATTCGCACCGCATGAGGCACTACCAGCCCAACGAAACCGATGATCCCACAGGTCGCGACGCTCGCGGCCGTGAGCAGCGCGGTCGTGATGTAGACCAATCGCCGGGTGCGCTCCACCTCCGCACCAAGATGATGCGCCGGCTCGTCGCCGAGCGCGATCAGGTCGAGCGAGCGCGAGTGCCATCCCAGCCAGAGCAACGGCACGACGGCGTAGGCGGAGAACACCCCCAGGCTCTGCCAGGAGGCAGCCCCGAAGCCTCCCAACAGCCACAGGAAGGCGTTGCGCACACCGCTGGCGTCGGACAGCACGATGATGGCGCTCATGAGAGCGCCGGCGAACGACCCGACGACTACCCCCGACAAGAGCAGCACTCTGGGGTCTAGCCGTCGGCCCGCGGCGAGACTCAGGCGGTAGACCAGCGCGACCGCCGCGAGGGCACCGCAGAACGCGGCGACCGGGACCGCCCACGGAGACGCGGCCCTGGAGGCGATTGCGGCGACGGCGCCCAGGCCGGCCCCGCCGGACAGGCCGAGGAGGTAGGGCTCCGCCAAGGGGTTCCGGATCATCGCCTGCAGGGCCGCCCCGCAGACGGCGAGACTCCCACCCACCAGAAAGGCGAGCAGCACGCGTGGCGCGCGCAGGTCGCGCACGATGACGGCCGAAGCCGCGCTGCCGTGCCACAAGCCGTCCCAGACCTCCCCCAGCGACAATGGGACCGCCCCGGCGGCGAGGCCCAGCGCGAGAGCCGACACCACCGCAATGGCGAGAAGCGGCGTTACCCGGGCTCTCACCGGGCAAGCGCTTTCAATTGCCCGGCGAGTTGGCGGATCGCGCTCGGCGATCTCGGGCTCGGCCGGTTGAACTCGGAGCCCTTGACGTGAACGAAGCGACGCTCGCGCACGGCCGGCACGACTTGCCATTCAGGGCGATTGGCGAAGGCCGCGGGTCCCGCGGCCGTGGTCAGGATCAAATCGGGGTTGCGCACCGCGACCGCCTCGATGCTGACGTTGCCCGAGCTGGCCGCCACATCGGCAAAAACGTTCTCGCCGCCGGCCCGCTCCACCAGATCATTCAGAAAGCTGCCTCGCCCGATGGTCATGGGGGGCTGCTCCCAGACCAGGAGCAGAACCTTGGGACGGCGACCTGGTGGAGGGCTGCTGGCCGCGGCGAGGGCCGTATCGAAGACCGCGCTCACGCTGTCGGCTCGTCGCTCGTGCCGGGTGAGGCGACCGAATAGTTTCGCCAGACGATCCACGTCCGACAATGCATCGGTGCTGAGGCGGAGGGTGGGAATACCCAGGTCGCGGAGTCGCTTCGCCGCGCTCGCGTGCTGGGCGGAGTTGTACAGCAGCACGAGATCGGGATTCCGCGCCAGGATCGCCTCGAGGTTGGGATTGATCCCGTCGCCGAGATTGTCGACCAGCTGTGCCTCGGGCGGGAAGTCGCACCAGGCGGTCCGGCCGACCAGCCGGTCCCCCGCTCCGATCGCGAAGAGCAGCTCGGTCGTGGCCGGGATGAGCGAAGCGATCCGGCGGGCGGGAACCTGGACGGCCACCGTGTCGCCCGCGTCGTCCACGATCGCCACGGCTGCGCGGCCGGTGGCCGCGGGACGGCAGCCGATCGCCACGACCGCCAGCGTGATCGCCCGCCAGCTCATCGCGCCTGACCTTGGGCGGCAAGCATCGCCTGCAGCTCCTCCTTGAGACGCGTGCGGTCGGCCTGATAGGTGGCCCACTCGTTTGCCTCGACCTTGTCTTCCCGCCCGATATAGCGGGCGTCGAGCGCCGCGAGCCGATCGAGAAGAGCATCCTGGGGTGACGACCCCGGCTGTCTCCCCGGCGCACCCCCGCGCCGGAAGAGGTGCCATCCCGCCAGGCCGAGCGCGATCACCGAGGCACCGACGAGCGCGGCGAGCACGGCAACCGGCGCTCTCGGTGGTCCCGGCAGCCTTACCGAGACGACGCCACCCGCCGGAATCGCGCCGGTGAACCGGCGGAACGAGCGTCCGCCGATCATTTGCGTATCGGCGAAGGCCAGGCCCGGTGCGCTCGCCACGGCTCCCGGCTCCTCCAGCAGCACGTTCACCGTGCCGCCCTCGCGTCCGAAGGGAATCTGGACCCTGTCCCGAGCCCGCGGCAGATGATACTGAAACGAGAGCTCCTTCTCCCCCGGACCGATCGGCGCCGCCATGAAGATCGAGTCGTTTCGCCGGACGATCGCATCGGGTGAGACGTCTCCCTGCCCCACGTCCAACCCTTCGCTGCCGGGCGGCAGCGGCGCCGACCAGGACGCGCCGAGGGTGTCCGGAGCCACCCGAGCGACGGTCCCCTGATTCTGGAGCACTACGAGGTCCAGCACCTCGCGCGTGCCGTCGTCGCCTGCCCGGGGAATGACGATGTGACGCGCCGCGAGCTCGATCGGGGCGGTGCTGGACGTGTCGTAGACGACGACCGAGATCGCGGTATCGCGACCGCACGGAATCGAGCTGGACCGGTGGAGAGAAATACTCGACCCCGGCGTATCTGGCGCTGAGGAGATAGATCGCAGAGGTATCCGGGGTGAACCGGAACCGGAAACGGCCATCCCGAGCCGTCGCCGTGGAATCCAAAGGTCCCTGCGCGTCACGCCCCACCCGGTGGAGGACGACCCGGACCGACGGCACCGGTTTCAGGTCCGGGTGGACGACTCTACCACCGACGAGCGCCTGGGCCGAGAGACTCGACGAACCTGCGGTCACCAATAGCAGCAGCGCTAGGGCGGACAGCAGCCCCCGGAGGGCGCCGCTGCCGTCCCGCTGTCCCGCCGACCTCACGGATTGAACTTGCCGAAGTCCTGCGGATCCATCCGCTCGAGGTATTCCTTGAGCTTGTCCGCCTCGAGCGAGGGGTTCGGGGAGGGCTCGTCGGTCTCGACGCCGCTCTGGTCGAGCAGCTGGTCGCTGGTGAAGATGGGTGCGCGCATCCGCAGCGCCAGCGCGATGCTGTCGGAGGGGCGGGCGTCGACCTGGAAGACCTGGTCGTCCCGCCGGATGAGGAGGTCGGCGAAGTAGGTGTTCTCCTTCACCGCGCTGATGACGACGCGGCGCAGCTCGCCACCCAATCCGATCAGGACCTGCTTGAGCAGGTCGTGCGTCAGCGGCCGCTGCGCCTTCATTCCCTGCAGCTCCATCGCGATCGCGCTCGCCTCGGCGGGCCCGATCCAGATGGGCAGCACCCGGGTGCCATCCTTTTCCCTCAGGATCACGACCGGCGTGTTGGTGGTCCGGTCGAGACCCAGGTGCGCGACCGTCACTTCGATCATGAAATCAGGTGCCCGCGTCCCAGCTCGCCAAGTACTGGACCTGCTCCGAGGTGAGAGTATCGATCGTCACGCCCATGCTCTGGAGCTTGAGGCGCGCGATCTCCTGGTCCACGGCCACCGGCAGCCGGTGCACCGACTTCGTCATCGTGCCGCCCTGCTTGGCCAACAGCTCGGCCGCGAGGGCCTGATTGGCGAACGACATGTCCATGACGCTGGCCGGATGGCCCTCGGCAGCCGCCAGGTTGATGAGCCGACCTTCGCCCAGCACCATGATACGCTTGCCCTTTACGACGTATTCCTCGACCATGGTGCGCACGGCCCGCCGATCGGAGGCGATCCGGCCCAGGCCGTCCAAGTCGAGCTCGACGTTGAAATGGCCCGAGTTGCACACGATCGCGCCATCCTTCATGGCCTGGAAGTGCTCCGGCCGGATGACGTGGATGTTGCCCGTGAGGGTGACGAACAGATCGCCGATCGGGGCGGCCTCGGCCATCGGCATGATCTCGAAGCCGTCCATCCGCGCCTCGAGCGCCGGCAGCGGATCCACCTCGGTGACGACGACATGCGCCCCGGCCCCACGGGCCCGCATGGCGAACCCGCGGCCGCACCAGCCGTAGCCCGCGACGACGACGGTGCTCCCGGCCAGCAGCATGTTGGTGGCGCGGATGATGCCGTCGAGCGTGGATTGACCGGTGCCGTACCGGTTGTCGAACATGTGCTTCGTGCTCGAGTCGTTGACCGCGACGATGGGAAACTGCAGCACGCCTTCCTTGGCCATCGCCTTGAGTCGGATGACACCGGTCGTGGTCTCCTCGGTCGAGCCCTTCACCGAGGCCACCAGCGAGCGCCGATCCTCCGCCGAAAGCGTCTCGACCCAGCGGCGGACCGGCGGCGCCAGGTCATCCAGCCGATTCAAGGCCACCATGTGCAGCGCACCGACGAGATCGGCCCCGTCGTCCTGGGTCATGTCGGGACGGAACGCGAGCGCCTGGGCGATGTGCGTGTAGTAGCTCTCGTGGTCCTCGCCTTTGATCGCGAACACGTGCACGCCATGGTCGCGCACGAGGTGCGCGGCCACGTCGTCCTGAGTCGAGAGCGGGTTCGACGCGCACAGCGCGATGTCCGCCCCGGCCGCCCTGAGCGTGATCATCAGGTTCGCCGTCTCGGTGGTGACGTGCAGGCAGGCGGACAGCCTCCGGCCCTTCAGCGGTTGCTCTTTGGCGAAGCGGGCGCGGATCTGCCGCAGCACCGGCATCGATCGCTCGGCCCATTCGGTGCGACGCTTCCCCTCATCGGCCAGAGCGATGTCCTTGATGTCGTACTTCGCGACGGCAGTCTGAACGCTCATGTGCTCCTCAACGGGCGGCCGACAGCAGGTCCTTCACGCGGTCGGTGCGCTCCCAAGTGAAATAGTCGACCTTCTGATCCCGGGTTCCATTCTCGTACACACCGCTGAACGGCTTGCGGCCGAAATGCCCGTAGCTCGCGGTTTGTCTGTAAATTGGCCGCTTCAGCTTGAGCGCGTCAATGATGCCTCTCGGCGTCAAGTCGAAGACTTCGTCGACGATCTTCTCCAGCGTCGGATCGGGCAGCGCGCCGGTACCGAAGGTCTGGACCAGCACCGAGACCGGACGGGCCACCCCGATGGCGTAGGCCACCTGCACTTCGCAGCGCCGCGCCAGCTTGGCCTCGACGATGTTCTTGGCGACCCAGCGCGCCGCGTACGCCGCCGAGCGATCCACCTTCGACGGATCCTTCCCGCTGAACGCGCCGCCGCCATGCCGCGCCATCCCGCCGTAGGTATCCACGATGATCTTGCGGCCCGTGAGTCCGGCGTCGCCGTGCGGCCCGCCGATGACGAAGCGGCCGGTGGGATTGATGAGGAACTTGGTGCGAGCATACTCGAGGCCGTGCGCGTCGAGGACCGGCTTGATGACCTCTTCGATGACGCCCTCACGGATCGTGCCCCGCGAGAGCTGGCGGCTCCCCTTCCGCTCGGCGTGCTGGGTGGAGACCACGACCGTGCGGACCTCGACCGGCCGGTCGTCCTCGTACTCCACGGAGACCTGGGACTTGCCGTCGGGCCTGAGCCAGTCGATCCGCGGATGTCCGGGAAGTCCCTTTCGCACTGCGGCGAGGCGCTCGACGATCCGGTGGGCCAGCATGATCGGCAGCGGCATACGCTCCCGAGTTTCGCTGGTGGCGTAGCCGAACATCATGCCCTGGTCGCCGGCGCCTTGCTCCTTCTTCGAGCCGCTGTTCACGCCCATGGCGATGTCGGGCGACTGCCGGTCGATCGAGGTCAGCACCGCGCAGGTTCGGCCGTCGAAGCCGTAACTAGCGTCGGTGTACCCGATGGACTCGACCGTCTCCCGGACGAGGTCTGGGATGTGCACGTAGGTGTTCGTCGTGATCTCACCGGCAACGACCGCCATGCCGGTCGTGACCAGCGTTTCGCACGCCACCCGACCCGCCGGATCCTTGGCCAGAATCGCGTCGAGCACGGCGTCGGAGATCTGGTCCGCCACCTTGTCGGGATGGCCTTCGGTGACGGATTCGGAGGTGAAGACGTGACGCTTGGCACTGGCCATCTGGGACGCTCTGGGTTCAGGGAACAATGCGCCGCGGGGCAGTGGGACAGTCGGCCCCGCTGCCCCGCGATTATTGCGGCCTCAAGCTAGCCACGCGGCCCCGCCCCGGCAACGCCGAGTGGGGGTCCAGCAGCCGTACGTCGAGGTACTCTCCCACGGCACTCCGCAGGGCCTCCGACACCTGGTCGGCGCTCGCCGCGCTCAGCGCCTCTTCGGCGGCGCGCCGGGCGGCCTCCTCGGGGACCGTACGGACCACCCATTTCACCAGCGGCAGCGCGGGAGGCGAAACACTCAAGCGGTCGATGCCCAGACCGATGAGCAGGACTGCGCTCAGCGGCTCCGAGGCCATCTCGCCGCACACGCTCACCGGCAGGCCGGCCTCCCGCCCCACCTCCGCCACTCGATGCAGCTGGCGTACGATCGAGGGATGGTGCGGCGTGAAGCGGTCAGCCAGTCGGGCATTCCCCCGATCCACCGCCATCGTGTACTGAGTGAGATCGTTGGTTCCGATACTGAAGAAGGCGCTCACCTCGGCCAGCTTGTCGGCAATGAGCACCGCCGCGGGAGTCTCGATCATGACACCCACGGGCACGGTCGGCGCCGCGCGCACCCCCGCCCGGCGCAGCGCTGCCGCCTCCTCCTCCACTATCGCCCGCGTCTCCAGCACCTCCTCCACCAGGGTGACCAGCGGCAGCATGAGCTGCAGGTCACGGCCCGCGGCAGCGCGCAGGACCGCCCGGATCTGGGGACGGAACACTTCCGGCTCATCCAGGCAGACCCGGATGGATCGCCAGCCCAGAAACGGATTGGCCTCCTGCGGCGCCTTGAACGCCACCGGAAACTTGTCGCCGCCCAGGTCGAAGGAGCGGATGATGACGGTCCGCTCCGGAAACGCGAGGGCCACCCGCCGGAAGTATTCGGCCTGCTCGTCCTCCGTGGGGAGCGTGGCGCGTCCGGTCAGGAGAAACTCGGTGCGCAGCAACCCGACGCCCTGGGCCCCGTGGCGGACCGCCATCTCGATCTCCTCCGGCAGGTCCACGTTGCCCATCAGCAGGATCGGGCGTCCGCCGGGGGTGACCGCGGGCTGCTCGACGATGCCTTCGAGCTGAAGCTCGAGCTTGTGACGGCGGCTGACCTGGGTCTGGGCATCCTCCAGCTCGCCGCGCGTGGGATCGAGCACGATGGTGCCGGCCTGGCCGTCGAGGAGCACCATCGTTCCCGCGGCGATCTGGGAGAGCGCGCCCGCGGCTCCCATCACCGCGGGAATGCCGAGGGAGTGCGCCAGGATCGCCGCGTGCGACGTCCGGGTGCCCTCCTCGCTCACCAGCCCTACCACGTGTTCCCGGTCGAGCTGCACCGTGAGGCCCGGTGAGAGCTCGTGGGCGATGACGACGACCTGCTCGTCCACCGGCATGGACCACAGCTCGAGGTCGGCGCGGCCCATCAGCTGCGCCACCATCCGGAGCTGGATGGCGTGGAGGTCGGCGAGTCGCTCGCGCAGCCGGGCCTTGCCGGACCACAGATTCCTCAGCTCCAATGCCTTGAACTCGTACGCGGTCTCGGCGCTCAGCTGGTTGTTGCGGATCAACGTCTCGACCGACGTGAGAAACTCCTCGTCCTGCGCCATGAGGATCTGGGCGTCGAAGATGCGTGCTTCCTCGGGCCCGGCCCGCTTGAGCACGCGCTCCCCGAGGTCGCGCAACTGGCGCACCACTTCCTCTACCGCATCCCGCAGCCGCTGGACCTCCTCGTCCACCTGGTCGGCACGGACGGTGCGATCCGGCACCTCGGGAAAGTCGAAGCGCACCACCAGCGCCGGCGCGAAAACCACGCCGGGCGACACGCCGATCCCGCGGAGGGTGCGCGACACGTCAGGGCTCTCCGAACCCGTCGGCCACGAGCCGCGCGAGGGCCTCGACGGCCTGCTCCGCGTCCGCGCCGTGCGCCCGGATGGTGATGCAGCTGCCGCACTCCGCGGCCAGCATCATCACGCCCATGATGCTCTTGCCATTCACGCCGAAGCCATCCTTGAGAATCTCGATCTCCGCGGTGAACGAGCTCGCCAGCCGGACGATCTGCGCGGCCGGCCTCGCATGCAAGCCCTCCTGGTTCACGATGGTCGCCTCGCGCTCGATCACAGGCCGATCCACCGGAAGACCAGGAGCAGCACCATCGCCAGGAGCGCGAACCGGATCGCCGTGAGGGCCGGACCGAACCAGCGCGTCACCGCGACGCCCGTCGCCGCGACGGCCAGCGTGCCTACGGCCCCGACCGTCCCGATCCTCTCGAGGTACCACGCCGCGACCAGCGGGACGGCGAGACCGACGGCAAACCCCGCCGCCACCCCCATCCGCGGGATCCAGCGGGTCACCCAGGATCGGCCGATGGCGGCTCCAACCTGCATCCCGGTGTCGAGTCCGGTCTTGAGCGCCCATCTGGCGGTGCCCAACCGCACCAGATTGTAGGCGAGCAGAAATCCGGCGATAGCCCACCACCCCGCGCCCAGCACCACTGCTGCGAGGGCGAGGCCGCTCAGCCCGGGAACCAGACCTGCCCAGAAGAGCTGGTCGCCCAGCGACCCCAGCGGGCTGCAGAGCGCGGTGCGGAGCCGCACGATCTGCTGGCCGGGCATCGCGTCGTATTCCGCCCGCGCGATCGCGCCGAGTGCCAGACCCGCGAGGTTCGGGTGGCAGTTGAAGAAGTCGGTGGAGCGAACCACCGCCTCGCTGTGCCGCACCGGATCCACCGTCTTCAGGTCTTCCAGCAGCGGCTCGGCGGCGTACCCCATACCGACCCCGAGCATCCGCTCGTAGTTCCAGGTGCCCTGCACCGCGAGCAGCCGCAGCAGTGCCCGCCAGCTCCCGTTCACCGGAGCACCGCCAGAATCAACCCGACCACGGCGCCGCCGAGCAGCCAGCGAAGCCGGGTGTCCCTCCCCGCACTCCGGATCGCACCATCGACGGCCGCCGAGAGCGCGCTGCCGACACACACCAGGGTGAGGCCGAGGGCCGTGGCGCGGTCGATTCTGAGCGAGTTGGCCAGGAGCCAGCCGGCCAGCAGGCCGAGTGTGGTCAGCGCCGCGCCTCGAGCGGCATCCCGGGCCAGCCCGCCGTACTGCAGTCGGCGAATGGCCGGGCCCTCACCCGCGGCCAGTGCCGCGGCGCGATGCTGGATGGCCCGGGCGTTGATGCGGCGGACCAGCTGGAGGCTCCAGCCGCCCAGCACCGCGAGCACGAGCCCCAGCGCCCCGCTCACTCCCAGCCCGAGCTCCCAAGGCGCTCCCGCGCTGAGCGCGGCGGCCGCGACCGTGGCCGGCCCATAGTCCGGATAGCGGACCGCCCCGATGGGGAGCACGTCGAGCGCGAACAGCTCGAACAGCACGCCGACCCGGAGCCCCGCCTCGACGTCGCCGGCGATCCACCCGGCGACCGTGCCGGCGACCAGCGGCCGGCAGATCATCGCCTGGGGTACGCTCACCAGGTCCACGGCGACGAACACTCCCCAGATGATGAGCAGGAGCGCCTGCGACAGCGTCAGCTCGGTCACGTCAGTCCCTTGAGGGCCACGGGTTGGGTGGTCGGCAGGTCCTGGGCGCTGATCTCGGCGCCGGCCTCTTCCAGCGTGAGCAGATTGCGGAGCTCCTCATCGCTCAGGTAGAGATAGGGGAGCCGCTCGCGCCGGCCGGCCCGGTGGTGCACCCCGCCGAGATTGATGTGCTTCACGACGGTCGGCAGCCGCGCTGTAGAGTGCGGCCATCGTGTCGAGGTCACCCGTCAGCACCAGTACACGATGCCCGTCCGCCTCCCACTCGGGCAGCCGGGTCGCCGCTTCGGCGATCGTCACGAAACGCACGTCCATCTCGGGCGAGACCGCCATCCGGTAGAGATCCTGTTCCCATGGGCTGGTGGAGACCTGGTCGTCCACCAGGACGATCCGGTCCACGCCGAGCGGGGTCCCCCAGCCGATCACCACCTGTCCATGGATGAGTCGGTCGTCCACGCGGAAGAGCACTATGGGCATCAGGGAACCTGGATGGCGCGACCACCTGCCGCTGCGGCCCTCTCGGCGGCCTCCTCCGGAGAGAGCGAGCGGTGAAACACGAAATCCACCAGCATCGCGAGGTTGACCCCGGTGACCGCCTTCACCCCCGGAGTGGAGCGCAGCCGCTTGAGCACGGCGAAGAGACAGGAACCGCTCGCCATGTCCACGAACACGACCGACGGCTGGCCGTCGATCGCCTGCACCACCCGGTCCTCGAGGGCCTCGCGGTCGCAGCCCGAGTTGGACACGGCCACCAGCGCGCCGTTCACCCCGCTGATGGACTCGGCCGCGTCGACGAGCGCGACCGCCAGCTTCCCGTGACAGACCACCACGCCCCGCAGCGGCTCACTCATAGTCTTCCTGGAGATATTCGCGCACGCCCCGCTGCTCTTTCATCCGCTTGATGAGCCGGGCGTTGAACGCCGCGGCGACGTCCACACCCGAGTAGCGGAGCAGGTGCATCATCGCGACCACTTCGGAGATCACGGTGATGTTCTTGCCGGGGTTGAGGGGGACCACTACCCGGGGGACAGCGACATCGAGAATCGTGGTCTCCTCCCGCCCGAGACCGGTCCGGTCGGTGTCCTTGGCATTCTCCCAGTCCTCCAGCTGCACCACCACCTCGATGCGCTTCTGCTGCCGGACCGCGCGCACGCCGAAGAGCGCGGGGATGTCGATCAGCCCGATGCCGCGGATCTCCATGTGGTGGGCCGCGAGCTCGTGGCCCCGCCCGATGAGGACATCGTTGCCGCGCCGAGTCACCTGCACGACGTCGTCGGCCACGAGACGGTGACCCCGCTCGACCAGATCCAGCACGCACTCGCTCTTGCCGATCCCGGAGCGCCCCACGAACAGGAGCCCGACGCCGTAGACGTCGGCGAGCGAGCCGTGCAGCGTCGTGCGCGGCGCGAAGGCCTCCTCGACGATCGGCTTGATGCGTCGGTAGAACTCCGCCGTCTTGAGCTTGCTCCGGAACACCGGCACCCCCCGGGCCTTCGCCAGCTCCACCATCTCGGCCGGCACCTCCTGCCCCTTGGTGACGAAGATGCAGGGGAGGTCGAACTCGAAGAACTGCTCGAGGGACCGCTTCCGCTGCTCGGGCGGGAGGGAGTGCAGGTAGGTGATCTCGGTCTCGCCGAACACGTGCAGCCGGTTCGGCGCGAAGCGCCCGGTGTATCCCGCGAGCGCCAGCCCCGGCCCGGCGACCTCGGCATCGGGCAGCTGCCGGTCGAGACCGACGTCCCCGGTGAGCGCCTCGAGCTGGAGCGGGTCGTTCCGACGGGCGAGAAAATCCCGGAGCCGAAGCATCACAGTTGTTTCGCCTGCGACGGGCGGCTGCGGCGCGGCTGACTCACCTTCTCGAGCTGACGGCGAAGCCGTCTCCTCCGCGCGGTCGAGCGCGCTCCGGTGGTCTTCGCCCTCGCCACCCGCAATCAGCACTTCGCCACGCGAGACGTGCAGCCGAAGCTCCACCGTGCGAAGCGGCCCGTCGGCATCGAACACGACGGTCGCCTCGATCGGCCGATGGGCGAACGCGCCCAGGCGCTCGACCACGGCTAGAGCGCGCTCCCGCAGCGCATCGGGGATCTCGCAGTGACGGGCGCTGATGGTCGTTTGCATGATGACTCCTCCTGGCTCAACGCGAGGCCGGGCCGGTGATGATGTCGTCGAGATGGTTCAGGGTGGCGGCGGCGGAGCGCTCCCAGGTCAGGCCCTCGGCGAAGCAGCGGGCCGATTCGCCCAGCCGGGACACGAGGGGCGGATTATCCGCCAGCTCCAGCATCCGCGCCGCCAGTGCGTCCACGTCACCGTGGGGCACCAGAAATCCCGTCTCACCGTGGCGGACCGAATCCCTGAGCCCCGGGCTGTCGGAGGCGAGCGACGGCGTGCCACACGCCGCCGCCTCGACTACCGTGATCCCCCACCCCTCCTTCGGTGACGGAAAGACGTTTGCCCAGGCTGCCCGCAGCAGCGACACCTTGTCTGCTTCGCTGACGAAACCGTGGAACGTCACGGCATCCGCGAGTCCGAGCTCGGCGGCGAGCTGCTCGAGCTCGACCCGATGGTCGCCGGTCCCCGCGATGTCGAGTCGGAGATCGGGTCGACGGCGTCGCGCGACTGCCAACGCCCTGACGGCGAGCCCTATTCCTTTATAACGCTTCAACCGTCCAACGTACAAGAACCGCGGTGTCGAGAGACGGGTGCCCGGCGGGCCCGGAGTGAATCGTACGCTGTCCACTCCCGGGTGGATCACGCGAATCCGCTCGCCGGCAACGCCACGGGCGACCAGATCGTCCCGCGTGCTCTCGCTGATCGCATGGAAGCCCGCCCGCCGGTATCCCATCGGGCAGCGGCCGCTCGGCCAGCCAGACCGTCGCCGCCATCGGCCACGAGGCCTCCTCGAACGCCGTCGTGCCGAACAGGTGCGGCACGATGGCACAGAACGGCAGATCGGTTCCGAGTCGGCAGAAACAGCGGCAGCTTGTTGACGTCCTCGACCAGGATGTCAGGCCGCTCCGCTCGGATCACACGACGCACCGCGCCGCGTCCCAGCAGGGCAAAGCTGTTCCGCTGACCGATGCGCTGCACTTCGATCCCGTCCACCGTAGCCGAGGCGGCAGCGCCCTTCCATCCCGAGCACACCAGCCGCACCCGGTGCCCCAGGCGGGCGAGACGGCCGAAGATCTCGAACAGATGGATCTCGGCGCCGCCCGCCTGGGGATTCTCGAGGTCCTGCCAGTTGACGAGCAGGATGTTCACGGCTCAGAGCCGCCCGAGCGCGCGGGCGATGCCGTCGAGCACGCCGTTGACGAAGCCCGGCGCGCGTGCGCCGCCGAACCAGTGCGCCAGCCGCACCGCCTCGTCGATCACGACCTTGGGCGGCACATCGCCCCGCCGGAGCTCGCAGATCCCCAGACGCAGAATGTTCCGCTCCACCACCGCGATGCGGCTCGAGCCGCCAGTTGTCCGCGGCGCGGCCGCCTCCGCGTCGATCGAGTCGACCTGGGAGGCCACGTCGGCCGCGAGCGCCTCGGCCCGGTCCAGGATCCTTGGCTCCGGCCCGGTGAGGCGTGACAGCCCCGTCGCGACGTCTTCCATCGGCGGCTCGCCCTGCATCTCCCAGGCATAGAGCAGCTGCAGCGCCCGCGCCCGGCTCTTGGTCTCAATCCGGAGCATGGTGCGCCCGCAGCTGGGCGATGACGTCGGCCGCGCCGATCGCCGCCGCCGCCGCCTCGTGGCCCTTGTTGCCGGCATTGCCGCCGGCGCGGTCGGCGGCCTGCTGCATCGTGTCCACGGTGAGCAGCCCGAACCCCACCGGGAGCCGTGCCGCACGGCCACCTCGCCCAGCCCGCGCGCGGCTTCGCCCGCCACGTACTCGAAGTGCGGCGTCTCGCCACGGATCACGGCGCCGAGCGCCACGAGGCAGGCGTAGCGCTCCGTGACGGCTGCCGCCGCCGCCGCCACCGGCAGCTCGAACGCGCCCGGCACCCAGAACACGTCGACGTCGTCGCTGGAGATACCCGCTTCGGCGCAACAGGCGAGCGCGCCCTCGAGCAGGCGGGCGGTGACCAGTTCGTTGTAGCGGCTGACGAGGATCGCCACGCGCCCGGTACGGCGGAGGCGGGCGGAGAATTCGGGCACGGAATCAGTGGGCGAGAAGGTGGCCGAGCTTGTCGCGCTTGACCTCCAGATAGGTGCGGTTCTCGCCGTTGGGATCGGCGATGAGCGGCACGCGTTCGACGATCTGCGAGGCCGTAGCCCTCCAGCCCGACGAGCTTGCGGGGGTTGTTGGTCATCACCCGGATGGAGGAGAGGCCGAGGTCGCGGAGGATCTGGGCGCCGATGCCGTAGTTGCGGAGGTCGGGCGCGAAGCCGAGCTGCTCGTTGGCCTGGACGGTGTCGCGCCCCGGCGTCCTGCAGCGCGTAGGCGCGGAGCTTGTTCAGCAGCCCGATGCCGCGCCCCTCCTGATCCAGATACACGATCACGCCGCGCCCCTCCCGCGCGATCAGCTCCATCGCCCGCTGCAGCTGGGGGCCGCAGTCGCAGCGCTGCGAGCCGAAGACGTCGCCGGTGAGGCACTTGGAGTGCATCCGCACGAGGACGTTCGGCTGGCCCGCCACCTCGCCGAAGACCAGCGCCACGTGCTCCGCGCGGTCCACGTCGTTCCGGTAGCCGATGATCCGGAACTCGCCGAGATCGGTCGGCAGCCGCGCTTCGGCCACCCGGTGCACCAGCTGCTCGGTCTGGAGCCGGTAGGCGACGAGCTGCGCCACCGTGACGAAGGTGAGATTGTGCTGCCGGGAGATCTCCTGCAGCTCGGGCCGCCGGGCCATCGAGCCGTCGGGATTCAGGATCTCGCAGATGACGCCGGCCGGAACCAGGCCCGCGAGCCGCGCCAGATCCACGCTCGCCTCGGTCTGCCCGACGCGCTGCAGCACGCCGCCCGGCCGGGCGCGGAGCGGGAAGATGTGGCCCGGCCGGCGCAGGTCGGACGGCAGGGTCGCGGGATTGATGGCGACGTGAATCGTCGTCGCGCGGTCGCTGGCGGAGATGCCGGTGGTCACGCCGAACCGGCGCTCGGCATCGATGCTGACGGTGAACGCGGTGGCGAGCTCCTCGGTGTTCCGCTCCGTCATCTGCGGCAGGCCGAGCTGGTCGCAGCGCTCGCCGGTGAGCGCCAGGCAGATGAGCCCGCGGCCGTGCAACGTCATGAAGTTGATCATCTCGGGCGTGACGAGCTCGGCCGCGCAGACGAGGTCGCCCTCGTTCTCGCGGTCCTCGTCGTCGGCGACGATGATGATCTTGCCGTTGCGCAGGTCCTCGATGGCCTGCTCGATGGTCCCGAAGACGGTCACCCCTCACGCTTCTCCATAGAGGGCCTTGACGTACTTCCCGATCGTGTCCGCCTCCAGATGGACGCGGTCACCCGGGCGCCGGTCAGCTAAGGTCGTGTGCTGTAAAGTAAACGGAATCAGGGAGATCTGGATTGTTGCCGGGTCGGGCATCGCGTTCACGGTGAGGCTCACGCCGTCCACCGTGACCGACCCCAGCGGGACCGACACCCGGGCGACCTCGGGCGGCGCCGCGATGTCCAGCAGGCGGGCATCCTCCCGCTGGGTCACCCGGCGCACCTCGCCGACGCCATCCACGTGTCCCTGCACCAGATGCCCGCCCAGCCGGTCGCCCGCCTGGAGGGCGCGCTCCAGGTTGACCGGCTGCCCGGGGCGGTACTCGGCGAACCGGGTCCGGTCGAGCGTCGTGGCGATCACGTGGGCCACGAAGCCCGCGGGCACGAGCCGTTCGACCGTCAGGCAGGCGCCGTCCACCGCGATGCTCTCGCCAGGCTCGAGATCCGGGTAGGGCGCGTCGAGCGTCAGCTCGAGGCCGCCGGCCACGCGCTCGGCATCACGGACCCGGCCGACCGCGGTCACGATGCCGGTGAACATCAGTCGCGGTCCATGACGAGCAGGGTGTCCTCCCCGAGCGCCCGGCGCTCCACCGGTGCCAGCGTGCCGCGCGGTCCAGCGGCTCGCTGGGCAGCCCGGCGATCGCCGGCACGCCCGCTCGCCCAGCCAGAAGCGGGCTCTGCATCCAGTAGTAGCGATCGACCAGATCCTGACCGAGCAGCGCCCCCGCCAGTCTGCCGCCGCCTTCGATCAGCAGCGACTCGACGCCCGCGCGCCGCAGCGCGCGCAGGCCCTCCGCCAGGGTCGCTGCCGGGATGACCGTGACGCCACACGCGGCCAGGCGCTCGACCCGGTCCTGCGGTGCGGTCGGGCGAAGTGACCACCAGCGTCGGGATCCGTCGCGCCGTGCGGACGACGGTCAGGTCCGGATCGAGATCGGCCCCCGCGTCGAAGACCACACGCCGGGGCGGTGTGTCCGGGCTCGACGCTGCCCCGCACGGTGAGCTGCGGATCGTCCGCCCGGGCGGTCCGTCCGCCGACGCCGACGGCGTCGAAGCCGGCGCGCAGCCAGTGGATGTATTCCTGGGCCGGCGGCACCGGAGATCCAGCGGGAGCGGCCGGCGGAGTCGGCGATGCGCCCATCGAGCGTGGTGGCCAGCTTGAGCGCGACGAAGGGTCGCGAGGCGTCGCGGAAGCGATGCAGGAAGGCGGCGTTCTGCGCGGCGGCCGGCCGCGCCGAGGACGCCGATCTCGACCTCGATGCCGGCCGCGCGCAGCCTCGTCGGCGCCACCCGCCGGCCGCGCGGATTCGGATCGGCGACGGCGGCGACCACGCGCCGGACGCCGGCCCGGATGATCGCCTCGGTGCAGGGCGGCTGCTTGCCCTGGTGGGAGCAGGGCTCCAGGGTGACCACGAGAGTCGCGCCCCGGGCCCGGTCGCCGGCCTGATCCAGCGCGATCGGCTCGGCGTGGCGATCGCCGATACTCGGCGTGCCAGCCCTCGCCGACCAGCGCGTTCCCCGCGAGCACCATGGCGCCGACCAGCGGATTCGGGTGCACCCGGCCCCAGCCCCGCCAGGCGAGGTCGATGGCGCGGACCATCGCCTCGCGCTCGTTCACCCAGCAAACCGCACGGCGCGCTCGCCCTTGCGGATCTCCCCCATGGTCCAGGTCGCGACGCCGTCCGCGCACGCCGCCGCCTGCGCGGCCGCCACGGCGTCGGGCGGCAGCACCGCGATCAGCCCGACGCCGAGGTTGAACACGTCGCGCATCTCGGCGGTGGACACCTGCCCGGCCTCCTGCAGCGTGCGGAAGAGCGGCGGGCACTCGCCACGCGCCGGTTCGACCACCGCCTCACAGCCGGCGGGAAGCACCCGGACGAGGTTGCCCGGGATGCCGCCGCCGGTGATGTGGGCGAGCCCATGCACCCGGCGGAGCACCGGCGAGACGCTGCGGTAGTAGCTCCGGTGGACGGCGAGCAGCGCGTCGGCGACGGTCATGCCGGTGTCGCCCAGCGAATCGCCGAGACCGCGGCGCATCCGCTCGAAGACGATCCGCCGCGCCAGCGTGTAGCCGTTCGTGTGCAGGCCGGTCGAGGCGTAGCCGAGCAGCACGTCGCCCGGCACGATCCGGTCGCCGTGCAGCGCGGCGTCCTCCTCGACCACGCCGATGATCGTGCCCGCCAGGTCGTAGGTGCCCGGCCGGTACAGCCCCGGCATCTGCGCCGTCTCCCCGCCGGCGAGCGCCATGTCGTGGTGGCGGCAGCCTCGCGCGATGCCTTCGACGATGCCGGCGATCTGCTCCACGCCCAGCGCCGAGCCCGCGATGTAGTCCATGAACGCGATCGGCGTGGCGCCGTGGACCAGGATGTCGTTGACGCTGTGGTTGACGAGATCCTCGCCCACGGTGTCGAAGCGGCCCGCCTCGAGCGCGACGAGCACCTTGGTGCCCACCCCGTCGGTGCTCAGCACCAGCGTGGGCCGCTGCATGCCCGGCGGAATCCGCACCATCCCGCCGAAGGCGCCGACCTGGCCCACCGAGAGCGCCGTCCGCGTACCGGCCACGAGCTCGCCGATCCGCGCCTTGGCGGCCTCGGCGCCCTCGAGGTCGACGCCGGCCGCCGCGTACTGGCTGGTCACGACAAGGCCTCGGCGAGGGCGACGTGGGTGAGGTCGCGGAACGCGCGCACGCGCTCCTCCACGTCCTGCAGCGTGATCCGCTCGAAGCCGCGGATGCCGAACTGCTCGACGGCGTAGGAGCCCATCGCGGCGCCGTACACCATGGCCCGCCGGATCGAGTCCTCGCCGATCGAGCCGGTCCGGGCCAGGTAGGCCATGAACCCGCCGGCGAACGCGTCGCCGGCGCCGGTGGGATCGAAGACGTTCTCCAGCGGAAAGGCCGGAACGTAGAACGTGCGCGTCGGCTCGATCAGGAGCGCCCCGTGCTCCCCCTGCTTGATGACGACACGGCGTGGGCCCTGACGGAGGATCCACCGGCCGGCGCGATGGATGTTCCAGTCGCCGCTCAGCTCGCGGGCCTCGCTGTCGTTCACCATCAGGACGTCCACCCGTGCCAGCAGCTCGAGCAACGCCGGCTTCTTGCCCTGGATCCAGTAGTTCATCGTGTCGCAGACGACCAGCTTGGGGCGCGACACCTGGCTCAGCACGCCGAGCTGCAGCTCGGGATCGATGTTGCCGAGGAAGATGAACTCCGCCGCGCGGAAGGTGTCCGGCAGCTTGGGCTGAAACCGGGCGAACACGCCGAGCCGCGTCTCCAGCGTCTCCCGGCTCTGGAGGTCGTAGCTGTATTTCCCTTTCCAGCGGAAGCTCTCGCCCTCGGCCTGCTCCACTCCGGACCAGTCGATGCCGCGCGCCGCCAAACGGTCGAGCTCCTGGATCGGGTAGTCGTTGCCGACCACGCCGACCACCTTCACCGGGCACAGAAGCGAGCCGGCGACACTGAAGTACACGGCGGACCCGCCAAGCGCGTCGGCGGTCTCCCCGAACGGCGTGAAGATGGAATCGAGCGCGATACTGCCGACGACGAGCAGGCTCATCGGGTCACATCCGGTCTGGGGCGGAGATGCCGAGCAGGGCGAGGGCGTTGGCAAGAACGATCCGTGCCGCGCGCGCGAGCAGCAGGCGGGCGCGCTCGGTCTCCGCCCCTTCGGGTGCGCCGACGGCGCGGGTGTGATGGTACCAGCCGTGCACGACCGTCGCCAGCTCGTGCAGGAAGACGGTGATCCGGTGCGGCTCGCGCTCACGCGCGGCACGTGCCACGGCCTCCGGAAACGTGACCAGCTTCTTGAGCAGCTCCTGATCCTGCGGTGCCGGTAGCGCCGCCAGGTTCAGCTCGCCGTCCACGTCATCGGGGTCGCGCTCGGCCGTGCGGAAGATGCCGCTCAGTCTGGCGTGCGCCATCTGGACGTAGAAGACCGGGTTCTCGTCGGTCTGCCGCTTGGCGAGATCGATATCGAAGTCGAGCGGGCTGGCTCCCTTCCGGGCGAGGAAGAAATAGCGCGCCGCGTCGGTCCCGACCTCCTCGAACAGGTCGCGCAGGGTGACGAACTCGCCCGAGCGCTTGGACATCTTCACCTCTTCCCCACCCCGCACCACCTTCACCAGCTGCACGATCTCGACGTCGAAGAAGTCGTCCGAATAGCCCAGAGCGCGGAGCACCGCCTTCATCCGCGGGACGTAGCCGTGATGATCGGCGCCCCAGACGTCGATGGCGCGATCGAAGCCACGCTCGTGCTTGTCGATGTGATACGCGATGTCGGGCACGAGGTAGGTGAAGCTGCCGTCGGTCTTCCGCAGCACCCGGTCCTTGTCGTCTCCGAAGTCGGTAGTGCGGAGCCAGAGGGCGCCCTCGGACTCGTAGGTCAGGTCCCGTTCGGCGAGCAGGGAGAGCGCCCGCTCTACCTTGCCGCGGTCGTAGACCGCCTGCTCCGATGACATGACCTCGAACCGCACACCAAAGGCAGCCAGGTCGTGATCCTGCTCCTCGCGCTGAATCCGGAGCGCCCATTCCCGAGACCGGCGAACGCCTTCGGGCTCGGGGAGATCGGCGAAGGCACGTCCTTCCCTCGCCAGCACGTCTCGGGCGTTCTCTCGAAGGTATTCGCCATGGTAGCCGCCCTCGGGAATCGTCGCGCCGTGCCCGGCCTCCTGGCGGATCCTCGCCCACAGGCTCTGGGCAACCCGGTCGATCTGCACGCCCGCGTCGTTGATGTAGAACTCGCGGGTGACGCTGTGGCCGGTCCATTCGAGGAGCGTCGAGATCGCGTCGCCCAATGCGGCGCCGCGGCCATGGCCGACATGAAGAGGGCCGGTGGGGTTGGCGGAGACGAACTCGACATTCACCCTGAGCGGCTCGCTCGTCGGCGAGCGTCCGTAGGCGGGACCTTCGGCGAGGATGCGCCGATGCGCCGCGGAGAGCTGGTCTTCCGCCAGCCAGAAGTTGATGAACCCGGGCCCCGCGATCTCGGTGCGGGCGACGACGTCGGGAGGGAGACGCAGCTCGGCCACGACCCGCTCCGCGACGGGGCGCGGCTTGCTGCGCTGCTGGCGCGCGATGACCATAGCGAGGTTGGTGGCCAGGTCGCCGTGGCCGGTGTCGCGCGGCCGCTCGAGGACGAAGTCGATGCCGTCAGCCCCGAGCGTCGCCGCGACTCGTGCGAGCTCGCCGCGGAGCAGATCGCTCACTCCTTGGCAGCCTTCTTGGACGGCTTGGTTTCGGGCTTGGCCGGCGTGGTCTCGGACTTGGATTCCGACTTGGACTCGGCGGGCTTGTCGGCCTTCTCGGGCTTGCGGGGCCCCTTCCCGTCCTTGCCGTAGTCGGTGATGTAGAAGCCGCTCCCCCGGAACACCAATCCGGCTCCACCCGAGATCATCCGGGCCCCTGGCTTGCCGCAAGCGGGACATTTGGCCCGCGGCTTGTCGGTCATCTTCTGGAACTTCTCGAACCGGTGCCCTTCCGGACACTGATACTCGTAGGTCGGCATGGCCATCCAGTAAGGAGTTAAGCGACGTCAGCCATTAAACTTAGCCGGGATCGCGCCCGCCTACAAGTTGCTGTCGCTGAGGGTGTGCGGCCATTCACCACGAAGGCACGAAGAGCACGAAGGAGAAGCCCTTCAGCCATTCAGTACTCGGCGCGAAGCCAGAACTCGCGGCTCAGCGCTGACTCCTAGACCTGCTCGAATAGGCCCGGCCCGAGGTGTCGATGAACCTCGATGGCGGCCCCGATGACCGCACGAGACCACCTTAAGGCCCTTTCCTTCGTGTCCCTCGTGCCTTCGTGGTGACTCATGACTACAGGCTGCATCGACGATCAAGACCGCTCACGATCCAAGTCTCGCGCCCGGGATCTCAGCTACGCAGGCCGATACACACCCCAGACGTCGCGCAAAGTGTCGCTGATCTCGCCGAGGGTCGCACGGGCGCGGACGGCCGCGAGGATGGGAGGCAAGAGCGGCGTCGTGCCGGTGGCAGCGGCGCGGAGGGCGGCGAGGGCGGCGTGAACGCCACCGCTATCACGGCGCCGGCGGACCTCGGCCAGACGGGCACGCTGGCGGGCCTCGAGTGCCGAGAAGTCCGGCGTCTCGATCGCGGGCGGCGGTGAGTCATCGGTGAAGCGGTTCACGCCGACCACCACGCGATCGCCTGACTCGATCGCCTTCTGGTGCTCGTACGCGCTGCGCGCGATCGCTTCCTGGAAGAATCCCTGCTCGATCGCCTGGGCGGCCCCGCCCAACGCATCTACTTCGGCGATCAGCGCGCCCGCGCCGGTCTCGATCCGGTCGGTCAGCGACTCCACGTAGTAACTGCCCGCCAGCGGATCCACCACGCCCGCCGTGCCGCTCTCGTAGCCGAGGATCTGCTGGGTTCGGAGAGCGAGCGTGGCCGATTCGGCCGTCGGGAGCGAGAGTGCCTCGTCGTACCCGTTGGTGTGGAGCGACTGTGTCCCACCCAGTACCGCCGCGAGCGCCTGCACGGTCACCCGGACCACGTTGTTGAGCGGCTGCTGCGCCTGGAGAGTCACTCCCCCGGTCTGCGTGTGGAACCGGAGCCGGGCCGTGGCATCTCCCGCGCCGAAGCGGTCCCGCACGACTCGCGCCCAGAGCCGCCGGGCCGCGCGGAACTTCGCCGCCTCCTCGAACAGGTCGTTGTGGCTGGCAAAGAAGAACGACAGCCGCGGGCCGAAGCTGTCCACCGGTATCCCCGCCTCGACCGCCACCCGCACGTACTCCAGCGCATTCGCCAGCGTGAACCCGACTTCCTGCACCGCCGTGGCGCCGGCTTCGCGCATGTGGTAACCGCTGATCGAGATCGGATTGAAGCCCATTCCCTCGTCGGCCACGAATCGGAAGATGTCGGCGACCAGACGCAGCGACGGCGCGGCGGGATAGATGTACGTGCCCCGGGCGATGTACTCCTTGAGCACGTCGTTCTGCACCGTCCCGGTGAGCTTCGCCCGATCCACCCCCGCCTCTTCCCCAACCACGACGTACATCGCCAGCAGGATCGCCGCCGTCGCGTTGATCGTCATCGAGGTGGAGACCTGATCGAGCGGGATGCCGCGGAAGAGGTCCGCCAGGTCGTCCACCGTGTCGATCGCGACCCCGACCCGGCCGACCTCGCCCTGCGCCATCGGGTGATCCGAGTCGTAGCCCATCTGGGTAGGGAGATCGAACGCGGTGGAGAGACCGCTCTGGCCGGCGGCGAGCAGCTGCCGAAAGCGCGCGTTGGTCTCCTCGGCGGTTCCGAACCCGGCGTACTGCCGCATGGTCCAGAGCCGGCCGACGTACATCGAGGGGTAGACGCCGCGGGTAAAGGGAAATTCGCCCGGACGGCCGAGGTCGCGGGCGGGATCACCGGCCCAGTCGCCCGGGCCGTAAACCGTCTTCACAGCGCCGGCTGGACGGTCGGTCCGCTGCTCCGCGCGGCCACTCGCCGGATCGTATCGGCCACGAAGCCGACGTCCTCCCGGGATCCGATCACCAGCGGAGTCCGCTGGTGCAGCGACGAGGGCATGATGTCGAGGATCCGGTTGGTGCCGTCGGTCGCCGATCCCTCCGCCTGCTCGGCGATGAACGCCATCGGGCTGGCCTCGTAGAGCAGGCGCAGCTTGCCGCTGGTGTTGCGGTTGTCGGCCGGATACAGGAAGATGCCGCCCGCGATCAGGTTGCGGTGAAAGTCGGCGACCAGCGACCCGATGTAGCGGCTGTTCTTCGGCTGCATCCCGTCGGGCATGTCGCCCTTGAGGCCACGCACGGCGGTCTGCACGCCTTTGTCCCAGCGCCAGAAGTTGCTCTCGTTCACGCTGTAGTACTTGCCGACGCCGCGGCGTGATGATCCTCGGATGCGAGAGCAGGAATTCGCCGATGGTGGGATCGAGCGTGAAGCCATGCGCGCCCTGGCCGGTCGTGTAGACCAGCATCGTGCTCGAGCCGTACATCACGTAGCCCGCGGCGACCTGCTTGCAGCCGGGCTGGAGCACATCGCCCACCGTGCCCCGCCCTTCCATGCTGACCCGGCGATAGATGCTGAAGATCGTGCCGACCGCGGAGTTGACGTCGATGTTGGAGGAGCCGTCGAGGGGATCGAACAGGACCGCGTACTTGCCGACCGGGTACTCCGGGGGGACCGGGATGATGTCGGCGTCTTCCTCGGAGCCCATCACACAGACCCGCCCGGTGTGGTTGAGGCATTCCTTCATCGTTTCGTTGGCGAAGACGTCCAGCTTCTGCTGCTCTTCGCCCTGGACGTTTCGATTGCCGGCCGTGCCCAGGATGTTGACGAGGCCGGCGCGGCGGATCGCGGCCGCGATGAGCTTCGCGGCGAGCGCGATATCGTAGAGCAGGTTCGAGAGCTCCCCCGTCGCCTCGGGATAGCGATGCTCCTGGTCGACGATGAATCGCTCGATCGTGGTCACGGATGTCTGCACGCCGCCCCCGATTGGATTTGAAGTGAGCCGCGGGGGTCGCCTGCTTTGTCCCCCACGTCGTACGTCTCCGCCACGTTCCCCGCCCGCACCGTCATCGTGCGGCCGTCCGTCCGCACGGAGACTGTCCCGTCCTCGTCGGTTCGCCGTATCCTGATCCCCGCCTGGCCGAGACGGGCCATGGTCGCGGGCGCCGGGTGGCCGTACTCGTTCCGTCCGACCGAGATGACCGCCACCTCCGGCTGAAGTTGCTCGAGCCAGCCCGGGCCAGTGCTGCCGCGGCTCCCGTGGTGCCCCACCTTCAACACATCCACCGGCCCGACCTCGTTCTGCAGGGCCTCCTCGGCGGGAAAACCGGCATCGCCCGCGAACAGCGCCTGGAAGTCACCGTACTCGACCAGCAGAACCAGCGAGTCCTCGTTGATGTCCTCGCCCCACCTGGTCCAGTCTGCGCCGGGGTGCAGGATCGAGAAGGAAACGCCGTCGAGCCGGAAGCATTCGCCGGCTCGACCGGGATGCCAGCCGATCCGTTCCTCCGCCAGGAGCCGGAGAAAGCCTAGGTAAAGCGGATCGGGGTAGATGGTCGCCGGCTCGACGACCAGCCCGGGCCGCACCGCCCGCAGCACCGAGGGCAGGCCGCCGAGATGGTCGGCGTGGGCATGCGAGACGAACACGGCGGCCAGTTGCCGCACTCCACGGCGCGCGAGGAACGGCGCGACCACCCGGCGTCCGGCGTCCGAGCCTCGACCTGCCGGTCCCGCATCGATCACGACCCAGTGCCCGCCGGGGGTGCGCACCGCCGCCGCATCTCCCTGCCCCACGTCGAGAAAATGTAACGCGAGGTCGGGACCGCCGTCAGCCGACCGGCTGCCCAGCCGCCCGAGCAGCCCGAGCCAGAGGAGAGCCGTCGCCACCCAGGCGATCCGGCGCCCGCTCTCGCCGACCGTATTGCCGCTGCCGATCGCCCAGAGACCCGCCGCCAAGATCAGGAGCCAGAGGAATGGCCGCGAACGGATCGCCGGGCTCCAGCATGACATGGCCGCCGGGGACCGCTGCCCCTGCCGCCGCGGCGAGCTCGAGTAGGTGGAGCGTCAGGCCGGCCCCGGCGGCGAGCGCTCCCGCGACGGTTTCCGAGATCCCGGGGACGAGGAGGCTGGCGATCACGCCGGGAACGGCAAGAGCCGCCAGCGGGATCGCTGCAAAATTCAGCACGATGCCGATCGGCGCCACGGTCCCCAGGGCAGCGGCCGTGATCGGTGCCGTGGCCAGCGTGGCGCCGACCGACGAGCTGAACGTCCGCCAGATGAAATGCTCGCCCAGGGCGCGATCGCTCCAGCGGCTGAAGGTCGCGGCGCCCCAGAGCGCGGCTGCCGACAACCACCCGCCGAGGTCGAGAATCGCCCAGGGATCCACCAGGAGCACCATCAGGCACGTGGCGGAAAGAAGCGGGGTCGCCTGCACGTGTCGCTGTCGCAGACGGCAGCGTGCGATCACGACGGCGAGCGCGGCCGCGCGGGTGGCCGGGGCCGGCCAGCCGAGGAAGCCCACGTAGGCCACGCTCGTCGTCGCCGCGAGCACGAGCGCCCGGGACCGGCCGAGCCCGCCGAGTCGGCCCAGCAGGATCACCCAGGCGGTGATCAGACCGACGTGAAAGCCGGAGATGGACAACAGGTGGACGAGGCCGGACCAGGCGAATCGGTCCTGCAGCTCCGGATCGATGCCACCGCGCCGGCCGAGGATGAGTGCGTCTACCATCCCGGCCCGCGCGCCATACAGCCGATGACTGGTCTGGAAGAGATAGGTTCGGAGGCGGTCCTGAAATCCGGGATGGAGAGTGGTACCACCCACGCGCTTGATCACGAGCGTCCCGGCCGGCCTCCCTCCGACACCGAGTCGCGGCAGCCAGGTGGCTTCGACCCCAGCTTCGGAGCCGGAAGGTGCGGCTTGCCCTCGCGGCCAGCGCGCGAGGACACTGCCCGTGCATCCTCGAGCATGGGGCCGCACCAGGATCCGGCCGCCCTCGTCATCGACAGGCTCCAGCAGTCGAACCGTAAGTCGAAGCGTGCCCCTGGGCATTCGCGAGGTACAGCGCGAGCGCTCAGCGAGCCAGGCGATCTCGCCACTCAGCCGGCCAATGACCACGGCGGACCCCATCAACAGTGCGATGGGCCGGCCGGTCGCGGCCGCGGCCATGGCTACCCCGGCCACGCCGACCGGCGCCCCGAAATGCAGAAGGCCGGTCGCGAGACCGGCCCCATATGCCAGAGTGAAGAGGACGGCGGCGCACGGCCTCACCGTGCCCCGCGTCGCGACGCTACTGCTGGGAGGGCGTCGTACCTCTGGCCCCACAGCGGGGGGCGAGATTGATCTTGCGCAGCGCCTCCATCATGGTGACCTGGAGCGTCGCGCGATTCTGCTCTTTCTCCAGATTCACCTCGGTGACCACCGATCCGGTCCGACTCGAGACATATCGCGCGGGAACGCGATTGAGCGTGAAGACCAGGGCGTCTTCGCGACACATCTCGCATCCGCAGAACTCAGGGAAATGCGGAAGCATCGCGTCATACGCGGCGATCACATGCTCCTCGGCAAGGTTTCGGATCAAAGGACCGCCAGTGCGGGCGTGACCACAGCCCCCGTGAACGTTGAACCGGTAGTGCCTGTGAATCGCACGGTGTGGTAGCTGCCGGCGGTTTCAGGCGGGACATCGAGCAGGACCAGATGATTTCCCCGGGTGCGTGCCAGCATGAGGCCGCCCCGTCTGGCCGGTCGCTCCACGAGGGCCTCGTGGACCTCGCCGACCCGGGCAGCGTTCTTCCGCCGAGTCTGGAGCCGCACGGCCTCGATGAGCCGGGCGAGCCGCTCCGATGCAATCTCGTCGGAAAGGTGCCCGGCCAGCCTGACCGCCGGCGTTCCCTCCCTCACCGAGTACTTGAAGGTATAGGCGTCGTCGAAGTCCGCCGTGCCGACGAGGGAGAGAGTCTCCTCGAACTGGGCCTCCGTCTCACCCGGGAAGCCCACGATGATATCGGTCGAAAAGGTAATGCCGGGAATGGCCGCGCGAAGAGTCTCCACCACCTCGAGATAGACCTCGCGGGTGTAACGCCGGAGCATGCGCCGAAGCACGGCGTTGGAACCGCTCTGCACCGGTAGATGGACGTGCTCGCAGACTGCGGGTGTGGTGGCCATGGCTTCCACGACCCGTTGAGTGAAATCCGTGGGATACGGGCTGGTGAACCGCAGCCGCCGGATTCCGTCCACGGCGCCGACCGCACGGAGCAGGTCGGCGAAGTCGTGATCGCCATCGTGGTACGAGTTGACCGTCTGGCCCAGGAGGGTCACCTCGGTGGTGCCCTGCCCCGCCAGGTCCCCAATCTCGCGGACTACGTCGTCCAGCTTTCGGCTGCGCTCCGGCCCGCGGGTATAGGGCACGATACAGAACGTGCAGCGATAATCGCAGCCTCGCTGTACCGTCACGAAGGCGGTCGGACCGGATTCGCGCACCGCCGGCACGTCCTCGTAGTGCTCCCACGGTCGGAACTCGGTGTCGCTGGCGCGCTGTCCGGCCTGGGCCATGCCGATGAGCTCCGGCAGGTTCCGGTACGCGTCGGGGCCTACTACGAGATCCACCCGCGGAACCTGTTCGAGCAGCGCCGGTCCCAACCGTTGGGCCATGCACCCTACTACACCGAGCACGCTGCCGGAACGCTTGTAGCGCTGCAATTCACCGACCCGCCCGATCACCCGCTGCTCGGCGTTGTCTCTCACCGCGCAGGTGTTCACCAGCATGACATCGGCCTCGTCCGGGCCATCGGCGCGCTCGTAACCCTCGCGACTGAGGACCCCGAACATGAGCTCGGAATCCGCCACGTTCATCTGGCAGCCGTAGGTCTCGATGTAGATGCGCTTGGGCATGGGACAAGTATAGCGGCGCGGGCGGCCGCCTTCACTCTAGGGCCGTACCGTTACTCCGAGGGTGATCTGCAGGGCTCGCTCCTTGAGTTGCCCGGCGGACCGCCAGAGATACTCCAGCGACAGGTCGATCCCGCCGCGCTGCTGGGCGAAGCGGCCTCCCGACCCGATCGAAACCCCGACCTCACTTGGCTGGGATCCATCGGACAGAGGAAACGGGTTGGTCGCATAGCGCACGCCGAACCGCAGCGGCAGCTGATACGGCCGCCGCGGGTTCGCGTATTCACCGCCGAGCGAGAGATCGACCGTGTTCTTCGCGCCAGGCGCGCCGTCCGCCAGCAGGTCGCTGTTCGCGCCGGACCAGGTGCGCAGGAGGCCCTGGGTGGCGAGCTCCAGTCTCGGGGACAGCCGGTAACGCATGCCCAGCCCGAAGGTATAAGGAAGATCGATCTCCCTGACCCGCGTCGAGTCCACGTCCAGTCCCACGTTGCCGTCGGACCTCACCAGCGCGGCCACCGCGAACCTGGATCCGAGCTGCTTGACGGTGCCGAGCGAGAGACCGAGGCCGGCGAACGACAGCTCGGCCTTCTGGCTGACCGGAAGGTACGCGGGGTCTTCGTAGCGCCGCCGAAACTGGACCCGGTTGGAGCCGGTCAGGATGTGGAAGCCGGTGCCCACGGCCCAGCCCGGTTTCAGCCGATACGAGCCCGCGATGCGAAGGTCGCTGAGGCCGCCGCGAGAGGAGAGCGTGTCGAACACGGGTACGAGAACATCCCGGATCGCCAGCGTATCCGAGGTGGCGAGGGTGAAGTCGCGAATCGAGTACGAGGCATAGCTCACCCCGAGGGCCAGCGGGATCGTGCGGACGGGGCCGGCGAACAGCAGGAGCGGGAACAGCGATTCCTTGAGCGAGGCCGAGCCGCCGGGATTGTCCACATTGCGGATCGACTGCGACCCCGTGAACACCGCGGTCACTGCGGTCACCGCGTCGAGCGCCGCCGGATTGGTGCTGGACTCAGGGTCGAACAGGCCGAAGGCCCCTGCCGAGCCCAGCGAGCGCGCCGACAGGCCTCGGCTCGGCTGACCCAGCCCGCGGACGCCGAACTGGGACGACTGGGCCGTCGCCGCTGTGGGGAACCCCACGAGCAGCACCACGAGCAGGAGTCGGCGCACCTACGGTCTCTCGAAGGGGAACGGCATCTGGTAGTCGACGATCAGCCGGGGAACGCCGACGTCCGGTCGCCGCGACGAGCCGAACTCGGCCCGCATGAACGACGCAGCTTCGGGGAGCAGGGTCAGAAAGATGGACTGCGGCCGTTCCGAGCTGGACACCCAGAGCTGCACCTGCCGGGTGACGTCGAGGCTGACCACGCCCGCGATACCCGGTGTGAGCGTATCGCCGGAGATGAAGGTCGGATCCGCCGTGATCGGTGACTTCGCTCCCAGATCGGCCAGGACGGCCGTGGCGGTCAGAAGCGCCGGGTCGGTCGGCAGGCCGAGGATAGGTGTGCTGGGAGTCAGCTCCAGGGTCGCCCGCACGATCGTCCCCGAATCCTCGATCGCCTGCGGCAGATCGAACCGAAGCAGCGAACGCGAGGACGGAGCGCCACCGACCGTAAGCAGAGTCGTGTCCGTGGTAGGAGGATTTTCGACGACGAACGTATTGAACCCCGCGCTGCGGACGATCTGCTGCTTCCGGATCGCAGTCGCCGTGTCCGGCACGTCCACCGTCACGTACGTGATGAAGCTGGGTCCGGTCCCGCCGGCAGCCGACCCCAGGCGGATGCCGCTAGGCTGAGCCGCGGTGATGCCGATCCCGATGGCCAGGGCCTCCCCACTCCCCACCGGCGTCGCGACCTTAGCGATCCCGTCGCCGGTCAGCACTGTCTGGATTCGCCCGGTGTTGAGCGTGTCGGGAACCAGAATGCTGTCGATCAGGTTGGGTTCCACCAGCAGCGGGTTGACGTCGGCGAACGTGACGTTCTCGTCCACCGTGGCTGGGAGCCGGTACAGGAAGACCTTGAGCCCATCGGTCAGCGTATCACGCGCGGAGAGGTTCAACGACAGCAGGACGGAGTCGATGGTGTACGCACGCAGCGTGTCCCGCACCTCGACCGAGTCCGGCCGGGGCACGAAGCGATAGACCGTCCGCGCTTCGGCTGCCGGCAGGCCGTTGGAGGCGAGCAGGGAGTTGCCCTGCCCGGTGCCGAAGTAAGGCTGGTAGCTGCTGTCGGTACCCTGGAGCGGATTGAGGGTGACCTCGAATACCTCCGAGTTCCCGCCGGGGCAGAGCGCCGGACACTCGCCGGGTGCGGTCACGTCCTCCTGACATCCCGTCATCGCGCCGGCCAGCAGGAGCAACGCGAGCACCCAAACGACCGCGCCCCATCGCTTCCCTGCCCTCATGTCAGCTGCTCCTTCGAGAACGCCACAGGCAGCAGGTCCGCGATCGTCCAGCTGGACGTTCCGTTGGGTCCGACGCCGTCGATCCGGAGATCCGGACCGAACTCGGCCAGCACCTGACGACAGGCCCCGCAGGGCGCCGCCGGCGGCACGCTGTCCGACACTACGACGACCCGGCGAAACCGCCGCGCACCCGCACTCACGGCGGCGCACACGGCCGCGCGCTCGGCGCAGATGGTGAGCCCGTAGGACGCATTTTCCACATTGCATCCCACGAACACGCGGCCATCCTCGCTCTCGAGCGCCGCGCCGACGTGAAAACGGGAGTAGGGGGCGTACGCCTGTTGCTGCGCGGCTCGTGCCGCGGTCACCAGCGGATCAGTCACTCCAGACCTCGGACAAGAAGGAGGTGCCCGTCGCGAGCGGGGCTACCCCGAGAAACTCGGCCACGGTCTGGCCGATATCGGCGAAAGTCGAGCGCCGTCCCAATCCCACGGGACGGACACGCGGCCCCGTCACCAGCAGCGGTACCACTTCGCGGGAGTGGTCGGTGGACGGCGTGGTGGGGTCATTGCCATGGTCGGCGGTAAAGATAACGAGGTCCTCTTCGCGGACCCCGGACAGAAGTCTCGGCATGGCGCGGTCGAGCTCGAGCAGACCCTTGTGAAATCCCGCGACGTCGTTGCGGTGACCCCAGCTCTGGTCGAACTCGATCACGTTGGCCAGCAGCAGTCCACGGCGCATCGATTCCAGCGCCGAGGCGATGAGCACGTACGCCTCTTCATTGGTCGCCGTGTGGATGCTCGAGATGCCGCGACCGGCGAAGAGATCGTCCACCTTGCCCGACACCCACCCGGGGAATGTGTGCTTCAGCCAATCGGTCGAGCAGAGTGGCGGCCGGAGGCTCGAGGCTGAAGTCCTTGCGCCCCGCGGTCCGCACCCACGCTCCGGGCGCGCCCGTAAACGGGCGTGCGATCACCCGGGAGACGCCATGCTCGCCACGCAGGAGCTCTCTTGCGGCGGCGCACGCGGCATAGAGCTCCGCGACGGGCACCGTGGACTCGTGCGCGGCCACCTGGAAGACGCTGTCGGCCGAGGTGTAGACGATCCACCGCCCGGAGCGCTGGTGCTCCTCGCCGAACTCGTCGAGGACCGCGGTGCCGGACGCCGCCTTGTTGCCAAGCACTCCCCGACCCGTCAGGCGCGAGAACTCGGCGATCACCTCAGCAGGAAAGCCCCGCGGATACGTCGGGAACGGGCTGTTCCAGCACGAGCCCGCAGATCTCCCAATGGCCGGTCGTGCTGTCCTTGCCGGCACTCCTCGGCTCACAGACCCCGAACGCCGCCTTTGGACGGTCGGTCGGCGGCACCCCGGGAAGCGAACCGCAGTTCCCCAGTCCCAGCGCGGCGAGCTCCGGCAGGCGAAGCGACCCGAGCGCGCGGGCGACGTTTCCGAGCGTGTCGCTGCCCGCGTCCCCGTACTCCGCCGTGTCCGCCGCGGGCCCGATACCGAGTCCGTCCAGGACGATGATCGCCGCTCGTCGCATCAGCGTTGGGCAGTCGTTCCGACGTAGGACCGCGGCAGCCGGGGCCCCAGCCTCGTCAGCAGCTCATAGCGAGATCGGTCCCCGCCGCGCGGGCCTGCGAGTCGAGGGAGACGATTCCGCCGAATACCGTCGCCACATCTCCGACCGCCACCGGCCCGTCCACCGCCACCATGGTCATGTCCATCGTGACCCTGCCGACCACCGGCACGGTGCGGCCCCCGAGCTCGACGACTCGGGCGTGGCCTCCAGCTACGTCGGTCGCACGGGGAAACCCGTCGGCGTAACCCAGGCCGAGCGTCGCGATCGTGATCTCCTCCGGGGCGCGCCAGGTGGCGCCATAACTCACAGACTCGCCCACGCCGAGCTCTCGCACCGCGAGCACCCGCGCCCGCAAGGCGGCCACCGGCCGGGGCGCGATCCCGCCGGCGAAGCCGCCGTACAGGAAGATCCCCGGGCGGACCAGGTCGGCCGCGTACCTGCGGCCCTGGAGCGCGGCGGCGCTGTTGGCGGCATGCACCAGCGGCGGGCGGTGCGGCAGCGCGGCGAGCGCAGTCTCGAAACGGTGCCACTGGCACTCGGTCGCCGCGGGATCGGACTCCGCGGAATGGAAATGGGTGAAGACCCCCTCCCAACCAGGGGCCTCGACCAGCGAGTGACCGTGCCTCAGCGAGCGCCGCGCCGTCGTCCCAACGGATTCCGGCCCGCGCCATGCCGGTGTCGATCTCGAGGTGGAACGGACGAGCGGTTCGGGCGCACCAGGCGCGAAGGGCTGCGACATCGCCGATGGCGGGCCGGAGATCGTCCGCGAGACAAGCCTCGACGGCCGGCGAAGTGAGCGGGCTGGCGACCAGGATCGGCCGCTCGACTCCAGAGCGACGCAGCGAGGCGCCCTCCTCCACGGAGGCGACGCCGAAACCCCACGGATCCACCGCCTCGAGGGCGTGCGCGACAGCCGACGCCCCCGAGACCGTAGCCGTTAGCTTTGACCATCGGCAACAGAGCGGGTGCCGCACGCCGCTTGAAGCGCGCGGGCATTGGCCACCAACGCGCCCAGGTCGATGTCCACCCAGGCCCGGGCGGTCTCGTGGGAATCGCTCATCGTCGAGCCGCGAAATCTTATCGGGCACGAGGCATAAATGCAAGACAAATCAGCGCTTGGACGCGCGGTGGCGATGGTCCGCGACCTCCGGGCGCGATGCCCATGGGACCGGGCTCAGACCCGCGAATCCCTGCGGCCCTACCTGGTGGAGGAGGTGCTCGAGCTGGACCACGCGCTCGGCCGAGGGTGAGCGCGGACCAGGTCCGCGAAGAGCTGAGCGACCTCCTGCTTCATCTCGCCTTCCAGCTCGTGATCGCCGAGGAGCGGGGCGAGTTCACCGCCGACCAGGTGGCTGCCGACCTGGAGCGGAAGATGCGCCGGCGCCACCCACACCTCTTCGACCTCGGCGACGCGGAGCCGTGGGAGAGGATCAAGCGGCGGGAACGGGGCGGCCGCACCCTGGCAGGGATCTCCCGACGCTGCCGTCGCTGCTCATGGCCTACCGGCTGCAGGAGCGCGCCGCGTCGGTGGGGTTCGACTGGCCCGACGTCGAGGGCCCGATCGCGAAGGTGCGCGAGGAAGCTGGACGAGGTGGAGACGGAGCTGGCGCCGGGGCGCCGATCGAGCCGAGCGCCTCGCCGACGAGATCGGCGATCTGCTGTTCGCCGTGGTCAACCTTGCCCGCAAGGCCGGCGTAGAGCCCGGCGGCGCGCTGGACGCCGCCAATCGCAAGTTCCGGGACCGGTTCGAGAGGTCGAGCGGCTGGCGGCCGAGCGCGAGATCGACGTGGCACGGCAGGTCTGGAGGTGCTGGATGAGCTGTGGGACGAGGTGAAGCGAGCGAGTCGTTAGCGGCCTACGGATACAGCCGATGGATCTGCCGGGGAAAGGCGATGGCCTCCCGAATGTGCGGGATCCCGCTGATCCACGCGACGGTCCGCTCGATGCCCAGCCCGAAGCCGGAGTGCACGAACGTCCCGTACTTCCGGAGGTCGAGGTACCAGCGGTAGGCCTCCGGGTCGAGCCCCTGCGCGTGGATCCGCTGCGAGCAGCTTGTCGTAGTCGTCCTCCCGCTGCGAGCCGCCGATGATCTCGCCGTATCCCTCCGGCGCCAGGCAGTCGTTGTTGAGCACGGTCCGCGGATCGTCCGGGTTCTCCTTCATGTAGAACGCCTTCACGCCCTTGGGGTAGTTGAAGACGAAGACCGGGCGGTCGTACTGCTTGGCCAGCAGGGTCTCGTCGTCGCCGCCGAGATCGTCGCCCCACTTGATGTCGGAGCCGAGCTGATTGAGCCGCGCCACCGCGTCGGTGTAGGAGATCCGGGGAAAGGGCGGCTGGACCCGCTCGCAGCGGCGCCGTGTCGCGCTCCAGCTCCTCCAGCTCCGCCTTGCGCCGGTCCAGCACCCGGGCGACGATGTAGCTGACGAACGACTCCTGCAGCCGCATGTTGGCGTCGGAGTCGTTGAACGCCACCTCCGGCTCGACCATCCAGAACTCGGTGAGGTGCCGCCGGGTCTTCGACTTCTCGGCGCGGAAGGTGGGCCCGAAGCAGTAGACCTTGCCCAGCGCGGCGGCGGCGGCCTCGACGTAGAGCTGGCCGGTCTGCGCCAGGTAGGCCTTGCCGAGGTCGAAGTAGTCGGTGGCGAAGAGGTTCCCCGCCTCCTCGCCGATCGAGCCGGTCAGGATCGGCGTATCCACCAGCGTGAAGCCGCCCTGGTAGAAGAAGTCCCGGATCGCCTGCTCGACCTCGTGCCGCACCCGGGCGAGGGCCGCCTGCCGCCGGCTCCGGAGCCACAGGTGTCGATGCTCGAAGAGGAACTCGTCCCATGCTCCTTGGGAGTGATCGGGAAGTCGACGCTGGGCCCGATCACCTCGAGCCCGGTCACGGTCAGCTCGACGCCGCCCGGAGACCGTGGTTCCTCCCGCACCGCCCCCGTCACGGCGACACTGGTCTCCTGGGTCAGCGTGCCGAACGCGCTCCACACGTGCCTCGGGGACCTCCTTCTTCGACAGGACACCTTGCACGTAGCCGGAGCCGTCGCGCAGCACCAGGAACGCGATCTTCCCGCTGGACCGGGTCGTCACGACCCAGCCGCGCAGGGTGACCGTCTGACCTACGTGCGCGCGCAGCTCGCTGATCTGGACCGGCGTCATGCCTCTTCCGCTGGGAGTTGGGGGCTGAAGAATGGAGCGTTGAGTCTAGCCCTGGTCCTGGGGGGCGTCAACGCGGCGTGCATGAACTATCGACCGCCGCCGAGGCCACTTAGCCCGGCGGCGAGCGCCGGCGCACCGACCCAGGTCTGGTCCACGCGGGCGGGACGCCGTTTCACCGGCAACGTGGCGCTGCTGGACGGCACGCTCTACGGAGCCGGGGTGGATCGCAAGGTCTACGCGGTGGATCTCACCAGCGGCGAGGTCCGGTGGTCGCAGCGGCCTGTCTGGAATTGTGGCGGGAGGCGTGCTCGTGTCGGGCGATACGGTCTTCGCGGCCAGCTCGCGTCCCGATGGACGCGTCTACGCCCTCGACCGCACCACCGGGCAGCGCTTCTGGCGGGAGAAGACCGGCGCGGTCGGCGCTCCGCTGGCGCTCTCCGGCGGTGTGCTCGTCGTCCCCACGCAGCGCGGCGACATCCTCGGCATGGACGCGAAAGACGGGCAGATCCGCTGGCGGCGGCGGCTTGGCATGTCGAGGGTGGCGCCGCTCGAGGTCGGCGAGGGCGCCGTGGTCGTCGCTACCGTCGACTCGGTATTCCGGCTGGGCACGTCCGACGGCGTAGTGACCCACCGCGTCGGATCGCCGGGCACGATCCTCTCGCACTGGATCCAGATGGGCGGATCGCTCGTCGCCGGCACGACCGATTCACAGGTCGTGGCGCTGAATCCGGCCAACCTGGCGTTGAATTGGAGCGTGAAGGTGGATGCGCCGGTGCTCGATGCCCCGGCCGCCAAGGGCGACACCCTCTTCGTCGCCACCCGGCGCGGAACCCTCTACCGCATCGTGCCGGCGGAGCCTCGCCGCGCCGAGCCGGTGGTGCGGCTGGACTGGCCGGTCACATCGCCGGTCACCATCGTGGACGGGCAGATCCTGCTCGGCGGCGCCGATGGCATCCTTCGCGCCCTCTCGCCCAAGGGTACGGAGCTCTGGCGGGTGCAGCTCTGGCGCCCGGTCGAGCTCAGCCCGGTCGCCCTCGACGACGGCATCATTGCCATCGGCGGAGCCGGCGACCTTCACCGCTACCGGCCATGAGAAGGATCTTCGCGTTGGCGCTCCTGCTGAGCGTCTCGCTTCCCCCGAGCGCCGCCGCGCAGGAAGTCGGGCCGCTGATCCGCTACGGAAAATGGCTGCTTGGCAGCGGGCGCCATCAGCATGAACCTGCTGGCGGCCAAGGCCCACGGGAACGCCGACGACGCATTCGACCAGGTGGAGCTGGCCTGCTTCGAGGATGCCACCCGGTGCGCGCTCAATACCGAGGGCGAGTATGTGGACCCCGCTGTCGAGGCGAGCTACCAGTCCTCCCTCCACTACGACCGCGTGGCCCGCCGCTGGTTAGTCCTGGGCGAGACCGCGCTGGTTGGTGCCACCGCCATGTTCGTCTGGGAGTTCACTAGGAAGAAGCACGAGCCCGACAACATTCCCTTCGAGCCGGAGATCTCGACCATGCCCGACGGCACCACCCGCCTGGGCTTCCGGGTGCCCTTCTGACAGCGCGTTAGCTCACCGTTTCAGTTCCGCAGTCACAAACAGCGGGTTGGCGGGCTCCATGGCCGCCGCGAGAGTGGGTGACCTGGTCGGTGCCGCCGGCGCCGCGAAGAGCCTCCGATCCACGGTGACAAAGACTCGGGTGACCGGCGTGAGGTTGTCCGGCGAACCCTTCCCTCACCCCACGCGGAACAACTCCACCGCTCGCGGATACCGCGCCACCGCCCGCTCCCGCAGCCGCTGATGCTCGGCGCGCTGGAGAGCGGGGTCGGCGCCGATGAGCTTGCCGGCCAGCTCCCGCGCCTGTCCGAGGAGGTCGGCGTCGGCCGGGAGTCGAGCGTGCCTGACCTCGAAGCCGCCGGACTGCCGAGCGCCGATGAGATCGCCCATCCCCCGCTCCTCCAGATCCAGCTCCGCGATCTTGAACCCGTCGTGGGTCGCGGCGAACGCGTGGAGGCGGTCCGCCGGTGGGCCATCGGACAGCAGAATGCAGTAGCTCTCCTCCGCTCCGCGGCCGATCCGGCCCCGCAGCTGGTGCAGCTGCGCCAGCCCGAACCGCTCCGGATGCTCGATCAGCATGATCGTCGCGTTCGGACACGTCGATGCCCACCTCGATCACCGTCGTCGCCACCAGGACGTCTACGCCGCCCGCGCGGAAGTCACGCATCACCGCATCGCGCTCGTCCGCCTTGAGCCTCCCGTGCACCAGCGCCACGCGCAGCTCGGGCCACCGGGCCGCCAGCGCCTGGGACATCGTCGTCGCCGCGCGCAGATCGGCCCGCTCCGACTCCTCGATGACCGGCAGCACGACATAGGCCTGGCGCTTCGCGGCACATTCGGTCCGGATGAACTCGAGCACCCGCTCGCGCTGGGTCGAAAGGCGCACGGCAGTCCGCACCGTTCCCCGACCCGGCGGGCGTTCACGCAGGGTAGACACGTCGAGATCCCCGTACAGGGTGAGCGCGAGTGATCGAGGGATGGGTGTGGCGGTGAGGAGCAGGACGTCCGGTGCTGCCCCTTTTCCGATCAGCGCCGCCCGCTGCTCGACTCCGAAGCGATGCTGCTCGTCGATCACGACGAGCCCCAACCGGCGGAACGAGACGCTCTCCTGCATCAGCGCGTGAGTGCCGACCGCCAGCCTGGCCTGCCCCGACGCGAGTCGCGCCCGGATCGCGGTCTTTTCGCCGGCGGTCTGTCGGCCCAGCAGCAGCTCGGGGCGGATCTCCAGCGGAGCGAGCAGATGCTCGAGCGTGGCGGCGTGCTGCTCGGCGAGGAGCTCCGTGGGCGCCATGAGCGCCGCCTGGAAATCGTTCTCCACCGCCAGCAGCATCGCGAAGAGCGCGACGACGGTCTTCCCGGTCCCGACGTCACCCATCAGCAGCCGGTGCATCCGCTGGGGCGAGGTCATGTCCCCGGTGATCTCTCGCAGCGCGCGCTGCTGGTCCGCGGTCAGCTCCCACGGCAGGTGCTCACGCAGCCGGGTGGTCAGGTCGCGCTTGATCTCGAAGGCGACCCCGCTCCGTTGGCGTTTCGCGATAGTGCGGGCGCGAATCAGCATGAGCTGGAGATCGAGCAGCTCGTCGAAGGCCAGTCTCCGCCGGCCTCGCTCGGCGTCCTCCGCCGAAGCGGGGCGATGGACCGCGCGGAGCGCTTCGGCGAGGGGGAGAAGCCCGGCAGCCACGCGCATCGCCTCGGGCAGCACGTCCTCGGAGGCCGCGATCAGCGAGTCGAGATGCCGCTCGATGAGCCCGCGAATGATCTTGTGGCTCAGGCCCTCGGTGGCGGGATATACGGGCAGCACTTTTCCGGCGGCCAGGGGATCGGCGTCGGCTCCTGCGTCCGCGAGGATGACGAATTCGCGGGGTGCCAGCTGCCGGCCGTGATAGAACCGGACCGGGCCCGAGACCAACAACGTCTGGCCGATCTCGATGCTCCGGTCCAGGAACGCCTGCCCCGGCCAGACACACTCGAGTACTCCGCTATCGTCTCGGAGCACGGCGTGGAAGATCCGGAGACCCTTCCGGGTGGGCAGCACACCCTTCGCGACCACTCGCCCGACGCACGCCACTTCCTGCCCGATTTCAGCCTTCACCAGGGGGGTGACGCTCGACGCGTCCACGTACCGGTGCGGCAGGTGCCACAGGAGATCGCGCGCCGTCCGGATCCCCAGCCGCTCGAGCTGCTCCGCCCGACGCTCGCCGATCCCCTTCAGGAACTTTACGGGCGTGTCGAGCCGTAGCGACGGCGACGCGCGCGGTCCTGCTCTGGACTCACGCTGGGGCACGAATCCTCCCGTGCCTTCGTGGCGAATACAGCAGAGAGCGCCGTCTAGACGCCTTCGGCAAGCAGGTGTTCCGCAAACCGCTTGGGGTCGAACGGCTCGAGAGCGTCCACCGACTCACCGAGCCCGAGGAACCGGATGGGCAGGTTGAGCTCGCGGCGCAGGGCGGTGACCGCGCCACCGCGGGCGCTGCCGTCCAGCTTGGTGACGACGATGCCCGTCGGTTGGACCGCCTCGGTGAAGAGTCGCCCCTGCTGCACGGCGTTCTGCCCCACCGTGCCGTCGAGCACCAGCAGCGTCTCGTGCGGAGCCCCGGGAAGCCGCCGGCTCACGACTCGGACCACCTTGCGGAGCTCCTCCATGAGGCCTTCCTGCGTATGCAGGCGCCCTGCCGTGTCCACGATGACCGTATCCAGCCCGCGGGAGACCGCCGCATCGATGGCGTCGAACGCGACCGCCGCCGGATCACCACCCGAGGCACCGGCGACACAGGGGATGTCGAGGCGGTTGGCCCAGATCTGGAGCTGCGCGATCGCCCCCGCGCGATAGGTGTCGGCCGCCGCGAGCATGACCTTCCGGCCCTCCCGCTGGAGGCGCCGCGCCAGCTTTGCCGCGGTGGTGGTCTTGCCGGTGCCGTTCACACCGACGAGCAGAATGACCGTCGGACCCTCCGCCGCGCGCGCCAGCTCGCCAGGGTGCTCGGTGCCGTTCAACAGGCTGGTCAGCCGCTGCTCCAGTGCCAGCTTGAGGTCGGCCTCGGTCTTGAGATTGCCCTTCCGCACCTCGTCCTCTAGCGCCTGCGTCAGCTCCACGGTGGCGGCGACGCCGAAATCGGCCTCGATCAGGACCCGTTCCATCTTTTCCAGATCGTCCGCGTTGAGGCCGCGCATCAGCGCGCCCACGTCCGTGAGCGCGATCCGCTTGATGCGGGCCCAGAGCCCGTCTTTCCGCTCGCCCAGTCTGCTGTTGGCCATGGTGAATCCTAATACCGTCCTATCGCAGTCCGAGCCGCCGGCGCGCGAGCCATTCGCCGGCGAAGGCGAGCGCGGCGATCGCGAAAAGCCACAACCAGTCCCTCGCGGAGGTCCGTCCCGCTGGCCGGCTCACACGCGCATCCCGTGTGGTCAGCACGACTGCTCGCGGAAGCAGTTCCTCGGAGTATTCCTCCACAGCCACCGTCCCGCCGCCTCCACCCTCCAATCGGTACCGGTATTCGCCGGGGCTCAGCCACACAGTCGCGCGACCCGATCCGTCGAAGCGGAGCGTATCCGCCCTTGGCGCATCGCCATCGGACCAGGTGACGGCCAAGGAGCGCGCCGGACCCGAGCCGCTCCACTCGAACACCAGCGGGCGGCCGCTCGTGACGACGGGCCTGACCGTTCGTGCGAGTCCGCGCGCCGAGTCGGCACCGCCGAGCAGCCAGCTGGCTGTCGCCGCCACCCATGCCCGGTAGCTCTGCTCGCTGGCACCGCCGCGGAACGCCCACCGCCAGAGACCGTCCACCACGATGGTGGCGGTCCTCACCCGACCCGCGTCCCGGCCGAACGCCGCGGGACGAGCTGCGCCGCGCCGACCAAGCTGGGCCGTGAGCGCCACCCAGTCGCCGGCACTCGGGACGATCGGTGCCAACCCAGAGGCGGGCGGGAAGGAATCCACCGGCTGCCCCAAGAGGGCACCGGCGACCGGCGAGACGTCAGCCGCGGAGAGATACCAATCACCTGGAATGGAGCCTTGCCCCTTGCCTCCGGTCGGCCACCTCCAGATGCCTCGCGCGGTCGTGCCTTGGGTCAGCGATCCGGCGTCGCCCTTCACGATGAGCAGGTCGGCCTGTCGTGCCGCCTGACGCACGCGCTCCGCCGGCACCGGCTTGAGGTCCATCATCGAGCGCCAACGCTCGCCCTCGATCCGGACGAACCCTCGCACCGGGAGCTGCGCGACGTCCCGAAGAGCACGGTAGAGAAATCTGCTGTCCCAGTCGCCGGGCGATGCCAGCAGGACCACACCCGGTGTGGGCGCGACCGTGACCAGGTGCAGACGGGTGTCGGTGCGCGGCTCGGCATCGCTGCCCGCGAGCTTGATGCGGAGGACATGATCCCCGGGGCCGACCTCGGACGACAACAGTGCGATCCGGGCGCGGCCACCGGTCTGCTGCATACGGACCGTCTGTCCGCCCACCCGCTTGACACCGGAGAACACCTCGAGCCGCGCGTTCTCCGCCGGCGCGCCGCCGACGAGCTGCACCTCGGCCTCCAGCACGATCGAGTCCCCCGCCGTCACCCGGGAGGGGCCGGTCACCGAGCTCACGATCCGGTCCGGCTGAGTATCCCGGGGAAAGACCCGAACGCCCGCTCTCCCCAGGACCTCTGGCGGGAGGTCCATGGCGTCCTCGACCTCGCCATCGCTCACCACGATGAGGGGGCGGTCGGAGGCCGCTGCAGCCGTGAGCGCCGGACCAAGCCGAGAGCGCCCCCGGTCGGGAACGGTGTCCCCGCCACTGCGCTCGTCACCGAAAAGGCGCACTTCGCCCAGCTTGAGCGCCGAGTCGCGCGCCAATGGCCACTGGCCCCCCGCCGCTCCGAAACTGAGCGACCCATCGAGCAGCACCAGGGGTCGCTGCACGGTTCCGGGAGCGGGACAGCTGACGTTGAGAATCAGCAGGCCGAGAGCCGCCCAGGCGATCGCCCGGCACACCATAGGGATCCAGCCGCGAGCGCCGAGGCCCTCGAGCCGAAGGTAGGTCAACGCGGCAAGCGCCGCGGCAAGAAGAACTACGAGCGCGACTCGCATCGCGCCGCTTCGAGGGCCTCACCGAGGGTGAGCCGCTGTTCATACAACGCCCGTCCGACGATGGCTCCCGCGAGCCCGGCCTTACAGGCGGCCTGGATATCGGCCGCGGTTGTCACGCCTCCACTCGCGATCACTCGGGCGCCACCGCCCTGCAGGGTGACGGCGCCTTCCAGATCGGGCCCGGCGAGCATCCCATCCCGGGTCACATCGGTATAGATCACGATCTCGATGCCTTCCCGGACTACGCGCCGCGTCAATTCTTCGGCACTGGTCGTGGATGTCTCGGTCCAGCCGCGTATCGCGACCTTCCCATTGCGGGCGTCGATGCCCACGGCGAGGCGTTCCGATGCCGCGACGCCCAGGGCACCAGGGACGAAGGTGGGATCAATCGCCGCGGCGGTACCTATTACGGCCCGGGCGATACCGAGTTCCAGCCCCTGCCGCAGCCGGTCGAGGGTGCGAAATCCTCCACCGAGCTGCACCCGCGCCCGGCCCTCGACACGTCGAAGGATCGATCGGACCGAAGCGTCGTTGCTGCCCTGTCCGAACGCGCGGTCCAGGTCCACCACGTGGATCCACTTGGCGCCCTCTTCGGCGAATCGCTCCGCGACCGAGGCGGGGTCCTCCCCATAAACGGTTTGCCGCGTCGCCTCGCCCTGGCTCAGGCGAACGACGCGGCCGCTGCGAATGTCGATGGCGGGATAGAGATCCAAGGTCCGACGGAGGGACTACTCGACCAGCGCGATCGCCTGCCCGGGGTGCAGCAGCGCCAGGAGACGGTCGCGCTGCCGCTCGAACTCCTCGCGGTCGTTCCGGGCGACCGGTGTTCCGTTGCCGAGCTCCACCCGGCGGGAGTCCCGCGCCAGGCCGTTCACTCGAAACTCGTAGTGCAGATGCGGGCCGCTCGCGAGGCCGGTGGATCCCACGAAGCCGATCGTCTGGCCCTGTCCGACGCGGGCTCCTGCCCGGATGCCCCGGGCGAAGCGCTGCAGGTGGCCATAGCGCGTGGTGATCCCGTTCCGGTGACGCAGCTCGATGAGGTTTCCGTAGCCTCCGGCGCGACCGGCGCGCAGGACGACGCCGTCGCCCGCCGCCATGACGGGGGTGCCGGGAGCGGCGGCGTAATCGGTGCCTTCGTGCCGACGCGTGATGCCCAGCACCGGATGGCGGCGCGACCGAGCGAAGCTGGAGGATATCCGCCGGAACTGCACCGGGGCGCGCAGGAACGCCCGCCGGAGCGAGTTGCCGGACCCGTCGTAGAACGCGGAGCGCCCGCCCTGCTCGAAGCGGAACGCCGTCAGGCTCTTGCCGGACATGGTCAGATCGCCCGCGAGCACCCGTCCGAAGCGGATCTCTCCTTCGTCCGAGACCAGACGCTCGAGCACCACCTGGAACCGATCACCGGACTGCACGTCGCGGGTGAAGTCCACCTGCCAGGCATAGATGTCGGCGATGTCCCAGGCGAGGCGGACGCGCTCCCCGGCATCGAGCACCGCGTCGTCGACCTGGGCGTCCAGCGCTTCGTATAACGAGTTATCGATGGATCCGTCGATCCGGATCACCTCGGGCTGCCAGGCGATTGGCTCGACCACGGCGTCCCATCGATCCGAGACCCGGCGGAACGAGATACGCTGCTCGGGAGAGGTCCGGACGCTGATGCGGGTGGGAGCGCTGTCGCGGTCGGTCTTTCGGAAGCTGAACACCAGTCCCGAGCGCAGTCGCCTGGGATCCAGGGATGCCTGCGAGCGGAGCGCGGTGAGGTCGAGATCGCTCACACCTTGCCGAGCGAACAGCTCGGAGATCGTCTCACCCCGCCGGAGCGTGTCGAGCGTCTCGCTATAGAGGGTGGGCCGAACCACGACCGGTGCCGCGACCGGGTTGCTCGGATCCTGCCCGGGTCGGTGTCCGCTCAGGACGAGCACCGCGGCGCCGCCGAAAACCGCGACCGATCCCGCCAGCCAGAGCGCCCGCATCAGTCCATCTGCCGCCGGATAAAGGTCGGGATCTCCATCTCCGGCACGTCGCCGGTGCCCGCGGCGGGAGGCGCCGGGTGGACCCGTGGCGGCACCCGCGGCGTGGCCGGCGCGGGAGGCTGCACGGCCGGCGAGGAGGGCCGCTGGCGGGACGTCGGGAAGCTGAGCACGCCGGCTGCCGGCGTGGCGGGCCGCACCACCATCGCCCCGTCGCCACTCACCACCCGGTCGAACCCGGTGGCGATCACCGTCACGCGGACCTCGCCCTGCATCGCCGGCTCGTTGCCGGCGCCGAAGATGATCTCGGCCTCGTCGCCGACGGCGTCGTGGATGATCTCGTTGATCTGGGTGGTCTCGCCCAGCGTGAGGTCCTCGCCGCCGGTGATGTTGACCAGCACGCCCGTGGCGCCGGCGATCGAGACGTTGTCGAGCAGCGGGCTCGAGATCGCCTGCTGCGCGGCTTCCAGCGCGCGATTCTCGCCGCGGCCGATGCCGGTGCCCATGAGCGCGGCGCCGCCGTTCTGCATCACGGTGCGCACGTCGGCGAAGTCGACGTTCATGAGGCCGGTGACGGTGATGAGGCTGGAGATGCCCTGCGTGGCGTGCAGCAGCACCTCGTCGGCCTTCTTGAGCGCGTCCTGGAACGGAATGCCCTTGCCGACCACCGCGAGGAGCCGCTCGTTGGGCACGACGATCATCGTGTCCACGTTCTTCCGCATCTCCGAGATCCCGCCCTCGGCCTGCCTCATCCGCTGGCGGCCCTCGAAGAGGAACGGCTTGGTCACGATGCCGACGGTGAGCGCCCCGCTTCCCGCGCCATCTGCGCCACCACGGGGGCCGCGCCGGTGCCGGTGCCGCCGCCCATGCCGCAGGTGACGAAGACGAGGTCGGCGCCCTGGACCGCCGCCGAGACTTCGTCGCGGTTCTCTTCGATGGCCTGCCGGCCGATCTCGGGCCGCGCGCCCGCGCCCAGCCCGCGGGTCAGCTTCTTGCCGATCTGGATCTTGACGTCCGACTTCGAGATTGCGAGGGCCTGCGCGTCGGTGTTGACCGAGATGAACTCGACGCCCCCGAGATGCTCCTCGATCATGCGGTTGACGGCATTGCCGCCGCCGCCGCCGACGCCGACGACCTTCATGCGGGCGTTCTGGAGTCCGTTCTCTTCCAGCTCGAAGATCATGGTCTGTTCCCTCGGCGCGACTCAGAAGAAGTCCTGGAGCCACCGTTTCACCGGAGCCAGCACTTTCTCAACTGCCGGCGACTTCCGCGTTCCTGCTCCGAAGCCACCACTCACCGCGACCTGCCGGGCGCCGTAGAGCACCAGACCGGCCGGTACCGCCATCCGCGGGGATTCGACGCTGTCCGCGAGGCCACGCAGGCGCTGACCCGGAATGCCGCAGCGGGCGGGCATGGCGAACACCTCACGGGCAAGCTCCACGATGCCCGGGGTCAGTGCGCCGCCGCCCGTGAGGACGACTCCAGCGGGTAGACGCTGATGATAGCCAGCGCGCGTCATCTCGTCGAGCGCGTATTCGAGGACTTCCTGCAGCCGCATGTGCATGATGTGCGCCAGAACGCGACGCTGGGCGTTCCGCGGCCCCTGTCCCGGCGTGCTCGGCAGATCGAACACGTCGCTCTCCGGCACCAGCGGCTCGAACGCGGCGCCGAACCGCTCCTTGAGGCGCTCCGCTTCGACCTGCGTGACCTGGAGTCCGTGCACGATGTCGGCGGTGACGTGCCCGCCGGCGCAGAGCAGCGAGGCCGTGTGGCGGATCTTTCCGTTGTGAAAGATCGACACATTGGTGGATCCGCCCCCCAACTCGACGATCGCGCAGCCCAGCTCGATCTCGTCCGGCGTGAGCACGGCGAGCGACGCCGCAAGCGGCTCGAGCACGAACTCGGCGACGTGATAGCCGGCCCGCTCGACGCACTTCCGCAGATTCTGGAGCACGCTCGAGAGAATGGTCACGAGGTAGACCTCGGCCTCGAGCCGCGAGCCCGTCATCCCGATCGGCTCGTTCACCCCGCTCTGCTGGTCGATCAGGTAATCCTGCGGGATGGCGTGCAGCAGCTCGTGGTCGCGCCCGAAGCTGATGTTGCTCGCCATGTCGTTGACCCGGGCGACGTCGCTGGTGCGGATCTCGTCACCCGTCACCGACACCATGCCGTGGGAGCTGCGTCCCGCGACGTGCTCGCCCGCGATCCCGCAGTACACCGAGCCGACCTCGACGCCCGCCATCCGCTGGGCGCTCTTCATCGCCTTGTCGATGGCGCGGGTGGTCTCTTCGATGTCACGGACCACGCCCGCGCCGGATGCCGGCGCTCCGCTCGACCCCGAGTCCGAGAATGCGTGCCCCCGGGTCCCGCGCGTCCCCTGTCACCTCCGCGATGATCGCGACAACCCTGGCCGATCCGAGATCCAGACCCGCGACGAGCCGCTGTGGCTGTGCGCTCATGCCCGCGACCTGCGGACGATCACCTGGCCGGTGAACCGCCCGTCGAGTTCCTGGAACTTTCGCCCCTTCTGGGCGAGGTCTCGCTCCACCGCCGTCACCGCTCTGATGTCCTCCGCGGAAAGCTCGGGCCCGAACCAGAACCAGCGTCCATCCACCTCGAAGACGATATCCGGACCCACGCGCCAAGCGGCGTCGATCCGCGCGAAGAGCCCCGGATCGAAGTCCCTCGTCCGCGCCAGCGCGCTTGCGACCGGCCGGCCGCCGCCGATCAGGACCGGAAGATCCGGTGCCGACGCCAGCGGGTCGAAGGGCAGGAGCGGCGCCGCTCGCATCCACCAGGGCCAGGCGTTCGGCCCTCGGAGTCAGGGCCACGGGGTCCGCTTCATCCACGCTGATGTACAGAGTCCCCGGAACGCGCCGTCCAACGTTCGCCGCCACCACTCCCGGCAATGCGCGGAGCCGTCGCTCCAGAGGCCGCGAATCGTCGAACACGCTGGCCGATGGCGGAAGCTTGAGGGCGGCGACGATCTTCGCCGCCTCAAGATAGTGCAATCCGGAGATCTCCACCCGCCGCACCCGGAAGAACTCCAGGTGTCGGAGCGCATAGGGCGAGAGACTCACCAGGATCAGCACGAAGCCCGCGATCGCGAGCGCGCGCCACCGGGGGGTCAGGCGGCGTTCAGCCACCGCACCAGCTCGGGACCGACGCGGGTGATATCCCCCGCCCCGAGCGTGAGCACAACATCACCGGGCCGGAGCGTGTCGTACACGCGTCGGGCCACCTCGCCGCGTGTCGGCTCGAAGTGCGCGTCGGCGCCCGCCTGGATGGCCGCGTCGGCCACGCGCCGCCCGCTCACCCCGGGGATCGGCTGCTCCCGCGCGGCGTATATCTCGGTGACGATGACCAGATCGGCCGCGGCCAGCGCCCGACCCATCGCGTCACCATGGGCCTCGGTTCGAGAGTACAGATGCGGCTGAAAGACGGCGACGAGCCGGCGGCCTGGAAAGGCCTGCCGCGCGGCCGAGAGCGTCGCCTCGAGCTCGGAAGGATGGTGGGCGTAGTCGTCCACGATCGCCACGCCGCCGTGCTCGCCTAACCGCTCGAACCGGCGTCCGACGCCCGCGAAGTCGGCGAGCGCGTCCGCTGCGGTGTCGAGCTTGCCACCCAGGGCATCCACCGCGCCCAGGGCAGCGACTGCATTCCTCAGGTTATGGATGCCGGGCACCTTGAGCCGCACCCGCAGGCTTCGGCCACCGCGCCAGACGATCCGGGCTTCTGTGGCATCGGCCCGCTGAGCCACCTCGGTAATCCGGAGGTCAGCCTGCTCATCGAAGCCGAACCGGCGGACCCCACGGCCCACTCGCTGCCCGACGCGCAGCGCGCCGGGGTCGTCCGCGCTCGCCAGGACTGTGTCCGCTCGACCGGCGAACTCGACGAACGCATCCTCCAGCGCGGCCTCCGACCCGTAGCACTCGAGGTGGTCGGGCTCGACGTTGTTGACCACCGCGACCGTCGGATGCAGCGTGAGAAACGCCTTGTCGTATTCGTCGGCCTCGACGACGAAGAGATCGTCGCCGGCGAGCTTCGCGTTGCCACCCCAGGTGCTCACCCGTCCGCCGGCGATCCCGGTGGGCGCCAGCCCCGCGGCCGTCAGCGCCTCCGTCGTCATGACCGTCGTCGTCGTCTTCCCGTGCGTGCCCGAGATCGCCACCGATCGCGCGCCCGCGATGAGCGCGGCGAGGGCCTCCTTGCGGGGCACCACTGGGATGTTCAGCTCTCGCGCACGCGCCAACTCCGGATGGCCGGCCGCCACCGCGGCGGTCACCACGACAGCGCGGGCGCCCTCCACGTGGGCCGGGGCATGGCCAGAATAGACCGTGACCCCCATTGCTGCCAAGTCCGCGGCGCCACTCGGATCAGAGTCACAGCCGCTGACCGCCACCCCACGACGGCAAGCGATGAGCGCCAGGGCGCTCATTCCGGCGCCCCCGATGCCGACAAAATGCACAGGGCGCCGACCCGCCGGGCTGAACAGGTTCATGATGGATGAGTCAATGTAAGAAGTTGCCGCGGGTTCTGAAAGCCCGGACTCACTGAATGAGTGTTAGTAAATTTGACACTATCTCTTCGGCCGCCCGGGGCTTGCCGCGGGCCAGCGCCTTGGCCGCCATGCGGGTCCGGGTCTCCTCCGTGCCCAGCAGCCGATTCACCGCCGCCGCCAGACTCTGCCCGCTGAGCTCGTCCTGGGAAAGCATCACACTCGCCTCGGCTTCGGCCAACACCCTCGCATTGTGGGTCTGATGGTCCGCCGCCGCGGAGGGCAGCGGAATCAGAATGCTCGGCAGGCCCCAGGCGCATAGCTCGGCGACCGTGATCATGCCGGCACGCGAGACGACCAGATCTGCGACAGCGTAGCCATCGGCCATGGGATCGAGAAAATCCACGACCGTTACGTTCGGCGGACGATGGTAACGAATGAACTCGGTGTAGCTTCCTCGCCCCGTCACCCAGAGGATGGAGGCGTTGGCCGGACCGCCTTCATCGAGCCACGCGGCGAGTGCCCGATTGATGGCGAGGGACCCCTGACTGCCCCCCGTCACCATGAGCACGGAGCGGCCACTCTCCAGACCGAGGCGATACAGCGCGTCCGTCCTCCGCTCGGGACTCGGAGGAACGATGGGATTCCCGGTGTCGAAGACCTGGGTCGAAGGTCCGAACCTGAGAAGCCTCCGAGCCTCGGGGAGCCCAAGGTACACGTGGCGCACCCGCCGGCTGAGCCACCGGGTCGCGAGGCCGGGGTAGGCGTTCTGTTCCTGGATCGCGGAGGGAATCCCTCGCCGGGCAGCCCACCAGACCACCGGTGCCGAGGCGTACCCGCCGGTGCCGAGTACGGCGACGGGGCGCTCTTCCGCGAAGACCCGCTCGACCTGCCGTAGCAGACGGCCGGCAATGAGCGGCCAGCGGAAGTTGCGCCACCAGGTGTTGCGGTAGATCGGCTCGGACGGAAGGAGATGAAAGCGGTAGTCCCGGGTCGGCAGCAGCCGAGCCTCGACTCCGCGCACCGCGCCGATCAGCACCGGCTCGAGGCCGGCGCCGAGTGACTCGAGCTTGGCGGCAACCGCCAGAGCGGGCATCAGGTGACCCCCGGTGCCCCCACCGGCGATGAGGACGGTTCGCCGGCTCACTTGGCCTGCGTGAGCGGCTCGTCCGCGCGGCGGCTCGTCCGTCCCATCGACCGCGGCTTCCCTCGCTGTCGCCCGATGTTGATCAGCACTCCGGTCGTGACCAGCGAGACCACCTGACTCGAGCGGCCGTAGGACATGAACGGAAGCGTGAGGCCCGTGGTCGGCATGAGTCCGAGCGAGACGGCCATGTGCATGAACGCGGTCAGCCCGATGGCGGCGGTGAGCCCTAAGGCGAGATACTGACCGAAAGGATCGGCCGCCGTCCTGGCAATCCGGAACCCCAGCCAGCAGAACAGCGCGAACAGTGCGACTATCACGAACACGCCCACGAAGCCCCACTCCTCCCCGATCGTACTGAACAGGAAATCGGAGTAGGCGTAGGGAAGGTAGCCCAGCTTCTGCTGCCCCTCACCGAATCCCGTACCGAAGATGCCGCCCGAGCCGAACCCGACCAGCGACTGGTAGAGCTGGAAACTGGCATCGGTGTTGCCGTCCCCCGGGTTGAGGAACGCCACCAGCCGGGAGTTCCGATACTGCGCGTCCGTGATCTGATGGAAGACCAGCAGCACGGCCACGGCGCCCAAGATGATGAAATGGCCGACCTGAGCCCCGGCGGTGAACAGCACGAGCCCGCCCAGAATCGCGACCAGCGTGGCCATGCTGAGGTTCGGCTGGAGCAGGATGAGCAGCGATACCACGCCGAGCACGACGATGAAGGGGAGAATGCCCTTCTTGAACTCCCGGACCTGGCTTCCCTTCTTCGACGCCAACATGGCACACCACACCACGATCGCGAAGCGCGCCAGCTCCGAGGGCTGAAAATTCACCGGGCCGAGGTCCACCCAGCGTCGTGCGCCGTTGATTACCGGTGAGATGGATCGGGTGAACGGCAACACCGGAATCAGCAGCAGGACGAGGGTAACGAGCAGGAGCGGCCAGGCCCAACCGCGCCAACGGTAGTAGTCCTGGCGGGAGGCCAACAGCAGCAGGATGCCGCCCACGATGGCGCCGATGATCTGTCTGGCCATGAAGTCCATGCCGGCACTCTCGCCCCGAAGAGTGACCAGGCTGGCAGCCCCGTAGGCGGACGCGATCCCGAAGACCACGAGGGCCGCCGTCACTGCGCCGAGCAAGCGGGTTTCCCACCGCAGCTCTCCGGGGTGCCGGACCGGGCGCTCGGTCACATCGCCTCCACGGCGGTGCGGAACCGAAGGCCCCGCTCCTCGTAGTTCTTGAACATGTCATAGCTGGAGCACGCCGGTGACAGAAGTACGGCGTCGCCCGGTCGCGCCAACCGCCGCGCCGTGGCGATCACTTCGGCGAAGTCGCTCCCCGCGGACACGACGCTCAGCCGGGACCCCAGGTCCTGCACGACGATCGGCCCCGACTCCCCGTACGCGACGACCGCTCGGCAGCGCCGTGCCAGCGAGTCGGCCAGCCGCGTGTACGGCTCTCCCTTGTGACGGCCGCCCAGCAGCAGCACGAACGGACGGTCAATCGCGGCGATGGCGACCTCGGTGGACGTCACGTTGGTGGACTTGGAGTCGTTGATCCAGAGCACCCCATCCACTTCGCGCACCGGTTCCACCCGGTGCGGGATCGCCCGGAAGGTGCGGAGGCCGCCCGCGACCGCGTTACGGGGGCATCCGGCCCGGACCGCCATCAGTGACGCCGCCAGCGCATTGGCCACGTTGTGGTCGCCGAGAATCGGCAGGTCCGCGCGGGGGAGGATCGGCTCGTCTCCCAGCATGAGCCGTCCACCGGTGCGGTCGTACCATCCGTCGGCGCGGCTCGCGAGGGAGAACCGCAGGTGGGTGCCCTTCACCGCCCGGACCATCTCCTGGACCGCCGGATCATCGGCGTTGCTGATCCAGACCGACTCGGCGTCCGCATTGCGGAAGAGGAGCGCCTTGTCTCCGTAGTACTCCTCCAGCGAGTGGTATCGGTCGAGATGGTTGGGTGCGAGGTTGAGCAGAGCGCCGATCGCCGGCTTGAGATGCGGAGTGTCGTGCAGCTGGAAGGAGGAAAGCTCGAGGGCGAGCCAGTCCGGCGGATCCGGCATCCGGGCGACATCCGACAGCGGTCGCCCGATGTTGCCGGCGGTCTCGGCCCGGACGCCGCCGGCCACGAGGAGGTGGGCGGTCAGGGAGGTGGTCGTCGTCTTTCCATTCGTGCCGGTGATGCCGATACACCGCGTGGCTCCCAACGCCAGAAACCCGAGGTCGGTCTCCGCATAGATCTCGAGCCCGGCTCGCCGCGCGGCCTCCAGCGCCGGGACATCGGGCGGGACACCCGGAGCTACGACTACCCCCGCCGCTCGACCGATGCGGTCGAGATCGTGACCGCCGAGCTGCACCTGGGCGCCGGCGTGTCCCAGGATCTCCGCCCAGCGGTCGTAGGCCTCTCCCTTGCCCGTGTCGGAGGCATACACCGGCACGCCGTAGTCTCGCAGCAGGAGCGTGGCCGCGACGCCGCTCTTCCCGAGTCCGACAACCGCCACTTCTCTGCCTGTGCCGAGCCAGCGGTCCACCAGATCCGGGCGAGTAGCGGCCCTCACCGGACCTTCAGTGTCGAGAGGGCCACGAGTGCGCAGAGCAGGCCAAGGATATAGAAGCGCGTGACGACCGTGGTTTCCGCCCAGCCTAGCTTCTCGAAATGGTGGTGCAGCGGCGCCATGCGGAAGACGCGATGGTTGTCCGCGTACTCCTTCCCCCGGGTGCGCCTTCGCCATTTGTAGGTACCAGTCTGGATCAGGACCGAGCTCGCCTCCGCCGCGAAGACACCGCCGATGAGCAATAGGAGGAACTCCGCCTTCAGCAGGATCGCCACCGTGCCCAGGGCTCCGCCGATGGCCAGGCTTCCGGTGTCACCCATGAACACCTGGGCCGGATGCGCGTTGAACCAGAGAAAGCCCAGCGTGGCACCCATGAGCGCCGCGCAGAAGATCGCGAGCTCACCCGCGCCGGGCAGGTAGAAGAGGTTGAGATACGTCGTAGCGTCTACCCGTCCGAACAGGTACGCGAAGCCGGCGAAGGCGGCCGCGGAAATTGCCGCGAGACCGGTTGCGAGCCCGTCCAGGCCGTCCGTGAGGTTCACCGCGTTGCTGCTCCCGGTGATGACCACGGTGACGAAGGCGACGTACAGCCACGGGGCGAAGTTCACGACCAGATACTTGAAGAACGGCAGCGTCGTCCCCGTGGCCGGGATCATCTCGGTGGAGACCACTGGATTGGTGGCGAGGAACGCCCCCAGCATGACCCCGAAGCTCACCTGCCCCACCAGCTTCCACTTGGCCACCAGCCCCCGTGACTTGCCCTGCACGATCTTCAGGTAGTCGTCGAGGAACCCGATGCAGCCCATCCAGAGAATGGACAGCATGGCCACGACGACGAACCGATTCGTCAGGGGGGCCCAAAGGAGCGTCGGCACGATGGTCGCAAGGATGATGATGAGGCCCCCCATCGTCGGGGTGCCCCGCTTGCTCTGATGGCTAGCCGGCCCCTCCGCCCGGACGATCTGTCCCACCTTGCGCGCCCGGAGGCGCCGAATGACGGCCGGTCCCAACACGAACGCCAGGAGCAGCGCGGTGACGGTCGCCCCGGCGGCCCTGAAGCTGATGTAGTTGAACAGATTGAAAATGATGTGAGTCTTGCCGAGCGGCGCGAGCCAGTGGTAGAACATCGTTCCTCAGGCTGGGGTGTTCGCGCGGGCCGTGAGCGCGGGAAGTATACGCTCGGACCGGGTCAAACCTGTAGGCACGGTCAACGACTCTGGTCGCCACCTGCCGTCATGAGCGCGGGCAGGATGCGCTCGAGCGCCACACCGCGGGACGCCTTGAGCACGACCACCTCATCGCCCCGCAGCCTGGCGGCCAGCGCGGGGCCCAGGGCGACCGGGTCGTCCGCCGTCAACAGCCGCTCGCCCAGCTTCCGGGAGTGGGGTGCAAGCGCGGGAACGAAATCACCGACGGCCGCCAGCAGGTCCGGCTCGAGCGCCACGAGCTCCCGGGCGATCTCCGCGTGGAGATCCCCGGAGGCGGAGCCGAGCTCGCGCATGGTTCCGGCGACGAACACGAGCCTCCGATTGCCGCGGAGCGCGGCCGCGGTGGCGATGGCGGAGCGGAAGGATTGCGGGTTGGCGTTGTAGCAGTCGTTGAGAATCGTGAGCCCACCCGATTGGACCAGCTCGCCTCTGCCACCGGGCAGGACGAACCGCTCGAGCGCGTGGCCGACCGAGGAGCGGTCGAGGCCGAGTGCTTCGGCGACAGCCCAGACCCGCACCGCGTTGTCGGCCTGGTGCAGTCCCCGTGCCCCGAGCGAGAACGAGATCTCGCCGAAGGTCAGCCTCGGCCTGGCGTCGGGGCCCAGCTCGACCCGGTCCGGAATCAGGTCGGCGCCGCGGAGCCCGGCCGTACTGCACCTTGGCCGCACGCCGGCGCGCCCCAGCGGCGAGCGCGCCGGGCTCGGTGCCGACAACCGCGGTGGGGACCCCATCGGTGAGCGACAGCTTCTCCTCGAGTACCCCGGCCAGCGACCCGAATCCCTCGAGGTGTCCCGCCACCGCATTCGTGATCACCACGATGTCGGGCTCGATGATCTCTCGATAGCGGGCGATCTCACCCGGGAGGTTCGCCCCCGCCTCCACGACCAGCGCTTCGGTACTCTCGGGAGCTTCGAGGATGGTGAGAGGCACGCCGACCAGGTTGTTGAGATTGGCCCTGGTGGCGTAGGTGACGTACCGGGTGCCCAGAGCGGCTGCCAGCATCTCCTTGGTGCTGGTCTTTCCGTTCGTACCGGTGATGGCGACGACCGGACCGGTGAGACTCTGTCGTCGCGCGCGCGCCAACATGCCGAATGCCCGGAGTGGCTCCGGCACGGGCAGGAGAGTGAGCCCATCGACCGCGGGCGTCCCTTCCCGGACGATGGCTGCCGCCGCGCCCGCGGCTGCCGCGGCGGGCAGGTAGTCGTGCCCATCGAACCGGTCGCCCGACAGGGCCACGAACAGCGCTCCGGCAGGGATGTGGCGGGTGTCAGTCGAGATGGTGGTGAATACCCGGTTCCCGCTGCCAGACGGCAATCCCAGGGCCGCCCGGACATCGGATTCCTTCCATGGCGGAATGGCCTGGCCGGTCGGAGCGCCGCTCACTGACCCCGTACCGCGCGCTGTACGATCTCCCGCTCGTCGAAGTCCACCTTCGTGGTGCCGAGGATCTGGTAGGTCTCGTGCCCCTTCCCCGCAAGGAGAATGGTGTCACCCTTCCGACCCTGATCCAGGGCGGCGTGGATGGCGTTGAGTCGGTCGGCGATCCGCTGGTGCTTCGCCCCCGCCATTCCTCTCTCGATGTCGTCCAGAATGGCTTCCGGGTCCTCGGTGCGGGGATTGTCCGACGTGGCGATGGCAACATCGGCGAGCCGAGCGGCGATGGCTCCCATGAGCGGGCGTTTGCCGCGGTCGCGGTCGCCGCCGCAGCCGAAGACGACGATGAGCCGTCCCGGGGTGAGGGGTCGCAGCGACGCCAGCGCGCGCTCCAGCGCGTCCGGCGTGTGGGCGTAGTCCCGCAGCACGACGCACGGGGTATCGGCAATGCGCTCCATTCGTCCCGGCACCTGCGGCGCCTCGGCGAGTCGCTCCACCACCTCGGCCAACGGTCGCCCGAGCGCGAGGGCGCACGCCGCCGCCGCGAGCGCGTTCGCCACATTGAAGTCGCCGAGCAGCGGCAGCCGTGCATCGGCCGCGCCGAATCGTCCGCTGAGACAGAAGCGGCTTCCGCCCGCGCTCATTGCGATCTCACTCGCTCGCACCTCCGCGGCCGGGTGGAGCCCGAAAGTCACCCGCAGCGCTCGGGGCGCGATCACCAGCCAGGCCTGGTCGTCCAGGTTCACCACCTCGACTCCACTCGGCCCCAGGAGGGTGCTCAATTTGAGCTTCGCCGCCAGGTAGGCGTCCATCGTGCCGTGATAATCGAGGTGGTCGCGGGTGAGGTTGGTGAAGAGCGCGGCATCGAACGAGAGACCGTCCAACCGCCCCTGATCCAGGCTGTGTGAGGAAGTCTCCATGGTTACATGGGTGACGCCGCGGGCCGCGAGATCCGCGAGCGTCTTCTGGAGATCGATGGGCCCCGGTGTCGTAAGCGACCCCGCGGTGGAAGGCACGGCCTCGCCACGCCCGTCGAAGGCGCCGACGGTGCCGATGCTGCCGGCGGTCCCCGCGTAATTCAGCAGGTGCCGCACGATGCCGGTCGTCGTGGTCTTGCCGTTCGTCCCCGTGACGCCGATGAGCGACAGCCGACGGGCCGGGTGACCATACCAGGCGCTGCCCAACACGAGGGCCGCCCGGCGGCCATCGCGCACGACGATTTCCGGCACGCCCGACCGCTGCGGGGTCTCGACCACCACGGCTACGGCGCCGCGACCCACGGCGTCCGGGACGAATCGATGCCCGTCGGCCTGCGATCCGCGAACGGCCAGGTAGACCGTGCCGCGGGCTACCGTCCGGCTGTCCACGCTCAGACCGCTGACCGCGGGCCCGGGCTCCCCCGCCGAGACCAGGAGGTCGGCGCGGCGAAGCTCGTTGAGCAGATCGTTCCAGGAGAGCGCCATCACTCGGCCCATACAGCAATGGACGTACCCGGTCGGGCCTCCTGGCCGGCGACCGGTGACGTTCTCGTGACACGCCCCAGGCCGCGAAGACTCATGCGAAATCCCCTCCGGTGGATCGCCAGCGCGGCCTCGCGAACCGAGCGACCCACTACGTCGGGAACCGGCAGCGGGGCGGCCGACGGAGCCTCGGGCTTGTAGGGCCAGGAGATCGCGACGACGGGCGTGCCGCTCGTTGCCACCTCAGCGGGTTCGGTCTGTGGGGTCCCGGAGCTGTCGCTCACCGCTAGCCTTCCCCGGTTGATGGCGACACGGTGGGACGCAAGCGCCTGCTCCAGCATGGTGCGGGTCACCGGGGCGGCCGTCTCGCCCCCGTAGTAGGCCCCTTTCGGGTTGTCCAATTTGACGATGACGACGAGCTGGGGGTTCTCGGCTGGGAAGAGCCCGGCGAAGGAGGAGGTGTACTCATTCTTAATGTAGTGACCGTTCGCGAACCGGAACGCGGTGCCGGTCTTCCCCAACACCCCATAGCCGGCGAGCTGTGCCCTGGTCCCGGTGCCGCCTTCGGAGGCCGCTTCCCTCAGCAGCTCGCGCATCTTCGCGGCGACTTCCGAGCTGACCACCCGTCGCACCGGTTCCGGGGAGTGCCGGTACACGACCTGTCCCTTCGGATCCCGCACCTCGCGCACGAGCGTCGGCCAGAGCAGAACGCCGTCATTGGCGATGGCTCCGTACGCCGCGGCCAGCTGCACCGGCGTCACTCCGATCTCATAGCCCATCGCCATGCTGGCCCGCGTATACATCGGCTCCCAACGGTCAGGCCGCGACAGGATGCCGCGCGACTCTGATGGAAACTCCGCGCCCGTGGGCGTCCCGAAGCCGAAGTCGCGCAGGGTCTCGATATTGCTCCTCGGGAGTGAGCCGGGAGGCGAATTTCGCCATGGCGATATTGCTCGAGACCTGGATCGCCTGGGCCAGAGTCAGATTGCCCCTGGAGGCATGGCTGTCGGTAATCCGGCGAGTCCTGGTGCGCGAGACCGGCATGAACCAGAGCCCGCCTTCCGCGAACACCGATTCCGTGCTGCTCACGCGATCCCGCATGAGGAGCGCCGCCGCGGTGAAGAGCTTTGCCGTGGATCCGGGCTCGAAGGGATCGGTGAAGGCGGAAGCCCGCTGCGTGCCGGTATTCCTCTGTCTCGAGGCGAGTGCCAGCAGCTCACCACGCAATGGATCGAGGAAGACGACATCGCCGCCATCCGACCGCGTCTCCGCCAGGGCTTCGTCGAGCCCGCGCTCCGCGATCTCCTGCAGCTCCGCGTCGAGCGTGAGCACCACATCGTTGCCCGGCACCGGCTGCTGCACCTCGCGCGCGGGCGAGTCGTACCGCTGGCCGGCCCGGTCCTTGAGGAGAACCGCGGCGCCGGGCCGGCCCGTGAGGATGGAATCGAGCGACAGCTCCAGGCCGGCCGCCCCTACCGGCCGGTTGGCCGACAGTCCCCCGATGATCGGGCGGGCGAGCTCGCGGGACGGATAAAACCGCTGGAAGCTGCCGGTCAGGTGAATGCCCCGCACCTGGCGGAGCCCCTGTACCTGGGTCGCGTTGAATGGCCCGTGGAGATAGATCCAGCGCTTGCGTGCCCGGAATTCACGGTCGAGCGAGGGTGCGGACACACCCAGGTTGCGCACCAGCAGGCGGAACGCCGTCCCACGGTCCTCCAGCTCGTTCGGCGCGATCCCGACGTTGTAAAACTCCTGAGTGATGGCCAGCGGCACGCCGTTCCTGTCGTAGAGCGCGCCGCGCCGCGCTGGGAGGACCACTCGCTCGGTCCGTTTGCGCTCCGCTTCGCGAGCCCAGCGCTCGCCCTGGAAGATCTGGAGTTGGGCCGCCCGCCCAAGGATCGCGAGAACGCCCAGGGCGAACCCGAACTGGATCGCGGCGATTCTGACGGCGGGTTTGGCCATCAGGGCCTGCCGGTCGGACGGGGTGGCAACACGAAGAGCGTGAACTCCGAGTCCGCGGGCTGATGGAGGCCGAGCGTCCGCTCCGCGATCGGAACGAGGACCTGCCGGCTGGACGCCGCGCGGATGCGGCGCTCCAGCTCACCCCGGCGCGCCTCCAGCGCCAATCGCTCCTCGCGGAGCTCCCGTACCCGCCGCGCGGTAGTGAAACCTGCCGATTGCCGGACCGCCACGGCGAGCAGCATGCAGAGAAACAGCAGCAGCCACACCATGAGCCAGTGGCGTCCCTTAAGGCGCATCATCTACCTGGAAGATTCGCAGCTTGGCGCTCCGCGCTCGCGGGTTGGCGGCGACTTCATCGTCGGTCGGCACGATGGGCTTTCGCGGGATGAGCCGACCCAGTGCCCTGCCCCGACAGGTGCACACGGGCTGCCGCGGTGGGCAGACACAGCTGCTCGCCCAATCGCGGAATGACTGCTTGACCAGGCGGTCCTCGCCGGAGTGGTAGGCGATGACCGCCAGCTTGCCGCCGGGCGTGAGTGCGTCCCGGAACGCGGGGAGCGCCCGGGCGAGCCCGTCGAGCTCATCGTTGACCGCGATCCGGATCGCCTGGAACAGCCGTGCGAAGTCCGGGGGGCCGGCCCGAGGTCCCAGCACCGCACGGATCGCATTGACGAAATCGTCGCTGATCGCAAACGGATGGCGGGCGCGGCGCCGGACGATCTCCCGGGCCAGTCGCCGGGCCCGCCGTTCGTCGCCGTAGTCGGCGAGGACCCGCTCCAGGGAAGACTCACTCTCCGCGTTGAGCAGATCCGCCGCCGTCGCTTCTGCCGCGCCCATCCTCATATCGAGCGGCGCGCCCGGTCGGAAAGTAAATCCCCGGTCAGCCTCGTCCAATTGCCGGGAGGAGACGCCCAGGTCGAGGAGGACGAAGTCGGGTCGAAAGGCCGTGGCCGCATCGATCGCCGACTTGCTCTCGTATGGGGCCTCGAGGTATTGGATCGCGGTGCCGAGCCGCGCACGTGCCGTGGCGATCGCGTCGGGGTCGCGGTCGATCCCGAGCACCTGGAGACCCGACTCGTGCAGAGCGGCCGCGTGGCCGCCATGCCCGAGGGTGGCATCCACGGCACGGGTACGTCCCGCCGCGGCTTCCAGCACGGGGCCGAGCAGGACGGGTACATGAAGCGCAGGGTTGGAGTCGGACATGGCGGACCTGGTCCCCGGAAACGGAACACCCCGTCCGGGAGGACGGGGTGCGGCGCTCGAGGTGACGGGGCTGACGGGGCTCGAACCCGCGACCTCCGCAGTGACAGTGCGGCACTCTAACCAAGCTGAGCTACAGCCCCAAACGCGAGGGCGGAATATAGGCGGGCGCGGGACCCGGCGGAAGCGGGAAGGCAAGGGCGGAAACGGCGCGACGGCGCTACTTCCGCCGTCGCGCCGTTGCGCCGTTCTACTTCTTACAGTAGGCCTTGATCATCGAAGCCACGCGGGGCTTGTACTGCTTGATGATGCCCAGGTTCTTGTCCGCAGCTTCCGGATTGACGGTCCGGCCCGCGTTCAGGGCGCTGTCCGCCTCGGCGAGGAGCGTCTCCTCCTGTCTGGCGAGGTCACAGGACTTGCCCTTCTCCGCCTGCGGGTCGATCTGCGGGACCTGGAACAGCGTGGCCAGTCCGAGCAGATAGTTGGCCGCCGGATAGACCTTGCCCGAGGGATTGGCGTTCTTGGCCGACAGGCGGAGCAGCTCGGCCGCGCCCGCCAGGTCCTGGGGCTGCTGGAGCAGCGGTGCCGCGCCCTGATACAGAAGCGCGGCCGCGTTTTCCTTGGCCTGCGCGTCGCCGTACTTCATCGCGTACTCCAGGAACGGCACGGCCTCTTTCGGCCGGCCGCGCTTGGTCGTATCCACCGTCGCCCCCGCTCCCGCGGCGGGTGGGCTGATCAAGGCCTGCGCGGCCGCCAGCGCCGGGACGATGGCCGTGGTGTCCTTCGCGATGATCCTGTTCGTCGTTGCGACCACGCTGTCCGTCTGCCCGGTCATGGCATAGGCGCGATTCAGATATCCCAGCAGGGTCGGATTGTCCGGATACTTCTTCACGCCCGTAGAGGCCCACTTGAGCAGTCTCGCCGTGTCCGCCGGCTCACCTTCCGCGGCCGCGGCGCTGATCTTGGTGAAGAAGAGGGTGTCGGCCTTGGTGGAGTCGGTGGCGTACATCGTCTCCAGCGCATCCACCGCGCACTTGAAATTGCTGAGGAAGAGACAGGCGTTGCTCTTCAGGTCGTACAGGTCGGCGTTGTACGGGTCGATCTTGAGCCCTTCATCGGCGACCTCGAGCGCGGTCTCCGGATGTCCGGACTGGAGGAAGTACTTGAACAGCTCCTCGCGGAGCTTCTGGTTGGTCGGGGCCACGCGCAGCATCTGCTTGAAGGCCACCAGCGTGTTGGCGGTGTCGTTCGCCTGCTGATACTGGGTGGCGAGCGCCGTCCAGACCGGCAGGCTCTGCGGGTCGCCCTTGGCCGACGCCTGGAGGTGCTTCACGATCTCTTCCCGCGGCGCCTTCTTCGCCTGGGCAATCTGGGCCAGACAGAGGTGAGCCAGACCGTGGTTCGGCACCTGCTTGATGGCCTTGTTCGCCGCCTCGATCGCCTTGTCGGGCTTGGTGGTGCGCTGATCCACGCACGCCTTGGCGTCCTCCATGGACTTGGCCGCGGGCTCCAACGCATCGGCCAGCCGCTTCCCGAACGCCTCCGGGCTTTCGCCCGCGTTTTGGGTCAGCGCCACGACGTTTCCGGCGTCGTCGTTCACACCGGCGAGACGGGCCGACACCGTGTAGCGATTGCCCTCGCCCTTGGCCATCGTCGAGCTCACCAGGAACCGGGCCAAGATGTTCTTGGCCAGCGTCGTGGCGAGCGCGGGGCTCAGAATGGCGTCCTTGGGGTAGCCGTATTGCGTGAGGGCATCGTTCATCTGGCTCTGTTCGACGATCGTATAGTTCCGCCCGACGACGCCCTTCATTTCATTTCGAAGCGACGTCCCGATCGCCACCGCCGGCGCGGAGTCAGCCGGTGCGAAGGCGAAGGGGTTGGCGACCATGAACCTCGCCGCGTTCGCCACTGTGGTCGGGCGGGTGGTGGCGCCGCGCGGGATGCCCTGCGCTCCGAGCGGTGCGGTAGCCACCGCAGCGAGGGTCATGAGTGTGACGAGACGGACCAGGTACATTCCAAAGCCTCCCGAAAGGATCGATCCCGTAGGATCAGCGACGGCCACGCTCGGCGAGCGGGGTTCGAGTGGGCGAAGAGGGATTCGAACCCCCGACATCCTGCGTGTAAGGCAGGCGCTCTGAACCAGCTGAGCTATTCGCCCCGAGACCGGCACGCGCGCGGGATGTATGCATCAAGCGCAGGGACCGTGCCGTGACGACCGACACCCTCAGCTACAATGCGATCCCGAGCGGAAACAGCACGCAATATCCGATGACGAGAATGACCGCGGCGGCGCTGGGATGTCCAGCCACGAGCGTGGCATAGCCCGCCGCGAGCACCAGGACTGCAGCTCCCAAGATCACCAGATTCCGCCGGGCCAGCAGGTGACGGCGTGGGGGAGTCTGAGGGCGCGAACTTGACATAAGCCTTGAGGCTACTACTGAGGACGGGTCGGGTCAAGTTCAGGCCCGCCCATAGCTTCCGGGTCCACCTCCCAGCCCACGTCGAGCGCCGCCCGCCGGTCCCGGTCGGCCCGTCGCCGAAAATGGACGAGGGAGAGGACGATTGCGGCCACCACGAGCCACCCGCCCCCCGCCAGCAGCCAGGTGCCCAACCCGTACCGCCGCCGCAGACCCTGATGCCAGGCCTCATCGAACCGGTCGACCGTCAGCCCCGTCGTAGCGAGCACTGCGGCGTCGAAGGACTCTCCCTGCCCCAGACGTTCCATGAGCGGCGCGAGGCCGCCGGTCGGGTTTCGCCTTGCGAGCTCCACCACGGCGGAAGTGGCGAGCCCATAGGCGGCCTCCGCAGTCATCTGCGAACCCCGGAGGGCGTTGTCGAGGCCCACGAGGTCCGGGATGGCGCCCCTAGCGACGGCAAGGTTCAGGTCAAGCAGACCCAGTCGTTCCCACTCCCCCGCGGCCCAGCCGGCGTAGCCCTCGTCGAACCAGAGTGGGACGGGCACGCGCACCGCCTGGTGCAGAGCCAGATGGGCCAGTTCGTGACGGAGAATGCGGGGCAACTCGGGGCTGTCCGCCCGAAGCGCGATCGTACGGTTCTCCGGGATCGCGATCGCCGCGCCCCATTCGGGCGCTCGGCCACCGGTGAGCGAGTCGAGCCCGCGCCCATCGCGCAGGACGAGGAGGCGAAGAGAATCAGGAGTCTGGGTGCCGAGTCCAGGCCACTGGGCGGGCCGGCCCGCCTCCCTCGCGAGCGCGACGGCGAGGGGTAGCTGGTCCGGCCAGGCCACGGCCGTGACGCGACCGACCTGCACCGCGCGGGGACTCTGCCCGGCAAATATGAGAAGGAGAACGATCAGGAAAGCGGACTGCGCGGGACCTCACCTCCGGCGGCGGCCAGGTCGAGCATCTCCTTACAGCGCTTCGCCCAGGGATTGAACTTGTTGGCCTGGTGTCCCTCGGCCCAGGTCCGCCGGGCCGCGTCGCGGTCGTTGGCGAACCACAGGGCCCGGCCGAGCTCGAAATAGGCCTCGATGAGATTGGGTCCGAGCTTCAAGGTCTTGCGGAAGAAGCTCTGAGCGTCCTCGTACATCTCACGCTCGAGGTACACGAGACCAAGATAATAGTGGGCGTACAGCGTCGCCTTACGGTCGTTGTCCAGTCGGATGGCCTTGGACAGGTGCTCGATGGCCTCGCCGAAGATCCGCTTCTTGAGGCAGATGTAGCCGACGTTGATCCGGGCGAGAGCGTTGGCGGGCTCCTTCATCAGTACCTTGGAGAAGGTCGTGAGCGCGTCGTCGTAGTCCTCATGCAGCATCTGCGCCCAGCCGAGCAGGGACTGCGCCTGTACAGCGCCGGGGGACAGTGCGAGCGCCTTCTCGAGGGCCTGGATAGCTCCGGAGTAGTCGCCGAGCGAAATGAGACTCCAGCCCTTCTCCATGTAGGTGGAGGCACCGAGGTGATCGGCATGCACGACCGGCCGCGCGCCGGTGAACTGGGGAGCCTGGGCTGGCGCCGCCGCGGGCGCGCCAGCCGTGCCGCTCGCCTGTTTGTATCGCTCGACCAGCCCGCGGATGTCCTCCTTGAGCTGCCCCAGATCGGTGAGCGCGCCGTCCACCCGCTTGAACAGCGCGATGATGTCACGCTTCACCGCCTCGCGCGCCGCGGGATCGTCGACCCCGCCGATCCGGCCCTCGATCTCCTGGTACTGCCCCCGAAGTCCCGCCACCAATTCTTCGCTCATCTCACTTGGTCCCGATCGCGCTGAGCGCGATACGCTCGATCGAGGTGAGCAATTTGCGCGCATTGAGGATGATGATGGTCCGTCCCGGACGGGTGACGATGCCGGCGATGTAGGAGGCTGCCAGTCCAGCCACGATCGGCGCGGGCGCGGTGATCGCCGTGCTGTCGACCCGGAGGACTTCGCGCACCTCGTCCACCACGACGCCCACCCGCTGATCGCCCAGGTCAACGATCATCATCCGGGTCTCCTCCCGGATGGGTGAGTCGAGCTCGAACCGCTTCCGCAGGTCCACCACCGCTACGGCGCCGCCGGCGTATTGGACGACGCCTTCCAGAAACGCAGGCGCCTGCGGCAGAGGCGCGGGTTGCTCGTATCGGACGATTCGCTGGATCTGCAGGATGTCGAAAGCGAACTCCTGGAGGCCCACCAGGAAGCTCACGACCTGGACGTCCTCTCCCGTGATCATGCTCATGCGGTCTCCGCGATGCGCGAGCCGAGCGCGCTCAGATCCAGGAGAGGAATCAGGCCCTCCGGATGCCGCGCGACTCCGGACGCCCACGGAAGGGCTGAGCCCGGCGGGAACGGCAGCCCGCCCCCGCGCAGCACCTCCTCGGCGTCGTCGACCTCGAGACAGATCCGGCGTCCAGCGAGCTGCACGACGACGACCGTCTCGCCACGAGTCGAGTCGCATGGAGCGCCGGCCAGCAGGGCTCCGAGATCAACGACGGGCACGAGGCTGCCGCGCACGCCGGTGACCCCACGCACAGCGGCTTCCGCGCAGGGGACGGGGTACACCGGTCCCGGCTCGAGGACCTCGATGACGGAGCTCAAGGCCAACCCCACGCGCCGGCCGTCCACCCGAACCAGCAGGTAGGCGGAGTCGCTCAGCTTCACGCGCCCTCCATTCTGGCGAGCTCCTCGCCGATGCGATCCGCGATGCAACCGACGGGGAGTACGTGTCGCGCCCCTCCGGCCTGAAAAGCCGCGTTGGGCATGCCGAAGATCACCGCGCTCTGCCGGTCCTGGGCGATGCCGATGCCGCCGGCGTCGTGGATCCGGCGAAGACCCTCGGCTCCATCACGACCGAGACCGGTGAGGACCACTCCGACGGCGCGATTGCCATAGAGCGCCGCGACGCTGCGGAAGAGTGGATCGGCCGCGGGACGTACTCCCCAGACAGTCGGCTCCTTGTCCAGGGCGAGGCGCGGACCGTCCGGCCCGGTGACGACTCGCATGTGGTAGTCGCCGGGCGCGACATAGGCTGTATCTGCCAGCACCGGTGCATCATGGGCTCCCTCCACCACGCTGAGCCGGCTCTGCGAAGCGAGCCGCTCCGCCAGGCTCTGGGTGAAGCGCGGCGGCATGTGCTGCACGATGAGCACCGCGGCGTTCCGTCCCGGGACGAGCCGGGGCACCACTTCCGCGAGCGCGCGCGGTCCACCGGTGGATGCGGCGATCGCCACGCAGTTGCGCGCGCGTCCCGGGAGGGCGAAGAGCGCCTGCCTTCCCACCGAGCCCTGCCGTGGCCGGGCGAGGACGGGAAGGCGGTGGATGTCGGCGGCACGAGCGGCTCGCAGGACACTCCGAAGGCGCTCGGAGAAGCGGGCAGTCGCATTGTCGCTCCGCTCCTCCTCCTTGGCCAGCAAATCCACCGCGCCGAGCTCCAGGGCGCGGATCGCGGCCGAGGTTCCCGGTCCAGCGTAGGAGCTCACCACCACGATCGGGCGGGGCGATTCCGACATGATGTAGCCGATCGCGCCCAGGCCATCGAGCTCGGGCATCTCCAGGTCCATCACCACGAGGTCTGGGGCGTGGGTATGCACCTTCTTCAGCGCATCCATGCCGTTCCGCGCGGTCGCAACCACTTCGAACTCTCCGCTGTCCCCCACGGCCTCGGTGAGCAGCCGTCGGAAGAACGGACTGTCGTCCACCACCAGGACCGTCGCGCGGTCAGAGGGTCTGGACACCATGATGCACCGAGCTGATCTCGACCTTGCCGCTTTCGACGAAGAGGCGCACCGTGCGTCCGAAGTCGCCGCCGACTGCCTGACCCACGAGCGGGATTCCCAGGCCGCTCAGCACCTGGCGCGACGCCACCACGTTCCGCTCCCCCATCTGGATCGTGCCCGGCGGCGCCAACGACGCGAACATGCTCGCACCGCCTGCGAGGCGAGCCGTGATGCGGCGCGGGCTGCCACCCTCCTTCGCCATGAGCTCCAGCAGCCGGGGCACGGCGAGCTGGGGAAACTTGGCCGGGTTCGTGTCCGCTCGGCTCAGCGCCGGCGACGGCAACAGGACGTGCGCCAGTCCGCCGACCGCGGCCACGGGGTCGTGGAGCATGATCGCGATGCAGCTCCCGAGGCCCACGGTCAACAGGACGTCGGATTTCCGGCCGATCTGCAGGTCGGCGACGCGCACCAGCACTTCGTTCGGCTTCACGCCGGCCTCCGGTAGACCCGCTCGCGGGGATCCACGAGCGTCAGTTCGTCTCGCGCCGGCCCGAAGAGCGTCTCCACCTTCCCGAGGATCAGGTACCCTCCCGGCGCGAGGGCATCGGCGAAAGTGGCGAACAGACGCTCCTGCATCGGCCGGTCGAAGTAGATCACGACGTTGCGACAGAGGATCAGGTGGTACCCGCGTCTCAGCGGAGGCTGCGCGCTGAGATCCCGGTGCGTCACCTGCACCCTTCGCCGGACCCGCTCGATCACCTGCCGCTCGTGAGCGAAGGGCTCGAAGTACCCGTCCACGAACTCCCCCGGCATCTCCGCGAGCGCATCGAGCCCGTACCGGGCCGCCCGGGACCGCTCCAGGCTGCCTCGGTCGATGTCGGTCGCGTCGATCGTGACCCGGTCGAGCTGGTAGGAGCGGCCGATCTGCTGGAGGTGGTCGGCGAAGAGAATCGCCAGCGTATACGGCTCCTCGCCGGAGGAGCAGCCGGCACTCCACGCGAAGATGTCGCCCTCTCCCGACTTGCAGAGCGCCGGCACGAGCTGGCGGCGCAGCAGGTTCCAGGTCTCGGCGTTCCGGTAGAACCGGGTGACGTTGATGGTGAGCGCATCGCGCAGGCGCTCGTACTCCGCCGGGCTCCGCTCGAGGAGCGCCTGGTAGTCGGAGTAACTGTGGACGCCGCACGCCCGCATCCGGACCGCGATGCGTCGGCGGATGCACTTGTCCTTGTAGGCATCCAGCGCGAGCCCCGCCCGCCGGGAAATCTGGCGGGTAAGCGCCACGAAGCTCGGGTCATCGATGGCCGTCACTGCGCGAAGTCCAGCATTTCGAGGTTTGCCTTGGCGAGCTCGTGTCCGGGATTGAGCTCGGTCGCCCGGCCCCAGCTGGACCGGGCCCGGTCCCGGTCGCGCTTCTTGTACGCGATGTTGCCGAGCTTGAAGTACAGATCGTCGCCCAGATCCGGCGCGAGCTTGGCCGCGCGCTCATAGGCTTCCCGCGCCTCTTCGTAGCGACCGTTGCGGTAGAGGATATCGGCCAGGTTCTTCGAGATCTGCGGCAGCGAGGCATCCTCGGCCAGCGCGGCTCGAAGCACGGTCTCCGCGCCGGCCGCGTCGCCGGCCAGCTCCAGCAGCACAGCGAGGTTGTTCTGGAGAACAGCGCTGCCCGGAAACGCCGTGGCCCCGGCTCGTGCGGCTTCCAGCGCCGCCGCGTTGTCTTCCAGCCCGGCGCTGGTGAGGGTCGCGGCCCAATACCAGAGCGCCGGTTTCGGCTTGCCGTTCAGCAGCTCCGTCACCCGGGTGAGTCGGTTCAGCGCCACGGAGAAATCGCCTCGCTTGAGCGCGACGACACTCCATCCCAGCACGATTCTCGGATCCTCCCGCGACCGGTCCGCGGCATCTCCGCATGCCGACTCGGCCTCGTCCAACCGGCCGAGCCGCTCGAGGGCGAGTCCGAGGTTGTGGAGCGCCGCGGCCTTGGCACCGCCCTTCTCGATCGCCTGGCGGAACGCCTCCACGGCCTCCTCCCAGCGTCCCTGGCGCAGCGCGATGAGGCCCAGGAAGAACGGCGCGCTCGCATCGGTGGCCCGCAGATCCGACACGCGGCGGAACTCGCGCAGGGCCTCGTCGAACATCGCGGCCTTGTAGAACGCGACGCCGAGATTGCGGTGCTCCTCCACCCGGCTGTCGTTCACTTTGGGCGCGACCGCGGCCGACGTTCCGACCCGGTGGGCGAAGCCCGCGGTGATGAGTCCGAAGAGTGCCTTGCCGACCTCGAACTCCACGAGGCCGCTGGCGTCCATCACGAGCTGCACGTCTCGGGTGCCATCGAGAAGCGGGACGAGCATCCGCTGCTCCGCCGTGAGCGTCGGGGCGGATTCGCCGATGTGGCTTGGCTCGACTTTGAAGATGAGGTCGAACGACGGGATCTTCTTCTCGATGAGACTCCACTCGTCCACCCGACGCGCCCCCTCAAGGAGAAGGGATTCGGGGTTCATGCGCACCAGGAAGTCTTCGCGCTCGGGGCGGACGCCGGCCTCGAAGTTGAACGTCCCCGAGGTCCAGGTGAACAGGTAATAGACGGCCTCCTCGATCTGGAGGCGCATGTACTCCTCGAGGTCGGCCCGCGGAAGCGCCCCTAGCTCCACCAGGATCTCGCCGAGCTTGCGGTCCCGTTCCTCCTGCTGTCGGTCGACGCCTGCCTGGAGCTGATCGTGCGTGACTCGACCGCTCCGGACCAGGATGTCGCCCAGCCGGTCGCGGCGGTTCACGATCGATGCGTAGACGATCTGGCCTTCGTCGAAGTAGATCGTGCCGAAGTTGTGACGGTCGGCCAGTGCCAGACACCCGGTGCGGCGCCCCAGGAAGAGGAGCTGGATGACGTCCGGAAGACTGGCCTCCTTGAGGCTGCCCTTGATCGCCATCAGCGCCACTCCTCGAGCGTGCGCTCGCCGATGTCGGGCCATTCCCACACCATCTTCTCGCGGCTCCGCGCGCCGGCGGCGCTCGGAGCGACGATCCCGCTCGACCGTTTCCCGGCCGATCCACGAGGTGCCGGCGCGGGCGGGGTCGACGGTCCTTCCAGGGTCTCGCGGGCCAGGGCGACCGTCGGTGGCTCCCCTCGAGCACCGGCCGCTTCGAGCACCCGCTGGAGCAGGCCGAGGGCGGCACGGAGAGACTCGGCGGGCTTCGAGGCGAGGTACTTCGCGAGCTCGCCGTCGGCAGAGCCGAGCCTCGCCTCGATCTCCCGGCCCAGGACCCGCTCGCGGACCTCGACCTCCGGCGCCGGAAGGTCCACTACCAGGCCGCCCTCGAGCCTCGTGCGCAGCCGATCCTCGACGCCTTTGAGCTCCGCCAGCGGCACCGAAGACGTGAAAATCATCTGCCGGCCGGAGTCGACCAGCAGGTTGAAGAGAACGAACAGCTCCTCCTGGGTCCGGTCCTTCTCCGCGATGAGGTGCGCGTCGTCGATCAGGAGGGCTGCGATGCGGCGGTACCGGTTCCGCCACCCCTTCACCGCGTCTCGATCGATCGCCTCGATCAGTTCGCTGGTGAACTCCGGGGCGCTGAGACAGGCCACGGGCTTCTGGCTCCGCTCCTGAAGCGCGTTGCCCATCGCATGCAGCAGATGGGTCTTGCCGGACCCGCTGGGGCCGACGATCACGAGCGGGTTGTACCGGTCGCCCGGCTCCTTGGCGACCGCGAGGGCGGACTGAAGCGCCATCCGGTTTCCGGCGGTCTCGACCAGCTCGTCCAATCGCCAGAGCGGCGAGGGTGCTGGAGGGGGATGGGAGCCTTCGCGGGCGCGCGCCAGGAGCGCCTGAGCCGCCGGCACGTCGCCCGGATCCCGAAAGGCGGCATGACCGGCGAGATCCGGCGCGAGCTCCACCGCTTCCGCCTCCAGTGCGCGGAGACGCTGCACGTCGGAGTCGAACTGTGCGAGAGCCCGGGCGGGATCGTCCACGATTTCCTGCGCCAGCAACGCCTGGAGCCGCCCGGTCCGATACCCTTCCCCTTCCCACCTGAGGGCCGCGGCCTCGATCTGCGTGCGCCAGGCGTCCACCTGTTGTGCGACCGTTGCCGAGATCTCGGAGAGGAAGTCGGAGAACTCGTCGGCCATCGGCCGAGCGCTGTCGTTTCCGGCTGGGGCCGCCGCCGTCGCCTCCTGTGCCGCGGTCGCCTGTGGGTCCGCCACGCCACCGATCATCCGTCGCGCCTGATCCGGCGTGATCGGCGCGTCGCTCACCGACTGGAACGCGATGAGGCGATTCAATGCACCCAGGAGCTCGCGAACGTTGTCGATGGCCAGACCGGCCACGGCCTCGAGCACGCCTTCGCCGAAGGTCGCACGACGCTCTTCCGCCTTGCGCCGGAGAATGGCGACCCGAGTCTCGTAGTCCGGCGCGGCGACGTCGATGATCAACCCGCCCGCGAAGCGCCGGATCAGCCGCTCGTCCAACGCCTCGATTTCCGCCGGCGGACGATCGCTGGTGAGCACGATCTGGCGGTTACCCGCCTGGAGCGCGTCGGTGAGCCGCAGCAGCTCCGCCTGCATCTCGCGGCGATGGGTGAGGAACTGAACATCGTCCACCAGGAGCAGATCCACGTCGAGGAAACGCTTTCGATAGGCCTCGCCGTGGCCGGCCGCGATCGCCGCGTGAAACGCCTCGACGAACTCGTCGAGGGTCAGGTACTCGACCACGAGGCGGGGATTGATGCCACGAGCGGCGTGGCCCAGCCCCATGAGCAGGTGGGTCTTGCCCAACCCCGGCTGCGCGTAGATGAACAGCGGGTTGTAGACCGTCCCGGGCGACTCGGCCACGGCCTTGGCGGCGGTCACCGCCAGGCGATTGGCCGACCCGACCACGAAGGTCTCGAACCGGTAGAGGGGGTTGAGCGTGACGGTCACGCGGGCGTCCCCACCGCCAGGCGTTTGAGGACCTGCTCCGAGATGCCCCGCAGTGTCTCGAAGACCCCGACACCCTGGAGGCAGTCGGCCGAGTAGCTCTGGACCGCGCGGAAATTCAGCGCGTCGTCCATCTCCTCGTGGGTGAGGATCAGATCGCGCGGCAGGTCCTGTTTGTTGTACTGGAACACGATGGGGACCTGACGGACATCCACGCCCTGGGAGAGCAGGTTGTCCTGCAGGTTCTGAAGGCTCTCGAGATTGTCGTCGAAGCGGCGCGCCTGACTATCGGCCACGAAAACGACGCCGTCCGCGCCCTGGAGGACCAGTTTGCGGGTGGCGTTGTAATAGCTCTGGCCAGGCACCGTGTAGAGCTGGAATTTCGTAGTGAATCCCGAGATGGCGCCGAGCTCGAGCGGCAGGAAGTCGAAGAACAGGGTGCGGTCGGTCTGGGTCGCCAGCGACACCATGCGGCCGCGGCGGCTCTCGGGCACCCGCCCGTAGACGTACTGCAGGTTCGTCGTCTTCCCGGACCGGCCAGGTCCGTAGTAGACGATCTTGCAGGTGATCTCGCGGGCGGTGAAGTTGACGAGAGACATCCCTTACCTTCCAAAGAGTGCGCGAAGGCTGGCGTCGAGCTCGTGCTCGAAGTCCTCCGCCAGCTTCGGCGCCACCGGCTGCTCCCGCGGCGCCGCGTCCGTCAACTGCCGGACCATCTGCTCGAAGAACAGCTGGACGATTCCCACCGACGTCTCCTGCCCGAACACGACGAGACCGATCCACCGTCCCCGGGGCGTCGCGAATGCCGCGAGCATGCAGCTCTGGCCTGCCCCGTGGTGCACCAGCGCCTCGAACTTCGCGCCCCCCATGAGCCGGGCGAGCTCCTCCGTCGACGCCACGATTCCGGCGCCGAGCGCCGCGGCGGTCATCACGTCGAGCGACCGGCCGAACCCGTGCTGCGCCACGACCTGTCCCGAGGTGGTCATCAGCAGCGTCAGGCGCGCCGCAGACTCGGTCAGGAATGCCTGGAGGGGGGCTTCGACCCAGGGCTCGAGCGCCCGCATCAGCCCAGGCGTCCGGCCGCGTCGAGCATCTCCAGCCGCGCCAGGCCCATGTTCGCGTCGGGCCCGACGACCGCCACCAGCACCAGATCATCCGATCCCGTCGCCGCGAGGATGGAGCCGTCCTCGCCCCGCAGGTGGAGGAACGCCGGCGGGCGGTGACCCGCACCGGCGGTGGCCCGGCCGAGCCGGGCGACCAGGCTACCGGTGAGCGCGGCCGCGGCACGTCCGTCGATCCCGTCCATGAGCTGCTCGGCGATCACGAGTCCGTCGCCCGTCGAGGCGACGAGCGCCCCGCGCACACCGGGGACGCGCGTGACGCGGTCGAGCGCCGCCTGGGCCGGATTCATCGCGAGCGCTCCAGCCATCCGCGGGCGGCACGTCCTGCGCGCTCGGCGAGCAGACCCACCCGTGCCATCGGCAGCGCAGGCTCTCGTACCGCGACGAGCAGCGTCTCGGGTGTCGGGGAGGAGACGAACAGATGCGCGTCCGGCGACTCGATCGCGATCGAGTGCCAGCTCCCCAAGCCGAGCAACCGGGTGGCCCGTGCGGCCTCGCGAGCGAGTCCCGCGAGCTGCGCTGCGACTCGCTCGGCCGCGCTCGTGCCGTCCGGCCTGGACAAGGCACCCCCGAGACACATGCCGTTCGCGTCCACCAGCAGCAATCCGCGCTCGCCCTCATCGATGCCGGCGAACGGCGAGTCGATTGACGGCGTGCGAGGGCGATCTGGAGCGGCTGCGATCGTCGACTCGGGCACAGGGACGGCCGGGAGATCGGGCTCTGGTGCCGGCGCGGGGCGCGGATTGGACGTCGGCCGCGGGCGCGAGGGTATCCATCGCGGGAGCAAACGCCGTCCGTCCCGCCTGGCGGGAGTCGCGACGGACTCGGGCGATCGCCTGAGGGATCGCCGGGTCGTCCGGATCCGCTTCGGCGGCACGTTGGAGGTGGTCCAGGGCGGCCTCGACGTCACCGGCGCGGAAATAGAGGAAGGCGATGCCCTTGAGCGCGCCGGTCCGCATGGGATCGAATCGCAGGGCGTCGGCCCACGCATCGAAGGCGCCCGCGAGATCTCCCTGGTCGCTCAGAATGCGGGCCATCAGGTCGTGCGCGTCGGCGAGTCCCGGGTACCGGTTCAGGCCACCGCGGGCGACCTTGTAGGCCGCTTCTACCTGGCCCCGCGCCGGAGCGCCTCGCCCAGCTCCAGAAAGGCGAGACTCGACGGCTCGTCCGCCAGCCGCTGGGTCAGGATGCGAATCTCGTCAGTCACGATAGCGGTCCAGCTCTTTCACCAGAGTCTCCACGGCACGCCGCATCCGCTCCACCGAGGCCTGCTCCATCTCTTCCCCCGGCGTGAGTGGTCCCAGCCGGCCCCACATGTCCCAGTTGCTCCGCGCCTCGGCGAACCGGCCCAGGCCGGCCTGACAGACGCCGAGCAGCCGGCGCGCCTCCGGCATGAGGGCATCGTGCCGGAGCAGCTCCTCGAGCGCGCCGGCGGCGATCTCGTATTGGCCCTGAGCCAGCGCCTCCCGCGCGGGCACCAGAAACGCCGCCAGGTCGCGTCCCGCCTCGGGCTCAACGCCCGGACGCCGGGGATCGTCCAGCACGACTACCCCGACGTTGGCCAGGCCGTACACCGTGCGCGCCACCTCGAACTCGGATCGCCCGAGCGCATCGGCCAGGGCGCGCAGGTCGCGCTCGCCGTCCACCGCGGCGAGCACCTCCCACTCGAAGGGAACGAGATCCAGTTGCTCGCCGCCCTGCTGATCCGGGCCCGGCAGCCGGGGAACCAGGCCGAGGTGCGACACCTTGGAGCCGATGCGCGACCACTCGTCCAGCCGCCGGGCCGCCTCCATGAGCAGCGCCTCGGTCGGGAACCGTACCGGCGCCTCGACCGCGGACTGACAGGGCGTGCCCTCTTCGAAGCGGAAGTATCCCTCGGTCCAGGTGAGCAGCTCGAAGACGGCCTCCTCGACCTGCGCTTTCAACTGGCGGTCGAGCTCGCGCCGGGAGACGGCGCCCAGCCCCACGAGGATGTCGCCCAGCCGGCGGCCGTCGCCGGAAGTCTGCAGTCCGCGCGCGCGGTCGAGCGACTCTCCGGTGATCTTTCCGGCCCGCACCAGCCGGATGCCGATCGGATGCGGATCGGTTCCGATCGCCGCCGAGACCACGCCGCCGCGGTCGAAGCAGATCGTGGCGGCGGACTGCCGCAGCTCCGACGTCACCCGAAGCACGCCGCTCTTGCGTCCCAGGTCGAGAAGCTGGAACACGTCCTGGATGTGCAGCTCCTTGAGCGGGCCCTCGAGCGCCATGGATCAGCCCGCCGTCGTGGCGAAGATGTGCTGGAGGTCGCGCGCCGAGCGTGCCCGGCTGCGCGCCTGCGCCGCGTAAGGGCCGGCGGGATCGAGCTGGACCACGCGCTCCCACGCGGTCACCGCCAGCTCGAACTGCCGTTGCCGCGCGAGAGCCGCACCCTGGTAGTACAGCGCGCCGGCGTGCTCCGAGTCGAAGCGCAGCACCCGCTCGAAGGCCTCGAGCGCCTGGACCGTGCGGCTATCCTCGAGCAGCGCGCGGCCCAAGGCCGTGAGCGCCTCGAGGTCGTAGGGATCGGCTTCGAGGAAACGGACGAGCACGATGATCGCCGCGCGGGGCGACTCGCTCCGCCGGACCAGGTCCGCGAGCGCGAGCGCCGCCGCGGGATACGTGGGAAGCAGATCGAGGGCTCGCTCGTAGGCCGCGCGGGCCGCGGACCAGTTGCCCCGCTCCTCCTCCTGCGTCCCGAGCTCGTACCACACGCGCACCAGGGACGGATCGAGCTGGAGCGCCGCGTTGAAGGCCGCCAGCGCAGCCGAGCGATCGCCCAGCCGGGCCGAGACCTGGGCCTGCAGATGGAAGAGGTCGGGCCGCCCCGGCGCGAGCGCCTGGGCCTCCCGGATGCAGTCGAGCGCGCCGAGTGCGTCGCCCACTGCGAGCCGCACCCGGGCGCGCGCGACCAACACTTCCACATCGCCCCGCACCCGGGTGGCCAGCTCGTCGGCGAGGGGAGCCGCGTCGCCGGCCCACCCCAGCGCCAGCAGCGCCCGGATCTCACCCAGCGTCGCGTCCGGATCATCCGGGGTGGCCGCGCGAGCCTCGCGGTAGCGCTCGAGCGCCTCTCCATAGAGGCCGCGCTTGGCGAAGATGTCGCCGAGCAGGACGGCGGTGGCGCCGCGCGGGGCACCGCGGCCGGAGGCACGGCTCAGCTCGGCGATCGCGAGGTCGAGCAATCCCTTCCCGATGTAGTCCCGGGCGAGATCGAGCGCATCGGTCGGGCTCGTCGTCGGGGCCGGTACGGCGGGCGCGAGCTCGTCGAAGAGCCGGTCCAGCGCCGGTGAGTCGAACGCGAACTCGCCCGCGAGCTCGTCACCCCCGGCCTCGGCGGTGAGCTCGGGCGCGATCGCGATCGTGGGATCCTCGTACTGCAGGTCGATCGTGAGCGAGAACTTCTGCGGGACGTAGAGCGGCTCCAGCTCGAGCGCGCGCCGGGTCTCCCGAAGCGCGCCGTCGAAGTCGCCGAGCTGGCTGAGCACGAAGCTCAGGTTGTAGTGCGCGGCGGCGAAACCCGGATCGGCGTCCACCGCCCGGCCGAAGGCGTTGCGTGCATCCTCGTACCGGCGCAGCTCCATGAGCACGAGGCCCACGCCGTTCCAGGCCACGGCGCTCGCGGGCTGGTCGCGGAGCGCGGTCTGATACTCGTCGAGCGCGGACTTGAGCTGGCGCCGCTGGAAGAACAGCAGTCCGAGATTGAGACGCGCCGCGAAGAGCGGCCGCTCGCCGCCGAGCGCCTGGCGGAACGCCGACACCGCCGCATCCGACTTGGGCTCGTGCGCGCGGACGACGCCGAGGTTGTTCCACGCGAGCTGGTACCCCGGATCGATCGCCACGGCCTGCTCGTAGGAGTCGATCGCCTCGGCGCGCTGCCCGGCCTGATGCAGGCAGACGCCTCGCTCGTTCCAGAGCTTGGGTGAATCGGCGACGTCCCGGATGAGCCCGTCGTACAGCTCGAGCGCCGCGCCGAGCTCGCGGCGAAGGAGGTGCACCTCCGCCATGGCCTGGAGATTGAGCCGCCGATCCTCGCCGGCCTCGATCGCCAGCCGGTACTCCTTCAGTGCTTCGTCGTGATAGCCCTTCTGCCGGAGCGCGAGCCCGAGATTGAAGTGGGCGAGCGGAGCGCCCTGGACCGGCTGCGGCGCCGGGCGCTCGGGCTGCCCGCCCTGCCCGACGGCGCCTTTCCCGGCCTGTCCCGAATCGAAGCGTTCCAGCGTGAGGTTCGCCTGCGCCCTGGCCAGCGTCGGGTTGAGGGCGATGGCGCGCTTGGTCGCGTCGCGGGCGGATTCATGCTGGCCCAGGTCGCCGTAGACGAAGGCCAGGAGGTAGTGCGCCTCGGCGTAGTCGGGATTGCGCGCGATCGCATCGCGCAGCGCGGCGAGCGCGGGCTCGTTCAGTCCGCGGTTGTAGAGCACCTCGCCGTAGTAGAACCGCGCCACGGCACTGTCGCCGTCATGCTCGCAGGCCCGCCCGAGCCACTCGCTCGCGAGGTCGAGGTTGCCGCGCGCCTTCTCCGCCAGGCCGAGCTGCAGCATCGCGGGGACGTCGTTGGGGTACCACGCGAGCAGCGACTGAAACTCGGCGATCGCCTCCGCGTGCCGTCCCAGCGCGGCGTAGGAGCGGCCCAGCTCCCAGCGGGTGTCCCGATCCTCCGGTTGACGGCGAACCCGCTCCCGCAGGTCCATGATGCGGCGGTCGTAGTGCCCGCTCTCCCGGTAGGCGATGTCGAGATTGGTCTGCGCGACCTGCATCCGCGGGTCGAGCTCGAGCGCGCGCACGAACGCGCCGATGGCCTCTTCCACCAGTCCCTTCTGGTAGTAGAGGACCCCGAGGTTGTTGTGAGCGCCGGCGTCGGAGGGATCGATGCGGCGGGCAAAGGAGCGCAGGACTGCGAGGTCGCGCTCCGAGAGCACGGGACCCGGCATCGATTCAGGACAGGCGAATGGCGTCGAAGATTGCCCGCAGCGACGGCATGTCGGGCAGCAGCAGGAAATGGCCGATCAGCGAGTCGTTCGAGCCCTCGACCCGGAAGGAGGTCTCCACGCAGAAGACGTAGTCCCGTTCGTGCCCGAAGTTGAGGTAGGCGGTCGTGAGCACCGCCGCGCTCAGATCCACGACCAGGCTGGGGACCGAGGGCACCAGCATCATCCCCATGAAATCGCTCAGCGCGTTGAGATAGGCGCTCGCGAGGATGTTGCCGGCCTCCTTGATGCCGGACTGCTCCATCTCGCCCAGCTCCTTGGTGGTGCCGAGCGGCTTGCGGAGCAGTATGTCGCACAGGTTTCTGGCCGAACGTTCCGGAAACAGCACCAGCGTGCGGCCGGTGAGATCCCCCATCATGTGCATGAGCACCGCCGCGATGACCTCGTCGGCCGGCCCGATCAGCTCGACGACCTCCTCGAGGGCGAGGACGTTGACCTCCGGCACGTTGATCATGATCGTGCGGTTGGTCATCTGCGACAGCGCAGTGGCCGCGTGCCCCGCCCCGATGTTGGCGACCTCGCGCAGGGCGTCGAGCTGGAGCTCCTTGAGGTCCCTCACGTCTTCCATAACTCCCCCTTACAACAGAGCCGCGGCATCCAGAATCAGGGCCGGCGCACCGTCGGCGAGAATCGTCGCGCCACCGACGAACGGCGGCATGCCCCTCGGGGCGTCGAACGGCTCGACCACGATGTCCTGCTGGCCCCGCAACGCGTCCACCACGAGCGCCGTCCGGCGCTCACCGATCTCCAGAATCACCGTCGGGGCGCGCGGCGCGGCCGGTCCATTCCGCCGCCCCACGAGGTCCCTGCAGGTGTACCGTCGGAATCACCCGATCCCGCACGACCAGCGCTTCCCGATCGCGAATGGCGGTCACGCCCCGGGGATCGAACTCCACCGTCTCGGCCACGTAGGCCAGCGGGACCGCGTAGCGCTCGCCGGCCGCGTCGGCCAGCAGCGCCCGCACGATCGCCAGCGTGAGCGGAACGCGGATGATGAAGCTGGTTCCCCGCCCGACCTCGCTCCGGACCTCGAGCGTCCCGCCCAGCGCCCGCACCCGGGTGACCGCCACGTCCACTCCGACACCCCGACCGGAGACGCCGCTCACCGCCGCGGCGGTGCTGAAGCCGGGCCGAGACAGCACCCGAAGGAGCATGTCGTCGTTGGCCGCATCCACGCCGGGCTCGACCAACCCTTCGCGCTGCGCCTTGGCCAGTATCGGCCCTGCGGTCGATGCCCCGGCCGTCATCGCTGACCCGAAGCGCGACGCTGTTTCGCTCCCGGGTCGCCGAGAGCAGGATCCGGCCCTCCGCCGGCTTCCCGGCCGCGACCCGCTCGTCGGGCAGCTCGATCCCATGATCGGCCGCATTCCGGATGAGGTGAAGAAGCGGTTCGCCGATCTCGTCCAGGATCGAGCGATCCAGCTCGATCTCCTCGCCCTCCATGTCGAACCGGATCCGCTTGCCGAGATCCCGCGACCGAGGTCCCGGACCAGGCGGGGGAACCGGTCGAACACCTCACCCACCGGCGTCATCCGAGCCGCGATCACCTCGCTCTGCATCGCGGACACCAGACGGGAGATCCGGTCGCTCACCTCCCCGAGTGCGGGGTCGGCGCCGCCGACGGCCAGCACGCCGAGCCGGTTCTTGGCGACCACGAGCTCGCCCACCTGCTTCATCAGGGTGTCCAGCCGGCGGAGGTCCACCCGGATCTGGCGCCCGCGTGCCACCGTTTCGCCTTCGCCGCCGGGCTCCTCGAGCTTGACCGACTGGATGTCCCCGGCGGCCTGCAGCGTCGAGACGATCGTGTCGTCGGGTGACCGGGTGGCGAGCCGGAAGAAAAGACGTCCGTCGAACTCCTCCCGCTCCAGCTGCGCGACGGGCGGCCGCACCCCGGTCACGGCACCGAGCGACTTCGGCGCGCCGGAGCACGAGCGAGGCCCGGGCACCACGCATGATCGCATCGGGGCGGATCGTCACCTGTACCGGGCGCAAGGGCACCGGCTCGGCGGTCTTCTTCCGGCTCGGGCGCGCGCGAGCCGCCGCGTCCGGCGGCCTGCGTGTCCGCGACACCCTTCACGGCGGCGGCATCGAGCTCGGCGAAGAGACCCTCGTCCACCGGTTCGGTGCCCGCGGCGGCGGACTCGACCGCCTTCGTCAGGGCGTCGACCGAGCGGAACATCAGCTGGAACACGCCCGAGCCCGCCGCAACCCGTCCCTGCCGGAGCCCGTCGAGCAGGTTCTCCATCCGGTGCGCCAGGTCGGCGACACCGGCGTACCCCATCGTCGCCGCCATGCCCTTGATGGTGTGGATGGCCCGGAACAGCCCGCCCACCGGCTCGGTCGCCGACGGCTCCCGCTCCCACTCGAGCAGCAGCAGGTTGCAGGTGCTCAGGTGCTCGCGGCTCTCCGCGAGGAACAGGGCCGCGTACTTCGAGAGGTCCATCGACTCAGCCCAGGACGCGCTGGACGGCCTCGAGCACGCGAGAGGGCTGGAACGGCTTGACCACGAAGTCCTTCGCACCCGCCTGGATCGCCTCCACCACCAGCGCCTGCTGGCCCATGGCGCTGCACATCAGGATCTTGGCGTCGGGATCGGTCTTGCAGATCTCGCGCACCGCCTCGATCCCGCCCATGTCGGGCATCACGATGTCCATGGTGACGAGATCGGGCTTGAGCTGGCGGTACTTCTGGACCGCCTGCACTCCGGACTCGGCCTCGCCGACCACCTCGAACCCGGCCTGGGCAAGGATGTCGCTGATCATGGTGCGCATGAAGATGGCGTCGTCGCAGACGAGGACGGTGTGGCTCACGACCGGCTCTCCCGAGTGTTTGGGACTGGCTGCTTGAGATGCAGGTACTAAGCGTCGGCCCGGGTCCCGGGCTGCCCGTCGCCACCGACGATCGGGGCGAACAGCGCATCGACGTCGAGCACGATGAAATGCCGGTCTTCGTGGAGGCCGACCGCGCGAACCAGCCGGGGATCCACTCCCGGGAGGTCATTGCGCTGAGCGATTGAGCGCTCCGGGACCTCGAGGAAGTCGAGCACCTGGCCGACCCTCAACCCGTAGCGGCGTCCGGCCACTTCTACCACCACGATCGCGCCCTCGTCCTCGTCCCGCCGGTCCTGCTGGAGGAGCGTGTGGCCGTCGAGCACCGTAAGCAGCGATCCGCGGACGTTGACCAGCCCTTCGATCGCCTGGGCGACCCCCGGAATCCGGGTGGCCGGCAGGCGCGGCAGGATCTCCCGCACGATCCCTGCCGGAGCCGCGCAAATAAGCGCACCGATGCGAAAAATGACGGCGTGTAGCGTAGGGGAGTTAGCCATCTCTATTGAAGAAAACAAGATAGCCCATGGGGTCTCCGTGAGCAACGAGATCCTGGCCACCCGCTGCAAGAAGTGCAGCGCGGAGATCGGCGGGCCATTCGGCCCGGAATTCAAGTGGCTCTCCGGTCGCGGGATGGCGGAATGCCAGAGCCGCCGCGTGAAGTGCCTGTCTCGGCGTCGCGCGCTCGATCGCCTGCGCCTCCCGGCGTGCGGCACCGGATATCCGCCGGCTGCCGCCGCCGGCGTAGACCGGATCGCCCACGACCGGGTGGCCGATGTGCTCCAGGTGCACGCGGATCTGGTGGGTGCGACCGGTGTGGAGCTCGAGACGGAGGAGATCCACGACACCGAAGCGGGCAGCGAGATAGACATCGGTTCGCGCCGCTCGGCCACGGGCGGTCACCGCCATGCGCTTCCGGTCGGTCGGGTGCCGGGCGAGCGGGGCTTCGATGACGGTCGGGCTCTCGGCCAGATGGCCCCAGGCGAGCGCGGCGTATGTCCGATGCACCCGCCGAGCCGCGATGGCCGCCCCCAGCCGCCGGTGGGCAAGGTCGGTCTTCGCGACGACCATGAGGCCGGAAGTATCCCGATCGAGGCGATGGACGATGCCCGGGCGCCCCTCCGCACCTCCCGCCAGGGTCGTGCCGCGGGCCACGAGCGCGTTCACGAGTGTGTCGTCCCAATGCCCGGGCGCGGGGTGGACCACGAGACCGGCGGGCTTGTCGAGCACCGCGAGATGTTCGTCCTCGAAGACGACGTTGAGCGGAATGGCCGCGGGCTGCAGCGTGCGGGGCGGCTCGTGGTCGGGAATCTCGACGGTGACCTGTTCACCGCGAGAGAGCATCCGGGAGGCGCGGGCCCATTTGCCGTCCACGCTCACGGCCTTGTCGGCGACGAGACGGGCGGCCTGGGTGCGGGAGAGACCGAGCTGGTCCGCCAGAAAGCGGTCGAGCCGCTCGGTGGTTTCGGCGAGAACGGTGAAGGTGAGCGCGGCCACGTCAGGCCGCCGATGCCGACTCCGGTTGGGCCCGCTGCGAGTCTTCTCGCCACATCGAGATCACCAGCGCGATCGCGCCGCAGCTCACCGCGATGTCGGCCACGTTGAACGTGGGCCAGCGCAGCGCGCCGACTCCGACGTCGAAGAAATCCACCACCCCCCGCGAGCTGCGAATCCGGTCCACCAGATTCCCAGCCGCACCCCCGGCCACGAGGCCGAGCGCCAGCTGACGGAACCAGTCACCGGGCGGGCTGCTGCGGGACATGCGATGCAGCACGAACACCGCGACCAGCGCGATGGTGAAGAAGATCCAGCGAGAATATGGGCCGAGGTGCAAACCGAACGCCGCGCCAGGATTGTAGACCAGGCGCAGCTGGAACCAGTCGCCGAGGACCGAGACCCCCGGCGTGCGAAGCAAGGTGGCCTCGGCGATCAGCTTGGTGATCAGGTCGAGCACCACGATGACGAGTGCCGCCGTCCAGAACACCCGGCGCTCGGCGCCGGGCGCCGGGAACTCAGCGGCGCTTGCCATCTTCTTCTTTCTCCTTGCAGGTGATGCAGAGCCGCGCATGCGGCAGCGCGTCCAGGCGCTCGAAGTTGATCTCCGTGCCGCACTGATGGCAGTGCCCGAACTTGTCCGGGGTGCCGTAGAGCCGCCGGAGCGCCTCGTTCACGTGCCAGAGGTAGCGGCCCTCCTGCGAGGCGAAGAGAAACTGCTTCTCCCGCTCCATGGCGTCGGTGCCCTGGTCCGCCATGTGGAACGAGTAGGAGGAGAGGTCCCCGTCGGAGGACTGCAGCGACGCGTTGAAGGATTCGTCGTAGTAACCGAGCTCTTTCATGACGCGGGCGCGCTCCTCGAGGAGGCGCTTCTCCAGATGTGTGAGCTGCTTCTTGTTCATTCCCCAACCCTGGTTTGTGGAGCGGCCCCATTGCGGCCGTCCTCGTGACGTTGCACTCCCACCACCACCCCGTGTCCGTCGATGTCCACTTCCTGCTCCAGATCCGGCGCCGGAGCGCGGGAGCCGAGCTCCAGCTGACGGGCCAGCGTCTCGGCCTGGATGTAGTCCGTGTGCCCTCGCACGGCGTCGAGGACGGGGCCATCGCCGTGGATCCAGAGACCGATGCGGTCGGTGTACACGTACCCGGCGTCCTTGCGCAGCCGCTGGATCCGATTGACCATCTCGCGGGCGTAGCCCTCCGCCCGAAGCTCCTCGTCCATTGAGGGGTCGAGCGCCGCCACATAGGGGCCATCGCTGCCGACCAGCCAGTCGCTCGCGACCTCGCGTTCCACCACCACGTCCTCCGGCAGGAACGTGACCTGCTCCCCGTCCAGCGGCAGTTCAGCGGCCGTGCCGAGCTCGAGCCCGCGAAGCTGGTCGGCCGTGAGCGCCGCCGCGGCCGCGGCGACCGCCGGAGTGCGCTTGCCGTACCGCTTGCCCAGAGAGCGGAAGTTGGGCTTGGCCCTGAGCCGCACGAGGTCCGCGTCGGAGGCGACGACCCGCACCTCCTTCACGTTCACCTCGAGCCGCAACAGCTCCAGCAGCGAGTCCAGCGCGGGCTCCGCGGGCCGAGGCCGGCACGGCCACCTGCATTCGGGCCAGCGGCTGGCGTACGCCGAGTTTGCGTTGCTGCCGGGCCGAGTGGGCGAGCGACGCGAGCCGTCGGACTGCGTCCATCGCGGTCTCGAGAGCAACGTCCCGAGTCCCGGACGACACAGGGAACCGGGCGAGGTGCACGGAGGTTCCCGCCAGCGCGCGGTGGAGCCAGTCGCTGATGAACGGCGCCGCCGGCGCGAGCATTCGACTCACCGCCACCATGGCTTCGTGGAGCGTGGCGAGCGCGGCCGGGTCGGCCACGGAATCCGGAGCCCAAAACCGCGCCCGGTTCACCCGCACGTACCAATTCGACAGCTCGTCCACGAAGGCCATCACGGCGCGCACACCAGCCGTCGGGTCGTACCCCGACCAGGCGGCGGTGACGGCTTCGATGGTGGCATCGAGCCGGCTGAGGAGCCACCGGTCCACCAGCGGCCGGGTCTCCCGCGCGGGGGACTGCGCGGGGGTCCACTCGCCCGCGTAGTCGGCGAAGAACTTGTAGGTGTTGCGGAGGGTGTTGACGAAGCCCCCGGCCACCTCGGGAATGGTGCGCCGGTCGAAGCGCTTCGGCAGCCACACCTGGCTCGAGGCCAACAGGTAGAGCCTCACCGTATCGGCGCCGAACTCCTGGATCATGTCCCAGGGGTTCACCACGTTCCCCCGGCTCTTCGACATCTTCTGGCCTTCGGGGTCCAGCACCAGCTCGTTGACGATGACGTGCCGGAAGGCCGGGCTGTCGAACGCCGTCGTCGCGATCGCCAGGAGCGAGTAGAACCACCCCCGCGTCTGGTCCACACCCTCGCAGATGAAGTCGGCCGGGAAGTGGCTGGCAAACTCTTCCGCGTTCTCGAACGGATAGTGCCACTGCGCGTAGGGCATCGCCCCGGAGTCGAACCAGGTGTCGATCACCTCGGGAGCGCGGCGCATGGTCCCGCCGCAGGCACAGGCCCAGGCATAGCCATCGATGTCCGGCTTGTGGGGGTCGAACTTGTCGGGCAGCGGCTTGCCCCAACGTTCGGCCAGTCGAGCGTAGCTACCGATGACCTCGACGTGCTCGGGATCGCGGTCGCACACCCACACCGGCAGAGGCGTCCCCCAGTACCGGTCGCGCGACAGCGCCCAGTCCACGTTGTTCTCGAGCCACTCGCCGAAGCGTCCGGCTCCCACCTCGGGCGGGTGCCAGTCCACCCGCCGGTTGAACTCGAGCATCCGCTCCTTGACCGCGGACGTCCGGACGAACCAGGAGTCGCGGGCGTAGTAGATCAGCGGACTGGAGCAGCGCCAGCAGTGGGGATAGGTGTGGGTGTAAGGCTCCGTGAGGTGCCACCGCCCATCCTGCTTGAGCCGCTGGATGATGAGATCGTTGGTCTCCCTCGCGGTGACCAGGCGGCCCTCGATCTCCGGCCACGCCGTGCCCGTGAACGTGCCATCGGCCGCCACCGGTCGCACCAAGGCGAGATCGTGCTCGATGCCCGCACTGTAGTCGTCCGCCCCGAACGCCGGCGCCATATGGACGATCCCGGACCCGTCGTCCGCGGTGACGAAGTCGCCCCCGATGACGAGGCGCGAGGCCCGGTCTTCGGGCAGCGGGACGACTTCCAGCGGACGCCGGTACCGCAGCCCGACCAGCTCGTGCCCCGGGAACGTCCTGAGGGCGCCGAGATCGGCGAAGCTGGGCGCGCCCTTGCTCGAGTCGCTCGGCAGCGAGGCCCGGGACGTCGCGAGGATGATGCGCCGATCCCCCACCGCATACTCGCCGTACTCGAGCTCGGGATTGACCGCCGCGGCCACGTTGGAGAGGAGCGTCCACGGGGTCGTCGTCCACACCAGGAGCTGGCGCGACCGGTCGCTCTCGAGCGGGAAGGTCACGTAGACCGAATTGGTCGTGACCTGCTCGTAGCCCTGAGCCAGCTCGTGGCTCGAGAGCACGGTGCCGCAGCGCGGGCAATACGGCAGCACCCGGTGACCCCGGTAGAGCAGGCCGCGCTCATGCAGCCGCGCGAGCAGCCACCACACGCTTTCGATGTACTCGTTGGTGCAGGTGACGTAGGGATGCTCGTAGTCGAGCCAGTACGCGATCCGGTCGGAGAGGTTCTCCCACTCCGCTTGGTACTTGAAGACGCTCTTGCGCGCGCGCGCATTGAACTCCCGGACCCCGAACTTCTCGATCTCCTTCTTCCCGTTGAGGCCGAGCTCCTTTTCCACCTCGATCTCGACCGGGAGACCGTGGGTGTCCCAGCCGGCGATCCGGGTGACCGACTTGCCCTGCATCGCCTGGAAGCGGCTGATCAGGTCCTTGATGGTGCGGGAGAAGACGTGATGGATGCCCGGCCGCCCGTTCGCCGTCGGCGGCCCCTCGTAGAACACGAACGGCGTCCCGCCCCGGTTGGCGTCTGTCGCCCGCCGGAAGAGATCCTCCTCCTTCCAGAGCGCGAGCTGCCGCTGCTCCAGTTGGTCGGCCGAGAGATCGGGCCAGGAAGGAAACGCCATCAGTTCATTCGCTCCACGAGGGTCGTGATCAAACGGGTCAGCTGTGGCTCCGCGCGCCCGGCCGTCGCGATGATCCGTCCGATCTCGGCCGGCTCGAGCGCGTCCGGCAGGCATTGGTCGGTGATGATCGAGATGCCGACCACCCGCATGCCTTCGTGCACCGCGACGATCACCTCGGGCACGGTGGACATGCCCACGACGTCCGCGCCGACCGCGCGGAGCATCCGGTATTCTGCCCGGGTCTCGAGATTGGGCCCGGGAACCGCGACGTACACGCCCTCGCGGAGCACGAGCCCGAGCTCGAGCGCCGTGCGCCGCGCCAGCTCTCGGAGCATCGGGTCGTATGGCGCCGACATGTCGGGAAACCGCGGCCCGAGACGGTCGTCGTTCCGCCCCACCAGCGGGTTGTCGCCCAGCAGGTTGATGTGGTCGCTCAGCAGCACCAGGTCGCCGGGGGACCAGAGCGGGTGCATCCCGCCGCAGGCGTTCGAGACGATCAGCGTCCCGGCACCGAGCGCGTGCATGACCCGCACCGGGAAGGTGACCTGCCGCAGGTCGTATCCCTCGTAGCGATGGAAGCGGCCTTGCATCGCGACGACTGTCCTGCCTCCCAGCCGGCCGAAGAGCAGCTTCCCGGCGTGAGTCTCGACGGTCGACAGCGGAAAGCCGGGGATGTCGCCGTAGGGGATCTCGGCCTGCACGTCGATCTCGCCGGCCAGCCCACCCAGCCCGGTGCCGAGGATGATCGCGACCTCGGGCGTCCCCCGCGTGCGGCGAGCGATCACCTCGGCCGCCGCCTGCACCTGGTCGCGAAGTGGCGGCGCCGAGGTCATTCCCTGCTCCGGGCCAGGTCCTCGGCCTGCTCTTCGATGATGGCTCGCGCGTGCCCCTCGAGCACGTCGAGCTCGGCGAGCTGCCGCTGCAACAGACTCCGGAAGCCGGCGACGTAGGCCGTGAACTGGCGCGAGGCGGAATCGGCCCGTGCCCGCACCGAGACCTCGTCGTGCCGAGCCTGGGCGACGATGCGATTCGCCTCCGCCTGCGCCTCCTTCAGAATGAGCTCCGCTTCGCGCTCGGCCTGCTGCCGGCTGTCCTCCCGGAGTTGCTGGGCGGCGACGAGCGCGTCGTTCATGGCGCGCTCCCGCTCCCGGAACACCTTGAGCTGCTCCTGGGCACTCCGGAGCCGCTCTTCGGCCTGCATCCGATCGCGGGTCAGACGCTCCAGCTCCTCGGCCACCTGGAGCTTGAAATGGTCCACCTGACCGCGCTCGTAGCCACGCAGCGCGCCCACGAATTCCTGGGTCCGCACGTCCAACGGGGTAAGACGGAAGGCGTCGTCAGTCATGGGGTCGCTCACCGAACAGCACTGTTCCGAGACGGATCATCGTCGCCCCTTCCTCCACCGCAATCGGATAGTCCCCGGACATACCCATCGAAAGCTCCGGCAACCGGTGGCCCTCCCGCTCCGCGCCGTCACGCAGCTCGCGGAGGAGCCGGAATGCCCGCCGCTGCTCATTTCGGTCGTCGGTCAGTGCGCTCATCGTCATGAGGCCGCGGACTTCGATCTGCGCACAGGCGCCCAAGTCAGCCAGAAGGTGCAGCAGCTCGTCCGGAGCCACCCCACCCTTCTGCGCTTCGGCGGAGCAATTGACCTGCACCAGCACCGCCTGCCGCGCGCCGGGAGCCATCCGCCTGTCGAGCTCCATCGCGAGATCCGCCCGGTCCACCGAATGCACCAGCGCGAACCGCCCGGCCACATGCCGGGCCTTGTTGCGCTGGAGGGTGCCGATCAGATGCCAGGCGACGCCAGCGTCCGCGGCAAGCTCCAGTTTGGCGAGCGCTTCCTGCACCCGGTTCTCGCCGACGTCGGTCAGTCCGGCATTCGCCGCTGCCCGTACGGCCTCCGGACCGTGAGTCTTGGTAACCGCGATGATCCGGACCTCGTGCTCCCAACCGGCGACTCGCTGGTGGCGGGCGACGGTCTCACGTACCCGAGCGACCGCGCCGGGCAGGTCCGGGAATTCCATAGCCTTGGAATTTATAAGGATAAGCGCGCTGATTGAAGCGCTTGGCAGGCGTCCGGCGGCGGGGGCCGCCGGGTCACGGTCGTGCTAGACCCAGCCCAGCCGTCGGTATGACTGCAGGGTGTGATCCAGTCCCTGCCTGAGCGGGGTCTTGGGGGCAAAGCCGAGATCGGCCCGCGCCCGCGATGTATCGAACCACCGGTTGTTGGTGAAGAACTTGACCCGCCGCCGGAAAATCGGCGGCTCGACCCGGAAAGGCACGCAGACGGCCTCACACAGCACGCCGGCGAGCCAGACCGGCCAGACCGGGACATGCATCCGGGGCGCCCGGACCTGGGCCACGTCCGCGATCTCGTGCACCAGTTCGTTGAGGGTAGGCGCCTCGTCGCCGGTGAGGATGTAGGTCTTCCCGATGGCGGCGGGCGTCTCGCCGGCGAGCCGGATTCCCTCGACCAGGTCCTCCACATAGACCATCTGGAATCGGGGCGATCCGTCTCCCACCACCACGAAGCGGCCCCTGGCCACTCCGCCAATCATCTTGAGCAAGCGGCGCTCGCCCGGACCGTAAATCGGGCCGGGCCGGACGACCGTGAGCGGCAGGCCCACATGCTCGGCGGTCGTGATGGCGATCTGCTCGCCCTCGAGCTTGGTCTCCTGGTAGATGTCGCCGGGCTTGAAGGGAGAGTCCTCGGTGGCGCGGCGCTCCGCGCTCGACATCTCCATGGACCCCGACCGTGCTGCAATGGACGAACCGGCTGACGCCGGCTGCCGCACTGCATTCCACAAGGTTGCGGGTGGCGTCCACGTGAACGCTGCGGTACTCCGAGTCCGGTACCCCGGCCCGACGGAATACCGCGGCCAGATGGTACACGGTGTGTATCCCGTCCAGCGCCTGCTCGACGACCGACCTGTCCCGGATGTCGCCTGTGACGAACTCGATCCCGCGATGGCCAGGCTCCTTGGGGTCCGGCGGGCGGCGAGCCAGCGCCCGGATGCCGTAGCCGCCGGCGAGGAGATGGCAAGCCAGAGCAAGACCGGTATAGCCGGCCGCACCGGTGATGAGGACCTTCGGCTTCAGCCCCCGGTTCGTCGCGTTGGGCAAGACTGAACGCTCCCCTTGCAGAGGCGTTCGCGCCTCGGTGGCCATGGAAATTCTTGAAGAAGCCGTGGAATCAACAACTTAAGTAACTATCCTGACCCAGACAACGCGGTAATTCCGTGTTCAGGATCACAAAACGACACGGCAGCCTCCACTAGGCCAGAAAACGGGCTCGCAGCTCGGGCGTAGGTACCCGGCAGGCGTCGGTCCGGCCGAACCAACGGTACCGGCGCCGCGCCAGCCAATCGTACAGGAAGTCGCGCAGCGGTTTGGGGACGATGGTCAGCGCCGACAGTGCCGGCCAGAAGCCACTCAAGTGCCTCGCGACCCGAAGCGCCGCGGACGACCGATCGTACACTCGCCCATTCTCGACCAGGACGACGCTGGCCAGGGCGTCCACGGAATACCCATGCTCCCGCAGCAGGCCCGCCGCATACTCGCTCTGCAGGGGCGCAAACGCGAAGCGGCCGCGGGGATCGCGGTCGATCACGAACAGCACCGACGCGTTGCAGAGGTTGCAGACTCCGTCGAAGAGTACGATCGCCATACCCTGAAAGGTACTCGTACAGGTTGGCGACGGACTGTGGGTTAGATCCAGCCCAGCTGGCGATAGGAACTGAGGGTCCGTCCGATCCCTTCATGGAGGCGAACTTTGGGCGTGTATCCGAGCTCGCGCCGGGCGCGTCCCGTATCGAACCAGCGATTGTTGGTAAAGAAGCTGACTCGGCGCCTGAAGATGGGAGGCTCGATGCCGAGCGGTACGCAGATGGCCTCGCACAGCGCCCCGGCGAGCCAGAAGGGCCAGACCGGGAGGTGCCAGCGAACGGCGCGAACGTGAGCGACGTCGGCGATCTCCTCCACGAGCTCGTTCAGCGTGGGAGCCTCGTTCCCCGTGATGATGTAGGTGCGACCGGCCGCGCCAGGGGTCTCGGCCGCGAGCCGGAAGCCCTTCGCGAGGTCGTCCACGTACACCATCTGGAAGCGGGGCGAGCCGTCGCCGACCAGCACGAACCGGCGCCTGGCGACGCCGCCGATGAACTTGAGGAGGCGGCGGTCACCCGGGCCGTAGATCGGTCCCGGCCGCACGACCGTCAGCGGCAGTCCGGTCCTGGCCGCCGTCTCGCGCGCGATCTGCTCGCCCTCCAGCTTGGTGAGCTGATAGATGTCGCCCGGGACGAGCGGCGCCTCCTCGGTAGCGGGGGCCGAGCGATCGACATCGCCGTGAACGCCGACGGTGCTGCAGTGGACGAACCGATGGACCCGGGCGGCGGCGCTGTACTCGATCAGCTTGCGCGTCGCGTCGACGTGGACCGTTCGATACTCGGAATCGGGGACGCCGGCGCGGCGAAATACCGCCGCGAGATGATAAACGGTGTCGACATTCGCTACCGCCTGCTGCACGATGTGCGGATCGCGGACATCTCCCACCAGCACTTCGGCGCCGAGGCGCTCCAGATCCTGGGCCTGCCCAGTTCTGTCGCACGAGCGCACGGACCCGGCGCCCTGACGAAAGCAGGTGACGGACCAAGGCCACTCCGGTATAGCCACCGGCGCCTGTGACGAGTGAGACCGACTCGGAGTTCTGCATCACTCGGTAGGATGGCCCGGCCAAGGCGCGTGAGGCTGTGCTCTCCATCACACGCCTCCGGCTCGTAGCGGAGCCGTTACTCGGCCAACGTCGGCTGGCTGTCCTTCGGCAGGCTCTGCAGCATCTGGGTGAGCGCGGCGCGCAGTTCGGCATCGGGTGCCAGCTTCACGGCGCGTACCAGGGCTCGTTCGAGCTTGAGCTGGTCTCCAGCATCCTGGTATGCGTAGACCAGCTGCACGAACGGCAGCGACAGACTCGCGGCCGCGCTCGCTGACGTGGGATCCAGGCCCGCGGCGCCGGCCTCGAGCAATCCCGCGTAGCGGTAGACCTCGAACGCCAGGGTCTCCGTGGCGGGCACGTCGAGCGGGGCGCCGGCGAGACGCCGGAAATTCAGTCTAGGATCGGTGGTGTCGGGCCTCGTGGTCCCGAGGTGAAAGCCCAGCGCCTTCTGCACGACGTAATCCGCCAGGCCGGCATAGCTCCTTCCGGCCGTAGCCGCCCATACGATGGGGCGGCGGCCGAGGCTCTGCTGGATGACGCTCAGGGTCAGGATGTCGTTGGGATACAGAAATGTGCCCGGTTCCAGCTCCCGGGTGAGCGGACCGAGCCTCACCGTCTGGCGCTGGGAGACGTAGTACCCGCTCATCGCCGACGCGATGGTCGAGTCGTTCATTCCGTGCAGCGGCCCGCTGGGTCGCTCGGGGATCGAGTCGGCCCAGATCTTGGGGAGCTCGGCTCGGTTCACCGGGCGCACCGGGTTGTCGCGGAGCTGCCGCATGTACCAGTCGGTGTTCGCCAGGGCGAGACAGACGACCGTCACGTCCTGTCGGACCCCGGCGACCTCCTGCGCCCACCAGAGGGGGAAGGTGTCGTTGTCGCCGTAGGTGAACAGGACCCCGTACGCGGGCGCGCTTTGCAGCAGATCGTAGGCGAAGTCGGCGGCGAGGTATGCGTCGGGGCCATGGCGGCGGGATGCCGCCGTGAAGTTGAGCGTCAGCGGGACCAGGACGACGGCGAGTGCGGCTGGTGCCAGTCTTCGAGCCGACCCGACTGTCGCCGCGATCCGCCGCCCGAGGTCCGCCGCCCCGATTCCGACCCAGAGGCCCCAGACGATGAAGCTGACGACGAAGAAGTAGTCCCGCTCTCGCACCTCGTGATCCTGGGTATTCGGATACTGCACGGCTCCGAGACTGAACCCCGGCTTGAAGTTCATGTAACCGACGAGGCCCAGGCCGGTCACGAGGAACAGTATCAGGCAGAGCCACCAGTTCGGCCGGTCGCTTCGTCGCTGGGCCAGGAGGCCCTGCAGGCCGAGGGCGAAGAACCCCACCGTGATGACCGCGCGGACCGGCGCGATGACCGACCGAGCCCACTGCCAATCGAAGTACTGGAAGTAGTTGAGGAGCTGAAGTCCGATCAGCCCGAGCGTTCGACCGGGATTGTCCGCCCCGTGCGCCACGGTCGGGTCATCGAGGGGAGTTCGAGGCGGATACTGGGCCCGGCGGATGACGGCGAGCAGGGCATCGAAGGTGGCTGGAGCCGCCTCGTTGATCACCGGATGCTGCCCGGAGCGGATGTAGAGATAGAGGTACGGCGTGATCCCGATCGCCGCGATGGCGAGACTGACCGCCGCGAACACGCCCGCGCCACCGTTCGCCGCGAAGACCGCGGCCCCTAGAAAGCACAGCGCCCCGAGTACGGTGAGGGCCGTGCTTCCCAACCCGGTACCGATCAGCAGCGCCCAGACCCCCGCGACAACCGCGATCTGTCCCCACTCCTCGCGACGCCGAGCCGGATTGGCTGCCGGCTCCAGCCAGAGCACGGCCACGAGACAGCCGACGATCGCCGGTCCGGCGAGCAGCGCCAGCAGGTGGTTCCCTATGGAAATGCCGGCAAGGAAAATGACCAGCAGCAGGAGTCGCGGCGCCCGTTCGGTCTCCCGTTGCCGGCGCCAGAGATTCACCGCCCAGCACATGGCGGCGATCGTGAAGGTCGCGACCGAGTAGACCTCGGTCTCGTTCGAGTTCTGCCAGTTGGTGAAGGTGAAGGCGCCGATGAGCGCCGCGACGACCGAGCCACCGACCCGAAGCGGGGTCGCGCCCCAGCCTCGCAGCGATTCGTGCACGACGAGGAAGAAGAGCCCGATGGCGGAGGCACTCAGCACGGCGCTGAGCAGGTTGGTGCGATAGGCGAACTCGCCGATCGGAAGCAGCAGGCCCCAGGTGTGGGCGATGAGGACGAAGAGCGGCGTGCCCGGCGGATGCGGGATGCCTAGGGTGTAAGCAGCCGCGATGAACTCGCCTGCGTCCCAGAAGGTGACAGTGGGCGCCAGGGTGATGACGTAGACCGTCACGACCACGAGGGCGACGGCGATCGCCGCGCGGTAGGGTGGCCGTTCGCTATCGGCAGAGATCATGAGGTCGGCGGACAGAGCGTGGTGCGCACCTGCTCGGGCGTCAGATCCCGCACGAGATGGCCGCGCCGGGCGAGGGAGATGGCCGCCGTCTCCTCCGAGACGACCAGCACGAGGGCGTCGGTCTCCTCCGACAGTCCGAGGGCCGCACGATGCCGTGTCCCCAGCGTCCGGTCGCTGAGACGCGACTGGGTGAGCGGCAGGATAGTGCCCGCCCCGACGATGAGGTTACCTCGCACGATGACAGCTCCGTCGTGGAGCGGAGAGTAGGGGCTGAAGATGGTGGCGAGCAGCTCGGCGGAGACCGTGGCGTTCATCGGGGTCCCGGTGTCGAGGTATTCGTCCAGACGAACCCCCTGCTCCACCGCGATGATCGCGCCGGTGGCGCTGCGACTCAGGCGTTCCATCGCCTTGGCGATCTCGCCCGCCACCGCGGGCTGCTCCTGTCCACCGAAGAGGCGGAACACGCGGGTTTGCCCCAGCCGGGCGAGCGCGTGGCGCAGCTCGGGCTGAAACACCACCAGCGCCGCGATCACCCCGTAGGTGAAGACCACACCCAGGAGGTACGTGATCATGGTCAGCTTGAGCAGGAGCGCGGCGAAGTAGATGGCGGCGAGGACGAGCAACCCGAACACGATCTGCAGGGCGCGGGTGCCGACCAGCACGAGAAGAAGCCGATAGATGACGAACGCGACGATGAGGATCTCGAGCAGGTCCCGCCACTGGGGAACGGGAAGCGGAAACTGCTCGAACGACACTACGGGCCTCCCACGGCATAGGCGAGCGCCAGCGCCTCGCGGGCGGCGGCGACGTCGTGAACCCGGAAGATGCGGGCGCCGCGTCCCCAGGCGAGGGCGCACGCAGTCGCGGTCACCCGGTCCCGGTCCTCGACCGGCTGTCCGCTGACCGCTCCGATGAATCTTTTCCTTGAGGGACCGACCAGCACCGGCCTGCCGAGCGCTTGGAGTGCCGTGAGCTGGTCGAAGAGCAAGATATTTTGCTCTACGGTCTTGGAGAAGCCGAAGCCGGGGTCCACCGCGACGGCCTCGGGGGCAACGCCCTGCGCGGTCGCCTTTGCGACGGCGGCCCGGAGCTCGTCCAGCACGGTCCCCACCACGCCGCCCTCGTACTCCGCGTGGTCATAGGACGCGATCTCGAGGACGGCACCCCGCGAGTGCATGAGCACCACACCAGCGTTCCCCTCCGCCGCCACGCGGGCCATTTCGGGATCGAGCCTGAACGCGGTCACGTCGTTCACGATCGCGGCGCCTCGGTCCAGTGACCGGCGTGCGACCTCGGCCTTCACGGTGTCCACCGAGATCACGAGCTCGGGGCGGGACCGTACCAACCCGTCCACGACCGGCACGACCCTTCGGAGCTCCTCCTCGACCGGCACGGACTCGGTGCGGCCGGGCCGAGTGGATTCGCCGCCAACATCCACGATAGCCGCACCCGCAGCCACCAAGGCATCGGCGTGCGCCAGGGCCGCATCCAGGCCGGTGAAGCGCCCGCCGTCGCTGAAACTGTCGGGGGTGACGTTGAGAATGCCCATGAGGACCGGCCGATCCAGCGAGATCGGCCCTCGGGCGGTGCGCCAGATCTCGGGCGGGTCTGCGGGGAGGGCGAGGCCGACCTGCGTGGCCGCCTCGGCCAAAGGCTCGGGGACCATCCAGGGACGGGCAAAGGCGCTGAGGCGGGAGCGGCTGCCGGCGAGAACGGCCCAGGTATCGCCCGTGACGACGTCCAGGCCCAGTCCACCCGCGTATCGGACCAGGGTCTCGAGCGCGACCTGGTCCAGCCCCTTCAAATGGATGGCGAGTGGTGACAGCCCGCCCGCCGCGGTGGCCGCCAGCGCTTCCTCCCACCCGTTCGATCGGAGCGCATCGCGCACCGCGAGCGGGGAGTGAAGCGCCAGCGGCGTGGCGCTCACGCGCCTGCGGGTTCTGCCGGCGGTGTTCCCAGGAGCGGCGCGCGGGCGGGCGGAACGCCCGGCTTCGCCGGCGGGTTGGTGGGTGCCGCGACGGCGTCGGCCGGCGGCAGGCTGCGGGGCGGAAGCGGCAAGTCTCTCACCAGACGATCGAGGTCCTCCCGATCGATGGTCTCGCGCTCGAGCAAGGCACTGGCGATGCGGTCCAGCAGCTCGCGATTGGCGTTCAAGATCTCGGTGGCCCTCGCGTAGGCCTCGTCGATCAGGCGCTTCACCTCGTCGTCCACCATCTGCGCGGTGCGCTCGGAGATCTCCCGACGCTGGGCAAACTCCCGTCCCAGGAAGATCTCCTGCTCCTTGTCGCCCACGGCGAGCGGACCGATGCGCTCGCTCATCCCGAACTGGGTGACCATGCGACGCGCGAGGGCCGTGGCACGCTCGATGTCGTTTCCCGCCCCCGTGGTCACCTTCTCGGCCCCGAAGACGATCTCTTCGGCGACGCGGCCGCCGAAGAACATCGCGAGACTGCCGATCAGCCAATCCTTCGTGTAGTTGTGCCGGTCCACCTCGGGCAGCGAGGCGGTGAGGCCCAGGGCGCGGCCCCGGGGGACGATGGTGACTTTATGAATCGGATCGCTGCCGGGAATCTTGATCGCGACGATGGCGTGCCCGGCCTCGTGGTAAGCGGTGAGCTTGCGCTCCCCCTCGGTGAGCACCAGGCTTCGCCGCTCGACGCCGAGCATCACCTTGTCCTTGGCGTCCTCGAAGTCCTGCATGTCCACCAGAGTCTTGTTCCGTCGCGCTGCGAGCACGGCGGCCTCGTTGACCAGGTTGGCCAGGTCGGCACCGGCCATCCCCGGCGTGCCCTTGGCGATCACTTCGAGTCTGACGTCCGATCCGAGCGGAATCTTCCGGGTGTGGACCCGGAGAATCCCTTCGCGCCCACGCACGTCCGGAGCATCCACCACGATCTGACGATCGAAGCGGCCGGGCCGGAGCAGCGCCGGGTCGAGCACGTCGGGACGGTTGGTCGCGGCGATGAGAATCACGCCGTCGTTCGACTCGAACCCGTCCATCTCGACCAGGAGCTGGTTGAGCGTCTGCTCCCGCTCGTCGTGCCCGCCGCCGAGGCCGGCGCCGCGGTGCCGGCCGACAGCGTCGATCTCGTCGATGAAGATGATGCACGGGGCGTGGGCCTTGCCCTGCTCGAACAGGTCCCGCACCCGGCTGGCGCCGACGCCGACGAACATCTCGACGAAGTCGGAGCCCGACATCGAGAAGAACGGGCGGCCCGCCTCGCCGGCGACGGCCTTGGCGAGCAGCGTCTTCCCGGTTCCCGGAGGCCCCACCAGCAGCGCACCCTTGGGCAAGCGTCCGCCCAGCCGGGTGAACTTCTGCGGGTCCTTCAGGAACTCGATGATCTCCTGCAGCTCGACCTTGGCCTCGTCGGCGCCGGCCACGTCCGCGAACGTGACCTTGGGCGTGTCGCCGGCCAGGAGCTTTGCCTTGGACTTGCCGAACGCGAAGGCGCGGCTGCCACCGGCCTGAAGCTGGCGGAGCAGGAAGAACCAGAGGCCGAGAATCACGATCCAGGGGAGCGCGGCGATGATGATCGCGGTGATCCCACCCTTCGGCTCCTTGGCGAGGATGGGCACGCCCGCGTCTTCCAGCCGCTTCACGAAGGCTTCGCTGTTGGCGACCGGCAGCAGGACCTGGAAGCTTTTGGCGGTCCGGCCGTCCTGCGACACCGGCGTGCGGAAGTCACCCTCGAGACGCTTGCCGTCGAACACTTCGACGCGGGCCACGTTGCCCTGGTCGAGCTGGCGGCTGAACTCGGTGTAGGAGAATTCCTGGGTCGGATTGCGCTGGCGGCTCATCATCTGGAAGAGCGCCAGCGCCAGGAGGCCCACCAGGAGCCACAGCGCCAGATTCTTGCTCAGGTTGCCCCAGTTCGTGCGAGGGGGCCGCGATGGGAGTCGGTCTGCCATTTATTCCAGGTCCGCGATGAACGGGAGATGTCGATAGTTCTCGGCATGATCGAGTCCGTACCCCACCAGAAACGCGGGGGGCGCCCGGAATCCGACGAAGCGGGCCTCGGGGCGCGGCTCGACCGCAAGTTGCTTGTCGAGGAGCGCACAGATGGCCAGGCTCCCCGGCCGACGTTCCCCCAGCAGCGTCATGAGCCGCTGGAGGGTCTTGCCTGTATCAATAATATCCTCGACCAGCAGGATGTGTTTCCCTTCCAGGCGGGTTTCGGGGTCGTACAGGAGGCGAACGGTCCCGCTCGAGACTTTCCCCTCGCCATACGAGCTCGCCACCAGGAAGTCCACCTGAATCGGCCGTTGGATCTTCCGGACCAGATCGCTCAGGAAGATGAAGCTTCCCTTCAGCAGCCCCAACACCAGCAGCTCGCCTTCGGGATAGGCCTCCGTGATCTCGGCGCCGAGCGCTTCGACCCGGGCGGCGATGGTCGCCTCGTCGTAGACGATGGACTTGACGGGCTTGCCGCCGGTGCGGCGAAGGACCTCAGGCGTACTCAGCATCGACACGGACCGCTTCCGCTCCTTCGGTTGGAAGGAGGGCGTCGGACCGGCACACGCCCGGCACCCAGACGACCTCACTCTCGCCTGCGATCACCGGCCACCTCTCCCGCCGACGCCGCGACACCTTGGCATCCTGAAAACATCGTGCCAGCAGTCGGCGGCCGGTGCCGGCCAGCGGCCGGACACGGTCTCCGGGGAGCCAGCCCCGCACCTCGAGCCGGTCGGGGGTGAACCAGGCGACGAAGGCGGCGCGCTCCTGGCGCTCGGGGGCCGAATCCGGCCGCCAGCGCAGACGCCACCGCCCCCAGGTTCCCTCGCCTGTCGTGCCCCGCAGAGCCCAGCGCGCTTCGGCCGCCGATGCCTCGTCGCGTGAGATCCGGAGCCGACCGAAGTCGAGCTCCGCCCGCCAGCCCGCGCCGAGGGGGACTGCGCTCCCACTCGTACCCCGCGCGACCAGCGTCATCACCGAGTCGGCACGGGTCGGCCCTACCGTACATCCAGCACGCCGTGCCATCGCCATGATCAGTGCTTCCGCCAGCGCTGAATCATAGCCCGCCAGCGGACCCCCAGCAACGGAAATTCCGTCCTCGTCCGCCTGGAGATCCAGCTCCGACAACTGATCCAGAAGTGCGTCCCACGCCTCCCGATCCCGAGCCGCCTGAGCCCCCGACCGCAGAAGATGTTCGTCCACGTTCGGCAGTCGCCGACGCAGGAACGGAAGCGCCTCCACCCGGATCCAGGAACGAAGATGCGCGGGATCCGCATTGGCGGGATCGATCCAGACCGGGAGGCCGTGGTCCCTCACGTATTGCAAGAGCGCGCGCCGCCGGAACGGAAGCAATGGCCGGACGAGCCAGCGGGAAACCGCGCGCATGCCGCCCAGCCCGGCCGGGCCGCTCCCGGCGAGCAGCCGCATGAGAACGGTTTCGACCTGATCATCGGCGTGGTGCGCGGTGAACACGACCGAGGCGCCCAGCAGGCCTCGCGCCCGGCCGAGCCAGGCGTACCTTGCGAGCCGGGCGTCGGTCTCACCGGTCCTGCTTCCCAGCCGGAGCGACCCGGCCTCGAAGGGCACACATCGTTCGGAGGCGTATGCTTCGACCGCGGCCGCGACGCGCCCACTGTCAGGGTGAATGCCATGATCCACGTGGGCCACGACCAGCTCGAGACGGTGCTGGTCCGTCGTGCGGAGGAGCAGATCGAGCAGGGCGACCGAGTCGGGGCCGCCCGAGACCGCGACCAGGGCGCGGCCCCGAGGCAGCGCGAGGGTCGGGAGATGCGCGCGGAACTCGGCGAGGAGATCCATCGCCCCGAAAGCTAACGGCGGGAGCGCTCCAGGACCTGCCGGACCTTGCGCGCGAGGGCATCGGGCTCGAACGGCTTCTGGAGAAATGGCGATCCCGGCGTGAGCAGTCCCCGGCGGATGACGTCGTCGTCGGTGTAGCCGGAGATGAACAGCACCGGCAATCCCGGTCGCAGCTCGGCAAGGCGCTCGCCCAGCTCTCGCCCGCTCAGGTTGGGCATGACGACGTCGGTGACTACGAGGTCGATCAGGCTGGAGCCAAGTCCCACGACCTCGAGCGCCTCCTCACCGTTCGCCGCTTCGAGAACGGTGTACCCTCGGGTCGCGAGGGACCGGGCAGCCATCCGCCGGACCGCCTCCTCATCCTCCACCAACAGAACCCGCTCGGCACCCGCAGGAGCATCGCGCGGGATGGCGTGCTCGCCGGTGGTCACCGGCAGCGCGTTCTGCTCGGGCAGGTAGATCTTGAAGACCGCGCCATGTCCCGGCTCGCCATACACCCAGATGAAGCCGTCGCTCTGCTTCACGATGCCATACACCGTCGCCAGCCCGAGACCGGTGCCCTGCCCCACCGGCTTGGTCGTGAAGAAGGGCTCGAACGCCCGGGCGCGCGTCTCGGCATCCATCCCGTGCCCCGTGTCGGAGACCGTGACCCGGAAATACTTGCCGGAAGGCACGTGAATGTTGGGGTAACGCTGTGCGTACCCCTGATCCAGGCTCACCACTTCGGTGATAATGCTCAGCTCCCCGTGCCCGGCCATCGCGTCTCGCGCATTGATGGCGAGATTGAGGATGCACTGCTCCAGCTGAGCCGGGTCGGCCCGCACCGTCGCCGTTCCCTCGCCCAGCCGCAGCCGGAGAGCGATTCCCGGCCCCAGGAGCCGCTGCAGCACCGTGGTCATCTCCCGGAGGAGGCCGTTGAGATCCAAGAGCCGGGGCTGCAGCACCTGCTGCCGACTGTATGCGAGCAGCTGGCGGGTGATACCCGCGGCGCGATCGGCCGCCTTCCGGATCTCGGTGATGTCCGCGAGGCGGGGATCGCCGACGGACGTCGCCTCCTCGAGAAAGCCGCTGAAGCCGGTGATGACGGTCATCATGTTGTTCACTTCGTGCGCCACCCCGCCCGCGACTTTCGCGATCGCCTCCATCCGCTGCGACTGAACCACCAGTTCATCGGCCCGCCGTCGCTCGGTGACGTCGATGACGATGACGCCGACGTAGTGCACCTCCCCGTCGGCGCCCCGCACGGGGTAGTAGCTGGCGAGGGCGACGTAGCGCTGCTCACTCCCGTCGCTCCGTTCGCCGCGGATCTCGGTGTCGAGCACGGGCTCCCCCGTCTCCAGCACCTGGCGGAAACACTCCTCGGCCAGGGCCCCCTCATTCCGCACCACCTCGCCCACGGTGCGACCCAGGTGTGCCTCGGGCGACTGCCCGTTCAGCGAAGCCAGCGCGTCGTTGATCCTGACGAAGCGGAGCTCCCGATCCACGAACGCGAGTCCCACGGGGGCGCCGAGGAACACGGTGTCGAGCAGGGCGAGTGACTCGCTCCGCGCGCGCAGGGCTGCCCGGGATTCCTCGAAGAGCCGGGCGTTGTCCACGGCGACCGCGGCACGCCGGCCCAGGTCTTCCGAGAGCCGCAGATCCGCCTCCGAGTACACTCGGCCGGATTCCGCAGTGACGAAGACGATCGCGCCGAGAGTGCGATCTCGCGCGCGCATGGGCACGATCAGCAGGGAGCAGAGACCCATGGCCCGGAGCCGATCCAGGTGCTCGGGATCGCGGGCGAAGGCCTGGAGCATGGCCTCCGGGATCCGCGGGACGAGCAACGGAGATCCCGTCCGAATCACCCGGGGCACCGGATCCTCGGGCAATTCGACGTAGCGGCGGCTCATCTCCCACACGTCGTTGACCCGCTCGGGATCCACATGGGCGACGGCGACCCGACGCAGGCGCCCATCCTCCTCCACGACGTCCACTCCGCACCAATCGGCCAACCGGGGGACCGCGAGGCGGGCCACGGCCGAGAGCGTAGCCCGGTAGTCGAGGGAGGAGGCCAGCATCGAGCTCGCCTCGGCGAGAAACGCGTTCCGCTCGCGGGCCTCGCGCTCGGCCGTGTATAGCCGCGCGCGCTCGAGCGCCAACGCGCCCTGGCCCACGAGCGTCGAGAGGAAGCTGCGATCCTCCTCCGGAAATTTCCTGTCGTGCGCGAACCGCAGCTCGAGCGCGCCGATGGCGCGGCCGCCGGGCATGAGCGGTATCGCTACGAGCGAGCCTGGAGTTCCGTCCAGGGCGGCCAGCGCCGGATACCGGGTGCGCCGCTCGACGCCCGATTCGAGGTAGACGGTCACCGCGTCCCGGGCCGCCTGCCCGAGCGGACCCGCTTCCGCCGACGCGCGGACCAGACGGGCGTCGCCGTCGGTGGGCAACACCTCGAGGGTGCGGCCGTCGCTCGCGAGGAGTGCGATGGCACCCACGCGCGCCTGCACCGCCTCCGTCACGTGGCTTACGATGATGCGAGCCACCTCCGTCGGACTCAGCACCGGGCCAAGCGACAGGTTCAACGCGTGAACTCGTGCGGTCCGCGCGGCGGCCCGCTCAACACGCCGTCGCGAGGCGAGGAGAAACGCGATGAGTCCGCTTACCAGAACTCCGGATGCGAAATACGCCGCCAGGTCACCCCAGTCTCCCGGTGGTGACGCGTCCAGGGATGGCGGGGGTTCGAGGGCGAGCCACACGCTGCCGACGGCCGCGGCCGCCGCGGTGACGAACCCGGGCCCGAATCCGCCATACCACGCGCTGAAAGCGACGGCGGCCAGGAAGACGGGGTAGAAGTAGCCGGCCGCGAAGGGAGAGAGGAGAAGCTCGAGCGCAAGGGCGAGCCCCGCGGCGAGCAACGCAACCGCGTAACGCTCCCCGGTGCTGAGCCGGCGAGAACCCACGCGGGGCGACTGCTCCGTCACTTCCGAGCTGACCCGATCCATGAAGCTGAGGCCGCGGAACTTTCCAGAGGTACCAAGTGGAGACCGACGAGGCGGTGGAGCCTCAGAACGGCGCGGGCTCGATGAACGCCTGGTCGGCGTAGCACCAGGCCCAGTCCTCTCCTCGTTCGAAGCTCCGGACCACCGGGTGTTGGGTGGCGTGAAAGTGCTTCGTCGCGTGCTTGTTCGGAGAGCTGTCGCAGCAGCCGACGTGGCCGCAGGTCAGACAGAGGCGGAGGTGCACCCACCCGCTACCGGTCTGGAGACATTCCTCGCACCCCTTGGGGGTATGCGGTTTCACCGGATGAAGCTGGGCGATATGCGAACAGTAGGCTGGCATGATCACTCCTGGCTAGGAAACGGGTCGCGTGGGGCCGCTTGCGCCCCGCGCGCCGAACCCGAACAATTCACCGCATCAACTGCACGGTAACGAATTCGCCGATCGAGCGCAGGAGGAACCCATGAAGCGGGAGAGCGGCGGCCACGACCGCCCGCGGGAAGCCCGCCTTCGCGCGGCCTCCGCACACGTCTTTCCTGGCATCACGCCGGAGGTCTGGGTGCAGGCGGCCACCATGGCCGACATCGTGTGGGCGCGGAGGCTCCAGCGCGGGGAGGGCCATACCGGTCTGCAGGTCCGCGTGCTGGATCCCGAGCACTTCGAGTTCCGGCATGGTGGATTGCCGCAGGCCGAGGCGCCGCCGGCACGACGCCGGGCGACGGATCGCCTGAGACCAACTGGCGACTAGGCCGGGGTGTAGAAGTGCAAAACGGGGTGGAGAAGTTGCGAGATCGATACGTGCCTTGATCTCGGTCGTTCAACCGCTGAACGAAATCCCCAGGGAGTCGTGGGGTCCACCCGCAGCCGGTGGCATGGACCCCTTCCCCTGACACCACCTGAGATATCACATTAACTAGACCGCGCAAGCATCACTGAATGCGAGGTTTACCGTCTCACCATCGGCGGCGCCGTCCACTCCCCGGTGATCGCCGGCTCCTTCGGCCAATACAACCGCAGCACCGCGAAGAAGGCCCCTTCGGGGACGGGAGCATGGGCGAGTTGATGAGATAGCGGTTGAGCGGATTCGCGGTCAGCAGACTGGATGGCAGCTCGTATATGGTGAGCGACCAGAAAGCGTTCACCGGCCGGAGCTGGTCGGGACCGAAGCAACTGAATAGCGGTTCGTCGACCCGTCGAGCGGGTTGCCCTCCGAGTCCACGCTGTGATCGGGTACATCGCTTCCTGCTTCGAGTTCCCATAGATCACCAGGACAGCCGCTCCCATGCGGTACAGATAATTGTTCTTGAGGTACTCGCGGGTCCCGAACATGTCGCCGCTCGCGACCTCCTTTGGGTCAATGCCCTTCTTGAGCCCGACGAAGGCCTGCCAGGCGTCTGGCTAGCCGCGGGCCTAGTAGTCGAAACGCCACACCAGGAAGTCTGATGTGGCGGTCTTCGTATCTGCTGCACTTGTGTGAGCAACCCGTCATGACCCCGGCATTATGAGCTCGGGCGATCCCCTCGAGAAACCGAGCTCTCCCTCGGAGAACGCGCCAGAGTGCGCCACGCTGCGCCAGGAAATTACCACGTTGATGTTGCCACCCGTGTTGCCAAGGTTCCGAACCAGCGGCGGCTGGTTAGGCGATCAGCCCCGCGATCGCTCGTAGCAATTCTTCCGGGGTGAACGGCTCGTGCAACGTGGGGACACCCGTTGGCGTCCCATCCTGCTGGTGCACGCCCTCGCAGCGGAGCCGGAGATGTCGTCCCACCTCAGTCCCGGTAGGCCTTATCACAAGGCATAAAGAATTCCTCGGGGTGGCCATAGAGCTTAAGTGCGCGCCAGATAATGAAGTGCAGTGCCTCATGCCGGAGTACCGGCACATTCTCCCGATATCTCTCCACAACCACCAGCGCGTTCGACCGGACCAGGCTGTATGCCACGCTTGGAGCCGAGAAGTGCGTCCCTGCGAAGGTGCTGTCCGAGGCGTACTCGAGGCTATCGAGCGTCATGTCGCGGACCCGGATCGTGCGCGCCCCGGGGACCACCAGCAGCTGGGGAGGCTCGCCGACAGGTGGGAGAGCAAATTCCTTGGACAGCCCTTCGACGCAAGCCTTCGCTTCGTTCCACGGCTTGACTGGGAAGGGCACCGTGACGAAGAGCCCGCCAGCGAGCGTGTTCTCGTCGATCACCATCATCGGAAGTGCGGCGGAGCCGAGCATGTCAGCCATGGGCCGGTCATAGACCAAGGCCTCAGCCTGGGCAGAAACCAGGGAAGGAAGCAGCGGTAACAGCAGTGCGGCGAGGCGCACGGGGCTATCCCATCAGGGTTCTATTGAGAAGGCAGTGCCCCGCAGACGACGAGGCCTCTTTCGATCTCCCCCTCACGCCGACCCCTGTGCAAGCCGGCGGACCATATGGCACAGGTTCGCCAGCAGCTGGCTCATGCTGGCCTTCCCCCTAGAGCAGGAAGGACCCTTTGCTTCACGGCCATCGGCGGGCTGTCATGGCCGGCAGAACGATCGTGTGGCCTTCCGTGGTGTGCGTGCCCATCCGTGCCTCAACTATAGAATTGCGCGGTATGGAAGTCCGTGGTCGGCGTGCGCGCCGGATTGTGGGGTCTATCACCGGACCATGAACCGGCGACTGCATTAGTCTGCACCCCTCACACTGAGAAGCTCGGATCGACCGCGTGGAAGTACAGGCAGCCGCGACTAAGGCATCCGCCCGACCTTTCAGCATAGTGAAGACTCGGGTACTATCGGCAACTACGCGGCACGATCAGCGCTGCACGGGGTGTGAACCTAGGTAGCGGGCCACAACGGATCACCAGCGACCGGCGAAAGGAGGTGCGGGTGCTCGCTGTCCTTGCTTGCAGACCTGACGCGTCCCAGCCGTCTTGGCGGACCACATCCGTGGCTTACGGTAGGGCACGCCTGACACGGGCCCCCTCGCCCTAGCCGACCGCCGTACTGCGCTCTATCGTGAACCTGCCGCACCGCCTGGCGCCGTGCGGGATTCGCCCGCGCGTCCCGGTCTCTGCGGCATTCTCGGAGGGACGCATCATGCGCAGCACATTCATGCTGTTGGCCGCCGTGGTCCTGCTCCTCGGCTGTGGGGGCGGTGCGGACCGTACCGCCGATCGCGAGCCTGGCGCAGCGGCCGACCAGCCCCAGACCGACACGATGGCGTCGGCATCCACCGCGACGGCAGACACCACCAGCGATGGCGGGCTCACCTGGGGGCCGTCGCCGCCCGGTCTCCCCGCTGGGGCCCGAGGGGCGGTCGTCTCGGGCGATCCAACCAAGGCCGGCCCCTTCACCGTTCGGCTCGAGATGCCGGCGGACTACGCGATCCGCCCGCACCACCACCCCACGAGCGAGACGCTCCGCCTGCTCGAGGGCACGCTGCACCTGGGCGACGGAGCGAAGTGGGATGAGAAGGCCATGAAGGCGATGGCCACGGACAAGCCAGTGACGATCGGCGCGAAGGAGCCTCACTTCGTACATGCGGCCAGCCGCGTCGTGTTGGAGGTCCAGAGCACCGGCCCCTTCGCGATCACCTACGTCAACCCGAAGGACGACCCGCGGACCGGCTCAACGCCTTGAGCCAGCGAGTGATCGTGCTGCTCGCCGTCTGCCCACGGTTCGATTCGGACTCACTGCATGATGGGGGAGGGGTCTGGCTAGCCGGCCAGCGCGGCGGCGGGGCGCCAGGTAGAGGACCGCCGTCTTGGTCCGCGAGCGTGACGAGCGGCTTCGCTGCCGGATTGCCATTGCGGATTCAGTGACAATGAGCCCCATCGTTCGGAAGGCCTGTCTCAAGCCCGAGCACGCGTCGCTCTACCCCGAGGTACCAGCGAACATCTGGGTCGGGGCGGCAGGTGTGGCGGTGCGAGTGGCCGCTCGGCTCCGCCGCGAGCGTGGCCCCGATCAGTCGCCGCCTGGGCGCGTGCTGTCGGACGAGCACTTCGAGTTCAGAGGGGGTCGCCGGCGCCGGCGGACATGGACAGGGCCGGGCTCACGCGTTGGGGAAAGGCCGGTCTAGCAGTGTCCTTCGCCCGTCAACCCACGCCTCCCAAGACTCGAACGCGCGACCTCTTGCTCCGGAGCGCAGGCCGCGGCGCCAACCACCGCCAGCTGACACTGATTCCTCCCCATGAATGGCATCGCTGACCAGCGCTAACCAGCGTTGACGGGGATTGTCATAAATGCTCGGCGGGTTAATCAACCCTCACTCACGAGAATTGGGCCTGCCGCTGCTGGTCGCCGATATCCGTCTGCCTGACCTTCCGGGACCGGAACTCGCGCTCCGCATCCACAATCGATATCCGCGTATCCCGGTCTTGTTTGTGTCCGGCTGGGTCGACGGACTAGCGGATCCAAGCCTTCCAGTGGGATTTCCTCCCGAAGCCATTCTCGGCAGAGGCTCTCGTGGCTGCAGCTCGAAAGCTGCTAGGGCGTCCCCTCGCTAGGGCTGATCGTGGTGATCTATGAAGTCGTGGCTCGGTGCGGGCAGGCGGATTTCTGTTCTGCGGTTTCGGCTAGCGCACCCTCCTCACGAAGTTGCTCAGGACCCTCGGCTGGGCTTCGCCGTGCAGGTACAGCATGACGTGGCCGATGTGCCAGCGAGTCGCGGTGGGGGCCGGCACTCTTCGCCCCGGTCGCATCCGTTGCTGGTCGAGCAGGATCAAGCCTCCATCAGGAGCGAGGTACACCACCCGGACCGCCGGTCCCGCCGTGCCATAACCCGGGAACTGGCTCCGCGCCAGGCCTACGAACGACGGCGTCATCCCCTCGATGACGTGGACCGGTCCGCCGAGCTGCCGCGACGCCTCGTCCAGCCCGATGCGGAGATAGACCCCAGCCCGCGCCTCCATGGGCGGAAGCTGTGGCCCCTCGGGCGGGGGAGTCGCAACCATGCCTGTCTCGATCGAGCGGTCTGCCTCAGCGTCAGCGAGCGCCGTAGCTGCGGATCGCTGGCGCGTGGCACGCGGCGCGGGATTGGGGGTCGCTCCGGCCAGAGAACGGTCGCCGTCCGCAGGACTGTTCCTGGTGCTTGGTGTGTCCTGGCGGGTGCCGGTGGAGCCGGAGCCGGTGATTGAGCCCGCGGGGGCGCAGGGAGCGCCTCGCGGGCGGTGGATGGGCGGGCCTCCCTGGCACCCGAATCCATGGTGTCGGCGACGAGAGCCGGTCGCTCTCCGCTAGTCGCTCTCCACTTCGGGCCCGGGAGCAGCCAGAGCCCCACCGTCACGAGGGCCAGGCCAGCCCCCACCCCTCCAATCAGGAGGGCCCGATCGGTCGTTGCCCTTGTGGGGTTGGCCGCGACGGACGCCAGTTGCTTCAGCGCGTCATCAAACTCCGAAATCGTCTGGAAGCGTCGCGCGGGAGTCGGTGTCAGCGCGGTGTCGAGCACGGCGCGCGCGACCTTGGGAATTGAGCTGTCAACATGGCTCGGGTCCGGAGGCATGCCGGTGAGGAGATGATAGAGCACGGCCCCCAGGCTGAAGACTTCGCTCCGCTCGTCCGGTGGCTGCCCGATGAGTCGCTCGGGACTCGCGTATCCGGCGCTCGCTTTGGGGATCGGGGGCTTGGCTCCCCCCTGCCGGAAGGCCGAGTCGAGCGTGAAACCGCTGAGCTTGACCCCTGACCGTCCTAAGGGGTCTCGCGTCACTAGGATGGTATGGGGGGAGAGGTTCCCGTGGACGAATCCTTCGCGGTACGCCGCCCGAAGGCCCGCAGCCACTTGCAGGATAAGATCGAGGGCTTCACCCAGCGCGAACACCTGACCCGCGGTCAGGAGATTCGACAGGGGTTCGCCGACGAGCTGCTCGAGGACTACGTAGACCGACCCATCCTCCATCTCGCCCACTTCATAGACCGAGGCGACGTTCGGATGCTGGATCTGCGTCGCCCTGCTGAATCGCTCCCGTCTGGAGAACTCGCCTCCGACGGCCTCGGAGCGGAGGACTACCAGTGCGACCTCAACCCCATTCGGATACTCCGCTTGGTAGAGCGGCCCTTCGGGAGTCCAGCCCAATCGGTCGAGGACGCGCAAGCCACCAGCGAGGATCCGGCCGACCAGGACACAGTCGCCGGGACTACCTTGATCGACCGGCTTGCCAGGGGGCGTTGGAACGGGCGGGTGAGTAGCGGCGAAATCGCGGTGTACCATCTTCAATACTGAGCCCTTGGGCAGCTGAAAGCGAGCACGTTGAAATCTGGCATCGTGGCCAAGCGGAAGCGCGATCCCTACTCGCGGCAGACGGTGTGGTACAAGATCAAGAACCCCGCATATACCCAGGCTGCGGGGCGAGGCGAGCTGTTCCACCTTCCGCGATAGGGGTGTCGAAAACCCGACTACGGTGGCGCCGAGGGTGGGCGCTCTGCCCTTACCCCACCTATCAGGTGCGGGTGAACGCCCGTGCCCTCAGCACCAGTCGGTGCGGGTTACGGGTACGGATTTGTCGGAGCGTTGTTCAGCTGAGTCCCAGCATTGTTGAACACGTTACCGATGCTGTTCCGGAGTATCAGCAGGACCGCGATCAGGCCGACGGCAACCAGCGCGATGATCAGGGCGTACTCTACCAGACCTTGGCCGGACTCGTCGCTCCAGAAGGCGTGCCACAGGGATTTCATGACTTACTCCTTGGCCCAGAGGCCCGTTATGAGTAGGTAGGCACGCCGGTCGCGGGTCTACCCCTTAGCGCGTTTCCGCCGCCAACGACCTAACTGAGCGGCCTTTCGGAGCGTGGAAGCGACGACGCATAGGTAGGCGTTCCCATGAGGCTAGACGGGGTGGATAAGGCAAGGGAAATGGGCATAACTTATGCCGAGGTGGGAGCGCAACTACGGCCGCCAATTGGCACCCTAGTCCATTTGGCCTCGCCCTGTGTGGGAAAGACGCTACGGGGTGAGTCCATCAGCGCCGCAGTGAGGAGTCGCCTCTGGCGCTTGCTTGACACCTTCAGTACCGCGCTATAACTCAGTCCTATCATCCCTCGACAAGGCACACCCGGTGAAAGCCGGGGCCGCAAAGCCACGGGTCCTCGCCTCCTCCGCGTGTCGTGAGTCCCCAAAGCAATCGCTGGCGGGCCAGTAGGCTGCGCTACCCCATCGATCCTGTTATGCCGGCGAGTCCCCTGAAACATGGAGACAGCGTTAAGCCGCCGCTGACGACATCGCCTGCTCCGCTCCGGCTGGGCTCGGAAGGAGCAGGACGCTTGGTTAACAACCAACTCCACGCCTCGATAAAGCACACCCGGCGAAAACCGGGGTCGCAAAGGCCACGGGTCTTCGCCTCCTTCGCGACACTCTCACCAAGCGGCAAGTCATCGAGGAGGCAAAGGACACCTCGATATGAATTGCCGACGGTCTAACGACGACATGTGCGTGCGGGTGTTCGGCGGGTCGAGCGACGTAGGGGTAGTAACCGGTCGAAACACCCAGAAGGGTAAAAGCCGGACGGGGACGCCTTGCAAGACGGAGGTCCGCTCCACCGAAGTTTGGGTAAACCGGCCAGGCTGCTGCAGCGCATCGCCGGGGACCATCCCGAGATCCACCCGCGCTAAGAGGCTCTGAGGCGCCATTCTCATTCTGCAGTGTCACTCGCTGAGTGGAGCGGTATCACGCCAGGTGGCCGCGTCCTCTCAATACTCGAATGAGGCGTCGAGGGATACGGAGCTTTCAACGGAACCGCTGGGCGGCGTTTCCGGGGCAAACGTCGCTGTAGCCTCAATGTCTATAGTGCAGCGCGGGATTGGGATGGGAGCGGTGAGGACCAGCGCGACAGGCGTTCGTGCCTTCACGACCACGTCCTTCGCTGCCGTCTCCGAGGCGACGACCGCACCGCCCGCGGCGCACCTACCCGCCGATCACCGCGCCCCTCGTGTTCCCTCCGAGCCGGACCGACGGACGCGCCCCCCGCCGCGCCGCACCTTCGCTGCCTCCTCGCCTCTCACGCCTCAGCTCGTAGGGCACCGATTGGAGAGTTGCTTCCAGCTCTCCGTGCGCTTCCCGCCAGCGTGATGAGTTGGCCTGATCTCGAGTATGGCCGCGGCCCGCCTTCACTCGGGTTAGGCCGAGGCGGACCGTCGTGCGTGCGGAGTGAGCGTGCGCCCGTCGGGACCGGCCAGTTCTCCACGGCCTTCGCGCCCACGATCTTGCCCGACACGTCGATACCGCCAGTGGATCGAGTCTTGCAGTGCCACGTGGCATGATCGTGCCAGCGGGAACCATGGCGACGGCGCTGCCTACCGGCGGTGGGCAGGCAACCTGGAGGCAGCGGGATCCGCAGCAGCGGTTTCGACGGCAGCGGTGTTCACAATACCTCCCGCGGAGTCGGCCGAGCTGTCCCGCGCCGTTTCGGCAGCGGGCTCGATCGGCAGAAGGGACGTAGCCGGATGTGTCCGACGCAACTGGGCTGCCGGCGGTGGGCGTGGTATCGGGGGACTCCGTGGGGTCGGAGGCGGGGCACGTCTCGGCGCCGGCGGGCTGAGATGCTCTCGAAGGAGCGACGTCTGTGGCTGTCGCGGAGGCTCCGCCCGGGGTGCGAGTATTCACGCGCGTGGGGACTTCCGCTCGGGCGATCTCCAGTTCCCCGTAGGGTGAGCGATCTGCCACGGGGTGCTCCCGGTCCTCTGTCTTCGTGCATGGGCGTGATCGCCTGCACGAAGACAGAGGACCGGGAGCGCCCCGTGGCAGATCGCTCACCCTACGGGGAACTGGAGATCGCCCGAGCGGAAGTCCCCACGCGCGTGGATACCGCACCCCGGGCGGAGCCTCCGCGACAGCCACAGACGTCGCAACCTTCGAGGGCAACTCGCCGCCGGCGCCGAGACGTGCCCCGCCTGCCGACCCCACGGAGTCCCCCGATACCACGCCCACCGCCGGCAGCCCGGTTCCGTCGGACACATCCGGCTACGTCCCTTATCCGATCGAGCCCGCTGCCGAAACGGCGCGGGACAGCTCGGCCGACTCCGCGGGAGGTATTGTGAACACCGCTGCCGTGGAAACCGCTGCTGCGGATCCCGCTGCCTCCAGGTTGCCTGCCCCAAGTCCCGGCCCACACGGTAGGCAGCGCCGTCGCCATGGTTCCCGCTGGCACGATGATCCACGTGGCACTGCAAGACTCGATCCACTCGCGTATCGACGTGTCGGGCAAGATCGTGGGCGCGAAGGTCATGGAGAACGTGGCCGGTCCCGACGGGCGCACGCTCATTCCGGCAGGCACGACGGTGCAGCTCACCGTGACCCAAGTGAAGGCGGGCCGCGGCGACGGGCAGGGCGTGCTCGAGATCAGGCCAGACTCGATCACGCTGGCGGGAAGCGCACGGAAGCTGGAAGCGACTCTCCAATCGGTGCCCTACGAGCTGCGGGGCCGAGGCGTGACAGGCGAGGAGGCGGCGGGAAGAGTCGGTCGGTGCGGCGGGGGGCGCTGTCGTCGGTCGCGTGCTCGGAGGGAACACGAGGGGCGCGGTGATCGGCGGGGTCGTCGGCGCCGCGGGCGGTGCGGTCGTCGCCTCGGAGACGGCAGCGAAGGACGTGGTCGTGAAGGCACGAACGCCTGTCGCGCTGGTCCTCACCGCTCCCATCCCGATCCCGCGCTCACCGTATCGACGCTTGCGGGAACGACGCACGGTTGCACCGGAAATCGCCGCGCAGCGGTCCCGTTGACAGCTCCGGTACTGCTGCAACACCTCGTTGGAGTATTGAGAGGACGCGGCCACCTGGTGTGATACCGCTCCACTCAGCGAGTGACACTGCAATAGATGGCGCCCTCAAGCCTGTTGGCGGGGTGGATCTCGGAATAGTGCCCGGCGATGCACTGCCAGCGGCCCTCACGGTTTACCCAAACTTCAGTGAAGCGGACCTGCGTGTTGCAAGGCTTCCCCGTCCGGCTTTTACCCTTCTGGGTGTTTCGACCGGTTACTACCCCTACGTCGCTCGACCCGCCGAACACCCGCACGCGCTTGTCGTCGTTAGACCAGTCGTCGATTTTTATCGAGGTGTCCTTTGCCTCCTCGATGACTTGCCGCTTGGTGAGAGTGTCGCGAAGGAGGCGAGGACCCGTGGCCTTTGCGACCCCGGCTTTCGCCGGGTGTGCCTTTATCGAGGCGTGGAGCCACAGTAGGCGGTAGCACCGTGGTTGTTAACCAAGCGTGCTGCTCCTTCCGAGCCCAGCCGGAGCGGCGGGCGATGTCGCCGAGTCCAGCGGCGGCTAACGCTGTCTCCATGTTTCAGGGGACTCGCCGCATAACAGGATCGATGGGGTAGCGCAGCCTACTGGCCCGCCAGCGATTGCTTCGAAATCGGGGACTCACAACGCGCGGAGGAGGCGAGGACCCGTGGCTTTGCGGCCCCGGCTTTCACCGGGTGTGCCTTTTCGAGGGATGATAGGACTGAGTTATAGCGCGGTACTGAAGGTGTCAAGCAAGCGCCAGAGGCGACTCCTCACTGCGGCGCTGATGGACTAACCCCGTAGCGTCTTTCCCACACAGGGCGAGGCCAAATGGACTAGGGTGCCAATTGGCGGCCGTAGTTGCGCTCCCACCTCGGCATGAGTTATGCCCATTTCCCTTGCCTTATCCACCCAGTCTAGCCTCATCGGGAACGCCTACCTATGCGTCGTCGCTTCCACGCTCCGAAAGGCCGCTCAGTTAGGTCGTTGGCGGCGGAAACGCGCTAAGGGGTAGACCCGCGACCGGCGTGCCTACCTACTCATAACGGGCCTCTGGGCCAAGGAGTAAGTCATGAAATCCCTGTGGCACGCCTTCTGGAGCGACGAGTCCGGCCAAGGTCTCGTAGAGTACGCCCTGATCATCGCGCTGGTTGCCGTCGGCCTGATCGCGATCCTGCTGGTGCTCCGGAACAGCATCGGTAACGTGTTCAACAATGCTGCGACTCAGCTGAACAACGCTCCGACAAATCCGTACCCGTAACCCGCACCGACTGGTGCTGAGGGCACGGGCGTTCACCCGCACCTGATAGGTGGGGTAAGGGCAGAGCGCCCACCCTCGGCGCCACCGTAGTCGGGTTTTCGACACCCCTATCGCGGAAGGTGGAACAGCTCGCCTCGCCCCGCAGCCTGGGTATATGCGGGGTTCTTGATCTTGTACCACACCGTCTGCCGCGAGTAGGGATCGCGCTTCCGCTTGGCCACGATGCCAGATTTCAACGTGCTCGCTTCCAGCTGCCCAAGGGCTCAGTATTGAAGATGGTACACCGCCATACCGCCTCCAGTGACCCGCCTGCTCCAACTCCCGCTGGCCTCCCGGCCGATCAAGGTACTCCCGGCGACTCGATCCCGGTCGGCCGGATCCTCGCTCGTGGCCTCCGCGTCCTCGACCGGTTAGGCTCGACTCCCGAGGGGGCGCTCTACCAAGCGGAGTATCCGAATGGGGTTGAGGTCGCACTGGTAGTCCTCCGCTCCGAGGCCGTCGGAGGCGAGTTCTCCAGACGGGAGCGATTCAGCAGGGCGACGCAGATCCAGCATCCGAACGTCGCCTCGGTCTATGAAGTGGGCGAGATGGAGGATGGGTCGGTCTACGTAGTCCTCGAGCAGCTCGTCGGCGAACCCCTGTCGAATCTCCTGACCGCGGGCCAGGTGTTCGCGCTGGGTGAAGCCCTCGATCTTATCCTGCAGGTGGCTGCGGGCCTTCGGGCGGCGTACCGCGAAGGATTCGTCCACGGGAACCTCTCCCCCCATACCATCATAGTGACGCGAGACCCCTTAGGACGGTCAGGGGTCAAGCTCAGCGGTTTCACGCTCGACTCGGCCTTCCGGCAGGGGGGAGCCAAGCCCCCGATCCCCAAAGCGAGCGCCGGATACGCGAGTCCCGAGCGACTCATCGGGCAGCCACCGGACGAGCGGAGCGAAGTCTTCAGCCTGGGGGCCGTGCTCCATCATCTCCTCACCGGCATGCCTCCGGACCCGAGCCATGTTGACAGCTCAATTCCCAAGGTCGCGCGCGCCGTGCTCGAAACCGCGCTGGCACCGACGCCCGATCGACGCTTCCAGACGATTTCGGAGCTTGACGAAGCGCTGATGCGACTAGCGGCGGTCGTAGCGAACCCCAAGAGAGGCATGATCGATGGGGTCCGTCTGATAGGAGCGGTGGCAGCCGGCCTGGCCCTTGTGACGGGGGTCTGGCTGCTTCCGGGCTCGAAGGGGAGAGCGACGAGCGACGAGCCACCCGTTCCAGTAGCCGATAGCATGCACGCGGGTGGAGCGGAGCCCGGTCCCCCCGCCCCCCGGGAAGCGGCCGCCGCCCCCGTGCAGGCTCGATCACCGGCTCGGGCTCCACCGGCAGCACGCCAGGCCCTACGCACCCGGAATACTCCTGCGGATAGCGACCGTTCTCCGGCCGGAGTGAGTGCTAACCTAGCGCCGCGTGCCACGCGCTCGCGATCGGCCTTTTCCGCGCTCGCCGATGCTGCAACAGATCGCTCGAGCGAGACAGGCGGGGTTGCGACTCCCCGCTCCCGAGGAGCCACCGCCCCTTCCCACACACCCAACACTGGCTGAACGTTCTGTGCGGGTAAAGCAGTCGATTCAGGAGATAGTGCGGAAGCCGCGTGCCGAATTGCTACTGGCACCTGAGAGGAAGGGCCGCAAGCCCGATGACCTGCTCTCGGACGACCAAACTGTGGACGCGCATGGCGGTTCGCCACGGCTCAGATCCGCCGAAGCGTCAACTCCGGCAGCAGTCGAGAAGCGGGAGAACCGCCATGCGGATGAAAGCCCACTGACGCCAGAGGCGCTAGGCTATGTGGCGTGAACCGGTAGCCTCCCGCGTGCCAAACCCTCCTCCGGACAGCACACTGGCCCCCCGGGCTCGGCACGCGGGAGCAACCCCTCCAATCAGGACCACTGCTGATCCTCGACCTCGTGGCGAACTGGAACGAGACCGGGGCCTCCGTCTATCGATCAGGGACGTTGTCCGCCTAGGGATCGCTGAGGACGTCGCTGAGATCCGCCCTGGGCTTCTCGTGGTATCCCTAACTCCGGCCGCCATGCATGCGCCAAGCGTTATGTACAATCTTCAGCGGCTATACCTCGCCTACAGTGCGGCGACCGAATTCCGCGATGAAGTGGGGCTCGAGCTGCGGCATCACAGGAATCTGTATGGATGGTTTACCCGTGAAGGATTAACGCAGGCCCGTTCCGAATGACACGCGAGTGGCTGAGGGCTCTGTACTAAAGCCTGATGGGAGCCTTTGGCATACGTCAGGCGGTCTGGGCTGCGGAGCGAAAGCACCTTCCGCCGAACGACGTGGCCGCTGCGAGTGGGTGGCGCCAACTCCATTTCAGTGCTGACGAACTTCAAACCGAAATGATGTTGTGCGCGAGCCAGATTCTCGAGTAAGGCGTGCCCCTCGAGATAGGTCACGGTGATGTTCGTGATGATAAGATCGACCGGAAGGTCAAGCCCCATTACAAGGCTGATCGCGGTCCGGCAGTCGCGCCTGCCAGCACGCGGCACCCGTCCTGGTGCAGCGTATCAGTCAGGCCCGATCGGGACGCCTTCATCGCCTTCGACAATGACGACGAGGGGTCGGTCCGACGGAAGTCGGGAGCCGTGCGCCCTGTATCCACTCGCCACGACGGAGCATCTATTTGAGGCAGGCCCCTTAACACTGGCACACGTGCTGCCGACCGTCAAGGGGGGTGAAGTCGTCAACCAGGGCCCGCACCACGTTCTTGACAGCCTAAGCGCCGTCCCGTAGTTCTGCTACAATCTTTCCCCTGCGTTCCGTGGGCCAACATCCTAGATGCGGATGGATGGCGAACACGAGTTGCCTGCCTCCGCCTAAACCGAAGATCTCATGACTTTGGGCAGTCGCGTAAGCAGACGGTGTTGCTTGTAGAGGACGACGCAATGCTCCGGAGCATCTTGGCACAGACTGCTGACGAGGGCTACGCTGTCCTCACGGCCGAGGACGGCGAACCGGCCTTGGCCATCGCCAGCACGTTGGAGGGACACCTGCTCCTTGCCGTCACCGACATCCGGCTGCCCGGCATGAACGGCTTGGAACTCGCCGACCGCCTTGCCTGCTTCGAGGCTCCACCTCCCGTACTGTTCATCTCCGGCGTTAACGCTCACTGGAACGTGGCCGGTCCGCTGTTGGCCAAGCCCTTCGGGCCGAGTGCCTTCCTCGAGCAGGTTGCCCGCCTGCTTCCACGGGCTCAGCAACACTAGCTTGCCTTCTTCTTCCGTCAATGTGGTCATCTTGAGCAGTACACGTGGTCTGGCACTTAGCCTGCCACTATTGATCGTGGCGCACGGCGATTTTCGTGGCGCAACGCGTCGTGTACGACAATGACTTAAAGGAGGGC
>CAWILD010000012.1:0-877929 GCA_963836815.1 uncultured Gemmatimonadales bacterium | reverse complement strand
GCCGCGCGCCGATCTTGGTTGCGGTCTCCGCCAGATGGGCGGCCCCCATCGCATTCACCGCCTCGGCCCGCTCGCGCTCCTGCTCCGCCGCGTCCACCGCGGTGTAGGCGGCGGCGTTGATCACGACACCCGGCCGCTCCCGCCCCAGTACGTCGGCGACCTGCTCCCGCCGCGTGACGTCCAGCTCCGCGGAGGAGCATCCGATGACTCTCCAGCCCGCTGGTGGCGAGGCCAGCAGTTCTCGGCCGAGCTGCCCGCCGGCGCCAGCGATCAGCGCGCTCCGCCGGCCGGCCGGGCTCACGGGTAGACCGGTGCGCTGTCGAGAGGGAGACCGGCGGCGTCCTTGGGCGAGAGCATCGGCGGTCGGCCCTCGACCAGCGGCCACTCGATGCCGACCGCGGGGTCGTTCCAGCGCAGCGCGCGTTCGTGCTCCGGCGCGTAGTAGTCGGTGCACTTGTACAGCGACGTCCGCGCGCGTCGGACTCAGCACGAGAAGCCGTGGGCGAAGCCGGGCGGCATCCAGAGCTGGCGCTGGTTCTCGGCCGACAGCGCCGCGCCGACCCACCGCCCGAACGTCGGCGAGCCGCGCCGCATGTCCACCGCCACGTCGAAGACCTCGCCCGCGCACCACGCGCACCAGCTTGCCCTGCGGGCTGCCGACCTGGTAGTGCAGCCCGCGCAGCACGCCCGCGACGCGAACGGCTGTGATTGTCCTGCACGAAGCGGCAGGTCGATGCCGGCCTCGCGGAACCTCGTCGCGCTGCCAGGTCTCCATGAAGAAGCCGCGCTCGTCGCCGAAACCTGCGGCTCGATCACCAGGACTCCGGGCAGGCGCGGTGGGCGTGACCTTCACTGAGCGCACGCGCTCCGCTCAGCATGCGCAGCAGGTAGCTGCCCGTACGCCGTCTTGCTTCAGCGGCTCGCGCCAGGCGCTCGCAGCTGCTGCCGCGTCGATGTAGCCCATGCGGTAGGCGATCTCCTCCGGGCAGGCGATCTTCAGGCCCTGCCGCTGCTCGATCGTCTCGATGAAGTGCGCCGGCCTGCGAGCAGCGACTCGTGCGTGCCGGTGTCGAGCCAGGCGATGCCGCGGCCCAGCATCTCCACCTGCAGGCGCCCCGCGCTCGAGATAGGCGCGGTTGACGTCGGTGATCTCGAGCTCGCCGCGCGCCGACGGCTTGAGCTCCCGCGCGATGTCGACGACGCCGGTTGTCGTAGAAGTAGAGGCCGGTGACGGCGTAGTTCGACCGCGGCTGGGCCGGCTTCTCCTCGATGCGCGACCGCGCGGCCGGCGCGCGTCGAACTCGACGACGCCGTAGCGCTTCGGGTTCGTGCACGTGGTAGGCGAAGACCGTGGCGCCCGTCGCGCGGCGCGCGGCCGCGCTGCAGCAGCTCGGCTCAGGCCGTGGCCGTAGAAGATGTTGTCGCCGAGGACCAGCGCAGACTCGGTCGCGGCCGATGAAATCGCGCGCCGATGATGAAGGCCTGCGCCAGCCCGTCGGGCGCGGCTGCTCGGCGTAGCGACAGCGCGAGTCCCCACTGGCTGCCGTCGCCCAGCAGCCGCTCGAAAGCGCGGCAGGTCCTGCGGGCGTCGTGATGACCAGGATCTCGCGGATGCCCGCCAGCATCAGCGTCGAGAGCGGGTAGTAGATCATCGGCTTGTCGTAGACCGGCAGCAGCTGCTTGCTGACCACGCGGGTGACCGGATGCAGCCGCGTGCCCGAGCCGCCGGCGAGGATGATGCCCTTCCGACTCACACCGCTATCCCGCCGGGACAAGTTGCTTCCGGATGACGCCGAAATTGCCACCGACCTTTGTTGGCGGGAGACCATGCCGTGACGTGAACTCCTGGTACGCCTGACCGGCACCATCGTAGACTCTGCCCGCGGCCACGTCATGGACGAAAATATACCCTCCGGCCTCGAGAGCCTCGTAGGTGACATCCAGTGCATGGAGGGTCGGCTGGTAGAGATCCACGTTGAGCAGCGCGACCGACACCCTGCCGAGATGATGCTCGGTGAGGTCGTTGGCATCGAGCCTCGATTACCTCGACCCGGTCGAAGCCGCGTCGAGCCAGATTGCGGCGGAACACCTCTTCGTCGTTGTAGGCGAAGGCGAAATAGGCCTCTCGGCTCTTGCCACGCCGAGTCACCTCGAAGTCCACGTCCTGGGAAGTGAATCCGGCGAAGGTGTCGATGGCCAGATACTTCCGCTGATCGCTCAGTTCGTCCAGATGGGTGTTGAGAAACACCGTCGTCATCCCGCGGGCCACGCCGATCTCCACGATCAGACCATTATTGCCGGCCGTCGCCGAGATGGCTTCAGCGAGTGCGCACAGCTTGCCGACACTGAGACAGTAGCCATAACTCCGCGCCGATATCCGAGAAAGCAGCCGGCTTCGGTATGCCCATCTCTTGAGTCGCTCGAGGAACCACCGGCGGAGCCCGTTCCTCGGTGCCCGCCCGTCCTCGGCTGCACGACTAGTACTCCAGGGGCAGCGCGACGCGCCGCCCGTCCCGAGCCGAGAGGTAGGTCGCGATGAGGATCTCGAGGGAATGGAGTCCCTCGCGGCCGTCGGTGTCCGGCGCGGCCTCCCCACGGAGCGACTGGATCACGTTGTCGTAGTACATCGGGTGCCCGAAGCCGTAGACCGAGGTCGTGTCGTAGCTCGCGCGCTCGACCGCCTCGTCGTCCGGATCGGACTCGGCGAACTCCCAGTGGTCGATGCGGTTCACCGCTACGCCGCCGACCCGTACCGTTCCACGCTCACCGATGATCGTGATCGAGCCTTCGAGATTCTTGGGGTAGGTGAGCATCGTGACGTTCATGGAGCCGAGGGCGCCGGTGCGCCAGCGGATACTGACGACGCCGGTATCCTCGACCTGGATGTTCCGGGCGAGGGTCGCCGTGTAGGCCTGGACGCTCTCCACCGGGCCGATGAGCCAGTCGAGCAGGTCCACGTAGTGGCTCGCCTGGTTCATGAAGGCGCCGCCGTCGAATTCCCAGGTCCCGCGCCACGCGGCGCTGTCGTAGTAGGCCTGGGGCCGGCTCCAGAACACGTTGATGTTCACCATGTAGATCCTGCCGAAGCGTCGCTTCTCGACCGCCCGCTTCACCAGCTGCAGCGTCGCGTTCCGCCGATTCTGTTTCACCACGAACAGGTGCACGCCCGCGAGATCGCAGGCGTGGACCATCCGCTTCCCGTCCTGCCAGCGGGTGGCCATCGGCTTCTCCGTCATCACATGACGGCCCGCCTCCGCCACCTGTACGGCCTGGTCGGAATGGAGTCCGCTCGGCGTGGCCAGGATCACCACGTCGGCGTCGGTGTTGGCCAGCATCGCGTCCAGCGAGCGGAACCCCTGGGCGCCGGTGCGTTCCACCGCGGCCTCCAGCGCGACGCGGTCGATGTCGCACACGCCGACCAGCTCGGCCCGCTCGGCGTGCTTCTCGAGCGCCTCGAAGTGGTTCCCGGAAATCCGGCCGCAGCCCGCCAGCGCGAAGCGGATCTTGCGGTCGAGGATGGGGGGCTTGGTGATGAACATGGGTGGCCAAATGTAAGCGGGACCCATGCCTACAAGGAATTGCGCCGTCCCGGACGGGGCCCTAAGGTGTGGGGCTGGCGCGGCTGGCGGGCCGGACGGTATCTTGTGAATAGTTTCACAAGCATGCGGCTCGGGCGCCGCGATCCATTGGAAGGAGATAAGGCACATGGCGACTGCGACTTCCCCGGTGTCCCAGAAGGTGTCCTACCCCGCCGAGCAGGTGAATCGTCTCTTCGCTCCCCCCGAGAGCGAGATCCCGGCCGACAAGCTCCGCCGCCTGCTTCACGAGGCCCGGGACAAGGGGAGCTTCGTCCATACCGCCGGCGCATACGACGCCTTCACCGCCGCGATCATGACCGCCCTCGGCTTCAAGACGCTGTATGGCAGCGGCTGGCAGCTCGCGGCGACCAAGAGCCTCTATCCGGACATCGGCATCTACCAGTCGCACCAGATGGTCGAGCTCGTGCTGGAACTGCGGAAGGGGATCGAAGGCGCGCGGAACACCACGTGGTACGACACCGAGGGCAAGGAGCTGCTCGATGCCCCGCCCGCGTTCGTGGACATGGAAGCCGGCTTCGGCGGCCCGACGCAGACTTTCACCCTGGCCACCGAGCTGATCCGGGTCGGGGCCGGCGGCGTGCACCTGGAGAACCAGGACCCGTCCAACCGGACCTGCGGCCACATCGTGAACGTCGGCAAGCAGAAGCGGAACAAGGTCCTGGTCACCCGCGCGCAGTGGCTCGCGAAGCTCAAGGCGATCAAGGCCGCGGCCGAAGCGACCGGCGTGAACATCGTCATCATCGCCCGCACCGACTCGATCGACGGCGCGCTACCCGATCAGGAGCCCGGCGGCGTGAAGATGGCGATCGAGGATGCCTGGGAAGCGGCGGAGCTCGGCGTGGACGTGATCTGGCCGGAGTTCAACAACACCGAGCTGGAGCAGCCGCAGGAGTTCGCCGAGGGGGTCCGGAAGTACTATCCGAATCAGATGCTGGGCTTCAACCTGTCGCCCTCGCTCTACTTCGGGAAGGCGAAAAAGGCCGGCACGCTGATCACCAACCAGCAGCTCGGCGACCTGGGCTTCATCCTCCAGTTCTCGACCCTCTTCAATTTCCGCACGGCCGGCATGGCGCTGGAAAAGGGCCTGCGCAAGTTCCACAAGAGCGGCGTCGAGGCGCTGGCGGATCTTCAGATCGAAGAGGACGAGCAGACGCCGCCGCCGATCACCAAGATGCACCAGAAGTTCGCCGGCATGAACCGGTGGCTGATCCTGGAGCAGGTGTTGAGCGGAGAGAAATAGGCGCCCTACCGCAGCTGATTACGTAGTCCGGTCATCCCGAGCGAAGCGAGGGATCTTCTCAACGCGGGTTTCGATACCCCGTGGAGAAGATCCCTCGCTTCGCTCGGGATGACATAGCGTCACTGACCCGTAGCGCCGTCGCGCCCCCCTACCCCGCCCTCGCCCGCTTCCCCTCCACCTGCTCCGCCACCACCTCTACGCCCTCCCGCTGCAGCCGCTCGACCTGCCAGCGGTCCAGCCGCACGACGATATCGTATTGACTGGCGCTCTCCTCGCGTGACAGCACCTCGCCATCCCGGTACAGCGCCGCGAGCCGGGCACCATCGGTGATCGGAAACCGCACGCGCACCATCGGCCTGCCCGCGCGCTCCAGCTCCCGCAGCTTGGCCTTGAGAGAGGCCAGCCCGTTGGTCCGCATCGTCGTGACGGTCAGCGCACCGGGATAGAGCTCCCGCACCCGCCCGCCGAATCCGGCCGGATCGGTCAGGGCGTCCATCTTGTTGAAGACCGGAAGGATCGGCCGGTCGGCCAGGTCCAGCTCGGCCAGCACCCGCTCGACGACATGCATCTGGCCTTCCCAGTCCGGGTGGCTGGCGTCCACGATGTGAAGCATCACGTCGGCGCCGCGCGCCTCCTCCAGCGTCGCCCGGAAGCTCGCGACGAGATGGTGCGGCAGCTTGCGGATGAAGCCTACCGTATCGGTGACACGGGCCCGCTGACCCTCGCCCAGATCCACCTCGCGGGTGAGGGTATCTAACGTCGCGAACAGCCGGTCCTCGACGACGATCTCGTGCTGGCCCGACAACGCGCGGAGAACGCTGGACTTGCCCGCATTGGTATAGCCGACCAGCGCTACGCTGAGCATCGGATCGCGTCCGGCCCGGATGTTCTCGCGGTGCTTCTCCACGTCCTTGAGCTTCTGCTTGAGACCCTGAATGCGGCGGCGGATGATCCGCCGGTCGGTCTCCAGCTGGGTCTCGCCCGGGCCTCGGAGACCGATGCCGCCCCGGATACGCGAGAGGTGGGTCCACATCCGGGTCAGTCTGGGGAGCAGGTATTCCAGCTGGGCCAGCTCCACCTGCAGCTTGGCCTCGTGGCTGCGTGCCCGGGTCGAGAAGATGTCGAGGATGACCTCGGGACGATCCATGACTCGGACATTCATCTCCCGCTCGAGGTTGGCGCCCTGGACGGGGCTCAGCTCCTCGTCGAAGATGACGATCGAGGCGCCCGCGTCGGCAACGGCTCGGGCGATCTCCTCGACCTTCCCCTCTCCGATCAGCGTCGCGGGATTGGGTGCGGCGATCTGCTGGGACATGCGTCCGACGACTTCGGCCCCGGCCGTATCCACCAGCCGGGTCAGCTCTTCCAGGTGCTCGGTGACGTGCCGCGCGTCGGAGGACCCCTTACGGGGTGCGGCGACGAGCACCGCGCGTTCGATCGGATCGCGGACCTGGATCGGTGTCTTGCTGATAGAGTTCCCTTCCCTGGTGGTGTCTGCCCGGACCCCGAGCCTCCGCGTCCCCTCCCGTTGCGAATATATATCCTCCACCGCCGCTAGTCTGTCTCTCCCTCCGCTTCACCCTCTCCGGCGGCCTTCTTCTTCCACCAATCCATGCGCTCCGCGACCTTGCGCTCGTACCCGAAGGGTCCTGGCGCGTAGAAGGCCGCTCCCCGCAGCTCATCCGGAAGGTATTCCTGGGGGAGGTATGCATCCGGGGAGCTGTGGGCGTATTTGTACCCCGCCCCATACCCCAGCTCCTTCATCAGCCCGGTGGGCGCGTTCCTGATGTGCATCGGTACCGGTGCGGCGGGAGTGCCCTGCGCCGCCTCCATCGCCGCGCCGAGCGCCACCTTGGCGCTGTTCGACTTGGGCGCGGTGGCGAGATAGATCGTCATCTCCGCCAGAGGCAGGTAGCCTTCGGGCGGGCCCAGCATGTGAAACGCATCCCGGGCCGCGACGGCCATCACCAGGGCGTTGGGATCGGCGAGCCCGATATCCTCCGCCGCCATGGCGATGGCGCGGCGGAAGAGAGTCATTGGATCCTCGCCCCCGTCCAGCATGCGGGCCATCCAGTACAGCGCGCCCTGAGGGTCACTGCCGCGCAGCGACTTGTGGTATGCGGACAGCAGGTTGAAGTGCTCCTCCCCTGCCTTGTCGTAGCGGGCGAAGCGTTTCTGCATCGCCTCCCGGGCTACTTCGGTGTCGATCACGCCCCCTGACCCGACGTGCGCCGCCCCGGCCTCGAGCACCGTGAGCGCCCGCCGCGCATCCCCGTCCGCTTCGACCGCAATCGAGCGCAGGGCGTCGTCTTCTACCCGGAGCTCGAGGCCGCCGAGACCGCGCTCTCTATCCTCGAGCGCCCGCCGCAGAAGCGTCTCGACGTGCTCAGCCTCCAGGGGCTGGAGCACGAACACCCGGGTGCGCGAGAGCAGGGCGCCGTTGATCTCGAAGCTCGGATTCTCGGTCGTGGCCCCGATCAGCGTGATCGTGCCGTCCTCGGAAGGCGGCAGGAGACTGTCCTGTTGGGCCTTGTTGAGACGGTGGATCTCGTCCACGAAGAGGATGGTCTCGGAGCCGCCGGACTCGAGCCGCCCACGGGCCTCGCCCACGATCTCCCGAATGCGCGGCACGCCTTCGGTGACCGCGCTGAAAGGGACGAAGACCCGCGCTGTGGTCGTCGCCACCAGACGCGCGAGCGTGGTCTTTCCGCTGCCCGGTGGACCCCAGAAGATCATGGACCCGGGCACGCCCCGCTCGATCGCCTCCCGCAGGGGCTTTCCCGGGGCCAGCAGGTGTTCCTGCCCCACGAACTCGTCGAGCGTCTGCGGGCGCATCCGCGCGGCAAGCGGCTGATTGTTACGACCGGCCGAGAACAGTGTCTCGCCGGCCGGTGCCTGGCGTCGTCTGCCCTTCATGTCCGGCTCCTCAAGATCCCAATCGCTCCAGCAACTGCTCCGTCAGAAAGAATCCTACGGCGCCGCCGAAGAAGGCCAAGGCCGTGAGCCATCCGCGCTTGGCCTGGAATTCGGGCACCAGGTTGGAGGCAGCGACGTACAGGGTAACCCCGGCGGACAACGCCAGTCCGTGACGTGCGAGCAGGCCGACATACTCGGTCAGGAGAACCCCGAGCACGGTCGCGAGCCCGAGAATGCCGGCCGCCACGATGGCTCGGCGCCGGCTCCCGCCGCCGGCCAGGGTCACGCTCGCGATGGTCACGCCCTCGGGCAGCTTGTGAAGCAGCACGGCAAGAAAGAGGAGCACCCCCAGTCGGCCCGAGACCAGGAATCCGCTCGCGATCGCCACCCCATCGAAGAAGGTGTGCAGCATGAGCCCGATCAGCGCCGAAACGCCGGCGGAATGGCTGATCCGGTGCGTCTCGACGCCGAAGTGGAAGTGGGGCGTGAACACATGCTGGGCCAGATGAACGGCGAGGTAGCCCACCAGCACATAGACCGCTGCCCCTGGCCCGTCGGCCATGACCTCCGGCAGCATGCCGAGGACTGCCACCGAAAGCATGAAGCCCGCGCCGAACGCAAGGCAGGCCTCGATCACGTTCAGCCCGCGGCGCAGGCTCCGGACGACGGCCATCGCCCCCACCAGATTGCCCGCCGCGGCGGCCAGGGCGAAGAGAAAAGGGGTCAGACGATCTCCCGGGCCAGTGCGAGCAGGGTCTCGCGGGTGTTGAGTGACGGATCGGTGAGAACCCGGTCGAGGAGCTGGCTGAGGACGTCGCCCACCCGCGGCCCGCTGGCACCCAGCGCCTGCACGTCTCGCCCGTCAATGGCCAGCTGTGCCCGCGAGACCGGGTCCCCTCGATCACGCGCCGCACGCACGGTGGAGGTCCAGGGGGCCTCGGCCCCGTGCCGGAGAAGGTGCATCGCGAGCAGATCGTCGGCGGCATTCCCGACCGTCGCCATCCATCGCCGGACCGCCGCCTCGGAGTCTCCCTCGGGCGCCGGGGGCCCGGCCACGATCGCGCTCACCCGCGCGCTTTCGGCGTTGCTCGCCTTGAGTCGGCTCAGCGCGGCCACGGGGTTGGAGGTGTACACTGCCGTAAGCCGCACCGGGTCCCGCGGCCCCGCGCGGGCGGCGACTCGGTCCACCGGCCTCGCGGGTCCGAGCAGCTCCGGGAGCCACACGCTGGCGGCGCCCACCTCGATCCAGAGGCGCACCAACTCCCCGGGATCCTGCGCCGTGGCTAGGCCCTTGAGCCACTCGTCGCGCACTCGCTCCGCGGACAGCCGCGCCAGACCTGGTGCCGCCGCGCGGGCCGCCTCCCACGTCGCGGGGTCGATCTCGAAGCCGAAACGCGCGGCGAAGCGGACCGCCCGGAGAATGCGCAGGTAGTCTTCCCGAAACCGCTCGGCCGGGTCTCCCACCGCGCGCACGACTCGACGCTCGAGGTCCTCGGCGCCCCCGAAGGGATCGCGCCACTCCCCGCGGAGCGGATGGTAGGCGATCGCGTTGATGGTGAAATCGCGGCGGGCGAGGTCTTCCTCGAGCGTGACTCCGTACTCCACCACCGCGTGACGGCCGTCGGTGGAGACGTCCCGCCGGAAGGTGGTGACTTCGTGCAGTACCCGGTTGCGGTCGAGCACGCCGACGGTGCCGTACTTGATCCCGACCGCCGCGGTCCGGCGAAACAGCTTGCGCACGTCCTCGGGCCTGGCGGAGGTGGCGAAATCGATGTCGGAATGAAGGTCGCCGAGCAGATGGTCCCGCAGGGCGCCGCCCACACACCACACCTCGTGCCCCGCGGCCTCGAGTGTACGGGCGATCTCGAGAACCTCGTCGGGAATCTCGAGCCGCGCCGGGACGCTCATGGCCGCCCGTAGGGCGCGCCGGCAGACAGCGCGATCGTCAGCTCCATCCGTGCCTGCGACGGCGTGCGAGCCCCCGCGGGGATCACCCCCATCGCCACGAGGCGGGCCCCGCCGCCATCGAACGCGTAGGACGGTGTGACCTCACCGAAGGGACAGCGGGTCGCCAGCACCACCGGCTTCGTCTCGTCCAGCCAGCGTTTGATAGCGGGCACCGCCCCGGGAGGAAGATTTCCGCTTCCGAACGCCTCGACGACGACGCCATCGTGCTCCGGCCGTGCCAAGTCGAGCATCCGGCCCTCGTCACCGACGACCATCGGGATCAGCGCGACCCGGGCATCCAGCGAGTGTGGCCGGAGCGGCTCGGCGCGAGCCGCTTCGCCCGATGGGTAGACGACCCGGCCTTCCTCCACGCGCCCGATGGGGCCCGCGTGAGGAGCTGAGAAGGCGGCAACGTCCGTAGCGTGGGTCTTGGCCGCGGTCCGGCCGGCGAAGATCTCGCCGTTGAACACGACGACCACGCCCCGGCCACGGCTCGCCGCGCTCGCCGCAACTGCCGCGGCATCGCGGAGGTTGCGCGGCCCATCCCAGGCCGTATCGCTCGAGGTCCGCATCGCGCCCGTGAGCGCCACCGGCACTTCGGGGTCGAGGGTCCGATCGAGCAGGTAGGCGGTCTCCTCCAGGATGTCCGTGCCGTGCGTGATGACGATCCCGGTCACCTCGCCGGATTCCGCCACCTGCCGAACCCGCTCGCGCAGCGCCCAGAGTCGGTCAGGTCCGAGATGGCAGGCTGGCACGCGCGCCCAATCCTCGATCCGGAACGGTGCGATCCGTTCCATACCCGGCGCCAATGCCACCAGTGCCTCGCCCCCATGCGCCGGCACGTTGCCCCCCGCGGCGGTGTCCCGATGCATGGAGATCGTGCCACCGGTGAAAAGCAGGTGGATCATCGGCGAAGCATCATCCGCACAGGACACTGCCCCCGTTCACGTTGAGGACCTCACCGGTCACGTGGCGGGCAAGGTCGCTGCAGAGGAAGAGGATCGGGCCCGCAATGTCCTCGGGCGGCGGGATGCGGCCAAGTGGAATGGTGGCCGCGATCCGCTCGCGTTCGCCGTCACCGAACGCCGGCGCCGACATCTCGGTGTCGACCCAGCCCGGGGCGAGACAGTTCACGGTGATGTCGGGTGCGTACTCGATGGCGAGGGACTTGGTGAGCGCGATGAGCGCACCCTTGGTGGCGGCGTAGTCGGCGTGGCCGGCTTCCCCCTCTGACCCGCCGTACTGGAGACGAGGACGACCCGGCCGCCGCTGTCCATCCGGCGCAGGGCGGCACGCGTGGTAAGAAACACGGAATCCAGGTTGGCGGCTGTCGTCTCTCGCCAGCGGTCCTCGGGCAGCTCGCCGAGCGGCACGCTCTCCACCGGCCAGATCCCCGCGTTCGCCACGAAGCAGTCCAGCCGGCCGAACGCCCGATCGACTTCGGTGAAGATCTGCTCGACGACTTGGGCATCCCCGAGGTCGCCACCCACGGCGATCGCGCGGCGGCCGAATGACTGGATCTCGCGGACCACGGCGTCGGCCTCGTCGCGCCGGCTTCGGAAGGTGATCGCGACGTCCGCGCCGGCACGGGCGAAGAGCACTGCCACGGCGCGACCGATCCCGCGGTTGCCCCCGGTCACCAGCGCAGTCTTTCCTTCGAGGGTGATCATGCGGGCAGGCCCAGCTCCTCCTCGACCATCTCTACGATGAAGTGCTGGAGGGCGAGCTGGATCACCTGGATCTGGCTGGTGACCGCGGCCGGCACGAGCACCGCCTCGTCGACTTTGCCCGCGAGCGGGCCGCCACCCTGCCCGAGGAACGCGATAGTGGGCACCGACTGCGCCCGGGCGGCCTCCGCGGCAGCCAGCAGATTGGGGCTGCGGCCGCTGGTGGAGTGCAGGATGAGCAGATCTTCCGGCCGGCACAGCGCCAGGACCTGTCGCGCGAAGATCTGCTCGAAGCCGAGATCGTTGCCGGCGGCGGTAAGGACGGAGGTGTCTGTGGTGAGGGCAACCGCCGCAAGGGCGCGTCGGCTCCGCGAATACCGCACCACGTACTCGGCGGCGAGGTGCTGGGCGTCGGCCGCGCTCCCACCATTGCCGCAGAAGAAGAGCGTTCCTCCCTTCCGCAGCACGTCGGCGTAGCGGCTGGCCAGGGTGGCGATCTGCGCGCTCAGGGATTTCGACGCCAGCGCCACCTTGGCGAGCGCGTCCAGACCCTCCTCGACTCGCCGCTGTGTCATTCGTTCCGGTCCAGCAGACCTTTGAGACGCTGCAGCCAGGAGGTGCGGATGACCACGGGCAGCACGGGAGTCAGCGGGCTGTCGGCCAGAATCGCACCGGGGTTGATCCGGGTGAGCAGCTCGGCCTGGTCGGGCGCCTCCTGGGCGAGGAGAAACCGCTGCCCTTGAGCCATGCTCCGATCGTCTCCGTGGTTGTCGCCGGCGATGATGTCGGCCAGGCCGTAGGTGATGAGTTCGCGGGCCCGCTGTCCTCTCGCCTGTCGCGTCGTGAGCGTCGGGCCGTCCACCTGCATGGCCGCCCCGAGTGCTCGCCACCGGCTCACGGCGTCCGGCGAGCAGCAGCTGTACCGCTCGGGATGCGCCAGCAGGGGAATCAGGCCGAGCTCGAGAATGCGCGAGAGCGCGTTGGTCACCGTATCCAGCGCCACCATCCGGGGAAATTCGACGAGGATGTATCGGGTGCCCCCCAGCGTCACCTTCCTCAGCTGCTCCGGGCCGGTCGCGAGCGGTCGGTCCAGCATCACCTCGGCACCGCGATGGAGCCGCGGCATGCGCGGTGCAGCGGGGGCCAACGCCTCGAACGCGCGGTCGTGGGCCGCGGGCGGGCCCTTGGAAGCCTGGCTCGCCTTGAGGTGCGGCGTGAGACAGATGTCGGTGACCCCTTGCGCGGCGAGCTCGCCCAGCACCTGGACGGACTGGTCCACCGAGCGGGAGCCGTCGTCTACGCCGGGCAAGAGGTGGGAATGGAGGTCGATCACCGTATCAGCCCCGCCGCGAACTCCCCCAGCCGCTCGGGGTGACGCTGAGCTTCCGCCAGCAGGGCGAGCGTGATGAGGGCATCGGCGGCGAGCAGGTCGAGCGCCACCGACCGGTCACCCGGGTGCGCGACCACCTGATCCAGAGCTCGCCGTCCGGCCTCGGCCAGCGAGCCCGCGAGGTCATCGTCCTCTGCCCCCGCAGTGTAGTCCAGCACCCGCGAGCGGAGCGCCGATGGCGCGTGGCGTGTGTGCCGGTCGAGCCAGTCGGCGAGCACCCTCAGGAGCCGTTGCCCCCGCCGAGCCAGGCGGAGACCAGCTCGGGTGTCGCGGCTCGGGCCGCGGACAGCTTGCCGGGATCGCCGGCGCCGGCGGATGCAAAGTGCGGCCGACCGCCGCCCTTTCCGCCGCTGAGCGCCGCGATCCGGTTCACGAGGTCTCCGGCTTTCCGACCCGCGCTCACCAGATCATCGGTGAGCGTCACGTGAATGGCTCCCTTGCCGCCCGTGCTGAACAGCACGAGCACCGCATTCCGGTTGCCCTCGCGGAAGCGGTCGGCGATCTCGCCCACCTCGGTGCGATCCTCGCTTGCGGTTTCGGCGATGGTCACGTCCACCTCGCCGACACGCGCGACCTCGCCCGCGACGGTGGCCCCGCCGCCCGAGCGCAGGGCCTCGGCCAGCCGAGCCTCCAGACGCTGACGCTCCTCCAGGAGCTGTTCCACCCGACGCACCAGATGCTCCGGCTGCGCCTTCAGCGCCTCGGCCACCTGCGCGAGGCGCCGCTCCAGCTCCCGCACCTGCCGGAGGGCACCGGTTCCGGTCACCGCCTCGATTCGCCGCACGCCGGCCGCGACGCCGCTCTGCCCGCTGAAGCGGAAGGGACCGATCTGGCCAGTCGTGCGAACGTGGGTCCCGCCGCACAGCTCGATAGACGGTCCCATCTGCACCACCCGGACGACGTCGCCGTACTTCTCCGAGAAGAATGCCATGGCGCCGAGCGCAAGCGCGTCCGGGTACGCCATCTCCCGGGTCGTCACGACATCGTTGGCGAGCACCAGATCGTTCACCTCGCTCTCGATTTCCTGGAGCAGGCCGGCGTCGATCGGGCCATGGTGCGAGAAATCGAAGCGCAGCCGATCGGGCTGGACCAGCGACCCCTGCTGCCTGACGTGCGTGCCGAGGCGTTTCCTGAGGACGTAGTGGACCAGGTGAGTGGCGCTGTGGTTGCGCTCGGTATCGCGACGGCGCGGGGCGTCTACGGCCGCGTGCAGCGCGGTCGGTTCGAAGGTGTCGGCGAATTCTCCGCCGATGACCGTGCCCTTCTGGTCCTTGCGTACGCCGTCCACCGTGAGCGACCAGCCCTCGCCCTGGACGCCACCGGTGTCGCTTACCTGACCGCCGGATTCGGCGTAGAACGGATTCTCCTTGAGCAGCAGCTCGACTCGGGGACCGTCCTGGCGGAAGGCCAGAACATCCGTATCCGCTTCGGTCGTCTGGTAGCCCACGAATTTCTGCTTGCCCCGCTTCACGGTGCGCCACTTGCCCGGCTTGGGGACGTGCACCGCCGGACCGGAGGAAGCCGCGCCGGTCCGCGCGTCCCGAGAACGCCGCCGCTGCTGGTCGAGGGCGGTCTCGAATCCCGCGAGGTCCACTTCCACGCCTCGCTCACCGGCGATGATCTGGGTCAGATCGATCGGGAAGCCGAAGGTGTCGTACAGCTTGAACGCATCTTCGCCGGGAATCGTGCGCACACCGGAGGAGAAGATCTCCTCCAGCCGCCGCAGTCCGCCCTCGATGGTCTCCAGGAAACGGTGCTCCTCGTTCTCGGTGACCTCGCGGATGAACGAGGCCTTGGCGGTGAGCTCGGGGTAGACGCTTCCCATCTCGCGAACTACGATCTCGGTCAGCGGCGCTAGCGTCGGCTCTCGCCGGCCCAGCAGCCAGGCGTGCCGCACCGCGCGACGCAGAATGCGGCGGAGCACGTAGCCCCGGCCCTCGTTGCTGGGATACACGCCGTCCGCCAGCAGGAAGCTCACAGCGCGGGCGTGATCGGCGAGCACGCGGTACGACGCGCGGTTCTCGGCGTCTCGGTCGTAGGACTTCCCCACCAGCTCACCCACCCGCTCGATGAGCGGCAGGAACACGTCGGTGTGGAAGTTGTCGTCCTCGCCCTGCATCACGGCCGCAATCCGCTCGAGCCCCGCGCCGGTGTCCACCGAGGGCTTGGGAAGAGGTATCAGCGTTCCGTCGGCCGACCGATCGTACTGCATGAAGACGAGATTCCAGATCTCGAGGAAGCGTCCTTCCTCCGCCAGCCGCTCGAACTCGTCCTGTGGAATGACATCGGCCGGTCCGCGCTCCGATTCCAGGTCCACATAGATCTCGGTGCACGGTCCGCACGGTCCCGTGTCGCCCATCTGCCAGAAGTTGTCCTTGTCGCCGAGACCGTAGATGCTGTGGTCCGGCAATCCGGAGATCTCCCGCCAGTAGGCGCGCGCTTCGTCATCGGTGTGGTGCACGGTGACGCGAAGCCGGTCCGGAGAGATCCCGAGGTAGGCCGGGCTGGTGACGAACTCCCAGGCGTAGGCGATCGCCTCCCGCTTGAAGTAGTCGCCGAAAGAGAAGTTGCCCAGCATCTCGAAGAAGGTGTGGTGCCGCTTGGTGTGGCCCACCTGCTCGAGGTCGTTGTGCTTCCCACCCGCCCGGACGCACTTCTGGCACGTGGTCGCGCGCACGTACTCTCGCTGCTCCTGGCCCAGGAAGGTGCGCTTGAACTGCACCATGCCTGCGTTGGTGAACAGCAAGGTCGGATCGTCGGCGGGGACCAACGACGAAGAGGGCACCTCGCGGTGCCCCTTGGCGACGAAGAACTCGAGAAATAGCCGGCGGATGTGGGACGACTTCATGCCGGGGAATATATCGCAAGCCTCGCTAGCCTACCACCTTGCGCACCATGTCCCCGACCTCGCGGCCGGTGAATCCGCGGCGCGCGAGATAGGCGAGGACGCGGCGCCGCTTGACCTCCCGCGGCAGGTCACCGAGCTGTGCGGCACGCTTGCTGGCAAGCGAGAGCGGGACCGCACTCCGGTCCACGCCGTCCGAGGCGTGGGCGGCCAGGGCGCGGTCGATAAGCCGGCGGTCCACGCCCATCGCCAGGAGATCTCGCGTGAGCCGCAGCGGTCCCCGGCCCCGGCCGCTTCGGGTCTCGACGTAGTTGAGGGCGAATCCCTCGTCGTCCAGCAGCCTCAGCGCGGCGGCGCGCTCGAGGGCTGCGTCCACCGCCTCCGGCGCATGCCCTTTCCGGCGCAGACGGCGGCCGAGGTCGGCCCGGGCGAACGACCGGCGCTCCAGCGCCTTGAGCACCGTGCGGAAGGCCCCCTCGATGTCGGCCTCGAGCGAGAGCCGGCTGCGGAGTGTCTCGTCCAGGGCTCGACCCGGCGCGAGCTGCTCGGCCGCCGCCACATCCTGCGCGACCGAGGCGAAGGGGGCCCGATCCACTTCGATCCGGACCGCGCCGGCGCGGCGAGGGTCCGGACCGATCGCGGTGACGACGGGCAGGCGGCCGGGCCGCTGCCCGTCCCCGCTCACTCGCCCTCCTCCTCCGCCCCAACGACGGCGCCGGGCCGCATGCCGAGCAGCTCCTTGACCTTACCCTCGATCTCGAGCATCAGGGGCGGATTGTCGCGCAGGAAGAGCTTGGCGTTTTCCCGCCCCTGTCCGATCCGCTGGTCGTTGTAGGAGTACCAGGCGCCCGACTTCTGGATGATGTTGGCTTCCGAGGCCAGGTCCACCAGCAGCGACGTATGGCTGATGCCCTCGTCGAACATGATGTCGAACTCGGCCTGCCGGAACGGCGGCGCCACCTTGTTCTTCACCACCTTGACCCGCACGTGGTTGCCGATGACCGTCTCGCGCTCCTTGACCGGACCGATGCGGCGGATGTCGAGCCGCAGGGAGGCGTAGAACTTGAGTGCCTTGCCGCCGGTGGTCGTCTCGGGGTTGCCGAACATGACGCCGATCTTTTCCCGCAACTGGTTGATGAAGACGACCGACGTATTGGACCGGTTGATGGCGCCGGCCAGCTTGCGAAGCGCCTGGCTCATGAGCCGCGCCTGCACGCCCATGCTCGACTCCCCCATCTCGCCTTCGATCTCGGCCTTGGGCACCAGGGCCGCCACCGAGTCGATGACGACGAGATCCACCGCGCCCGAGCGGACCAGGATATCCACGATCTCGAGCGCCTGCTCGCCGGTATCCGGCTGCGAGACCAGCAGATCCTCCACGTTGACGCCGAGCTTCTTGGCGTATTCGATGTCGAGCGCGTGCTCCGCGTCCACGTAGGCGGCGACGCCGCCCATCCGCTGCACGTTGGCCGCGACATGCAGGGTGAGGGTGGTCTTGCCCGAGGACTCCGGGCCGTAGATCTCGGTGATGCGGCCGCGAGGGATGCCGCCGATGCCGGTGGCGGCATCCAGGTTGATGGCGCCGGTGGGAATCGCCGCCACTTTGACCCGGGCCGACTCGCTACCCATCCGCATGATGGATCCCTTACCGAGCTGCTTCTCGATCTGGGAGATGGCGAGCCCGAGGGCTTTCCGGCGGTCGGCTTCGAGCCGGGTTTCGTCAGCGGCCATGTTTTCCTCGATTGATTTGTGGCTGATTTTGCTACACCTAACTAGCTGAGACCAAGCTAATACCGAAGTATTTCCGAAGCAATACTACATTTGTGACCAATTTTCGGTCACTAAGAAACCCAAGCACGCTAGCAGGCGCTCCACTCGAGCCGCCACGCGTCTTCCACCTGCTCCACGACGAGCCTGCCGCCCCCCCGGTCTTCCACCGCGACGACATCGAAACGATACGTGTCGCCGGCTCGCCCGTAGCGAACCCGCCAGAGGGTGGCAACTCGGCCCAGGATCCTCCGCTTGAATGCGCTGACGGATTCCACCGCCACCCCGCACACGGCCGACCGGCGGGTCTTCACTTCGACGAAGGCGATGAGGTCGCCTCGCCGCATGACCAAGTCCAGATCGTGCCGCCCCAGGCGGAAGCGGTGGGCCTCGAGCTCCCAGCCCCGGGAGATGAGGAACTCCATGGCCGCCAACTCACCGCGGATACCGCGGCGCTGCCGCCGGTCCTGCCACTGCGCCAGGGGAACGAAGCGGTGTGTGGAAGGCATGCGAGAGGATATGGAAACGGCTGGCCGGCCCGTCACCCAAAATCTGCCGCCGCGGTCCGAATAGAGCGGGCATGTCTATCTTGGGGGCATGCCGCTCCTTTCCAAGCTCGCCGCCGAGGTCGCCGGAACTCTAATCGGCAGCGATGTCGAGGTGACGGGCATCGCGGTCGACTCGCGGCAGGTGCGCCCAGGCGAGCTCTTCGTCGCGCAGCGCGGCACCAAGACGGACGGGTCGGAGTTTCTCCCCGAGGCATTCGGGCGTGGCGCGGTGGCCGCCTGTGCGGCCGAACCGGTGCCCGGGGTGCCGACCATCGTCGTCCCCGAGCCGCGGTCGGCGGTTCCGATCCTGTCGGCCGCGCTCCACGGTCACCCGGCGCGCTCGATGTGTCTGGTGGGAATCACCGGCACGCTCGGCAAGACCTCCACCGCGCTGCTCATCCAGGCGGCGCTCAACGCCAGCGGGGTACCGGTCGGCGTCATCGGCTCGCTGGGCGTGCGGATCCAGGGTCGAGTCGTCGATACCGGGATGACGACCCCGGACGCGCCGGCCATCCATCGCGCCCTTCGCCGGATGCTCGACGCGGAGGTCTCTACCGCCGTCATCGAGGTCACGTCTCACGGCATCGCGCTTCGCCGTGTCGCGGGGCTGCCGATCGCGCTGGGCGTGGTCACCAACCTGGTGCCCGACGAGCATCTCGACTTTCACCGGACGGCCGAGCACTACCTCAGAACCAAGGCTCGCTTTCTCGACATGCTGATCGCGGGCGCGCCGGTCGTCATCAATCAGGACGACGCTCGCGTGCGCGCGATGGTCGAAGCGTCGCTGGCCACGCGCATGCGACCGATCGTTCGGGTGACGAGCGGCGACGACCCCGACGCCACCGCCGCCGTCACGGGGCTGCGCACCGACGCGACCGGCTCCGCCTTCGCACTGGAGATCCGGGCGCCCTTGCCGCGCCTCGACGGCGGGGTGCTCGAGCCGTGCGCCGTTCCGCTGGTGCTCCCCGTCTTCGGCGTGCACCAGGTGGCCAACGCCGCCCTGGCGGCAACCGCCGCGCTGGTCGCCGGAGCGTCCCCCGTGGGAGCGACCGAAGCCGTCGCCGAGATGGCCCCCATCCGGCGGCGAATGGAGATCGTGAGACACGCCGGCCCGGTCGTTCTCGACGACACCGTGGGGAATCCCCGCACCCTCGCGGCGGTGTTCGACAGCATCGGCGCGATCCGCCATCGGGGACTTCGCATCGTCTTCGGCATCCGTGGCTCTCGGGGTCCGGACATCAACCGACGTCTCGCGGCCGCGCTCAGCGAGCTGATACGGTCCCGATCCGGCATCCAGCCGCTCAAGCTTGTCGTCACGTCGAGCGAGGACTCGGCGGGTGCGCGGGACCGCGTGCGGGCGGACGAGCGGGAGGCCGTGCTGAGGACGCTCGAGGAGGCAGGGGTCGACTTCGCCTACGAGCCGGACCTGGAGCCGGCTGTTCGCCGGGCGCTCGATGGTTGGGGGAAAGACGATCTGGTCCTGCTGCTGGGGGCGCAGGGGATGGACGGCGCCGCCGAGCGGGCGCGCGCCGTGTTCGACGGAGGCTAGCTCAGGGCCGAAGTCCCCGCTTGCCCGTGGCCCACGCGTCGTAGACGTTGAACGCCTTCATCTGGTCGGCCAGATCGGTGTTCTTCACCAACGAGTCGACCTGCTGCGCCGTCTGGTGCGGCACCGCGAGATCCATCGTCGCGAATCCCCAGGTCACCGCCGCCGCGATAGCGGCGTTCAGGCGCAACTGCCGCAGGTCGGCCTTGTCGAACTCGTCCGACCGCGCGTGGTAGTTGGGACCGTAGTTGGCCGACTCCTGATTGGCCACGAGGTTGGGAACCCCCCGCATCATGAAGTCGTAGTTGTCGGTGCCGACGATCGGCACGTTCACCTGGGTGAACGGCCCCAGCCCCTGCACCGGCCCCAGGGCGCGATCGAGGATGGGCAGCAACTCTGCGCGACCGCCGGTGAAGAACCCGGTAATCCGCCCCGTGCCGATGTCGTAGGACGACGCCATGACGTGTTTGTCCATCTCGGCGGCGTGGGTCAGGGTGTAACCAAAGGAGCCGTTCAGGCCCTGCTCCTCGCCGTTCCAGAGCGCGAAGCGGATGGTCCGCGCCGGCTTGAGCCCGAGCCGCCGGATCTGGCGGGCGATGTCGAGCACCATCATCGCGTTGGCGCCGTTGTCCAGTGCGCCTGTCCCCAGGTCCCAGGAGTCCAGGTGCGCGCCGATGAGCACGATCTCGTCGGGCTTCGTGCTCCCGCGAATTTCCCCGATGACATTGTAGCTCTCGTAAGCGGGCCCGCCCTGAATATCGAGCCCCGCGGTCAGCGTGAGCGCCGTTCCGTTCCGGAGCAGCCGGAGTGCCCGGGCCGCGCCGTCGCGCTCCATCATCATCATGGGATGCCGGTTCTGCCAGCCGAGCGAGGCGTTGTGCCGCGCGAGGAGGTTCGACGGGCGCGACGACATGTAGACCAGCCCGGCCGCGCCGGCCGCGATTGCCCGGCTCTCGATCTTGGCCGATTCGTTGTACTCGCGGAACAGCCCATCCAGATCCTTGAGCTCGTCGGTCTCGACCAGGACGAAGGCGCCTTTCGACTTCGCGCCGAGGCGCTGGAAATCGGCCTCCTCGCCGTGTCCGGCATCCACCAGCGGGGCCGTCAGGCCCGCCTTCGGCGTTGCCGTCGAAAACGGGAGCGCGGCCACCCGGGGAGCAAAGCTGACCCCCTGGCCGCGCACGGTCGCCGTGGCCGACCGCTCGAGCCAGAGCGCCGGCATCTGGAACCCCTCCTTCTTCGCGTCCACGCCGGCTGCCTTGAACCGCGCGAGCGCCCAGTCCACGGCGCGGAGGTTCGCGGGAGAGCCCGTCGGCCGGCCACCGATGTGGTCGGTGAGCTCCTCGAGCTCGCGGACCATCGGCGTGTCGCCCAGCACGGCCGCTACCAGGCGGTTCACGTCATCTGACTGTCCCTTGGCAGGCGATACTCCCACCACCGCTACGGCCGCGAGAACGATCGCGAAGCGCCGCATGCCGATTTCTCCCCGAATGTGATACGTCGATGCCTACCGGCAATACTCGTCCAATTGATCGAAGCCGACGAGCACTTCCCTGGGTTTGCTTCCGTCCGGCGGGCCCAGGATCCCGGCGTAGTGAAGCTGGTCGATGATGCGCGCGGCCCGGCCGTAGCCGATCCGCAGCCGGCGCTGCAACAGTGAGGTCGAGCCGCCCTGGTTCTGGATGCACGCCTCGGCTGCCTCGCGGAAGAGTGCGTCCCGCTCGCCTTCCTGGCCCTCTCCGCCGGCGCCCTCCCCCTCCCCTTCCTGGGCCCGGACCATCTCAAGGATGTCCGCCTCCTGCGCCTCCACCGCCTGCGCGGCCGCGCGGCGCGCCTCCCGACGGTCCGTGAACCATCCCATCACCCTCTCGGTCTCCTCGGTAGAGATGTAGGCTCCCTGAAGTCGCATCGGCTCGCTCTTCCCGGGTGGCAGGAAGAGCATGTCGCCGTTCCCCAGCAGCGCCTCTGCGCCGTTGCCGTCGAGAATGGTGCGGCTATCTACCTTGGACGCGACCCGGAACGCGATGCGGCTCGGGAAGTTCGCCTTGATCAGCCCGGTGATGACGTTCACCGAGGGGCGTTGCGTAGCCAGAATGAGGTGGATGCCGATCGCGCGGGCCTTCTGTGCCAGCCGAGCCAGCGGGGTCTCCACCTCGCCCTGAACCGTCATCATGAGGTCGGCCAGCTCGTCGATGATGATGACGATGAACGGAAGCACTCCCTCGGAGTAGGTCTCCTCCGCCGGCGGATCCGGCGGGGTATCCGGGGCCTCGGTGCTAATGCTCACCAAAGTCGGCTTGGGTCGTGCCGGATTCCGGAGCGGCTTTCCTTCGTCGACCTTGCGGTTGAAGTCGGCCAGGTTGCGGGCCCCGTTCGCCTGGAGGAGCTCGTAGCGCCGCTGCATCTCGAACTCGGCCCACTTGAGCGCCGTGGCTGCGTCGTGGTTGTTGGTCACCACCTTGTGTCGAAGATGCGGCAGTGCGTTGTACATGGAGAGCTCGACCATCTTCGGGTCGATCATCAGGAGCCGCAGTTCCTTCGGCGTGTAGCGGTAGATGAGCCCGGTAATGATCGTGTTGATGGTGACCGACTTTCCCGTCCCGGTGGCGCCCGCGATCAGCAGGTGCGGCATCTTGGCGAGGTCGGCGACCACCGGCTTTCCCTCCAGGTCGCGACCGAGCGCGATCGGAAGCGCTGCACGCAGCCCCACCCAGTCGGCCGGCTCGATGAGCTCCCCAAGCGTCACGATCCGTGCGACCGGGTTGGGGATCTCCACCCCGACGGCGCCCTTCCCCGGAATCGGCGCGACACGTACCGACGGCACCCGCATGGCGATCGCGAGATCGTCCGACAGGGCCACGATCCGTCCCGCCTTCACTCCGGGCGCCGGGATCACCTCGAACTGGGTCACGACCGGCCCGGTGGTTCGTCCGCCGGGCCGCCCCTCGACTTTAAACGTGCGCAGCGTCTCGATCAGCGATTGACCCAGTCGGTCGAGCTCCGCCTGACCAGCGTTCTGAGCCGAGGATTCCGGCGGCACCGTCAACAGATTGATCGGGGGAAGCCCGGTCCCTTCGTCGCGGGCGGCGGCCGGTGCCGGCTTCTTTGTCTTTTTCTCCTGTTCCTTCCGCGGCCTGACGGGGGGCGGCACGATCGCCGCGTCCTCCTCGGGCATCTCCGCGGGAGCCGGACGGCGCCTCCGCTTCGGCTCGTCCGCTCGCAGCTCCTCGGCCTCCTGTACTCCGCCCCCGCTGCCGCCCTGGCCGGCGGCTCCGCCTCGCTCCAACCGCTGCAGCGGGTGCCAAGCGAAGGTCACCAGCGTCAGGGCCGAGAGAGCCAGAAATCCGAGGAGCACCGCCCCGGCCATCCCAACCTTGGCGGAAATGACCTCGGCGAAGAACCCCGGCACGACCCCGACCATCCTCGCCGCCAGACCGCGCTGGGTGACGTCGAAATCGAGCGAGCCGTGCCGCACGTCGGTGAGCACGCCCACGATGTAGGGAATCAGGAGACTGAGCCCCACGATCAGCACCGCCGCGCGCTTCATGTCGAGCCCGCCGAGCCGTTCGAAGCCGGCGAGCGCGAGTCCGATCCCCAGCAGCGGAATACCCAACGCTCCGGCCCCCAGCAGGTGCCAAAGCGTGTGGCCCAGGAATCCGCCGACCGGCCCGGTCCACTGGAGCGGCAACAGTGTCAGTCCGAGGAAGAGGCCGATGACGAGCGCCGTGATGGCGCCGAGCCGGCGGCGGGAGTCCGCGCTCATGCCGCCACCTGCGGCCGGGTGACTCGCCGATCGTGGAAATGCGCGAGGACCGGATACGCGTCGAGTCTAGCCGCGTCCGTCACGTCATCGCGGAATCCGAGCCGCGCGAGCTCGCGCCCGGCGCGGCTCCGAAGCAGCGGGCGCTCCCACCCCTCGCCATACCGCCGCACGAGATCCAGGCTCGCCAGGGCGGCGTCGTTGAACCAGCGCCTGGGCTTCCGGCTGCCCAGCGCCGCGGCGACCAGTCGGCCGGCACAGTAGGCGTCGTCCAGCGCAAACTCGCCATCCCGCCCGGCGCACACGATCACGACATCCTTGTCCCGCTCCAGGACTTCGCGCGCCTTCTCCGCCGCGACGGTGAGGTTGACTGCGGCGGCCGGATGCACCGCGGCCGCGCCCTGGCAGGCGAGCAGCGCCTTGGTTCCGTTGGTCGTGGTGACCACGAGGGTCTTACCGCGCACGACGGACTCGGTCATCTCCAGGGGACTGTTGCCAAGGGGAAAGCCGGGAATCGGCAGACAGCTCTTCTCCCCGGCGAGCAGCACGTCGGAACTCCCGATCGTCTGCGCCAGCCGGAGCGCCTCCTCGGTGGAAGCGACCGGGATGATCGCCTTGGCGCCGTGACTCAGGGCGGCGCACATCGAGGTGGTGGCCCGCAGGATATCGATCACGAAGACCGTCCGGCCCTGAACCTCCGCTGAGGCGAGGCCGGCCGGGGAGAACACGACATCGAGCTTCATACGTCTGGTCGTAACAGGTGCGATTCCCGCTCCAGGAACTTGGTGTCGACGTTCCCAGCGACGAAGTCGGGGTGCCGGATGACCCGGGCGAGGAATGGGATGGTCGTCGTGACACCTTCGAGGATGAAGCTGTCGAGCGCCTGACCCATCCGACTCAATGCCTCGGTGCGGTCGTTGCCGTGCACGATCACCTTGGCGAGCAGGGAGTCGTAATAGGGAGGAACGCGATAGCCCGCGTACACATGGGTGTCCACCCTCACGCCCGGTCCACCAGGCGGGTGGTAGGCGGTGATGAGCCCGGGTGACGGCTGGAAGTTGCGGTACGGGTCCTCGGCGTTGATCCGGCATTCGATCGCGTGGCCGCGGAGCCGCCGACCGTCTCCCATGAACCCGATCGGCTCGCCGGCCGCCACCCGGATCTGCTCCTTCACGAGGTCGAAGCTGGTCACCATCTCGGTGACCGGATGCTCCACCTGGATCCGGGTGTTCATCTCCATGAAGTAGAAGCTGCCATCCGAATCCAGCAGGAATTCGATGGTGCCCGCCCCGATGTACCCGATGTTCGAGGCCAGCGCTACCGCCGACTCTCCCATCAGCTCGCGCAGCTCGGGAGTGAGCGCCGGGCTCGGACTCTCCTCGATCAGCTTCTGGTGCCGCCGCTGGACCGAGCAGTCGCGCTCGCCGAGATGGACGACCTTGCTGAAGCAATCGCCCATGACCTGGATCTCGACGTGCCGCGGCTGCTGGAGATACTTCTCGACGTACACCGCGCCGTTGCCGAACGCGCCGAGCGCCTCGCTCTGGGCCAGGCCGAAGACCTGCCCGAACTGCTCGGCGTCGTGCGCGATCCGCATGCCTTTCCCGCCGCCGCCGGCCGTGGCCTTGATGATGACCGGAAACCCGATGCCTTCCGCGAAGGCAAGTGCCTCCTCCGGGTCATCGATCGTGCCGGGAGATCCGGGCACCGTCGCGACGCCGGCCTCCTGGGCCAGGCGTCTCGCCGTCGCCTTGTCCCCCATCTGACGGATCTGCTCGCCGGTGGGGCCGATAAAGGTGATATTCGAGGCCCGGCAGGTGTCGGCGAACTCCGCGTTCTCCGCCAGGAAGCCGTACCCCGGATGGATCGCGTCGGCCCCGGTGATCTCCGCGGCGGCGATGAGGTTGGGAATGCGGAGGTAGGACTGGCGGCTGGGCGGCGGGCCGATGCAGACGTCGTCGTCGGCGAAGCGGACGTGGAGCGACTCGCGGTCGGCCTCGCTGTAGACCGCCACGGTCTGGACGCCGAGCTCTCGACATGCCCGGATGACCCGCAGGGCGATCTCCCCGCGGTTGGCGATGAGCACCTTCTTAAACACGGCACCCCCGCATCCGGACTTTCTTAGACACGGAGCACTTACGGCGTCAGATCCAGGGATCGAACGGCCGAGTTGTCCCCCGTGATCTCGCTGAACTTCCGATCCGAGCTCGAGTCCACGCCGGAGACCCGCAGGGCGAACTCGTTCGGGTTGGACGAGTAGAAGATCGCGCTCTCGTACGAGATCATCCCTTCCTTGAACCACCGCATCAGCGACTGGTCGAACGACTGCATGCCGTATGACACCGTCCCCTCCGCGATCAGGTCGGGGATGTTCAGCGCCTTCTCGATGTCACGCATGTTGTCGGCCACCGCGGCCGTGTTGATGAGCACCTCCGCAGCCGGCACCCGTCCACGCCCGTCCGCTCGTGGAACCAGACGGAGCGAGACCACCGCCTGCAGCGCGGTGGCCAGCAGCATCCGGATCTCCTGATGCTGGTACGGCGGGTAGAACGAGATCACGCGGTTGATGGTCTGGGTCGTGTCGGTGGTGTGCAGCGTGGAGAAGACGAGGTGTCCGGTGTCCGCCGCCTTGAGGGCGGTGTCCAGGGTCTCGCTGTCCCGGATCTCGCCGATCAGAATCACGTCCGGGTCCTGCCGCAGGACGTGCCGCAGCGCCGAGGCGAAGGAGAGCGTATCGCTCCCCACCTCGCGCTGCGAGATGTTCGACTGCACGTCGCGGTGAAGGAACTCGATCGGGTCCTCGATCGTGATCACGTTGACCCGGCGATTCTGGTTGACGTGATTGATCATCGCGGCGAGCGCGGTGGATTTCCCGGAGCCGGTGATCCCGGTGACCAGAATCAGCCCGCGGGGCTTGAGCGAAATCTCCTCGAGCACCGTCGGCAGGCTGAGCTCCCGGATCGTCTTCACTTCGTACGGGATCGCCCGGAAGGCGAACGCGAGCGTGCCGCGCTGCTGATAGATGTTGGTCCGGAAGCGCCCGACGCCGGGTACGCCGATCGCGAAGTCGGCTTCCTTCTTCTCGGCGAACTCCTTCACCTGCCGCGGAGTCATCACCTGCTCCGCCAGCGCCTTCAGGTCCTCCGGCTTGAGCGGCGGCATCTCGAGGCCCTGCAGGTCGCCGTTGACCCGCACCGTCGGGGGTCGCCCCACCTTGAGCAGCAGGTCGGACGCGTTGCGCTGAACCATCTGGCCGATGGTGTTCTTGAAATTGAACGTCGAGGCCGGCGAGCCTGACGACGAGGCGGGTTCAGCCATTGGGGTCTACCCGGTAGAGGACCTGGCCGAACTCCACCGGCTGGGCGTCGTCCACCAGGACCTCGCGGACGATGCCGGTGATCTCGGCCTCGATCTCGTTCATGATCTTCATGGCTTCGATGATGCACACGGTCTGCCCGCTGGTGATCCGGCTGCCCACCTTCACGTAGGGGGCCGCACCGGGCTCTGGCGCCTTGTAGAAGGTGCCCACCATGGGAGACTTGATTTCCTTCAGGGCCGGCGCCGGCCGCGGCGCCTCACGGGGCTCCCCCTCCACGACACCGGCAGTAGGCGCGGCCGGGGCGGCCGCGGGCATCGAGTAGGTCACCGCGCCGGCGTTGGCCGGTGCGCCCGAATTGGTCCGGGTGATGACGACGCCGGTCCCGAACCACCCCTTCACCTCGATCGACCCGATTTCTGGAGATTCGCGCAGCAGCTGGGCGAGTCCCTTTACGTCTTTCAGGTCGACGGACTTGATCCCCGGCACTTTCTCGAGCAGCTCGGCGAGCTGTTTCATCTCCTGGGGCGTCATCGACCCGTCCGGTGATGGCCTGCTCGGGGATCGACCCGATTCACTTACCCCTCCTCGACGCGGCACGGCACCTCCTGGGTGGCACCGGTCTTCCGGGTGCGGTCTCGGCGCGAATTGGATTCTCGGTAGTGACACATGGATGATTGGGACGGTCGGGCATGCCGGCTAGGCCAGCTCCACCAACTCGGTGCGGCCATCGGACAGCCGCTCGGGCCCTTCGGGGCCCAGCAGCACATCGTCCTCCAGGCGGACGCCGCCCCAGCCCGGAAGATAGACACCCGGCTCGACCGTGACTACCGCATGCGCCGGCAACACGGCGTCCGCCGTGGGCGCGAGCCGCGGAGCCTCGTGCACCTCGAGACCCAGGCCGTGACCCAGAGAATGTCCGAAGGCATCGCCGAAGCCTCGCGCCGCGATGACGTCGCGGGCGAGCGCGTCACCCTCGCGGCCGGTCATGCCGGCTCGTAGATGCTCCACGGCCCGGTTCTGCGCGGTGCGAACCAACTCGTGGACCATGCGCTGTCGCTCGTCCGCGCGACCGCCGACGATCACCGTGCGGGTGAGGTCCGCGCAGTATCCGTCCACCTGCGCACCGAAGTCAAGCAGCAGCCACTCGCCTCGGCCCACGGTCCGCTCGCTGGTACGAGCGTGCGGAAGCGCCGAGCGCGGACCCGAGGCGACGATGGTGGGAAAGGGGTGCCATTCACTCCCCCGGCGACGAAGCGCGCCCTCGAGCGCGGCGCCGATCTCTCTCTCGCTCTGGCCCACGCGAACCGTAGGGAGCACCTCGGCCAGCGCTTCCTGCGCCAGCGATGCGGCCGAGCGGATCGCGGACACTTCCTCCGGCGATTTGACGACCCGGAGCCGTTCCACCAGCTCGTTCGTCGGCACGACCCTGAGACGGGTCAATGCACCGATCCGCTCGGCGTCGCGAACCGTCAGCGCGTGCGCCTCGATGCCGATCGTTCCACCCGGCCAGTTGCCGAGCACCCGGCCCAAACGGTCCCAAACGCTCTTCTGGTCTACCTCGACCTCGGCCGCGCCGGCCGCCTCGGACGGAGCCTGCATGGCGTAACGGAAGTCGGTGATCAGGACCGTCCGGTCGGCGCCGACCAGGAGGAGCGCGGCCGAGCCGCTGAAGCCGGTCAGGTAGCGGATGTTGGCGAGATGCGTCACGAGGAGCGCATCCACCCCTTCGTGCCGCAGGGCGACCCTCAGCGAGTCCTGCCGCGCGATCCGCTGGTCAGTTGGCACGAAGCCGGCCCACGAGCGCTTGCAGGGCCAGGACGTAGCTCTGCGCGCCGAAGCCCGTGACCATGCCCACCGCCAGGTCGGCGACCACCGAATGCCGCCGCTCGGGCTCCCGGGAGAAGATGTTGGAGAGATGCAGCTCGACGAAGGGTATCTTGACCGCGAGGAGCGCATCCCGAAGCGCGAGGCTGGAATGGGTAAGCGCCGCGGCGTTGATCAAGGCGCCGTCCGCGCGTCCACGGAGCTGCTGCACGGCGTCCACCAGCGCGCCCTCGTGATTGGTCTGGAACCAATCGATCTCGACGCCGTGGTTGGCGGCGGCTTCGCGGACCATCGCTTCGATCTCGGCCAGCGTGGTGCGCCCGTAGATCTCCGGCTCCCGCTGCCCCAGGAGGTTCAGGTTGGGGCCGTTGAGCACCGCGATCCGCATTCAGCGCTTCAGGTTCTGCAACCAGGCGTGGAACTGGTCCAGATCGTCGTTCTTCGTGTCGGGGCTGCGCGGGGTCCGAGCGCCGGTGGCCGGGCCTGAGGAATTATAGAACTCGTCGAACGAGACGCCGGTCGCAGGCGCACCGGGCGCGGGTACGGCCGGAGGATGCGCGCTCGCCTCCTCGCCGAAGACAGAGCTCAATGACAAGGCGTCCGCGGCCGGCCGGGTCGGGGCACCACCTGCTTCGGTCTCGGACGACGGCGGGTTCGGAGCGGACTGGGCGATCGGCGCCACCTCGGCCCCAGGTAGGCGCGCCCCCAGCAGCCTGCCGAAGAAGCTGGCGACCGATTCGCCGTTGGTTTGCGTGGCAGCGAAGCGCTGCACCGCCGCCGCGGGCTCGGGCTCCGGCTCGGTCGTTCCCTCGAGCTCCGCGATGCGGCGGCGCAGGCGCTCGTCGCCGCCACCGCGGACCTCGAGCTCGCGATAGACCCGCAGCGCGTCCTCCGAGTGGCCCTGCTGATGCAGCACCTCCGCCATCGTCTCCGTGACCACCGTATGGGGCTCGGCGCGGGCGACCAGATCGGGCGCCGGACGCGGCTCCGGCTCGGCTCGGGCTCGGGCTCAGGGACGGGCTCGGCCAGCGCGGACATCTCTACAAAGCTGGGTTCCGGCTCTTCGACGGGCTGGGATGGAGGTTCGACCGGCTTGGGCTCGACGGGGGCACTGGGCTCCGGAGCCTGCCGGCTGGCAAAGAGCTCCTGAGAGGCGTCGGGAACCTGAAACTCGCTGCCGCCGGAACTGCGAAGTACGATGTCCTCGCTCGTTTCGACGGCCCACTCACCTTCCTCGGTCCGATCGAGTTCGGTCCCAACCAGACCAGCCACCGGCTCGATGGTCTGGTCGGGCGTTTCGGTCACGAGCTCGAGCTCTTCGACCTCCAGGCCCACGGGAGGCGGCTCGTTGGCCTCCGCCGCCAACCGGCTGAATTCGAGCTCCTCCAACTCGAGCGGGGTCGCGGAGGGCGAGGCCTCCTCGACCGGCGCCGGTGACAGGGTATCGGGCGCGGTCTCGACCTTTTCCGCCGTCACTGCTTCGGTTGTTGTGTCCTCTGTTGTGTCCTCGACTTCGGCTTCCTGGAAGTCGGGCTGGATCGGCCCCTCGGCCACGGATGCCCGTGCTGCCACCTCCGACGCCTGGACCCGGGCCGTCTCGATCCGCTCCAGCTGAGACCGGGCCTCGTCATTGCTCCGATCCAGGGCCAGGAGTTGGTGCAGCCAGCGTTCCGCGACATCGAAGTGGTGCAACCGCTCGTTGATGTCGGCGAGCGCCTTGAGCGCGATGACGTTCTCGCCGTCCAGCTCGAGCACGTGGGTGAACGCGGTTTCGGCCGCGGGGAGATCGCCGAGATCGAGGTGACACCGACCCAGGACGATACTCGCGGGGATGTAGTCGGGATGGAGCTCCAGGCCGGGACGCAGCAGGTCGAGCGCCCGGGCGATGTCCCCGTTCTTACGATGCACTTCCGCGAGGGGGGCGAAGGTCAGGCCCTGGGGATTTTCAGCGTACCGCCGCTCGAGCTTCTCGATCTCGCTAGGTGCCATCCGGATTCCGGTTTTCGAGGGCTTGGCGCATCGTAAGGGGCTGCGGTGGACGAAGTCGAGGGGGAGTCCCGTGAGAGTAGCGAGCGGCCGCCCCCGTGTCAACTGCTAACCGGTGCCGTGCCTTGAGGTTCGACGCCCTACCGTCTAGACTTAGCCCTCTTCCCCAACGGGCCCGGAGTTCGAGTTCTTCCTATGATGCAAGCATTTCGGAACAGCGCGAAGGTGGCCGGGGCGATTTTCGCCCTGTTGATGTTTGTTTTCGTCCTCACCAGCGTCGACTGGAGCGGCCTCGGGACGACCACTACGGTCGGCAAGGTCGACGGCCAGAGCATCGACGCACGCACTTACCAGACGGCGGTTCAACAGACCATCGACAACCGCCAGCGGCAGTCGCCGGCCTCGCTGACTCTGGAGGACCGTACCCAGATCGAAGACCAGGTCTGGGACCAGTTCGTGGACGGACGGGTCCTCGACGCCGAGTACCGCCGGCGCGGGATCACGGTCAGCGAGGACGAGGTGGTGGAAGCCATCCGCAACTCGCCGCCCGCCGACTTCCAGAGCGTGCCCGAGTTCCAGACCGACAGCCAGTTCGATCTCGGCAAGTACCAGCGCTGGCTGACATCGAGCGTGGCGGCCGAGTATCTGCCGATGCTCGAGGCGCAGTATCGCGACCAGATTCGGCGGTCCAAGCTGCTCCGGGTAGTCACCGCCGACGTGTACCTCTCCGATCCCGCGCTCTGGGAGCAGTATCGCGACGAGCACGAGATGGTGAAGATCGGGTTGACGGCAATCATCCCGCGTAACGCCGTGCCGGATTCCTCGGTCAAGCTGACCGATGCCGAGATCGAGAAGTACTATCGCGCGCACATGGACGACTTCAAGCGTCCGGCGACCGCGTTCCTGAGCTTCATGGCGCTGCCCCGCCTCACCAACGCGTCCGACTCTGCCCTCGCCCATGCCCGCGCCGACTCCGCGCGAGCCGAGATCGCGGCCGGCACGCCGTTCGCCGACGTCGCCCGGCGCGAATCGGCGGATACCGCGTCCGCGGAGAAGGGCGGCGACCTGGGCGAGTGGACCAAGGGGTCCATGGATCCCGCCTTCGACTCCGCGGCGTTCGCCCTTCCGCTCAAGACCGTGTCCAAGCCCGTCCTGTCGCAGTTCGGCTACCACCTGATCGAGATCACCAGCCGCTCGGGCAAGAAGGCGAAGGGCCGGCACATTCTCTTCCCGATCGAAGTGGCCGGCGCGCACCGCGACCTGCTCGACGCCAGGGCGGACAGTCTCGAGCGTCTGGCCGCCGATCGCACCGAGCGGGGCGATCTGGATGCGGCCGCGAAGGCGTTGGCGCTTCCGATCGGCAAGACCCTGCCGGTGCAAAAGGGAACCAAGGTGCAGGTGGGCAATCTCGTCGTGCCGGACGCCGGAGTGTGGGCCTTCCAGGCCAAGGAGGGCGCCACCAGCCCGGTCGTCGAGACCGGTGTCGCCTTCTACGTGTTCCGCCTGGACAGCCTCCAAGCGGAAGGGATCCCGACCTTGGCGCAGATCCGGCCCGCCGCAACCTTCGCGGCGCGGAATGACAAGAAGCGTCTGCTCGCCAAGGAGATCGCGCAGAACTACATGAAGCGGCTCGACTCCGGCGCCTCGATGGCCGACGCAGCCAAGGCCATGAACCTGCCTCACCGGGAGTTCGGCCCCTTCAGCCGGATCAACCCGCCACTCACCGATCCGACCGTCATCGGCACCGCCTTCGGACTCGACGCCGGACAGCGGAGCGGATTGCTCGACACCAAGGACGGGCTCTATGTGCTCGAGACCCTGGAGCACGTGAAGGCCGACTCGGCTCAATTCGTCAAGGAGCTCGACCAGTTCCGTCTGCGCACCATCCAGTTGGCGCGGCAGGACCGGGTCCGCGGCTATCTGCAGGCGTTGCGCGCGTCGGCCAAGATCGTGGATAACCGCGCCAAGCTGCAGCAGCAAATGCAGCAGCAACAGCAGCAGGCCCCGGTGCCGCAGCCACCGGTCTGAGGCCGGGCGGCAGTCAGAAACGCCGGTCTAAAACGACAAGCGGGCCCGCACCTCGGTGCGGGCCCGCTTCTTTTCGCCGCCAGCGCTCGCCTACTGCGAGAGCCGCTTGGGCTCCCCCGAGGAAGCGGTCGTCTGGGGCGGAGCAGGCGGAGCATCGGACTGGCGTGGAACGTCCTTGCGCTGTTCGTCGGAGCCCATGATCGCTTCCTGGGTGTCCGTCAGACTGCGCTTGAATTCCCGGATCCCCTTCCCGAAGGACGCCCCGACCTCGGGCAGCCGCTTGGCCCCGAACAGCAGCAGGACGACGAGCAGGATGAGCATGATTTCGGTGAAGCCGAGATTGGCCACAGGCCCCCCTAGAAAAGCGACCGAGCGATCAGATACGCGACCAGGACGCCGATCAGGCTGAGGAGCGACACGTTCAGGCCGATCGGGCCCAGCACGAAGTTTATCACCAGAAGGTCGGCCGAGACAGGGCCGAAGTTGGCGGTCCAGGTGCTGGTGAAGAAGGTGCGCGCGGCGCTGTCCGGCAGACTCTGGCGCAGGAGGGTGGTGAGCCCGCCGCCGACGATGAACCCGGCGATCAGCACACCGAGGTAGAAGCCCGGGCGGTGCGGTCCGGTGGCCATCAGCGCCTGCGATCCACGACGTAGGTGATGCTGGCCCGCAGGGCCTCCCGGCCCGGGGAGGCCGGCAGCTCGTCCAGCTCGGCGTCGGCCTGCTGGGCCAGGCGGACGGCACGGTCCCGGGCGTAGTCCAGCCCCCCCGCGTCGGCGACCGAAGCGATGACCCCCTGGATCTGCGACTCGGACGGCTCCGCCGTGCGCATGAGCCGGTCGACCTCCTCCCGGTCGGCCGAACCCATCCTGGGCAGCGCGGCGATGAGCGGAAGCGTCACCTTGTGCTCCCGCAGGTCCGACCCGGATGGCTTGCCGGTCACGCTGGCGTCTCCCACGTAGTCGAGCAGGTCATCTACGATCTGGAAGGCCATGCCGAGCGCCATGCCGAAGCGACGCAGGGCGGCGCGCTCGGCCGGAGCGGCGCGGAGGGCACCGACCTCGCATGCCCCCGAGACCAGCGAGGCCGTCTTGGAGCGGATCAGCAGATCGTACTCCTCCTCCGAATACTGCAGGGGCTCGTGGGCCAGGAGCTGCCGCATCTCGCCGATCGTCATCTCGTTGGTGACACGGCCCAGCACGCGAAGCGGCTCCAGGTCGTCCAGTCTCACCAGCTCGATCACCGCACGGGAGTAGAGATAGTCGCCCATGATGACGGAGATCTGGTGGCTGAACAGCGAGTTGATGGTAGGCATGCCGCGGCGCAGCACCGAGTGGTCCACCGAATCGTCGTGGACCAGCGTCGCGAGATGGATCAACTCGACGACGGCCGCGAGCGTGGTCGCGCGGAGATCGGAAGTGCCGGTCGCCTCGTCCGCCAGCAGGAGGAGCGTCGGGCGGAACATCTTGCCCTGCATCTGGAACAGATGCGCATTCACCTCGGCGATCAGCCCGAAGTCGGCCTCGACGATTCGACGCAGCTCCTGCTGCACCTGGTCCAGGCGGGCGCGAAGCGGCCGCTGCAGATCTCCGAGCGATACCGGCGCCGTCTGTGAGCTCATTTCGCCGGTCCGGCGGTCAGGCGGTGAATGCGTTCGCTCAGATCCATGAAGCGGATATCCACCGCCAGGGCCCGCTCGTAGCTACCGATCGCATCCCCGTCCTTTCCTTGAGCCTCGGCCGCGCGGCCGAGCCAGTAGAGCAATCCGATCTTGGCCTCGTCGCCGCCCTCCAGGCTCTCGACGGCTCGCCGGAGCACCGTCTCGGCGATGGCGTGCTGCCCCTTGTCGAAGAAGCAGATTCCCAGCGCCTCGGACGTGCGCAGACGCCCCTCGGGCGCCCGCAGCGCCTTCTGAAACTCGGCGATGGCCTCGTCGAGCAATCCCATCTCCTTGAAGGCGATGCCGAGGTCGTAGTGGGCCTGGTAGTCCTCCGAGTCGAGGTTCTGCTCGATCCCGCGCTTGAACTGCTCCAGTATCTCCTTGAACTCCCGTTGCTCGTCCCCGGCCTCCGGCTCGCGCCGATCGATCCGCATGCGGGTATCACGGGGCCCGTCTTCGTCGAGGATCATGGAACCGAGATCCACGAACGATGCGTCCGTCGGCATCGGCTTGGCGCGCGGCGGGGGAGCTGGAGCCGCGGGAGACGGAGCGGGTGTTGCTGCGGCAGGCGCCGGCACGGCGGGCGCGGGCGGCACAGGAGCGGGCGGTTCGGTGAGTGATTCCAGCGCCGAGGTGGCATGCACATTCTCCGGGTCGTGCTCCCGTACCCGGCTGTACACCGCGACGGCCTTCTCTCTGGCACCCGCCCGTGCGAGCGCGTCGCCCAGCGAGAGATACGCTTCGAGCAACGGCGCTCGATCCCCTCTTCGGTAGGCCAGCTCCACCAGCTTCTGGTGGTAGTGGATGGTGTCAGGGGCCAGGGCAATCAGCCGGCTCGCCATCCGCGCGGCCTCGCCCCAGTCCTCCCTCGCCTCGCACGCGGAGAGTCCCAGCTCGAACTCCTCCATCGCGCGAGGCTCGTCCCCCTCTGCCAGCACGGCCTCGGCGAGCTGCCGGTGGAGGTCGGGGTCATCCGGGTCGTCGAGGACCTGGCTCTCGAGGTCGGCCACGCTGGTCGAAGACCCGACCTCGATCATCGGCAGCTCCGGTGCCGGTGGAACATCCTCGACCAGATCGAGGTCGGCCAGCTCGGGCTCGGGCTCGGGCTCCAACTCGACAGGGACGACGACCTCCTCGGAGAGGGACAGCTCCTCTTCGGTGGTCTCCAGGAGCGAGTCCGACAGGTCCGGCTCCATAACCAGGTCCACCGGCGTTCCGGCGAACTCTTCGGTCTCGATCCGGTCCAGCCCCAGATCGCCGGCTTCCACGGCCTCGGGCGACTCGAGGTCGAGATCGGAGGTCTCGAGGCCGGGGACCTCAGCCGCGACCTCGTCGACCACTTCAGGCATCGGCTCGATGATGAGGTCGTCCATCGTCGTCGAGTCCAGCTCGACCGCCTCGGTAAGCATGAGACCGTCGACCGGTTCCGCTTCGGCCACCTCCGGCTCGGACGCCGCCACGGGCGCCGTAGGGACGTCCATCCCGGTGTCCAGGAACACCAGTCCGCCCATGCGGGGCTTGGGACGGGCCCGGGATTCGGCGGCCGGCTGCGCGGACTCGGTGCTCGACGGCCGAAACGCGGGAGCGTCCGCGCCGGCGTCACTCGCCTCGATCTGGCCGGCCAGCTTCGCGAGCTGTTCGAGGGCCTCGTCCTCGCGGGAGGATGCTCGGAGCAGCTCGACCAGCATCATCCTGATCTCCTGGCTCCCCGAGAACTGATCGGCGAACTCCTTGACCGAAGTGAAGGCCTGGTCGAGCTGACCCAGTGCGTTCATCCGTTCCAGGAACTCGATCAGGTTTCGCTTCGCCTCGATGACCACATTCTTGCGGGCGTGGAGCTGGGCCAGCTTGAGGTAGGTCTGGGTCCGTCCGGGATTGACCCGGAGAATCTTGCCGCACAAGGCGATCGCGTTGTTGAAGAAGCCCTGGTCCGCGTAGAGATCCACCGCCCGCTCGTAGGAGCGCACTGCCGCGGCGGTGTCGTTGGTCTTGAGGTAGAGATCCCCAACGCGGTTGTAGAGGGAGAGATCCGGAGAGGTCTCCGCACCGGACTCGATCTGCTGGATGGCCTTGAGGTAGACCTCAATCGCTCTCCGCCAGTCCTCCTTCTGCTCGAATTTCCGCGCCGAGTCTTTCAGCTTTTCCAGATTCATGCGGCTCGGGGCTGAGGGAAGGAAATGGCGGTAAGGTTTGAAGTGATCGAATGATACCGGGCCGTCTAGGGCCGGGCAAGCGAACCCCGCCCGGGTCCTGGATCCAACTCGCCGGCGGCCACGGCCAGCGCCAGACGCTCGAGGTCGGGCGCCGGGGGACGGTCCTGCTCGAGGGCCGGCACACCTGGTACGAGTGCTCGGAGGCCCGTGTAGATCCGCTCGACTCCTCGGCCAGGACGGAGGGGTCGCAGGAACTCGAGCCCCTGCGCCGCACAGAGCAGCTCCGAGGCGACGACCCGCTGGGCGTTGGCCAGGATGCGCTGGGCCTTGAACGCCGCCGCCATGCCCATCGGCACGAAGTCCTCCTGGTTCGCATCGGTCGGGATGGACCCGATGCTCGCGGGCATCGCCAGGGTCCGCGATTCCGCCACCAGAGATGCGGCGGTGATCTGTACCATCATGAAGCCGGACGAGAGCCCCGGGTCTTTCGTGAGGAAGGCCGGCAATCCCTGGGACAGATCGGGATTTACGAGCCGCTCGACCCGCCGCTCGGCGATGGCCTGCAGGGTCGTGAGGGTCATGGCGAGGAGGTCGAGCGCCTGCGCCACCGGCTGCCCGTGGAAGTTGCCTCCCGAGATCACCTCGCCGTCCGGGAAGACCAGCGGATTGTCGGTGGACGCGTTGAGCTCCACGGCGACGGTCTCCTGCGCGAACCGGATCGCATCGGCCACGGCGCCGAGCACCTGGGGAGCGCAGCGCAGGCTGTAGGCGTCCTGGACGCGGGGGTCGTTCTCCCGGTGGGACTCACGAATTTCGCTGTCGAGCAGGAGCTCGCGCATGAGCGCCGCGGCCTCGCGCTGTCCCCGGTGGGGGCGGGCCTCGTGAATCCGAGGATCCAGCGGGGCCGGCGTGCCCCGCAGCGCCTCGAGGCTCATCGCCGCCGCGCCGGCGGCGGTGCGCCAGAGCACCCAGGCATCGTGGACCAGCAGCGCGAGCATAGCGGTCTGCGCCTGCGTGCCGTTGATGAACGCGAGCCCTTCCTTGGGCGCGAACCGGAACGGTTGCAGGCCGGTGGTCGCGAGCGCTCCCGCGGCGCTCCCGACGCCGGACGCTCCCAGCACCTCTCCCTCCCCCATCAACGTCAGAGCCACATGGCTGAGCGGCGCCAGGTCGCCGCTCGCCCCTACACTGCCCTGCTCCGGGACGACGGGCACCACCCCGGCGTTGAGCATGGCTACAAGCGCATCCACCAGCTCCGGTCGTACGCCGCTGGTCGGGCGAAGCAGCACGTTGGCCCGAAGCAGCATGAGCGCCCGCACGACGGCGGCGGGCAACGGAGCGCCCACGCCGGCCGCGTGACTGCGGATCAGATTCACCTGCAATTGATCGAGCTGGTCGGGGGCGATGCGGACGTTGGCGAGCTTTCCGAAGCCGGTGTTGATCCCGTAGATCGTCTGACCCGAGGCGATCGCCGCCTCGACCAGCCGGCGGCTCTCGACCAGGGCGCCACGTGCCGCGGGGTCGACACGCACATGCACGGCCGGCTCCCGGGCGGCGCGCACGACGTCCTCGATCGAGAGGGACCGTCCGTCGAGCGTAAGTTGTGCGGTGGGCATCGCCCGAAAGTGGCGGGACGGCCCCCCGGATTCAACCCTGGCCGACCCGGCGAGCCTATCGGCCGGTCTCGCCGCTCCTCACGAGCAGTTCGGGATTTCCCGGGTCGGTCTGAAACGCCCAATCGAAGATGATGAACGACGCTCCCACGTGGGTCACCCGGAGTGCGCCATAGCGCTGGAACCCGTCTCCGCCATCCATCTCGAAGACATAGCCGAACCCGGGCAGGGCCTCGATCCCGCTCGTCCGATAGACTCGGTCCTCCGCGAAATCGATGCCGGTGAGATCCTCCACCGGCGACTGCTGGTAGTACTCGACCCCGGAGCCGAACCGGACGGGATTCAGGAACACTCGTCCGTCGATGTCCCGGTCCACGAAGAAATCGATGGCGCCCGACCCGCCGTCCCGGACGATGCCGAGCTCGTTGTTGTCGGTCTGACCGTCGCTGTCGAGATCGTCCCAGAATCGAAAGCCGCTTTGGGTCACATCGAATTGAACCGTGGACACCGCGACGTTGCGTGAGTCCGGACGCGGGGTGTCCGCCTGAAGCGGCGACCGCCCGCTCTCGAACCCATCGACGCTGGCGGCCGTCACGTGAAAGCACCGGGGGACGCCGTTGGCGAGGGCGCCCACGATGAACTCGGGTGCCACTGTCGTGCCCTCGAGGTCCCACACCTCGCCACAGAGGTCGTTGTCGAGATCGTACGCGGTGCTGTAGACCCGGTAGTTGGAAAACAGGCCCGGATCGGACTGGAAACTATTGTCTGACCAGGTGAGCGCGATCGCCCCGTCCAGGGAGGTACTGCTCAGGCTGGCCGGCGTGTCCGGGGGCACACCGGGACCGGTGCCATTGTCGTCGTTGGAGCAGCCGGCCAGCACCACGACCACTGGAATCCACCAGCCACGCATACTGTGTCTCCGGGGAGAGATGCGGGAACGGGTTGCAGGAGCTATGCCAAAGGCCGGCCGCCGACGGGGTCGTTGTTGACCTGCCGCTGTCCACCACCCCGCCGCCGGGTCCGCCCCCCCGCGTCATCCCCAGGGGACAATAGGCGATCGTCAATTCTCGAACGTCGTCTGGTCGTAGTCGAACTTGAGATCGGGCAGGTCCGTCAGGTAGATCGAAAAGTAAAACGCGAAGTTGCCGTTCGGGTTCTTCACGAAGTTGAATCCTGCCCGCCACTCGTGCAGATCGCGCTCCAACCGGACGACCTGGGACTCGAATACGCCGTCGGTGATGTTGTACTGGGTGGACCAGGACAGCGACCAGAACGGTGTCGGGGAAAAGCTGGTGTTGAGCCCCAGGCTCTGCGTCTCGGGAGCCTGCGCGACCAATGGGTCCGGACGAGTCCGGCTCAGGCTGTAGTTGAAGCTGGCCGAGAAGGCCCGGCCGGAGCGGAACGGAGCCGTGGTAGTGTTGAAGAACGAGCCGGGCCGGGCGCGTCGCCCGCTCTCCGCGACGTAGGAGGTGGGCACGACCTCGTCGCGCCGCTCTTTCTGATCTCCCTTGCCGCCGAACCCGAAGATCGAGGCGATGGCCCGGAAGGTGTTTCCGGAGATCGAGAAGCTCGCGCTCACGCTCTGCAGAAACGGATCGAAGTGCGCGCTGTCGGTGCCGACCGCGCCCTCGAACAGGTCGTGGGTCAGGCTCAGGTTGAAACCGGGAACGAGATCGCTCAGGAATGAGTTGGTCATCGCGTCCGTGACCCAGCCGGTCCGTCCCGGCTCTTTCGCCTGCTCGAAGTCATAGGTGACGCCGCTGGTGCTGATGCTGAGCAGTCGCAGCTTCCGCGCGTTCGCCGAGGTGGTGTCGCCGGTGGCGGACTTCTCCTTGCCCTCGAACGTCTGCGACAGCGACACGGTCAGCTGCTGGCGGGCGTTGCTCCGCAGCTCGACCGGCTGGCCCGGACTCACGATGGCACGCGCGAACTCCTCCGGGACGTCGGCGGCCGGCTCGTAGTTGTACGTGATCAACGGGGAGAAGCTGTGCCGGATCCGGGTGACGGGTCCGATGCCGGGGTAGAAGCCGAACAGGGTGGGCGACGCGCTCGCACCGAAGCGGAACCGCTTTCCCTGTTGGACCCAGTCACCGTTGGTGTTCCGGTTGCGGAGCATGAACGGCTGGCCCGCCGCCGCGTTCGCGATACCCACACTCGGCTGCACCTTCCACGAGCCGCGAAAGAGCACGGGCAGGGTGATGCCGGTATCCCAGTCGAGCGCGCTCTGGAAGCTTCCAGTGAAAGTCTGGCTCACCGTGACGGAATCGGTCGGATCGGGCGTGCTCGGGTCGTCCGCCCGGAACGTCACGGACTCGCGGCCCGTCGTGTTCTGGTCCGTCACCTGGAGCGAGTTGGACCAGTTGAACGAACGGATCCGGACCGGCGTGTCGAAGTTGAACGCGGTGACCCTGGTGTCGGAGGTGAGGGCGATGGTGTCGAGTCCGCCGGCCGCCGAGACCTGGAGCAAGGTACCGGCCGGCACGTCGGTGTTCGTGTTGTTGGTGAAGCTGAGCCCGGGCGACCAGGTGAGGTTCGAGCCGATGGCGATCGGTACCGGCGAGAGCGTGACGGCCGGGAGCAGCTGCTGCACGTTTCCGTTGGAGAGATCCTGGCGCCGACTGCCGCCCAGCGTGAGCGTTCCCCATCCGTAGCGCTTGGAGAAGTTGAGCTGGCTGGTGATCTGCTGGGTGTTCTGCAGCGGGTCCAGCGCGTTGTCCTTCAACACCGTCGTGTTGCTGGCGTAGTTGAAGCTGAGGTTGAGGCTCGTCGCCATGTCGAAGGTCTGCCGGTGGTCCCAGCGGGCCGCGAAGCCGGTGCTGCCATCCACCTCGCGTTGCTGGTTGACCTCGGCGGTGCCGCTCATGAAGCGATCGAGCCAGCGATAGGAACCCGTGACGCCATACTGGAGATAGCGGTTGGCGAACCAGTCGAGCCGCGCCGTCAGATCGATGTAGTCGTTCGGTGCCCAGTAGTATCCGATGTTGGTGACCTGGCGATTGTACCCGCCGCTGGGCCGGATCAGATCGTTGATGCCGAACTGCGGCACGAGAATGCCCGAATGCCGGCCCGGTCGCATGTCCTGGAAGATGAACGGCAACCAGAGCACGGGGACGTCGCGGACGTACAGCGTGACCGGGCGGGCGATGAGCGAGTTCTTCGAGATCCACTTCACTTCGCGCGCGGCGAAGTGGTAGTGGGGCGTGGGGAGGTCGCAGCTGGTGATCTCGCTGGAACCGGCGTAGATCCGGCTGGAGCTCGAATCCTGGGCCACGTTGCCCCGAAGAAACCAGACCGTCGATCCCTCGGTGAAGTTGGTCAACGCGTTGTAGACCACGCCTCGCCGGCGGCAGGTGTCATAGCGGATCCCCTGGCCCACGAGGACCTGGCCGTGATCGAACAGATGGGGCTGGCCGGCCGCGTCGAGGACGCAGCTGTCACTCCGGTAGGTGATCGTGTCCGCCTCGAGCAGCGCGCCTTGCCGCTCGGTCAGCGCCTCGCCTTCCAGCAGCACTCGCTCGTCTTTGACGAAGACAGTGGCCGAGTCCGCCCGGTAGCGCGTCGTGGAATAACCCCGTCGCTCCATCAGGGCGTTCACGACCGAATCGGGAGGCGCGAAGCTCCGCGAAGGTGCGGTCGGCAATCCCAGGCGACTGGCGGTCGCGCTGTCGAGCGACTGGCCCGGTCGGATACCGGTCGTGTCCCGCAGCGAATCGCGGCGCGTCGTGTCCGCGGCCGTCTGCCGTCGCGGCTGCCCGACCTGCGCCTCGGCCGGCGTCGCGCCGAATCCCAGCCCGAGCAGCACCAGCGCCGTGAGCGCGGCGCGGCGCCGGCGCCGGTGGACGACGACCGACCCCGCCACCCCGACCTCATAGAGCAGGATGAGAGGAGCGGTCATCATCAGCATGGAGAGCAGATCGGCACCGGGCGAGAGCACCGCCCCGGCAATGAACGCCAGAACGACCGCGTAGCGCCGGAACTTGCCGAGCTCTGCCGGTCCCACCACCCCGAGCCACGAAAGGATGATGATGATGAGCGGGAGCTCGAACGAAAGACCGAGCGCCAGGACGACCTGGAGCACGAAGCCGAAGTAGGCGTCGTACGTGATGAAAGGCGAGATCGCCTCGGTCTGGAAGCTGAAGAGGACCCGCAGGGCCTGGGGCACCACGAAGTGAAAGGCGAGCACTGCGCCGATGAGGAACAGCAGGTCCCCACGAAGAGCGCAGGCACCAGGGCCTTCTTCTCCCGCTCGTACAGCGCCGGGGCCAGGAATGCCCAGAGCTGCCACAGGAGCACCGGCGACGCCAGCACCAGTCCCACGAGGAAGCTCAGCTTGAAGACGATCATCACCGGCTCGGTCGGGCTGGTGACGATCAGCTTCCCGTCGAGCAGGTAGGGCGCGATCGGCGTCTTGAGCAGGCTGACCAGCTGAAACTGCTGAACGATCCAGAACCCGATGCCGAAGCCGACCACGACCGCGGCGAGGGACCGGATGATGCGCCACCGCAGTTCCTCGAGGTGGTCGAGGAAGGGCATCTCGCCTGCGGGACCGGTCATGAAGTGCAGCGCTCGGGCTTACCGCCCGAGCGCCTTCAGTCGGTCACGGGCGAGCGCGGCTTCGTCGGACTGGGGGTACGCCTGGGTCACGCGCTGGAAGGCATCGCGCGCCTTGGCCGTCTCTTTCCGTCGCTCGGCGATGAGCCCGATGTTGTACAGTGCCGAGGGCGCGCGAGGCGACGCAGCGAATTTCTCCACCACCTGGGTGTAGTAGGCCAGCGCCGAATCCGGATTCTCCGACGCGTAGCTCTGCCCGATGAAATAGTGCGCGTCCGCCGCCCGCTCGCTGGTGGGATAGGTGCGGAGCATCTCCCGGAGGCCGAGCCGTGCGGTCGAGAGGCTGCCCCGCCGGAGCTGCGCCAGGGAGGCCTCGTACATCTGATCGGCCGAGGCGGAACCGCTGGTGCCCGGCTGGATCGGCGTGGCGGTATCGCCGGGGGCCGGCCCGGTCTCGATCTGGGCGCCTCGAGCCTCGAGCCGGGTCTTCATCTCGGTCAGCCGCTGCTGACTCTGGCCGGTGAGCTCCTGGAGCTGCACCAGCTGCTGCTGGATGTTGTACAGATCGGGGCCGAGCTCGCCCTTGAGCTGCGCCACGGTCCGTCGGGTGGCCGACAAGCGAGTCCATCGTCGTCTGCTGCATCCGGATCACATCCATCAGCTGGGCGGCGCGGGCGGAGTCGCGCCGAGCCGTCTCCGCCTTGAGCAGTGCGACCTCACCCTGCACCGTCTGCACATCTCCCTTGCTGGCGCACCCGCCGAGGCTCGCCCCCGCCGCGACAGCGGGGACGAGCGCGCCGACCAGGGCCTTGAAGAGCCGGTCTCACTGGGGCGCGACGAGGTTGTCGCCACCGGCGGTGACCTGGAACTCGTCGCGCCGGTTCTGGGCGTAGGCCGCTTCGTCGGCGCCCGGGTTCAGGGGCCGCTCCTCACCGTAGGACACGACCTCGATCCGACCGCCGTCGATGCCCTTGCTCTCGAGGTAGCGCTTGGCCGCGGCCGCGCGGCGGTTGCCCAGCGCCAGGTTGTACTCGTCCGAGCCGCGCTCGTCGGCATGCCCGCTGATCCGGATGGTGACGGTCGGATTGGCCGTGAGGATGCTCGACTTCCGGTCCAGGGTGGCCTGGTCCGCCGACCGGATCGTGGCCTGGTCGTAGTCGAAGTTGATCATCGTCGCCAGGTCGGCGGCCAGGGCGCGGGCGCGCTCGGCGGCCGCGGCGGCCTCGGCCTCACGCCGACGGCGCTCGATCTCGGCGCTGCTGTCCACCGCGACCGGCGCGGGAGGCTGCGCCACCGGAGCCGGGGTGGGCTCGGGCGCTGGCTCCTCGGGAGGAGGGCTCCCGCCGCAGGCGACGGCGAACATGGCGGCGGCCAAGAGCAACGGGAAAGAGGCGCGCATCATCACTCCGAGTTCAAGGTTGCGTGCAGTTCAGGGGTCTCGTGAAACCGCTGGTACCGGACTACCGGCTCAGGCGCCGGGACCAAGACGGAAGCCGCGCGGCATTCGGGGTGGAAAGCTGACGCACCCGGCCGGTTTCGATATCGATGATCCAGATCTGACGCCGACCGCTGCGGTCGGAGATAAACGCGACGTGCCGTCCGTCCGGTGACCAGGTCGGGTCTTCATTGCGGCCGGCGTTGGTCAACTGGCGGATGCGCCGGCTGGACACGTCCACGAGGAACAGCTGCGGGCTGCGCGAGACCTCGCGATGGAATACGACGTTGGCCCCGTCCGGTGACCACTCGGGAGCATTTGAACTTCCCGTGGCGCCGTAGTCGAAAGGCGCCAGCAGCTCCTGATCGGTTCCGTCCGCGGCCATGACGTAAATCTGAGGCGGTCCCGCCCGCGTGGAGACGAACGCGATGCGCCGCCCGTCTGGCGAAAATGTTGGTGACAAGTTGTCAGCAAAGCGTCCTACGGTCAAGCGTTGCGCGCAGCAGTTTTCCGCCGCGTTCATGCTGAAAATATCCGTGCCGCTCTCGTCCGACCTGGCATACGCGAGCGTTCGGCCGTCGGGCGCGAAGGCCGGCGTGATGTTGAGCGCGTTGCCCGCGCCGGCGGCGTTCTGGCTCGCGCCACTCGCGAGCGACTGCAGCACTACGGCCCCGCGACCATTCTCCAGCCGGGTGTACGCGATGCGCTGCGCGTCCGGCGACCACACCGGTGAAAGCGCCGTCACCCCAGCCGGCGACAGCGCCGTGATCTCGGCACCATCGCTGTCGATGCGGTAGACCCGGCCCCCGGACACGAAGAGGAAACGGCTGGCGGCGGCGCCGGGCGTGCTGGCCGCCCATCGGGTGATCTCATCCGACAGGCGGTGGGCCTCCATGCCGGAAGGAGGCCTCGGTCGGCGGCGGCAGGGCGATGACCTGCTCGTTCCGCACCCGCGACAGGGTGACGTCGTGGAGCCGCGCCCGGATCGCCGCCCGGCGCCTCGACCAGCTCCACGGCGAACTGCGGCCCCCATGAGCTTGTAGATGCCGTAGTTCAGCGGCCCCCCGCCATCGCTCCCCGTCGGTGCCGGTTGCCGGAGCCTCGCCCGACGGAAGCATCTCGAACCGGTCGGTGAAATCGAGATCCCGGCGGACGATGGCGCGTAACGAATCGAGGCCCGGTCCGGGAACCATCACCAGCTTCGGGCGCACACCGGGCTGGTAGTCGACACCGACGCGGACCCCATCCCGGACCTGGGAGGTATCCTGAGCCGCGAGCGGGGATGCGGCAACGGCGAAAATCAGGGCGAGCAATCGTTTCATTGGGTAACCGGCTTGAAGTAAAAGCTCACGGGCAGGACATCGGCGTCCCAGCCGTCCGGAAGCGGACCGAAGACGCCGGCGTTTCCGGCCGCCTCGATAGCCCCCTGCGCGCTCGAGGTCGAAAGCGAAGCTGCCCGAGCGGGTGACGAACCGGATGTCGCGGATCGACCCGTCGCGCAGGATCATGAAGCTGATCTCCGCGAAGCTGTTCTGCCGAGCGTCATCCCGGTCCCACCGCTGGTAGACCTGGCCGACGATGTTCCGGAGATACTCGGGATAGGGAAACTCCAGGCCAGGCGTCTTGATGGTGGCCACGTCGGTCCCCGTACTCGGCGTCTCGCCCTCGAGCGGCTTGACCGGGGCCTGCGTCGGGGGCGTCGGCTCGCGCGGGGTGTCCGTTGGGGGTGGCGGCTTCGGCTCCGGCGGAGCCGGTTTCTTGGGCGGCGGCGTAGGCTTGGGCTTGACCGGTGCCGGCTTTTCCTCCGGCGGCCGGGGAGTCGCCTCGGTCGCCACCCGCTTCCTCGGTGTCGGCGCCGGAGCGGCAAGAAGCTCGACCGCGTACACCTGCGGCCCCGCCGAGGATGCCCTCACCTGACTGAACAGAAATCCCGCGGCCGCCGCATGCACGAGGACCGTCCCGATTAGCCCCGCCGTCTTTCCCGGCATGTTCTTGCGTTCGCGGAACTGCAGGTTCACGACGTCTCTTCCTCCTGGGCGACCAGGCCGACGTTCTGCACTCCTGCCCCTCGGATGACCGCGAGGACCCGGACGACCGACCCGTACGGTACCCGATCGTCCGCCTGGAGGTACACTCCGGAGGGCTTCCGTGTCGCCACGAGGGAACGGAAGGTGACCCGAAAATCCTTGTAGCTGACCGGCGTCTGGTCTACGAAGATCCGTCCGTCGCGATTCACGGTGACTACCATCCCCTCCTTGGGAGTGAGGGGCCGGGCCTCCGCCCGGGGGAGCTCCACGTCCACCCCGCCTTGCATCATCGGTGCCGTAATCATGAAGACGATGAGGAGCACGAGCATGACGTCCACCAGCGACGTGACGTTGACGTCGGCCATCAGCGGCAAGTCGCCGCGCTGGCTCCCGAGGCCTCCGCCGAGGCTGCCTCCCGCCATTTAGACCAGTCCTTCCCGTGCCATGGTGCCGATCAACTCGTTGGCGAACCCTTCGAGCTCGCCCGCGAAGAGCCGTACCCGGTTCACGTACAGGTTGTAGGCGATGACCGCCGGAATGGCGGCCGCCAGGCCGGCGAACGTCGCGACCAGCGCCTCCGCGACGCCCGGCGCCACCGCGGCCAGGTTGCCCGACCCCTTGGTGGCGATGCCGGTGAACGCATTGATGATGCCGATCGTCGTACCCAAGAGACCCAGCAACGGACTCACCGAGCCGATGGTGGCGAGCCACGGGATGTAGTGTCCCAGCAGGTCGCGCTCGGCGGCGACCTCCTTCCCCAGCACCATCTTGAGTGCCTCGAGCTGGGTCATGCTGAGCGAGCTCCGGTCGGCGCCGCGCTCCTCCCGAATCGCGCCCGGCCGCAGCTCGGAGTAAAACGTGATGGCCTCGCGGAAGAGACGGTTGTAGGGTGACGGCGGCTGCTTCATGACCGCGTGATACGCCTCCTGCAGCCGGGTGGTGCGTTCCATCTCCGCGAAGAACTTGTCCGCCTGCCGGTTGAGCCGGCGGAACTGCCACCACTTCAGGATGATGATGAACCAGGAGACCAGCGAAAATACGACGGTTATCAGCAAGACGATCTTGGTTTCGAGACTGGCGGTCAGCACCAGTTCCATCGGGGTGCGGGGGACCGCACCCCCGGCCTGCAGGATCACCGCGCCTCCTTTTTGAACCATTCCACCAGCTCAGGGAGCCCATCGTCGAACCCATGCGCCGGGGTCCATCCGAGGACCCGCTTGGCCTTGCCGATGTCGAGCGAGCTCCGGAACAGCTCACCCGGCCGCGGGGGCGCGAACTCCAGGTCCGCCTTCTTCCCCATGACCTCGCTCACCTTCTCGGCGAGCTCCAGGACGTTGGTCTGCACCGCGGTCGCGATGTTGAGCGCTGGGCCGTCGAGATCGGTCCCGTTCGGCATCTTGGCGGTGCTGGCCAGCACGTTGGCGCGCGCCACGTCCTTCACGAACACATAGTCCCGGGTCTGCTTGCCGTCGCCGAAGACGGTCAGCGACTGATTGGCCAGGAGCCGCGAGACGAAGATCGAGACCACGCCGGCTTCCGACTTGGGATCCTGCCTCGGTCCGAAGACGTTGGAGTAGCGCATGGCGACTCCCTCGAAGCCGCGCAGGGCGCCCAGCGCCCTCAGGTAGTACTCCCCGGCGAGCTTGCTGACGCCGTAGGGCGAGACCGGGAGCTTGGGCGCCGTCTCGGGTGTGGGCACGACTTCGGGGTCGCCGTAGATGACGCCGCCGCTGCTCGCGAAGACCACCCGCGTCACCCCGCCGGCGCCGGCGCCGTCCAGCAGGTTGGCGAAGCCGACCAGGTTGATCTCCGCGTCGAGCGCCGGGCTGTCCACCGAGACCCGGACGTCGATCTGGGCAGCGTGATGGTTGAGGACGTCGAACTTGCCGTTCGCGAGCAGGTCCCGCGCCTCCTTGGAGCGGATGTCCGCCTTCACGAACCGAGCGCCGGCGGGCACGTTCTTCTGGTGGCCCCGCGAGAGATCGTCCACGATCACGACCTCCCAGCCCTTCGCCAGATAGGCCTCCGCGATGTGGGATCCAATGAACCCGGCACCGCCCGTCACCAATACCCGGCCGCTCATGCGCACCGTCTCAGCATGACTGCTCCCTTGGAGGTAGCTGGAGTCGTAAGGATGGACCGCCCGCAATATAGAGGGGTGGGCCGCGATAGGAATCGAGCCAAATAAACGAGGCGGGCGGGACCCGGGGACTGCTGGTCCCGCCCGCCTCCGTGTCGTTCACCCGCGCCCTATGACGGTAGCTTCGCTACCTGTCTCACCGTGGCACCGATGGTGATGTCGGGAGAGATGATCCGAAGCAACCGCGCCGTCGCGGTGCGCTCGCGCACGTGGACGACCTGCATGGTGGCCATCACCTCGTCCACCCGAATGCTGCCGTCCGACAGCTCTTCCGGCGTCCGCCGAATCTCGAATATGTCCCCGGTTGCGACCCCGTCACGGCGGCCCTTGTCCAGGAAGACCACCATCTGCGGCGCCTTCAGCTCCTGCCGCGCCGGGCCCCCGAGCAGATGGGCGGTGATGCCCTGCTCGACGGGAACCGCGCGCTCCGAGCCCGCACCGGTGAACGATTCGGCCGGAAGCACATGCTGCCCAGCGCGGATCGTGCCGTACATCGCGACCACCTCGGCCAGGTATTTCCCGTCCGCCGTATCCACGACCTGTACCATGCCCGTGGGGATGACGACGTCACCATGGTCCCCGATCTCGCCGCCAGTCCGCACCACGAGCAGCGTGTCACCGACCTGGTAGGTGGCGCGCCCCGGGGCCTCGATGGCGAGGACGGTGTAGGGCAGAGCGCCGACATTCCGTGCCTGCGCCCGGATCTGTGGCGGCGTCACCGGACCGAGCACATCCCCGTACGGCAGCCGCTCACCCTCGCTGAGGAAGCCCGAGGAATAGAACTCGCTGCGGCGGAGGGGACGGTACGGCTGGTTCGGTATAGGCGCGCAGCGTTTCCTGCATGCTTTGCGTAGCGGGCTTCCCGAACAGCGGCGCCATCTCGTCCTCGGTCTCCGCCGCGCCCTCCTTCGTGATCGACACCAGGCTGGTGGGCGCCTCCTCGGGATCCGGCGCCGCCGGCTCTTCTACCGCGACCGGCGCTGCAAGCGCCGAGTCGGGCATGGACGGCGTATCGGTCGAGGGAACAGACGCCACTGCCTCCGAAGCATCGAGACGCAGCACCTCGCCGGGATAGATCCAGTGCGGATCTTCCACCACGCTGGTGTTGAGTCGGTAGATGTCGGGCCAGAGGAACGGGTCGTTGCGGTACTGGCGGGCGAGATCCCACAGCGTGTCACCCTTGCGCACGGTGTGAGTCTGCGGCGCTGGCTCCTGCCCCTGCGCGAACGACGGGGCAGAGCACGAGCGCGAGCGCGCCCAGCCAAGTCAAGCGGAACGAACGCGGCATCATGATCTCCCAGGCGACGGCGCTGACAGTATGGAGATGGGCCTGCGAACCCGGAACACGGTTCAGGGCGAGCAGGCGCAATTTCGACGCCAGTGACCAGGGGGGAGTCAATAGTGTTGTAACTGTTTACCAATAAACGACTTAACTCACCGGAACGAGGATGCCTGACCGGCTGGGGTCTGGCAGACGGCACGCCGGCATGGAGAAACGACGGGGCTGGGCTAAGGGACCACCAGAAGGGGGTTTCCACCGAATCCAAGGCGGATTCGTTGGTCGAAGGGCCGGCGGCCGACCACCCGGATTCGAGTAGCCCCCGCGAAGCATTTTCTGTGCAGGAAGAAACAAAAGGCGATCGGACATGCCCGATCGCCTTTCATCGTGTCGCGTGCTGCGAAGTGCGAACTAGAACGGAAGATCGTCGTCTTCGCCGTCGAGCGCCTCGGGGAAATCCTCGAACGACTGATCCTTGCCCTTGGGCGAGGCCGCACCGGCGGCCGCCACCTTGCTGGCCGGATTGAACGATTCCGAGCCCTCGCCCTTGCCGCTGAGCAGGATGAGCTCGCGCGCGGTGATCTCGGTGGTATACCGGGTCTGGCCTTCTCGATCCTGCCACGACCGATACTCGATGCTTCCTTCGACGTAGACCTTGTCGCCCTTCTTGCAGTAGCGCTCGGCGATATCCGCGAGAGTGGAACCCTTGTTGTTCCAGAGGACCACGCGGTGCCACTCGGTCTTTTCCTGTTTTTCGCCCGCCTGATTCTTCCACTGGCGGCTGGTGGCCAGAGAGAGCGTGGCGACCCGGGACCCGTTCGAGGTGCTACGGACCTCCGGGTCCGCACCGAGGTTCCCGATGAGGGTGACTTTGTTCAGACTCCGGCTCACATGCACCTCCAGGGTTCTGGCGTAGGCCCAACCGAGTGGACCCAAGGAAAATCTAGACCGGTTAAGTTGTTCCGTCAACCAAAGTTACGCTGATAGTACCGGGCTCACGCAGGCCGCTCGAGCGCGAGCCGGAGGACCAACGCGTCCTCCTTGGGATTGCGATAATATGCGGCTCGCTGCCCCACCGGCCTGAACCCGTGGCTGGTATAGAGCGACTGAGCCGAGCGATTCGATTCGCGCACTTCGAGGAACACCTCTTCCACCCGTCGGTGGCGGAGCGCCGTGAGCCCTGCACGGAGCAGCGCGCCACCTACGCCACGACGGCGAAATTCCGGTGCGACCGCGAGGTTCAACACTTCACCGGTGCCGGCGACCTCGCGCGCGATGAGGTACCCGGCGACTCCCCGCTTCCCCTGCGCCGCGATACCGAAGGTCCACGGCGACCCGAGCGCCTCGCGAAAGCTCGCCTCACTCCAGGGGTCGCTGAAGGAGCGGCGCTCGATCGCGAAGAACGCTTCCGCGTCAGCGGGAACCGCCGACCGAATCCGGTAGGGGGCGTCCATGCGTCATCTCCCAGCGGGCCTGCGCCTCGGCCGGACGACCATACACCGGCTCCCAGCTTGTGACGGTCTCCACTCTCGTCGCGCCCCCGGAACGAGCCGTGAGGCCGATCAGCGAACGCGCGTGCGGCGCGCCCGCGGGCGGCCGGATCATCGCGCCGCCGGCCCACCGCTGCAGGAACTCCACGATCGCGGTGGGCGCGTCACCGACGAGAAGATCGGGTCGCGGAGTCTCCTCCGCCAGCACCTCCGGCCGGCGGACGGTCGGCGGGAGCATCGTTTCGACACCCGCCGGTGTGAACCGATATGCCGCGGCATAGACGTCACCCCGGAGGGCGTCGGAGACGGCGAGGACGAGTGCGCCCTCCCGCGCCACGCCGACCGCGCGCACCAGCAGCGATGGTGCGGTCCACAGCTCGACACCGCGCGTCTGCACCAACGCCTTCGCCACCGAGGCGCCGACACGAAGTCCGGTGAAGCTACCCGGACCGTCGGAGAGCGCTACCCCGCGCACCGCATCGAGAGTCACCCCGCGCCGGCTGAGCAACTCCTGTATCATCGGCACCAAGGCCGAGGCGTGACGGCGCGCCCCGGAGATCTCGGCCTCGACCGCGTCGGCTTCGCCGGTGCCGAGCGCGACGCTCGCGCGGTCGGTGGCCGTATCGATCGCGAGCCACATCAGAGCGACTCGAGCCCGCGCTGGTCCGGGTCCGGCAGATGGTGCAGCCGGAACCGGAGGGCCGGTGCGGGCAGCCACTCACCGGCCCGCTCAGGCCACTCCACCAGAATGGCGTCCCCCTCCGACAGGAGGCCTTCCCAGTCGAGGTCCGCGGCTTCATCAGGGGAACGCAGCCGGAAGCAGTCGAGGTGAAACACCGGGCCCCTGCGACCCGCGTAGCGGTGCACGAGGGCGTAGGTGGGACTGCTGGCCGTCCCAGCGACTCCCAAGCCGCGCGAGATGGCCTTGATGAAGGTTGTCTTGCCCGCTCCCAGATCGCCGTGGAACGTGAGCAGCACCCCGGGCGGGAGCGACCGACCGAGCGTTTCTCCCTCCGCCTCGAGCTGGTCTTGCGTGAGCGCGCGGATCACGCCCGGCGGCGGGCTCTCGCCGGCATCGCGGGCCGACGGACATCTGGTGCGGATACCGCGCGGAGCTCGTTGACCTGGTCGCGCAGCATCGCGGCGAGCTCGAACTCCAGATTCGCCGCCGCCTCGCGCATCTGCCGCTCCAGCACCTGAATCATCGCGGCGCGCTTGGCCGGGTCGTGCAAGTCCACGCGTTCCTGGACGGCCATGCCCCGCTCGGGCCGCTCGGTGCGGGCGTCCGCGACGTGGGTGGAGAGCCGCACCTCCTCCATGGACTTGATGATGGACCGCGGCGTGATGCCGTGCTCCTCGTTGTGGCGCTGCTGGATCTCGCGCCGCCGGTTCATCTCGTCGAGCGCGCGCTGCATGGAGCCGGTGATCCTGTCGGCATAGAGCACGGCGCGGCCGTGCACGTTGCGCGCGGCCCGGCCGATCGTCTGCACCAGGCTTCGATCCGACCGGAGGAACCCCTCCTGGTCGGCATCGAGAATCGCCACCAGCGAGACCTCGGGGAGGTCCAGCCCCTCGCGGAGCAGATTGATCCCCACCAGTACGTCGAAGTCTCCGAGCCGCAGACCGCGCAGAATCTCCATCCGCTCGATGGCGTCGATGTCCGAGTGGAGATAGCGAACCCGGACCCCGGCCTGTTGCAGGTAATCGGTGAGGTCCTCCGACATTCGCTTGGTCAGGGTGGTGACCAGCACGCGCTCGCTGACCGCCTCGCGCTGCCGGATCTCGTGCAGCAGGTCATCCACCTGCCCGCGCACGGGTCTCACGTCCACGACGGGGTCGAGCAGCCCGGTAGGCCGGATGATCTGTTCGGTCACGACCCCCCCGGACAGCCGGAGCTCGAACTCGCCCGGGGTGGCCGACACGTTGATCATCTGGGGCGCCAGCGACATGAACTCGTCGAACTGGAGCGGGCGATTGTCCAGCGCCGACGGGAGCCGGAAGCCGTAGTCCACCAGCGTCAGCTTTCGGGCCCGGTCACCGTTGAACATCCCGCCGATCTGCGGCAGGGAGACGTGGGATTCGTCCACCACGACCAGGTAGTCGGCCGGGAAGTAGTCCAGCAGACAGGCGGGCCGCTCACCCGGGCGACGGCCGCTCAGCGGGCGGGAGTAGTTCTCGATCCCGGCGCAGGTACCGACCTCGAGCAGCATCTCGATGTCGAACTGGGTACGGGACTCGAGCCGCTGCGCCTCCAGCAGCTTGCCGGCTGTCTTGAGCTCGGCTAGCCGCTCGGCCAGCTCGGCGCGGATGAGATGCACCGCCCGTTCGATCTTCGAGCGTTCGGTGACGAAGTGCTTGGCGGGATAGATGGCGCAGGTCTCGATCTGCGCGATCGTATCCCCGGTGAGCGGATTGATCTTGCTGATGCGCTCGACCTCGTCACCCCACAGCTCGATCCGGATGGCCTGCTCGGCATAGGCGGGAAAGATCTCGATCGAGTCTCCCCGGACCCGGAAGGTGCCCTGCTCGAACGACACGTCGTTACGGCCGTACTGAATCCGGACCAGCTCACTCAGGATCTCGTCCCGGCCGCGCCGCTCACCCCGCCGGACGGTCACCATGAGCTTCCGATACTCCGCCGGATCGCCAAGGCCGTAGATGGCGCTCACCGTCGCGACGATGACGACGTCTTCGCGCTCCATCAGACTCGACGTGGCACGCAGGCGCAGGCTCTCGATGTCCTGGTTGATCGAGGCATCCTTCTCGATGTAGACATCGGTGGCGGGAACGTAGGCCTCGGGCTGGTAGTAGTCGTAGTAGGAGACGAAGTACTCGACCGCGTTGCGCGGCAGAAACTGCCGCAGCTCCCCGTACAGCTGGGCCGCCAGGGTCTTGTTGTGCGACAGGACCAGGGTAGGCTTGCCGTAGTTCGCGATGGTGTGGGCGAGCGTCATCGTCTTGCCCGAGCCGGTGACGCCGAGCAGCGTCTGGTACCGGTCCCCGCGGCGGAGACCGGCGGTCAGCTTCTCGATGGCTTTGGGCTGGTCGCCGGCGGGCTGGAAGGGGGCGACGACCTCGAACTTGGGGCTCGTCATCCGGTCAATATAACCATCTTTTGCCGGGATTTGTTCGGGAGCGATATGGCCTCCGACATCGAGCGGACCTGCTATTGGCTGGCCCGGAGGCCGGTCCATGAGATCGTGCCCCTCGAGGGGCGCCACGAGGCGGAGATTGCCATCGTCGGCGCCGGGCTCACCGGGCTGTGGACCGCCCTGTTTCTGAAGGAGCTCGCGCCGACGCTCGAGCTCGCGGTCCTCGAGCGCGAGGTGGCGGCGCATGGAGCGAGCGGGAGAAACGCCGGCATCCTGTCGGAGACCATCGACCACAGCCACGGACTGGCGATCCAGCACTTCGGCGAACCGGAGGCGCGGCGGCTGGCCCGGCTGGGCGAACAGAACGTGTCGGAGCTGGGGCGATTTCTGGTGGAGAGGGAAATCGATTGCGACTACGAGGCGACCGGTCGGCTCATAGTGGCGCTGACCGAGGCCCAACTGGACGAAACGCGACGGACCGTGGAGACCGCACACCGACTGGGCCTGGACTCCTTTCGCCTGCTCGACGTCGACGAGGTCCAGGCTGAGCTCCACTCCCGACTCTATCGGGGCGGTGTATCGGTGAGCGGCGGCGCGATCCTGGATCCCGTGAAGCTGGTGGACGGATTGCGGCGTGAGGTGGAGCGGCTGGGAGTGCAGGTGTTCGAGCGAAGTCCGGTGAACGGCATTCACGGCGCCGGCGCGACGGTCCGGCTCGACACCCCGGCGGGCAGCCTCACCGCACGCCGCGCGATCCTCGCCACGAGCGCCTACACCCACCTCCTTCTCCCGGCGGTGCTTTCCCACTTCATCCCGCTCTACGACTACGTCCTCGTGAGCGACCCGCTCACCCCGGACCAGCGGGCCGCCATCGGATGGCGCCACCGCCAGAGCGTGACAGACGGCCGGTCATTCTTCAACTACTATCGTCTCACGCGCGACGACCGGATCCTCTGGGGCACCAGCGAGGCGGCATACTATCGGGGAAATCGAGTAGACGACGCCTGTGACCACTCGCCGGCGCACTACATCTCGCTCCGCGACAGTTTTCGCCGTCACTTCCCTGCCCTGGAGCGGCTCGAGTTTCCCTACGCATGGGGTGGCGCGATCTGCTCGACTACCCGGCTCACCCCCTTCTTTGGGACAGCGCTAGGCGGGCGTGTGCTCTATGGCCTCGGCTACACCGGACACGGCCTCGGGACCACGCGCATTGCCGGCCGGATTCTCGCGCATATGGCGGTACGCAGCCGGAGCGAGCTGCTCGACCTCGCCCTGGTCAAGTCCAAGCCGTTCCCCTATCCGCCCGAACCGATCCGCGGGTGGGTGGTTGCTGCCGTCACTCGGGCGCTGAGGAGGGTGGACGAGGGCGCCGCACCCGGGTGGTTATTGCGGATACTGGATCGGCTGGGTCTGGGTTTCTCGAGCTGATCGTCGGCGAGGGCTCAGCGCGCCCCGGCCATGCCGAGCAGCTTCCTCCACATCTCGGGAGGGACCGGGACCACGGAGAGGCGGGACATCCGAACCAGGGCGAGATCCTTGAATGCGGGATCGGCCTTGATGGTGGCGAGGGAGACCGGCGTCGGGAGCGCGGGGCCGGGCTCGAGCTCCACGACCGCCTGCGCGTCGGGCTCGCTCACCACTTTGGCCAGCCCCACGACGCGCTTCTCGTCGCCGGTGTGATAGACCATGGCCTCGTCGCCCCGATGCATCGAGCGGAGGTGCTTGAGCGCGAGGGCGTTGCTGATGCCGTCCCAGCGCGTGCGGCCGTCGCGCTGGAGATCGGCAAAGGCGTATTCGGACGGCTCCGTCTTGAGAATCCAGTACTGCGGCATTTCGGCCGGCTACTTCTTCACCGCGAACGTTCTCGCGTCCACCGAGTCGCCGTCGGAATAGATCGTCACTTTATAGGTGCCGGGCTTCCAGCCCTTGGGCGCCGATACGTGGAATTCGTTGTTCTCCGGCCCATCCGGGTGGATCGACTTGGAGGTCGAATCCACGACCTTGCCGTCCTGATAGTGCCAGATGGCCACCAGGTCGGTTCCGTCGGACTTGCCGGTAGTGCCGACCGAAACGAACACGGTGTCGGCCGGTGCAAACTGAAAGGTCGGCTCGGTAATCAGGTTGTTCGCTCCGATGCGCTTCCCGATCATCACATTGGCCACCTTGAACTGCTCCGGCGCCACCGGCGCGGCCGCGCTGTCCGCCGCCCCGGTTTCCGTCCCCGACCGGTCGCCACCGCCCCCACAGGCAGCGCAGCCGACCACGGCGGCTGTCATCAGTAAGCGTGCAACGTGCTGCATGGAGGTCCCCCTGTTGGAGTGTGCGCAGTCCCTTCCGGTCCTGGCGAAATTGACTCTAATTCGTACGAACGGCTAGTGCCGGGGGTCCGTGACGGCAATCACTCGCGGCCGTCACCGTGCACACTAAGTTGTAACACCCTTCTTCTGACATCCGGAGCCCACCATGCGATGGAGTCCTGGCGGACGAAGCAGCAATCTGGAGGACCGCCGCGGCGGTGGCGGGCGCTTCATCGGTGGGATGGGCGCGGGAACCGTCATCATCCTCATCATCCTGAGCCTCATCTTCAAGCGCGACATGTTCCAGGTCGCCGGCGACGCTGGGGTCGGTGCGCCTCCGGAGACCGCGTCCGGCCCACCGGCGCAGACCACCCCCGAGGAAGAGAAGCTGGTGGAGTTCGTGTCGTTCGTGCTGGATGACGCCCAAAACGTGTGGGGCCAGGTGCTTCCCCAGCACGGTGCGCAGTACCGGCCGGCCCACCTGGTCCTGTTCCGGGATGCCATTCAGTCGGCCTGCGGGCTCGGAGAGGCGGCGACCGGGCCCTTCTATTGTCCGGGCGACGAGAAGGTCTACATCGACCTCGGATTCTATCAGGAGCTGCAGCAGCGGTTCGGGGCGCCGGGCGATTTCGCGCAGGCGTACGTGCTTGCCCATGAGATCGGCCACCACGTGCAGAACGTCCTCGGGACCGAGGCGGAGGTGCGCCGGGTCCGGAGCAGCCGGCCGGATCTCGGGAACGAGCTCTCGGTCCGCCTGGAGCTACAGGCGGACTGCTACGCCGGAATCTGGGCCCACAGCACCGCGCAGCGGGACCTCCTCGAGCGAGGCGACGTGGAGGAAGGGCTCGGCGCGGCCGCGGCCGTCGGTGACGACCGGATCCAGCGAATGGGTGGAGGGCGCGTCGCACCGGAGGCGTTCACCCACGGCTCCTCGGAGCAGCGGATGCAGTGGTTCCAGCGCGGCTTCAAGTCGGGACGACCCGACGACTGCGACACCTTCAAGAGCTAGGCGGCCGTCGGGTCATCCGGGATCGTTACCGCTTTACCTCGAAGTCCTTCGTTCCGGCCGGACTGCCGTCCACCGCGATCTCCACCTTGTACTTGCCGGCCGGCCAGCCGCTCGGCTTGGAGATGTGGAACTCGGTGGCGGCAGGGCCCGTTGGGGCGATAGACTCGGTGCCCTCCTTCACCACCTGACCATCCTGGTAGGTCCACTTCGCGGTGATCGTCTTGCTCGGCGCGGCACCTTCGGTCGCCACCGAGACGTAGATCGTGTCCTTCGGCTTGAACGTGGTCGTGGGCGCGGTGACCCGCTTGTCCGGCCCGATCTGCTTCCCTAGCTCCACGCTCGAAACGCTGAACTCCGCGGGAACCGGCGCGGGGACGCTGGCTTCTTCCTGAGCCGCCGGAGGCGGTGCGTCCTTCTTGCAGGCGGCGGCCGTGGCCACCGCGACGCCGAGTGCGAAAGCGATCAACTTCCGTCCGTGCGAATGCATGGGGCGTGATCTCCAGGTATCGGCTCAGGGAATCCGGAAGGTCTGTCCCGGGTGAATGAGATCTGGGTTCTCGATCTGGTCCCTGTTCGCCTCATAGATCTTGGGCCACTGTTTCGCGTCCCCGTAGAGCCGCTTGGCGATCTTGGAGAGGCTGTCTCCGCTCTTGACGGTGTAGGTTCTCCCTTCGGCCGGCGCCGGTGGCGCCGTCGATGAGCTCCCACCTTCCACGTCCGAGAAGTCCGCCTTGGGCTTTCTCTCGTCCGGCATCATTCCCTCCTGTGCAGATGGTCCGGCAACGCGATCGCGCCAAGCCGACGGCCTGGCGGGATCATTGCATTCTACCGTTGTCGCCGAGAATCAGAAGAGGAAAGGAAGATTGCAGGAGAGCGGGAGGGGTGACGGTGACAGGCGTCACACGGCCGGGCGGGCCCTCAAGTGCCGGGTGTGGCGTGCGATGTGGGTGACGCCGCGGACCCGGCGCTGACACTCCCGCACGATGAATTGCTGGACGACGCCCAGTCGCAGGTAGTGCGCCTGCAGCGGCACGGGCAGAAAGTGGAAGTCCCGGATCTGCCCCCGGCACTTCGGGCTGCCGCAGCGGCACTGCATGGTCCAGTGGTTTTCGCTCATCGTGGTGGAATAGTCGAACTGAATCTGCTCCCCCACCAGGATCGGACGCAGCGCCACCAGGTATCGGTCCTGCCAGATGCCGGAGTTCGGATCGCAGGAGTGGTTGGTGAACCGTCCCGGATGCAGGGTGTCGATGTAGCGATCCGGACCGATCTGCACCGTGTACGCCTGGGCTTCGCCCATGTCGAGCACTTCGTCGTGCGAGAGCTCCGGTCCCTCGAACGTGAGGATCCTGTCGCCCGCACGGAACGGCTTGAGAGCGTGCACGCCCTTGCCCAGGGCGCCTTCCACTACCGTGACGAGGGGGGTGGTCACCGGTGAACTCCTCAGGCGAAGCGGGCGAGCAGGACCAGCGAGCCGAGGGCCATGACGATGCCCACCATCTCGACCGGTCTCAGGGTCTCGCGGAACCCGATGGATCCCATGAGAGTGAGTAACAGGACCAGACAGACCGAGTAGACCACGCCGGACACCGCCATCTTGAGATGGCGGAAGACGAACACCGTGCCGAAGGCGGTCGAGGCATAGATCACGAACCCGATCAGGAACCAGACGGTCCGGAACGGCGTGGGCGCCACGCTCGCGCGCTTGAGGAAGTAGTCCGCGAGCACCGCGACCAGACTGAGTGCCGCGGTCGCGATGATCGCGAGCGTCCGAAGAGACATTGGCCGATCCATTACCTGCCCCCACCGTTCGCCTTGTCCACCGGGAGCCCGAGCGCCGTCAGCTCTTCTGCCGGCACCGGCTTCCCGAACAGGTATCCCTGCATGCGCTGAAATCCCTGGCGGCGGAGCACGTCGCGCTGGCCGAGGGTCTCCACGCCTTCCGCAAGCGGCTCCACCTCCAGCCCCTTGGCCATCGCCGCCACCGCGGCGGTGATCGCCGCGCTGTTCGGATCCACGTCCACGCCGCGCACGAGCGACCGATCCATCTTCAGCGTGTCCACCGGAAACCGTCGCAGGTAGCTGAGCGACGAATACCCGGTGCCGAAGTCGTCGATCGAGATCCGGAGCCCGAGCGCCTTCAGCCGCCGCAGGGTATCCACGGCCTCCTGACCGTTCTGGAGAAACGCGTTCTCCGTGATCTCGATCTCGATCCGGGAGGCCTCGGCGCCGGTGGCGGCGAGGGCGCGCTCGACCACTTGTACGAGACCGGAACCCCGGACCTGGAGACCGGACACGTTCACGGCGACGCAGTGCCGGTGTCCGGCGGAGGCCCAGATCCGTTGCTGACGACAGGCCTCGTGGAGCACCCACTCGCCCAGCGGAATGATCAGACCGGTCTCTTCGGCGAGGGGGATGAACTCCTCGGGGTGCACCAGTCCCATCTCGGGATGATGCCAGCGCACCAGTCCCTCAAGTGCCACAGCAGACCCCGACTGCACGTCCACGATCGGCTGGTAGAAGAGTGCCAGCTCCCCCCGCTCGAGCCCCCGGCGCAGGCTCGTCTCCAGCGAGAGCCGTTGAAACGCGCGGAAGCTGAGCGACGGGTCGTAGAAGCAGTAGTTGTTCCGGCCCGAGCTCTTCGCCTGATACATCGCCGCATCCGCGTGCTTGAGCAGCGTCTCCGGATCGTGCCCGTCCTGCGGGTAGAGGCTGATCCCGATGCTCGCGGTGGTGAAGACCTCGGGCCCGTTGAGCCGCACCGGCGCCTCGAGCGCGGCCAGGATCCTCCCGGCGACGCGGGCGGCATCCTCGGGCTGGACCACACCCGAAAGGCACACGATGAACTCGTCGCCGCCGTGCCGGGCGAGCACCGGTGGATCGGCTTCCTGCTGGCCCCGGGTGAGCGAGTCGGTATCGCGCACTGCCTGACTCAGTCGGGCAGCGACCTCGGCGAGAAGCCGATCGCCGGCCCCGTGGCCCAGAGTGTCGTTGACCCGCTTGAAGTGGTCCAGGTCCATGAACAGCAGGGCGACGTGCCGGCCCGATCGGCGCGCGTCGGCGATGGCGAACTGCACCCGCTCCTGAAACAGGATGCGATTGGGCAGCGCGGTCTGGGCATCGAAGTAGGCCAGGCGGCGGATACGCTCCTCCGCTCGGCGGCGCTCACTCACGTCCTGGAAGGTCCCGGCCAGCCCCACCGGACTGCCGTCCGGTCCCAGCACGACTTCCGCCTGGGCGTGGACCACCAGCTCCTCGTCGCTCCGCCGGATCCGGCACTCGATGTTGAGTCCGGCGGCATTCCGCAGCCCCTCCTCGAGCGCGTGACGGATACCGGCGCGGTCGTCGGGGTGGACCCGCGCGAGAAACTCCTCGTGGGTGGCGGAGACCTCGGTGGAGGCGCCGAGCAGTCGCCGAGCCTGAGCGGACCAGAAGTGGCGACCGGTCGCCACCTCCCACTGCCAGTCGCCGATCTTCCCGATCCGCTGGGCGGCGGCGAGGCGCGATTCGCTGGCCCGGAGCGCGTCCATGGTCTTCTTGGCCCGCAGCAGGTAGTGGATGCGCTGGCCCAGCACGGGCCACTTGACGGACTTGATCTCGAAGTCCGTCGCCCCTACCTCGTACGCCCGCGCGATGATCGTCAGGTCGTCGCTGCCGGTCAGCATGACGATGGGCACGCTCACGCCAGCCGGGAGCGCCCGGATCGCGGCGCAGGTGGCCAGGCCGTCGAGCCCCGGCATGGTCACGTCGAGCAGCACGAGGTCCGGACGGTGCTCCACGAACGAGCGAATCGCCTCTTCGCCGCTCGCGGCCTCGAGCACGGCGAGCCCCGCGGCCTCGAGCGAGGTCCGGAGGAACGCGCGCGTCGTCGCGTCGTCGTCCGCGGTGAGGATGAGCGGCTGTCGCTCGACGGCGAGATCAAGCACCGGGCGCTACTCGGCAGCAGGCCCGTGAGTGCGCGTTCAACGGCGTCGTACTCCACCTCGATCGCGGCAACGATCCGGCCGAGCGAATCGCCGGCGTTCTCGCGGCTTGCCGCTTCAGCGTCGCTGAGTAGACGGGCCAATCCCGTGGCGCCCAGCATCGCGCTGCTCGACTTGATGGTGTGCGCGACGCGCTGCGCCTCGCCGCACTGACCCCCGTCCGCCGCGGCCCGCAGCTGTCGGATCGCGACCGGCGTATGCTGCAGATAGATCCCCACGAGGCGGCTCAGTGTATCGCCCGAGCGGTGCGACGGCATCGCCCGGATGGAGTCGATGACCGACTGGTCCAGCACGGCCTGGCCGTGGTCCCCGCTGGTGCCGTTCCCGTTGGCGCCGTTCCCGTTGTGCTGATGAGCCACAGGCGCCGCGTCCGTTTCCTTCGCGGGCCGGGCGGGCACCCAGCGGCGCACCGCCTCGCCGAGCTGCTCCTGACGCACCGGCTTCGACAGGTAGTCATCCATCCCCGCCGCGAGGCAGCGCTCCCGTTCCCCCTTGAGCGCCGAGGCCGTGAGGGCGACGATGGGCACGCGGCGGCGCCCCGTCGCGTCCTCCTGGCGACGGATTTCGGCAGTCGCCTCGAACCCGTCGAGCACCGGCATCTGGCAGTCCATGAAGACGAGGTCGAACTGGCGTCTCCGCGGCCTTCCGAACGGCTTCGCCTCCATCCGCGGCCTCGCTCGCGGCACACTCGTACGCCTCCAGCATGCCGACGATGACGGCGCGATTCACCACGTTGTCGTCCACCACCAGGACGCGGGCCCCGGGCGCGACGAAGGTGGCCACGTGTGGCGTTGGGAGCGGCTGGGGCCGGCGCGTCCCCGAGCGGCCGAGCATGCTCACGAGTGCGTCGAGCAGCTGCGCCTGCCGGATCGGCTTGGTGAGGTAGGCGTCCACGCCGGCCCGTCGCGCCTCGTCCGGTTCGCCCTGTCCGCCGACGGAGGTGAGGAGGAGCAGTCCCATGGCCGGGAGCTCAGGTGAGCCGCGGATCGCGCGCGCGAGCTGCAGCCCGTCCATGCCCGGCATCATCATGTCCAGGATGGCGAGCTCGTACGGGGTGCCGCGGGACGCGGCCTCCAGCGCGACGCGAAGGGCGGAAGGGCCGTCGCTGGCGCAGGTCACGGCCATGCCGTTGCTCTGCAGCGACCGGGCGAGGACCTCGCGGTTGGTGGCGTTGTCGTCGACCACCAGGGTGCGCTTGCCCTGCAGCTCGGCACGGCGCGAAGCCCGCTGCGCCAGGTCGGCCGGGCGCTGTGCGAAACGGGCGGTGAACCGGAAGACCGACCCGGAACCCAGGGTGCTCTCCGCCTCGATCGAGCCCCCCATGAGTCCCACGATCTGCCGGGAGATGGCCAGGCCGAGACCGGTGCCCCCGTAGCGGCGGGTCGTGGAGCCGTCGGCCTGCACGAACGCGTGGAACAGCCGTGGGAGGGCCTCCGGAGGAATGCCGATACCGGTGTCCCGCACTTCGAAGCGCAGACCTACCGTCTGGCGATCCGAGCTCTCGAGGCCGACCCGGATGCTCACCTCGCCCTTTTCGGTGAACTTCACGGAGTTGCCGATCAGGTTCATGAGGATCTGACGGAGGCGGCCCGCGTCGCCGACCAGCGCGTCGGGGACGGACTCGTCCACCACCACCACCAGCTCCAGCCCCTTGTCGTGCGCGCGCTGGGCGAGCAGGTCGCACACGCTGTCGACGGTCTCTCGCAGATCGAAGTCCAGCTCCTCCAGCTCGAGACGGCCGGCCTCGACCTTGGAGAAATCCAGGATGTCGTTGATGACGTTGAGCAGTGATTCGGCCGAGACCCGAACCGTCTCGGCGTAGCGCAGCTGCTGCGGCGTCAGCGCGGTCCGGAGCAGCAGCTGGGTCATGCCCACGACGCCGTTCATCGGGGTCCGGATCTCGTGACTCATGTTGGCGAGGAATTGGGACTTGGCCCGGCTGGCTTCCTCCGCCTGGCGGGCGAGCTCCCGCGCTTCCTGGGTCGTCGCCTCCAGCTGGCGGGTGCGCTCCTCGACCTTCTGCTCCAACCCGCGCTGATACTCCTGCACCTCGCCCCGGTACGCCCGCAGCCGGTCCACCATGCCGCGGAACGAGCGCGCCAGCACCGCGATCTCCTTGCTTCCGCCGGCCTCGATCTGGACGTCCAGATCGCCGCGAGCCACGGCCTCCGTGGCACCGACCAGCGCGCCGATCGGCGCCGAGATACGGCGAAGCACCAGGTTCGCGAGGAGCACGCCGAGGCCCGTGAGCAGCAGGGCGGCCAGGATCGCCGAACGAAGGAAGGCGTGCAGCTCGCTCCGGGTCAGCTCCTCGCTGAGGCCGATCTGAACCACGCCGACGTTCCGCGGGCCGATCTCCTGGCCCATCACGTCACCCGACAACAGCCCGCCGGCCGTCGCCTCCGCGCCCCCAACCCGTGCCAGCGCCTCGACCACCCGCTGATTCGCCGGACGGTGGACGATCCGTACCGGCTCTTTGACCGCTGCCGCCGTGCGGGCAAGGCTCATGGAAAAGGGCGGCAGCTCGTAGCCGGGCAACAGCACCTCGGAGTGGAGCTCGTGTCCATCGGCGGCCTGGAACCGGACATAGGCCACCTCAGGATCGGCCCGGAGGCCCTGGGCGATCTGCCGGAGCGCGTCGGAATTCTGGGTGTAGACCGCGAATTCGCTGTTCTGCGCGATCATGAGCCCGAGCGTCTGTCCCTTTCGGGACAGGCGTTCGGCACTGTCGCTGATGGCCCGGCGGGCCGCCACGCCGAGCACCGAGAGCGTCGTGAGCAGCACGGCGCCGGTCGTCAGCAGCCGCAGCTTGGTAGCGAGACTCAGCGTGCCAGTTCGCATACGATCACTCCACCACTTCCGCGGCGTCCCGGAACGCCTCGTCCGAAATCTCGAGCTTCATCTGTTCAGCCGTTTTCCGGTTCAGGCTGTAGCGGATCTTCCGAGGCGGAACCGGCGGCAGCGTGTTGGGGGCCCGGCCGGCGAGAATGCGCTGCGCCAGCTCGGCGCACTGCATGCCGATGTCGCCGTAGTCCCGATCGAGGGCGTAGAGCGCTCCGGCCTTCACCCACGGGGTGGACTGGCCGATGAGCGGGATCTGATGCCGGAAGGAGAACAGAAGCAGCGACTTCGCCGTCTCGGGATTGAACACCACCGGGTCGGTCACACCCCACAGCACGTCGGCGCGATCGGCGAGGTTCTCGAGCGCGTCGGGGAGCTCCTGTGGACCATCGATGTGGTACGCTTGAATCGTGAGGTTCACGCCTGGGGCGAGGAGCTCCGCGCGGGCGACCCGCTGCTTGACATCGCTGGAGTGATAGATCACCCCGATGCGCCGCGAGGACGGCAGCAGCCGCGCCAGCCACTCGAGCTCGGTCTCGATCGGGAATTGCAGGAACACACCGGTCGCCTGATTCGCCCCACCCAGCTCGTCGGGCGACAGAATCATCCCCGCCACCAGGGGAGTAGCCGGAAAGCGCCGCAGCGATTCCCGGGTGGCGAGAGTGCCGAGCGTCAGCACCAGATCCGCCCGCGCCCCCGAGAGTACCTGCGGCGCACGGGCGGGATCGCCGCCAAGCTGGATCACGGTGAACGACAGGGGCGAGGACTCGCGCTCCAACCGTTGGCGAAAGCTCGCCAACGCCGCGCGATAGGGAGGCGCGTCCTGGCTCACCACCGCCAGCACTCGGGTGGGCTGTCTGGGCTCGGGAGCGGCGTTGGCGGGCAGTGCCAGCCCGAGGAGGGTCAGCAGGGCCAGCCGCCTGGGGAACAGCGTCACTGGTGGCTCAGAACTGGTAGCGGACGCCGAGCCTGACCACACGGCCGTCCTGAACCACCATCTCCTGAGCCAGCTCCTCACCACCTGGATCCGCGTATTCGCGGTTCAGTAAGTTGTAGACGCTCCCCGAGAACAGGAGACCGCCGAGTCCCGGACGTGCCAGCAGCGTCAGGTTGACTAGGCCGTATGAGGGAACCTCGCCCCCCGCCACCGTTCGCCGCGCGCTCAGCCAGCGGAACTCCGCGCCCGCGCGCGCTCTCTCGCCCAGCATCGCCACGGAGATCCCGACCCGGCCGACGTGCGACGGGGAATTGACCGGTGCGACATCGCTCTCGGCGTCACGCACGTGCTGGAAGGCGTAGCTCGCCCGTCCCGAAACCGGCCCGCTGGTTCCCTCGGCGCCCAGCTCGATCCCGCGCGATTGCACGCGACTCAGGTTGTCGAAGACGAGCAGCCCGTCGTCGGGATCGGTCGTGAGTCGGATGAGCCGGTCCACGTCGAAGTGGTAGAGCGAGACGGTGCCGCGGAACGACTTCGCGATCTGCCGCTCGGCGACCAGCTCGTAGCTCTGGATCGTCTCGGGCCGGAGCGAGAGGCTCGGCTTCTGGCTGATCCCGCCGTCCTGGGAGTACAGCTCGTACAGGTTGGGGGCGCGGAACGCCTGGCCGTAGAGCGCCTTCAGCGTGGTGCGACTGTCGAGGGTGTAGATCAGCGCCGCGCGCGGGTTGGTGGTGCCCCCGAACGTCTCGTACGAGTCGTGGCGCAGGCCCGCGTTGAGGAGCAGGCGCGAGGTGAGGCGGAATTCGTCCTGAATGAAGACCGCCCAGACGCTGGAGGAGCGCTGGTCGTCCAGGTAGCTCTGGAACGGATCTTCGTCGTAGAGTGCCTGGTCCTGACGGAGGTTGAGGCGGTATTCGCCACCGATCACGACCTTGTGCTTCCGGCCGAGTGGACGGACGTACTGCGCCTCGAGCGTGGTCCAGTCCCCGCTCTGCAGGTCGCGCTGGACGATCTCCTCGTAGGGATAGGTGCCCTGATACCGGTGCCGGTCGAACGCCAGCGAAACGTCGAACCGCGAGAGATCCGCAAAGGGATGGGCGTAGCGGGCGACCGCGAAGGCGTGCTGATCCTGGGTCACCAGCCGCGGGTCGTCGAAGTTCGTGCCGTACGACGCCGTCGGCACTTCCTTCCGACGATCCTGCACTCCGGCTTGAAGGCTCCAACCCTGGTAGGCGATCTTGGCGAACGCGCTGCCCGACCGGTCGCCGTCCAGCCCGCTGGCCATGCCGTTGTTGGTCTCGGGAGCATCGAACTCGGGGAAGTAGAGATCGTCCCCGCCCGAGCGATAGACCCCGCCACCTACCATGTACTCGACGCCGCTTCGCGCCCGCTCGCCGAACACGAGGCGCGCCCGGTAGGCGTCGAAGGTGCCGGCGTCGGCCTGGACTTCGCCGCCCTGCAGCGACCGCCCGTTCCTCGTGATGACGTTGACCACGGCGTAGAAGGCGTTGGTGCCGTACAGCGAGGAGGCCGCGCCGCGGATGATCTCCACCCGGTCCACGACGCTCATGTCCAGCGCCGACTCGGTCCCGACGTACGCCGCATCGGCGACGTTGTCGTTCAGCCGGTGGCCGTCGACCAGGAGAAGGATGCGGGTGTTGTAATCGCCGGGGACCGTGAAGCCGCGCACGGCCACGTAGGTGTAATTGCGGTCGTAGCTGGTGAAGATGCCGCGGGCGGCGTTCAGCGCCTCGCCGAGCGTGCGATAGCCGAAGCGCTCGATCTCTTCGCGGGTGATGATGCTGATGGATGCCGGCGCCTCGCGCGAGTCCTGCTCGAACTTGGAGGCGGCCGTAACAGTGGGGAGCTCCTGGAAGAGCGAGACTTCGCCGAGCGGATCAGCAGCGGCTTCGAGGTCCTGAGCGGCGGCCGGAGCCGACAGCCAGAGCAGCCCCACCAAAGCCACGGTGCCGGGCAGCCATGACGCTGCCCGGCGCTGGAAGGCGGAACCACTCCGACCGTACAGTTCTCGCATAACGCGACACCACCGGTGGTGGATTAAAAGCCATCTTCCGCTTGGAGACGAGGTTAGCCGCTAACGAGGGGGTCACTGGGCAGGTTGTATGCCAGTGCAAGGACTGGCGGACTCAGGTCGCTGGTGCCTCCCTTCGCTCGATCTCGGTGACACCCTTCACCCGCCGCACGGCCTTCAGGACTTTGCCGAGGTGCGGCAGGTTGTCCACCTCGACGAAAATCGTGCCGAACACGTTGCCGTCCTTGGTATGGAGATCCGCGCCGCGGATGTTGGTTCCGGTCTGGCTGATCGCTTCCATGATGTCGGCATACAGACCGCGGCGGTCTTCACCCGTCACCGCGAGCCGCACGGCGAACGCTTCACCGGCGGTCTCCTGCCAGTCGATGTCGACCCGTCGCTCCTCGGAGGCCAGGGTCAGAAGGTTGGGACAATCCGCGCGGTGAATCGAGATGCCCCGGCCCTGGGTCACGTATCCCACCACCGGATCGCCCGGCACGGGCTGACAGCACTGAGCGTAGCGCACCATGAGCCCGTCGACGCCCTGAATCTTGATGCCGCGGCCCAGGCGGATCCGGTCGATGACGCGACCGAAGACGGTCGGCTTGGGCTCCTGGATCTCGTCCCCAGCGAGGTCGGGGTAGAGCGCGCGAATCACCTGCCCGATGGGGACGTCGCCGCGGCCCACCGCGATCTCGAGGCCCCGGCCGTCGGCGAGGGACAGCGTCATCGCGGCGCGGGCGAGCCGGTTGTCGTCCGGCGGCTCCAGGCGGCGACGGCGGACCTCGCGGGTGAGGATCTCCTTGCCGAGCGCGAGGCTGACTTTCTCTTCCTCGTGATTGACCCACTGCTTGATCTTGTGGCGCGCGCGGGCCGTGCGCACATGGCTGAGCCAGTCGCGGCTCGGCTTGGCGGACGGTCCGGTCAGAATCTCAATCGTGTCGCCGCTCTTGAGCTCACGGTGCAGCGGAGCGATCCGCCCGTTGATCTTGGCCCCCTGGCACCGGAGGCCGACTTCGGTGTGCACGTGGAAGGCGAAGTCGATCGGCGTGCTTCCCTTGGGCAGCCGCTTCACATCGCCCTGCGGCGTGAACACGAAGATCTCATCCTGATACAGGTCGACCTTCAGGAACTCCAGAAACTCTTCGGGCGTGTGGGTGTCCTGCTGGAGCTCGAGCAGCTGGCGGAACCAGCCGAGGTGCTGGTCCAGCTCATCCGGCTTGCCGTCGCGCTTGTAGAGCCAGTGGGCCGCGATACCGAACTCGGCCGTGCGGTGCATGTCCTGGGTGCGGATCTGGACTTCGAACAGCTGCCCGCCGGGACCGAAGACCGTAGTATGCAGCGACTGGTAGGCGTTCGACTTCGGGCTGGCGATGTAGTCCTTGATCCGCTCCTGGATCGGGGTCCAGTTGTGGTGGATGACGCCGAGCACGTGGTAGCACTCGGGAACCGAGCGGACGATGACCCGCATCGCCATCAGGTCGTAGATCTCGTCGAACCCCTTGTTCCGCTTCCGCATCTTCTGGAAGATGGACCACAGGTGCTTGGGCCGGCCGGTCACCTCGAACCCTTCGATTTCCGCGCGCCTGAGCTCCTGCTCGAGCGGGGTCTTCAACTTCAGGATGGTCTGCTCCCGCACAGCTTTCTTGGACGCGACCTGATTCACCAGATCCCGGTAGTCGTCGGGCTCGAGGAACTTGAAGGCCAGGTCCTCCAGCTCCGCCTTGATGCCGGCCATACCGAACCGGTGCGCCAGTGGGGCGTAGATCTCACGGGTCTCCAGGGCGATCCGGCTGCGGCGCTCGGGAGGCAGGTGTTCGAGCGTCCGCATGTTGTGCAGACGGTCGCCCAGCTTGATGATGATGACCCGCGCGTCCTTCGCGATCGACAGCAGCAGCTTCCGGTAGTTCTCGACCTGTTCCTCGGCCGAGCTGCGAAACGTCAGGCTGGAGATCTTGGTGAGGCCGTCCACGATGCCGGCGATCTCGCCGCCGAATTCCCGGGCGATGTCTTCGGAGCGGACGTCGGAGTCCTCGACTACGTCGTGCAGCAGTGCGGCGGCGATAGTGGCGGTGTCCAGGAGCTGCTCGGCGAGGATGAGCGCGACGGCGATGCTGTGGGAGACGAAGTCCTCCCCCGACATCCGCTTCTGGCCGCGGTGAGCGGACGCGCTGAAGCGGAGGGCCCGATCGATCAGGTCCACGTCCAGCCGGTCGGCGTGCTTCTCCAGCACGGCCGAGAGGTCTGGGGCGAGTTCGGGGAGGGTCGAGGTCACGGCGTCCTTGGGCTCGGTTCCTCTCTGAAAGCTAGCCGCGATTGCCCGCCGGTTGCGGCCGACGACAAGGCCTCTCCACCGCCACCCGGCCTGTGGTCGCGGTCGAGTCCTGACTTCATGTTGTTGTGAATTGCGGCCCAGGTCGCCCGTCCCAGCCAGGCCGCACCTATTCAGGATGGTGAACTGTCGCCGCTCCGTCAACGCGGTGCCCGGTGGGCCGGACGCCGGTCCCGGGCCGAGCTGGTTTCCTAAAGCTTGGTGGGCGAGCGGGTTATCCTCAGCCCGCGTTTCCAATCAGGCCGGAGGTGGCGAAGCTGAGATAGCGGTCTCCGGCGATCACGATGTGATCGTAGAGCGGCAGGTCCAGCAGGCGCCCCGCCTCCACCAGCTGGCGGGTAACGGCGCGATCCTCTGCAGACGGGGTCGGGTCTCCGCTTGGGTGGTTGTGCACCACGATGATGCCTGCAGCCGCCTCGGCAATCGCTGCCCGGAACACCTCACGCGGATGGACCAGCGAACTGTTGAGCAGTCCGCGAGTGATCAGGACCTCCCGCAGCACCTGACTCTGGCTGTCCAACGCGAGAAGGTGGAACTCTTCCACCTGCAGGTCTCTGAGGCGGCTGCCGAAGAGCCGGACGACATCCTCTGGATCGCGGATCCGCTGCGCCGGCGGCTTTTCTTCTCTTGCCAGACGGGCGCCTAGCTCGAATGCCGCCAATAGCCGACCGGCCTTGGTCGGCCCGATTCCGTGCAGGCGCAGCAGTTCGGCCGACGGCCGCTGGGCGAGGCGCCGAAGGGATCCATCGGTCAGCTCGAGAAGGCCAGCCGCGATGTCGAGCGCCGTATGCCCACCGCGACCGGTTCCGAAGAGCACCGCGAGCAGCTCCGCGCTTGTGAGCGCCGTGGGACCAAGCGCCCAGAGTCGCTCACGGGGACGATCCCTCGTGGGAACGAGAGGGGCGATGGCGGGCACCCGCGGAAGATATCCCTGGGCCAGCCCCTCACCCGTGGCCTGGTCCCGCCGTCACAACCGGAACTTCAGGGCTGGCGACGATAGCCTCAAGGCGTGAGCGCCGCCGCGAAGTCCGCGGCCGTCGGGAAGCGATCCTCGGGCCGTTTTGCCAGGGCGCGCAACACAGCGCCTTCGATCGCCGGCGGAACAGTCGGACACAATGTCCTGAGCGGCGGCACCGAATCGGCGATCTGCCGGGCCAACACCGCGGTCCGGGTGGCCCCGGTAAAGGGCAGCTGACCGCCCAGCATTTCGTACAGGACGCACCCCAGGCTGTAGATGTCGGTACGCGCATCCAGCTCCCGGCTCGCGGAGGCCTGCTCCGGGCTCATGTACCCCGGCAGGCCGATCACCAAGCCCGACGTCGAGAGGCTCTCATCACCGACGGTCTCGAGAATTCGCGCGATCCCGAAGTCGGCCACGAGCGCATGCCCCGCCTCCAGCAGGATGTTCTCCGGGCGGACATCCCGGTGCACGACTCCTTGTCCGTGAGCGTAGTGCAATGCGTCGGCTACCTCGCGCACGACCTGCAACGCGCTCTCGAGGGGTAGCTGCACTTCCCGGATCAACCGATCCCGCAGGGTCCCTCCACGCATATAGGCCATCACGTAAAAGAGACTGGGTGGCTGCCCCTCGGACGTAAGGACACCCGAGTCGAACAACTGCAGGATGTGAGGGTGATTCAGCCGCGCGAGAATCTCGATCTCCCGCTTGAAGCGCTTCCCGCCGGTTGCGGAGGCGAGCTCGGGCTTGAGCACCTTCAGGGCGACCTGGCGATTGTGCTTCTGGTCCCGAGCCAGGTAGACGGTCGCCGCGGTTCCCCGGCCCACCTCGCGCTCGATGATGTAGCGCTCCGGCGCCGGCACGGGAGCCGGACGGACGGAAGGATCGGGTCTGCCCGCGCGCAGCTGCTCCAGCATCGCCACCAGGTCCCCGGTACGTGCCCCGGGGACCTCCCTCCGCAGTCGACTCTCGAATTCCTTGGCGTATCTCAGGGCGCCGGCCCAATTCCCCGCCCCGGCCAAAGCGCGCACCAGCCCGGCGGCCGATCGCTCGCCGAGGGGATCTGCGTCAGCCAGCCGGCGCCAGATGTCGATCTCATGGGTATGCCGGCCCTGCGCCTCCGCCTCCGACGCCAGACGGCGGAGGGCTCTGAGGTGCTCGTCCTGGAGGCGCGCGCGCTCCTGCTCACTCCAGCGCTCGAACTCGGGAGCCTCACTGAGATAGAAGCCGTCGAGGAAAGGACCGCCGTAGAGCGCCGCCGCCGCGGCCCAGTCCTCAGCGGCCAGAACGCGGCGAAACTGGGCGAGGTCGGACTCGACTTCCGCTGGATTCAGTCGGAGCGGATCGGGGCCGAGGACCAGGTGCTCCGGGAGCTGTTGCTTCAGGGCATAGAGGAGTTGTTCCAGGGCATGCCGGGCGTGCTCGGGCGTGCTCTCCGGCCAGAGATAGCCGACGACCTTGTCGCGGGTGAACCCGCGGTCACCGGCGCCGGCGAGCAGGGCCAGCAGGGCCAGCCGGCGGCGCTGGGTAACCGCGGAGCGACCGCTACCCGCGTCCACCAGCCTGAGCCCTCCGAGCACTTCGAGCCGGAGCATGGGCCTCCGAGAAGCGCAAAGCGCGCATCGATTGCGGTGTCAGCAAGTGTAGGACCTCAAGTCCCGCCCGGGCAAGCGGCTCGCCGTGGATGATCGGAATGTGAGGATGGTGTGAGGGAGGGGACGTATGCTCGGTGCGCCCATTGGACGCGGCGGTTCAGCCCGGACGCATCACAGCCAGCGGAGGTCCCCATGCACCCCTCGGTCAGAGTCGCCGCCTCATGCTGCGCGGCGCTGCTCCTCGTCACCTCGTGCGGTTCGGATGTCGGAGGGCCGGAATCCGGACCCGAGATCATCCTGATCCAGCCCAGCAATGCTACCCTGATGGCCGGCCAGTCACTCCAGTTCAACGTGACCGCGACAGGCGATCAGCCTGGACTACGCGCAACCGACGTCGTCTGGAGCAGCAGCGACGCTCGGATCGCCGCTGTCTCCAAGGATGGCGCCGTGAAGGCAGGAGACCCAGGAACCGTCCGGATCGAAGCATGGTGGAACGGCGTTCGAGGCAACGCGACCGTCATCGTCCTCGATGCCGGAAAGCGCCACACCAAGTGCCTCGCCGCTCTTGTCGTGGGACACCCTGGCGGCGGCTGCCAAGCCCCCTGAAACATCCGGTCACCGACGCGGCACCGGACGCCCCCGCCGCTAGCTGCCCGGCCTCGCCTCGACATCGCCATCCGTGCGGATGGCGATGCCGGGGCACCGCTCCGTCCAAGACTCCTTCGCGTGAGCCGGCGCTGAGCAAGCTGTGAGTGGGGGGTGAGCCCGTGCGCGTACTCTGGGCGCTCGTAATGCCGAGACGGGTCTCCCGATGGAGCGAACGGGTCGCCACCAGGGATTCTCCGCCGAGGCGCCACGCCGGAGGCTACCATGCGGGCCATCGTCGCGCAGCACCTCGTTGTCGCAGTGACCGCCTTAGTGCTTGGATGCTCTTCGACTCGCCGACCGAGGTCTCGGATCCGCCGACACGTCTGGGGCCGGCCCCCGACCAGCCGATCCATCGGCTCACCGTCACGCCCGGCGTCGCGACGATCAGTGCCGGCAAGGCCATCAGGTTGACGGCGATGAACGAGCTCGGCGCGGCTCTGGTGTCTTCGGAGGTGAGCTGGACTTCGTTGAACCCCGAGATCGCCACCGTCGACGCGAATGGCCTCGTGCGTGGTCAGAGTCGCGGTCAGGCGAGGATTCGTGGCCCGCTGGAATGCCGCCCTGGTATCGGTGCAGATCGTGGTGACCAAGGGGGTCCCGGATGAAGGAAGTCGGAAGTAGTGGCCGGGAGGAGGTAGGATCGGTGTGGTCCTACCTCCCGCCCCATGGACTTCCGGAGCTACTTCTTCACCACGAACACCTTGGCGTCCACCGAGTCCCCACCCAGGAAGAGGACCACCTTGTAGGTCCCGGGCTTGAGCCCCTTGGGCTGCGAGAGGTCGAACACCGCATTCTCTCCCTTGGGCGGAACAGTCTGAACGGACTGGTCGACGATCTGCCCGCTCTGCGACCTCCAGGCCGCGGTCAGCGACTCGCTGCCACCGGTGCCCTCGACCGCAACCGAGACATGCACCGTATCACGTGGGGTGAACTCGAAGGTCGGCTCGGTGATGCGGTTGCCGGGTCCAATCCGTTTTCCGATCATCACGTTCGATACGCGAGGCTTCGTGGTCGCAGTGGAGGCCGCAAGAGTGGCCGAGTCGGTTCCGCCGCCGTCCCCGCCCGCAGAGCGCTGTTGCTCCGCCCCGGAGCACGCGCCAGTCACGTGAGCGACGAGCGCGAATGCCACCAGGCCGGTCTGCGTGAGGTGAGACATGAAACACCTCCGCTCGATGCTGGTTTGGCTTCCCCACCATGAGTCGATGGTCGGTTCCGTTTCATGGTGGTACACCGACGATGGGACTGATGGTGGAGTCTGTCAACCGAGCGGAGAGACAAGGACTGAGCGGAGGCGACAGGGCGCCCGCCGGCCATTCGGAACCTACGGAGTTGTGATTGGATCGGCGAGGAGCTGCGGGGAACAGCTAGCGCGGGGTCATCGGAGAGTTGAGAGCCGAAATGCCCTCACCTCCCCGCCCCATGACACTTCTTGTACTTCTTGCCCGATCCGCACGGACAAGGGTCGTTCCGGCCAACCTCCGGAACTGTCGCCGCCGCCGGCCGGCCCACGGGCCCCAACGAGCTGTTGACCGCTGTCGAGGGCGCGCGCGGCGCCGAGCCGCCGGCCCGATGGCCCGACCCGCGGGGGCGGGCCCATGAAGAGATCGTCGGCCCCGGACGGCGCCGGCACCGGATCGGCGTTGGCCGTGGGTGCCGACGGCGCGGACGTGGGCCGCGCGATCGGCCGTGGCGGCGGCGCCGGCCGGGGAGGCTCCGCGCTGACCTGGATCTTGAGGAAGCGCTCGGTGAAGGTGGACTGGATGTCGCGGATCAGGTCCTCGAACATCTCGAACGCTTCGCGCTTGTACTCGACCAGCGGGTCCTTCTGGCCCCACGCCCGGTACTGGATCGCATTCCGCAGCTGGTCCAGGTCGTACAGGTGGTCCTTCCACCGCTCGTCCAGCACGTTCAGCATGACCTGCGAGAGCACCTGGGTGTCCACGTCGGGGATGCCGACCGTCTTCCCGAAGTCGGCGAGGTACTCCACCTTGCGCTGAAATGCCTGCTCGCCTTCCGCCTTCGCCACCTCGACCAGGCGCTCGATGGAGGGTGCGGCGTCGGCATCGGTGATCTGATCGGCCGTCACCATGTACTGGATGGCCAACGCCTCACGCAAGCCGCCGCGATCGTACTCCTCGGGACGCTCGGCGCCGGCCAGGAACTGAGTCACGGCCCGCTCGAGGGCGGCCTCGATCATCCGCCGGGCCTCCGCCTTCAGCTCCTCACCCCGCTCGAGCGCGAAGAGCCGCAGCGAGTAGATGACCTCCCGCTGCTGATTCATCACGTCGTCGTACTCGAGGAGTCGCTTCCGCTGCTGGAAGTTCTGTAGCTCGACCCGCTTCTGCGCCTGCTCGATGGCCCGGGTGACGAGCCCGCCCGTGATGACCTCGCCCTCCTCCGCCCCACTCTTGTCCATCCACCGCGCGATCCGGTCCGACCCGAAGAGCCGCATCAGGTCGTCTTCCAGCGAAAGGAAGAAGATCGACTGTCCCGGGTCGCCCTGACGGCCCGACCGGCCGCGCAGCTGACGGTCGATGCGTCGCGACTCGTGGCGCTCGGTGCCGATGATCTGGAGGCCCGCCTCCTCCAGAGTCAGGTCGAGATCCTTGCCCAGCTTAATGTCGGTGCCGCGGCCGGCCATGTTGGTCGCGATCGTGATAGCGGCCTTCTGGCCCGCGCCCGCCACGATCTCCGCCTCGCGCTGGTGGTACTTGGCGTTCAGCACCTCGTGCCTGAGCCCGCGGCGCTTGAGCTGGCGGGACAGCGTCTCCGAGACGTCCACGTTCACCGTGCCGATCAGGACCGGCCAGCCGAGGTTGTGGAGCCTCTCCACCTCGTCCATGATCGCGTCGTGCTTTTCCTTCCGAGTCTTGTAGATCCGGTCCACCTGATCCAGACGCTTGATTGGCCGGTGGGTGGGGATGACGGCCACCTCCAGCCCGTAGATCGAGTAGAACTCCGTCTCCTCGGTCTCGGCCGTACCGGTCATCCCGGCCAGCTTGTCGTACATCCGGAAGTAGTTCTGGATCGTGATGGTGGCGAAGGTCTGGGTCTCGCCCTTGACCTGCACGCCCTCCTTCGCCTCGACCGCCTGGTGCAGGCCGTCCGCCCACCGCCGGCCCGACATCACGCGGCCGGTGAACTCGTCCACGATCACCACCTGCCCTTCCTGCACCAGATAGTCCACTTCCTTCTCGTAGAGCACGTGGGCCTGGAGCAGCTTGTGGATGATGTGGAGCTTCTCGCTCTTGAGCGCGTACTGCCCCTCGACCTCGCGGCGGCGCTCGATCCGGTCGTGCGGCGACAATTCGGGGTCGTGGTCGATCCGATGAATCTCCTCAGAGATGTCGGGCACGAGGAAAAGACCCGGATCGTCCGGCGACAGGGCTTCGGCGCCGCGGTCGGTGAGATGCACCGAGTGGCCCTTCTCGTCGAGGACGAAGTACAACACGTCCTCGAGGTCCCGCATGCGCTGCTGCCGGATCGGCAGCTTCCGGTCGCCGATGGCGTCCAGCTCCATGCGCTGCGTCATCTGCTTGACGCCGGTCTCGTTGAACAGCTTGAGCAGACGCTTGTTCTTGGGCATGCCGAGCTGGGCCTGATAGATCTTGAGCCCGGCTTCGTCCTTGGTCTTTGGATCTTCGAGCAGGCGCTCGCCTTCCGCGAGCAGGGTGTTCACGACCCCGGTCTGCTTCCGGACCAGCTCCGCGACCTGGCGGTTGAACTGGGCGTACTTGTCGTCCGCCTCGTTCCCTACAGGCCCCGAGATGATGAGCGGCGTCCGCGCCTCGTCGATGAGAATCGAGTCCACCTCGTCGATGATGGCGTAGGCGTGCTCCCGCTGGACCCGCTGCTCCAGCGAGAACACCATGTTGTCGCGCAGGTAGTCGAACCCGAACTCGTTGTTGGTGCCGTAGGTGATGTCGGCCTGGTAGGCGGCACGACGGGCCGGGGAGGAGGGCTCGGTGTCGTCCAGGCACGCTACGGTGAGGCCCGAGGTACTTGAAAACGTGGCCCATCCACTGGGAGTCGCGGCGGGCCAGGTAGTTGTTGACGGTGACGAGGTGCGTGCCTCGACCGGCCAGTGCGTTCAAGTAGAGCGGCAGCGTCGCCACGAGCGTCTTGCCTTCGCCGGTCGCCATCTCGGCGATGCGACCCCGGTGAAGCACGACGCCGCCGATGAGCTGGACGTCGTAGGGCACCATGTCCCAGGTGAGCTCGTGCCCGGTCACCTGCACCGTAGTGCCCAGGAGCCTGCGGCAGGCCTCGCGCACCGTGGCGTACGCCTCGGGCAGCAGGTCGTCCAGGCCGGCCGCGAGCTCCTTCTTCCATTGGGTCTCGAGCTCGTGGAAGCGCCGCTCGAGCCCGTCCCGCTCGGCCGGATCGGCGCAGGCATGCTTGGCGGCACGGACGTCCTCGAGCTCCTTCCGGAGAGCGCCGGTGCGCTCCTCGAGAAGGGCACGGAACTTCGCCGTCTGCGCCTTGAGCTCGTCCTCGGAGAGATCCTTGAGCCGGTCCTCTTCGCGATGGACGGCGTCGAGGACCGGCTGGATGTGCTTGCGCTCCCGTTCGAACCGCGTGCCGAACACCGCGGTCATGAGTGTCTTGATCATGCTGGGTCCAAATATAACCGGTGCTTGGTCATATACTCGGCGACCGCGTCGGGCACCCAGTACCGGATGGACCGGCCCTCTCTGACCCGGCGACGGATCTCGCTGGCCGAGATGTCGATGGAGGGCACCTGGATGACGCGTCGGATCAGGGGAGTGCCGGGCACCGGGCTCCCCGGGCGGGCGCACACGACGATCTCGGCCAACCGTGCCACCTCGTCCGCCTCCCGCCAGCCGGACAGCTCCGCCGCGGCGTCCGCACCGAGGAGGAGAACGAGCTCGACGCCCGGTTCCCGCGATCGGAGGTCGCGAAGGGTATCCACCGTATAGGATGGCGCTGGTCGGCCCAGCTCGGCTCGCTCCACCGCGAAACCGGGGTAGCCGGCGACCGCGAGATCGAGCATCGCCGCGCGCGCTTCGGCCGGAGCGGCGTGCTGTCCCCGCTTGAACGGCTGCTCCCGGGCGGGCACGAAGCGCAGCGACTCCAGCCCCAGCGTTTCGGCCGCGACCTGCCCGACGATGAGGTGCCCATGGTGAACCGGATCGAACGACCCCCCGAAGAGGCCGACCATCCGCTCAGGAGGCTCCGGTCGTGTCCGGGGGACAGACCTGGCTGCTGCCGGGGGCCTTGGGGTGGTAGCGACGAAGGTAGCCGCAGGTCTCCTGCACATCCTCGCGGTAGCCCAGCTTTTCATAGGCCTGCACGAGCTTCACCAACGCCTCCGGCGCGATCGCCGTCCGAGGGTAGGTGGCCACGAGGTCTTTGAGGTAGAGCACGGCCGAATCGTAGGCCTTGAGGCGGTAGTAATAGATCGCGGCTCGGTATTCCTTGTACGCAAAGCGCTCCTGCAGCTCCGAGATCCGTTCCTGGGCGCGTGCCGCCGCACTGCCGCCCGGGTAGCGGTTGAGCAACTCCTGGTAGGTCGCGAGGGCGGTCTGTCCATAGGAGGGATCGAGCTCGGGCCGGCGCCAGAGATCGGCGTAGACGTCACCGACCCGAAGGAGCGCCTCGGGCGCCAACTTGTCGTTCGGCGTCTCGTCGGAGACCCGGCGGAACTCTCTCGCGGCCTCGAGGTGGCTGCCGAGAGCGAAATGGGCCTCCCCCAGGTAGAAGCGGGCCTGGGTCGCGCGCGGATCGCCAGGGCCGAGCTCCAGCAGGACCCGTTCGAGCTCCTTGAGGGCATCACCCCATTTGCCTCGGTGGACCTTGTCCTGCGCCGACTTCCAGAGCGCATCCACTTCCTGCGCCGAGGCCCCTTCGGAGCGCTCGGGCGTGGGCGAGCTGCTGGAGGAGGATCGCGCGCCGCCACCACAGGCGGCCACGGTTCCCGCGAGCAGGAACGTGCTGAACAGGCGAATTGAAAACCAGCGAGCCATCATTGCGTGTCCGGGCGGGCACCTTCGCCCGCGTTAGGTACGAGCCCGAGTCGGGCAAGTCGGATTCGGGCGACCTCGCCGATGGAGTCGCGCCCCGATGTCGAGGCCGAAACCGCGGTCTGAAATGCCAGCGCCGCGGCGAGGGTGTCGCCCTGGAACAGACGAAGATCGCCCAGGCTCACCAGCGCGCGCCGACCGGTGACCGAGCTCGAGTCCACCCGCGACGCCTCGGCAAACCAGAGCACCGCGTCTTCCTGGCGCCCCGCCTTCTGCGCCCTGAGCCCCTGATTGAAGGCGCAATCTCCGGTGCGAGCGCGCGCCGTCCTCCGGAGCGTCGAGTCCTGGGCCCTTCGAGCCACCGCGCGATATTGGAGCAGCGCCTGGCCGCAGCCAGCGGTCGTCTCCAGCGCCCGTCCATAGCGGAGAAGCAGCGAGTCCACGCTGCCCTGATCGTCCGCCGCCGCGATCGCGCCAGGAAGAAGGGAGACGAGCTCCTCCGGCTCCGCGTCCGACTTCTGAGCCAGCACCAGCGCGAAACGACCGGGCACCGCGTCGGGCGCGATGGTCTGGAGTCCGAGCACCGCCTCCTGGAGCGCGGCCTCTTCCCCGCTCCGCTCCGCGGCGAGCACGACCCCTTCGAGACCTGCCGCCGCTTCCCGGCCGCGGGTCGGATCCTCACCGGCCAGCTTGAGGTACGCGTCGGTCGCGTCACCCAGCCGTCCCGCGTGGAGTGCCGATGCACCGATCTTGGCGAGCACGCGCGGCTCGGAGCCGGCGGCCGACAGATCGCGATAGATGGCGAACGCTTCCCCATACTGGCCGCGGGCGTAGGCCTCGTCCGCACGGCGCTCGCCATCCCCACCCCCGCACCCGATTCCGAGCGCGAGGCACGCGATCAGTGCTCTCCTCACCCTTCGGTTCGGCCCAGCATCGAGAGGTAGGCCTCCACCCGTGCGTTCTCGGGACGACGCTCGAGGCAACGCTTCCACACTTCGCGGGCCCCGATCGCGTCCCCCGACAGATAGTGCGCCAATCCGAGAGCGGCCTCCGCGTCCACGAAGTTGGGGCGTGCCTCGAGCACCCGCTCCAACTCCTCTTTCGCCTCGAGCGCCCGACCCGACTCGAGCAGGAGACGCGCCATCCGGTATCGCAGATCGTGGAAGGCAGGGCCCAGCTCCAGAGCGCGCCGAAACTGCTCGATGGCGCGCTCCGTAGCGCCGCCCTCGGCGTACGCGGTGGCGAGCTCGGAATGGAGGTTGGCCAGCCGTGCCGCCACATGCGCGGGCAACCCGGTGGATGGCGGGGCGACGCTCGCCGCCGCCCGGCGGAACGACTCGTCCGCCTCGCGTTCCCGGCCCAGCTCGTTCAGCACCACGCCCTGGTGGATCAAGGCCTCGAGGTATCGCGGATTGAGCTCCAGGGCCCGGGCGAACTCGCCCAGCGCGCGCTCCGACTGACCCAGCATCGAGAGCGACACCCCGAGCAGATGGTGGACATCCGCGAACGAGCGTCCGCCCGCGACGATCTCCTCCAGCAGATGCACCGCGCCGTAATAGTCCTGCACCGCGAACCGCTCCTGCGCCCGCGTAAGCAGGCGGTCAGTCTGCACGGCCATAAGCCTCCCGGAACCAGGCGACGAAGCGTCGAATTCCCTCGGGAAACGGGGTGCGCGGCATATAGCCCAGCACCGCCTGCGACTTGGTCAGATCCGCGGCCGTACGCTGCACATCCCCCGGCTGCATCGGTGCCCATTCGATCCGGGGTTGGATCCCCAGTGCCCTGGCGATCTCCTCCACCATTGCGCCGGTGGGCACCGCGCGGTTCCCGCCGAGGTTGAACGTGTCCACGCCGATGGGGGCCGTCGCGGTCCAGTCCACCGCGGCGACGGCGCCGGCCACGATGTCGTCGCAATACGTATAGTCGCGCGACTGGGTGCCGTCCCCGAAGAGCGTCACCGGCCGACCGTCAACCATCCTCCGCGCGAAGGCGTGGATCGCGAGGTCGGGACGCTGCCTTGGACCGTAGACGGTGAAGAACCGCAGCGAGGCGACCCGGAGACCGTAGACCAGCGCGATCGAACGGAGCAGCAGCTCGGCCGCGCGCTTGGTCGCCGCGTAGGGCGATACCGGCTCGATGGCGATCGCGTCCTCGCGGAACGGGACCGGCGTGCTGTCCCCGTACACCGAGGAGGAGGAGCCGAACACGAACCGCGAGACCCCGGCGCGTCGGGCCGCTTCCGCCACTGCCGCGGTCCCGGTGACGTTCACGCGCGCGTAGCCCACCGGGTCCGCGAGCGACGGGCGCACCCCCGCCTTCGCGGCGAGATGCACGACGACGGTGTCGGGGGTGAGCAGTGATGCGATCGCGTCGGCGTCGAGCATGTCCTGCTCGAGGAAGCTGAACCCCGGGAGCGACCGCGCCACCGTGAGGTTGCGCTCCTTCATCTCCCGGGGATAAAACGGATCGAAGTTGTCCACCCCGATCACTTCGTCGCCCCGCCGCGCCAGCGCCTCCGCAAGGTGCGAGCCGATGAAGCCCGCGGCGCCGGTGACGAGGATTCGCGTCACCTACCGCCCCGACCGATCCCGTGGTACTCGAAGCCGAGCCCTTTCATCCGCTCGGGATCGTAGAGGTTGCGCCCGTCCACGAGGAGCGGGCGGCGAAGCAGCTTGCGCACCCGCTCGAAGTCGGGATTGCGATAGACCAGCCATTCGGTCATGACCAGGAGCGCGTCGGCCCTGTGTGCGGCGCTGTAGGGGTCGGCGGCGTACATCACCCGGTCGCCGAAGATCGTGCGTGCCTGGTCGGTGGCCTTGGGATCGTGCGTCTGGACCCGGGCGCCGGCCCGGAGAAGGCCTTCGATCACCGGAATCGTCGGGCTCTCCCGCATGTCATCGGTCTCGGCCTTGAAGGCGAGTCCCCAGAGACCGACCACCTTGCCGCTCAGGTCCTGCCCCAGATAACGCTGCACCTTCTGAAGCACCACGAGCTTCTGGCACTCGTTCACCGCCTCGACCGCCTTGAGCACGTCGAGCGAGAGGCCCAGGTCGTCGGCGGTCTTGATGATCGCCTTCACGTCCTTGGGAAAGCAGGAGCCGCCGTAGCCAGGGCCGGGGTACAGGAACGCCCGTCCGATCCGCTGGTCGGAGCCGATTCCGAGCCGGACATTGTGCACGTCGGCGCCCACCAGCTCGCAGAACAGCGCCATCTGGTTCATGAACGAGATGCGGGTCGCGAGCATGGCGTTGGCGGCATACTTGGTGACCTCCGCCGAGGCGATGTCCATGAAGAGGATCCGGTTGCCGCCCTGCCGGGTGAACGGGGCGTAGAGCTCTCCCATCACCGCCCGGGCATCCTCGTCATCCACGCCGACGACGACCCGATCCGGCTTCATGAAGTCTTCGATCGCGGCGCCTTCCTTCAGGAACTCGGGATTGGAGCATACGGCGAAGGGGACCTTGGTCTCCGCGGCGACGGCGGCGCGCACCTTTTCGGCCGTGCCGACCGGCACCGTGGATTTGGTGACGATGATCTTGGGCTCGTTCATGTTGCGGCCGATCGCCCGCGCCACGGCGAGGACGTGCTTCAAGTCCGCCGACCCGTCCTCGCCCGGTGGCGTGCCGACGGCGATGAAGATGACCCGGGCACCCCGCACCGCCGACGCGATGTCGGTCGTGAACGTCAGCCGGCCTTCGGCCTGATTGCGCTGCACCATCGGCTCGAGCCCGGGCTCATAGATCGGAATCTCGTTGCGCTGCAACCGCGTGATCTTCTCCGCGTCGTTGTCCACGCAGACGACGTCGTTGCCGGTCTCCGCCAGGCAGGCGCCGGCCACCAGGCCGACGTATCCGCTCCCGATCACCGCCACATGCATGTCACGCCTCTTTCGGCATTGCGTTCCGGGTGTCCACCACGACCTTGGCCTCGCGCTTCACCATCCGGTAATCCACCGCCGAATGATCGGTCACCACCATCACGCAGTCCGCGGCGGCGACGGACTCCGGCGTCAGCTCGACCGAGCGGAACTCGTGGCCGTCCTCCGCGAAGCAGGGCACGTGGGGATCGTGATACGACACCCTTGCCCCCTGCCCCTCGAGAAGACGGATGATGTCCAGCGCCGGGCTCTCCCGGAGGTCGTCGATGTCCCGCTTGTAGGCGACGCCCAGCACCAGCACCGACGCGCCGCGCACCGCGCGGCCCTTCTGGTTGAGCGCCTCGGCGACCTTCCGGACCCAGAAGAGCGGCATCTCGGTATTCATCTCACCCGCGAGGTCGATGAACCGGGTCTTGTAGTTGAGCCCGCGCATCTTCCACGCGAGGTAGTGCGGGTCGACGGGAATGCAGTGTCCTCCGAGCCCTGGCCCGGGCAGGAATTTCATGAAGCCGAACGGCTTGGTGGACGCGGCCTCGATAACCTCCCAGACGTCCACGCCGAGCTTGTCGCAGACGATCGCCATCTCGTTCACCAGGCCGATATTCACGCTGCGGAAGGTGTTCTCCAGCAACTTGACCAGCTCGGCGGCTTCGGTCGTGGAGACCGGCACCAGCCGCTCGATGGCGGGCTTATAGAGAGCACAGGCGACCCGCTGGCAGTCCTCGGTGATCCCGCCGACGACCTTCGGCGTGTTGCGGGTCTGCCAGGTCGGGTTTCCGGGATCCACGCGCTCGGGGCTGAAGGCCAGGAAGAAGTCCTCGCCCACCTTGAGCCCGGTGCTCTCGAGTGCCGGGAGCAGGATCTCCCGCGTGGTGCCGGGATAGGTGGTGCTCTCCAGGATGATCGCCTGGCCGCTGCGCAGCGTGCGCTTCACCGCCTCGGTGGCGGCCACGATGTAGCTGACGTCCGGATCCTTGAACTTGGAGAGCGGTGTCGGTACGCAGATGGAGATCGCGTCCGGCTCACCCAGCCGCTCCGCGTCGGTCGTGGCCTCGAACCGTCCCGAGTCCACCACGGCCTGGAGCTGGGCGTCGCTCACGTCCTTCACGTGCGAGTGGCGGCCGTTCAGGCCGTCCACGACCCGCTCGTTGATGTCGAAGCCGAGCACGCGGTAGCCCGCCTGGGCGAGCTCGACCGCGAGCGGCAACCCGACATAGCCGAGTCCCACGATCCCGAAGAGCACCTCCCGGCGCTCGGCCTTGTCGATGAGGTCCTGTGCCATGCCCATCACACCATCTCCATCGGCGGGAAGCGCGTCCCGCTCATGCGTAGAACGCCAGGATCGACTCGATGACTGCGTCCTGCTGCTCTCGGGTCATCTCCGGATAGATCGGGAGCGAGATCACTTCCCCGGTCGCGGCCTCCGAGACCGGCAGGCTGCCGTGCTGGTAGCCCAGATGGGCGAAGCAGGGCTGCAGGTGCAGGGCGAGCGGGTAGTAGATCGAGCTGCCGATACCGGATGCCTTCAGGTGCGCCTGCAGCTGATCGCGGCGCGGCACACGCAACGTGTACTGGTTGTAGATGTGGGTGTTGGCCGGGTCGACCCGAGGAGGACAAATCGCCGGATGTCCGGTGAACGCCTCGGTGTAGCGAGCCGCGTTCCGTGCGCGCGCCGCGCTCCAGTCCGCTAGATGCGGAAGCTTGGCCAGTAACACGGCCGCCTGAAGCGTGTCGAGGCGGCTATTGTACCCCACCTCATCGTGGAAGTACTGCCGGCTCCCACCATGCAAGCGAAGCCTGCGCAATCGCTCGGCGAGGGTATCGTCCTGCGTCACCATCATCCCGCCGTCTCCGAACCCGCCGAGGTTCTTGCTCGGGAAGAAGGAGAAGGTTCCCACGGTGCCGAGCTCGCCCGCCATGCGCCAGGCTCCGTCGATCTTGCGCCGGGCGCCGATCGCCTGCGCGGCGTCCTCGATCAGGGCGAGCCCATGACGCTTGGCGATCGGGAGGATCTCCTCCATGACCGCCATCTGCCCGAACAGGTGGACGACGACGATCGCCCGGGTACGCGGCGTGATCGCGGCCTCGATCGCTCCGGGCGCGATGTTGAAGCTACCCGCATCGATGTCCACGAAGACCGGCGTGCCGCCGGCATTGTGTATCGCCCCCGCGGTCGCGAAGAAGGAGAACGGGGTCGTGATGATCTCGTCCCCCGGCTTGAGGTCGAGAGTCCGGATCGGAAGCAGCAACGCATCCGTCCCGCTCGCGCACCCCACCGCATGCCTGGTCTGGGACAGGCGGGCGACCTCGGCCTCGAGCTGGCCCACCTCCGGCCCCATGATGAAGCTCTGGCGCTCGATGACGGCTGTGACGGCTCGGGTCACATCGTCCTTGATGCTGCGGTACTGCGCCACCAGGTCCAGCAGAGGTACGTTCACCGTTCTCGCCTGTCGCAGAGCCGCACCAGCCCTTGGACTGGAGCGGTCAAGTGGAAAGCGCCCGCAAGTCGGCCTTAGCCGGCCGAGCGACGGGCGCGGTCAGTAGCAGAACCCTTGACAGCCATGCAACTTAGCCGCGGGTTCAGGGTCGGTCAATCTGACGGAGAACCCCACCCGTTTCCTCGTATCGGGCGCCGCAGGCGTTGCAGGTAGCGTGCCGATCCACCACCTCCAAGCGTGTGCCGCACTGGCACATCCATCCCACTCGCCGAGCCGGCACGCCCACCATGAGCGCGTAGGCTGGAACCTCGCCCCTGACGACCGCCCCAGCGCCGATGAACGAGTATTCACCGAGCGTCGCCCCACAGATCACCGTGGCGTTGGCGCCGATCGTCGCACCTCTGCGCACCAGGGTCTGGCGGTACTCCGATTTCCGGGAGACGTGGCTGCGCGGATTCATGACGTTGGTGAACACGCAGCTCGGCCCGCAGAAAACGTCGTCCTCCAGCACCACCCCTTCATAGATCGAGACGTTGTTCTGGATCTTCACGTTGGTCCCGATGCGCGTGCCGCCCATCACGACCACGTTCTGCCCCAGATTGCAGCGCTCGCCGATCACCGCCCCGGGCAGGATGTGGCAGAAGTGCCAGATCTTGGTCCCGGCCCCAACGATCGCGCCGTCATCTACGTAGCTGGATTCGTGGACGAAGTAGTCGGGCATAGGGGACGACCGTGAAAGGTGAAAAGTGAAGGGAGCAACTCGAAGAGTAAGGGCATGAGGAAGGTGGCCGCCTCTTTACCCTTCACTCTTCACTCTTCATCGCGGTTCAGGTACTCGCCCCAGCGCCCGATCAGTTTCACCTCGGGCTCGAGTCCGATCCCGAACTCTTCCAGTACGACCTTCTGGGCATGTTCGATGAGTGCGCCCACGTCCGCCGCGGTGGCCTCCCCGGTATTCACGAAATAGTTCGCGTGCATTGGCGAGATCTCGGCGCCGCCGACACGATATCCCTTGAGTCCCGAGGCCTCGATCAGCTGTCCGGCCGTCCGGGGGCCGCCTTCCTGTTTCCAGCTCGGTCCCGAGGGGTTCTTGAAGACGCTGCCACAGCAGGGCTGGTTGAACGGCGTGCCTCTCTGGCGCCACTCGAACATCTCGGCGATCTGCTCATCCAGCGCGTGCTGCTCCTCGGGACGGAGGCGGACGGTAGCCTGCAGCACGACCTTCCCGTCCAATCCGCTTCGGCGGTAGGTGAACGGCACGCGTTCCCGAGACAGCACGGTGTCGCGACCCGTGTCGTCCACCACAGTCACGGACTCGACCACCTCGGACCAGTCGCCGCCGTGACAACCGGCGTTCATGTACACCCCGCCCCCCGCCGTTCCCGGGACCCCGACGAAGATGTGGAGCCCGGCGTAGCCGGCGGCGGCTGTCCGCCGCGCGGCGAGCGGCGCGGGGAGTCCGGCTCCGACCGTCCAGCGGTCGTCGTCCTGCCGGAGGTGGTCCATCCCCTTCCCCATCCTCACGACCAGCGCGTCGAGGCCTTCGTCGGGTAGAAGGATGTTGGACCCCAGGCCCACGACGAACCATGGAATGCCGGCCTCGTGGGCCATCGTGAGCGCCGCTCCGACGTCCTCGCCGACCGCGGGATGCAGCACCGTGGCGGGCCCACCGATCCGGTAGGTCGAGTACCGCGCCAGCGGCTCGGCCTCCCTCACCTGTCCCCGGACCCGCGCGCGGAGTGCCGCCACGAAGGCGGCGTCGCGCGCGGTCAACCCGTCCATTCCGGGGACATCTCCCGCGTGAGCAGGTGCCACTCCTGCAACGAGCGCACCTCGCCCTGGCGGCTCCGCAGTGCGATGATGGCGTCGCACGCCGCCGCCGCGGCCGAGAGCGTCGTGGTGTATGCCACCCGGTGCTGCAGCGCGGCGCGGCGAATCGCGTAGTCGTCCTTCTGGGTGAGCTTGCCCAGCGGTGTGTTCACCAGAAGGCCGATCCGACCCGACACGAGGAGATCGATGGCGTTCGGGCGACCCTCATGCACCTTGAGCACGCGTTCGGCCGGGACGCCGCGGGCGCGCAGGTAGCGCGCGGTCCCTTCGGTGGCGAACACCCGGAAGCCCAGCGCGTGAAACCGGCGTGCGATCGGAACGAGGTTCGCCTTGTCGTGATCGTTCACGGTGACGAAGATCCCCCCTTCGTGAGGCAGGGCGCCATCCGCCGAGATCTGAGCCTTGGCGAAGGCCATGCCGAACGAGTCGGCGATGCCCATCACCTCGCCGGTGGACCGCATCTCCGGCCCCAGCACGAGATCCACACCCTGCAGCTTGCTGAAGGGGAACACGGCCTCCTTCACGGCGACGTAGGGGTGAATCACGTCGTCCTGCAGCCCCAGGTCGTCGAGGGTCTGGCCCGCCATGATCGCGGCCGCGAGACTGGCAAGCGGGACGCCCGTGGTCTTGGAGACGAACGGGACCGTCCGTGAGCCTCGGGGATTCACCTCGAGCACATAGACGATGCCGTTCTTGATGGCGTACTGGACGTTGATGAGCCCGACGACCCCCAGCCGCTCGGCGAAGGCGCGGGTGTGCCGGCGCATCTCCTGCACCTGCGCCTCGGTAATCAGGTAGGGCGGGAGGACGCACGCCGAGTCGCCCGAGTGGATGCCGGCGTCCTCGATGTGCTGCATCACCCCGCCGATGACGCATCGGGTCCCGTCGGCGATGGCATCCACGTCAGCTTCGAACGCGTCCTCCAGGAAACTGTCGATCAGCACCGGGTGCTCGGGAGCCACCCGCGCCGCGCGCTCGAAGTAGCTCCGGAGCGAGGCGTCGTCGTAGACGATCTCCATCGCCCGTCCCCCCAGCACGTAGGAGGGTCGCACCAGCACCGGATAGCCGACCCGGGTCGCCACTCCCACCGCCTCTTCGACTGAATGAGCGACGCCGCTCGGCGGTTGCGCCACGCCCAGCTCCCGGGTCAGCGCCTCGAACCTCCCGCGGTCCTCGGCGAGATCGATCGCCTCGGGAGACGTGCCCAGGATCGGCACGCCCTCGCACTCGAGCGCCCGCGCCAGTCGCAGCGGGGTCTGCCCGCCGAGCTGCACGACGACGCCCAGCGGCCGCTCGACGTGGACGATCTCGAGCACGTCCTCCAGGGTCAGCGGCTCGAAATAGAGAGCATCAGAGATGTCGAAGTCGGTCGAGACGGTCTCGGGGTTCGAGTTCACCATGACCGTGCGGTACCCCATCTGCCGGAAGGACATGGCGGCGCGGACGCAGCAGTAGTCGAACTCGACCCCCTGCCCGATGCGATTGGGTCCGCTGCCGAGGATCACGACCGTGCGGTCGCCGACACCACGGGCCTCGTTCTCCTCGTCGTAGGAGGAATAGAGGTACGGCGTGGACGAGGGGAACTCACCCGCGCACGTGTCGACCGTCTTGTAGGCGGGCCGAATGTTGAGTCGATGCCGCAGCACGCGGATCTCGGCTTCGTTGGTGCCGCGAAGCTCGGCAAGCTGGCGGTCGGAGAAGCCCAGCCGCTTCATCCTGCGCAAAATCTGCCGCTCGTCCTCGGACTTGCCGAGGGCCCCCTTGCCTCCCCACTCCCTCTCGGCTTCCACCAGCTCGGCCATCTGGTAGAGAAACCAGGCATCGATACCGGTCCGCTCGGCGATGGCCTCCACCGGGGCGCCGAGCTGGAGCGCGCGCTTGATCTGGAAGACGCGCTCAGGCGTGGGCGTGCGCATCGCGGCGAGGGCCGACTCGAGTGTGCCGTCGGCGACGCGGTCGTCCTCGGGCCGGGCGCCGGTCACCCAGCCATGCCGGTCCGCCTCCAGGCCGCGCAGACCCTTCTGGAAGGCTTCCTTGAACGTACGTCCGATCGCCATCACCTCGCCGACTGACTTCATCTGGGTCGTGAGCGTGGGGTCGGCCGTCGGGAACTTCTCGAAGGCGAACCGGGGGATCTTCACCACCACGTAATCCAGCACCGGCTCGAAGGACGCCGGTGTCGTCCGGGTGATGTCGTTGGGGAGCTCATCGAGCCGGTATCCCACCGCGACCTTGGTACCGATCCGGGCGATGGGGAAGCCGGTCGCTTTGGAGGCCAGGGCCGAAGAGCGGGACACGCGTGGGTTCATCTCGATCACGAGCTGCTCGCCCGTGGCGGGATTCACCGCGAACTGGATGTTGCAGCCGCCGGCGGCGACCCCGATCTCTCGAATGACCCGGATCGAGGCGTCGCGCATCACCTGATATTCCCGGTCGGTCAGCGTCATGGCCGGCGCGACCGTGATCGAGTCCCCGGTGTGCACGCCCATGGGATCGAGGTTCTCGATGGAGCAGACGATCACGACGTTGTCCGCTCCGTCCCGCATCACCTCCAGCTCGAACTCCTTCCAGCCGATGATGCTCCGCTCCACCAGCACGGACCCCACCGGAGAGAGCTCGAGCCCGCGCCGGATCAGGGTATCGAATTCCTCGATGTTGTACGCAATGCCGCCGCCGGTCCCGCCGAGGGTAAAGGACGGGCGGAGGATCGCCGGGAAGCCGGTGACCTGGACCGCATCCAGGGCCTCCTCGACACTTCGGACGGTGCGTCCCTGCGGCGTCGCCAGCCCGATTCGCCGCATCGCGGCCGCGAACTCCTCGCGATCTTCCGCCAGCCGGATGGCCCGCTCGTTGGCCCCGATGAGCTCGACGCCGTAGCGCTCGAGCGTCCCGTCCCGCTGGAGCGCCATCGCGACGTTGAGCGCGGTTTGACCGCCCATGGTGGGGAGGAGCGCGTCCGGCCGCTCGCGCTCGATCACCTTGGCCACCCATTCCGGCGTCACCGGCTCGATGTAGGTCCGGTCGGCGAGCTCGGGGTCGGTCATGATCGTCGCGGGGTTCGAATTGACGAGCACGACCCGGTAGCCTTCCTCCTTGAGCGCCCGCACCGCCTGAGTGCCCGAGTAGTCGAACTCCGCTCCCTGCCCGATGACGATGGGTCCGGAGCCGATCAGGAGAATGGTCTGTAGGTCAGTCCGTTTGGGCATCCACCAGCCCCCGCAGCATCGCGTCCAATGAGATCGCGGGCGCCCAGCCGGTCGCCTCACGTAGCTTGCTCGAATTCCCCACGAGGTAGGGGAGGTCCCGGGCCCGAGTCAGCTCGGGATCGGGCCTTGGCTCCGCCTCCACCCCAACCAGCTTGGCGAGCCGGTAGAACATGTCGCGGACCGATTGTCCCTCACCCCGCGATATGTTGTACACCTCGCCGGCCCGTCCCTTCCGAAGCAGGGCCACGTATGCCTCCACCACATCGCGCACGTCAAGCAGATCGCGCACCGGCTCCAGATTGCCGGTCGGCACCTCCTTGTCACCCCGCGCCCGTGCCTGGCGCAGCCGCGCCGCGAAGGCGGGGAGCACGAATCGAGTCGGCTGGCCTGGCCCGGTGTGGGTGAACGGCCGGGCCACGATCGCGGTCAGACCCGTTCGACGCCAGACCTCGAGCGCCGCAACCTCGCCACCCAACTTGCTGGCCGCGTAGGGCGATTGCGGCCGCACCGGATCCGACTCCACCCGCGGCACGGTCTCGCCGGCCCCGTAGACTTCACCGCTCGATACCACCAGCAGGACCGCTTCGGTCCCGGCATTCGCATTCCGCCGGGCCAGCGCCTCCGCCAGGCGCGCGGTGCCGGCAGCGTTCACCACCCACGCCTGGCCGGGATCGCTCCACGCCTCGCGGTTGGAGGCGACCGCGGCCAGGTGGACCACCGCGTCGGGACCATACTCCAGCGCCGACTCGATCGAGTGTCCGTCGGTCAGCTCGAACGGCAGCCGCGTCACCGGCGCGGCGTGCCATTCCGCGACCGCGGGCACATCAGCCCGGACGGCGGCACCGACCCGGTGACCGTCCCGCAGGAGCCGGCGAACCAGATGGCGACCGACGAAGCCGTCGGCGCCGGTGACGAGCACCTTCACCGCTCAGCGCGCCGCGTGGAGCCGCTCGAGATCGGCGTCCACCATCATCGCGACCAGCTCCTCGAAGGTCACCTTCGGGGTCCAACCCAGCTCTCGGCATCCCTTCGCCGGATCCGCGAGCAGCAGATCCACCTCGGCCGGCCGGTAGAACTTGGGATCGCTCACCACGTGGCGCCGCCAGTCCAGCCCGACGTGCGAGAAGGCGAGCTCCACGAGCTGCTGGACGCTGTGGGTCTTGCCGGTACCGATCACGTAGTCCTGCGGGGTGGGCTGCTGCAGCATGCGCCACATCGCCTCGACGTAGTCGCCCGCGAATCCCCAGTCGCGTCGCGCCTCGAGGTTCCCGAGACGCAGCTCCTTCGCCAGACCGAGCTTGATGCGGGCAACGCCATCGGTCACCTTGCGAGTCACGAATTCGATGCCACGGCGAGGCGACTCGTGGTTGAACAGGATGCCGCTCACCGCGTACAGTCCGTAGGACTCGCGGTAGTTCACGGTGATCCAGTGCCCGTACACCTTGGCGACGCCATAGGGGGACCGGGGATAGAACGGCGTGCTTTCGCGCTGCGGCGTCTCCTTCGCCTTGCCGAACATCTCGGACGAGCTCGCCTGATAAAATCGGGCGCTCGGATGGACCAGGCGGATCGCCTCGAGAATGCGGGTGACCCCGAGGGCCGTGAATTCGCCGGTGAGGACAGGCTGGCTCCAGGAGGTCGGCACGTAGGACTGTGCGGCCAGGTTATAGACCTCGTCCGGGCGGGTATCCTGGAGCACGACGGTGAGCGAATGCTGATCGAGCAGGTCGGCGGCCACGATCTCGATCCGGTCGAGCAGATGCTCGATGCGCTCGTAGCTGTGGTGGCTGGTGCGCCGGACCATTCCGACGACCTCGTACCCCTTCGCGAGCAGGAGTTCCGCGAGGTAGGAGCCGTCCTGGCCGGTGACCCCCGTGATGAGCGCTTTAGGCATCGCGTTTGGGAGCGCGGAGTTGTGTCATGTGGACCGGAGGTTTAAATTTTGAGGTTTCCAGTGGTTGGCGACTATCAGACGAGGGATTCAGCTTATGGCGCGGGTATGCTCCGTGTGCGGCAAGGGGCCGGTCACCGGCAACAATGTCAGCCACGCCAACAATCGGACCAAGCGTCGCTGGTACCCGAACCTGCAGACCGTGCGGATCCTCGTCGAGGGCGCGCCCAAGCGGATCCGGGTCTGTACGCAGTGCCTGAAGAGTAACCGGGTGGTGAAGGCCCCTCGGGCTTCGGCAGCGGTCGTCTAGCGGTCGTCGCAAGCGGTATCGCGGCACGTCAAGAAAAAGGGGACCCGACGGGGTCCCCTTTGTCGTTTGACCGAAGCGTCCCGAAGGCCCGGTCACTCGGCGAGCAACTCGATCCGGGCCACGTCGGCCCCGTCGCCGGGACGATGCCCGAGCTTAAGAATCCGCGTGTAGCCCCCCGGCCGTGCGGCGAACCGCGGGCCGATCTCGGTGAAGAGCTTGCCGAGGGTGTCGCGGTCCTTGATCCGCCGCTCGACCAGCCGGCGCGCATGCAGGTCGCCCCGGCGCGCCAGGGTGATGAGCTTCTCGGCGAACGGCCGGAGCTCCTTGGCCTTGGCCTCGGTCGTGACCACTCGGCCGTGCTCGAACAGGCTCGAGGCCATGTTGTTGAGCATGGCCCGCTTGTGGCTCGAGGTGCGGGAGAGCTGGCGGCCCTTGGCGCGATGCCGCATCAGACCTCCCCGGCGCCTGTCGAAGGCTGGGCCATCGGCGGCACTCCGGGGCGTGCGACGCGAAGCTCGCCGTCGGTCTCCTCGAAGCCCATGCCGAAGTTCAGGCCTTCACGCTGCAGCAGCTCGGCGATCTCGCTCAGCGCCTTCTCGCCCACGTTCTTGACCTTGAGCAGGTCGTCCTCGCTGAACTCCACCAGGTCCTTGAGCGTCCGGATGTTGGAGTTCTTGAGCGAGTTCAGCGAGCGCACCGACAGACCGAAGTCGTCGATCGGCCGGCCGAGACGCTGGCGAAGATTGCCGGCGCCACCCGCGGCCGGCTGTCCCGCGCCGTCGCGCATGGTCGGCACCTTCCCGAAGTCCACGAAGTACTGGAAGTGGACCTGGGAGAGCGCGGCGGCATAGGCGATCGCGTCTTCCGGCGTGATGGTGCCGTTGGTCTCCACCGAGACCGTGAGCCGATCGTAGTCGGTGCGCTGGCCGACGCGGGTCTCCGCGACGGTGAAGTTGGCGCGGCGGACCGGGTTGTAGATCGCGTCGATCCTGACCAGGTCCACCGGCAGCGACCGGTCGGCCGGATGCATCTCGGCCTCGACGTAGCCCCGGCCCTTGTTCACGTACAGCTCCATGGAGACCTCGCGGTCGTCCTGGAGGGTGAACAGCAGGTGGTCGGGGTTCTTGACGGTGACGGAGCCGTGCTCCTGGATGTCCCGGGCGTACACCGGACCGGCGCCTTCGCGGCGGATGTGCAGCACCGCGTCGTCCACGTCTTCGGCGAGGACCAGGGTGAGCGCCTTGAGGCGCTGGATGATCTGGTGCACGTCCTCCAGCACGCCCTGCACCGTCTGGTGCTCGTGGACGACGCCGTCGAGGCGGAAGCCCCAGACCGCGCTGCCGCGGAGCGACGAGAGGAGGAGGCGCCGGAGCGAATTGCCCAGCGTATAGCCGAAGCCACGCTCCAGTGGCTGGAGGCGGAATTCGGCGGCGTTGGGATTGTCGTCCCGCTTCGTCATTTCGACGAGGTGAGGACGAACCAACCCGGTCAGGTCAATGGTCATGGTCACTTCGAGTAGAGCTCCACGATGAGCTGTTCCTGGGCGTTGATCGGGATCGCATCGCGGGTCGGGCGCTCGGTGATCCTGCCGGCGGCCTTGTCGTGGTCCACCGACAGCCACGCTACCGGCTGGCCACGGCTCGCGCCCTCCTGCGCCAGCTTGACCGACACCAGTTCACGGCTGGCCGGCGAGACCCGCACTTCTTCGCCCGGCAGCACGCGGTACGACGGGAATGTCCATCCGGCGGCCGTTGATTTCGACATGGCCGTGGGTGATGAGCTGGCGCGCGGCCTTCCGGCTGGCCGCGAAGCCCATCCGGTAAACGACGTTGTCGAGCCGGCTCTCGAGCGCCACGAGCAGGTTGGTGCCCTTCACGCCGGGCTCGCCGGTGACGTCCCGGAAGGTGTTGCGGAACTGGCTCTCGGTGAGCCCGTACATCCGCTTCACCTTCTGCTTCTCACGCAGCTGCTTGGCGTACTCCGACGCCTTCCGCGGGCGCCCACTGGTCTGGCCGTGCTGGCCGGGCGCGTAGGCGCGCCGGTCCACCGGGCACTTCTCGGTCAGGCACTTGGTGCCCTTGAGGAAGAGCTTGACGCCTTCGCGGCGGCACAGGCGGCAGCTCGGGCCGACGTAACGGCCCACCTCAGACCCGCCGCTTCTTGGGCGGGCGGCAGCCGTTGTGCGGGATCGGCGTGACGTCGCGGATGGACACGACCCGAAGCCCGACCGACGCGAGCGCCTGGATGGCCGACTCGCGGCCGCTGCCCGGCCCCTGCACCCGTACGTGCACCCGGCGGAGGCCGAGATTCATCGCCTCGCGGCCGCAGTTTTCCGCGGCGACGGTGGCGGCGAACGGCGTGGACTTCTTGGAGCCCTTGAACCCGGCCTTGCCGGCCGACCCCCACGCGAGCGCGTTGCCCCGCATGTCGGTGATCGTGATCAGCAGGTTGTTGAACGTGGCCGAGATGTGGGCGATGCCCTCCGACTCGACGACCTTCTTGGAGCGCTTGGCGCTCGGCGCCTTGACTGGCGTTGGCGTAGGAGCGGTCATTTACTTCTTGGTCACTTTCTTCTTGCCCGCGATGGCACGCCGGGGACCCTTCTTGGTCCGCGCGTTCGTGTGGGTCCGCTGACCGCGCACCGGGAGCCCGCGGCGATGGCGGATCCCGCGATAGCTGCCGATGTCCATCAGACGCTTGATGTTCATCGCGACTTCGGTCCGGAGGGCACCCTCCACCTTGACCGAGCGCTCGATGATCTGGCGCAGCCGGGCCACCTCGGCGTCCGAGAGATCGCGGACCCGGGTGTCGGGGCTGACGCCGGTTTCCCCCAGGATGCGGCTGCTGGTGGGACGTCCGATGCCGTAGATGTAGGTGAGCGCGATTTCAACGCGCTTTTCGCGCGGAAGGTCCACGCCTGCGATACGCGCCATGATCAGCCTTGCCGCTGCTTGTGCTTGGGATTGCGCTTGCAGATGATGCGGATCACGCCCTGTCGCTTGACGACCTTGCAGTGCTCGCAAATCGGCTTCACGCTCGAACGAACCTTCACAGTCTCTCCGGGGCCGGTTATGGACTAGCTGTCCAATATATCGGAGTGGGGGAAGTCATGCAAGGAGGGGAGGATACGTGCCGTCAGGGGTAGGACCTGGTCTCCACCGAGTGGTTACCTCGTCCGCGACCGGGTTACCTGCTGCGCCAGCGCGCTACCTCATCCCGAGGGAGCGAAGCGACCGAGGGACCTGCTCACCCGGGGTTCGATACCCGCGGAGAAGGTCCCTCGCTTCGCTCGGGATGAGGTAGGTGGAACCCGCGAGCTTCGCCCTACCCCACCACCCGCAGCTCCACGAGGACCCACCCCGCCTTCCCCTGCCGATAGCCAAGCAGAAGGCTCTGGACCCGCACATCCTGCGTTCCCGCGATCCGATAACTCCGCTGGAGCTCGACGTATCCCCGGCCCGGCTCGACCTCTCGAGCCGCCTTGACCTCGCATTCCACTTCCTGCGCCTGGGCGAGGAAGTCCCGCAGCAGCGCCGCCGCCTGCTCCGGACCGAGGGCCGCCGAAGGATCCGCCCCGGGAAGCTGAACCAGGAGTCTGGGACTGTCGGCCACCAGTGCGACGGCGTCGTGCGCGAGCCAGGCCTGACGCGCGCGCTCGGCCGCCTCCTCCAGCCGGAGGTCCTGCGCCCGACCCGGGGTCGAGCCCAGCAGGAGAACCAAACCGATCAGGACACCGCGCAACGAGCCTCCTCGAGAAACTCCTGGAATACGGCTGCCGGATCGGATGCCTGGAGCACCGGCCGGCCGACGACGAGGTGAGTCGCACCGTCTCCCACCGCGTCCTTCGCCGTAGCCACTCTCGCCTGATCTCCCCGCGCGTCCGCAGGGCGGCGGATGCCGGGGACCACGATGCGGCCACGCTCCCCAAGCACACCCCGTACCAGCGTGACTTCCTGCGGCGAGCAGACCACGCCCGCCAGTCCGGCCGCGGCCGCCACCTTCGCCTGCCGCCGAACCTCGTCGCCGAGGTCCACGTTGCGACGGCCGACGGCCCCTCCATAGGAGCTGGCATCATGGGAGGTCAGCACTGTCACCCCGACCAGAGCCAGGGTGTCGCCGGCCGCGGCCACCGCGGCCTCCATCATCGTGGCGCCACCCAGGGTATGGACCGTGGCCATGCCGACGCCGAAATCCCGGGCCGCGGCGACGGCCCCCGCGACGGTGTTGGGAATGTCGTGCCACTTGAGGTCCAGAAAGACCTCCAGGCCGCGCTCGATGAGGGTCCGGATGAAGACCGGTCCCTCCCGAGTCATGAGAACCGATCCCACCTTTACCCATCGCACGCCCGAGAGCTCGTCGAGTAGCCGCAGTGCGTCGGTGCCGTTGGGGAGGTCGAGCGCGAGAATGACCTCAGCCATGTTCCCGCTCCAGGTCGTCCACGATCCGTTCGGGTAACCGGGGGTCGGCCAACGCCGCGGTGCCCATCGCCACCAGCGAGGCCCCGACCCGGAGATACTGCCGAACGTCGTCCGCCGAGCGCACGCCGCCGACCCCGATGACCGGCATTCCTCCTGTCCGTTCGACGACGCGCGCCGCCGCCAGCACTCCGATGGGCAGAAGGACCGGGCCGCTCACCCCTCCGTTGCCGTTGCCGAGTCGGGCCGCGCCCTCCTCGCCGTGGAGCAGGCCCGGCAGCGTATTCACTACGGACACGCCGTCGGCGCCCGCGTCACGGGCGACGAGAGCCATGCCGGCGATATCCGGCAGCACTGGGGAAAGCTTGGCCACCAGTGGCAGTCGTGTCCGCGCCCGGCAGAGCGCGACGATTCGGCGCACACACTCCGCATCGGCACCGAACTCGATCCCGCCGGCGCTGGTGTTCGGGCAGGACAGGTTGAGCTCGAACCCAGCCATTCCCGGCTGCCCCTCGAGCGCGCCGACGACCTCGCCGTATTCCTCGACCGTGAAGCCGACGACGTTCACAAAGACCTGGGCGCGGTGGAGGTTTCGGGCGAGCCAAGGCAGGTAGGTCGCGCGGACCTCCTGCAGCCCCGGGTTCGCGAGGCCGACCGAGTTGAGCATGCCACCGCGGAACTCGGCGACTCGGGGAGCGCGGTTGCCTTCACGCGGCTCCCGAGAGACGGCCTTGGTCACGAGACCGCCCAGCCGCTCGAGGTTCATGACCCCGGACAGCTCCTGACCGAAGCCGGCGGTGCCGGCGGCGAGGAGGAGCGGATTCTGGAAGTGGCGACCGAAGACCTGGCGAGAGAGATCGGAGCCCGCCGACCTCACGGCTCCAGCCCGCGGCGCTGCGTCTGTGGGGGCTTCGATTTCCGCACGGTCCCAGGCGCGGCCGGAGTGGTGACGCCCTTGCGCGCGCCCGGTGCCGGACGGCGCTGGGCGGCAGCGGCGGCGTAGACATAGGCCTCGAGCGAGTCCTCCAGGGCGCGGTATCCCTCAGAATTCTCGCCCCTGAGAAACGCGAGGTAGGGACTCGCCGCGTACTTCTCTTCGAGCGCCGTTCGCGTCGCCTCGCCCCACTCGGGGTCGAGCACACGACCGGCGAGCATTGCCTTGGGCGCGTACGGCGACTCGGGCCAGGTCTCGACGACCTGCCGAAACAGGGTGCCCGCGAGCACCGGGGCCATCAGGGAATCGCGAGCCGTCTCCGCCGCGAGGAAGAGCCGCAGATCTCCTTGAGGGGCCTGCGGGCGCGCTCGAATCGGCGGCCACCTGTACCCCTGCGATAGTGAGCAGCAGGAGCTTCGCCTCCTGGGAAGACGGGCTCGTCCGGACGGCGATGGGCCGGATGCTGTTCACCGTCCGGGACAGGTCGGCCACCGTCTGAACCCGCGCGAGCTCGCTCCGGATGAGTGCCAGCGAGGCCCGGTCTCCGCTCTCGGTTCCCGCCCCCACTCTCGCGGCTTCCCGCATGCGCTCGAACGCGCGGGCTGAATCGACCGCGACCAGCCGCTCCGCGTCCTGCAGCAGCCGGCGGGCCTGCTGGTCCTTGGGTGTTTTCGGCCGAGCGTTGAGCACATCCACCAGCGCGGAGGCGGTACGTGGATTGGCGCGCCCCACGATCGTCACTACCGAGTCCCAGACGCGTACACTGTCGTTGAGCGCAAGGAGCGTGTCGGCCAGCGCCACCGTCTCCGCTTCCCGTCCGGCGCTTCCCAACGCCAGCAAGCGCTCTTCGGAAACGCCCGGACCCGTGAGACTGTCCAGGGCACGGAGCGCCGCCTCGGGCTGTCCGATCTGTCGCAGCGCCCGCGCCTGATAGAGGTGGGCGGCCCGACGGCGGGCCGGGTCCTTGCTCTCGAGCACCGGCGCGACGGCGACACTGGCCGCGACCGGATCGCCCAGCTCGAGCTGGCACCGCCCCAGCGCGAGCCCCGCCTCCTCGACGGTGACCCCGTCCCCGCCTATCGTGGAACCTCTGGCCAGCGGTCGTACGGCATTGGAGCACTGTCCCAGTCGCGCCAAGGCGATTCCCTTGAGTACCAGGGCTTCATCCACATACTTGCTGTCCGGGTGGCGGACGACGACCGATTCGGCGCGGGTGATGACCTGGCCCCAGAGATTGTTGGCTTCGAAGGTGCGCCCTTCCCGTTCGGCCTTCCGGGCGGAGCCGGCCAACCGCTTCGTGTTGTACATGCCGTTGTAATAGACACACCCGCCCACCAGCAGCGCTCCCAAGCGCCGCAGGCGCCAGGCGCCGGAGGAGGGGACGCCTCATTGCGCGCCCTCCCCGCCTACCGTCCCCACCTTGCGGTCGTACTCGCGGAGGTATTCCACGACCGAGTCGGCGATCGCCGCGGCGAGGGCCTTCTGGCTGCTGCGTTGGGTCAAGAGCCGTCCGTCCTGTGGATTGGTGCTATAGCCCAGCTCGACCAGAATGGCCGGGCGGCGCGCGGTGGTGAGCACCATGAAGCCCGCCTGTTTGACGCCCTTGTCCGGACCCGTGTGCACAGCCTTGAGACCCCGTTGTACCAGTTCGGCCGCCCGGGCCGACTCCCGGAGATGCTCGTTGAGCTGGAGGTCCTTGAGGATGAAATCGAGCCCTCCGAGCTCACCCACCGCCTCCTGGCCGGCTTCGAACCGCACCGCGTCATTCTCCATCTTCGCCACTCGGGCGGCGTCCTCGGTCTTGGCCTCCGCGAGGAAAAAGGTCTCGAAGCCCCGGATCTCGGTGTAGCCCCGCCGACGCGCCAGTGAATTCACGTGGATGCTGACGAAGAGATCGCAGGCCTCGGTGCAGTAGCCGCCGCGGTCGCTCAGCGCGATAAGCGTATCCGACGTACGGGTCATCTTGACGCCGACACCGCGGCGCCGGAGCTCCTCACGAAGGAGCAGACTGACCTGAAGGGTAACGTCCTTTTCCTTGACCCCGCGAGGGAAGTAGGTGCCGGGGTTGCCGGGATCCGCGCCGCCGTGCCCGGGGTCTACGGTAACGATATGGCCGGGCCGGAGACCGTTGGGCAGTCGCTCCGCCGTGTCGCGTTCGCGCGTGCCGGGACGTCCCGCGAGTTCCTCGAGTCGCGCCGACTTCGCATCGTAGCGGTAGCGCTCGCTCAGGTAGTAGGGCAGCACCTCCGCGACGAACTGCAGCGGCAGGAACAGCGTATCGCGCTCCATCGAGGCCGGAGACGCGAGCGCCTGAACTTTGCTGCTGAAGACGTAGAAGGGTGCCCCCAGGAGGAAGCGGAACGGCTGTCGCGCGACCGTCACCTCGGCCCATCCGTCCCCGAAGGTGACCGACCCGCTCAGCGCAGCGAGCAGCTGTGGAGCGGGGAGCACCGGAGCGCCGGAGAAGTCGGCACGCACCGGAACACTGGTCTCGCCTCCACGTCCAGCGATCGTGAGAGACCCCGGCGCGATGCCCAGCGCGGCCAGGAGACCGAGCGTGACGATCACCGGCGTCCTCGGATCGACACCGCGCGGGCGGTCTCTCGCTCGGCGACCCGGCGCTTCAGGTCCTCCCGCTTGTCGTGCTGCTTCTTACCGCGGGCGAGGGCGAGCGCCACCTTGGCTCGGCCGTGCTTGAAGTAGAGCTCGAGCGGAATGAGCGTGAGGCCCTGTCGCTCGGTCGCGCCGATGAGCTTCTCGATCTCCCGCCGATGCAGCAGGAGCTTGCGGGAGCGGACCGGGTCGTGGTTGTAGCGATTGCCCTGCTCGTACTGAGTGATGTTCATGCCTTCGAGGAACACCTCGCCATTGCGGACCCGGGCGTAGGCCTCCTTGATGGACGCCTTCCCGTTGCGCAACGACTTGACCTCCGTCCCGGTGAGGACGATCCCGGACTCGAGGGTGTCCAGGATATGGTAATCGTGGGTCGCCTTCGGATTGCGGGCGACCGACTTCCTGCGCTCGTCGGCGGGGGTGGAATCGCGGGTCACGTCGATTTCTCAAGCAAAGGATAGGCCAGCACTTCGGAAGGGTCAACGGCCTGGGTTGACCCCACATGGAGCGGCCGCTAGTTTTGCCCCCTTCGCCGAAGTGGTGGAACTGGTAGACGCGCTGCGTTCAGGGCGCAGTGGGCGCAAGCCCGTGGGGGTTCGAGTCCCCCCTTCGGCATGATGGACCTACGTCATCCCGAGCGCAGCGAGGGACCTTCCCACCCGGGCTTCGATACCCGTGGAGAAGGTCCCTCGGTCGTTTCACTCCCTCGGAATGACGTACGGCGGCCTCGTGTACCTGGCGCCGTGCCGCCGTCGCGCTGTTTCTCAGTACCGCGCCATCCCCGGCTCGATCCGCTGGGCCCACGCGTCGATCCCGCCAGCCAGACTCCGCACCTTCGAGAAGCCGGCGCCGCGCAGGATCTCGAGCGCTTTCATCGAGCGAGAGCCTTTGTGGCAATAGGTCACGATCTCGCTGTGACCATCCAGCTCCGGGATACGATCGGGGAGCTGCCCCAGGGGAATGAGCCGCGCGCCCTCGATGTGGGCGATCTCCCATTCGTGCGGCTCGCGCACGTCGATCAGGATGAGCTCGTCTCCCTTCGAGGCCTGCTCCTGCCGCAGCTCCTCCACGAGCACTTCCGGGCCCTGGTACGCTGGCGCGGCTCCGATTCCACAGAACGCCTCGTAGTCGATCAGCTCGTGGATCGTGGGCTTGTCCCCGCAGATCGGGCAGTCGGGGTCCTTGCGCAGCTTGAGCTCCCGGAAGCGCAGCTTGAGCGCGTCGAACAGCAGCAGCCGGCCGACGAGCGAGTCGCCGGCGCCGATGATCCACTTGATCGTCTCCAGCGCCTGAATGCTGCCGATAATGCCGGGCAGCACGCCGAGCACCCCGCCCTCGGCGCAGCTCGGCACCAGTCCCGGAGGGGGCGGCTCGGAATACAGGCAGCGATAGCAGGGGCCATCCTTCGCGTAGAAAACGGACGCCTGCCCCTCGAAGCGGAAGATGCTGCCGTACACGTTGGGCTTGCCGAGGAGCACGCAGGCGTCGTTCACGAGGTAGCGGGTCGGGAAGTTGTCTGTTCCATCCACCACGATGTCGTACGCGCCGATGATGTCCAGCGCGTTCTCCGCGCTGAGCCGGGTCTCATAGGATTCGACCTTAAGGTTCGGATTGAGATCGGTGAGCCGGGCCTTCGCCGACTCCAGCTTGGGCCAGCCGAGGGTCGAGGTACCGTGGACGATCTGCCGCTGGAGATTGGTGAGATCCACGACGTCGAAGTCCACGATCCCGATCGTGCCCACGCCCGCGGCCGCGAGATAGAGGGAGAGCGGCGAGCCCAGACCGCCCGCCCCGATCGTCAGCACCCGTGCCGCCTTGAGCTTCCGCTGCCCCTCCACGCCGACCTCGGGCAGCAGCAGATGGCGGGAATACCGGAGCACCTCGCTGTGAGAGAGCTTGGGCAGCTCGGTCTCCACCGCCTGGCTTCCGCCCGCGATGCTGGGCACGATGCTGAGCACGTCGCCTTCGCGCACCGGCGTGGACACCGACTCGAGGTGCCGGATGTCCGTGTCGTTCAGATACAGGTTCACGAAGTTGCGGAGCCGCCCGTCGTCCTGCACCAGATGGCGCTTGAGACCGCCGTGCGCGGAGAGCAGGCCGTCGATCACCTCGCCCACCGTTCCCCCCTGCAGCTCGACCGCGTCGCGGCCGCCGGTGAAGCTCCGAAGGGGCGTTGGAATGGTCACCGTCACTGACATGGTCACACCTCGCTGAGCACTTCGAGTGACTCGGGATGCATGAGCGGCCGCTCGTCGTCCAGCACCCAGCTGGCCGCGTCGGCGGCGCTGCCGCGGTCGATCCGCACGATCAGATAGCTGTACCAGGGCCAGGCGTGCTCGGTGTCGAAGGCCGAGGGCCTGGCGGGATGATCCGGATGCGAGTGATAGTACCCGACGATCTCCAAGCCTTCCGCTCGCACCTCCGACTCCAGGCGCCTGAGATCGTCGGGAGCGATGAGGTAGCGGTGCGGGTCGTCGGTCCGGCGATTGACCACGGGCGCCAGCCTCGCGACATCCTTTCCGTCGCCTTCCGTCCTGCCCACCAGGGCGCCACAGCACTCGGCCGGGTACGCCGCCTCGCCGTGGCGGCGAATCTGCTCCAACAGCGTATCCGGCAGTCGGAGCGTCATTTCAGCCCCCAGCGGTGCGGCTCGCTCAGATATCTGGAGCCGGTATCGCAGCCGATGACGACCACCGCGGCGTCAGGCTCCCGCCGGAGAATCTCCCGGGCGGCGGCGAGCGCCGCTCCCGCCGACCATCCCACGAGGAGCCCCGACGTACGGGCCAGGCTCCGGGCCGCGTCGTCGGCCCGCTCCGTGGAGATCTCGGCCACCTCATCCGGGAGCGCCGGGTTGTACAGCGCCGGCGGACTCGACGTCGTGGCCAGGTGCTTGAGTCCTTCCAGGCCGTGGTACGGACTGTCCGGCTGGACGCCCACGAGCCGGATGGACGCATTCCTCTCTTTGAGGTAACCACCCGTGCCCATCATGGTTCCCGTGGTGCCCATGGCCGCGACGAAGTGCGTGAGGCGTCCGGCGGTCTGAAACCATACCTCGGGGCCGGTGGTTTCCCGGTGGGCCCGGGGGTTCGCCGGATTGCTGTACTGGTCGGCGTAGAAGTACCGATCCGGTTCGGTGTCCGCCAGTTCCTGCGCCCGCCGGGCCGCCCCCTCGGTGCCCTCCATCCGGTCGGTGACGATGACGTCGGCACCGTAGATCTCGAGCAGCGCCTTGCGCTCGGGGCTCGCGTTGCCCGGAAGGCAGATGGTCACGCCTACGCCCGCGGCGGCGCCGAGCATGGCGTACGCGATTCCTGTGTTGCCGCTCGAGGCGTCCAGGAGGCGTTTGGCCGGCAATTCTCCCCGCTCGAGCCCGTCGCGCAGAATGGCACGCGCCGTCCGGTCCTTGACGCTTCCGCCGGGATTGAGCCACTCGGCCTTGAGCCACAGACGGCCGCGGGCGCCTTCCGGCACCTCGAGCGGGATCAGCGGAGTGTTCCCGACCGCCCTCCAGAGCTCGGGCTCTCGCACCACCGAAAGCCGTCGTACCGCCGTCATGTGCACTCCTGTCCCCAATAACGAAAAACCCGACCGGTCGGGTCGGGTTGTGAGGGACGGCATGGCTGCCGCTACCCCGCGGATGAGATCCCGACCAGCTCCACCACCTGCGTCTCCTCTTTCATCAGGTCGGCGAGAGAAATGCTCCCCAACAGCTCGTCCACGCGCTGCTGAAGGGCATGCCACACCGGCCTGATGCTACAGGTAGACCCCGGGCTACATCGCTCGGTGTCCACCGGGTGAGTCTCGCAGTTGACTTCGAAGGTCTGGTGCTCGGAAGCGGTCATGACGTCACGGACCGAGATGGCGAACGGCTCCTTGGCGAGGAAATACCCGCCCTTGGCCCCCCGCACGCTCTCGACCAGGCCCGCCCGCCGGAGCCGCAGCAGGATCTGCTCGACGTAGTCGGCGGGCAGGCGCTCCAGATCCGCCAATTCACGAGCCGCTACCGGGCCACTGTCCGAGCGACCCCGTTTGGCGAGGTGGATGGAGATGATCAGGCTGTATTCGGTCCAGGTGGTGACCCGCATGTGGGGAATATGTGGCTGGTTGCGGGCCTATTCAAGGAGACGGCTCACCGCTTGTCGGCCGAGGTCCATCGGGCGACCTCCTCCGCCGTCAGGTTGCCGTAGGGCCGGATCCGGGCATCGCGGAAGCTGCCGCCCAGTACGTCACCGAGGTATTGCGACCAGGACAGCAAGGTGCCGTAACAGACCGGCTCCTCGGCGTTGGGGGCATCTACCTCGGGCGCGAGTCGCTGCATCAGCTCCTGAAGCGCCCACGCCGGCACGCGGGCGCGCTCGCTCGGATAGATGAATCCGAACAGGACGAGGTGACTCAGCAGGATGCGCCAATGGGGGCCGAACCGGTCGATGAGCCGGCGCCAGTCGAGCCGCTCGCCGTGGGCCAGGATGATGTGGGCCACGTCGGCGCCGTCGTACCGCTCCCGCTCCATCACGAACGACTTGGACCAGATGCTTTCCTCGGCCGGCGCGACCTTGACGTTGACGCCTAGCACCTCGCGCTCGGTGGCGTGCTCGAACCAGCCATCGTCCACGGCGGCGATGCCGTTCCCGGAGCTGAAGATCACGTCGATGAATCCGGCCGGTGACTTGATCTTGGCGAGCCAGTGAGAGAAGACGAGGTCCGGCTCGTACCCGGCAGCAGTGCACGCCCCAAGAAGGCGATGGACGTCGCCCGGGCGGACGAAGATGTCGAGATCCTTGGTGGAGCGATCGATGCCGGCATGGTGCACGAACGCAAACGCGCCCCCGACGAGGAATGGCACGCCGGCTCGCGCAAGGACCTCCATGGCCTCCCGGAAGAATTCCCGGGAAGGGGTCTCGACCAGGGAATGGGTGGGCGACAGCCCCATCCGGCGCTCCTCAAAGGGGACGCTCAAGATACCGGAGGCCGCGCGGCCGGGATTGTGCCCGGGATCACCGCTCCGATGTTGCCGGTGATTGTTGTATGGTTGCACGATGGCGAAAACTCCAGGTGTGGTGCGGGTGGCGGCGCTTGCCGACATCCATCTCGGCCGCGTGGGCTACGGGCCGCCTTTGCAGACCCTGCTCAGCCAGGTCGCAGAGGCGGCCGACATACTCGCGCTCTGCGGCGACCTGACGGACCGGGGCGAGCCGGACGAGGCGCGGCAGCTCGCGCGTGCGCTGACGTCCGTCGGCGTTCCCATCGTTGCCGTCCTCGGCAACCACGACCACGAGTCGGGGAAGGTCGCCGAGGTCAGCAAGATCCTCTGTGAGTCGGGCGTCCAGGTGCTCGACGGTGAGGCGGTCGAGATCCAGGGTATTGGATTCGCGGGCGTAAAGGGCTTCGCCGGTGGCTTCGGTCGCCGGGCGCTGGGCCCATGGGGCGAGGGCGTCATCAAGCTCTTCGTGCGCGAGGCGTTGGACGAGGCACTGAAGCTGGAGACAGCCCTGAGCCGGCTCCGCACCGAGCGGCGGGTCGTGTTGCTGCACTACTCCCCTATCGCCGGGACGGTGGAAGGGGAGCCCCTGGAGATCTATCCCTACCTGGGGTCGAGTCGCCTGGAGGAGCCGCTGAGCCGGTACCCGGTCGACGTCGTATTCCACGGCCACGCGCACCACGGAACGGCGGAGGGCCGGACGATGGGTAACGTGCCGGTCTACAACGTCTCCGTGGCGCTCCTACAGAGGATTCACCCGGGCGGGCTGCCGTTCAAGGTCGTAGAGCTGGCGGTGGGTGCACGGACGACGGGGCAGCCCGAGGGACCGCCAAGCGATGGGCGTCAGGACAGGCGCGGCGTACCGGATCGTCGGGCGGCGGCGAGAGTCCCCAGCGAGGGCGAGGGGGGCTGACGGCCCGCCGGGCTCAGCCCCCCGCGGGGATTCCCTTCCCGCCCGGCACGCCCAGCTCGGTCATCGCCCGCAGATCCAGCACGTCCTCCAGCTCCTCCGGAGGAAGCAGCTTCTTCTTCTCGAGCAATTGCTTCACCGTGAGTCCGGTCGCGATGGCCTCCTTCGCCAGCTTGGCGGCCTCGGCATAGCCGATCTTGGGCGCCAGCGCGGTCACCAGCGCCGGGCTCCGCTCCAGCCAGTAGGTACATTGCGCCTCGTCGGCTTCGATCCCATCCACGCACCGCTCGGCGAAGACCCGGCTCGCGTTCGCCACGATCATCAGCCCGAACACGATGTTGTGGGTGATCACCGGCATCATGACGTTCAGCTCGAGCTGACCCGCCTCCGCGGCCAGCGCCACCGTGGTGTCGAGGCCGAGCGCCTGGAAGCAGACCTGATTCACCATCTCGGCAATCGAGGGGTTCACCTTGCCCGGCATGATGCTGGAGCCCGGCTGCACGGCGGGAAGGAGAATCTCGGCGAGCCCGGTGCGCGGCCCCGAGGCGAGGAGCCGGATGTCGTTGGCGATCTTGTTGAGATCCAGCACGTAGGCGCGGAACGCCCCGCTCAACGTCGCGATGTCACCCATGGACTGCATGAGCTGGATGCGGTCGCGGCCAATGCGCAGCTCGAGACCGCTCACCTGTTGGAGATACTTCACCATCAATCCCGGATACTCGGCCTCGGCATTGATACCGGTGCCGACCGCGGTCCCCCCGATGTTCATCTCGCGCAGCCAGTCCGCCGCCTGTTCCAGCTTCTCTCGGTGCCTCCGCACCGTGTGACCGTAGGCCGCGAACTCCTGTCCCAGCCGGATCGGGGTGGCGTCCTGCAGGTGCGTGCGGCCCGACTTGATGATGCCGTCGAACGCCCGGCCCCGTTCCAGCAACGACTCGGCCAGCCGGTCCATCGCGGAGAGGAGCGCGGGGAGCGTGGCGAGCGTCGCGAGGCGCATGGCGGTCGGAATCACGTCGTTCGTGCTCTGCGCCATGTTGACGTGATCGTTGGGATGCACCGGCGAATAGCCGCCTCGCTCTTTTCCGAGCAGCTCGTTCGCTCGGTTCGCGAGCACCTCGTTAACGTTCATGTTGTGGCTGGTGCCCGCGCCCGCCTGATAGACATCCACGATGAACTGATCGCGGTGCTGCCCCGCCAGGACTTCGTCGGCGGCCTTCACGATGGCGTCGGCCAGGGAGGCCTGGAGCCGGCCGGTCTCCTTGTGGGTCAGCGCGGCGGATCGCTTGATCCAGACCACCGCGTCCACGAAGGCCGGCAGAGGCCGAAGGCCGGAGATCGGAAAATTCTCGGACGCGCGCAGCGTCTGGATGCCATACAGCGCATCGGCCGGCACGGCCTTCTCGCCGAGGGGGTCGCGTTCGGTGCGGGTCTTGGTCATGAGTCGTAATTGTAGCGTCCCGCGGGATCGGTGTCACCCGCTGCACGGGGAATTTCGATGAGCGGATTCTTTCGGCAGGTGGACGAGGCCGCGGCGTTCAACGCGGATAAGGCAGCCAAGGCGGACCTGTTCCGTGGTAGCCGACTGTTCGTAGGTCTCAACTGCTTCGAGGCCGGCCAGTCGCAGGCGACTCACGTTCATACGGGTGCCGACAAGTTCTATCTGGTCGTATCGGGACGGGCGCGTGTGACGGTGGGAGTGGAGACCCGTGAGGCGGGGCCGGGCACGGTCGTCTGGGCTCCCGCGGACGTACCCCACGGGGTCGCGGAAGCCCTGGAGCGAACGGTGATGCTAGTTGGGATCGCCCCACCGCCCCACTAGTCGCCGAAGGGCCGGCCATCCATAGATCCGCGAGGCCAGGACCACCCCCAGGATGACGCCGATGCCGTTGGTGTAGAATCGCCAGACCAGCAGAAGCCACCCCTCGCTCCCACCGAGATCGCCCGCGGCTCCACCCAGAAAACCGAGCTCCACCGCGCCGGCCCCGGACGGGGTCGGCAGCACGAGTTGGCTGTACAGCAGGGCGAACGAGCCCACGGCCAGCGGTCCCATCGCGGGAGGATGGGGGAGCGTAAGCGCGAGGACCGGCAGAATCGCGACCCGGGTGGCGAGGTTGAGGAAGCTCATCGGAATGCTGGCCACGAGGGGCCAGGCCGGCATCCGTCGCCAATAGACGATCACCCGTCTGATCGGGCGGCGGAGCTGGTGGGCGGCGGGTGACGCCACCCTCCGCGCCATCCGCCACGCCACCACGCTCACCACGGCCACCGCCACCACCCAGGGCCATGCCGATGCCGCCGCGGCGCCGAGGCGCGGCCCGGCTTCCAGCCACCATTCCGGTGCGTAGCGCCACGCGAGCCATCCGGCCGCCACGATGATCACCGGCCAGGCCGCCAGGACTTCCAGGCTGATGGCGACGAAGGAGGCGGTGGCCGGGACCCGGCTCCGCAACATGCCGGCAAGGCGGGCCGGCTCCCCGCCGAGCCTGAGCGGAGTCAGAGCGCACGCCGCGTCACCGAAGGCGTTCACGATGAACGAGTCGCGCAGCGTCATCCGATGTCCAAGGCCTTGGACGATCCACTGAATGCGCCACGCGCGCGCCAGGAGATCGACGACGACGAGAGCCAGGCACAGCGCGTGGGCCGAGGCCGGGCTCACGCCTGCAGTGCTGTGTAGGAGATCGGCGGGTGACGGGCGAGCCAGCGGTCGAGCGCGGGACCCAGCGCGGCCGCCGTAGCCGGGTGTCCCAGGTCCTGCGGATGGAGGGCGAGCCGGGGAAAGCGGGACCGGCCCTGAAGGGCCCAGCGACCGTGGGCCACGAGCACCGACCCCCACGCCAGGATCGCCGTGCGCGCGCTCCAGCGGACGACCGGTGATGGCAGCCGTCGGCCGGAAGGGTACAGGCGGATGGCGCGGTCATCCTCGCTGAATCCGAGTCCCGCCTGGGCGACGGCCTGGTGGCCTTCGTCCTTCGCCAGCCATCCTGGGGGAACGAATCCCACCGGCTCGAGACCGAGCGCGCGGAGCCGGTCGAGTCCTCGCGCGATTCGAGCGAGCGCCCCACCCGCGTCGAGCGTGAGAAACTCCCCCTCTCGGGCGGTCCGGCCGAACGCGCGCACCGAGTCGGCCAGGCCGCGCGGCAATTCGGCTTCGTCGTGACGCTCGCCGTGCAGCACGATCTCCGCGCCCTCGGCCACCCGAGCCCGGAGCCAGGCGACGAAGTCGGGATGGTCCTCGAGCGGCCACTCGCCGTGCCAATCGGGCACCACGAGCAGTGCTGGACGGACGTCCCGCTCGGCGCAGAGCGCCCAAAGCCGCACCACGCCGTCTGCCAATGCCGGGGTCACGTCGTGAATCGAGACGAGCAGGCTCACGCGCGGAGGACGTCGCGGTAGATGTCGAAGAGCCGGTCGAGGACCGCGTCCCACCCGTGCTCCGCCTCGGCATAGCGGCGGCCGGCGGCACCCAACCCACCGAGGTCGCCACCGAGCAGGCGCTCCGCCTCGTCGGCCAGGGAGCCCGCGTCTCCTGCGGCGAATACGGCGCCGGCACCGGAGCGCGCGATCGTTTCGGCGACGCCGCCGCGGTCGGCGCCGAGCAACGGGGTGCCGCTCGCGAGCGCCTCGAGCGCCGAGAGCCCGAAGGTCTCGGTGGAGGACGGAGCGACCAACAGATCAGCGGCGGCGAGCAGATCCGCCAATTGGTCTCGGTCGCTCTGGAACGGAACCCAATGGACGCGGTCGCTGCCGGCGCGGCGGTGCAGCCGGCGGCGGGCCGGACCATCGCCGACGACGGTGAGCCGGCAGCCGGTCCGTCGCTGGACCTCGGGCCACGCGCGGAGGAGGAGGTCAACCTCCTTGTCCGCAGCGAGCCGACCGACATACATGGCGAGGGGACCATCGGGCAGCCCGTGACGGCGTCGGGTCTCCGCGGCCTGCGCGCGGCGAGCGGGATTGAAGCGGGCCAGGTCCACCCCGAGGCCGGCGCGCACGACCCGCTCGACGCCGGCCCACTCGAGCTCGCGGGCCACGGAGTCAGAAGGCGCGAGCGTCGCCCTGACCAGCCGGCCCAGCCGGCGGACGTAGCGCCAGGCGAACTCGGCGGCGGCGCGCCGAGCCCGGCTCGCGGCCTCGGGCCAGGGCGCGATGATGCGCGGAAAGTTGCTGTGATAGAACCACACGGCGGGCACGTCGACCTGGCGGGTCGCGAGGTGCACCAGCCAGGGCGCGAACCAGGTGCTGCCGACCTCGATCAGATCGGGGCGCTCGTGCGCCACGATGCGGCTCGTCGACCGCGTCGCGAGCATGAACCGGTAGGGCTTTTGCGTGGGAACGGACGGCCCGCGCAGGCGATAGCACCGGACGCCACTCGCCTCGAGAATCTCGTCGCGCGCACCCGGGACGACGATCGTCTGCCGAAGCTCGGACCGCCGCTGGACGTAGCGGGCCTTCTCCAGAAGGTAGGTGCGCACGCCGCCGGTGGTCTCACCGAAGAACTCGGTGATGTCCAGAACGCCGATACCGGCCGTCGGGCGGAGCCGGGCGGGCAGATCGACCATGCTGGCGATGTCCACCGGGGCCGAGCCCGCCACCGGCTGGAAGTCCAGCATCCCGACCGCCACCCGCTCAGTCAGAACAGTCTCCGAGCGGATACACGGTGCCGCAGTTGGGACAATTGCTCTTGTAGTCAACACCCATTCTCGCTCGACCTCTCTCAGCACCCGCGGCTACTGCCATGGCGGGCAAGAACATGCCTGCAACGAAAATACTTGTTAGGGCCGCTGCCCAAATCCGCTGCGAAAGATAGCCGACCTCCGCCAGAGGGTTAGCAAACTCCGGGGGCGTCCGCCCTCGGAGTGGAGCCCAATGGATCTCGCCAGTCTCCCGTTCTGGAGTGAACCGGGGTCGTGACCGCGAGCGGCCCGACAATCTCCCCTTCGCCTCCTCCTTCGTCTCCCACTGCATGTTCTCCGATGTGTCCCGCCCGGCGTGACGCAAGCGGAACCAACCAAGGCGCCTCTACCATGGAACGAGGTGCGCCGCGATGGGGAGAGCGCCGCGGCTTGTCAAGACAAGATTGTCGGCAAGTCCGGAATCTAGACCAAGGTGCAGTGTCGTGAGTCGGCACAAGGTGCAGTATTGAGGGGCCCACGCCGACCACCCAGCATCAGGAGATCCCCATGTCCCGGATAGCCTGCACTCTCCTCCTAGCCGCCGCGCTCCCCCTGACCGCCTGCAAGTCCGCCAGCGGCGGAGCCGGAGCGTCCCCCAAGCCAGATATGGTTACACCCGCAGGGCTCACCAGCACGGTCACCAAGAAGCTCGGCATCTCGGAAGTCCAAGCCAACGCCGCCATCGGCAGCATCCTCGGCCAGGCGCAGAGCAAGCTGTCGCCCGAAGACTACACAAAGCTCTCGAGCGCGATTCCGGGAGCGGACACCTATTTGTCGGCAGCATCAGCCGCCGGCGTCGGTCCTGCAGCCGCGGGAGCTTCGGTTGATTCTGCCACGGCCGGGGCCGCGGGCGCGGCGTCCAACATGGACCAGTTGAACGCGGACATGGTCAAGCTGCAGATTCCCCCCGAGTCCGCCGAGCAGTTGGTGCCGGTAGTCACCGAATACGTCAACCAGGTAGGCGGACCTAAGGTCGCGGGCCTGCTCAAGGGTCTGTACTGACGCGTGTCACAGGTCACGGCCAAGCAGGTGCCCGCTCGCAATTGTATCCCGGGTCTCCACGAGGATTGACGCGTGCGTACGGTTGTACGGAGGCTCGCCGTGCGGTCGCCGCGCGCGATTGTAGCTTCGGGCGCTGTTGAAAGGGGATCGAGGTACACAAGGTCCACCGACTCATGGAGTGCAGGACCCTGGCTCAGCTAACGCGGGCCCTTTCGATCGAGCACGGGACCCGTTATCCCACGTTCCTGGAACTGAGGGCAGAGTTTGAGCCCGAGCTATGCCGGCCCGACGCGGAGAACTTACTTGACGAGAATGAACTTGAGGCGCTCCTGAACGAACTAGGCGGTCCGCCCATGCCGATCGACGGCATAACCCAGGGCCGGCAAGGCTCAAAAGAACACAGGCGACGCTGACAGGGCTAGACGCGCCGCGAAGTCAGACGCCTACCCCGGAGGAAATGCGACGTCCCCGAGCCAGCTGGCTCGGGGACGTCCATGTTTTCGCCGCTGAAAGGCGCGGAGATCGTCTGCAAGTTCTACAAAGGCCGAAGTTTGATTTGGCCTCAACACCCATTCAGGCCGTGGCCACCGCGGGCTATAACCTACGGTATTCCAATATCTTATGGGCCATTCAGTCTGAGCAATCGCCCAGCGGATAGACTGTGCCACAATTGGCGCAGGGATTCTTGCAGCCGAAGGCGCGGGGCGGGACCTCGAAGCCGCAGCGATTGCAGGTCAACCGAGTCGCCGCCGGCTCGGGGACCCGAGCCGCGGTGTCGTCAAGTCGGGCCGCTGCCCGTGTCACGCCCGTACGCTCCCGGTCAGAAACGGATTGGTCAGCCGCTCCACGCCGATGGTCGTAGCCGGTCCGTGTCCGCTGTGGACGACGGTCGAGTCGGGCAAGGAGAGGAACTGTGAGTGCAGCGTGGTCATCAGCGTCGGGAAATTGCCGCCCGGCAAGTCGGTGCGGCCGATGGAGCCGTTGAATAGCACGTCCCCGCCGAACACCATGCCATGGCCGACGAAGCTCACGCTCCCGGGAGAGTGGCCCGGCGTAAACCTGATGTCGAACGCCTGGCGTCCGACCTTCACCTGGGTGCCCGGCCGAAGCTCGACGTCCGGCGGCGGCGCCGGGTCGAGCTTCATGCCCATCCACGCGCCATACTGCGGGAGCGCGTCGTAGAGCGGACGATCGAGCGGATGGAGATGGATGGGGGCACCGGTCGCCTGTTGCACCGCGCCGACTCCCATGATGTGGTCCACGTGGGCGTGCGTCAGCCAGATCGCCCGAAGCGACCAGCCCCGGGTATCGAGCTCGGCCAGGAACATCGCCGACTCCTCACCGGGATCGATGATGACGGCTTCGCCGGTGCCCCGGTCAGCGATCAGATAACAATTTTCAGCCAGCTGCCCATTGGGCAGGGCCACGACTTCGAGCTCAGACACCGACTTGTGCCTTGAGGTCGAGCGCGGTGCGGCGCTCCGTCAGGTACTTCTCCACCGCGATGGCCGCGGTCGTGGCGTCTCCCACGGCGGTGGTGATCTGGCGGGTGAGCTGCACCCGCAGGTCGCCGGCCGCGAAGAGACCGGGGATCGACGTCATCATCCGATCGTCGGTGATGGCATAGCCGCTGGCGTCGTGCTCGAAGTGCTGCGTCACCAGTCCGGTATTGGGATGGAAACCGATGAAGACGAAACAGCCGGTGACCCGAAGCCTTACGACTTCTCCGGTCACCGTGTCCTCCAGCACCAGGTGGTCCATCCCGGCCGGGGTCCCCTTGATCTCCAGCACCTTCTTGTTCCAGATGACCTCGATCTTGGGGTTCGCGAACAGGCGTTCCTGCAGGATCTTGGATGCCCGGAACTGATCGCGGCGGTGAATCACGTACACCTTCGAGGCGTAGCGGGTGAGGTAGTCCGCCTCCTCCACCGCCGCGTCGCCTCCTCCCACGACAGCGAGCGTCTCACCTTTGAAGAACGCGCCGTCGCACACCGCGCAGTAGGATACGCCCCTGCCGGCGTACTCCGCTTCTCCGGGCACACCGAGCTTGGCGGGTGTGCCACCCGCGGTCAGGATCACCGCCGGCGCCTCGTAGGTCGTGCCGCCGCTCGTTGCGACCTCGAAGATGCCGTCCTTGCGCCGGGTGATGGATTCGACGTTTTCCTGCCGGATGTCGGCTCCGAACTTCACGGCGTGGTCCTTCATCATCGCCGCCAGGTCGCGCCCCAGCACGTGGTCAAAGCCCGGATAGTCGTCGATCCACTCGGTATTGAGCAGCTCGCCTCCCGGGATGCCCCGCTCCAGCAGGACGGCCTTCAGCATGCCACGGCCGGCGTACATCGCGGCGCAAAGGCCGGCGGGCCCGGCTCCGACGATGATCACCTCGAACTCTTCGGTGCGGCTCATCCAATCCCCGACGCTGAGGGTTTTCCCTTCCATACCTGCACAAATATAGAACGCACAAGGGTTCCCGCATCTGTGCGCCATGGCCGAACGCGAAGCTATTGGCCGAGATGGAGGAGGCCGGCAGCCCCGTGGCAAGCCGATACGGTCCCGACCACCACGTCCACCGAACGGTGGGCCGACCCCGCCTCGGCGACCACCCGGTCGCCGGCGAGGACCGAGGCGACGTCGAACATGCCGACCCCGTACACCCGATGCCGGCAGACGAAGAGGACGGGGCCTGCCGTCGGGGTCGAGTCGGCCAGGGTATCCGTCAGCCGCTCGAGCGCCTCGCTCATCTCCCAGGTTCGCGGGGCCTTGATGACCGGACAGGTGGCCGGCTCGATGCAATGCGTGGGGCAGAGCCAGTCGGCGAACGAGACGTAGCGGGTGAGGTCCGGGGCGAGCACGTCGTACGGAGTGCCTGGACCGACCGGGAGCGCCCGGCGTTCCACCTCGCGGCCCGGCCAGCGCGAGCGGGCACGGCGCACCAGCCAGTCATACATCAGATGCGGCATGAGGGGGGAGGGCACGATCGCGTCGGGTGGCTCACCCTTCCCCGGAGCCGCGGCGCCCAGCCAGCTGTCGAAGAACTCACCCCAATCGGACAGGACCAGCTCCCGATCGGCGGCCGGGCCGACCTCGGCCGCGAACCGGCATCCGGCGTCGTGGTCCACGATCAGCAGCCGCCGGTACCGAACCGCGCCTCGTTCCGCCGCGCGGATCAGCTGCCGGGCGTAGAAAGTGCCGTAGCAACCGCCTCCTACGATGGCGACGTCCCGCAGGACCTCGCTACCGGAGGGCGCGGCCGCCGTCGACAACCAGCACCTCGCCAGTCACGAAATCCCCATCCTCGAGCAGATACAGCAACGCCCCGACCGCGTCTTCCGGCCGACCGAGCCGGCCGAGCGGCGTGCTTCGAGCGAGTCGCTCCCGCTCGGCCGCGTCATAGTCCTCGGGCACCAGCACCGCGCCCGGCGCGATCGCGTTGACCGTCACATCCGGAGCGAGGCTCAGTGCGAGCACCTTGGTCAGCATCACCATCCCGGCCTTGCTGATCGAGTGCGCGGCGTAGCCTGGCCAGGGCTCCAACCCGGCCAGGTCCGCCATGTTCACGACCTTGCCCCGCGCGGCGCGCAAGGCGTCCGCCGCGCCCTGGGTGCAGAAGAAGGCAGCCCGAAGATTCAGGTCCAGAATGGCGTCGAATTGCTCGGGCGACGTTTCCTCGAATCGCAGCTTGTGCATGATGGCGGCGGAGTTCACCAGGACATCGAGCCGCCCGAACTCCTTCACGACGCGGCCGGCGAGCCCACGGGCCGCGCGAGGATCCGTGAGATCCGCCGCGAAACATGAAGCGCGGCCGCCCGCCGCCAGGATCTCGTCCCGGAGTGAAGCGGCGCCTTCTGACGAGGCGTGATGATGAATGGCGAGGGCCATCCCCCGTCCGGCGAGCGCGCCCGCGAACGCTCGGCCGAGCCGGCGGCCGGCGCCGGTGACGAGCGCGACGCGGCCGCTGAGCTCCATCAGGCCTTGCCGCGCGAGGCGCGGGGAGAGATCGGCAGGATCTGGCCCGTGACCGCCGGCGTCGAGGAGGTCGCCAGAGACATCACGCCCTCGGTGATGTCGCTGAGCTCGACGTACGCGGCGTCGTCGCCGGCGCTCGCGACGTTGTCGCCGGTCCGCACCATCCCCGGAGCCACCGCATTCACCCGGATCTTTCGATCCTTTAGCTCGAGTGCCAGGCTCCGGGTGAACCCCGCGACCGCGGCCTTGGCGGCGGAGTAGATCGCCAGCGGGCTCTGCGGGTCGAAATACGCGATGGACGCGAAGTTGACGATCGCACCCTCGGTCCTGGCCAGCGCCTGCAACGCAGCCTGGGAAACGAGGACTGTCGTCTTCAGGTTGATCGAGAGCTCGCGATCGAGTGCCTCGGGTGTGAGCTCCTCGAACGGGCCGTACGTGGTGAGGCCGCCGGCGACGTTGACCACCACGTCGAGCCGGCCGAAGTGCTTCAGCGCCATTTCCACCGCGAGCGCCGCGATGTCGGGATGCGTGAGGTCCCCGGCGCAGGGACGCGCGTCCACGCCCTGCGCGGCGAACTCCTTGACCCGAGCGGCAACACCCACCGCATTGACGTCGCAAGCAACGATCTTAGCGCCGGCCTGTCCGAAGGCGAGCGCCACGGCGTTCCCGATCTGCCCCACCCGACCGACGCCCGTCACCAGGACGGTCTTGCCGGAAAAGTCGAACCGCTTGGCGCTCATCACGACCTCAGAGATTCCAGAACGATGTCGGCACCAGGAGCTCCAGCCTGACTGTAGCGGATCGAGCCGTCACGGTCCACCAGGACGACCGAGCGGCTGATTCCCTTCCCATCCGGGCGCAACGCGCCGTACGCGCGACTGATCGTGAGGTCCGGGTCGGAGAGCAGCGGGAACGACAGGCCGAGGCGTTCCGCGTATCCCGCGTGCGCCTCGGCCGTTGCCGGATTGACTCCGAACGGCCTCACGTTGCATGCCTCGTACTGCAGGATCTCGTCGCGCACGGCGGAGAGTTGGCGGTTTCAGCCGGGGGTATCGTTTCCGGGATAGAAGAGCAGCAGGACGCGCGAATCGGCCAGCAGCTCCCCCAGCCGGTAGGTTCGCCCATCGGACGCGGGCGCCCGAAAGTCCGGAGCCGGATCACCCTCCGATCAGGAGCCGGATCACGAGTCCCGCCACTCCTCGAGCCGCTCCAGCCACTCCACCGGAACCGCCTGAGATCCGAGCGAGCCATGCGTTTCACCGCCCTCGGGATCCCCGTGCCAGTCACTTCCACCGGTCCGGAGCAGACCCAGCTTGAGGGCGATGTCGGTGAGCCGGGCGCGGAGATCCGGATCGTGGCTCGGATGACGGGTCTCGACCGCGTCGAGGCCCTCGCCCTTGAGCCGCTCGAGGAACGCGCGGGTACCCCTCTCCTTCACGTGGGCAACCGAGACGACGCCGCGTACCTCGTGGACCAGATCCGCGACCGCGCGGAACTCGGGAAGCCGCTTCTCGACGAACGCGGGCTTGCCCCGGCCCAGCCAGCGGTCGAACGCCTTGCCGGCGTCGGCGACCCGCCCCTGTCGCGCGAGCGCTCGCGCCACGTGGGGGCGCCCCACCGCGCCGCCTCGGCGATTCCTGCAGTACGTCGTCGAAGGACAGCTCCACGCCGAGGGAGAGGAGGCGCGTCACCATCTCACGGGCACGGCGGACTCGGTCGGCGCGGCAGCGCTCGAGGAAGGCTTCCAGGGACGGGGAGTCGGGCGGAAGGAAATATCCCAGGACGTGCATCTCGCCCCACGGGGCGGCGGTCGAAAACTCGCAACCCGCGACGACCCGTAGCCCGAGCCGTTCGCCGGCGGCGATGGCGGCAGGGAGACCCGCGAGCGTGTCATGGTCGGTGAGGGCGATCGCGGCGAGGCCGGCGCCCCGTGCGCGCTCGACCACGGCTTCCGGCGCGAGACTGCCATCGGAAGCGGTGGAGTGCACGTGCAGGTCGACGGTGACTCCGGGTAACTCCGCTTCCGGCGTCAGCGCCGGTACCCCGTCTCGGGCGCGGTCCACGAGGGCTGCGAGTGGGCCAGCAGATCACGCAGCTCGGCGTCGCTCAACTCAGCGAGCGAGAGCTCCCGGCTCTTGGCCCCGAGTGGGGAGTAGCGGGCCAGGCGCCGCTCGCGCTTGGGCCCGGTTCCCCGGGTGAAGACGAGGCCGAACTCATCCTTCGTGTACTGTGTCGTCCGGCCGCTGACGGCGACTTCCCACGGCTCGCCGTCCACCTCGATGATCCGTCTTGGCATTTCGTTTTTGGCTCCTCCCGCAGGTCCCAGGGATCAGACCGCGGCCTCAGGGAACTCCTGGAGCGTCTTCTTCACATCGGCCATGAACCGGTCCGCGTCGGCGCCATCCACGATGCGGTGGTCGAAGGCCAGCGACAGCATGCCCTTGGTCCGGACCGCGATCGAATCGGTTCCGTCCACGGTGATCACGGCAGGCTGCTTCTCGATCGTCCCGACGCAGAGGATGGCGGCTTGCGGCTGGTTGATGATCGGCGTGCCGATGACCGAGCCGAAGACTCCGGGATTGGTGATCGTGAAGGTGCCCTTCTGGACCTCGTCCGGGCTCAGCTTCTTGCCCCGCGCCCGCTCGCCCAGATCGTTGATCGCCCGGGCCAGGCCGAGCAGCGAGAGCTCATCGGCGTGCTTCACGACCGGTACGATGAGGCCCCATTCGAGCGCGACGGCGATGCCGAGATTGATGTCGCGCCGGAGGATAGTGCTCTCCCCGGACACGGCCGCGTTGACGCCGGGATGCCTGCGCAGTCCGTCCGCCACCGCCTTCGCGATGAACGCGAGATAGGTGAGGTTCACGCCGCGATCCGCGTATTCCTTCTTCTTCCCGGCGCGGAGCTGCGCCACCCGCGTGTAGTCGACCTCGAAGATGGTGTTGACGTGGGGCGACACACGCCGGGACATGACCATGTGCTCCGCCGTGAGCTTCCTGATCCGCGACCACGGCTGGACGGTGTCTCCCTCCCAGGGGTCCACCCCGGGCACCGGCGTGGGCGCGGGCGCTCTCGTCGCCGGAGCGGGGGCAGCCGGCGACGGCCCGCCCGCGGCGGGGGCCTCGCTGCCGCGCTCCAGATACTCGAGCACGTCGTTCTTCGTCACCCGCCCCGCGAGCCCGCTGCCCTGGATGGCGCTGATATCCACGTTGTGCTCGGCCGCGATCCGGCGGACCAGCGGCGTGGATTTCCGGCGCAGACGCTCCTCGGCCGATTCGACGCCCCCATTTCCCTGCGCCACGGGCGCGCGGGCGGGCGCGGGTGTTGGAGCCGGAGCCGGAGCGGTGGCCGCCGGAGCGGGCTTGGGCGATGGGGCGGGAGCGGCGGGAGCCGGTGTCGAAGGAGCCGGGGCGGGCGCAGCCGCGGCGGGCTTCTCCGCCCCGACCGACGCGTCGGTCTCGATCTTGGCGACCACGGTCTGCACCGCGACCGTCTGGCCTTCCTGCACCAGGATCTCGGCCAGGGTCCCGGCCGTCGGCGCCGGGATCTCGGCGTCCACCTTGTCGGTGGAGATCTCGAAAATCGGCTCGTCCCGCTTCACCGTCTCGCCGACCTTCTTGATCCAGCGGGACAGCGTGCCCTCGGCGATGGACTCGCCCATCTGGGGCATGACGACGTCTATCTTGGCCATACGGAACTCCCGGTTAGTACGCCGCGAGCCATCTCGCCGCCCGCACGATGTCTCCGGTCTGCGGCAGCACGAAGTCTTCCAGTTGCGGCGCGTACGGCAGCGGCACGTCGTGCGCCGCGACGCGCCGAATCGGGGCGTCCAGCCACTCGAACGCGAGCTCGTTGATCCGCGCGGTGATCTCGCCGGCGATCCCGCCGGTCACCGTGTCCTCGTGGACGATCAGCACGCGATTGGTCTTCTTCACTGTGGCGACGATCGCCTCGTCGTCCATCGGCAGCAGCGAGCGGAGGTCGAGCACTTCGACCGACAGCCCATCCTCCCTGGCGAGCTGCTCGGCGGCCTCCAGCGCCTTCCAGACGGTCGCCGCGTACGTGATGATCGACAGGTCCTTTCCCTCGCGCGCGAGCCGCGCCTTGCCGATCGGAACCACGTGATCGCCGGCCGGCAGCTCTTCCTTGATCCGGCGGTAGAGATACTTGTGCTCGAAGTAGAGCACGCAGTCGTCGTCCCGGATCGCCGCCTTGAGGAGCCCCTTGGCGTCGCTTGCGGTGGACGGATAGACGATCTTGAGCCCCGGCGTGTGCAGGAACGCCGCCTCGGGATTCTGCGAGTGGAACGGGCCGCCGCGCACGTAGCCACCGCTCGGGCCACGCACGACCATCGGACAGGGAAGGAACGCGCGGTATCGCGCGGTGGCGACGTAGTTGGTGAGGAAGCTGTACGCGCAGGACACGAAGTCGATGAACTGCATCTCGCAGACTGGGCGCATCCCCATGTGCGCGGCACCGGCCGCGGCGCCGACGAACCCGGTCTCGCTGATCGGCGTGTCGATGACCCGACCCTCGCCGAACCGCGACATCAGCCCTTCCGTGACCTTGAAGGCGCCGCCGTACGCGCCGATGTCCTCGCCCATCAGAAAGACGTCGGGATCGCGCTCCATCTCCTCGATCAGGCCCTGGCGGATTGCCTCGAGGTAGGTGACCTCAGCCATCGTGCGTCCCCCAGCTCGCGGGGCGCTCGTGGAGGTCCACGGCGCTGTGAATCCCCTCGCGGTACCACAGCGCGGGCATCACCGGCGGATCGGCGTAGACACCGTTCAGGCAGTCGCGCGGGCTCCGGCGGGGGAGATTGTTCCGCCTCGTCCGTCGCGCGGTCGATCTCACCGACGATCCGTGCGTCGATCGCGGCCAGCTCTTCGGCGCCGATCTCTTCCCGACCGGTGAGCCGCGCGACGAAGCGGTCGAGCGGGATCGTTCTCCCGCGCCCACCGCTCGATCTCGCCATCCGGCACATATGACTGATTGTCGTGCTCCGCGTGTCCCTTGCGCCGATACGTCATGAGTTCGATCAGGGTGACACCCTCGCCTCGCCGGGCGCGATCGACCGCTGCCTTCGTGGTGCGGTAGACCTCGACCACGTCGTTGCCGTCGGCGCGCACGCCCGGGATCCCGTAGCCCGCGGCCTTGTCCGCGAGCCGCTCCGCCGCGCACTGGCGGTCGGTGGGGGTCGAGTAGGCGTACCGGTTGTTCTCGACGATCACGACCAAGGGACAGCGCTGCACGGCGGCGAAGTTGATCCCTTCGTGAAAGGCGCCGGTGGAAGTGGCGCCGTCACCCACGTAGACGAGACCGACCCGGGCTCTGGCGCCGCAGCTTGAACGACAAGGTGACCCCCGCCATCACGGGCACCATGTCGCCCAGGTGGGAGATCTGGCCGATGAAGTTCCGGTCCTCGACGTCGCCGAAATGGATGTTGAGCTCGCGGCCGCGGGTTGGCGAGTCGCCTTTGGCCATGTACTGCCGGAGGACCTCGAGCGGCGTCGCACCCTTCACCAGCATGGAGCCGAGATTGCGAATCAGCGGCGAGAGGACGTCCTCCCGGCGCAGGGCATACGCCGACCCGACGGCACAGGCCTCCTGGCCCAGCGAGCGGAACAATCCGCCGACCACCTTGGTCTGGCGATACAGGTTGACCAGCCGCTCCTCGAGCGAGCGGGTAAGCCGCATCCAGTAATAGAGTTCGAGAAGCTGGGGGCGGGTCAGGTCAGGGGACGCGACGCGGGTTGGCGCCGGAGCGCTCGTGGAGGCCATGCAACTCCCGAATGGGTAGTGATCTTCCGGGCAGGAAAATCCACGGGGCGCAAGGAGGAGTCAAGCGGAACGCGGACGTGCCGTTGAAGCCGCGGTCGGCGTCCCCTCTGAACGTCGGCAGGCGATTCCACGGACAACGCGAGAGTGCGAGGGCGGGACCCATGCCTCATCATCGGCGCGCAGCGTTGGCGCTATGTCTTGCACTCTCGATGCTCTCGGCCTGCGCCGGGTCGTCATCCGATGTCACGGCGCCACCGGGGGGCTCCGCTCCTCCACCCGAGCAACCACCGCCGCCGCCGACACCCCCTACACCACCACCGGAACAGCCGACTCCGCCGACACCACCGCCCGGGCCATCCGTTCCCAACCCGCCACCGATCGGCGCGGGGGCACGAGTGCTTTTCATCGGGAACAGCCTGACCGAGTTCAACGATCTGCCCGGATTGGTCCGGACGCTTTCCGCCGCGGCCGGTCTGAATTGGACGGTGGAAGCCCAGACCGTGGGCGGTGGCGCGCTGGAGGATCACTGGAACCGTGGCGTCGCCGTCCCTGGTATTCAGAACGGCAATTGGAGTGCGGTGGTTATGCAGCAGGGGCCTTCGGCGCTGCCCGAGAGCCGGGTCAACCTCCGTCAGTGGACGATACGGTTCAACAACGTGATTCAGGAAGCCGGCGGCCGCGCGGCGCTCTATATGGTCTGGCCGATGACCGATCGCTTCTCCGACTACGACCGGGTGCGCGACTCCTACGCGCTGGCGGCGAGGGACGTCTCGGGCTACTTCCTCCCGGCCGGCGAGAGCTGGCGCGCCGCGTGGCGCGAAGTGCCCGCGCTACCGCTCTACGGTCCGGATGGGTTCCATCCGACGCTAGCGGGCAGCTACGCGGCGGCGCTCACCATCTTCGCCGGCCTGTCGGGGCAATCCCCCGTGGGGCTGCCGGCTCCACCCGCGATAGATGCCGAAAGTGGCGGCGCGTCTGCAGCGCGCGGCGCAGGAGGCGGTCGAGACGTACGCGGATTATCAGCCCCCGAACGTGCCCTGAGCTGCCCCTGCAAAGAGGCGGCCCCTCCGGATTCCGGAGAGGCCGCCTCGATGCTTTTCGGAGGACTCAGACCTTCACTGCGACCGGCCGCCCTGCGGCGCTCGACTCGGCCTGCGCCTCGATCCGCATGCCGTAGAAGGAGCGGTGGACGAAGAAGAGCGCGGTCACGAAGAACGCCACCGCCAGCACCTTGCTCAGCGTCACATTGCCCTCGGCGCTCAGGTACACCCCCAGCTCAACGGCCAGCAGGCCGAAGAGGGTGGTGAACTTGATCACCGGGTTCATCGCGACCGAGGAGGTGTCCTTGAACGGATCGCCTACCGTATCCCCGACCACCGTGGCGTCGTGCAACGGCGTGCCTTTCATCTTCAGCTCCGTCTCCACGATCTTCTTGGCGTTGTCCCAGGCCCCGCCTGCGTTGGCCATGAAGATCGCCTGAAACAGGCCGAAGAGCGCGATGGAGATCAGGTAGCCGATGAAAAAGAACGGCTCCACGAATGCGAAGGCGAGGGTCGAGAAGAAGACGCCGAGGAAGATGTTGAACATCCCCTTCTGGGCGTACTGGGTGCAGATCTCGACCACCTTCCGGCTGTCCTCTACCGAGGCCTTGGTGACTCCCTCCAGCCGGATGTTGGCCTTGATGAACTCCACCGCGCGGTAGGCGCCGGTGGTCACCGCCTGGATGGAGGCGCCGGTGAACCAGTAGATCACGGTGCCGCCGGTGATCAGGCCGAGCAGGAACGGCGGGTGAAGAATCGAGAGCTTCTCGATTCCGCTGCGTGAGGCCGTGGGTGAGCGCCATGATGATCGAGAAGATCAGCGTGGTCGCTCCCACGACCGCCGTGCCGATGAGTACCGGCTTGGCCGTCGCCTTGAAGGTGTTCCCCGCCCCGTCGTTCTCCTCCAACAACTCCTTGCCCACCTCGAAGTTCGGCCGGAAGCCGAAGTCGCGCTGGACCTCGGTCTCGATATTGGGCAACTGCTCGATGGTCGAGAGCTCATAGACCGACTGGGCGTTGTCGGTGACGGGGCCGTAGCTGTCTACCGCGATGGTCACCGGACCCATGCCCAGGAACCCGAACGCGACGAGACCGAAGGCGAAGATCGCGGGGGCCTGCATCCAGCCACCCTCGGCGAGGCCCAGGGTGCTCACGCCGAAGGCGACGGCCATCAGGCCCATGATCGCGATCCCGAGCCAGTATGCCGAGAAGTTTCCCGCCACCAGGCCCGAGAGGATGTTCAGCGAGGCACCGCCCTCCCGCGACGAGGTCACCACCTCGCGCACGTGTCGCGAATCGGTGCTGGTGAACACCTTCACCATCTCCGGGATGATCGCGCCCGCGAGGGTGCCGCAGGTGATCACCGTGGAAAGCTGCCACCAGAGGTCCGGGTTGCCGTTGAGGTCGGGGATGATGAAGTAGGAGAGGATGTAGGTCAGCACCACGGACACGATCGAGGTGAGCCACACCAGCTGGGTGAGTGGGGCCTCGAAGTTGAACCGGGTGGCATCGCCGTACCGCGCGCGGGCGAGGCTGTTGGCCACCAGATACGACGCCCCGGAGGCCAGCACCATCATCACCCGCATGAGGAAGATCCACACCAGCAGCGTGGCCTGGAGCGTCACGTCGGAGACGGCGAGCACGATGAACGTGATGAGCGCCACGCCGGTGACGCCGTAGGTCTCGAAGCCGTCCGCCGTCGGTCCGACCGAATCGCCCGCGTTGTCGCCGGTGCAGTCGGCGATGACGCCGGGGTTCCGGGCATCGTCTTCCTTGATCTTGAACACGACCTTCATCAGGTCGGACCCGATGTCGGCGATCTTGGTGAAGATGCCGCCCGCGATCCGCAGTGCCGCCGCGCCAAGCGACTCGCCGATGGCGAAGCCGAGGAAGCAGGCGCCGGCCACTTCAGCCGGGATGAAGAGCAGGATCGCCAGCATGAAGAGCAGCTCGACCGAGATGAGCATCATGCCGACGCTCATCCCCGCGCGGAGCGGGATGTCGCAGACCGGCCAGGCCTTGCCCTTGAGGCTCGCAAACGCGGTCCGGGAGTTGGCCAGGGTGTTGATCCGGATGCCGAACCAGGCGACGCCATAGCTCCCGCCCATCCCGATCAGGCTGAAGAGGAGGATGATGAGGATCTTGGGAAGCTCGAGCCCGGTGAGCAGGAAGTACACGACGATCACCGCGCCGATGAATCCGAAGAGGATCATCAGGAACCGGCCCTGCTGCACCATGTACGCCTTGCAAGTCTCGTAGATCAGGTCGGAGACCTCGGCCATGGACCGATGCACCGGGAGCTTCTTGACCGCGCTATAGCTGTAGAGGCCGAACAACAGCCCCAGGATGCAGACGATGATGCCCGAGAGCAGGATCTGGTGTCCGGTGAACCCGAGGAAGCTCACTTGATCAAGATCCGGGAGCCGGATGTTCACCTCGCCGCCCGGCCGGTGCTCCGTCGTCGCCTGGGTAGTCGCCTCCTGGGCGAGGGCTACCGGGACCGCCACCGGCGCGAGCCCCCCGAGGAACAGGGCGAGCAGCAACGGGAATACCGAACGGAAACGCGTCATCAGAAATCTCCTGGCAATCGTGGTGGCGCTAGGATCAGTACGCGCCGATGGGGCGGTGATTCGGGTGCTCCAACGTGTGCACCATGGTGAGGAAGCGTTTGGCCAGTTTGTCGGCCTCGCTTTCCCCGACCTGGTCGGTCTCGGCGGTCACCAGGGTGTAGTGACCGCCGTCCGCCTGCGACGTGACCGCGACCTGGCCGATGGCGCCGGCGAACTTCCGCCGGCGGGCGAGCTCCTCCACCGGCGCCAGCCGGCTGCCGAAGAACTCGGACGCGAGGGCCAGCACGTCGTCGGCAGGGAGGTGGGTGCGGTGGAAGTACTTCACGGTTCAATCATTCTGGTAATACTCGATCCCGAGGTGCGTGATCTGCTCCTCGCCCATCAGATACCGCAGCGTGTTCTTGAGCTTGGTCTGCTGGATGAACAGATCGTGCTCCGGGTACAGCCCCGGCGCCACCTGCGGGCTCTTGAAGTAGAACGAGAGCCACTCCTGGATGCCGCTCAGCCCCGCCCGCTGCGCGAGGTCGAAGAACAGCGCCAGGTCCAGCACCAGCGGCGCGGCCAGGATCGAGTCGCGGCAGAGGAAATCGACCTTGATCTGCATCGGGTAGCCCAGCCACCCGAAGATGTCGATGTTGTCCCAGCCTTCCTTGTTGTCGCCGCGGGGCGGATAGTAGTTGATCCGCACCTTGTGGTACATCTCCCCATAGAGCTCGGGGTAAAGCTGCGGCTGGAGGATGTACTCCAGGACGCCGAGCTTCGACTCTTCCTTGGTCTTGAAGCTCTCGGGATCGTCCAGCACCTCGCCGTCGCGATTGCCGAGGATGTTGGTGGAGTACCAGCCCGCCACGCCGAGCATCCGGGCCTTGAACATGGGCGCCAGCACCGTCTTCACCATGGTCTGGCCGGTCTTGAAGTCCTTGCCGCCGATGGGCACGCCCTTGTCCCGGGCGAGCTGCTCCATGGCCGGAAAGTCGCAGGTGAGATTCGGGGCGCCGTTCGCGAACGGCACGCCCTCCTGGATGGCCGCGTAGGCATAGAGCATCGACGGCGCGATGGACTGGTCGTTGCTGTCGAGCGCCTTCTCGAAGGCCTCCAGCGTCCAGTGGGTCGGACCCGGGCTGATGAAGATCTCGGTGGATGCACACCACACCATCACGAGGCGGTCGCACTTGTGCTTCGCCTTGAAATCGCGGATGTCCTTGCGGAGCGCCTCCGCCAGATCGCGCTTGGTCTTCCCGCTCTTGACGTTCTTGCCTTCGAGCCGCTTCACGTAGCTCTGCTCGAATACGGCCGGCATCGGCTTGAGCGCCTTCAGGAAGTCGCCGATCGGCTCCAGGTGCTCGTGACGGTCCAGCACCCCGGCCTTGATCGCCGCGGTGTAGGCGTCATCCGGGACGGGATCCCAGGCACCGAAGACCAGGTCTTCCAGCGCGGCGAGCTGGACGAACTCGCGGATGAGCGGTGCTCTGCCCTCGGTGCGCTTGCCCAGCCGGATGGTGCCCATCTGCGTGAGCGAACCGATCGGCTTGGCGCCTCCCCGCCGGATGTTCTCGACCCCTGCGATGAACGTCGTGGCCACTGCGCCGAGGCCGACGCAGAGTACCCCAAGCTTGCCTTTCGCCGGCGCGATCTGCCGGGCGGTCTGTTCAGGCACGTCAATGACCTTTCGCGAGAGTGTCCAGCGCCGCGCGCTCGACGTTGCGGACCCGCGACTCGGGCTCCACTCGGTCGGCGATGCGGTGCACATAGACGAAGCGCTGGACGACCGTAATCGTCGATGCGACCGTGAGCAGGGCCACCACCCCCTCCAGCACCAGCGCGCGGGGACCCGCCCCCACGAGCAGCGAGATCACCCCGAGCCCGATCACGCGCTCCGCGCGCTGCGCAATGCCCACCTTACAATCGAGGCCCAGTCCTTCGGCACGCGCCCTGGCGTAGGACACGAGGAGCGAGCTGAGGATGGCGATCATGCAGATGATGACGGCGGGGATGCGGTACGCAACGTCAGGCGCCATCAGCAGATAGGCGCCGATGCCGATGAAGGTGGCGCCGTCGCCGACGCGATCGAGGGTGGAGTCGTAGAAGGCGCCGAACTTGGTCACCATGGCGCCGCCACGGGCGACCTGGCCGTCCAGGGTATCGGCAAACCCGCTGAGCAGGAGAAGGGCGCCGCCGATGCGGATATGGCCAAAGCCGTAGGCGACCGCCGAGACCAGGACCAGCCCGGTACCGACCGTGGTGATAGTGTTCGGCCGCACGCCCGCGCGGATCAGACGCTCGACCAGCGGATTCAGCGCGGCGTAGAACGGCTTCTCCAATGCACCCAACAACTTCACGCTTCTATCGGTCCTCGGTTGAGTCCATGGAATGGCGCCGTGCGGATGCCCGCAACCAATTGCCGGGCGAAAGGATAACCGACCGAACGGCTTCGGGCAATCGACCGCGCCCTAGTCGGGATAGATCAGTGACGGACGGCTTCTTGCTCGAAAGCGTTCGAGCTTCGGACTGCCATGCTCGGACGATCTCGGCCGGCGCGGTCCCCGCATCGATCGCCGAGCGGAGCGCGCCGGTCCCGGCCAGCCGGTCGAAGTGAGTCGGAATCCAGGCGAACTGCTCACGGTGGCCTTCTCGCACCGCCGACAGGAGGTGAATGGCGGTCGCCGTCGGATCGTAGGTCTCACGCTCGGTCACCTCGAGCCGGATGCCGCTGACCAGGGTGTCGGCGTACTTCCCGTCGCCCGGCTTCGACGGGGTGAACGAGACGCCCTGGAACTCCACGCCGGGGAGTCGCGCCGCTCGCAGCCGCGCGAGCACGGAGGCCGTATCGAGCCAGGGAGCGCCGACCTGCTGGAACGGCGCGTCCGACCCGCGGCCCACCGAGAGGTTGGTGCCCTCGAAGAGGCACGTCCCGGGGTAGTGGTACAGGCTCTCGAGGGTCCGGAGGTTCGGGCTCGGCGGGATGAACGGCAATCCGGTCCGGTCGAGCGGCATCGGTCGATGCCATCCGGCGGCAGGCACGACCGCGAGGTTCACTTCTAATCCGAGGTCGCTCCGGGCGAGACGAGCCAGCTCGCCCAATGTCATGCCGTGCCGCATCGGGATCTCGAGCTGGCCGACCGTGGTCACGAATCCGGGCTGGAGCACGTTCCCCTGCACCAGCCCGCCGATCGGGTTCGGGCGATCGAGCACGATCACCGCGACACCGTGGCGGCCCGCGGCCTTCATGACCTCGATCGTGGTGAAGAGCCAGGTGTAGTACCGCGCGCCGACGTCCTGAAGATCCACCAGCATGACGTCGATGCCCGACAGCATCTCGGCCGTGGGGGCGGTAGTCCGACCGTAAAGACTGTAGATTGGAAGGCCGGTGGCCGAATCGACCGACGACGCGATGGCGGCGCCGGGGTCGGCGGCCCCGCGGAATCCGTGCTCGGGGCTGAAGAGCGCCACGAGCCGGACGCCAGCCGCCCGCAATCGCACCACGTCACTGACTCCCGCGGCGTCCACGCCGGACTGGTTCGTCACCAGCCCGATCCGGCGGTTGCGGACCAGGTGCGCGCTGTCCGAAAGCAGCACCTCGATGCCAGGTCGGACGACCTGCGATGGGGGGGCGCCGGCCGGCGCCCCGGCAGACGAGCAGCCCCAGGACCACCCCCAGACGCCCAGCATCAAGAGAGCTCTGTGCACGCCAAGTTCCTCGCGATCGTAATCGTGCTGCTCTGCGCCTGTGGAACCGGAGGCGCGCCATCGCAGCCCACCCCGTTCCCTCCCACGCCGGGCCTCATGGAGGCGAATCCGTCGGCGATCCTCGATTCGATGTCCACCCGGGACAAGATCGCCCAGCTGGTGATGCCCTGGATCGCCGGCAACTATGCCGCCTACGACGACCGGGCCTTCGAGCGGATGCAGGAATGGGTGGACGAGCTGCACGTCGGCGGGCTCATCGTCTCGGTCGGCTCGCCGCTCGACATCGCGGCCAAGCTCAACCGGCTGCAGGAGCGCTCGTCGCTTCCTCTCCTCATCGGGTCGGACTTGGAAGGCGGGACGAGCATCCGCTTCAACGGGGGCACCCAGCTGCCACCCAATATGGGCGTGGCCGCCACCGGCAGCGACTCCGCGGCGTATGAGATGGGTCGCATCACGGCCGTCGAGGCACGCGCGGTGGGCATCCAGCTCGTCTTTGCGCCCGTCGCCGACGTCAACAACAACCCCGACAATCCCATCATCAATGTCCGCTCGTTCGGCGAAGATCCTCAAGCGGTCGGCCGGATGGTCGCGGCCGAGGTGCGCGGGCTCCAGGACCACGGCGTCCTCGCCACCGTGAAGCATTTTCCGGGACATGGGGACACCGGGACCGACTCGCACCTCGCGCTACCGGTGATCGGGGCGAACTGGTCGCGACTCGATTCGGTCGAGCTGGTGCCGTTCCGCGCGGCGATCGCGGCCGGCGTGGATGCCGTGATGTCCGCGCACATCGCACTGCCGGCGATCAACGCGGGCGACCTCCGGCCCGGCACGGTGCTGCCCGAAGTGCTGACCGGCATCCTCCGCGACTCGCTCGGCTTCAAGGGCATCGTGGTGACTGACGCGCTCAACATGGCCGGCGTCGCCAACGCCTACGGCGCGGGTGCGGCGGTCCGCGCCTTCCTCGCCGGTGCGGACCTTCTGCTCCAGCCGGCGGATCCCAAGGCCGCCATCGACGCGATGGCCGCGGCCGTCGAGCGTGGCGAGATCAGCAAGGAGCGGCTCGACCGCTCGGTCCTCCGCCTCCTCGAGGCCAAGAAGACCCTGGGGCTGTTCCGTCGGAGGACGGTATCGCTCGACAGCCTGCCCGCCTTCGTCGGCAACGCCGACTTTCAGGCCGAGGCCCTCACCATGGCGGAGCGCTCGATCGTGATGGTGAAGGACGTGGGCGGGACCGTACACGGACTCAAGAGCGCTCGGCAGCCGTTGGCGTTGATCGCCTACGGCGAGGACGACAATCGGACCGTCGGCGGGGCCCTCGCGGCCGAGCTGCGCGCGGCCGGACTCTCCGTCAACCTCTTCCGCCTCTGGCCCGGGAGCGGCCCGGCGAGCTACGACTCGGCCGGAGCGGCCGTGGCCCGGAGCGGTGTCGCGATCTTCGCGACGGCCGACCGACCCATCGCGGGTCGCGGTACCATCGGCCTGCCGCCTCGACTCACCGCGCTGGTCTCCTCGACGGCTCGGTCCACGCCCACCATCCTGATCTCGCTGGGAAATCCTTATCTTATCTCGAGTCTTCCCGAAGTCGGTTCGTATCTCATCGGCTGGCGCGCGAACTCCCGTCACGGAGCAGGCGGTGGCGCGCGCACTGATCGGCAAGGCGGCGATCACCGGCCGCCTGCCCATCGCGATTCCACCCGACTACCCGCGCGGGTGGGGCGTCATGCGCCGCGCGTCCTAGCTTCCCACCAACCCAGGGACCACCATGCGCCTGGAGCTCTCCGACTGGCTCATCGTCGCGCTCTACTTCATCGCCTCCGCCGCCATCGGGCTCGCCTATGCCGGCAGAGCCGGGAAGTCGCTGGCCGACTACTTCGTGTCCGGCCGCTCGCTTCCCTGGTGGCTTGCCGGGACCTCGATGGTAGCCACCACCTTCGCGGCCGATACTCCGCTCGTCGTCGCCGGCCTGGTGGCCAAGTACGGCGTGGCCGGCAACTGGCTCTGGTGGAACGGCGCTTTCTCGGGCGTCCTCACGGTGTTCTTCTTCTCGCGCCTCTGGCGCCGCGCGGGTGTGCTGACCGACGTCGAGTTCGCCGAGCTGCGCTATGGCGGGAAGCCGGCGGCGGTGCTCCGCGGCTTTCGCGCGCTCTACCTCGCCATACCGATCAACCTCATCATCATGGGATGGGTCACCCGAGCGATGGTGACGATCCTCCAGATCACGCTCGACGTGGACCCGTGGATCGCCGCCCTGGTGCTCTTCGGGGTCACGGCGATCTACAGCATCCTCTCGGGACTCTGGGGAGTGATCGTGACCGACGCGTTTCAGTTCGTGGTCGCGATGGCCGGCTCGATTCTGCTGGCCGTGCTCGCCGTCGAATCCATCGGCGGTCTCGATAGCCTGGTCACCAAAGCGGCTGCTCACTACGGCTCGGCGGAAGCCGCCTTCGGCGTGATCCCACCGGTCGACCAGGCTTGGCTACCGCTCTCTACCCTCCTCGTCTTCCTCGCGGTCCAGTGGTGGGCTGCCTGGTATCCCGGCGCAGGAGCCAGGCGGGGGCGGCTACGTGGTGCAGCGGATTCTCTCGGCGAAGGACGAGCGCCACGGACTCCTCGCCACGCTATGGTTCACCATCGCGCACTACGCCCTGCGGCCCTGGCCCTGGATCCTGGTCGGCTTCGTGGCGGTGCTCCAGTATCCCGGCCTCGCCAATCCCGAGGAGGGCTACGTCCGGGTCATGGTGGACACCCTCCCGTCGCCCTACAAGGGGCTGTTGCTTGCCGCCTTCGCCGCGGCCTACATGAGCACGATCAGCACCCACCTCAACTGGGGCGCCTCGTACCTGGTGAACGATTTCTACCTCCGATTCGTGCGGCCCGATGCCAGCCCGCGCGCACAGGTGCTGGCGTCACGGTTGGCAACCGCTTTCATGATGGTCGCCTCGGTGATCGTCATGAGCTTCCTCAGCAGCGTCGAGCAAGGCTGGAAGATCCTGATCGGTCTCGGTGCCGGCACCGGGCTGGTGTTCATCCTGCGCTGGTACTGGTGGCGGGTGAACGCGTGGTCGGAAATCAGCGCGATGGCCGCCTCGTTCGTGACATCGCTGGTGCTTGCCACCTTCGGCTACGATCTCAGCGACCCGGGTCGCGCGACGTACGCCCAGACGATGCTGATTACCGTGATCGTCACGAGCGTGGTCTGGCTCGGAGTCACCTTCCTGACCCCACCCGAATCCGAGGCCACTCTCGAGCGGTTCTATCGCCAGGTCCGGCCGGGGGGGCGGGGCTGGCGCGAAGTCGCCCGGCGCCTCGGTTACCCGGACGACCGTATTCCCGGCGGGGCCCTCTCCTGGGTCAACTGGGTGGCCGGGATCGTGGCCGTGTACTCGGCGGTCTTTGCCGTAGGGGCGTTCGTGACCGGCACCCCCCTCCGCGGGCTGCTGTACGGCGCGGTGTCCATTGCGGCTTTCTTGTTGATTCAACGTAACTTACGAGCTGACACGGTGCTCAACGCCGCGTTGACACCCCAGGTGGATCCCGGTTAAGTTTGGCTATTCTCGGTAAGGAGACCAGGCATGACCAGCATTCCTCAGCAGGCGTCGACCAGCGGCTTCGCTCTGACGCTGACCGATAAGGCTGCTGAAGAGGTCCGGAAGTTCATCGTCGCCGAGCAGGTGCCGGCGGAAACCGCGGGCCTCCGGGTGAGCGTGCTTCCCGGCGGGTGCTCCGGCTTCAAGTACAGCCTCAACATCGAAGAGCGGGCCCTCGACGACGACATGACCATGGACGTCGGTGGCGTCCGGATCTTCGTCGATGGGTTCAGCGCGCAGTACCTCTCGGGCGTCACCATCGACTACGTGACCTCCATGCAGGGATCGGGCTTCACCTTCAGCAACCCGAACGCCACCGGCGGGTGCGGTTGCGGCACCAGCTTTACCGCCTGACCGTCCTGACATAAGCTCCCGGGCCCACCGCGAACCTGCGGGTGGGCCCTTTTTTTGTGCTCGCCGGGAGGATGCCGCCTGCATACCCTCGACTTCGCGGTCGTCTGCGTCTACTTCGTATTTACCCTCGGCGTCGGCCTCTGGGTCGCGCGCCGGCAACGAAACGCCACGGACTATTTCCTCGGGGCGCGCGATCTTCCCGCTTGGGCGATCCTCCTCTCGATCGTCGCCACCGAGACCTCCGCCCTGACCGTCATCTCGGTTCCAGGGATCGGCGCGCGCGGAGATTTCACGTTTCTCCAACTGGCCTTCGGCTATCTCCTCGGGCGCATGGGTGTGGCGGTGTGGCTGCTGCCCGGATACTTCCGCGGCGAGCAGGAGACCGCCTACGCTCGGCTGGAAACCCGGTTCGGCGCGGGCACCCGCCGGCTCACCTCGGTTGTCTTCCTCGTCACGCGATTCCTGGGCGACGCAGTGCGCGTCTTCGCCAGCGCGATCCCGCTGGCCCTGGTCACCGGCTGGAGCGTCCCGACCTCGGTCATCGTGATGGGCATCGTCACGATGGTGTATACCTGGTTCGGCGGCTTCAAGGCGGTGGTGTGGACCGACGTCCTGCAGCTGTCGGTCTACCTCACGGGCGGCTTGGGTGCGCTTCTGGTCGCCTGGTCGATTGCGGGCGGCCCGGCAGAGGCCCTCGGGATGGCGGCCGAGGCCGGCAAGCTCAAGCTCATCGCGCCCGAGCTGGATTTCACCCGCACCTACACCCTGCTCGGCGGGCTGCTCGGGGGTGCGCTCCTTTCGGCGGCGTCGCACGGCACCGACCATCTCATCGTGCAGCGCCTGCTGGCGACCCGATCGCTGGCCGATGCCCGAGTTGCCCTCGTCGGGTCCGGGGTCATGGTCGTGTTCCAGTTCACGCTCTTCCTGTTGGTTGGATCCGCGATCTGGGCGGCGGGACTTGCCCCCACCGAGATCCCGAGCGATCAGCTCTTCCCCAAGTTCGTGGTGGAGCACCTGCCGGCGGGGCTAGCCGGTCTGGTCGTGGCCGGGATCCTCGCCGCCGCGATGGGTACGCACAGCTCGGCGATCAACTCACTCGCGTCCTCCGCGACGCACGACCTCTACGCATCGTGGACCGGTCGCCGCGATCCGGTCCATCTACTGAAGGTCGGTCGGCTGTTCTCCGCGTTGTGGGGCACGACGCTCGTCTTTGGCGCGCTGTTCTTCCACTACCTCGCCGGCGGCAGCGACACGCCGGTCGTCGTGCTCGCGCTTTCCATTGCCTCGGTGACCTACGGCGCACTGCTCGGCACCTATCTGTTGGCGGCGAAGTGGCCCCGTGCCACCGGGCGTGACGTCGTCGCCGCCGTACTGGTGACGGTCTCGGTCATGCTTCTCGTCATCTTCGCCAAGCGGCTCGCCACCCACGAGGCGCTCGCGTGGCTCGAGCCGGTGGGAAGGCTCGCATGGCCCTGGTATGTCCCGCTGGGGACGCTGCTGGCGTTCGGCACGGGTGTCGCGGCCAGCTATCTTCATGAAACTCCGGAACAACAACGAGCGAGAACCTGATTCTATAGATCGAGCGAGCGAATGCCTCTCTTCATTGGCGCAGATGTCGGCGGCAGCAAGACGGCGGTTGGGGTTTCGACGGGTGGGGAAGTGCTGTCCCGTGCCGATGGTCCGGGCGCGGCCGTTCGGCCGGAGCGGGCGCTGGCTTCGGCCTCGATCATCGCGGAGGTCGTGCGCCGCGCCTTGGCCCAGCAGGGCAAGCTGGCCGGCGACATCCTCGTCGTCGGTGCGGCCGGTGCGGGTCGCGATCCGGAGCGGGAAGAGCTGAGGAAGGCACTGCGAGGGGAGGGGATCGCCGACCGGGTCATCGTGACCACCGACATCGAGATCGCCCTGGCCGGGGCCTTCGAGCATGGTCCCGGCATCGTCGTGAGCGCGGGGACCGGTAGCATCGCGGTCGGCCGCGACCGCAACGGACAGCGGCACCGGATCGGTGGCTACGGCTGGCAGATGGGCGACGAGGGCAGCGGCTACGGCATCGGACGGGCGGCGCTCGGCGCCGTGAGTCGGGCCCACGACGGCCGAAGCCCGGCCACCGCGCTCACCAGCCGGGTATTCTCGGCCGCTCGGGCCGCCGATTTCGACGCTCTCGTCCGCTGGGCTGCCAGCGCTTCACCCGCGGAGATCGCTACCCTGGCCCCGCACGTCCTCGAGGTGGCCGCGAAGGGTGACCCGTTGGCCCAGGGAATCGCCGACTACGCAGCGCGCGAGCTCTGCCAGCTCGCGATCTGCCTGCTTCCGGTCATGGACGTGGACCCTCCGGTCGGCGTCGCGTTGACCGGCGGTCTCCTGGCCGGCAGCCAGCCGCTCCGTCGGAGCGTGCTCGCCCGGCTGAGTGAGGAAGCAGGCCTCCGCACCCTGGAGGATCCGGTGGACGCCGTAGTGGGAGCCCTGCGACTGGCACGCGCGGAGGCTGCGTAGGGGCGTGCCACGTTGTCACCCTGAACGAAGTGAAGGGGGCATGACGTGGATCATGCCCCCTTCACTTCGTTCAGGGTGACAACCGTGAAAACAGAGAAACGCTAGTTGCCCGCGTTCCGCCGCCGAATCCGGCTGTGCCGCACCCCGTACAGGAAGTAGACCACCATTCCCAATGCGAGCCAGACTCCGAACCGTATCCAGGTGAGGAGCGGGAGCTGCAGCATGAGGTAGAGGCACGCCAGGATGGAGGCGATCGGCGTGAAGGGCACCCAGGGCGCCCGGAACGGCCGCGGCCGGTCCGGCTCGACCCTTCGCAACACGATCACCCCGGCCGACACCAGCACGAAAGCGAAGAGGGTACCGATGTTGGTGAGGTCCACGACCTCCGCGATGTTGGCGAAGGCGGCGAAGGTCGCCACGAAGAAGCCGGTCATGATGGTGCCCACGTACGGCGTCTTGAATCGGGGGTGCACCTTCGCAAGAAACGGCGGCAGCAGACCATCCCGAGCCATCGACATGAAGATGCGCGGCTGACCGAGCTGGAAGACGAGCAGCACGCTGCCCATGGCGATGACGGCGCCGAGAGCGACGATGAACCGGGAGATCTGCAGCAGCCGAGGGGAGCCGTCGGCCAGCGCGAGCGCCGTGATCATCGGCTCGGGCGTCCCGAGCTTCGGCCAGGGTGCCATTCCGGTCATGACGGCCGACAGGATGATGTACAACACGGTGCACACCACCAGGCTCATGATGATGCCGAACGGCATGTCCCGCGCCGGATCCTTGGCCTCTTCCGCGGCGGTGGACGTCGCGTCGAACCCGATATAGCTGAAGAAGATGATCGCGGCGCCCGCGCTGATGCCGGCGAACCCGTTCGGGGCGAAGCCGCCGGTGGCCGGGTTGTTCCAGTTTTCGGGCCGGATCAAGGTGATCCCGACGCCGACGAAGAACAGGATGATGGCGACCTTGAGGAGCACCATCCCGTTGTTGAAGTTCGCCGACTCCCGGATGCCGATGACGAGCACTGTAGTGATGAGGGCGACGACGAGGAAGGCGGGGAGATTGGCGACGAACGGGAACCCGAAGACGTGCGGTGCGGTGTCGACCGCCGATGCGAGATACCGACTCGAGGCATCCGTCGCTCCGGCCGCGACTGCCTCTGCCGCCATGTGGGCCGATCGGATGTCGGTAGCCAGCCACGCGGGGAGCGCCACGCCGAAGTGCGAAAGCAGCTCCCGGAAATAGCCCGACCAGCCGATCGCCACGCCGATGTTGCCCACCGCGTACTCGACGATCAAGTCCCACCCGATGATCCAGGCCACGAACTCGCCCAGCGACGCATAGGCGTAGGTGTACGCCGATCCGGAGATCGGCACCATCGCGGCGAACTCCGCGTAGCAAAGGGCCGCGAACCCGCAGGTGGCGGCGGTCAGCATGAAGGAAAGGACGATGGCGGGACCCGCGCCCGGACGGAGCTCGTCGCCGACGATTGCGGTGCCCGTGGTGGCGAAGATCCCCGCCCCGATCGTCGCCCCGACACCGAGCGCCGTGAGGTGCCACTTGCCGAGCGAGCGCTTGAGGCCGCCTCGCTCGAGGATGTCATTCTCGCAATCCTGCACCGACTTCCGGGCCAGTAAACTGCTCATGAGATCCTCATCGCTTCTGTGGATCCTGCCGTGTCACCCTGAACAAACTGAAGGGGACATGAGCCTGGTCATGCCCCCTTCGCGGCGCTCGAGGTGAGAACGCGGTCGCGCTCAGGAGCTCCGCTTGCCGGGCAGCGTAAAGGTCACCGTGGTCGTGCCAGGGACCTTGGTGCCGTCCGGCATGCGAGCGGGCGTGAATCGAAATGCGCGGATGACTTCGTCGAACTTGCGCGCGTAGTCGCGGTCGGCGATCGCCGGGACGACTTCGTAGCGGTCCACTCGACCGTCGTTCCGGACCCAGAAAGTCACGGCGAGCGAGGCGCCCCGCAGCTCCTTCGGAGGATTGTCGAAGGGGAACGCGAGATCGCGCAACTCGGGAGGACGAACGGTGCCGCCACCGCCACCCGGACCGGTCCCCGGACCGAGCCCGCCACCCGTTGCCTCCCCCACCCCACCGCCGGCACCTCCACCGGTGCCGCCGTCGCTTCCCGGACCAGTGGTGCCCCCGGCCGCTTGGACTGGACCGGCCGATGCGGCGGGCGACGGCAACGTATCCGGTGACGGGTTTACCGGAGCCACCACCTGGGGCTCGACGGCGGGCTGAACGACTTCCGGCGGAGTTTCGACCGGCGGGGGCGCGACCTTCGGCATGGCCGGCGCTGCCGTCTTCGGTGGCGAAGGCAGGGTAATATACGCCGCGCGATTCCCCCCGCCACCGCCGCCCCCACCCATGAGGAACAGCGATGGCGCACCCGGGGCCAGCGTGCGCTGCCACAGGCGGTCGCCGTGCAGCACCACGAACGCGAGCAGCGCCGTATGCAGCAGGAGGGAGACGATCAGGCCGCCGTACCGGCGTCTGGCGCCTGGAAGCAGCAGGCTGGGTGGGGGCTGTGGCGTGGGTCGGTCCTCGTGGCTCATGGCATCAGGCGGAAAGATAACGGCCGCTCACCCCGAGAGACGCTGGGGGCAGCCACAAAAACACGCGGGAGCCGACCGGCTCCCGCGTGTTCCTGCGACCCGCTGGGTTCAGGGACCGGCGGTTCTACTTCTTGTTGGCTTCCTGGGGGGTGAACCCGATGATCTGAACCCCTGCCCCCCGGGCGACGTCCATCGCCTCGATCACGTCCTGGTAGAGCCGGTTCGCCCCGGCCTTGATGAACAGCAACTTGGCCGGCCGGGGGTCGAAGATCGCGTGGATCTGGGTATCCAGCTGGTCCTTCGGGACCGGCTGGCCGTTGATGGCGTAGCCGCCGTCGTCCGCCAGCTCCAGCACGATCTGATTGTTGGCCTGCTGGGTGGTCGTCGTCTGTTCCGGCGGCGGCACCTGCACGTCCATCGCCATCCGGGACAACGGCTGCGTGATCATGAAGATGATCAGCAGCACCAGCAGGATGTCGATCATCGGAACGACGTTCGGCTCGGACGAAACCTCGCCGCGTGCTTGCCCGGTTCCTCCGGCCATTTATTTCTTCTCCTTCTCGTCGTCCCCTGCGAACAGGCCCTGCTGGACCGACGGTTCGGTGATGGCGGCCATCACGCGCACGCCGGACCGGCGTGCCGTCTCCACCGCCTCCTGGATCTTGCCGTACTTCAGCTGGTTGTCGGCCTTGAAGTAGAGGATCTTGTCCTCGGTTCGGGCCGCGAAGATGCCGCGAAGCTGGTCCTCGAGAGTCCCCTCGGGAAGTGGACGGCCGTTGAGAAAGTACCGGCCGGCATCGTCGATGCCGAGGATCACCTCGTTCTCACCTTCGGGACGGGCGTCGAGGTTCTTGCCCTTGGGCATGGTCGCCTTGAAGCCCGCCGCGATCAGCGGCGTCACGATCATGAAGATGATCAACAGCACGAGCATGATGTCGATCATCGGTACCACGTTGGGCTCGGACTTGACCGAGGTCTGTCCGGTACTGCCTATTGCCATTGCCATGGCCCTATCTCCTCCTCGGGGTCACGGGTGGGCCGCGCTCAGCCTGAGATCTGGCCGCTGCCGCTGACCGCCTTCTGGGCCTGGAATTCCTTGGTGAAGATCGAGCGGCCGAACTCGCTGCCGACGCTCTTGATGAGGTAGTCGATCAGCTCCTTCGAGGTGTACGTCATCTCCACGGCCAGGTTCTCGATCTTGGTGGTGAAGTAGTTGTACGCCCACACCGCCGGAATCGCGACCATGAGGCCGAAGGCCGTCGTGATCAGCGCCTCGGCGATACCGGCCGAGATGCCGGCCAGACCGCCCGACGCGCCCTGCTGGGCCATGCCGGTGAAGGCGTTCACGATACCCATCGTGGTGCCGAGGAGGCCGACGAACGGCGCGGTGGAGCCGACGGTGGCGAGGATGCCGGTGCCCCGCTTGAACTCGGCGAGAGTGATCAGCATCTGCCGCTCGACCGCGCGCTCGGCGGAGTTGATGTCGGCGGCGGTGATGGTGGCCCGGTCGCGGAGCAGCGGCTTCACTTCGGCCAGCGCCTCACCGAGCACCCGGGAGACGTGGCTCTTCTTGTTCTTCTCGGCCAGCGCGATGGCCTGGTCGAGGTTCTCCTCCTGGATCGCCCGCGAGAACTGCGGCGCGAACTTCCGGGTCTCCGCCTGGGTGCGCTGGAACTGGATGAACTTCGTGATCATGACCGTCAGCGACCAGATGGACATGAACGCCATGACGAAGACGACGCCCTTGGCGAACCAGCCCATCGTGCCCCAGAGGTGAATCAGGTCTACACTCATCGGAAATGTTCTCCTCGCGGGTTTATTGACCGACCTTGAACGAAATGGCCTGTTGCACCAACTGGCGCACCGGCTGTGCCCTTGAACTTGGCCGGCTTGAACACGCCCTTGGCGATCGCCTCCTTGGCCGGCTCGACGAACGCGGGATGCGTCGTCTTGAGCACCTTGAAGGAGGCCGGCTCGGCGTGGCCGGTCGTATCCACTACGTACTGCAGCTCGACCCGGCCCGCGATCCCGGCGCTCTGCAGCACCGGCGGATACCGCGGGGTCGGGATGGAGATCGGCTGGACCGGATCATCCAGCTGCGCCTCCAGGAACACTTCGCCGGTGACCGGCCCCGTCCCACCCACGATCCCGGCGGCGATGCCGCCCTCGACGCCCTTCCCAGTGAAGTCCTTGGGATCGAACGGCTTCTCGTCGAGATCGATGGGCGGAATGTCCTTCGGGATGTCGGTCGGCGCCACCACGGTCTGGAACCCCTTCGGGGGCGGGTTCTGTGACACGATGACGTCGGGTGGCGGCTGATCGGGCGGCGGCGGCGGAGGCGGCGGGGGCTTGAGGAAGACCATGGTCGTATCGGCCACGATCTTCTTGATCCCCTCGGCGGCCCCGGTGGTGACCTTCACGGCCGCGAAGATCACGGCCGCGTGCACCAGGAACGAGAGGATCGTCTGCCCAATCGACTTCTTCGCCTGTGGTTTTGGACTCGATCAGGTTTTCGAACACGCACGAACCTCCAGGGGAGGGTTAACGTGGCGGAGAAGGTATCACCCGCTCGATAGCGCCCCTTTTGCCCAAAGATGACAATTCGATGACAAGTGAATTAGGAGACGGGAGGACCGGCGGGACCTCAATCTGTAACGTTCACGTGCCTCAGCTCTTCGGCGGCTTCGTCGTCCCCGGCCTCTATGCTCGGGGTACCGGGCACCACCCGGGGCAGGCGCACCACGAAGATCGTCCCTCTTCCGGGTCGGCTGTGCACCGTAATGGAGCCGCCATGCGCCTCGGCGATCCACTTGGTGATGGCCAGACCCAGCCCCGTGCCGGGCCTGTCGCCGGTGCGGGAGCGGGCTGGATCGGCCCGCCAGAACCGCTCGAAGATGTGCGGCAGGTCGCCGGGCGCGATGCCGATCCCGCTGTCCCTCACCGTAAAGACGACCGAGTCCGCCTCCTCGGCGAGGGTGAGCGAGACCGTACCGCCCTGCGGAGTGTACTTGATCGCGTTCGTCACGAGGTTGAGGAGCATCTCTCTCACCCGGTGACGGTCCACCGCCAACCGGACCGGCACCGCCGGCATGTCGGTCGTCACCCCGATGCTCGCGCTCTCGCCCAGCATCCCGGCAGTCTCGGCCACATCTCCGAGCACCTCGCGCAGGTCGGTCTCCTCCACCGCAAGCGGGGCGCGGCCCTCGTCCGCGCGAGCCAGCGTCAGCAGGTTCTCCACCATCTCCGACATCTGGTTGATCTGGGCCAGGGTCTCGTCGAGTGACTGCAGGATCTCCGACGGAATGCCCGGGTGGATCAAGGCGCGCTCCACCCCCGCGCGGAGCACCATCAAGGGAGTCTTGAGCTCGTGGCTCGCATCGGCAGTGAACCGGTGCAGGCTGGCGAAGCTCCGCTCGAGACGTGCCAGCATCCCGTTCACCGTGAGCGCGAGCCTGGCCATCTCGTCGCCGGATACCGGGACGGCGACGCGCCGATGCAGGCTCGTCCCGTCGCTGATCGCCTCGACCTCGTCCATGATCCCCTGCACCGGCCGGAGGCTGGTACCGGCGAGCCAGTAGCCTACGAGCGCCGCGGCTAGCAGGATGATCGGAGCGATCAGGAGCATGGACCGGAGCAGTTCGGCGGGTCCGAACGCGACCTCGCTGAGCGAGGTGGCTACGAGCACGCTGCCCACTTCCGGCCCGGCCCGCTCGACTCGGACCACGAGGTAGCGTTGGGTGCCGAGCGGAGGACCGAGGTCCACGTTGCCGACCTGTTTCGGCAGGCGGAGGGAATCGAGCAAGGTGGTGAGCCGCTGAATGTCGTCGGCCCGGAGCTCACGCGCCGCGTCCGAAAGCGCCAGGACCTGACCGGTGGTATCCGCGACGATGAGCTGGTCGCGGACCGCCTCGAGATAGGCGCTGATGCCGGGATCGAGCGCGGGGCGCCCCCCGGCCGTCGTGACGATCCGGCCCAGCACGTTGTACGACTCGCGGAGCCAGCGGTCGGCCAGATCCGCCTCGAGTAACAGCCGCTGGTCGAGCTCGCGAAGGCTCGACTGCCGGCGCTCGAGGTACAGCAGCGTCCCGAAGGCGAAGACCGTCAGGCCCAGCGCCACCGTGTACCAGAAGGTGAGCCGCCGGCGGATAGTGGTCATGCTTTCACGACGTACCCGACGCCGCGCACCGTATGCACCAGCTTCTGCGCGTGCCCCGAGTCCACCTTCTTCCGCAGCCGGTTGATCACGACGTCCACGATGTTGGTGCCCGGATCGAAGTGATAGTCCCAGGCGTATTCGGTGATGAGCGTGCGCGACATGACCCGGCCAGTGTGGCGCATGAGATACTCGAGCACCGTGTACTCCTTCGGCGTCAGGTCGATCCGCTCGCCCGTGCGCCGGACTTCACGCGTCGCCGTGTCCAGCTCGAGGTCGGCCACCTGGAGGATCGGTGTCTTGATCTCCTTGGGCCGGCGGCCCAGCGCCTCGACCCGGGCCAGGAGCTCCTCGAACGCGAACGGCTTCGTGACGTAGTCGTCCGCGCCTGACCGCAGGGCCTGGACCTTGAAGTCCACGGCATCCTGGGCGGTGAGGACCAGCACCGGGGTCGTGGTGCCCCGGTCCCTGAGGGTTCGCAGGACTTCGAAGCCGCTCATCCCCGGAAGTCTGAGGTCAAGCACGATCAGGTCGTAGCGCCCGCCCGAGGCAAGCCGCAGCCCCTCCATGCCGTCGTCCACGAGGTCGGCCTGATAGCGCTGCTCTTCGAGTCCGCGCTTCACGTACTGCCCGACCGTCCGGTCGTCCTCGATGACGAGAATCTTCATTGCGCGGCCGGCAGGAGCACGCGGAAGGTGGAGCCCCGGCCGGGCACGCTGTTGACCTCGATCCGACCTCCGTGACTGGTGACGATCCCGTAGCAGATCGAGAGGCCCAGTCCTGTGCCGCGGCCCGGCGACTTGGTGGTGTAGAACGGCTCGAAGATCTTGCCCTGCTCGGCCTGCGGAATGCCGACGCCGGTATCGGTCACCTCGACCACGGCTCCTTCCTCCGGGGTCCGACCCCGTGCCGTCCGGACGGTGAGCTGCCCGCTCTGCTCCATCGCGTCCACCGCGTTCAGCATCAGGGCCATCAGGACCTGCAGGAGCTGCTCCCCGTCGCCGATGATGCGCGGGGAGGCCGCGTCCAGATCCCGCACGACCTCGAGCCGCTTGAACCGCCGGTGGTGCCGCAGGAGTGAGAGCGACTCCTCGACCAGCTCGTTGAGCCCGACCGGACCTCTGTTCGTCGTCGCCTTGGGACGGCTGAAGTCGAGCAGACTGTCGGTGATCCGGCTGCAGCGCGCCACCTCCCGGTCGATGATGTCGAGGTATTCGTCCGGTGGCGAGCCTGGCACACCCTGGATCGCGGCGACGCAGGCGCTGATCGTCGCGAGCGGGTTGTTGATCTCGTGCATGATGCCGGCCGCGAGCTGCCCGATCGCGGCCAGCTTTTCCGTCTGCATGATCTGTTTCTGCACCCCGTGCCAGCCGGTCACATCCTCGCCGATCGTGATCACGTGGGTGATCTCGTCGCCGTCGAGCCGCATGGGGATCCTGCTCAGCCGGAACCAGCGCCGCTCAGCCTCCGAGCGTGACTTCCTGCTCGAACTGCTGAATCTCGCCGGTGCGGAAGACGCGGTCGAACTCCTCCTTGAGCTCCTCCGTCGGTTGGCGGGTCAGGACCTCGAACACCGGACGGCCGACCGACGTCGTCCCGCCGTATTCCCTGGGTGCCGGTCTCACGCTTCCGGTTCCAGGTCTGAATCCGGTAGCTCCGGTCCACGACATAAAGGCCGACCGGCAGGCTGTCGATCACGAGGCTGGTGAAGCGGCGATGCTCCTCGATCTCTCGGGACTGGGTGGCGACCTCGCCGGCGAGGTCCTCGGACAACTCGAGCGACGCGAGGAACGGCGCGAGCAGGTCCGCGACGACCATGACCGTCTCGACCCGGGCCGGGAGCGGATCCAGGAGGGCTTCGAGCACTCCGTACCGGCTGCCCATGTGCTCGACCGGCACGCGGAGGGAGTCTCCGGCGGGCGGCAGGGCATCCAGCCGGCGCACGACGAAGGACGAGCCGGCTCCCGGCGGGGCCGTGATCGCCCCGAACTCGACCGTGCCGGGCTTCCGGAACCACAAGGTCACCGACTTGGCCTCGAGCCCCCGGCGAAGCGTCTCCGTCACCTGGGCCAGGGTCTCTTCGGTACCCACACTCGTGTTCAGCAGGCGAGCCACCGCGCCGACGACCGTGAGCGGGGCGGTCACTATCGGCCTCTCAGTGCATCTCGCGCGGACTTGCGCGCGGCACCGCGGAGCCGGCGACACTCAGGATTCGCCAGTTGCTCCTGATTCGCCGAAGCACCAGGTGCTCGACCCAGTCCCGCTCCATCGGACCGGCATCGCCCAGGGGCGTGCGCCGCCGGAGCGTCAGCCAGACCGATGCGAGGTCGCCGTCCTGGCGGAAGTCGATGCGCAGGACGCGGACGTCGAACGACCCTGGGGGCGCCCCATCGAGCGCGAAGGCGAAACGCTGGAGTGCCGTGTCGATCGGAACGGTGTGACCGACCGAGCGGGGCACCATCGGTCCGGAATACACGCCATCCCTCCAGAACAGGGAGCGCACCCCCGACCAGTCCCGGGCGGAGAGTGCCCGGGCATACTCGTTCACGATGGCCGCCACCGCTCCTTCGTCCAGCCGGGAGCCCTGCGGTGTATGGTCTTCGATACGGCATCCGACGGCCGAGGAAAGGCAAACGGCAGCGAAGAGGAGACGCCGCATCAGGGTCCTTGTAGGGGTGCCGGAACGATGAGTGGATACGACGAAGAATACACCGCCTACCGGAGCGCTTGAATCTGCCTCAAGAGCTCGTCGTTCTCCCGTCGGGTGCCGGGGGTTTCCTCGAAAAAGGTCCAGCGCACGACGCCCGCCCGATCGATCAGGACGTAGGCCCGGCCGGAAAAGAACTTGTCCTCCAGCAGCGTCCCGTAGCGCCGGCTGACCTCGCGCTTGAAGTCGCTGAGGAGATCGACCGAGAGACGCTCCTTGGCCTTGAATTCCTTGAGCGTCGGCACGGAGTCCACGCTGATCGGCAGCACCTCTGTGTCGGTTCTGCGGAAGCGGTCGAGCTCCTCGCTGAATGCGCACATCTCGGTGGTGCAGACCCGGGTGAACGCGAGGGGAAAGAACGCGAGCAGCACGTTCTTCCCCTCCAGCTTTGAAAGGGTGACATCGGCGCCGTTGGTGGACGGCAGCGTGAAATCGGGCGCGGGGGTGCCCACGGCGGGCAGGCCGGCCATCACTTCTTCCTGGCGGCGTCGTAGCGCTTCGCGATGTCGGTCCAGTTCACGACATTCCACCAGGCGGTCACGTAATCCGGCCGGCGATTCTGATACTTCAGATAGTAAGCGTGCTCCCACACATCGCAGCCGAGGATCGGCCTCCGGCCATTCATGAGCGGCGTGTCCTGGTTCGGGGTGTCTTCGATCGCGACTGCCCCGGTCCGATCGGCGACCAGCCAGCCCCAACCGCTGCCGAACCGTCCGACGCACGCCTTGCCGAACGCTTCCTTGAACTTGTCGAAGCCACCGAACGCCTTGTTGATCGCCTGAGCCAGGTCGCCGCCGGGCTCTGTGGCCCCGCCGGGCGCCATCATTTCCCAGAACATGGTGTGGTTCACGTGACCACCGCCGTTGTTCCGCACCGGAGTACGGACCTTCTCCGGGAGGCTGTCGATATTCGCGATCAGCTCCTCGACCGACTTCTTCTGAAGATCGGGAAAGGGCTCCAGCGCCGCATTCAGGTTGTTCACGTAGGCGGCGTGATGCTTGTCGTGGTGGATCTGCATCGTCCGCTCGTCGATGTGCGGCTCGAGGGCGTTGTAGGGGTATGGCAGGGGGGGAAGGGTAAACGCCATGTCCGGCTCCTCGTGATGAAAGCTGCAGAGTTCCGAATCACTTACCTCTCGTCGCGCCAAATATACCCACGGCTATTGGGGGCCGCTGTCGCCAGGGTTACACCGACACCGATCGCCGCGAGAACGCTGTAGACGACTTCGACCCGCAACGTTCCCGTGAGCGCCTCGACTCCCCCGAGAGCGAGCAGGATCCCCAGAGCGATTCGTCCCGCGAGAGAGCGGCCATGGGTCCTGGATGCCACCTCGATTCCGATCGCCGCACCCAGCAGCAGAAACCCGCCTGCGACGCCGCTCGGGTCGAGACTCAAGACTCCGAGCAGCCCCCCTGCTACCGCGACCAGAGCCGTTCGCCTCGTGAGCGCCGAGAGCCAGAGGCCGACTACGAGGATGGGGTAGGCGATCGTTCGCCAGTAGGCGATCCCCTCAGGCATCGCGCCCACGCCGATACGGTAGAGAAGGAGTGCCCCGGCGGGCGCGCTGAACGCCCCCACGAGCTGGCGATGGAACGGCGGAACGCCGCTCATCGCCCACGCCGCGATCAGAAGGCCGGGGACGAGCAGCCGCTCGGCCGGCGGGCTGATCGGGACCTCGGACAGGGACCCCATGGCGAGGCCCACGGGACCCGCGATCGTACTCAACAGCCGGTAGACCGGGAGCAGGAGCAAGGTGAGCATCGGCGCGACCGGCGGCGGCAACCGGCCCTCACGTCCGGTCAGCAGCCACGCCGACCAGGCCGTCACCATCGCTCCGAGGAAAACGATCGCGGCATGCCAACCAAGAGCGGTGAGCCCGGTGCCCAGTGCGACTCCGAGGAGGGGATAGCCTCCTCTCTCCGGCCGCCTGGGGGCGGCGTCGGGCTCCTGCTGCCGCGTCGGTCGTCGCCGGCGCGACTCCATGGCGGACGCGGCCATGAGGAGCACGCCCGTCACCACGAGCGCGCCGTTGACGATCAGGAAGCCCGCGGGCGGCTGAGGCCCCGGTGGGCGCGCGCGCCAGGCGGCCAATCCAAGGCCGAGGGTGACGATACCTGCACTCAAAACGATGCGGTCGCGGGTCACGGCCATCGTGGATCACTACTTGCACGTCCGGGGGCAGGAACAGCGATCCCGCCGAGGGTGCACCCCGTCCCAACGGGTGAAACGCAACCGGCGTGGGTCATCTGCAAGGCAGTCTCCCAGCCTCCGACGAAGGGATGCACCCACCGTGACCCTCGCCATCCAGCCGCCCACCAAAGTCGAGACCCTGGGTGACGAGGAGATCCATCGTCCGCGCCAGCTGCCGCGCCGCAAGCTGTGGCGTCCGGCGACCGAGCTGGCGGTGGATCTCGGTACGGCGAACACCCTGGTCCTGGTGAAGGGCGAGGGCGTGGTGCTGAACGAGCCCTCCGTGGCCGCGGTGGATCAGGCGACCGGGAACATCATGGGGATCGGACTCGATGCCAAGCGGATGCTCGGGCGGACGCCCGACGGTATTCAGGCCGTGCGGCCGATGAAGGACGGCGTCATCGCCAACTTCGATGTCGCCGAGAAGATGCTGCGGCACTTCCTCCGCCTCGTCATCGACCGGACGGTGATCAAGGTGAAGCCCAGCGTGATCGTCTGCGTCCCGTCCGGCATCACCGAGGTCGAGCGCCGGGCGGTCCGCGACTCGGCGCGCTCCGCCGGCGTGAAGCGCCTTCTCATGGTGGCCGAGCCGATGGCGGCGGCCATCGGCGTCGGGCTGCCGGTCGAGACGCCGGTGGGCAGCATGGTGATCGACATCGGCGGCGGCACGACCAACATCGCGGTGATCGCGCTGTCCGGCATCGTGTGCGACGCCTCGATCCGGACCGGTGGCGACGAGCTGGACCAGTCCATCGTGCAGTACATGCGGAAGACCTACAGTCTGCTCATCGGCGAGCCGACGGCCGAGCGGATCAAGATCAAGCTGGGCTCGGCGATGCCGATGGTGCCCGAGATAGAGATGGACGTGAAGGGCCGCGATCTGGTCTCGGGACTGCCCAAGACCGTCCGTATCGATTCTACTGGCGTACGGGACGCGATGCAGGAGCCCGTGTCCCGCATCGTGAATGCCGTCCGCCGCGCCTTGGAGATGACGCCCCCCGAGCTGGCGAGCGACATCCTCGAGCACGGCATCGTCCTGACCGGAGGCGGCGCCCTGATCCGCGGACTCGATCAGCGCCTGATGGAAGAGACCGGCCTCCCGGTCCGGGTGGACGACGATCCCCTTACCTCCGTAGTGCGCGGAACGGGCCGCATCCTCGACGACTACGCCCGGTACGGCAGCGCCCTGACCACTTGAGCTTCCCCCGGGCTTCCCGGGACCCCAGCCCCGACCGCCGGCATCCTCGCCAAAAATGTCGAGGGTGTCGGCGCTCGGTTTTTGTGGGACCGGACCCACAGCTAGGGACCACAGAGGCCCTCCCGGCCTGGCCAGCTCAGGGCTGCGGTACTGTTCGCCATCTCCCTCTCACGTAATCACTTCCGCCAAGGTAGGAGGGGCTACTCCGCACCTGGCATCGGCTGGCATGCCTCTGGCCTTTCCCCTCGGCGAGGCTCGAACCCTTCCCCCTGCGGAGGCATGGATGCGGCCCAGTCAGCTGTTCGTCGTCACCCTCAGCGCGCTCTCACTACCAGGGAGCCGGGCCACCGGATCAGTCCGGTTGCAGGCGGAGCGAATCCCATGAGCGACGTGCTGATCATCGAGGACGATCCGCTCGACCGCGAGCTGATCACGGAGTTGCTGACGCTGCGTGGCCGTGGGACGGTACGGGTGTGCCAGGCGCATGACCTACGCAGCGCACTGGAATTGGTGGCCGAGCGCACGTTCGATCTGATTCTGCTGGACACCCGGTTGCCCGACGCCACGCCGCTCCACGCGCTTCGCGTGATCGGCGAGCAGGCGCCGATGACACCGGTGCTGCCGCATCAGTCGTTCATCACGCCGAAGATTCGGCAGACGGCGCGGGAGCGGGGAGCGTTCGAGGCCGTGGTCCGGGGTGAGCTCAACCCGCTGTGGAGCTCGGCGAACAAACTCCTCACCCTCCGCGCGCTCGGGTTCGACGACCGGCCCCCGGCTCAGGTGGTCAACGGATAGCCAGGCCCATCGCTGAGCAAGGAAACGGCGGCCCCGGTTCGTGCGGGGCCGCCGTTCTTGTTCGTTCGCTAGCGCCAGGGTTTTCTGAGCTGACGCGCCTCGCGTATGAGCTCTCTCAGCCGCGCCAAGCGAAGCTCACTCGCCTCGCGCGCCGCGACCGCACGGCGAGCTTCCGACGGCCGGGGCCGCTTCGTCACGCGGCCGAGCGCCTGACTTCGCAGGACAAGGTCGTACACCGAAAGCATTGGTCACCGCCGTTGAGACCCGAGAAGAAGTTTGCAAGTGGGCACGCGCTTCGCAGTGACCTGTAGCACGCCCAAAGTGGGCTCTAGAACAGACCCTTCAGCAGGTTCGCGGTTTCCGGGCCACCGACCTTGCCTACGTAGTCGGTGAGCACCGGTACGAACTGGCTCGCCGCCTCGGGCGGAATTCCCAGCTTGGAGAAGGTGGAGGTCAGGGCGCCCATGCCCGCGCTCGGCGCGGCGGTTGCGCCCTCGACTGCCGCTGCGGCACCCGTGGTCGCTGAATCGGCTGAAACTCCGGGAATAGGAGCGATGCTGTCCGCAGCGACGGCCGGCGGTGTGACGGCCACTTCCGCACTCGGCACCACGCCCGCGGCCGCGGCCGCCGTGAGGTAGTCGCTTGCCCCGGGAATCGCGCCGGCGAGCTTGGAATAGTCTTCCGGCGAAAGCTTCACCTTCGCCACATTCAGAACACTGCCGAGGGCGGCGCTTGCCTGGGATTCGCTGATGCCGAGCTTGCTGGTAAGCGTGTTGGTCAGGCCAGCGGGGCGCCGGCAGTCTCGGTGGCCTTGTGGCAGGCACCAGCGGCGAACGCGGCGGCTATGAGGAGAGTGCAGGCTATCCGGGACGTTAGCATCTCCTGATGCGAGTTGTGTGGGTAGCCCGACCAATGCCGTGGATTGAACGCGCCGCCGACATTGGACCTTGGTTCTAAAGCCGATCTCGGGCACGGTATGAGCTACTCGAGTCGAGCATGGCGGTTTATGAGAAGAGTTGCAGCTTGCCCGGATGCCTGACCCGGCTGCGAGCTCAGTGAAGCAACGGGAAACATCCAGCTACCCACTGACTTACCCTTCTTGCAGGCCTCTGCTTCCTCCCCCGGCACAGTTTCTGCCAATTCCGAGACGCTTCTCGAAAGTCGTGCGCGCTTAGGGACCAACCTCAACCACACCCCAGCCTCTACGCCCGGAGCCCCCCGTGAGGCAGCTCATCCGGAGATTCTGCTCCTGCGAGAGAGGGGCTGGGCTGGTGGAATACGGACTCATCCTCGCAATCCTCGCCCTCGGCGTCATTGGTGTGATGCATGTCTTCCGGCGTGCGGTGGGCGACATGACCAACCGTACCGCCGTCATCATTTCGAAACAGTCGGCGACGGGCTATGCGTCGGGGTCGTCCCTTGGAGGCGGCGGTTCGGGAGCAGGCAGTCCGGTGAGTCCCGAGCCTCCCGTGCCACCACCCGACAGCCTATCCGCGGGCGGGGAGCCTCCCTGTGCCGGTGGCAGCGCGACCTGTACGCTTGCCGGCCACAAGACAGCACACTGAGGCGAATACGGGAAGCCCCGCTCACTCGGACGGAGTGACGGGGCGACGGGGGTTGGAAAGTGGACTGCTTGCAAAGCAACCGCGTAGATAAGTTACGCATCAGCTGCGTTGAAAATCCTGCACTTACGACTCCACGAGCGCAGCCCGCGTCAGCGGTTGTCGGCACTTACTGTGACAAACAGCGACAAGAATGAACGTAGGAGTTCTGAACGCGCACGACGGCGTTGCAGTAACCACATCCGCACACCCCTCGCATCCCTGATCAGACCTGATCCACGCCCTCTCCGCATAAGCCGATTCGCGTCCTCTTTTTAGGTCGCCTAGGGCACAGAGCAAAGTAGCCCGAGCGTCTCTTGGCTCGGGCTCCCGGGTTAGGCGACTATCGGAGCTGCTAGAGCGGCCGCCGAGCGCTCGGTGTGCCCCCGAACGTGAGCACCAGGCCTATCGCAAGCAACGCCAAATTAGTGCTCGCACGGGAGTAGGCTTCGGGCGACGTTCCCAGGAACTCGCCCGAAAAGTTGGTCACAACGGCAAGCACGAACGCCAGCGCGGCAAGGCCGATGAGTGCTTTCACAAGTTTATACATACTTCCCCCTCAGATGCTGGCGGAGCCAAACGGCGCCGCCGGACCACCCGGCAGGCCGAGGTACGTGGCGTAGGTGACGGACCAGCATGTTCCTCAGCTGCGGGCGATCAGGTCAATGGATCGTCCCGGAACTCAAGCCGCGAAGCCTGAACATGTAGCACTTTTCCCGGGGTGTCGAGCCAGACGTAGCCCGGCAGCGGCTCCGGCTTCATGGTCTCTGCGTTTGCTCAAGCACCGCACCCACTCAGTCGGCAGCCCGGGCCGCTTCCCAGGCGAGGTGCGAGGGCACCCGGGCCCAGCGTTGGGAGGCGCTTGTCATAAACGGGTTCCTTTGAACTTCCCATGCACCAGGCATATGTTAGCCCCGCCTACCGTTAGTTAGAACGCAGTCCCCGGGTCTGTCCCTAACACGGGAGGGTGTGATGCCACGCTTCGCCTTCTTCTGCTTTACTGCTGTCCTGGCCAGCTGCACCAAGTCCGAGGACCGGGCCGCCGACGACCAAACCGCGATGGATACGGTGGCGGCTGCTCCCGAAACGCCGGCAGCATCCACTACGATCTCGCTCGCCGATGTCGCCGGGAAGTGGAAGGTCCGCACGATGGATGAGGACGGGGGGAACGTGGTCGAGTCCGAGCTGACCGCAACCGCCGATACGTCGGGCTGGACTATGACGTTCCCGAACCGGAAGCCCGTTCCGGTGCGCGTCGTCGCGGTAGCGGGGACAGCATCGTCACCGAGGCAGGGCCGTATGAGAGCGTCCTCCGTCAGGGCGTCCAGGTCAGGACGCGCACCGTCAGCCGACTGCAGGATGGCAAGATGGTGGGGATGGTCGTGGGGTCGGTTCGCGACGAAGAGCCGGCGACTCCGTCGCTCAACGTCGGATAGAGGGCACGCGTGCGCCGTAGTGGCTGGGCCGAAGCCGGGCCCAGCCCTGGTGCCAATGGCTTGCGCTGTTTCGGCCTGGAGTCTGGCAGCTCGTTGGGCCCATGAGTGCCGCGATACCGTCTGCCGGCCTCTGGCTGGACGTCGGGGTCAGCCCTTCGCATCACGTCGGGCGACCTGGTCGCAAAGCTCAAGGATATCGAAGTTGCACCAGGGGCAGACTGGCACCGGGGTAAGGGGCTGAGCACCGCTCAGCTCGCCGAACTGCTCGACCCGTTCGGGCATCGGGCCGAAGCAACTGAAGTTTGATGGGAAGAACCGCCGGGCGCCGGGGCTATGAAGCAGCCCAGTTTGCGGACACTATCGCCCGAAACCTGCCCGCTGACCGCTACCTGCTACTTCTGATGGGGCTGAAGGACTTAGAGCCGGTTCTCCGGGTGCTGCCGACAGCCATGGTGGCAGCGTAGAAACGGCGCCTAAGCCCTTTGATATCAAGCAGAGTAGCGGAGTACGCGGCTAAGGTCCCGGAAAGAGCGCCAAGTCCTGAATTTCGGCTGGTGGTCGAGCCCGGCCCACCGCAACTGGTCCGTTTCCTGGTCGGTCAACTCGAACTCGGCCGAATCGCTGCACCCGACCCCGCTGCACTACACGTTCACCTCGGTCTCAGCGCGCTGGCCCGCGCCCGGGAGCCAAAACTGGCTCCTGCGATCGCCGCCTTCTTGGCATCGAGCCATCCGCGTTTGGGCGTGGAGGTGTAGGTCCTCAGGCTCAGGAACGGCGAGCCGTTCTCCAGTGCCGCCTCGCCTGCAGCCCGGCCAATGCGAGCTCGTCCAGGAACAATCCACAGGTTGGCGATGCGATGCCGTACCCGGGCCGGCCGCAGGACGCGGCGATTTGACAAGGCGCAACGGGTCGCAGTCAGCGAGATCGCCGACTATTGTCCGGGCAGTTCCGTGTGACTCGTCGAATCGGATTGTCGCGATTAAAGGGCGAACCCAAGCCTCGTGCCCCAACGCATCTGGATACCACCGGAGGCGTAGCCGTTTCCGAGCCCTCCCCGGTAGCCTCATTTACGACCTCCGACAGGCCCTGTTCGGAAGACTCTCCGCCTTCTTCCTCAACTCGCCCATTGCCTCCTCAATATCGGGCCGGCCAAAGTAGTCCTGGTTCCACCTGAACATGAAGAAGGCGCAGACGTACGGCTCGGCAAGGAGGGCGTTACCCCAGGATCTGACCTGCGCGTTGGTCATCGCAAACTTGTCGTTGTGATAGCCCGGGATGCCACCCGGGCCGCCGCCGGCGACGGTATTCAACCCCAGCACCAGCGCCAATCTGGTCGCCTTCGCGTCACGGACGTTGTTTGCGATGAAGTCGTCGATGGATCCGAACCGCACGTGGTACTGAGCCCACGCAGCATCCAGATACTTGTACTGATATCCCTTCAGGTAGGCCGGCCAGCCGCGGATGATCGCTGGCAACTCTGGCCAGATCTCCTTGCTGTACCTGGCCATCTCGTCAATATCGGCGAGCGAGACTTGGTGACCATTCCAATTGCTAGGATCGCTGGGCTCGTCCATGATGAAATGGCCCATCAGTGTCCCGTCGGCAATGTAGGACGAGAGATCGAACCCGCGAAACAGATCTACGCTCTGCTTCCATTTCGCTAGGTTGAATCCGGCGCTATCCGTGAACTTCCGCGAATTACCGGAGAAATTGAGGAGAACCCGGTCGTTGTTCCGACGAGCCGCCTCCAGCTTGGCAAGCAGAATCGGGGATGCGCATCGGTGATCAATGCGTTGAATGATGAATTCAGACCCGACGGCGGAATGAGCGACAAAGAGGCCTGCCCCTTCGTGTAGACGCTTGGTCCGAACGGGATACCCTGGTGCACTGGTGGCGGCGCCGGGGGAAGTGGCGGCCCATCGGGCGGGGGTGGCGCGGGTGGCACCGGTGGAACGGGAGCGGTATCCGGGGGTGGCGGCTGCGGCGTCCCGCTGTCCGGCGGCGGAGCCGGTGGGGGCGTTGCACTATCGGTTGGCGGGGTGGGCGAATCGACCGGCGGCACGGGATTCTCGGACGATGCCACTGGCGATCCACCGTCGCAGCCTGCGGCTGCTGCGACGAGACCAATGCAGAGCAGTCGAACCACGGTCTTGCTGAGCACTGCTTGGCCTCCCGGTCCTTGGCGCGGGGCAAGCGGAAACGATCAGGTGAAGGGAGCGCTGCAAACTTCTGGGTACATGGAGGAGTGTCAAGAGGCCCTGATCCTTCAAAAGAAGATGGGCCGCGGATGATCGCGGCCCATCTGGCGGGAGTCCCAAAGGAGGAAGTGGTCTCCCCTGGGACTCGATGTGGTGGGGGGAAAAGAGTTAGCCAATAGTCGGGGACGCCCCGACTCAATTCACCGTGAAGAAGCACGCTGGCGGCTGGAAACGCCATTAGACCTTGGTCAAGGTCGTCCTGTCAGCTCTGGTCGTTCAGCCAGCGTTCCGCACTGGCCCGATCGCGGAACACCATGATGCGCTCAAAACTGTCCTCCCGCAGAGCCCGTACATTCGCCCCATTGCCCGGAAAACTACGGCGGAACTACCGCACAACCCCCCGTCTTTGCACCGAACCTCCAGAAGCTCAGCGCGGCTGGCCGGTGGCTCGCGTTTGATCCTTGGAGGCGGACGTTTCAATGCCACGGAGCAGGTAACCATTTCATCGATAAGCGAATCAAGTCTAGTTCGCTCCTCAGGCGACGCGGCAGCGACTGGGACCGCCCAGACGAGACTCCTGATCGTCGTGCCAACCTGGTCTGCTGCCGGTGAACTGAGGTCATTCGCCTCGGGATAAACGCGGCGAAGAGCCAGCCGAACTGCTTCCGGCTCCTCAATGTTGTAACTGTCTGCCTCTCGCCGCATGACACCTTGCTGCACCAGCGTAGCACAATTCTCGTCAGTTAGGCCAGTCAGAACTAACGCTGCTCGCGCTGCCCGACCGACGAGAAACGCAGGAAGTACAGTCAATGCCACTGGAAGAGCGAGCATCCGCCTAAGGGCGCGCCGCGAGTCCATGCTGTTGTGAGCATTTCTCGGGATGCAGGACGCCAGCCTTCCCTTAGCAGGCCCGGTCCCCCCTGGAGGCAGCGTGTTGTTACGACCTCCTCGACGGACGAGTTTGTCGCCCTCGGTCATGGTAACCCGCAAGCCAAGCGCGCAGACGGGTGCACCGACATGGTATCAGCCAAGTCAGGCACGTTTGCGAGGAGTGCTGCTTGTTCAACGAGCGCCGTCATTGCTCGATAGCGTGGCCGCACCCAGAGACAGCGTTCGTGGCAAGCAGACTCTTCGCGGTAGCGAAACGATCAGCTGGCACCGTAGCGATCCGCGCCCCCGATGACAGCATCGATGGACGGCGGCACATTGCCCCGTACTGTCCGGACTGAAGGAACAGGCTCGAAGCATGGCGCGCGCGGATCACGTGGGCCGTGGCGCCTGTGAACGGCGGTTGGCCAACGAGCATCTCATACAACACGCACCCGAAAGCGTAAAGATCGGTCCGTCCATCGACCCGTGTATCTCCCGCGGCCTGTTCCGGACTCACCTATGTCGTTGTACCCAGGGCAAGCCCCGGCTCGGTCAACTCACCCGGGCCCTGAGTGGCCGACGCGCTCCCGCACGAGCGGGACCCAGCGGAGCATCATGAACCTGTCGCCGTGGCCGTGCTCAAACTGGAGCAGCAAGCGCCCTCGAAACGGTGACCCATCCCAGCGCCGCCGGCCCACGAGAGGCGGGTCTGCCGCCCCCCGACTCAGTGCCCGATCGGCTTCAGGTCGAAGTGGTCCTCGTGAATGGTCAGGTTGCCGAACGGGTCGAAGACAATATTCCCGACTCCCAGCATGCGGACCCGGCCGCCTGCGACGAGGTCCAGGATACCGCCGAAGGTCGCCTGAACGCTCGTCGAGCCGTTCACCCCATTCTTCACGGTGAAGTGCAGATTGCCACGGCCGCGCGCCAGCACCGGATGGGTCGCGAGCTCGCACACATCCTCGGTCGCCCCCTCGTAGAATACGATGGTGGCCTGATGCAGCTCGTCACGAACGTGGACGGCACCGGACGGCGTCGCCACGATCCGCGTGGTGCCCCCTCCGTCGAACACCTCCGGCCCGGAACCCCCGCAAGCATTGAGATCGCTCACCGGCGACACCAGGCCAAAGGTCGTCGTGCAGTCGCGATCTGAGTCTGAATCCAAGATCAAGAAGTAGTCGTTCGGGATTTTCAGAACCGTGGCGCCGAGACTGGGCGCGGGTGTCGCCGGGGAGACCGGATTGGGCCCAAGCTCAAGGCTGTCGGGAACGCGTTCCCTTCGGCGGCTCGGCGGTCTTAGGGTCCTTCGGGGCGTCGATGGAAGGTGTCCCGGAGGAGGCGAGGACCCGTGGCGTGCGGCCCGGCTTTCGCCGGGTGCCTTTATCGAGGGATGGTAGGACCTGAGATAAGACGCGGTACAGGGGCCGTCAAGCCGGGCCGGCATTATGAGGACTGGCGGCCGCCTGCCCTGCGCCGAGTGCTTGTCGCATCACTCGCGGTTGTGCCAGGCTAGTGCTCCGGCTTGTCGGGCTGGCCGTCCGCTGGTGACCGACCAAGAAGGCAAACTAGTGATGCTGAGCCCGCGGAAGCAGGCGGGCAACTTGCTCGAGGAAGGCACTCGGCCCGAACGGCTTGGCCAACAGTGGACCGGACACGTTCTGGTCAGCTTTAACGCCCGAGATGAACAGGACGGGAGGTGGAGCCTCGAGGCAGGCAAGGTGGTCGGCGAGTTCCAAGCCGTTCATGCCGGGCAGCCGGATGTCGGTCACGACAAGGCCAAGTTGTCCCTCCAACGTGCTGGCGATGGCCAAGGCCGGTTCGCCGTCCTCCGCCGTGAGGACAGCGTAGCCCTCGTCAGCCAGCGTCTGTGCCAAGATGCTGCGGAGCATTGCGTCGTCCTCTACCAGCAACACCGTCTGCTTACGCGACTGCCCCAAAGTCATGAGATCTTCGGTTTAGGCGGAGGCAGGCAACTCGTGTTCGCCATCCATCCGCATCTCAGTATTGGCCCACGGAACGCAGGGGAAAGATTGTAGCAGAACTACGGGGTGGCGCTTAGGCTGTCAAGAACGTGGTGCGGGTCCTGGTTGACGACTTCACCCCCTTGACGGTCGGCAGCACGTGTGCCAGTGTAAGGGCCCTGCCTCAAATAGATGCTCCGTCGTGGCGAGTGGATACATGGCGCACGGCTCCCTACTTCCGTCGGACCGACCCCTCGTCGTCATTGTCGAAGGCGATGAAGGCGTCCGATCGGGCCTGACTGATACGCTGCACCAGGACGGGTGCCGCGTGCTGGCAGCACGAGACTGCCGGACCGCGATCAGCCTTGTAATGGGGCTTGACCTTCCGGTCGATCTTATCATCACGAACATCACCGTGACCTATCTCGAGGGGCACGCCTTACTCGAGAATCTGGCTCGCGCACAACATCATCCGCCGCTGCTCTTCTTCTCCACGCAGGCCCCCCCGACCCCCCATGGTGCATCCGTCCATCCCATGACGCCGAATGCGTATGCACCGGAGGTACTTCGAACCACCGTCCATCGCTTGCTCGGGCTCCGGCGTCGCGACACCCGAGGCTCAAAGGAAACGGCATAGGCTCCCGCGTACTTGGGAAGTCCTGAAGTCACCGCGACCTCACGCCGCACGCGGCCACGCAGCTATTCGCTACCAACGTCTCAGGGGAGGTCAGGGTGAGAGGTACCGAACGACGACACTCGCGCCGTGCGCCCCAAGGACGACTGCGAACCGGTGGGCGTGGCCTCCCACCGGAACTTGCGCCGGGCATCTGGTACGACCTCGAGACCAGGCAGCCGCCGCAGCCGTTCTATGTCTGGCTCCGGACCCCGCACGGTGTCGTGGCGTGGCAGCGGGACGATTTAGAGCTGAGAGAAGGGCAAGTAGGCGGGGTCGAGACGACCCTGCGCCACTGACCTGGCAGGCTGGAGCAATTGGCGGAGGCGTCCGCCAACTCCTGCGAGAGACGGCATCGTAATCAGCACCGGCACTGCGGACTCCGGCGGGGGTCAATGTCAGCATGGCGATGTACCTGGGGGTATACTCAGATAGCTGATCCTCCGCTGCCTGCCATTCCCGGATGTCTCCCGGGTCCAAGGTTCGCCATGAGCACTCCCCCTCCCCCGCCTTTAACTGCCGACACATCCTTGTTGCCGACGAGGACCCCAGCGTGGTCGCGCTTGTGACCCAGACGCTGCGGGACGACGGCCACGCGGTATTTCACGCCTATGACGGCCTCTCCGCCGTCGAACTGGCCTTCGCACTGGACGAGTGCCACCTCGTCGTCAGCAATACCAGAGTGCATGGTGTGGCCGGAATCGACCTGATCCGCCAGCTGCGCCATCAACAGCCCACCCTGCCGGTCATGTACCTCGCCAACGCCGGCCGCTCCACGCCCGAGATCGAAAGCCGGCTGCCCCCCGATGTGCCGATCCTGCGCGAGCCGTTCACGGCCGAGGAACTCCGGGTCGCCGTCGCGGAACTACTCTCGCGTGGCGGCGCTCAACCCTTTGAGGCCGGCGGCATACCCCAGGCGACCGCGAGTGATCGCGAGGCACGGTCCGGATCCGGGCCATGACCCACCGGGGTGGTGCGCTCGCGCGCGTGCCCTGGGGCAACGGCCCCTGCGCACCCGAGCCGAGGATCGCTGATGCGCTCTGAACGGGAGGCGCGGCTCCGCCCCGAGTTCGCTGGGCTCTATCCGTACCTTACGCCGGGCGTGTGGGAGCCGGCAGCCGTATTGGTTGACCGTGTTATGGCCAACATCCTGGGTCGCCCGAATGCGCGGTTCATCAGCAAAGAGCGCGCACTCGATCCTGCCCATTTCGATTTTCGCGGTAGCCACCAGCGCCCCACCAGTCGGCGGCGAGTACGTCTAGAGGATACCGCCCCAGAGTAGCTCGATCCCCCAGTTAGCCCACGTTGTCTGGCCTCGGCGAAAGGTAGGGGTCGCCGCGCAGTATTAGGAGGCTCGCCGGAAGGCTTCGTCTTCGGGCTGTGCGCTCTCGCCCAGCGGGAGTCCCCCGCGGCCTGAAATGGACTGAGGTCAAATGCCCGGTCAACGGGGACACCATCTGCCCGACGCCGACATACCTCCTCCTCGTCCGAGTCGAGGCCGGCGAGCACACCTTCCGTCCAGGCAGTGCGCCCCGACCCGGTGAGAGTTTCGATGCGGTCATCCAGCAGCTGCGCTCCCTCCGGGATCGCGGGCTGATCCGCCTGGCGGAGAGTCGGATCATGCAGCGCGAGGACGGGCGCTACCTCGGCGCTGGGCCGTGCGATCTGACACCGGCCGGACGAAAGGCTCTCGAGGAGGACCGGCGACTGGGGCCTCGAGCGTGATCCGCGCGGCTATTACTGCAAATCACAGGACCAACGGAGCGTCAAACGATGCCAGGATTTGTTATTCTGGCCATACTGGCCTTCTGGCTCTTCATGGCCTACCAGATCTACAGGGCCGGGAACGTGACGGCTGCGATCATCATGGCGGTAATCGGTCTCTTCCTAGCCATGTGGCGCGTTCGAAGCCGCCCGCACTAAGGATGCCTTATCAGGGTTGGGCCCCCGTGCAGGCACAGCTGGCCCGGGAGGAATGGCGCACTCTGGTTGACAGTCACGGTACCCGGAACGACCATGCGACCCATACCTTGACTCCCGAAACGTGACCGCCGCTATACTGCGACCATGCACTCTACCGAGCGTCAAGCAAGCAGCGGGAGCGGTGCAAGGCCAGCAAGCTGGCCGGCACCGGCGGCACCGTCTTGCAAGGAGACCAATTGGATCGACACGCCGCGCCCGGCAAGCCCTGGTTCGGAATGTTCCGCTTCTACGGACCGAAAAGGCCCTGTTCGATAAGTCGTGGGAATTGAAGGATTTCGAGAAAGTGAAGGACAAGAGCTGACTCGGTGGCGGCGCACGGCTGCCAACGAGACGGCTGTCCGATCGGGCGGCCGTCTTGCCCTGCAGACATCTGCAGTCCCTTCCCGAACCTCCCGGCTCAGGTACATTCCCGTCACCCCTTTTCATCCCAGGCGATCCATGAGCGCGGTCGAGCCGGTCTCCGGTCCGCTGGTCCTCGTGGTGGACGACGAGCCCGTGGTGCTGTCCCTGATGCAGCGGGCGCTGGCGGAGGCCGGGTACCAGGTCCACCCGGCCCCCGATGGGCTCAGTGCTCTGGCCTTGGCCGCCAAGCTCCCGAGTCCACCGGCCGCTCTCGTCACGGACGTGCAGATGGAGCCCGTCGATGGCGCGTCCCTCAGCAGGCAGCTTCGGCAGATGTATCCCGAGATTCCGGTGGTCTTTGTGAGCGGGTTTGGCTCGCCGACCGAATACGGCGGCCAGCTCCCGGGGCCGCTCGTCCCCAAACCGTTCGACCCCGACACGCTGATCGGAACCCTCGCGGACGTCCTCCGTCCTCTCCAGGGAACGAGCTCGAGTGCCTGAGGCGCTGGCGGTTGGTTCTGTGCCGGGGAAGAACGCCCTCCATTGCCCTTGACTCCTGAAAAGTGACCGCTGCTATACTGAGTCAACCGATCGTCAAAGTTGCTCATGGAAGGGGCCATCTGTATGGCGCACCTTTCTCCCGCGCAACTCGTCGCCCTCGTCGCCGGCCAGCTCGTGGCCGGACGTGGCGACCATTCCGGACAGGTGATCTCGGAGTCCGGTGAGGCGGCAGTCCGGATCGTCGATGCCTCTGAGGCGGCTGTATCAGTACGGCACGGCCCGGGGCGCTAGGTCGCAAGGATCGAGGAGGGTCAACGCCGGGCTCGGCGAGCCTACCGAGTTTAGCAGCCCTGAACACTTGAGGATGGAGGCAGGGCCGCTGCTCTCCCCGGGCACCGCACTCTGTGCCGCCGAGCAGTTCCTTCCCGGGCACACCAGGTTGGGCCGCGGCAAAGACCAGGGGAGCTCGGATCTCCGAGCTCCCCTGATCGGCCGCGTACCCAGCTGCGCATCGCGTCACAGCCGGTACCCAACTCTATCTCCACACTTGGGACTGACGGCGTGACGTTGCAACCAGGTTCCAAGCTGAACGTTGTGCGAAAACCAGGCTGGTCTCGCTGCCCCTCAGGTAAGAACGTGCCTCGGACGGGCTCTGGCGAAGCGTCGCGAGCCTCCTGGAGACCAACATTGGGGCTGGCAAGCCAGCCGTTCAGCCCCTGACTATCCGCAGCAGAAGCCTCCGACCCTCATGCTCTGTGAGCGCCAGCGCAGGGAGAAATTGCGCGAGCAGCTGCGCCTCTTGCCGGGCATCATCATCGAGTAGTCGGACCGGGGGACGTTCCTTCTCCTCTTCCAGGAGCTTGGTCCTGAGCCGCCGAAGCTCTGTGACGCTTACCTCCTGCAATCCCGTCCGGTCTACCACCGCATCCCAGTGAGCCCGCAGATACCGCTGCGTGACGGGCACTGGCACCGCCGCCATGACCCAGGGCCAGAACTTTTCGGCGACGTAGGTCGTGCCAACTCCGGTCGGGCTCTTCGAGTCCTTCATGCAGATCGCTCGGCGCCTCATGGCCGAGGCTCTCGGGCTGAAGCTCGGAGAGGTCTTCGAGCCGCAACCCCGTGAGCGCCAGCGTGACGAAATACGAACGCCACGGCGAGGGCGGGGAGTCGAGCACCCGGTAGAAGTCGATTTCGCCGAGCCCGCTCGAACGGGCCTTACTGCGCGCCTCGCGCTCCACATTCCTGTTAGTGCAGTCGGATGTTCGCGACCAGTTCCCTGAACTCACCCGTCTGCGGGTTGACGACAACCCGAAGGGTTTCGCTGTAGTGGACCTGCCCGCCGTTCACCAGGTCATCCAGCACCCCATGCGCCGACCACCCGAAGGAGTTCGCCCGCCCACCTTCCGAGCCAGTCTCGGTGAAGTTGTTATCGGTGCGGTGGAGCGCCACCGTTCCGCTGTAGAGCACCGGCGCGCCGCTTAAGTCCTCACAGAAATCCCCGGAGGGCTCGGCCGGCAGCGCGACGACCTGCATGGGCGAGGTCAGGGCGACGAGCAGCGAGTTGATCTCGCCGGCGTTGTGCGGCTTGAGCTGGAAGTCCACGAGAGCAAACTCGCCGAGGTCGGCACACAAGTCAGCGACTGTATTCTCCAGGCCCTGGATGCTGACCAAGCCTGAACTCGCGTCAAGGAAGGCCCCGAAAAAGTAGTTGTCCTGGACTCTGAAGATGCCGGAGTTGCCCGGCGAGCCGGGACCGTTGATGAAGTCATACGAAACCGGCGGGGTGGGTCGTGCAACATCACTCGGGCCAGTCCGCTCGGTACAGAAATAGCCAGAGCGGCCGCGACGAGTGGCGCAGCAAGGCGAAGCGAGCGCCTAGGGGCCTTCCTCATGACAAGAAATGAATTAGTCGTCCGGGGTTCAGGACGCCGGACCTTCGGCAGCTCGGCGGTCGTGGGGGTCCTTCGGGGCGTCTGGCGGGGTTACCGTGCGGCGTCGCGGAGGAGGCGAGGACCCGTGGCTTGGCGGCCCCGGCTTTTGCCGGGTGTGCCTTTGTCGAAAGGGATGGTAAGGCAGAGATAGGGAGTGGTACCGCCGCGGGCAAGCAATACCTTAGTGCAGGGGACCCTCGACCTTCACCGCGTGCCCCCGTTTCGTATAGGTCTCAGCGCCCAAATTCCGAGCACGCCCTTTCCCACAGCGTCCGGGTGAGTCCGTTCCCTTCCCTGCCCCTCTGCTCAACTCATGGCCTCGTTTCCCGCGGAGTCCGCCTCAGTAGTCTCCAGATCGGTGAGTATCCCGATGCCGCGGCGGCGCTTGCCCCGCTCGACGGCAGCGACTTCCACGCCTACCGCCGCGCCTGGGCGACGGCCAGGAAACACCTCCCCCTCAAGGATGTGGCCGAGGCCGGCGGCTGGCGCTCGACGGCCACCCTCCTCCGGTGCTACACGCAGACTGATGACGCGACCATGTTGGCTGCGGTGAGCGAGACGCGGAAGGTGCGGTCCATCGGGACCAAACCGTAACACAAACCGTAGCAGCTCACCCGAGCCACTACGGCACTGGTCCTTCCAATCCTGCTGCAGGTCTACGACTTACCTTGATGGAGCGGACCGGGATCAAACCGGCGACCCCCTGCTTGCAAAGCCGCCGCCGCCCGTTGACCGCCGTTCACCCTCGCTCATTCTCTCCCGGAATGGCCCCACACGTTGGCCCGCGCTGACCGTCGTTGACCTGATGTGTGACAACGATGGTGACAAATCCGCTCGCGGCTCGATCCCACCGGGGCGCCTAGCTTCCCTCCCCTACCCCGGCGGCTGGTGCGCACGTATTGCTCGGATCCGAGAAGATCCCAGTGCGGCCTCCCAAGCAGTACCCGCCCCCAAGCTCCCTGCCCGCGCGGCGCCTTCAGGCTGTGCCGAAGGTCTGGTTCCAAGTCGCGCGCACGGTGCGTAGGAGTGACGGATATACCACCAGCTTGCGGAACGGGTCGATCAGGGCCATGTAGACCGGCGTGAAGCGGCCGACGCTGCGCACGTAAATGCCGAAATAGAAGCGGTAGCCATGTGCCGTTTCGGCGAGGGCGCTTAGCTCCGCGCGATCCTGCATGGCGCAACGTACGTCAATCTCCATTCAAAGCGATTCCCTGGCGGTGAGGTTCGCGGACAGATCAGGATCGACGATGAGAAGAAGGACAATGATCGGGGAAAGGACGATGATCGCTGAGGGCCGATCCGGCTTCGAAGTGACGGGTCCACCCGGCGAAGCCGCTCACAAAACACCGCGCGCGATCGAGAGACAGTCCCCGCCCGAGCTGAACAGGAAAAAAGCCTTTCCGTCGGCACTCATGTATTTGGTAGGAATGTCGGCCCGCTCGCCCGAGCCCCAGTTGGTCGGACCGCATCCACTGGTGCTGGTGCCGCCGGGCCAAGCGCTGCTGCCGCTGGAGAACACCAGTTGCCAGGGCCCCCAGAGATCGGGCGAGACCAGGACCATCAATCCACCGTGGAACCGGGTGCCGGCATCAGGAATGCTAGGCGTGGGGTCGTAGACCAGCGAGAGCATGAACCGGCCGAGTCCCGGATTCCAGCTCATGCCGACCCGTGGGGTGAACTGCGTGTTCGGATCGAGGAAGATTGGGGTCGCTGACGTAAGTGACGTGCACCAGGCGGGACTGCCCGCGCCGCCGCAGAAGTACTGCCAGTTCGCTTGAGCCATGAGATCGATCCGCGATCCGCGGAGCAGGGTAAACCCGGGCACCACGTCATAGGCACTGTTGCTCACGCTGCCGGCCGCGCCCGAGCGCATCGGAACGACGGCATACACATAATCGGACGGCCCGCCGGCGTACCCTTGTCCATACTGCACGAACGAGGCGTAGCCCACATCCGGCAGACTCCAGTCGACCCAGGTGAATGTGGGTACGGCTGAGCCGGAATTGTCGGTGAACTTGAGCCGCACGCCGGTACCGGTCGAGCTGATGTTTCGGATCCAGTACCACAAGCGGCCGTCGACGTGCAGCATGCCTGCAGCCTTCTCACTGGCAGGGCCGTCGCCCAGCGCCTCCACGCCTGCGCCAAGAGCCGCATCATCCCAGTCAGCGGGGTCCCCAGTCGGCACCGGAGTGAACGAGACGCCGTATGCCTCGTCGCCGGTGATCCGACCGAATCCCATACCGAGCTTGAGCGGCACTCCCATCGGCCGGCAGTCGCCCACCGCGGTATAGACGTTTCCATCCGGCGCCCAGGTCGGGTCCACGAGTCGCAGCCACTCGTGCCGGCGACCTGCACCATCTGCGCTTGCGGATCCCACTGAATCCGCGCGTCCGGAGGCAGTTCCGGCAGCTCCGGAGGCGGCTCCGGCTCTGGCGCGTCTTGGTCCCCGGTGTCGCTGCAGGCCAGAGCACCCGTTAGCAGGCTCACGACGGTGGCGAGGAATAGTCGGCCTGCAAGGGTACTCCATGATCGGTTCATCATAACCAACAATTCTTAGCCTTCCTGGCTTCTGTCTTATCTGCGTTCATCCGCGTCGGGTACCCGCAAAGCGGGTGCATGCGGCTAATCCACAATCTGGTTGACAGCTACGGGGGCCGGGTCTACCCTAGCAAATATGAGCAACTCCGGTCCCCGTCCGCTGCGATACATCGCCATCCCTCTCGTTCTGCTGGCGCAGGGGTGCGGGACCGAGCCTCAACCCTCGGCTGAGGCGCCCGAGCCTCCACCCTCGCCTGAGGCGCCCAACCCGGACACCGTCCCTTCGGCTCCCGCCGAGCCATTCCAGTGGGGCTCCGCCACACCGGAGAGCCAGGGTATGTGTGGCAGCACGCTGCAGCTCGGCTGCACCACGACACTCGAGCAGATCTGGGCCACTATCAGTGATCCCAAGCACAATACCAAGCGGTTCCTGGTGATTCGTAACGACAAGATCATCTACGACCGGGGCGGGACCGAGCCGTACTTCGCGTACTCCGCCTCCAAAGGCCTATTGGGAGCTCCGACGCTGGTCTATGCGATGAGCCGCTGCGGGGTCCGGCTCGGGGATCGGGCCGCCAATTGGTTGGCGCATGACGAGGGCGCCCGCTGGAGTACCGAGTACCCCTGGACCGACATCACCGTGGAGCATTTCGCCACTCACACCAGTGGTATCTGTGATTACGGCAACTCGAGCACGACATGTCAGGATGAGAATCCTGGTTGGCAGCGCGCCTTTGACATCGCCAACGGTGGCGGCCCCGACCACGTGTACCCCGAGGATGCGTTTACCATTGCCCGCGTCCAGTCCGAGCAGAATAGCGACCCGGCGCTGCCTCCGGGAAGCATTTACGAGTACAGCAATGTGGGGCACACGCTGTTGAACTACGTGGTCCAGAGAGCCTGCAGCCAGAGTCTTGTCGGCATCTTCGACCTGGGCATCAAGCAGCCCGGCATGGGATCTCCCGTTCGTCCGGCACTCATCGAGACGGATAATGGCCAGCAATTCCACCAAAGCGCCGGATCGGCGAAGTGGAACGGACTGGACGGCGCGGCGGTCCTGCGGATGGCGGGCAGGCTGGGCATCTGGCAGAATCGGAACGTCGAGCCGGTGAGATACTGGCGTGAAGTGACCAAGGTCGAGGGGAACATCGAGGTGGCCGCGGCCGCGAGTCGAGGCGTGATCTACGAGAACAACGCGAGGGACGCCTGGACCCAGTCACCCGGATTCCTTCGGCTGTCGCTGGAGACGTTTAGCCACGGCGGCAACTACAGCACCGTGTTCGTCAACGACCCGCTGACCAGCACGATCGTCGTTCGGCAGGGCGAAAACAATGCGCGGGGCGCGTCGTATCTTACCACCAATGGATGCGAGGCCGGATGGACCGGCACGGCGCCGAACTGTACTCAGGGAACCGACTGGAGCAACCACTGGGGCGTGCCCGCCGGGGAGACCGGCGCACGGGTGGCATCGCGGAAGATGGTCGTCGAGCCCCTGCAGCAGGCGTTCTTCTTTCCGCCACCATTCTGCAGGATGACCTCGTCGGCGGGTCAGCCGGTGGATAACGTGACCGATGTGTACAGCAGCCCATCGAATGCGGCCACCATCGATCTCACGGCGGAGATCACCGTCAACCCCCGCGAGGGCGAGGGCTCATCGGTGGTCGATCGAGTCGAGTTCTACAAGGAAGTCGGCGGCGTTGCACCGGAGCACATCGGGAACGGGACCCTGGTGCCCGGCACCAGCCCGCCTCAGTACCAGCTGTCGTACAGCGCGGATGCCCACGGGGTCGTGGGCGAGGCCCAAACCTATTTCGCCAGCTGTGTCGCCGGCTCGGCGCAGGACCCCAGCAGACAGGTCCCCTCCTTTTCCCGGCCGGTGCGGGTGAGGCGGAGGTAGGCGGGGAAGCCGCTTCCGGAGATAGGGATTGAGCGATGCGAGTCTGGGTGAACACGCCTGAAGGCTGGGTTCAGCATGGCCAGGAGCGCTTCTCGCCCAAACCGTTCTGAACCAACCGCACAAGGAAGCCCCTCCTGGGCTCGAACCAGGACGCTCCTGATCCAGAGTCCTCTCGCCCAAGCAGACATGTCGGTCAACCTGCTGGGGATTCGGGCGCTTAGTTGGCTTGAGTTCGCCACTGAAAATCGTGGCTGACATCTTGTGCGCCTCGTCGCACACGATGAGGTCATATCGGCAGTCCGGCGCGCTGAGTTTCTGCTGCACGTCCTCGTCGCGAGACAGCTTGTCCAGGCGCGCGATGGCGAGGTCGTTCTCCAGGAACCAGTTCCCGCTGCGGGCGGCCTCGAGCTTGTCATTCGTCAAGATCTCGAACGGCAGATGAAAGCGCCGGTACAGCTCGTCCTGCCACTGCTCGACCAGGCTGCCAGGGCAGACAATCAGGCAGCGCCGGAGATCGCCGCGCGCGATCAGTTCCTTGATCAGTAGCCCCGCCATGATGGTGTTGCCCGCTCCGGGGTCGTCAGCCAGCAGAAATCGGAGCGGCTGGCTGTCCGCACTCGCGGCAGGGCTGGAGAGCCATGGTCGGACTTTAGACTCGTCTGAAGCGGTTCAAGGAAGCTTGCAGTCTTGACCGATCGTGGCCACGCTCATCCCGCCCTTCGCCCCTGCCGCAGCTCAACCAGCTCGCCCACGCCCGTGAGTCCGAACACGTCGCAGAGCGCCGCCAGTTCCTCAAGCCGCACCGATTCCTTCTCGCCCACGGAGGGGCGGTATGCCGTCCGCTGGCTGATCCGGCCCCTGCTCTCGGCGGCCAGCCGATAGGCGGTCATGTCCGCCTGCTTCATCAGATCCGGCACGCGCAGCTTCACAGCCGAGAACTGGCATCCTCGTCCGCTGAAGTGAGAAACCGATCGCAAGTCGGTTGATAGCGGACTTCTTGAACCATATCTTCGGAGTGCGGAGCTGCCCAGCCCCGTAGGGAGGCCAGAATGAAGGAGACCACTTGCGGCTGCACCAAGGGGTGCTGCGACACCGGGTGTTGCTGCGGGACCAGCGCCTGCACCTGCGGGTGATCCCCGCGGCAGGCTGAACAAGTGAAAGGGCCGGGGGCTACTTCCCCCGGCCCTTCTTCTTTGGTGGGGCCTTCTTGAGAGTCAATGCGACGGCACCCAATGGTAGGATTGGGCGCTGGGGCTTTGGCCCCTGTCGCCGCGGCGGGTTGTTCTTGGAACGGGTTCCCATCCTAGACCCAGGCGTAGAGTCCCCACAGAAGTCCCCACAGGCGGAGACGCCCCAACTCGTAAGTCGTTATGAGGGCGGTGGGGCTCGAACCCACGACCTAGGGATTAAAAGAGCCTTGGCTATGGCGGCGCACAAGGGAGCGTGCGTCCCGGTGCCTCGCGATGCCCCGGCCCACTCCCCCGTATGGCCCGCCGTGCCCCGCCGTATCTCGGCCCGAGTCCCACGGAAAGTCCCGCAGCCCTGCCGACGCACGACGCCCCTGTGGAGCTGGCCCCCGCACGTGCGACGCCCCCCGTGGCCGACGGAGGGCGCGCCCTGTCCCTCTTCTCTTCGCTTGTGGAGCAGCATCACGCTCTGCTTGGAGGTGACGCCGTATGAACGGTAGGAATCCGGCCGCGAGTGCGCAAGGATTTTTCCGCTGCCCCACTGGCATGCTCGACTCCGAGGCTGCACCGGGGAAGGTCCATGGAACTCGGGTAACCCTATGGAGCCCCGGTGACCCCATGGATCGAGGCGCAATCACCGGAGAGGACCTGACAGATGGCGCGAAAAAACCCGGCTAAAAACCCGACCCGTCGCGTTCGTCCCCCGCAAGGCGGCGCGGCGATCGTGCCGGGGAATCCGGGGAACTGGGCGGCAAGCCGGGACGCAGTGGCCGTCCGAAATCCGCGATACGCGAAGCCTGCATGCAGGGCTTCGAGGCCGCGATTCCGGTGCTGCGGGCGATTGTGCGCGGCAAGCTGCCCGATGTGTCGAACGCGGACCGGATACGAGCAGCCGATGTGTTGGGGCGCTACGGCGGCATGAGCTACAGCGAGGCCGAGGCCCGCGCTGAAGTCTACCCGCCAGTGGCGGTGATGCCGACGTTTCGAGCCCCGTCGAATGGCCGCGAGCTCGTCGCCCGCGACGCTTTTGTGATCCCCGGGTAATGGACCGGCAGCGGCAACGGTGGCGGGGGTCGAGCGTCGCCGCACGCCGCGTGGTCCCGATGACGAGTGAGCCCGAGTATTGCTTCGGTCAACGCGTGCGGGTGGGGCCGCGCCAATGGCGCACCGTCGTCTCGATCCCGCACCCTCACCGCCACGGCTGCTACGTCTGGCGCTCGGGGCAGGTGTACGTCCTACCCGAACTCGTCAACCAGCGGGAGGAGCAGCGCATCGTGCACGGGCTGCCCCCGCCGGAGCCGGACGGCTTGCCCCGCGTCGCCGGCTTCGTGATCGTCCCGGCGATGGCCTGATTCGCCCCCGCTGATCTCGCACATCGGCTTCATCACCGTTGGCCTGTACGTTTGGACGCTTGGGCCTCCGTCCGAGCGCCACACTTCCGCGAGTAGGTACTTGACGCACGGAAGGGGCACCTCTGGTAGGAGATGGTGTTATAATTCGTGGTAGAAGTTCGTTCCTCTAAGGTTCTTTCCTCGCCTTGCCATTTCCTGGCCGTTGTGGGATTGCCGGGTTCCAAAGGTCCACAATGTTGCCGCATTCCCGCCTGCACAGCGGGGCGCATATTGTTTGCGCCGACCGGAATCAAGAGCTATTGGATATGATTGTCCGGACGCTCCGGAAAGACGACCACTGCGTCTTTCAAGCCTACGACGGACTTACCGTGCTTGAACTCTGTCTCCACCTTCGCAGGATTGATCTCCTCGATCACCAACACCAGTATGCCCGGATTGAACGGGCCTCAGCTTATTCGGCGGGTCCGCGAGGAGCTGCCGACGCTCGTGATTTTGTACGTCAAGAACCTTGATTCTCCCGACGATATACCGGACAGCTTGCCGCCCGACGTGCCCACCCTGCGAGAGCCGTTTACCCCCGAACAATTGCGGGCGACTGTGCGGCCGCTATTGATCAGCGATTGAACGGAAGAAGGGCGGGGTACGGGAGCGGCGCCGTTCTCCGCGCACTCCCGATGACGACTGACGCGTACCCGTTCGGTGCCCGCGTGAAGCGCGGGCGCAAGTGGTACAGCGTCACCTCGACGCCGCACCCGCACCGCGCCGGTTGCTACGTCTGGCGCGACGGCTGCACCTACGTCGTGCCCGAGCTCGTCAACCGGCGGGAGGAGTGATCCCTCGTGGCCCGGCTCCGAGGTCAGAGAAGTGGCCAGTGAGGGAAGGAGACTACCTAGAGATCGACCTCATCAGCTGCCACGGCAGGAGGTCACGGAAGGCTGATATGGCCCCGCCAAAATAATCTCCTGTTTCGACATCGTCTTTGAAGTCGAGCCGACCGGTGGCACCCTCGAATCCACCGGTGCCGCTGCCCGCGACGATCGGGTGCTGGCAGCGTCCGCGGACCTCTGAGCCGTTAGTCACGTCCGGTTCCCACTTAGACGAGAAATTGTAGGTCGTGGTAAACGTCCCCTCGGGCCCGCCATCGAAGCTGCCGACGAAGACCTCTTCACCGCGCTCCTGGTACACCCCGCTCGGGGTCCCGTTATCTCTGCTGGTCACGACTTTCGTGTACCAGCAACCTTCCAGGCTCCCGGTCATCGCGATGCCGGGGTACGCGATGAAGTCCTCATACCCGGTCGGAGGGGCCGGGCACGCAACTGCGTCGAAGAACCCAACCCCCGATTTGCGTCGTCGCCGCGCTCGCGGCAAAGCCGAAAGGCCGGGAAATTTCAGTAGGTTCGGAAGGCGTGGGATCGCCGCAGCCGAGCGCGAGCACGCGCGCGAGCGCGGCTGAGCGGGGAGGAAGGAACGATGCATGCGGACCCCGAGGAAGAGGATCTCAACGGGATGCGTTTCGGATTAACCGCGGACGCCCTGTGCTGCGCGTTCGGCAGCTCGGCGGTCATGGAGTCCTTCGTGGCGTCAGGCGGGGGTAACCCGTGCGGCGTCGCGGAGGGCGGCGAGGACCCGTGGCTTTGCGGCCCCGGCTTTCGCCGGGTGTGCCTTTGTCGAGGGATGGTGTGACTGATTTAGAGACGGTACAAAGGCTGTCAAGCACGGAGCTCAGGGGTGCTTCTCCTGGAACAGCTCCCACCTTCTCGCCCTGGGTATAGGTGGGCTCTTGATCTTGTACCAACCGTCGCGGCGAGTAGAATCGGACTTCCGCTTCGCTAGCCCTCCAGGTCCAGGCGCTGCGCGCTTCGAATAGCTCGCGACCGTGCCCATCCCCTGCAAACACTCGGGAGAGCGTCGCTTTCCTAGGGATCAGCCCCACGAGTCGGCGCTGCGCAATGCAGCCGCCACGGCCGGGCTATCTCTCCACGAAAGGCGGATTCGTGCTGCCTTGTCGTGAGTTGGTAGACCTGAATCAGCCTGGCACCGATGATGTCGAGCCGGCCCAATCAGCAACCTGATCGGGATTTCTCAGGATGGAGTTGCGAAAGGAGTTCCGGATGAGGCAGTATCTCAGGCTCGTTCTTGGTACCATAGGCGTTGGCACTCTTCTGTCTACTTCAACTGCTAAGGGCCAAACACCCGCCCAAGTGCCAAGCAGTGATTTTCCTGCGCGGCGAGCCAAAGTCGCGGCGGCCCTTCCACATGCAGTCCTCGTGGTTCCATCAAGGTTTGAGCCAAAAGCCGAGGATCAGCACGGCTTTCGCCAGAATCCGGATTTTTACTACCTCTCAGGTCTCGGCAACGCACCGGGGATGGTTCTACTGATTGATGGCCTTCGACAGCGATCCATCCTGTTCGTTGGACCTCTGCCTGATGCCTTTTCGCGTTGGTCCCCAAAACCCACGTCAGCGTCTAACGCGAGCCTGGGATTTCATCGCATCTTACCCTGGGACAGCTTCCCGGTTTATCTAGACCGCCGGTTCGCTGAACAACCAGGACTGCCGGTCTATCTCACCGACACGATTACAGCTGAGACGCCGGCTGGTATTCCACCCTCTCACGATCTGGCTGCCCTCTGGAGTTCAGCTCTTCGGCAGCGCTGGCCGAAGTTGGCCTTACACTCCGCCCGCGGCCTGCTCGACAGCCTAAGATGGATCAAGAGCCCAGCCGAGATCGCGGTGCTGCGGCAGGTAGGGGCATTGAGTGCCGAAGCTCTACGCGCTGCGTTGCAGGCTGTGGCACCTTTACAACGTCAGCGGCTCGTAGAGTTAGCCGTGGTCGGGCAATGTGTGACTGGCGGTGGAGAGGGACCGTCGTTCTGGCCATGGACAATGTCTGGGCCGAACGCGGTCGTGTCTGGTATTTTCGCATCCTTCGTGGACTACCATCATCTCGACCGGCTGATGCAACCTGGTGAACTGATCCGCCTGGATGTGGGATGCGACCTAGGTCATTACCTGGGGGACGTTGGGCGAACCGCGCCGGTGTCAGGCCGGTTCTCGGCTGGGCAGCGGGAGGTTTGGCAACTTCTCGTCGCGGCATACCGCGCCGGTCTCGGGCACATGCGTGATGGAGTAACAAGCGACGATGTCATACATGCAAGCCTGAATCGGGTGCGCAAGCTACGCGATGGACTAAAGACTGAGATGGGCCGTGCTGCGGCGGACCAACTGCTGAAGCAGGGAGGGGCGGAATCCTGGCAGCTGCATGGCGTCGGCCTTCAGTCGGCAGAATGCTGTGCGAGGCCAAAGACTCTACGAGCAGGCATGGTGCTCGCCTTTGAACCGGACGTCCTAGTCGATGGTCAGGCTTTCTATCTGGAGGATATGGTGCTGGTGCGTGAACATGGAAGCGAGGTTCTCACCCCGGGCCTGCCGTACACTGCGGATGAGATTGAAGAGGCGATGAGATGATGAAACCCGTCTAGATCTGCAGAAGTGGATATGTGTTCCAGTCACCCGTCACACCGGCCGGTTTGTGAACTCCAAATCAAGCTCGCGGACGTGCCGGACCTTCCCCGGCATCTCCAGCCACAGGTAGCCCGGTAGCGCCTCGATCCCCTCCGAATGGCGTTTGAGCACGGGCTTCCAGGCAAGATGGGGTGGGACACGAGCCCAACGTTGATGATCCTCTGATGCTTGCACCCCTAGCGCCCTGGGGCATGCCGTGCTGCGACAGCGGCCTCGGCGGCATCAACGATCCGGACCGCCGCCTCAACGGACTCCGAGATCACCTGTCCGGAGTGGTCCCCACGTCCGGCTACAAGCTGCCCACCCTCGTCGGCACCCTATCGCCCGAACTCCGCCTCGCAGCTCCGCCGGAAAGTCCCGGGCTTAGGCTGCGCTTGCGCGGTTCTCACTGTTCCTTAGGGTCGTCACCGCCAGCCCAGGTGATGAAGCGCCAGCGCCCGCCTTCCTTGATGAACACATCGGTCCAGCGGCCGGTCACAGTTTCCCGCTCCTTCTTGTAGTTCTCGGACGCAATCCGGTAGCGGTAGTGCGCAACTGCGACGTTGCCAGTGATCGTCGCCGAGATCGGGAAAATCTCCTGCTCCAGGACTGTGCCACTCGCGGAGCCGTACTTGGCCCATCGCGACAGTGAGGCCTTGTTCTGCGGCGCAGGAAAGTCTCTGTCCCAGAAGCTGATGTTGGGGTGAACCATGGTTTCGATCCACGTCAGGTCCTTCGCGGCACCCATCTTCCATTGCTGATCTTCGAGGCGCCAGATCTCTTGTTGCTCCGGGCTCCAAGTTTGGCCCGCAGCGGTACCTGTTTGAGCTACGAGGGCGAAAAGCAGCAGGCCGAAGGGTACACGCATGTTCATCCTCCCATGATGGATGTGAGAGCTTCGCCGGGTGTGCCGGGGCGACGCCTCTGCCGGGGCTCCGATACCTGCCTCCACCTTCTACATGTACTAGGCCCCGGCGGCGGCTGGCTGCGGCTGCTGTCCCGGGGCAGGGATCGCGCCGAGCTGTTGCAGGAGCCCGAAGACGTCATCGTTCCAGTAGAGCTCCTTCACTTTGCCGTCGACGATGCGGTAGAGCGATATCCCGCGCATTGTCACCCGCTTGCCCGTGGGCGCTATCCCACTAAACTCGCCCGTGTGGGTGCCGCGGAATACAAAGCGCTTGACCACCCGATCGCCCTCGGCCACGAGGTCTTCGATCGCGACGTCGAAGTCGGGGAAGCCCTGGCGGTTGGCGAGGCGCACCCCCTCGGCCCACTGCTTACAGGCCTCCTTGCCCCGTAGCTCGGGGTTGGACTGCTCGTAGTTCACGCAATCTGGGGCGAGAAGCTCATCAAGCACGCCCACCTTGCCGCCCAGCCAGAACTCACTCAGGATGCGGCGGACGACCGCTTTGTTTTCGTCGAGGGACATGGCGCGAAGTCTCCTTGTCAGGGGTGAGCGATAAGTAATCCGCCATAGGGGCTGGCGGGTGCACCGGTGCCTTCGGCAGCTCGGCGGTCTTAGGGTCCTTCGTGGCGTCAACAGTGCGGCGTCGCGGAGGAGGCGAGGACCCGTGGCTTTGCGGCCCCGGCTTTCGCCGGGTGTGCCTTTGTCGAAAGGAGTGCCCTACCGCAGGTGAGATGGGGGAGCGGCAGGCAAAGGAGAAAGCTACTGGCGTGTACAAGGAGACGCTAGAGCGTGTACATGAAGAGAAGCTTAGGAAACCTGACCCCGCGTGTTATCCCCGCTCATACCGGTCTCCGCCCCGAGTACGCCTCCAGTTCGCACCGCGTCGCCGTCCTGCCCGCTCAGCACGTGCCATACACGTCGAGCGTCATCTTGGCGCTCGCGTGCCCACCCGCTTCGCCACCACGTGCACCGGCGTGCCAGCCGCCGAGCAGGTGCGTCACGTGCGTGTGCCGGAGGTCGTAGACCCGGAGTTCCGGCAGCGGGTAGTACGCCGTGAGCAGCGGCTTGAAGTGCCGCGCCGTCGCGTTCTTCAGGTCGAGCGGCCCGCCGGTCTGCCGAGGCGAACACGAGCCCCCGGTCGTGGTAGCTGGCCCCGGCGGTGATCTTCTCCGCCTCCTGCCGGGTCCGGTGCCACTGGAGCGCCTCCATCGTGCTGGCGGGGAGCGTCACCGTCCGGCAGCCCGTGTGAGTTTTGGTCTCGCCTCGGACGGTCACGTGATCGGCCCCCACCTCACGCCACGTGAGCCGGAGCGCCTCGCTCGGTCGGAGCCCACCGTGCGCCAGCACACACCAGAGCGCGTAGCGGGACCGGGTTCATGGCCCCCAGGTTCCGCTCGAGCAAACGGGATCGACATGTGGCAGCGGGTGGCGAGCGTCACCCCCGCGGTTGTTGGGGAATGGGGCAGACCTCCGCCAACGGTCGGGCTACCGCACGACGATCCGCCCTCGCATCCCGAGCAGGCCGAGGATGTTTACCACCCCGCTATGAATGGTGCACCGATAGGTGTATGTGCCGGGCGTTGTGAAGGTGATAGGCCCGTAGGTGAACCCCGCGCTCTGCGTGGGGCTCGCGGTGAAGGCGGTGTTCTGATAAGGCGTGACGTTGTGGCCGTTGCCCACCCACTGCCAGGTGACCGTACCGCCGGCGGCGATGGTATCCACCGCCACCGAACCCAGCTCCGTGGGGTTGGCGCCGCTTCCGTTTCGGAGGCTCAGGAAGAAGTCGCTGTGGACTTCCACGGTCACGGCCGGCGAGAGAGTCGTCCCGGTCGCGTGGAAGGTGACCGGCGATCCGGTCAGCCCCATGACTGTGGCCTTCATGGTGTTCTGCCCCGGCGCGTTGCCCGCGGTCCAGCTGCCCACCACCGCGATGCCGTCCGCGGTCGCCGTCACCTGCGACGTCCCGGTGGCGCTACCTCCTCCCTCTGTCACCTCGAACGTCACCGAGACGCCGGAGACGGGGTTGTCAAAGGCGTCGGTGACGAGGACGGCGGGGAGCTCAGCCACCGCGCCACCGACGCTCACCACCTGCTCCTCGACCGATACGCTCACGATGGCGACTGGCGGCCCGGCCAGGGCCGTAGCGGTGAAGGTGACCGGACTCCCCTGGAGGTCGCCCGACGTCGCGAGCAGAGTGTTCGCTCCGGCCGTCGTACTCAGCGTCCACTGACCGACGGTCGCGACGCCGCCCGCGTCCGTCGTCTGGCTCTCTCCGGTTATCGTCCCGCCTCCGCTTTCGATCACGAAGTTGACCGGCACGTTCGCGACCGGTGCGCCCAACCCGTCGGTGACCTTGACGGACGGGCTCGTGGGCACCGCCTGGCCCACCGTGGCCGTCTGCTCGTTGCCGCTCACCGGCGCGATCACTGCCGCCACTCCCGGTATGGGAGTGATGTCGAAGGCCGCGCTCGTCGCGCTCGTCAGAGTGGGCGCCGCTGCTGCGAGCGTGAATGTTCCGGGCTTATCGATCCCGAGATCGGCGAAGGTCGCGACCCCGCCGGACGCGTTCGCCGTAGTCGTGCCGCTCAGCGTCGCGGCGGTGCCGTTGGAGTTGAGGGTGAGCGTCACCGGGTCGTCGGCGGTGGTGACTGTGTTGCCGTCGGCGTCCTGAACCGCGACCCGGACCGCTGGGGTGACCGTCTGGCCGGCGGTGGTCGTGGTCGGCTGCGTGGTGAAGGCGAGCCGGGTGGCGACTGGAGTAGGCGTGCTGTCGCCCCCGCCGCCGCAGGAGGAAGCAATCAGCGCGAGCGCGAGGAGCGCGACGGCGTTCCGCACGGCGACCTCCGCATGTGAGATCGTAGGCATGATTGGAACCGGGATGTCAGGGTGACTTACGGGGCAAAAACGCGGCTGTCAAGCTGAGAGCAACGCTCCTCGCCGGATTGCAGCCGCAGGTGCTCGCCCTACTGGTGAGCGAGACCGATAAGGCGCTCGACCAGCTCGAGCAGGCGGGTCCATGTGGTGGGGAGCCCGGGATGTTTCCAGGCGAGCGCGGGCGGCACCCGCGCCCAGCGTTGACGGTCCGTTGATGGCCATGCGGCTAGTCTAGCCGCATCGACCTTTCAGGAGTCAAGGGTATGGAGGGCGTCTATTTCCCCGGCTGCGAGCCGGGCTATTGGGGGGAAAGGTATCGCCTAGCCGATCGGCGCCGGTCGGAACTCCGCCGTGTTCTCCCCGAAGCTCCAGATGAACGGCGGAGCGACACTGAAGAGGCGCGCGTAGACGTAGAGCTGCCCCCGGTGGTGTACGAACTCGTCGTTCATGATGGAGAACCCGACCCACCCGGGCCAGTTCATCTTCCAAGGTGTCGACACGATGGCCTGCAGCTCCGCGTCCCCGATCCGGGCGACCGCCACATCGGCCTCGTCGAAACACTGCCTGGCGAAGGCGATCAGGCCCGGCTTGTCCAGCTCTTTCGCCAGACGAGGCTCCGCCCCCTCATCAGCGGTGACGCTGCCGGTCGCGATGCCCCGCGCGAGGTCCCGAACGACCGTGCCCGAAACATGGACCGCCAGCTCGGCGGCGGACCGCAAGCCCGGGACCGGCTGACTCTGGTAACTGTCCGCGGGTATTAGGTCCAGCAGGCGAAGGTAGACGCCGTACTTCTGCCGGAACTGGTCCCAGAACCCGTCGAGCGCCCGCTTGTTCATCGTTCACCTCTCCTCCGTCGTGCGATGTGTTGTAGCGGAGCCTGATACTACTGCTGCGCCTGAGAGGGGGCTAGACCAGTCCGAACTCCGCCTTGCAGCTCATGCAGCCGTCACACCGGCGGCTGGTCGGTGAACTCCAGATCGCGCTCCTGCTCGTGGCGTGGCTTACCCGGGGACAAATTGTATCCAGCCCCCGGTGTCATTTCTGCTGCCCGGCCAGACTCCTCACAAACTCCGCCCGATAGGGCTCGGGGACGCGTGCCAGGAAGTCCGACCAGAGCAGGATTAACGCGTCGGTCACGGCCTTCGACGGCTCCTGAACGCTTGCCGCCTCATCTACGCGCTTCCAGGATAGGTGCGTCGCCAATTCGGAAGCAGACCCGATCACGAGTCCTATTTCCGGAGCGGCTTGTCGGCGCCAGGCGCCCGCTTCTGATTCGGAGAGGTAATCCAGGGCGCTGATGTCGCCCTTTCTCTGGACGGTCAAGAAGTTGGCGACGTTCCTCGCCATGACGTACCACGTCACCCAGCCAACCCGCACGCTGCTGAGCTCGAGCGCCTGACACATCATGCTCACGTCGTGCGTGATGTGCGGGATCGCCTGCAGGAGCCGGGTCGTTTGGTCGGTCACCGCCACCGTTTGCCTTTCCGCTCCCGCTCGATCAGCTCGTCGGGCGTGACCGGGAGCCGTTACGCCTCATCCCGCCTTCCGCCCCCGCCGCAAATCGAACAACTCGCCGACGTCCTTTAGCTCGAAGATGTCGACCAGAGCCGCGATCTCCTCTGGGTACATGCCCGCCTTCTCGCCTCGCGACAACCGATAGGCCGTGCGCTGGCTGATGCGGCCCTCGCTGTCGGCGGCGAGCCGATAGGCGGTGATGCCTGCCTGGGCCATGAGATCCGGCACTCGGAGTTTCACCACGGAGAATCTAGCCACTGTTGACATTTCTGGCAACGTTGCCTATATTGTCAATATGCAACACCACAAACCGCACGCCGCCCGTCACTCCCGGAAAGAAGGCCGGACGGCGGCCACTGACCCCCCACCAACGGGTGGCCCGCCTCCAAGCTATACCGGCGCAGGGGCGGCCGTCCAGAAGGTCTTCACCCATAGTGCCGTTCGACCGCTGGGCACGACTCGCCCAGACCCCCGATCCCTTGCCCTCACCCCCTGACCCGCCCCCAACTCTGCGCCCGCATCACCGTCCTCCGCGACACGCTCGACCGCCTGGTCGATCAGGCGGCACGCGACGGAGGCGAGGGCTTCCACTGTCGGGGCCGGATCAAGGTCGAACTGATCGAGCTGGAAGCGTTGTTCTCCGCCGGGACCGTCTCGCGAGCCGCTGCCAGAGGTCGTCGCCCTCGCGTTGGTCATGCAAGGCGCAGCGCGCAGGAAGGAGGGCGACCGGTGTTCCGACTCCTCGAGCTCACCAACCAGCCGCCCTTTGCCCAGGCGTTCCACGCGATCGAGGCGGTGAAGGCCGCCGGGCTGGACCTAAACCACGCCATCGCCCAAGAGGCCGAGCTGCTCCGGATAGAAAGCCGCTGGAGAAGCAGGCCGCCATCAAGCGCCTGATGGCCACCGAGAATCCCCTGATCTCGGGGAAGCCTCTATACCTGCACCGCCGCGGAGGCCGTCGTGGAGTCGGACCCGGACTACCACGCGTTCGGCCGGCGGGTCACCAGGCGGGGCTGTCAGGTCGAGTTGGCCGCGGACCGCGCTCAACTGCGCGAAGCTCACCGCGTCAACCCGGAACTGGCCCGGATGCTGGACGGCAACCATGGCGAGGACCACGGCGATGACTCGGCCTAAGGGCTGCGGCCAGGCCGTCGCCCACGTGCGACCTGCTACAGCCGAAGCACGGCGGCTGGTGGCGGTGCGGAAAGCCCGCCGTCGTGCGCTGCGTCAGGGCGCCGATCTGGGATCCCGGCCAGCGGTCGTGGACCCACTACTGCCGACATCACCAGCGGCAGGCGCGGCGGTGTGCGCCGTGGATGGAGGTCGTCGCCGTCGTGAAGTTGGCGCCGCAGGGAGCGCCACCGTGATGATTTCCCATTTTCTGCGCATATTGCGCGACGTCCGCGCGAGTCGAATATTCGAATCGAAGAGCAGCCACCCACTGCGGCGCGCAGCTACTCCGTCTAAGACGGAACGCGATGGCGCGAGCGGCCCCGGATCACCCGTCCGGCGGCCGCTCGTTTGTTTTTCAGCCAGGAGCAGGACATGACCGCCACCAAGCCGGTGCCAGCTATCACCTACCTCGCTCTACGGATTCGCCCCGAGGACCGGGAGGTGCTCGAAGCGGCTGCCCGAGCGGATCGCACCTCACTGAGCGGCTGGGTTCGGTCGGCGGCCCTGCGGCAGGCGCGGTGGCTCGCCGAGCACCCGGTGCTGCGGCCTGAGCCCTAGAACGCCGACGCCGCTCCCTGGAGAGAAGCGGCGTCGGTACCACCCGCGGCGAGGAGGGCCGCAAATGAATTTACGAACCCAACCAATCCCCCGCCAGCAAGCACCACCGCAAACGCCACGGTACCCGGCGCTCGCCAGTGCCGCAGACCTGCAGTTGGAGGTGGTGATGCTGGTCACCGAGGTCGAGGCGCTGCGCGCCAGCCGGGGCCCGGTGAAGGGCGGCCCGCCTGCCGCGTGGGACGCGTGGATCATGGCGCTTGACGACGAGTCGTTCGGTGACATTCTCGGGCCGACGGATGCCGAGGACCGATGTCGCTATCAGGTGCCCCGCGCCGGCAGCCCCACCAACACCCCGCCAGCCGGCACCACCCGGTACCCGGCGCTCGAGCGCTGGCAGCGGGAGCTTCGGTCCGGGTTGCGCAGCACGCTGGACTTCGACGTCATCTGGCGGGCCGCGTGCGCGGAGCGGACGGCACGAGAGGCGTTCGAGGACGGCCTACCGGCACTCGGGGAGAAGTTCTTGGCCGAGGCCCGGGCGCTCTGGTCTCCCCCTCACCAATCACCCGAAGGACAGGGCCCGAAGAGGGGCCCGACCCCGAAGAGGGGCCCGACCCCAGGTGAGATCCGCCGCCTCCGGGCTGCCGAGGCGCTCGCCCGGGCGCGATCGACGACCGAATGAGCCAGCGCCCCGATCCACCACCGGGTGAGAATCCCACCGATCTCGGGAACGCGCGACGGCTCGCCGTGCTGCATGGCCGGGATCTGCGGTACGTCGCTGCCTGGGGCTGGCTCATCTGGGACAGCTCGCATTGGCGGCGCGATGAGACCGGCGAAGCCGAGCGCCGGGCGAAAGCAACCGTGCGATCCATCTACGACGAAGGACTCGCCGAGCCCGACGGCTCCGTCCGGCGGGGCTCACTGATTCAGCACGCGTTGGCCTCGGAGCGGGCCGGGGCCATCACCAACATGCTGTACCTCGCCCGCACGGAGCCGGAGATTGCTGCCCGAGCGGCTGACTTCGACCGGGATCCCTTCCTGCTGACCGTGGCGAACGGCACGATCGACTTGCGCACCGGCAAGCTTCAGGAGCCCCACCGCCGTGAGGACCTAATCACGCGGCTCGCCCCAGTGGCCTACGATCCTGACGCGGAATGCCCGCGCTGGCTCGCGCACCTCAAGTTCGTGACGAAAGAGCGGCAGGAGCTGATCGACTTCCTCCAGCGTGCGGTCGGCTACAGTCTCACCGGCGACACCCGCGAGCAGTGTCTCTTCTTCCTCTACGGCACCGGCGCCAACGGCAAGGGCACCACCATCCGCACGCTGGAGGCGCTGCTGGGCGACTACTTCCGCCAGGCGGACTTCTCCAGCTTCCTGGAGCGGCGGCTGGACGGGGCGCGGAGGACTTGGCCGACCTCGTCGGCACGCGACTGGTGGCCGCCACAGAGAGCGGCGATGGACGTCGCATGGCCGAGGGGCTGATCAAGACCCTGACCGGCCAGGACACCCTCTCCGGTCCGCTTCCTGTACCGCGATCGCTTCACGTTCCGGCCCACGTTCAAGTTGTGGCTCGCGGCCAACGAGAAGCCGGCGGTCCGAGGCACCGACGAAGGCATCTGGCGCCGGATCCACACCATCCCCTTCGATGTCACTATCCCGCGTGAGCAGTGGGACCAGAGCTTGGAGCCCGTGCTTCAGGGGCGAGCTGCCGGGCATCCTGGCCTGGGCGGTGCGGGGTTGCCGGGCGTGGCAGCACGACGGCGCGGGTGCCCGAGCCGGTCGAGGAGGCCACGACCCGCCTATCGAGCGGAGATGGATGTGGTCGCACGGTTCCTGGACGAGCAGTGCGTCCTCGAGCAGCACGCCAGTGAGAGCGTCCAGGCGCTCTTCGCCCGCTTCAACGAGACCGTCGCCCCGGTGGAACGCATCACCCTCCAACGATTCGGCAGAGAGTTGCACAAGCACAACTTCGGGACCACCCGTGATAGCCGCGGGGCGACCCGGCGGGTCGGGCTTGCTCCTCCACGGAGAAGTCTGGAACCATCTGAACCTTTTCGAGCCGTTTTCGGGAACTCTCGCGTACGCGCGCGTAAGGGTGAATCTCGGAAAACGGCTCTAGATGGTTCGGATGGTTCGAACCCCCGATGCCGAGGACCCCGATGAGGCCGCCCGCCTCGCGATGGAGGACGGCGCATGAGCACGACCAACGGCGACCGCCGCGACGACGACGGCCTCCACCGCATTCCCACCGGCCCCGACACCGAGTGGCGCGTGTGGCTCAACGACACCGATGGGGCCGAGGCTTCGGTCATCATCCAGGACTTCGCCAACGACCTCCGCGGCAAGGTCTGGCAACCCATGGGCCGCGCCGCTCGCCCTCAGCCCCGAGACCGCCGCCCGCGTGGGCCAGCTGCTGCTCGAGCTCGCCCGCGACCTCCTGGAGACCCCATGAAGCTCAAGGGAGAAGCCAGACGGCAGGCAGCGAAAACCCCGTTCCTGACGGCACTCCGCTCTAGGACCGTCTCGATGGCCCAAGCCACGGCGCGCGCCGGGATCAATCCGTCGACCGTCTGGCGCTGGCGCCAGCAGGATCCGGTCTTCGATGCCGCGGTCGTGGACGCGCGAGGGCTCCGCGACGACATCCAGAGCGCGATGGCCGAAGACGCGCTGTTCGCCCGCTGCCTGCGCCCCCAGGCCAGTCCCGCGGAGACCATTTTCTTCCCTCGTCAACCGCAGTCACGGCCGCTGGCGGCACGTGGCCACGATCCAGCACACCGGCGCCGACGGTAGGCCGCTGTTCCTGACCCTGACCGATGACGAACGACGGGCGCGGCTCAGCGGTTGCTCACCCTGGCTGCCAACCGCGCACCGCGCGACCAGAACCCCGGCCACAACGGGGCCGCCCGACGGACCCTTCAACCCCGAGGTACCGATGAGCCCGAGACACACGACCCCAGTGACCACACGGCACGGCGAGGCCTACACCCGCCGGACGGAGCCCTGGACGACTGACGCCGCTGTCCGCGAGCTCACCCAGCGCCTCCAGGACCGCACCGGCCTCGCGCGGGAGCGGTGTGTCGAGATCGCCGAGGCCCACCGGTCCCGCTTCTGGGTCAACAGCGACGGGCAGCTCCGCATCAAGACCTCCGACGGGAACTTCGAGCCCCGAGCCTCGGACCCGTTCGCCTTCTTAGTCGGCCGGATCGCGAATCTGATCGACACCGAAGGGAAGCTCCCGAAGCCGAAGACGCCCGAGGAAATGCAGGCGAGCCTGCGCGAACACGTGCCCTACGGCAACCCGTGAGCACCTTCCCGGAAATGGCCCGCCCGGGCGCGCCCCTCAAGCGCGACCGCCGACGTGATGGCCGGCGGGAGGGCCACCCTTTTTAAGGCGTTGCAATCGTGCCGAGGCCGATGATGCCGTGGACCGATGACCTGCTGGCTGCGACGGCCGTGGAGTCCCGATGAGCACTGTCATCCGCGCAGGACTGAGTGCTCCAGGACGTGAGGCCGACCCACCCGTGGGGTACCCGCCGGATACGATCCTCACCCGGCGCAACTGGCGCTGCGCTCTCGACGAGCGAGGATAGTATTGAGCGGGCCGGTATCCCGGCGAGCTATGCGCTCGGCAGCCGAATCCCGCGCTATATCTGGAAGGACGTCGTCGCCTGGTTCCAGCCAGGGAGGGACGCGGCATGACCGGCTCGCTCCCCATTGATCTGCAGTTCAAGGGCATCGGCAGGCTGCACGTGCGGAGCGGGACCATGCGCCGCCAGACCCGCGATGCCATGAAGCAGATGTTGCGCACCCTCTACCAGGTTGGCCGCCTCGATGTGCTCCGCGATCTGAAGGCGAACCGCGTGACGCGTGATGCAGGTGTACGAGCAGTACCGCCAAGGGAAGCTCCACGAGTTGCCGACCGGCGACCTGATGCGCCCGCTAGCACCGCGTGGACGAGTGGCTCGACGCAAAAGGAGATCGCCGCCGCGCACCCGCGCGCGACTACGGCGAGGCGTGGACCCGTCTCGCAGGCTCGCGCCAGGAGGCGACCTTCACCGATCTTCCCGCCCTGCTCGGCGACGCACCGGAAGGCGTCGCTCGGTGTCCGGGCGCGGACCTTCAACAAGGACCGCGGCGGCGCTCCTGGCCTTCGTCCATGCGGTGCTCGGCGAGCGGCACTGGCTCGGCTCGCCTGCAAGCGGGTGCGCCCGCTCAAGCTGCCGAAGGAGCGGCGGCTGCCCGTTCAATCCGCTCACCGTGGAGCAGGCGAAGGCGCTCGCGGCGACGCTGGCAGCCGCATCACGCCCGGACCCTCTGGGCGTTCTGCCTCACCGGGATGCGGCCCGAAGAGATGTTCGAGGAGATCGGGAACCGCTGGAGCGTCGAGCCCGACGGGTCCGGATCCATGGCACGAAGAGCCCGGCGCCGATCGCGTGGTGCCACGGGTCGGCATTCTGGTGAAGCCGGCGACCGGGCGGCTCGCCTTTTACCGCCGCCTCCGGACGCACGAGCGGCGACACGGTAACCCCTATGATCTCCGGCGGACCTACGCGCAGTGGCTCGACCTCGCCCGCATCCCGCAGTTCCGCCAGGACTACTACATGGCGCATGGGCCGAAGGATCTGAACGCGCTCTACAAGCGGATGCGGGAAGTGCGTGCCTATCTGCGGGAGGATGCGGCCGCGCTGGAGCAGCTGGTTGGCGAGCCGGTGATGCTGCGGCTGGTGAAAGTAGAGCGGGTCCGCGGGAGAAAGTCCCCAGAGAAGTCCCCACACCGGAGCGGAGGCCGGTGGGCTAAGTGCAGTGGGCAGTGAGGGAATCGAACCCCCGACACGCGGATTTTCAGTCCGCTGCTCTACCAACTGAGCTACCTGGCCTCGGGGCGGTGAATATAAGGATCCGCCCGCCCCGGGCCAAGTCGTGTCGCCACCGCTAGTTCTTGCTCGCCCAGATCTGGCAGAACGAGCCGTTGTCCGAGCCCCGGATCTCGTCGCGGCCCTGCACGTAGACGGCGTTCATCAGGGCCTTGGGCGCATACTTGAGGTCCGCGATCTGGAGCCCGTCGGCGGCGTCCTTCTTGGTGATGAACACCTTGCCGAAGTGACCCAGCCCGAGCGAGTGGCCGATCTCATGGGTGAGGACCGAGAAGAAATCGATGAATCCTGGCGCCCCCCGGTTGGTCCAGATGAAGGTCGGGGTTGAAATAGATCTCGACCAGGCCAGTGTCGAACTTGCCGTTTCCGTCGATGTCGGTCGGAGTTCCCTTGGTCGTCGACGAAGTTGAAGGAGAACGCGACACCGAGGATCGCGTCCGACCCACCGGGAATGATGGCATCGAAGAACTCCGCGGGCTGCCAGCCGGCCAGCACGATGTCGGACGGCTGCAGGTAGTTCGCGCTCGGAGTCGGGCGTCCCAGGAAGAGGTCGTCGAGCTGGTCCGGATCGGTTCCCGCCGGAACCGCTACCCGATCGAAAGGTGCATCGCTGCACCTCCTGTCGCGCCACGCCTGCATGGCCTCCTCGAGGTAGCCGTCCAGCTCCGCCTGCGAGGACAGCCGGAACGCCGCGCCGGTCTCCACGACCGGCACCGGGAATGCAAGGCCCGTCAAGAAGGTCTGGAGCTGTGGGTCCACCGCATAAATGACGCCGCTCCGTCCGTCGCGCCGCGGATCGCCGGAGACCCACTCGAAGCCGTTCGAGTGGGTCCGATTGTTCGCGATGATCACCGTCGGCGATTGAGCCTCGTACGCCTTCGCCCGCGTAGATCACCTCGGCCCGGGCGAAGCGGAGGTTGGACCCCCTCGCCGCCAGCCGTGCGTCGATCCGTGCCAGCGCAGGATTCACCCGCACGACCTCGTCACTGGTCGCCTTCTTGCTTGCCGCCAGTCCCTGGACGTCCACGGGGGACGACGTCGTCGGCTGGTCGTCCATGCATGCAGCCAATCCGATAACCGCGAAAGTGCATCCCGCGCGTACGGCACTCCGAATTCGCATGCGCCACCTCTCTGACGTTTTTTGGGAGATTGGAACTACGACCGACCCGACTGGTGAGAACATCACCGCAGCTGCTCGCCGAGCGAGCCCGCACAAGTTACGGCCTCCACGGATAAGGGCAACCTCTACTTTAGGCTCAACTCCACGCTGCTGCGATCAGAGCGGGAAGCAGTTCGCCGGCCCTGCCGATCAAATATTGAGTACCGCTGACTCGGTCCCGCGCCTCCGGGTCCGGGTTGATGACGGCGACCGCCGCACCCGACTCGAGTGCGAGGGTCGGAAGCGCCGCCGCCGGAAATACTTGATGAGACGTTCCCACCGACAACAGCACGTCGCAATCTGTCACCGCGGCCCGGGCCCGCTCGAGTGCAACTTCTGGCAGTGCCTCGCCGAACCAGACGACTCCCGGCCGGAGCAGCGCGCCACAGTCGGGACACCTCGGCAGACGGTGCTCCGAGAGCGCCTGGTCGACCCTCTCCTCGTGCATCGATCCATCCCGCATGCACCGGCTCCGGAACAGACTGCCGTGCAGCTCGATCGGTGCGCTGCTGCCGGCCCGCCGATGAAGGTCATCGACGTTCTGCGTGATGAGGGTCAGCCGAGGGACCAGCGATTCGAGCCGCGCGATCGCGAGGTGCGCCGGATTGGGACTCGCGGCGCGCGCCGCCTCCCGGCGGTGGCCATACCAGGACCAGACCAGCTCGGGATCCCGGAGGAACGCCTCGGGCGTGGCCAGCTCCTCCGGCCGGTAGCGAGCCCAGAGGCCGGTGAGTGGATCCCGAAACGTGGGGAGCCCGCTCTCCGCGGAGACCCCTGCACCGGTGAGCACGGCGACATGGCGGGCCGCCCGGAGCACGGTCGCAAACCGCTCCACGACAGCCGGCGTTTCTCTATTGTCCATCACCTGGAACCAGCATGTCGCGTCCCGGAATTCTCCCGGCCTGTTCTCTCCTGGTAGCGCTGTCGGGTGGGGTGGCCATCGAGTCGGTCAGCCGCGCGCTGGCGCAGACCCGCCACCCGCTGGCCGCCGTTTCCGACCCGCACCCTGCACCACCCTGGAAGAACGCCGCGTGGCTCAACTCGCCGTATCCACTGAAGCTGGAAGACCTGCGCGGCCGCGTGGTCTTGCTCAACTTCTGGGTCTTCACCTGCGGCAACTGCACCCGCACCGTTCCCTCCCTGGTAGATTTCGATCGTCGCTACCGCGACCGGGGGCTCACCCTCATCGGGATTCACACCCCCGAGTTCCCGCCCTACGCCGGAGAGCACGACCGAAGCAATGTCGCCCGGGCGCTGAAGCAATACGGGATCGCGTATCCCATCGCCCAGGACAACGACTCGCGGACCTGGAATCTGTATGGAATCCGCTTCTGGCCCAGCTTCGTGCTCATCGACAAGCGGGGAACCGTGCGGTACGAGGGGTACGGAGAGTTTCACCTGAACGATGGATCGTACGAGCTATGGGATCGACGGATCCAGGAGCTGTTGGCCGAATGAAGGGCCGCGAGGCCGAGTCTGGTGCGGTATCCTGCTCCTCGCCCTGGGCTGTGGCCCCGCGCAGCCGACGCCTCCGCTCCGCCTCGAGAGCACGCCCGCAGGCCCCGATACCCGGCTCACGCTGATCCCGGCTTCGCACCTCAAGCTCAGCGCCCGGGTAAAACCCGCCCTCGAGCTGGCCGATGGCAGCGTCCTCCGCTTCGACTCCGCCGACCTGACGGCGGACTCCGCCGTACTTCGCCTCGCCACCCACGGCCACGCTGCGCGGCCGTCACGGAAAGGTGCGCGGAACCGTGCGCGTGAGTGTGTGCGAGGACGACGCCCCGGTCTGCAGGAGTCTCGTGCTCGAGCTGTGACCGCTACAACTCCCGCTCCAGCCACGTGAATCCACGATTCCCCGGCGTGAGCCGGGGATCGAGGGTCGTCGCCATGAGGTACCACTACACTGGCGGCATGGGCGCCAGCATATTGGACCCATGCCCGACCCCTCGTTTCCCAACCTCACCGTCGTCACCCATCCGTTGATTCAGCACAAGCTCACGATCCTCCGCGATCGGGAGACCAGCACTCGCGACTTCAAGCAGCTGGTGAACGAGATCGCGATGCTGATGGCCTACGAGGCGACCAAGGACCTTGCGACCGAGCCGGTCGAGATCCACACGCCGCTCGAGCGGATGACCGGCCGCCAGGTGGCGGGGAAGAAGCTCACGCTCGTGCCCATCCTTCGCGCGGGTCTCGGGATGGTGGAGGGCATCGCCCAACTGGTGCCGTCGGCGCGGGTGGGCCACATCGGACTCTATCGTGAGCACGACACCCTCAAGCCCGTGGACTACTACTTCAAGATCCCCGCGGCGGAGGTGGAGCGCGACTTCTTCGTGCTGGATCCGATGCTCGCCACCGGAGGCTCGGCCGTGGCCGCGGTGGGCGCGCTGCGCGACGCCGGGGCCCGGCGGATTCGGTTTCTTTGCATCGTGGCGGCGCCGGAGGGCGTCGCGCGGATGCGCGAGGTGCATCCCGGACGTCCACATCTATACCGCGTCCCTCGACCGCCAGCTCAACGAGCAAGGGTACATCCTGCCCGGGCTCGGCGACGCGGGCGATCGTCTCTTCGGAACCAGGAGCAAAGAGTGAGCGCCGTCCGCCTCACCTTCTGGGGTGCCGCCGGCCAGGTGACCGGCTCGATGCACATGCTGGAGGCGGCCGGCGGCCGCTTCCTCCTGGACGCCGGTCTGTTCCAGGGCCACCGGGTGGACGCGCGGACGCTGAATGCGCGGGTGCCGTTCGACCCCCGGCGGGTGGACGGGATCGTGCTGAGCCACGCGCATATCGACCACGCGGGCCGACTGCCGCTCCTGGTGCGCGAAGGATTTCACGGGCCGATCCACGCGACGCCGTCCACCCGCGATCTCTGCGCCGTCATGCTCCCCGACGCCGCGCAGATCCAGGAGAAGGACTTCGAGTTCCTCCGGCGGAAGGGCAAGGCCGCCCCGGAAAGCGAGCCGCTCTACACACTGGCCGATGCACTGGCGGTGCAGGACCTGATGGTGGGCGTTCCCTATCGGCGCCTCACGCACCTCAGAAAGCATCTCGCGCTCGAGTTCCTCGACGCCGGCCACATCCTGGGCTCCGCCTCGGTGGATCTGCGGATCACCGAGGGCGGGAACCGACGCATCGTCTTCTCGGGCGACATCGGCCGGTCGGGCCTGCCGATCATCCGGGACCCCGAGCCTCCCACCGGCCCCATCGACGCATTGATCATCGAGGCGACCTACGCCGACCGGTCCCACGAATCCGTAAGCGACGCCGAGACGCGGCTGGGCGAAGCCGTCCGGCGGGTGGCGGCGCGTGGGGGCAAGATCCTGATTCCGGCCTTCGCCCTGGGCCGGTGCCAGGAAGTGATCTACAGCCTCCATCACCTCTATCGTGCCGGGAAGATCCCCGAGCTTCCCATCTACGTGGACAGTCCCCTCGGGGTGGACATCACCACGGTGTTCCGGATGCACCCGGAGGTCTACGACGACCGGGAGCACCTGGTCGCGAGCGGCGCGGAGCTGTTCGATTTCCCGCTGGTCACCTATGTGCGGGACGTGGAGCAGTCGAAGTCGCTCAACGGCCTTCGAGGTCCCGCGGTCATCATCGCGGCCTCCGGCATGGCCGAGTCGGGACGGATCCTTCACCACCTGGCCAATGGCATCGGCGACCATCGCAACCTGGTTCTCATCGTCGGCTTCCAGGCGGAGCACACGCTCGGCCGCCGGATCCAGCAGGGCGAGGAAGTCGTGCGCATCCTGGGCCAGGAATACCGGCGACAGGCGGAGGTCGAATACATCAGCGGGTACTCGGCCCACGCGGACCGGAACGAGCTGCGCGCCTGGGTCCGCCGGCTGGGGGGACCAGTCAAGCGCGCGTTCGTCGTGCACGGTGAAGAGGCGGGCCTCGGCGCGATGGCGACGATCCTTCGCGAGGAAGGGGTGCGCGAGGTCCACGTCCCGGCCCACGGCGAGTCGTTCGACCTCTAGCGGGTGCGCCACCTCCGACCGACACTCGCATTGGTCCTCCTGGCCGGCGCCATCGTCTATACCGTCGGCCTCGTCGCGGTGCTGGTGGCGAGCCAGCAGGACCAGCGGCGGCCAGTGGACGCCATCGTCGTGCTCGGCGCGGCGCAGTACAACGGACGGCCGTCACCGGTCCTCCGCGCCCGGCTGGACCATGCGCTCGGGCTCTACCGGGACGGGCTCGCGCCGCTGATCGTGGTGACCGGTGGCGTAGGACCGGGCGACACCACCAGTGAAGCGATCGTGGGCCGGCGCTATCTCATGGCGCACGACGTCCCGGCCCGCGCCGTCGTGGCGCAGCCCGAGGGGCGAACGACCATGGCGTCCATGACCGCGGTGGCCGCCTGGCTGCGCAGCCGCGGCCATCAGCGCGTCCTGCTGGTGAGCGACCCCTTCCACATGTTCCGCCTGCGGCTCGAGGCCCGGCGCACCCGCCTCGAGGCCTATACCTCGCCCACCGAGAGCAGTCCCATCTCCGACAACCCCGGGCTCGAGCTGCGCTATCTCTTTCGAGAGGGATTCAAGGTGCCGATCGCGTGGCTGAGGCGGTGGGTTTAAACCGTTCACGCTTCCCCTTCACCTTTCACTCTTCACCCCATCCATGACCCTCCTCTCCACCCAGCGCCTCTACACTGGCCGCGTCGTCAATCTCGACCTCGACACCGTGCGATTCCCGGACGGCTCCACCGGCCAGCTGGAGATGCTTCGCCATCCGGGGGCGTCGGCGGTCGTGCCGTTCGTCGACCCGCCCGCCGATCCCGATCCCCGTGTGCTCCTGATCCGGCAGTTCCGCCATACCGCCGACCAGTTCATCTGGGAGGTGCCGGCCGGCAGGCTCGACTCGGGCGAGAGCCCCGAGCGCTGCGCGCAACGGGAGCTCGAGGAGGAGACCGGCATGCGCGCGAGCCGGCTGGTGCCGCTCACCACGATCTACACGACGCCGGGGTTCACCGATGAGCGCATTCATCTCTTCCTGGCGACCGGCCTCATGACCGGCACCCAGGGCCGGGAGGCGGATGAATTCATCGAGGTGGCCATGCTGCGGTGGTCGCAGGTCGGACGGTTGATTCGGGCGGGGGAGATTCAGGACGCGAAGACGCTGGTCGCTCTCATGTTTGTTCAATGTTTTATGCGTAATCAGTGAACAAATACGGCTCTTTCTATAGCTTGAGACAGGTCGTGCGCGGCACGCCGTCGCTCCCCGTCGTCGAGCGACTCCACCGGCAGGCTGCTCGGCCTGGTGACCCGCGAAGGCGTGCTCGGCCTCTACGAGCGCACCCTCGCGACCGGCGAGCATCGGACGTTTACCTGAGCCGTGGCGCGCGGGTAGAATTCCCGGATGCCGGCACAGAATTTCGATGCGTTCTACCGCTCCCTGAGCAAGGGGGCCGCCGCCGCCGTGTACTATCTCCACGGCGCCGAGGACGTCTTGAAGGACGAGGCGGTGCGGACCATCATTGACCGCACGCTCGATCCATCTCTCCGCGACTTCAATCTCGACCAACGCTCGGCCCCTCAACTCGATCCGGAATCGCTCTTCTCCCTCTGCGCCACCCTGCCCATGATGGCCGACCGCCGAGTGGTGGTCCTGCGGGACGTCGAGGGCCTCAAGCGGAAGCCGAAGGTCCGGGCGGTCCTGCTCAAATACCTCGACCGGCCCTCCCCAGAGACGGTGCTGGTGCTCGTGCAGGGGTCGGGGGATGAGGGCGAGGACAAGGAGATCGCGCGGGCCGCGCAGTCGGTCGCCTGCGCGCCGCTGCCCCCGGAGCGGGTGCTCAAGTGGCTGCAGAGCCGGGCCCAGGCTTCCGGAGTGCGGCTCGAGGAGGCCGCCGCGGCCCACCTGGTGCGGTCCATCGGCACCGAGCTCGGGCCGCTGGCCTCGGAGCTGGCGAAGCTCGCGGCGCTGCCCGAGGAAGAGGTGCTCACCGTCGAGCGGGTGGGCGAGCTGGTCGGGGTACGACACGGAGAGACCGGGTTCGATTGGCGTGACGCGCTGTTCGACGGGGAAACCTCGAAGGCCATCCGCCTGCTGGGGCCCGTCCTCGACCAGCCGGGCAGCTCCGGTGTCAAGCTGGTCACGCTGGTGGGGACCACGCTCCTCGGGATCGGGATCGCGCGGAGCTACATGGATCAGAACATGCGAGGGCGGGCACTGGACGACGCGGTGTTCGAGACGATCCGGCGGGTCCGCGTGTTCGGTCTGTTGCCGTGGAGCGAGGAGAAGGCCCGCTGGGTTCGCTGGGCCTCATCCTGGCCGGCGCGGCGCGTGCGCGCCGGCCTGCGCGCGGCGCTCGATGCCGACCGCGCGCTCAAGGGAACCACGATCTCGGACGAGCGTGGAATCCTGGCCGACATGGTCCTGCGGATGGCACCGGCCAGGCGAGAGGCGGCGTGATGCGACACTGGCCCGCGGTCCTGCTCCTGGCCTTCGGTTTCGCCGTCCCCCTGCGTGCTCAAACCGACCCGCGTCTCGTCGAGGCGGTCCGGACCGCGCAGGAAGGGCGCAGCGACTCCGCTCGGGCCGCCGTCCAGCGCCTCCTCGCGGCCACCCCGCCGACCGACACGCTCTATCCGGAGATCCTCTACACCCAGGCAATGGTGGCCGGCGAGGCGTCCGACATGCGGCGGGCCCTGCAGCGAGTCGTCGTGGAGCACGGCGGGTCGAGCTGGGCCGATGACGCCCTGCTTCGCCTGGTGCAGATGGACTACGCCAGCCGCTCGCTCGAGCCGGCCGCCCGCAATCTCGAAAAGCTGAAGACGGACTACCCGCTCTCACCCCTGCTGCCGCAGGCGTCCTACTGGGCCGCGCGGGTCTACTTCGACCAGAAGAACCCCACTACCGCCTGCCGCTGGCTCGCCGACGGCATGGCGCAGGCGCGGGACAACGTCGAGCTGCAGAATCAGCTCGGATATCTGTATCAGCGCTGCGATTTCAAGACCGCGGACAGCGGGGCGGCGGGACAGCACGCCGTCGCGACGGATACGGCCGCAGGGCGGCCGGCAGCGCCTGCCCCTTCCGCACCCAAGGACACGACTCGGGCCCGCTTCCGGGTCCAGGTCTCCGCCGTCGCCACTCCCGGCGCCGCCGACGAGATCGCGGGCAAGGCCGAGAAGCTCGGCTACACCGCCGTCATCGTGAAGGAACGCGGTCTCTACAAAGTGCGGGCGGGGGCGTTCGCCACCCGCGAGCAGGCCCAGGCGGCGGTCGGGAAGCTCAAGGCTTCGCTCGGCGGCAGCCCATTCGTGGTCGCCGAGCCCTGACGGCGCTGGGTGGTATTCCGTATTCCCGTCGGAAGGCGTCGGTCAGGTGACTGTGAGAGGCGAATCCGGTGGAGAGCGCCACGAACGCGACGCTCTCGCGGGTCTCCAGCAGCTGCTCCAACGCATCCCTGAGCCGCAGTCGGACGACCATCCGATGGATCGAGAGGCCGGTGGCGGCCTTGACCAGGCGGCTCAGGTGAAACGGTGATGCACCCACCGCGCGCGCGATCTGTGTCAGCGTGAGGGGCTCGCGGTATCCCGCCGCGACGACCTCCTGCACCCGCCGCGCGTACTCCTCCGCGGTTCGGCTCGCGGGTCTCGCGCACCGGTTGGACTGAGTCACCGCCTCCCGAACGAACTCGATCGCCAGCTCCTCGAGCTCCAGCCGGCTGGTCCCGTGGTCGTGCATCGCGCGCATGGCCTGGCGGTGGAGCCAGTAGGCCCTGCCGTCGAGCGGCGCGCTCGGAGGCCGGGAACCGCACCTTCTGCTTCTCCTAGTACGGTGGATCCTGCTCGGCCATGAGTGCCGCGGCGGCAGCCGGGCCAAGGCGGAAGACCGACCCCGCATCGCCCCCGGGCAACGGATGGCGGACGCGGTACGTCTCGTCGGGATGGAAGAAGGCGGCGCGGGTCCGATCGGCGAACACCTGCCGGCCCTCCACCTGGAAGACGAAGACGCCGCGCCTGGGCACGACGACCTCGTGCGCATCGCTCCATTCGTCGCGTCTCGAGTCGTGCTCCTCGCCCGTGCAGCGCCACTCGTACACGGTCAGCGTCTCGCCGCGATAGTGCCGCTGGACCAGCGGCCCGGGTGGCGGCGGCGGCGCAAGATTCTGGAAGCGCCGTTCGGCGGTCGCCCCGAGATTGTGGGACATGGCCATCTCAGCCTCGCTCCCCTCGCAGACCGGCGGCGTGGTGAGTCACCCACTGCCCGCGCGGATCCGCGGGCTCGACATCCTGCGCGGTCTGGTCATCGTGCTCATGGTGATCGACCACGTCCGCTACTTCCTGTCCAGCGCGCGTTTCGACCCGACCGACCCGACCCAAACGACGGCCGCGCTCTTCTTCACCCGTTGGGTCACCCACTTCTGTGCCCCGGTCTTCATGCTCCTGGCCGGCGCCGGCGCCTACCTGTCGCTCAGCCGCGGCCGGAGCCGGGCCGACGCCTCCTGGTTTCTGCTCACCCGCGGCCTCTGGCTGCTGGTGCTGGAGCTGACCGTGGCCCGGTTCGGGTGGCAGTTCAATTTCGACTACGGGTTCAGCAGCGCGCTGGTTTTCTGGGCGCTGGGGTGGTCCATGATCGCGCTGGCCGGGCTGGTGTGGCTTCCGTTGCCATGGGTGGCGTCGCTCGGCCTGCTTATGATCGTTGGCCACAACCTCCTCGACGGGCTCGACGGCGCTGGATGGGGCTCACTCGGCTGGCTGTGGACCATCCTTCACCAACCGGGCGTGATCGCCCTGGCTCCGGGCGTGCATTTCTTCGTGCTGTATCCGCTGGTTCCATGGATAGGGGTCATGGCAGTCGGCTATGCCTTCGGTCCGCTGGCCCAGCTGCCGCAGCCTCGGCGGGATCGGATCTACCTCCGTCTCGGACTGGCCTTGACTGCCGGATTCGTGCTTCTCCGATTGGTCAATATCTACGGAGATCCGGCGCCGTGGAGCACCCAGTCGGCGCCCTGGCGGACTGTCCTCTCGTTCCTGAACACCACCAAATACCCTGCGTCGCTCCTCTTTCTTCTCATGACACTGGGGCCGGCCATCGCGCTGTTGCCGCTCCTGGAGCGAATCCGTGGACCGATCGCGGACCTGCTCCTTACCCTGGGCCGGGTGCCGCTCCTCTTCTGGCTCCTGCATGTGCCGTTGATCCATCTGGCGGCGGTAGGATTTTCCTGGTGGCGCTACGGCGAGGTGATCCCCTGGCTGGTTCGAAATCCGCCGACGCCGCTGCCCGAGGGATACGGGTACGGGCTCCCGGTCGTGTACGCCGTCACCATCGCGGTCGTCGCCCTGCTCTACCCGGTCTGCCGCTGGTTCGCGGAGGTCAAACGCCGGCGCCGGGATCCCTGGCTCAGCTACCTGTGAGGACGGACATACCGGCTCAGGACGACAGGTACCGTCGCATGACCGGGCGAGTGGCAGACGGCCGCGCCACTTCGCGGAAGCCCGCGGATTTGAACGCGGACGGCGTTCCCGGATGGGCGAAGACTTCGGGGATCGTGCCCGACCGCGGCTCGACCGGATAGCCCTCCACGATCAGCGCACCGAGTGACCGCGCGTACTCGGCAGCGCCATTCAGCAACGCGACGCTGACGCCCTGGCGGCGGTGGCCCCGGGCGACGAACAGGCAGACGATGGACCAGACCGGCTGATCGTCCACCGGCCTCAGCGTGCGCGCCCGCGCGAGACGAGTGAACGTCGAGCGCGGAGCGACCGCACACCATCCGATCGGAGCTTCCCCCGCGTAGGCGATGACGCCCGTGGGGTCCTCTGCCTGCAGCAGCTTCCGCAGCTTGTCCCGATTGTCCTGCCCCTTCCCGCGCTCGTATTCTGCGCGCGGCAGGCGATACCACATGCACCAGCAGCCGCCGCACGCACCGCGGGCCCCGAACAGGCGCTCGAGGTCGGGCCAGCGCCGCGCGTCCGCGGGCTCGATCCGGATGTCGGCCGGCATGCGGCAACGGTAACCTGCACCGCTTCGGTCGGCTACCAGGTTCTTGCGCATGTCCCGACCGCATGGAAACCCGCAGCCATCCGCATGCGAGGCTCCACGCGTGCTCTCGTAGGGTTACCCATGCATCCCCACATCGACCGCCGTCAGTTCCTCGGGCTCGGCTCGGCCGCGGCCATCGCGGCCGGAGCGCGGCTCCGGCCCGTCCCCCAGGAGCCCGCTCCCACGCTTCGCGCCCAGCGCCTTTCCTGGGCTGGCGTCAAGCTCGAGGTCGGAGACCGAACCCTCCTGATCGATCCATGGATCTCGCCGGAGATCTGGGACGGCGCGTGGACCCAGCCCGTCGTGCCGATCGAGATCGCCACCCGAGCTCGAAGCGTCCTCATCACTCATCTGCACAACGATCACTTCGACCCCGCCGCGATCCGGGCTGCCTTGCCGGAGACAGGGTCGGTCGTTTGTCAGGCCGAGATCGCCGCGACCGTCGCCTCGCGCGGTCATCGCACCACTGCGCTTCAGGTCTACGAGCCCGTGGCCCTCGGCGACTTTACCGTGATCCCGGTGCCGGCGGTGGATGGACTGGGTGAGCGGCAGGTGTCCTGGGTCGTGATCGGCGGCGGGCGCCGGGTCATCCACTGCGGGGACACGGTCTGGCACGGCACGTTCCATCGGATCGGCCGGGCCTACGGTCCGTTCGACGCCGCCTTCCTCCCGATCAACGGCGCGCAGGTGCTGGCAGTGACGCCCCGGGCCGGAATCCCCATGTCCCTCACGCCCGAGCAGGCGGTCGGAGCCGCGATAGCGCTCGGTGCCAGAGTGGTATGCCCGATCCACTACGGCCTGCATGACCCCAAGGCCTATCTCGAGTATCCCGACGCGGAGGCGCTCTTTCTCCGTGCCGCGAGGGAGCGCGGGCTGACGGCTCGAGTCGTCGCGCCGGGAGACTGGCTCTTCCGTTAGAATTCGCGGCATGCACCATCGGACAACTCGAGCGCTCCGGCAGTCTCTCGCCGGGGCGCTGCTGGCAGGAGCGGCCGGCGCCGGTTGCCGCGGCTCCGGGCCCGTGGCCACGGTGCCGTCGCCCGTCGCCGCGGGTGGGGAGGAGTGTTTGGTGCACGCCGGCGACGACTCGGCCAGGACAGGCGAGTTGCTCGTCGCCATCGCCGCGCCGGGCGACTCGGTCCTCCTGACCCGCCAGCGCATCGACACGCCGGTGCGCCTCGACTGCCTGGGACGACCGATACCCGGGCTCGCATCGGCCTGGAGCCGGGACTCCACGGGGAGGGCCTGGACTCTCACGCTCGCCAACGCCGGCGCGGTCGCCGGAGCGTGGAGCCGTGCTCCGGAAGCCGCGGCAGCACTGCGCTTCGCCGGTGTCGCATCCGTGGTTCCGCTGGACGATCAACGCCTCGTGGTCAGCTTCCGCCGACCGCATGACTCGTTGCCCGCGCTCTTCGCCGACCCCGCGCTCGGTCTGCCGCGGGACAGCGTGATCGGGCCGATGCTCCGTGCCATGCCGGTCGCCGACGCCCGCGACGCGATCGATCGGGGAGCGGACATCATCCGCTCCGCCGATCCGACGGTGCTCGACTACGCCGCCAGCCGCTCCGGCTCGACCGTCGTCCCACTCCCGTGGGACCGGACCTACGCGCTCGTGCTCCCGGAGGCCAGTCCCGGTCTCGGCTTGATCCCGGGGGCCGATACGGCGGCCTTTCGGAGCGCGCTCGCCGGAGATGCCGTTCGCACCGAGGCTCGGGGCGCCATGGCGCCGTTCTGGTGGACGACGGCGGAGTGCGGGCCCAACCCCTCCGGTCACTCCTCCCGATCCGCTTCCTCCGCCGTGCTCTATTCGCAGGACGATGCGGTCGCCCGCGCGCTGGCGGCGAGACTGGTGGCGATGTCCGACGCTCCGAACACCGTCGCGCGGGGCGTGTCGCCGACCCAGCTTGCCGCGGCCCTTCGCGCCGGCAGCGAGCGGGCCTACGTGATCGCTCTCCCCCGCGAGGCGCTCGTCCCCTGTCGCGAAATGGCCGACTGGCCTCCGGGCGCGAGCGCGCTCGCGCTGATCGATACCCGCGCCCGACTCGTGCTGCGTGACGGTGTGCCACCGCTCGAGGTCGAGCACGACGGCGCGCTTCGCCCCGCGCGTAACCCATGAGCTTCCGGACTCGGCTCTTCCTGGCGTTCGCGCTCGCGGTCGTCCTTCCGATCGGCGCGCTGGCATTCGGGGTTCGCCGGGAGATGGAGCGGCGGCTCGGCGCCGAGTACGATCGCCGCGTCGCGGGAGCCATCGAGGCGCTCCGCGGCGAGCTCGGGCGCGAGGGGCGGGACGTCTCGGCCCGGCTGTCGGCGCTCATCGGCGAGCTGAGATCGGACAATCGCTTTCGTCTTGCCGTGACGCAGCACGACCCGGCCGCGCGGCGGGAGCTGCTCGACTGGGCCGGCACCGCGATGCGCCAGTCCGGACTCTCGGCGCTCGAGCTCCAGGATAGCGCCGGCCGCATTCTGAGCTCGGGTCACTTTCGAAACGAATACGACCGGGTTCGGCCGGCACCCGCCGGACTGTTTCCCCAGCCGGACAGTGCCCCGATCCTTCTCCGCATGAGGAGTCCGGAGGGAAGTGTGCTGGTGCTCGCCCGGCTGGACTCGCTACTGGTCGGCAGCCGGAGCTTCACTCTTCTCGGTGGGACGGCAGCGGACCGGTTGCTGGGCGGGTTCGGGCGTGAGGCCGACCTGTCCCTTCGTCTCACCCTTCCGACCGACCAGCCCGCCCCACTCGCCGAGGGCGATGTCGTTCGGGACCTGGGCATCCCGTTCGTGGACCTCGCTGGAGGAGCAACCCGCACCGACACGGCGAGGCTGGTCGTGGTGCAGTCCGGAGCGGCGCTGGCCAGCGTACGGCGGGGCCTCGAGGCCTGGTTTCTCGGAGCGCTTGCCCTCTCGACGGCGCTGGGTCTGCTCGCCGCCGCCTGGCTCTCGGGCCGGGTGAGCCGCCCGCTGCGCGACCTCGCTACCCGGACCGAAGCGATCGACCTGGACCGCCTGGATCAGGACTTCACTTCGGACCGGACCGACGAGATCGGTGCGCTCTCCCGGGTGCTCGGTGCGATGACGGCGCGGCTTCGGTCGGGCGCCGTCCGACTCCGCGAGGCGGAGCGCCGGATCGCGCTCGGCGACCTGGCGCGCCAGGTGAATCACGACATCAAGAATGGACTCGCGCCGATCCGGAACGTGCTCCACCATCTCGACGAGGTGGCGCGGGACGCCCCGTCGGGGTTGGCACAGATCTACGGCGAGCGCCGGAGCACCCTGGAGTCGAGCGTGGGCTATCTCGATACGCTGGCTCGCAACTATGCGCGACTGACTCCATCGCTGGATCGGGAGCAATGTGACGTCAATGCGGTGGTGAGCGACGTCGTCCGCGCCGTCGGCGGCGAGCCGGGCATGATTCGAGCGGAAACCGCCGCTGACCTTCCCACTGTCCCGGCGGACCGCGTGGTCCTGCGGCGGATCGTCGAGAACCTCGTGGCCAACGCGGTAGACGCTGGGGGTGCCGTCCTCGTCTCTACCGCACGAGCCGCCCGCGAGGGAGGATCGGGCGTCCGTCTCACGGTGGCCGATACCGGTCCGGGGATGACCCGGGCGCAGCTCGACCGGGCCTTCGAGGGCTTCTACACGACCAAGGACGGCGGCACCGGACTCGGACTCTCGATCGTCCGCCGGTTGGTGCTGGATCTCGGCGGTAGTCTTCGGGTGGATACCGCGCCGGGTGAGGGAACGCGGGTGACGGTGGACCTCCCCGCTGGAGCAGGAGGAGAACGCGAATGACGCTGGTTCTCGTGGTGGACGACGTGGCACCGATGGCGGAGCAGTACGCGTACGACCTCAAGCGCATGGGTGGATATGAGGTCGTGACGAGCGCGGACGGTCGCCAGGCGCTCGAAGTGCTCGGCTCGGCGCCGGTGGACTGCGTGCTGCTGGATCTCGAGATGCCGGTGATGGACGGCCTCGAGGTGCTCCGTGAGCTCGAGCGCAAAGGGAGCCAGGTGCCGGTCATCGTCTACACCGGCACAGGGAACTTCGATCGCTGTGTGCAGGCGATGCGGCTCGGCGCCTACGGCTTCCTCGACAAGGCCGACCCGATGCCGAAGGTGGTGCACGAGATCGAGAGCGCGCTGGAGCGGCGTCGCCTTCGCTCCGAGGTCGGAACCCTGCGCCGCCAGCTCGGCCGCGAGACCTCGCTCGTCGGAAGCAGCGCTCCTCTGACCAAGCTCCAGGAAGCGATCGCGCGAGTGGCGCCGGTGCCCAGCCCGGTGCTGGTGCTCGGCGAGAGCGGAAGCGGCAAGGAGCTGGTCGCGCGCGACCTGCACCGATTGGGCCCGAACCCCGCCGGCCCGTTTGTCGCCATCAACTGCGCGGCACTGCCGGAAAACCTGGTCGAGAGCGAGCTCTTCGGGCACGAGCGCGGCGCGTTCACCGGCGCCGTCGCGACCCGGAAAGGCGCCTTCGAGTCGGCGGAGCGTGGAACGCTCTTTCTCGATGAGCTCGGGGAGCTTCCGCTTTCCGCCCAGGCCAAGCTGCTCCGCGTGCTGGAGGATCGCATCGTCACCCGACTCGGCGGGACGAGGTCGGTCGCGGTGGATGTGCGGGTGGTCGCCGCCACGAATCGCGACCTCGAGGCGGAGATCGCGGCCGGCCGCTTCCGTGAGGATCTCTATTTCCGCCTGAACGTCCACGTGGTGCGGGTCCCGCCGCTCCGGGACCGGCTGTCCGACGTCCCCACTCTCGTGGATCTGTTCCTGACGGGTACCTGTGCCCGCTTCGGCATGCGGAAGAAGAAGATCGCGCCCGAAGCCCTCGATCTCCTGATGGCCCACGAGTGGCGAAGAAACAACGTCCGGGAGCTCCGGAACGCTGTCGAGCGGATGATCATCGCGGCGGAGGGGGAGATGATCACGGCGGAGGAGGTGCCGGCCGAAATCCGGGACTCGGTCGCGCGGGTCGGTCCCGCCGCATCGGGGCGATCCGGAACCTTCCAGGAGCTCAAGTCCGAGGCGGAGCGGCGGATCATCCTGTCTGCGCTGGAGCGGCACGATTGGCACGTCACCCGGACGGCCGAGTCGCTGGGGCTGGCCGATCATGCCAGTCTCCTGAAGATCATGCGCCGGCACAACATTCGGCGACCCGGTCCGGCCGTGTCCTAGCGGCCGCAGCCCCTTAGTTCCATAGTGTCCAGGGGGACACGAAGCCGGTCTCGGCTTCCGGGTTCGTTGCTGTAAATCACTGCAACACAACTGCTTGCCAGATTGGCCCAGGCTGGCCAACCGCTTGCCTTCTCCTGTGTTCGCCCGAAGTCTCCGCGCCGTTGGCGCCCCACACAGGAGGAGCAGATGTCGTCCAAGATTTCCCGTCTTCCACTCATCGCGGCCGCCCTGGTCGCACCCATTGCTGCCGGCTGCGGTGGCCAGGACCGCACGCCGTCTGCCAGCCAGCCCGGCTCGGTCGCCGTGACGCCGGCGTCGGCCACAGTCGAGTCCGGCAAGGTCACACCTCCGGTCGTGGATGCCGCGACCGCGCCCGTGTCCTACGCCGATGCCGAAACCGCCTTCCAGAGCGGGCGCTACGCGGAGGCGACCGACCTCTTCGCGAGCTACACCTCGGGGCATCCCGACAACCCCTGGGGTCACTACATGTACGGTCTGTCGGCCTGGAAGTCAGGCGACCATGATCGGGCCATCGAGGCCTTCGACGATGCCCTCCGGCTGGATCCGAATCATCGGAAGAGCCTGCTGAACTCGGGCCGAGTGCTGCTCGAGACCGACAAGCCGGAGGAGGCGCTGGAACGGATCGAGCGGGCGCTTTCCATCGAGCCGCTCTCGAGCGAGACGCTGCGTCTCCTCGGCCGCGCGCGCAACGAGCTCGGCCGGATTCCCGAGGCGATCGATGCCTACCAGCGCGCCCTAGCGCTCGACGATCATGACGTCTGGGCGATGAACAACCTGGGTGTCATCTACATCCAGATGGGTCGGAGCGACGAGGCGCTCGGCCCCTTGGCCCGCGCGGTGCAACTGAAGGGCAACGCGCCGGTGTTCCAGAACAACCTCGGCATGGCGTTGGAGCGCTCGGGTCATACCGCGGCCGCGCGGCACGCCTACGCCTCCGCCCTGGAAGTGGACAGCACCTATGCCAAGGCGTCGGCCAGTCTCACCCGCCTCGGCGGTCCGGTGGAGGACCCGGTGGCCGACTCCGCGCAGACCGTGGACCTCGCGGTGCTTTCACAGGAGTTCCAGGCGCAGATCGAGCAGTGGCGGGACACCACCAGTACGGATTCGGTGGTGACGGACTCGGCAGTGGTGGAGATGGTGCGCGACAGCGTGCAGGAGTAGGGTAGTGGCAGGCGGTAGGATCAGCAGGAATGGGACAGTGAGCAGTGGGCAGGCGCGTCGGCCTGCCCGCTGCTCACTGTTTCTGGTCCACTTCACTCATCGTCACCACCGCTCGCAGCACGTGCCCGATCCTGACCCGCACGGTCGAACGCACCGGTTGGAAGCCGAAGCACCGCACGCCGAGCTCGTAGCGGCCGGGGAGGAGCTGGGGGAAACGGAACATATTCTGTAGTCGCGCCGGCGCGATCGTGCGAACATCACGTACCGGGGCGCCCTCCGGCTGGAGCCAGACCTCGCCGTTGCATCCGCGCTCGCCGGTGGCGGTGACGACCGAGCCGAGCACCACTCCGTACCGGTAGCGGTCATCCACCGGCAGGGCGAGCGCGTCCGGACCGGTGGTCTTCAGGGGATAGCCGGGATTCTCCAGGAGCATGGTCGAGCGCGTGCCCGGAGTGCACCCGATCAGCAGCGCGGACCAGAGAAAGAGCCGTCGTACCGGCATTAGAGCAGCCCCGACACGGGGTTGAGGCGCCCCTCCGCGAAGCGCAGCGGGCTGAGGGGTCCGACGTCTATCGTCGTCGCGTCGCCGTCGCTCATGATCTCGGAGAGAAGCTGGCCCAGGGCGGGAGCGTGCATCACGCCGTGACCGGAGGAGCCGTTCACCAGGTAGAGGTTCGGGCACCCCGGGGCCGATCCGAGGATCGCATGCTTGTCGGGGGAAATTTCGTACAGACCGCCCCACGACGCCGACCGGTCGATAGCCGTCCCCCGCAGCACCGGCACCCGGCGATGCGCCATGGTCACCACGGCCTCGAGCCACGATGGGTCGACGCTCGTGTCCCATGGCCTGCCTTCGGCCCCCGGCGTGGGCCAGAGCAGCAGGACACGCCCGTCGCGCACCCGGAGGTGGAAACCATCACCGGCGAAGATCGTCATCGGCATGTCGGATGGGAGGACGTCGCACGGCTCGGTGGCGGCGACCTGCCGCCGGAGCGGGACGACCGGCAGCTCCACCCCCGCGAAGTCCGCCACGGTTGCCGCCCACGCGCCGGCGGCGTTCACGACGGCGGCGACTCCGATCGGCCCCTGAGATGTCTTGACCGCCGAAATGGTTCGGTCCGCACGCAGTGAAAGCCCGGTGACCTCCACTCCCCAGTGCACCCGGACGCCGAGGCGCCGCGCGGCGGCGAGGTAACCCTCCAGCAGCTGCAGCGGCCTCACGAAGCCGTCGCTGGGACAGAAGACACCGCCGACCACTTCGTCCAGACTCAGCGCCGGATTGATCGCCGCGATGTCCTTGCTTCCGACTTCCCTGGCCTCGGTCAATCCGGCGGCATGCTGGATCGCCTGGCCCGCGCGAAGCGTGTCGAGCTCCGCCTCGCTGGAAGCGAGCCACAGATATCCCGCGGGCGAGTAACCTGGGTCCACGCCGGTCTCCGCCTTGAACCGCCGGAGCTTGTCGCGCGCCAACAGGGAGAGGCGGACGTTGATGGCCGTGGCGTACTGCGCGCGGAAGCCCCCTGTCGCTCGCCCCGTGCTTCCCTCGCCGGGCCTTGCAGCGCGATCGAGGATCACGACATCGCGCCACCCGCGGCGGGCCAGATGGTAGGCGACGCTGGCCCCGATCACCCCACCCCCTACGACAGCGACCGACGCCGGATTCATGCGGTGAAGACGTGCTCCGGGTGGCGGAAGCTCTTGAACTCGAGCGCGTTTCCGCTGGGATCGAGGAGAAACATGGTGGCCTGCTCGCCCGGCTGGCCGGCGTAGCGTATCCGCGGCTCGAGTATGAACGGCAGGCCTGCCTCCCGGATGCGCCCGGCGACCGCCTGGAACTCCTCCCAGCCCAGCAGCGCGCCGAAGTGCGGCATCGGCACCAGGATGTCTTCCACCTTGCCGGTGTTCTGGGTCGGCGTGACGGTCCCGGTGTTGTGGGCCGAGATCTGGTTGCCGAAGAAGTCGAAATCCACCCAGGTATCGGTGCTCCGCCCTTCGCGGCAGCCGAGGATCTGGCCGTAGAACCGCCGGGTGGAGTCGAGGTCGCGGACGAAGAACGCGAAATGGAACGGCTGGGGCATAGTCAGGCGCCGCGCGGCTTCCACATCGCGGCGTCGAGGATGGACCAGAGATGGATCACCCATCCCAGCCAGATCAGCCACAGCATGGCGGCGAGAACGAACTGAATGGCGGCCGCGAACGGCCTTCCCTGGATGAGCTGTCCCAGCCCGGGGATGAAGAAGCTGGCGAGGGCGGCGATGACATTTCCGGTGGAGCCCTGACCGGCCATGATCACCTCGGAAAAACGAGTGTGGTTCGCGATTCTCCTCTGAACTATAGCGCTATATTGGGCGGGTCATGACCTCCGAGATCAAGGCCTCCGAAGACCGCAGGAAAAACCCCGGGATGCTGGAGCATTGGCGCCAGGTGAAGGCGCAGCACCAGGGGGCCATCCTCTTCTATCGGGTCGGCGACTTCTACGAGATGTTCTACGACGATGCCCAGCTCGCCGCCCGCGTGCTGGACATCACCCTCACCTCGCGGGGCGACGGCGTGCCGCTCGCCGGCGTGCCGGCCAAGGCGGCGGCCGAGTATCTGCGGCAGCTCGTCGGGGCCGGGCACCGGGTGGCGATCTGCGACCAGGTGGAAGACCCCAAGGCGGCGAAGGGCCTGGTTCGTCGAGAGGTGGTCGAGACGGTCACTCCGGGCGCGCTGCTGCAGGAGGGGTGGCTGGCAGGTGGGAAGAACAACTGGATCGTGGCCTGGCAGCGCGGCGGACTCGCCGCGATCGATCTCAGTACCGGCGAGTTCGTCCTGGAGAATCCGGACGATCAGCCGACCGAGGCCCTCTCCCGGCTCAATCCCGCCGAGCTGGTGATCCCCGAAAACGAAACGTCCTCGCCGGCTTCCGATCCCAACGGCGTCATGCTCACCCGTCGGGGTGCCTGGGAGTTCGATCCCGAGCTCGCCCGCGAAGAGCTGTCTCGCCGGCTCGGGCTCGCCTCGCTCGATGGCCTCGGCATCGGTCCCGGCGACCAGGCGGCGGTGGGGGCCGCCGGAGCGTTGCTCCGCTATCTCGGCGAGCTGCAGCCCGGCGGCCTCGCGCACCTCGCCCGGCCGGTCGTACGCCGAAGCGAGGCGTTCCTCTGGCTCGACGAGATGACTCGGCGGAATCTGGAGCTGGTAGAGCCCCTCCGCGCCGGCGTCCGCGGCTGCACCCTCCTGGAGACGATCGACCGCACCGTGACGCCGATGGGCGGGAGGCTGCTCCGTCAGTGGCTGCTCTCACCGCTCCGCGAGCCCGCCGAGATCGAGTACCGTCTCGATGCCGTCGAGGTCACGGTCCAGGACGCAAGAGGCCGCGGTCGCCTGCGCGACGCGCTGGACGGTGTGCGCGACCTCGAGCGGCTCGCCGGCCGCGCCGCCGCCGGCCGCGCGACGCCGCGCGAGCTGGGTGGGCTCCGGGACTCGTTCCAGCGCCTCCCCGACGTCGCCGCGGCGCTCACCGAGCTGGGCGGACGTGCCGCGGCACTGGTGGACGCTTCCGATCAGCTGGATCTCCTGGCCGACCTCGCCGCCGAGCTGGCGCGGGGACTGGAGGACCGGCCACCGCCCTCCTTGACCGACGGCGGGGTGATCCGGGCGGGCTACGACTCCGAGCTCGACCAGCTCCGCTCCCTGCGCGACGGCGGCCGGCAGTACATCGCCTCGCTGCAGCAGCGGGAGCGTGACCGAACCGGCATTCCTTCGCTCAAGGTCGGCTTCAACAAGGTCTTCGGGTACTACCTGGAGATCACCAACGCCCACGCCGCGAAGGTCCCGGCCGACTACGAGCGGCGGCAGACCCTCGCCAGCGCCGAGCGGTACGTCACGCCGGAGCTCAAGGACTACGAAGCGCGCGTGCTCGGGGCGGAGGAGCGGATCGGCGCGCGGGAGGCGGAGCTCTTCGGCGCGCTGCGGGGCGCGGTCGGGGCGGCCATCGCGCGGATCCAGCGGACGGCGCGGGTGCTCGCCCGCCTCGACGTGTGGGCCGCGCTGGCGGAGGGCGCGGTCCTGGACCGCTACGTGCGGCCGAGCGTGCACGCGGGCTACGATCTCGTCCTGCGCGAGAGCCGCCACCCGGTTATCGAGCGGATGATGGCTCGCGAGTCCTTCATCCCCAACGACGCGCGCTTCACCGAGGCCGAGCGGGTGGCCCTCGTCACCGGGCCGAACATGGCCGGAAAGTCCACCATCCTCCGGCAGATCGGCCTCTGCGTCGTCCTGGCGCAGATCGGGGCGTTCGTGCCGGCGGCCGAGGCATCGATCGGCGTGGTGGACCGGCTCTTTACCCGGGTGGGCGCGAGCGACAACCTGGCCCAGGGGCAGTCCACGTTCATGGTGGAGATGAGCGAGACCAGCGCCATCCTCCACAACGCGGGGGCTCGGAGCCTCGTGCTCCTCGACGAGATCGGACGGGGCACGTCCACCTACGATGGGGTGGCGATCGCGTGGGCGGTGACCGAGCACCTGCACGACCGGGTCGGCTGCAAGACGATGTTCGCGACCCACTACCACGAGCTGATGCAGCTGCCCGAGCGCCTGCAGCACGCGCGCAACTTCAACGTCGCGGTCCGGGAGACCGGCGACACCGTCGTGTTCCTCCATCGGCTCGAGCCGGGGGGAACGGACCGCTCGTACGGAATCCACGTGGCCCAGCTCGCCGGTCTGCCCGCCGCGGTCGTGCGCCGGGCGAGAGAGATCCTCGGCACGCTGGAGGGCGAGCACCGGATGGTTCCCGGCCAGCCGCCCGGTCCCGGAGACCCGGGACAGCTCGCCCTCTTCGCCGAGGCTCCGGCTCGGCATCCGCTCATGGACGAGCTGCGGGAGATCGACCTCAACGCCATGACTCCATTGGAGGCGTTGAATCGCCTGGCGGAGCTTCAGCGGAAGGCCACGGACTAGGTAGCTTCCAGCCATGCCTCCATATCGGACGCTCCTGGCGTTCGCCGGCGTCGCGATCCACCTGCTCGCCGCCTGTGAACGCCGGCCCGACGGCACCATGGGATTGCCTTCCCTGCCGCTGTCGTCGGTCGAGAGCACCGCGGACGAGGCCCCGGTCGCCCTCAATGCGGTGTCTCCCATGCAGTATCCCCGAGCACTCCTGGAACAGGGGATAGAGGGACGCGTGCTGCTCCGGCTCTACGTCGATTCCGCAGGACGGCTTCTGCCCGACTCCACGCGTATCGCGGAATCGAGTGGGTACCCCGCCCTCGACTCCGCGGCGCTCGCGGGCGCGCCGGGGCTCAAATTCTCCCCCGCGCTCCGGCGCGGACGACCGGTCGCCGCGCCGTTCCTCCAGCCCGTGCATTTCCGCAACCCGCACTCCCGGTCCGCCTCGCCATGACCCATCCGAACCTGCGGCCCTACGATTCCGTGCTCGAGACGATCGGCTGGACTCCGCTCATCCGCCTGGGTCGGGTGGCCGCCGGTCTTCGGACTCCGGTCTATGGAAAGGCGGAATACGCCAACCCCGGGGCCTCGGTCAAGGACCGGATCGGCCTCGCGATCATCGAGGACGCCGAGCGGCGGGGAGAGCTGAAGCCGGGGGGCACGATCGTCGAGGGCACCAGCGGCAACACCGGGGTCGGGCTCGCGATCGCCGCGGCGATCAAGGGCTACCACTGCATCTTCACCATGCCGGACAAGATGTCGCAGGAGAAGGTGCGGCTGCTCAAGGCCTACGGCGCCGAAGTGGTCATCACGCCGACGGCGGTCCCGCCCGATCATCCCGATCACTACGTGATGAAGGCCAAGCAGATCGTCCGGGAGACCCCGGGCGCCGTGCTGGCGGACCAGTTCTACAACGCGGTGAACCCCGAGGCGCACTACGCCACGATGGGGCCGGAGATCTGGGAGCAGACCGAGGGCAAGGTGACCCACCTGGTGGCCGGCGCGGGCACCGGCGGCACCGTGAGCGGCGCGGGCAAGTTCCTCAAGGAGAAGAACCCGAAGATCCGGGTCATCGCGGGCGACCCGATCGGCTCGATGTACACCCATTACCATCGCACACGTACGATGGGCGAGGGCCATCCCTACAAGGTCGAGGGGATCGGCGGGGACAAGATCCCCACGACCATCTGGTTCGACAGCATCGACGAGTTCCGCCAGGTGCCCGACCGCACCGCCTTCACCATGGCCCGCCGGCTCGCCCGGGAAGAGGGGATTCTGGTCGGCGGCTCGGCGGGCCTCAACGTCTACCTCGCGCTCGAGATCGCGCGCGAGCTCGACGATCCCGAGGCGCTGGTGGTCACCATCCTGTGCGACACCGGCGAGCGCTATCTGTCGAAGCTGTTCAACGACGAGTGGATGCAGGAAAACCAGATGCTCGAGGCGCCGCGTATTTCGGTGGAGCAGCTGCTGCAGCGGCGGCCCTCGGGCGCCCCGTCGCTGGTGAGCGTCGCGCCGGCGGCCGCGGTGCGGCAGGCGCTCAACCTCATGAGCACCTGGGGCGTGAGCCAGATCCCGGTGGTGGAGAACGGCGAGTCGGTCGGCGGCCTGATCGAGGGCACGCTGATGACCCGGGCGCTGAGCCAGCCCGCCCTGCTGGACCGCCCGGTGCGCGAGGTGATGGAGGCCCCATTCCCCGAAGTGGACGCGGCCACGCTGAGCGACCGGGTGGGGGTGATGCTTACCCGCGAGAGCCCGGCGGCGCTGGTCCGGAAGGACGGGAAGCTGATCGGGATCGTGAGCCGCTATGACGTGCTGCAGCAGCTGATTGGGACCAGGTAGGAAAGCGTGAAGGGTGAAGGGCAAAGAGTGAAGGGGGTCGCTAGGCGCAGATCGGCTTGCCGAGCGACCCCCGTTCACCGCGCACCGTTCCCTCTTCACCCTTCACTCTTCACACTTCACTCTTCACGGCTTTCCCCATGCGCATCACCGTCCTGACCGGCGGCACATCCTCCGAACGCGACGTCGCCCTCGCCTCCGCCGTGCAAGTGATCGCGGCGCTGCGCTCGCGGGGACACGACGTCGCAGTCGTGGACACGGCACGCGGCTTCATTCCGGAAGCCGATGAGGGGTCCATTCTCCGCGGAACGGTGGGGATCGAGCCGCCCTCCATCGACCAGCTCCACGGTCTCGAGCGAGGACTGCTCCTCTCCGGGCTCGGCAATCTCGCGGTCGTCCGCGAGGCCGACGTGCTGTTCCTTGCACTCCACGGGGGGCGGGGTGAAGACGGAACGATACAGACTCTCCTCGAGATGGTGGGCGTGCCCTACACCGGGAGCGGCCGGTTGGGCAGTGCCATGGCCATGGACAAGGACGTCTCCAAGCGTCTCTTCCGGATGGCGGGCGTGGCCACCGCCGACTGGGTGATGGCACCGGCTGATCGGGAAGCCGTGGGCCGGGACTTCGGATGGCCGGTAGTGGTGAAGCCCTCCAAACAGGGGTCAACGGTCGGGTTAAGCATCGTGAAGGCGGCGGGGGAGTACCGCGACGCGGTCGCGCTCGCCCGGCGGTATGACGACGAAGTCATGATCGAACGGTTCATCCCAGGACGGGAGCTGACCGTAGGGGTATTGGAAGGAAAGGCGTTGGCCGTCGGGGAGATCATCCCGCGGCACGAAATTTTCGACTATGAATGCAAGTACACGCCCGGCATGTCCGAGGAGATCTTCCCCGCCGACCTTCCGGCCTCGATTGAGGCCGAATGCCGGCGTCTGGGGCTGTTGGCCCATGAGTGCCTCAAGCTCGGGGGATACTCCAGGGTCGATTTTCGCTTGACAGCGGGCGATGAACTCTTCTGTTTAGAAGTGAATACACTGCCCGGGATGACGGCGACGAGCCTTCTACCCCAGTCCGCCCGGGCGGTGGGGATCGAGTTTCCCGACCTGTGCGAACGGATCTGTCGAACCGCCCGGCTGGGCCGCCCGAAGGAACCATCGCAAGCGGATTAGGGTCTCAGAGTTAAAGGCGTGGTTCGATGAATCTCTCCCCTTCCAACCGTCTGACGCCGTGGGTCGGCCGCCTCATCGTCGCGAATGCGGTGGTGCTGCTCCTGCTGCGCACGATCTTCACCTCGCCGACCCTGGCGAGCTCGCTCGCCTTCTCCCCCGAGAACGCGTTCACCCAGCCCTGGACGTTCATCAGCTACATGTTCGTCCACGCCGGGCTCCTGCACCTGTTGTTCAACAGCCTGATGCTCTTCGTCTTCGGAGGTCCGGTCGAGGCGCGGATGGGCAGCCGGGCGTTCATTCTCTACTATCTGTACTGCGGGATCGGGGCAGCGATTTTCTGCCTGGCGCTCTCCCGGATCATGCCGGTCGGCCCGTTCGTGGGCGCCTCCGGCGCGCTGCTGGGTGTGGCGCTCGCCTTCGCGATGTACTGGCCGGATGCCGAGCTGATCGTCTTTCCGATCCCGATCCCGGTGCGGGCGCGCACCCTGGTGATGATCCTGGTCGGGCTCGACGTGCTGTTCTACTTCATCACCCCGGCCGACGGCGTGGCCCATCTGGCCCATGTCGGTGGCGCGGCGTTCGGCTACCTCTTTTTCCGGGTCCAGGGCATGTCTCGCCGGGCACCGCATCCGCCACCACGCGCGGTCGAGCGCGTCGTCATGGTGCAATCGGGCGCCGCCGAGCCGGAGCGCCGGGCGCCGGTGCCGCCCTCGCGTCCGCGCCGCCGGGTGGACGCCGATCCGGTCGCCGCGGAAGTGGATCGCGTGCTCGACAAGATCAGCGAGAAGGGCATCGCCAGCCTGACGCCGGCGGAGCGCCGGTTCCTGGACGAGGTGTCGCGGCAGAAGAAGCAGGAGCATTGAACGGCGGGACGGCGCGAGGCGCACTGTAGGCGATAGCCATCCGTACGTCATCCCGAGCGCAGCGAGGGACCTTCTTTGAGGAGGATCGAACCTCGGGTCGCTTCGCTCTCTCGGGATGAGTCGGAGTGTCGGTAAGCGCTACCTCGGCCCTTAGCGTCAGTCCGCTGTCGCGCCGTCCCGCCGTTCTTCCCCTCCCACCGTCTTGATTCTCCCGGCGCCTCCCCATATTGTGCCGCCGTGCTGATCAACCTCCTTCCGGATTTTCTCGCGGTCCTCGACGCGCCGGACCGCGAGGCCGCTTATCGACAGTATCGCGAAGCCCACCGTCCCATCCTCGACGCCTACTGGCGCAACTACGTGCTCGACCCGGACAGCCCGCATGCGGGTGAGATCGTCTCGTCCGCCCTGAAGGCGGATCGCAGCGATCTCCACTCGCTCGCGGCCGGCGTGGACCTCGTGCGGGTCGTCGAGGACGCCATCACTCTCGCGGAGGAGCTGCTCCAGGTCGATCGCCCGACCGATACCTACCTGATGGTGGGTCTGGGCGGCGCCAATGCAGGGGAGCTCGTCGTCGGGGGACGCGGCGTCGCATTCATCTGTCTCGAGCACTTCACCGGCCGGGTGAATCCCGAGACCTACGGGATGGGCCTGCCCCCGGATCTGATCCCGCTGTGGATCGGCCACGAGCTGGCCCACACGGTCCGCTACACCTCGCCCGGAAGCGCGAGCGACATGCGGCGACTGGTCACCGATCTGGGCGGATACTACGACTACTGGTCCACGGGCAGTCGGGCCACGCTTCGGGAGCTGCTGGTCAACGAAGGGCTGGCCGTCCACGCCGCACAGGCGGTGGCACCCGGCTTCGACGCGGCCGACTACTTCGGCTATCCGCGGCGACAGTACAACCGGCTGCGGGAGATGGAGGCCTTCCTCAGACGCATCGTCGAGCCGGATCTCGATCGAAGCGGTCTCGGCCTCCGGCTGCGCTACCTGTCCGGCGGAATGAGCCCGTCCGCGCGCCTCGTCGGCGGCCGAGTCCTGCCCGAGCGCGCCGGATACTACCTCGGGTACCGGATGACCGAGGCGTTGGTCGCCGAGCGCGGCATCGCGGCCGCCTTGCGCGCCTCGGCTGCCGAGTTCCAGACCGCAGAGGATGTAGCCAGAGGGATCCAGACGGCGTGAAGGGTAAAGAGTGAAGGGGGTGGCTTGGCGCAGGCCAACTCGCCAAGCCACCCCCTTCACTCTTCACGGCTTCTCACTTCCCCACGCAGAACCTCCCAAACACCGCGTCCAGCACGTCCTCCACATCGATCGTCCCCACCAGCTCGTCCAGCGCCTGGGTGGCCTCCCGCACATGATGCGAAGCGAGCACGGCGTCACCTCCGGGCGCGAGGTGAGGCAGCGCATCGGCCAGCATCGCGCGGGCCCTGAGCAGCGCGGTGCGGTGGCGCTCGCTGGTGAGTGCCGGCTCCAGATCCCCCAGAGCGATCCGGTCGGCGAAGGTCCGCTCCGCGGCCGCCCGACGCAGCTCGCCCAGACCTTCTCCCGTCACGACGGAAACGGCGATCGGGCCATCCCGCGCCGGCGCCAGGTCGGCCTTGGTACGAACGAGCAGTGTTCGACCCTCGCCGGCGATATCCGACTCCTCGGCGCCGAGCGTACGCCCCGCCTCCACACAGAGAAGTACCAGGTCGGCCGCCGCGAGGTAGCGGCGGCTCACCTCGATGCCCATCCGGTCGATACGATCGGGGGCGTTCCAGAGCCCCGCCGTGTCCGCCAGCCGGACGGGCCATCCCAGAAAATCGGTGTGGGCCTCGATCGTATCGCGCGTGGTGCCCGGCACCTCGGTGACCAGGGCGCGCTCTGCCCCAAGCAGCGCGTTGAACAGGGACGACTTGCCGGCGTTCGGTCGGCCGGCCAGCACGAGCAGGGCCCCCTCGCGCAGCCGTTCGACCGACGGGGCCGTGGCCACGAGCCGGCCGATCCGCTCGGACGCGTCCTCGAGCGCGCCGGCGATCCGCGCCGGTGGCACCGGCCCGTCGTCCTCACCGGGGAAATCGATCTCGTATCCCAGGAGGGATTGCACCTCGACCAGCGACTCACGGAGTGCGGCGAGCCGGCGCGAGAGGCCTCCTTCCAGTTGATGCAGGGCTGCGCGTGCCTGGGCCGGCGCGGTCGCCTCGATCAGATCTCCCACCGCCTCGGCCTGGACCAGGTCGAGCTTGCCGTTCATCACGGCCCGGCGGGTGAACTCCCCCGGGGTTGCCTGGCGCGCGCCCGCACCGTGGAGGGCAGCGAGCAGCCGAGCCGGCGCGAGCAGCCCGCCGTGGCAGGACAGCTCCACCATGTCCTCGCCGGTGTAGCTCGCGGGGGCGGGAAAGACGGTGTAGAGGCCTCGGTCGATCGCCTCACCGTCCGGAGACTGAAAGGTGGCCAGCGTCGCAACTCTGGGCTGCGCAACGCTGAACCCCCTGATGACTCTCCCCGCGACCTCGAACGCTCCCCGTCCGCTCAGGCGCACGACGGCGAGCGCGGAGCGACCCGGCGGGGTGGCCAGCGCGGCGATGGCATCGGAGAGCATGGGCCCCGGCTGGTCCTACGCCTTCTTCTTCCTATGCTGCCCCGAAGGCTGCTTCCTTGGCATGGCTTCCGGGGAGGTCTTGAGGTCCACGATCTGCCTCGCGGAGCGCTTCTCCCGCTCCTTGGCGAGCATCCACTGCTGCGGGATGCTCGCGAGGTTGCTCACCGTGTAGTACAGGTTGAGTCCCGAAGGGAAGAAGAGAAACATCACCGTCATCATCGCGGGCATCATGTACAGCATCATCTTCATCTGCGGGTTCGGCTCCATCCCCTTCTGCCCCACCTTGGTGAGCCAGTACATCGAGACCCCCATCAGCAGGGGAATGACGTAGAGGGGATCCGGCCGGGAGAGGTCGGGAATCCAGAGGAACGAGGTTCCCCGAAGCTCGATCGCGTTCTGGAACACGAAGAAGAGCGCGAAGAGGACCGGCATCGGCAGCAGCATCGGCCAGCAGCCGCCCAGCGGGTTAACGCTGTGCTCCTTGTAGAGCTTGAACATCTCCTGCTGCATCCGCTGCGGGTCGTCCCGGTAGCGCTCCTGGATGTCCTTCATCAGGGGCTGGACTTCCTGCAGCTTCATGTTGGCCCGCATCGCCTTCTGATTGAGCGGCCAGAGGAGGATCCGGATCAGGATGCCGAAGGCGATGAGCACCAGGCCGTAGGCCAGATACAGGTTCTCGTGCATCCAGACCAGGAGCCAGCGGACCGGAACCGCGAAGAGCCGGATGACGGTCCGGAACCCCGGCCAGCCATAGGGATTCACGTCGTCGAAGTCATGGCCGATCCGGGCCAGCCGGTCGTACTCCATGGGACCGGCGTAGACCGAGTACTTGAACGAGCCGTCGGGCGGGATCGGTAGGCTGACGCGGATCCGTGCGCTGGTCGGATCACTCCCCGCGCCCTGAGGCGCCAGGGCGGTCGCACCGCTGATCCGGCCGCCGCTGCTGTCGGCCGCGATCAGCGCGGTGACGAAGTACTTGGACTTGAGCGCGGTCCATTCGTAAGGGCCGCTCAGCGTCCGAAGCTGGCCCTCCTCGAGGTCGGCCAGACTGGTGCGCTCGGTCTCGTCCCGCTTGGTGACCAGGGCGAGATCGCGATGGTTCTCCTTGACGTTGGCCTCGGTGTTCTCGAGCGTGGGGCCCAGGCCGAGGAGGAGCAGTCCCCCGTTGGGTCCGATCCCCGAGACCCGGCCCGCAACGTCGATCCGGTAGTCGTCCGGGTAGAAGGTGTAGGTGAGATCCACGCCGATCTCGCCCTGATTTGCCGCTCAATCGGACCGTACCCGGCTTGTCCGTGATACTGAGCGCTTCGGTCGAGGGCGTGAACTCCCACTTGCTCAAGGGGATGGTGTCCTGGCCGATCACCAGCGTGGGCTCGAGCAGCTCGCTTCCCGGCGGGAGAAGCTCGGCGGGCTTGCCGCTGTCCCCGGCCGCCATGGACTTGTACCGAAGCAGCCGCGCCTGCACGATCTTCCCGCCGAGCGTGGTGATGCCATAGGTGTACAGCGGCGAGGTGACGCGGAGGGTATCACCCGCGCCTTCGGCCGGCGCCGTGGAGCGCTGAGGCAGGGAGTCACCGGGAGCGGACGCGGAATCGGGCCGCAGCGCCGGAGGTCCGGCGCTGTCCGCGGCATTTCCTTGCTGACCGGACGCTCCGACAGGCGGCGCGTTCCGTGCCGGCCGCTTGATGAACAGCGCCGGCACGACCGCGATGACCATCATCAGGAGAATCGCCCAGATCGTACGACGGTCCATGGACCTAAGCCACCGATTCAAGGGACGGGATCGTACCCGCCCGGATTAAACGGATGGCACTTGGCGAGGCGGCGCGCCGCGAGCCAGGTGCCTTTCATCGCCCCGTGCCGGTTGACGGCCTCGAGCGCGTATTGGGAACAGGAGGGGTGGAAGCGACAGCTCGGCGGCAGCAGAGGCGACAGCACGATCTGATAGCCGCGGATGAGGCCGGCCAGGGCCCGGCGAGGCAAGTCTAGGAGCGACACCGCTCACCCGGCCCCCAGGACGCCGCGTCGCCAGTCGAGGAGTTGCTCCCGCAACTGGTCGAAGCTCGCCCCGTAGCTCTCGCGCCGTGCTCTGATGACGAGATCCCAAGCCGGCTGGTGCGCTTGCAACTCCCGGCGCCAGATCTCCTTCAGCCTCCTCCGAAGACGATTGCGGGCCACCGCGGACGCTTGAAACTTGGGGACGATCAGTCCCATCCGCGGGTGGCCCGTTGTGTTGTCCGTCCAGATCATGTCGAGATGCTCGAGGCGGCGTCGCCGGCCCTTCGAAAGGCAGCGGCGGATGTCGGACGCGCGCGCGAGCCGATGCGCTCGCGGGAAGCGCGCCGAAGGCGTCAGGAGCCCCCGTGCTTCGACGGCAGCGAGACGGTGAGCCGCTTGCGGCCCTTCTTCCGCCTGCGCGACAGCACCGCTTGGCCCCAGCGCGACGCCATGCGCGCGCGGAACCCATGCTTGTTGATCCGGCGCTTGTTGCGCGGCCGATACGACGGCTTCATGAAATCCCGCCCTCCAAAGTGAGCCGGGGAAGCTAGTTAGACCTAGGAGCGAAATCAAGCACGGCGCTGGGGCGCGCGGGCGCGACGGCACGAGGCACATGTGTCATCCCGAGGGAGCGAAGCGACCGAGGGATCCCTCGCTTCGCTCGGGATGACAGCCTACCTTCGGCTCGTTCTCGCACCATCGCGCCCTTGCGCCATCTCGCCGTTACAACGTCATTGACTTTTCCACACCCGACTCGTAACATCTCTCGCCCTTGAAAAATCCCCCACCGTTTTCGAGCACCGATGCAGCTGTCCGCTAAAGAGGCATGGAAGCGCATCCTTGATGAGGCGCATCGCGAACTTCCAGATCATACCATCCGCACCTGGCTCGAACCGACGGAAGCGATCGCCCTCGATGAAGGACGGCTGATCGTCGGAGCACCGGATCAGTTCGCGGTGGAATGGAACGAAACGAAGCACGCGCCGCTGCTTTCGAAGTTGGCCGAGCCGCTACTCGGCAAGCCCACGTCGATCGTATTTCGGGTGCACGAGGACCGGCAGAAGCGGCCTCAGATGGACTTCTTCGTCGCTCCGACCGTCGCCGCCGACGGACGGGCCGACGGCGAGGTCGGCCGCCCAGCTGCCAATCCCAGCACCCAACCGCTCAACGAGCGATACACCTTCGACACCTTCGTCATCGGCAAGTCCAACGAGCTCGCGGCCGCCGCGGCCCATGCCGCCGCCGAGTCGCCGGGCAAGACGTACAACCCGCTCTTCATTTACGGCGCCACCGGGCTGGGCAAGACCCACCTCATGCAGGCCATCGCCCATGGCGTGTGCACGCGGCAACCCGAGACCCGGGTGCTCTACGTCGGCGCCGAGCAGTTCATCAACGAGGTGATCGAGAGCATCCACAGCCGGACGATGCCGGAGTTCCGCCGCCGCTATCGGACCGACGTGGACCTGTTCCTGGTGGACGACGTGCATTTCCTGGAAGGCAAGGAAATGACGCAGGAGGAGTTCTTCCATACGTTTAACGCCCTGTACGAGGGCAACAAGCAGATCGTCCTGACCTCAGACCGACCCCCCAAGGAGATCCCGGGTCTCGAGGCGAGGCTGGTGAGCCGCTTCGAGTGGGGCATGGTGGCCGACATCGGGTCGCCGGACCTGGAGCACCGGATCGCCATTCTCCGGAAGAAGCAGGAGCAGGACCACCTGGAGATGACGATTCCGGACGACGTGCTGCGGTTCATCGCGGAGCACGTCCGGTCCAACGTGCGGGAACTGGAGGGGTGCATCATCAAGCTCCTCCTGTATGCTTCGCTCAAGCACAAGGAAGTCTCGATCGAGCTCGCCCGGGAGGCGCTCTCCGACCGGATCCGTCCCGGCGAGGAGTCCTCGGCGGCCCCCCGGGCCCTGCCGTCGATCAACAAGGTGCAGGAGGTCGTAGCCCGGCGCTGGGGCGTTACGCCCGAGGGACTGCGCTCCAAGGCGCGGATCAAGACGCTCACGGTGCCGCGCCAGATCGCGATGTATCTCGCGCGCGAGCTGTTGGAGATGCAGCTGGTGGAGATCGGCCAGGCATTCGGCGGGCGGGATCACTCGACCGTGATCCACAGCGTCGACAAGGTGAGCCGGCAGATGTCGCGCGACCGGAACTTTCGCGAGCGGGTGGAGCACGCGCGCCAGGAGTTGTGCGCAGAATAATCCCCGTGTGATCCACGCGCTGTGGGAACCTTGGACAGGCGTGGAGAGGGGACATGGTGCGTCCCCATGGCACACACGATGTCTACACGATCGAAAGCAGATAAACGCGAATGAGGCGACGCCTTAGCACGCCGACCCACATTTCCAGAGCCTCTACTACTACTGCTAGTTTATATAAATACCCAGGTAGTATGATTTATAGCCTTCGAGGAGCGGCATGAAGCTCACCATAACACGGGAGCAACTGCAGGAAGGACTCGTGGCCGTCGCGGCCAGCATACCCGCGAAGACCACGCTGCCTATTCTGTCGAATATCCTCCTCGAGGCAACGCGCGACGGCATCCGGCTCTCCGGCACCGATCTCGACATCGCGGTGAGCACGATGGTGTCGGCGTCGGTGGATCAGGAGGGAGCAATCACGCTTCCCGCCAGGAAGCTGGTCGAGATCGTGCGCGAGCTGCCCAGCGCGGCGATCCGGCTTACCGCCTCCGGTGAGCAGCGGGTCACGATCGAGTGCGGCCGCTCCAAGTTCCGGCTGCTCGGTCTGCCGCGTGAGGAGTTTCCGGCGTTTCCCGGGGTCAAGTTCGACGGCGGTTGGAAGGCGGCCTCACAGGACCTGCAGAAGCTCATCTCGCACGTCGCCTTTGCGGCGAGCACCGAGGAAAGCCGCCCGATCCTGAACGGGGTGCTGTGGGAGCTCAGGCCGGACCGGATGCGGATGGTCGCCACCAACGGCCACCGGCTGGCTCGCATGGATATCCCTGCCACGCCGGCTGGCGCGTCAGCGCAGGCGGACCTCATCGTGCCGCCGAAGGCGCTGGAGCAGATCCGCCGCCTGTTCGGCTCGGACGAGGAAGTCGAGATCGCCCGGAGCGAGAACCACCTGGGGTTCCGGTCGGCCACGACCCAGATCTTCACCCGCCTCATCGAAGGGCCATATCCGAACTACGAGCAGGTGATCCCCCGGGAGAACGACAAGGCCGCGACAGCCGATAAGTCGGCGCTCAGTGCCGCGCTACGGCGCATGAGCATCGTGGCCAGCGACCAGACTCACCGGATCCGGATGGCGTTCGCGAACGGTTCCTGCAAGCTCTCGGTGCAGACTCCGGATCTGGGTGAGGCGCAGGAAGAGGTCGGGGTGAGCTACGACGGGGATCCGCTCGAGATCGGGTTCAACGCGGCCTATCTGCTCGAGATTCTCAAGTACATCCCGACCGACGAAGTCCGGATGACCTTCAAGGCTCCCGAGCGGGCGGCGACCTGCGAGCCCGTGGGCTGGGACGACCCCGCCAGCTATCTGACGCTGGTGATGCCATTGCGGCTGGTGGACTGAGAGACTGCCTCCAGCGTCTCCACCGGTGCTCGCAATGAGTCCAGCAGAGAGTCCATTCCCGGCGTCCAGATCACACTGTCACCCGGTTGGGGTATCGGCTCTTCCTCGACCTTCGGGACCTCCACGCGTTCACCGCGCATCCTTCTGAGGATGAGATCCTGCCGCCGCCGCATGCGGACCGGCCGATAGGCGGGGTTGGAGCCGAGAGGAAAGGGTAGTGTGGCCGCGAGGGCCGCGGCCTGCGTCAGGGACACCTCCCTCGCCGAAGTCCGGAAATACCGGCGGCTTGCCGCCTCCACTCCCCACACGCCGTTCCCCAGTTCGGCCACGTTGAGGTACAGCTCGAGAATCCGCTGCTTGCCGAGCGCGCGCTCCAGCCGATAGGCGATCGCCGCTTCCTTGAGCTTTCGGAACGGGTTGCGCGACGGTGACAGGTAGAGGTTCTTGGCCAGCTGCTGGGTGATGGTGCTCGCTCCCCGAGTCGCCTCCCGGCGGTTGCTCGCCTGCGCCAGGGCCCAACCCAGCTCCTTCACGTCGCCGGCGGAGGTCCAGTCGAAATTTCCCCGCCGATAGCCGAGCGCCTTCCGGAGCTCGAACCAGTCGATACCCCCATGCCCGCGGAACCTGGCGTCCTCCGCCGTCACGACTGCCTCGATGAGTGACGGAGACATCGAGTCGAGCGGGACGGGATGATAGGCGCGCTCGGTCGGGCGATTCGGCGGAAGGCTCGCCCGACGGATCCTCATGAATTCCGTTTCCCCGGGCCAGTGCGTGCGATACCAGATCGGCGGCGGCCAGACGGCGAGCAGCCATACGAATGGCAGGACCAGCAGAATCAGGGCGTAACCGGACAGACGGAGAACGCGTCGGAGGGAAGCGCCCTTCACGACGGGAGGATCAGCGGGAGGGGGACGAAGTGGACGTGATGGTGTAGGTGCCGGACTGCTTCACGGGAACGGTCTGTCCTACCGCCGGCACCGAGATGGTCATCTCGCCGGCGTCGCTGCCCTCCGCTCCGATCAGAATGCCGTCCAAGCCGATGCGATGGACGCCTTTCCGGTTACCGGTGGCGGTCATCTTCATCTCCTGATCGGCCTGCATCCGCGTCCCTGCGCGCGTGTAGGTGCCGCTGCTCTGCAGGGCGATCGCCTTGGAGCCCGATTCAGCCGTGCCGGCCTGATAGGTGACGACAGCCTCCTCGGTGCCCGGGAACGCGTCGGCGACCACCTCGTACCTCGTGGTGTCCGTCCAGGCCATGCCCTCGCGCACGCCGCCGACCGGAAGCGTGGGAAAGAGCAATGGCAACCTGCCCTGGACCTCGTCGCCCAGCGTGCTCGCCCGGCTGGCCTTGAAGGGCGATAGGCCGGTGCCCGGAGCCAGGGTCGCGACATACTCGGTTCCCCGGACGGCGAGCAGGGAATCCGGCGCCACCGGAGTGCCATTCTCCACCGCCTGGATTGAATCCAGTACCACGGTGACCCGGTATTCGCCCGGCGCAGGTGCCGATAGCAGGCTCACCCGGAGAAAGGCCGCGCGATCGCGGACCTGTTGCTGGGTCGCGCCGCCCTCGAACTCGAAGGTGAGGCTGTCGTGCCGCTCCAGGCGGAACCCGCCCGCGCGCAGCGCCCCATAGGTGATCGCGGGCCCGTGGCCCGCGCTCGGCGGCGGTGCGGTGGTGGGAGTCGAGCCGGGCTCGGGTGCCGGCGTGTCCGGGGTCGCGGTGGAGCCGGACGCACACGCCGCGAGCAGCAGCGTGCCGGTGACCAGCGCGAGGGGGCGCACGCCGATCTCGCTCACTTGATGGCGCTGACCTTGGTGGTCTGCCGCAGACTGATGGGGACCGGCTTCGGCGTGAACGAGGCGGACAGCTGCAGGGCCGACAAGAGCTCCCATTCGCCGCCGAGATAGTGGCCTTCCGGGCTGACCAGATAGCTACCCTTGCCGTTTCCACTCCCCTCGATGCGCGCGGACCCGCTCGGCGTCGGCTGGGAGCCGGCCACCTGGGACGTGTAGTCGGTGGCGACGCGAATCGACTTCGCGGGCTGTTTCGGCTCGGGCGGGACCGCCCGGTAATTGATGATCCGACGCACGGTGACCGTATCGGACCCCGCGCCCGTGGTCGTGACGCTGGTGTCGGCCCACGCCTCGCCGGGGCGGATCCCTGCGCGGACCCAGGGGAAGAAATCGCTGAGCAGCCCCTGCACCTGCGCCGCGGCGGGGGAGGCATTCGTCGCCTCCAGTCGTCCTGGCCGCCCGTCCTTGGAGATGTAGGCCCGGTAGGCCGCGCCCTTCACGCTGTCCAGTACGGCCGGAGGGATCGGCGTGGTGCTGTCGCCCTTCATCGAGTCGACCACTACCCGCATCACCTTCCCGCCCGCGCTGTCGGTCAGACTCACCTTGATGAAGCTCGAGGTCTTGAAGGAGAGGGTCTGCTTGCCCTGCCCCGCGGCCGAGCCATCCACTTCCTGGGTAAGCGTCTGGTCGATGCGGTAGCGGGTCGGGACCTGGGCGGAGCGCGCGACGGCGGGAGCGGCGAGCAGCACCGCGCCGAAGGCGGACCATCGAAGGGGCTGGGAGGGCATCATGGGTAAGAAGGTAAACGACAGCGGCCCCGGGAACGAGTCCGCGGGGCCGCGCTGGTCGAGCCGTAAGCCGAGTTCTGTTGCCCGCGTTTCCACGGGCGATGGTCATCTGTCTCCGGCGGCCGTCGCCGACCGCCTCCAGCAGCCTACCCGCGGCTCGGACGGTGTGGGTCACACCTCGCCGCTTACTTGGCCTTGCACCGACTGGGGGTTACCGTGCCGCCGCTGTTGCCAGCGGCGCGGTGGGCTCTTACCCCACCGTTTCACCCTTGCCTGATCCCGCTCGCGCGGGCCATCGGCGGTCTACTCTCTGTTGCCCTGTCCGTCGCCTCGCGGCGCCCAGGCGTTACCTGGCAGTCTACCCGTTGGAGCTCGGACTTTCCTCGGAGGGTCACTCCGCGACCATCGCGCCCGACCAGTGCCAGGAAGATAGTGGAATTGAAGGACTTAGGGAAGCGAAGCTAGCTCTACCCCTCCCCCAACCTCGCCAGCCCCTGCTCCGCCTGCTTCACGAACGGCAGCAGCGTCCGATCGGCTCCGCTCCACTGCGCCAGCACCTGCCGGTACTCCTCCCGCGCCTCGGCCCGGCGGCCCAGCCGCTCATACGCGGAGGCGCGAAGGAGCCGGACCCGGCCCAGCATCCCCCACCGCGAATCGAACTCGCCGGTGCGAAGGGTCGCAGGCTGGAAGTCCTGCAGCACGCGGAGCGTCGTCTGGTAGTCGCCGAGGAGGTAGTAGGCCTGGGCGGCGAGCGGCCGACGGTAATTGGTGTACATCCACTCCTTCTTGTTCACGGTCTCGGGTTCCGCGAGCGCCCGGCGCGCCGCGGTCGAGTCGCCGCGATTGAGCGCCAGGAGGGCCCGAACTTCCTTGGAGAGCGGATCACCAGTCATCGCCCGGTACTCGGAGATGGCGGTGCTGTCGGCGGCAGGGCCGGTGAAGAGCCCGATCGCGGCGGACGCACCGCTGTGCGCCAGATGGACGCGCTTCTCGGAAGGCGCCATCCGCCCGGCTTCGGCCGCGCTCTGCCACACCTGCCTGAGCGACGACGCGGGTCCTCCCACCGCGGCATACAGCTCGCCCAGCACCACCCGCCGCCAGGATTCATCGGTGCCCTCCGCGGCGTTACCGGCCTGCGGGTGCTTGACCACGACTTCCTGCCGGACCTGAGCGGCCAGGTCGAGCGCCTTGGCCGCGTTGTCCAGGTCGCCCTGGTAGGCGAACACATTGGCCGCCGCCGCGATATCGTAGACGACCGTGGGCGTGCCCTGATACGGCCGGAAATCCTGCGGCGCCACGCTGTCGAGCGCCGTGCGGAGCTGCTCCGCCGCGCGGCTCACGTCGCCCGAGGCGAAACGGATCCGCGCCTCCACGAACGGCAGCTCGGGATGCACGGGCGAGGTGAGCCGGAACCGATCCACCTCGGCCAGGGCGGCCTGGTAGTTCCCCGAGGTGACGTAGGCATCCACCATCGCGCCGTGTGCGCGGAAGGTCGTGGGTTGCGAGGTGACCCAGGTGCGGGCCGTCGAAAGCGCCTCCGACCGTGCCCGGCGCACGGCACCGTTCAGGGCGGTGGAGTCGAGGAGCTGGCGCCCGTCCGCGCCGGTGGCCAGCGCGAACGAGTCGGAGGCGATCAGGGCGTAGTACGGCGCCGGGCCGGCGGCCGCGGACAGCATGTTCTGGACGTGATCGTAGGCCAGGGCGTAGTCCGGGTCGAGCGAGAGCGTGCGCCGGAAGGCGCGAAGCGCCTGAGTCATGGCCGGCGCCTGATTGACGCCGGCGGTGTCGTGGAACCAGGCCTCGCCCAGCCCGTACCAGGCGTCGGCGTCGGCCGGGTCCCGGGACAGGAGCTGCTGGTAGAGATCGCGCGCGCTGGCAAACTCACCGCCGATGAAGGCGCGATACGCGCTGATGACGGTGCGGTCGTGGGTCGGAAGATTGCTCGAGTACGCCGTCGCGCGGACCATGGCCTGATCCGCGATCGAATCGTTGGTGCCGACCAGCCAGCCGCGGGTCAGGGCGAGCTTGTAATAGGCCAGCCCGAACGCGGAGTCGATGCCGACCGCCCGGCCCAGCTCGCGTTCCGCGCCGGCCAGGTCCCACCGGTTCAGCCGCTCCACGCCGGTGAGGTAGGCGCGATATGCCGCGAGCGACTGCGTGGTGGACCGGGCGATGCCGATCTGGACCTCATTCGGTGCCCCCGAGAGATCCAACAGCTTGGCGGCCAGTTGATCGAAGAGGGGGCGCACATCATCGCCGGGCTGGTCGTCCACCCGGGCCACGTCCACCCGCGTACCTGTCGCGACGTCGTAGAGCCGGGCCACGAGATGCAGCGAGTCACCCGCCTGGGTGAAGTCGCCCAGCACGACGGTCCACACACCCGCGTCCCTGGCCAGCCGGCGGGCCATCTCGAGCCCCAAGTTCTCCTTGGCCTTCACGTCGTGCTTGGCCAGGAGGTCGTGCATCCGCTCGTGGTCCACGACCGTGAGGTCGTTCCACTGGGCCAGGTTGAGCCCCAGCATGCTGACGCTTCCCTGGCGCATCCAGTCGGTCGCCTGGTCGTTGCGCAGGTTGTCGAACGGAAGAATCAGCATCGAATGCCGGGGATTCACTCCCGCCGGCGGCCCTTCGTTCTTCCTCGCGAGCCCGAGCGTGGCACCGACCGCGGCCAGCGCGATCACGGCCGCGGCCACCAGGCCCTCGCGCTTGCGGCTCTTCGGCGGGAGCGTGCGCTCACCGGCGAGCGCCTGTCGCAGCTCTTCGCCACTCTGCCAGCGATCGTTGGGCTGCTTCTCCAGCGACTTCATGATCGCGGCGAAGAGCGGTCGCGGGCAGTCGGGGCGTGCCTTGTCGATCGGCACCGGCCGCTCGGCGATGTGCCGGGAGACGACCACCCGGTTGGTGCCCTGGAATGGCGGATGGCCCGCCAGCATCTCGTACGCCACCACGCCGAGGGCGTAGAGATCGCTCCGGCTGTCCACTTCCTCGCCTGCCGCCTGCTCGGGGCTCATGTAGGCGGGGGTGCCGACAGCCACGCCCTGGCCGGTGCTTGGCCCGCCGGTCTCCACTACCATGGCTCGGGCGATGCCGAAGTCGGCCAGCATCGCGCGCCCGGTACCCTCTTCCAGCAGGACATTCTCGGGCTTCACGTCCCTGTGCACGACGCCCGCCCGGCCCGCGGCGTCGAGCGCTGCCGCAAGATCGGCCACGATGCGAGCCACGTCCCCGGTGGGAAGCCGCCCCTCCCGAGCCAGGCGCTGCCGCAGGCTCTCGCCCGCGACCTCGTCCATGACGTAGTAGAGCAGCCCATCCGCAGTGCCGGCGGCGTGAACGGCGACGATGCTGGGGTGACGGACCTTGGCGATCGTCCGCGCCTCGGCCAGGAAGCGGCGGACGATGGAGGGGTGCGCGGCGAGCTCGGGGTGGACGACCTTGATCGCGACTCGGCGGTCGAGCGCGGTATCGGTCGCCAGGAACACGACCCCCATCCCTCCGCGGCCCAATTCGCGCTCGAGCCGGTACTGCGGCTCGAGCGCGCGCTGAAGGGCGGCAAAGAGATCGGCGGTCTGTTGGCTCATTGATGAACCTATGCGGGGACCGGCCGGGAAATATACCGCACCGACTGCGGCGCGGCCTCCCTTGGATGCATGTCCGCCTTAAATGGTTGCGTATCGGGCCATTTCGAGACGTTTCGGGTTGAACCCAGTTTGACGACGACGCGTCATCTTCTTGCACCAACCGGGCAGGAGGCCTCGTGAGTTATGTCGCCACCGCAGGGTCCACCACCGTCGCCGCGGTACTGCTGCCAGGGGAGCGGCCGCGGGTGGATGCGGCCGGCAGCGGCTGCTTCGCCGTGCTCCATCGGGACAGCATTCCGGATGCTGTTCGTGTCGTCCGTGAGCGCTCCGTTGATGCCGTCCTGGTCTCGGTCCATCGGTGCGGTCCGGAGCAAATGGAAGCGGTGGGACATCTGGTGCGGGAGTTCCCCGGGATCCCGACCGTGGCGCTCCTCTCCCAGCACGATCCCGGGTCCACCGAGATGCTGCTTCGGCTGGGCGCGTCCGGGGTCCGGCAGGTCGTGGATGTCACCTCGCCGAGCGGCTGGAATCGGCTTCGGTTGGTGGTGGGGCAGCCGGCCACTCGCGCGGTCTCGCGAATCCAGGCACCGATTCTCCGCGCGCTCGAGGAGGCACCGCCGGACACCCGCCTGTTCATCGAGGCGATGATCCGGCTCGCCCCCGACACTCCGACCGTCACCGCCCTGGCGGAGCGTCTCTACGTGCGGCCGAGTACGCTGATGTCGAGGTTCGCGCGCGCGGGTCTGCCGTCTCCCAAGAACTATCTCGCCGCCATTCGCCTGCTCCACGCGGCGCACCTGTTCGAGGCTTCCGGGCTGTCGGTAGCGGATGTGGCGTACCGGCTGGAGTACTCGTCGCCCCAGAGCTTCGGCCGCCACCTGCGGGCCATGCTCGGCGTGACGGCGCTGGAGTTCAGGAGGCGCTTTCCGTTTCCGGTTGCGCTGGAACGGTTCGTGGCGCTGATGATCGAGCCGTACCGGGAGGTGTGGCGGGAGTTTCACCCGATGGCCGGGACGCAGGTCGTGTGAGCCCGCCTATCTGGCGGCCGGGAAAATCGTGTTCCAGTCGTCCTTCATGCTCACGACCGTCCACCCCTTGGCGACCGCCTCGTCCCAGCCCTTGTTGAACTGCTGCAGCTTGTCGGCGCGGTCGTAGGCGAACTCGCGCTGGGCATCGTCGTGATGGACGAAGAGCGCGAAGCGCGCGCCGTCCCCCGCCATGGCCCATTCCAGCATCTGGAGGTCGCCGTCGGAGTTGCCGAATGCGGCGATGGGCCGCCGTCCGATCCGGCTCTGGATGCCGACCGGCTTCCCTTCCTTGTCGTCGATCAGGTCGATGGCGGGAAGCTTCACCAGCACCGGCTTGCCGTCTCGGCTCTCGAGCTTGAGCTTGCCGGCGCTCCCGACCACCTGCTCCGGCGGAATCCCGTAGACCCGTTCGGTCCACGGCCGCATGAACTCGACTCCTCCACCCGAGACGATGAAGGTCTTGAACCCATTGGCGCGGAGGTAGGACAGTAGCTCCAGCATCGGCTGATACACCATGTCCGTGTACAGCCGGCCGGTCTTGGGATGCTTGGCGGAGGCGATCCAGTCCTGCACGCTGCGGCTGAACTCGTCGGTGGTCATGCCGGTGTGGGTGGCCGTCATGATCTCGAGCACGCCCTTTTGGCCGGTCGCGGCGACACCAGCCATGTCGCCCTTGAGCAGCGACGCGAACGGCTCCTTGGTCTTCCACTCCGGGTGCTGCGGCGCCATCGCCTTCACCTGATCGAAGGCAAACATGAGCTGGAAGGGGACCGGCTTCTCGGACCAGAGGGTGCCGTCGTTGTCGAACACCGCGATCCGCTCGGGCACCGGCACGAAATCCGGAGAGCCTTCCTTTGTGATCTTCTCCACGAAGGCGACGATGGCCCTCCTGGGCGCGGTGTCGTTCCAGGAGGGCAGCGGGTCCTGTGCGGGGGGAGCGCTCTGCGCGCACGAGAGGACGAGCGCGCTGGCGAGGAGAGTGCTCGGTCGGAAGGGCGTGAAGGATCTCATCGCCGGAGGGTACCGATCGCCCCGGGAGCGGGCAAGTAAACCTTCGTCTGCCGTCCCCGGACCGCTACATGGTCGCCGTCACCGGCAGAGCCACGTGGAACGTGGCGCCATGGCCGTCGTGGTCCTCGGCCCAGATCCGTCCCCCATGCGCCTCGACCAGCGAGCGGGCAATGGCGAGGCCCAGGCCCAGACCCCGCTCCTTGGTGGTGAAGAACGGGTCGAACAGCTTGGGCATCCGCTCGGCGGTGATGCCCCGCCCGGTATCGCTCACCGAGACCTCGACCGTGTCTTCGAGCCGGTGGGTCCGCACGACCAGCCGACGCTCACCGGTCACCTGATCCATAGCATCCATGGCGTTCAACAGCAGGTTCAGTACCACCTGCTGCAGACAGACCCGGTCCCCGGTGATGGCGGGGAGCGACGGCAGGAATTCCGACCGCAAGGTGACGCGGCGCCGGCGCACGTCGCCGGCGACCAGGCGCAGGATGTCGTGGGTGACCTCGTTCAGGTCCAGGAGCTGCGGCGCGAGGGACTGCTTGGCGGCCAACGCGCGCATCCGCTCGATGACGTCCCCGGCCAGACGACTCTGGTCGTGAATGTCCCCGAGAATCTCACGCAGCTCCGCGTGCTCGTCGGGCCTCGTCTCGCGATTCAGCAGGATGAGCCCGGCGCTCGCGTTGCTGCGGATCGCCGAGAGCGGCTGGTTGATCTCATGTCCGATCGAGGCCATGAGCTCGCCGAGCAGGGCGAGGCGGGAGGCGTGGGCGAGCTCCTGCCGCACGGTCCGGAGCTCCTCCTCCGCGTGCCTGCGGTCGGTCACGTCGCGGCAGGAGTAGAGCACCGTGCCGCCTCTGATCGAGACCTCCTTGAGATGGATCAGGAGGGAGCGGTGCTCGCCGGACTTGGAGACGACGTCCCGCTCGATGTTCCGGATCTCTTTCCGGGCCGCGAGCTCGGAGCGGTCGAACAGGTTCTCGCCGAGCAGCCGGCTGATCCGGACCATGGCCTGCACTTCGTCCGGCACGTAGCCGAAGATCACGTCCACGTTCGGACAGATGAACGTGAACTGTCCGTCGTCGTCGGTGAGGAAGACCGCGTCCGAGATGCTGCTGAGCGTGACGCGGTGCAGCTCTTCCGAGTCGTGCAACGCCCGATACGCCCGCTCCCGCCCCCCGTTCGTCAGCTCGCCCATGGTCATGAGCTCCGACTGTGGTGGAATCTTTCCTGAGCTCTACCTCCCCAACCGCCCGTATTTCCGAAGCGCCGCCCGCAGCCGGTCGTGCGGCAGGGCCGGCACGACCAGGTCGTCCGCTCCCTTCATCGTGCGCGCCGCGAGCATGGCGTTGATGATGGCCTCCTCGGTCGCCTGCACCGTGGCCTCGTAGACCGGATCGATGCGATCATCGTGCAGCATCGGAACGGACGAGACGCGGCCCGTATCCGCCGCGCCGGTCGCCGCGGTGGAGAAGGCGATGAAGAGATCGCCCGACCCCGCTCCCGAGACCCCGCCCATGCGCCCGATGCCCAGCGCGGCCCGGCGCGCCACGCGCCGGAGCTGGTGCGGCAGCAGCGGTGCGTCGGTCCCCACGACGACGATGATGGAGCCGTCGTCGGTATCCGCGTCGAATCCCCCCGGACAGCGCTGCTTCGCCCGGATCGAGTCCAGACCGGTGCCTTCATAGCAGGGTTGCAGGTCCGTGATTTCCAGTCCCACCGGTGCACCCGCGATCCGGAGCAGCCGCCGTTGGCCGAAGTTGCATTGGACCAGCACGCCCACGTTGAACCCGCCGCTCCGCTCGCTCAACCGGCGGCTCGCCGTGCCGATCCCACCCTTGAAGCCGAGGCACTGCATGCCGGTCCCGCCTCCGACGTTGCCCTCCTGCACCGGCCCCGGCTTGGCCGCGGCGAACGCCTGGAAGACATGCTCCTTCTTGACGTGGCCGCCGTAGATGTCGTTCAGGTCGCCGTCCCAGGTCTCCGCGGTGACCGGCAGGCAGCAGTTGAAGGCGTCCGAGATCCTGGTGCGCCCCCACTCGATCACCGCGTCGCGCACGACCCCGACGCTGTTGGTGTTGGTGATGGTGATCGGATACAGGAGGAGGCCGTAGTCGTCGATCCAGGCGGTACCAGTCATCTCACCGTTGCCGTTCAGGCTGAACCAGCCGGCGAACACGGAATTGAGGTCCCCGGTGCCGCGGGGGAAGATCGCCGTCACACCGGTGCGGACGGGCCCCTGCCCCACCTTGAGCGGTCCGGATCCCCGGATCAGTGTCGTGTGCCCCACGGCGACGCCGGGTACGTCGGTGATCGCGTTGAGCGGACCGGGCGTGCCTTCCAGAGGAATGCCGATGTCGCGGGCCCGCTCGGCCTGGGCCACGGCCTGCGCCTGGGCGCGGGGCGCGGAGGCCGACACGAGGGCGATCCCGAGGAGGGCGAGGGTGACGCGGCTCAAGATGACCTCGGTGCGCAGCGTCGGATCAGGGCTCATCGTGCCGCGCTCGCGCGAAGCGAGGCCGGTCGCGTCTCGGCGTCGAGGGCGCGGCCATGGCGGGCCACCAGGTCCGGCACCGCCGCCACGTCGGCGTCAGTCGTGCGGAAGTTCACGATACATGCGCGCAGCACGAATCGGCCCCCCACGATTGCGTTGGTGACGAACAGCTCGCCGCCGGTCTTGAGCTGCCCGAGCAGCTCCTCGTTCAAGCTGTCCAGATAGGCGTCCACATCGGGTGTGCCGGGTTCCAGGTCCTCGGGCACATAGCGGAAGGTGGCGATGCTGAGGCCGAGCGTGAGGGCTTCGATCTCGGGGTGGGCCTGGGCGGCCCGGTACAGCACGCCCGCGAGGCGGCAGTCGTCCGCGATCATGCGGACGTATCCCTCTCGCCCCGCCTGCCGGAGACCCAGCCACACCTTCAGCGCCCGGAAGCCGCGGGAGTTCTGCAGGCCGAGCTCGTAGTAGTTGATCGGCGGCTCTTCCCCTTCGGCCTCGAAATGATAGTAGGTCGGGGTGTAGCTGAAGGCCTGCGGCAGACGGTCCGCCTCGCGCACCAGCACGCATCCAGCCTCGAGCGGGGCGTAGAGCCACTTATGGGGATCCACCGCCAGCGAGTCCGCGAGCGCGAGCGCCTTGAGGTCCTCCGGCGCGTCCGGTAGCGCCGCCGCCGGTGCGCCGTATGCCCCGTCCACGTGGAACCAGATCCCGTGTTCCCGCGCGACCGCGGCCAGCTCGCGGAGCGGATCCACCGCCCCGGTCGCGACCGTTCCGGCCGTGCCGACCAGCAGGAGAGGGCGATCCCCGGCGGCGACATCGGATTTCAGCCGGGCTCGCAGCGCGGAAACGTCCATCCTCCCCTCGCGGTCCGTCGGGATCCATCGAATGGCGTCGGTGCCGAGCCCGAACAGGTCCGCGGCCTTCTGGACCCAGGTGTGGGTCTCCGCGGAGACATAGACTCTGAGCTGCTTCTCGGAGGCTAGACCGCCGGACCTGACGCCATCGCCCAGGATGGCGCGTCTGCCGGTCAGGAAGCAGGCCAGGTTGGCCATGTTTCCGCCGCTCACCAGCAGCCCGCCGCAGTCGGCGGGATATCCCACGAGCTCGGCGATCCACCGCACCGTCTGCGCCTCGATCTCGGAGGCGATCGGGGAAAGTTGCCACCCACCCACGTTGGGGTTGACGGCGGCCGCGAGCAGGTCGGCGAGCGCACCGATCGGTGCCGGGGACGACGTGATGTACCCCATGAAGCGCGGGTGCCCGTTGAAGAGCGAATGCTTCAGGAGGAGGGTGGTCGCTTCCTCGAGGAGTTGCGCGGGCTCCGCGCCTCGCGCGGGCAGGGGCGCCCGGCCCAGGAGATGGCGGACCTCGGCCGGCGTTTCGCCCCGGGTGACCGGAAGCCGACGGATGGTTCCGAGCAGCTCCGCGATCCGGTCCACGAGCTCATGCCCCAGGCGGCGAAACTGGTCCGGCTCGATCTCGAGCGGTGTCACACGTTGGTCCACACGGCCTCCACCGATACGGTCGATGCGATCGCCCTTATGCCCAGCCCATCCGACGGCGGAGCGTTGTGATGTGTGCGGCATGATGCTCCCCGTGCCAGGCATAGAACGCCAGCCCCTCATCCAGCGTGACCTCGCGCTTCTGCTCGGGGTGGAAATACGTCCGCTTCCACTCCCCCGCGCCGATCTGCTGCAGGACCAGAACCCAACGCCGGTGGAGGGCGTCCAGAAGATCGAGGGACAGCTCCACCGGCGCGGACCGCGAGTCGCTCAGCTCGGCCCACCGCGCCTCCTGGTACGGCCTGATGGTGGGGCTAGGCTCGGTGAGCGCGAGCTTGAAGCGGGTGTAGGCGTTGAGATGGCTGTCCGGAACGTGGTGGATGACCTGGCGAACGGTCCACCCACCGGTGCGGTAGGGGGTGTCGAGCTGCTCCGCGGAAAGCCCCGCGACGGCGGAACGCAGCAGGGCCGGCGCGGCGGCGATCCGGTCAATGCGCTCGCGACGCTCGCGTTCGCCCGATGGGCCGCTGTACTTGAATTCCCCGATCGGGAAGCGGGGGTCTTCGGCCGTCACTGATCGCTGACCCGCTCGCGCCGACCGGGACGTGGCGGCTCGGCCCCGCCGCGGAACTCGAAGTGCGCTTCGTTGAGCGCACGGTCGGCGACCGGCGCGTCGGCCATCTTCTGGAGGAGGTAGCGGGCGAGCATGACCTCGACGATGCGTGAGGCTGGCTCCCACTTCCCGGGGATCAGCTCCGGATAGAGACTCGCGTATTCAGGACGGAGGCGGGCTTCCCGCATGGATCTAATCTAAAGCGGCAGCGGATTCTGGGGTGCGCAACCATTCCCGGAGCCCCTGCATCAAACCAATTGCAGTACCTCCGCAGTACCGGCCCTCGGGATCGCGGCCTGCAGTACGATCCCGGGGGCCACCTCCTCTCCGTCACTTGGGTGCGCGCTCCGCGAGGCTGCCGGAGTTCACGCCGCGCTGCTTCACCAGGGCGTACACCTGCTCCGTCTCCGCTGGCACCGCCGCCGTGAGATTCTCGGCCCCGTTCTCGGTGATGAGGATCGTATCCTCCAGCCGGACATGAATCTGCTTTTCGGGGAACTGGAGCACCGGCTCCACGTTGAAGACCACGCCCGGCACGAACGCCTTCTGGGCGGCGGCACCCGAGATTCCTCCCACGTCATGCACCGAGATTCCCACGAAGTGCCCGATATATCGGCCCAGCGCGAGAAAGTCGTCCTTGTATCCGTGCTTCGCGTAGATGGGCTCGGCGACGTCCTGCAGGCTGTTGATCGTGGCCCCCGGCTTCATCGCGGCGATGATCGCATTCCGCGCCTCGAGCACGCAGCGGTACATCTTCTCCTGCTCCGCGCTGAACTTGCCGCTCACCGGCCAGGTGCGGGTGATGTCGGAGTTGTAGTACTCCCACTCCGATCCGTAGTCCAGATAGACGACCTCGCCCGCCTTCATCTGTCGGCGGTTCTCCTGATAGTGAAGGAAGACCGTGAGCGGGCCGGACGGAACGATGGGACGGAACGCGTCCCGCGCGCCGAGCCGGGTACTCACGTACTGCGCCGCGGCGGCGATCTCGTACTCGTACATCCCCGGCCGGGTCGCCCGCATGGCCTCCGCCACCGCCTCCGCGCCGATTCTGCCGCTCTTCCGGAGCCGCTCGATCTCGTAGGGCGTCTTGACCCAGCGCAATTCGTCGAGAAAGGGGCTCAGGTCCGCCGCCGCGAGCTCGGGTTGGGCGAGTCGAACCCGCTCGATCGCCTTGGCGTAGGGCTGTTCGTATCCGAGGATCGGGTGATCGAGGGCCTGCGCGGCGAAGATCTTGGCCTCGAACCGCGCGTGATTGATGTCATCCGGCGGCGTGAGCGACAGGTACAGCTTCTTCACGTTCGGATTGGTGGTCTGGAGGGCGAGGAAAGTGTAGAACGCCTCCATCGCCTGGACCCCTATCCCGTAGCGCTCCTGGGGATTCTCCGTGTCCCGGAGATCGGGCGTCATCTCCGGAAGTCCCACCTGCGGCCGCTTGGCCGCGAAGACCAGCGCGTTCTTGGTCGCGCCGTTCAGGACCAGGATCGCGCCCGGCTCCTCCAGTCCGGTCAGGTAGTGGAAGTCCGGCGACTGCCGGAAATTCACCGGGTACGGATGCTCGACCGCGCCGAACACGACCGCGATCCCGTCGGGGATGCGCTCGAGCAGCTTGGCGCGGCGGGCGGCGTATTCGCCCTTATCGAAGGCCGCCTGGGCATGCACCGCGGAGGGAAGGAGGACGAGGAGGAAGGCCAGGAGGAAACGGGTGCTTCGTGGCATGGAATGCTCTCCGAGGGTGGGCCGTGGTGCCGGGACCTCCATAGGACGCGGTGGCACCGGTCCGAGTTTCCGGTGCGGCGCGATTCTCGCCTAACTGGTGAGTGAATGCCCTTTGGCGCTGCAGGAACCTGCACCCGATCCCCTGAGAGGTCCCCTATGTCGTTGCGTCTCATGGCGTCGGCGTGCATGCTCGCCGCGCTGGCACTCTCGCAACCCGCAAATGCCCAGCAGCCCACGCTGCGGGGTCCCTGGCTCGGCGCCGGCATCGGCACCGCCTCGGCCAGCGTCAACTGCGACATCTGCTCGGACGACCGGAACGGGGGCTTCTCGGGCTTCCTCGCCGGCGGTCTCACGCTGTCGCCCAGCGTCCGGCTGGGGGCCGAGCTGAACGGCTGGTTCGACAGCACCGATGAGATCAGCCAGCGGACGCTGCTCTACGGCGCCTCCGCCTACTGGAATCCGTCCCCGGGGAGCCAGTGGTTCCTGAAGGGCGGACTGGGAGTCCTCAACTACCACGCGGACGATGTGTCCGACGACGACGACGACCCGCTCGGCGCGAGCGCGGCCGCGCTTCAGATCGGAGCCGGCTACGAATTCCAGGCGAGCCCGCGGTTCCGGATCTCGCCGTACGCGAACCTGCTGGTGTCCACCAGCGGCAATCTGACGAGCGGTAACCTGATCGTGACCGACGCGAGTTTCTCGGTGTTCCAGGTGGGCGCCGGAGTCACCTGGCGATAACAGCCGTTGCAGGGCGGGGCGGCTGAGCAGTCGCCCCGCATCCTGCCTTGTCCCGTGGGCTTCTGCGCCGCCAATCGGTGCACCCTGCTCGCATGTCGCTGTCCTCGAACGCCTAAGCCCTGGCATACCCGTCGCCCCTTCATTGACGACCCTCTGACCGGAGCCGCCTCATGCTGCCGACTGCATCGCGACTGCTCCTGCTCGGTTTGGCGGGCGTCGCCGCCTGTTCGTCCGGCGACGGCTTCGTGGACCCGGGCAGCGCCACCCCGGCCATTGCCTTCGGCATCTGGACGCCGGGGCCCAACGACACGTGCACCAAGGAACAGCACGACGCCTACGCCGTGCTCGGCCCCGACGGCAAGGTCTATCCGACCTGGCACCCGCCGACCGGCCCGGGCGGCTGCACCTTCGGCCACGAGCACGGCCGCGACCCGCGCGGATCCGACCTCTACGACGATGCCGGCGGCCTGCCCTTCGGCCACGCCAACGAGCAGCTCGCGATCTCCGATCCGGCCAACCCCCGGAACGAGGACCACGTCGGGCACAAGGTGGAATGGCAGAACGACATGCAGCTCGAGTTCTCGGGCGCGGGCTCGGCCATCTTCGAGATGCAGTGCGACGTGCTCACCAAGCTGCATCAGGGCACCCACTCGAAGGATGCCTTCACCAACAACGTCCACGAGCTGATTTACCACTTCAAGTGCCAGGACGGCACCGAAATGCACATCACGATGCTCACCGCGATCGGCACGCCGGGTGAGTTCGTGCGCTCCTGCGACCGCGAGGTCCACGTCACCGCCGGCGCTCCGACCCCGGCCAACTCGCCCAACGGCGGCGGCTTCCGCGCGATTCCCGACCGCTTCTGCGTGGAGCAGCACATGCTGGTGCCGCCGGGCCAGAACTCGAACTTCTTCTCGGCGCTGCACGAGACGTGGGAGACGTCGAACCAGATCCGGACCGCGAACGGCCACACGCTCGCGTCCTTCAATCCCTACTTCCAGGTGCGCCTGCCGAGCCGGTTTCATGACCCTGCGATTGCACCGGTGGTCGGACGGCCGATCGACGTGTGTTACGAGGTGACGGCGAGCGGTGAGCGCGCGGCCGGCGGTGCCTGCGACGAGTCCACCGACGACGGACAGACGCTGGGCGTGACCTTCGACGATCCGCGCTCGGAGTTCAACGGGGCAGGCCACTTCGTGGACATCAACGGGAACCACCTCGCTAACGAGGATGGCCCCGAGGTCTGGTACACCGACGCGTACGGTCGGAATGGGCGGACCGAACCGTTCCCGGGCTCGATCCGCCAACGCCTGGCGTCCATGGACAATTTCGTGGGGGTGGATGCCGGCGGCCCGACCATCGGCGACGACCGGCACTACTCGGCGACGGGAGTGCGCGCGCCGAACTGAGTCAGGCCTGGCGGTCCATGCAGCGGACGTCCTGCACGGCTCCCGGCTCGAGCCTGATCCGGGTGAAGACCTGGGTCATCGTGACCGCACGGTAGGCGCAGGCGAGCGTCTGCCGGCGCATGCGGAAGTGCACGACGCATTGACGCACGCTGCACTGCGTGGTGGACCCCTGCTCGTCCAGCGTCCCCTCGCGCAAGGCGAACACCCTGGCCCAGCTCCCGAGCTCTCCGACTTCGAGCACCCAGCGAGTCGAGTCGTCGGTGGCAGGCGCCAGGGTGTAGCCGTTCTGGCGGACGAACTGCTCGGCGCACCGCCGCGCCATCGCCTCCATGTTCTCGCTGAGGTCGCGGACGAGGAGGCACCGCTGGGGGTCGGCCCGAAGCCAGGAGGCGACATGGGTGGGAGGGTCTACGCTCTTCGTCCCACCGCAGGCGGCTCCCGCGATGGCGAGTGCGAGCAGGGGTGTCATCCTGAGGGAGCGAAGTGAACGAAGGAGGATCCATCGCGCTCGCCCGGGATGACACGGTGCGGCGGTGTTTTCAGCCCTACGCCCGCCCGCGGATCTTGGCGAGCCACCAGCGGAGGCCCACCAGCAGGAAGCGCCAGTCATGGAGGAATTCCGGCGGCTTGCCCTCGATGTAGTGTCCGACGAACTGGAACGTCCACCCGACCAGGAAGAGGCCCAGCGGCACGGGCCAGAAGCCCTCGACGAAGATCGCCGCCACGAAGAGTGGCAGCGACAAGACGATCATGGGAATGCCGAACGTGTGGCAGAAGCGGTTGACCGGGTGCTGGTGGCTCTCCGCGTAGCGCGCCACCCACTCGCTCATCGGCCGGTTCCCCAGCATGCAGCCTCCAGGCAGGTGTTCCTAAGATTTCGCTTTCAGTTCCTTCGCGCCAGCGTCGGCCAGACCTGCTGAAGGGTCTGACGCGGTTTCCGCGCCACATACACCGTCAGCTCCCGCTCCTCCTGCACTGCCCAGGGGTTGGAGACACGCGTCGCGACCTGCAACGAGTCGAAGAACCGCGCGAGGTCCGCCCGCGACGGTCCGATGGTAACGGCGACGTCGCCTGGCTTGTCGCCCGGACCGAAGAACCAGTAGCTGCCGCAGGGGCACACGGCACCGGGGAGCCCATACCGCGGGCCGAAAAAGTCAATCGCGCCCGCCTCACCATAGTTGCCGGCGATGATCACGGCCTGCTCGCGATCCTGCGCCGGCAGCTCGTGGTACACCTTTGCCACGGCCTCCACCTGGGCCTTCCAGCCAAGCATGTCGGCATAGTCCTGCGGCAACCGCTCCAGCTCGCCGGTGTTGGTACGAAGCGCCGCGGTTAGCCCGATGGACGTGACGTACTCCGACATGCGCTCGGGCGGCAAGACGGGTACTCCGATCGGCAGCAGCACCGCACCGTACGCCAGGATGGCCCCGCCGACCGCCCAGCGGAGCCAGCTCCGCTCCGCCAGCACGGCTCCGGCCCCGAATAGCGCGGGATATATCGGGCCCAGGTAGTAGGCTTTCCCCTGGAGGAGCAGCACCACGGCCAGGGCGCCCGCGCAGCTCCAGCCGAGTGCGCGGTAGCGCGAGAACTGCTTGCCCGCGAGGAGGGCGACCAGCCCCGCTGCGGCGAGCAGTGTGCCCGGCCCCCAGTAGAGCTGCCCCAGCAGGAACGCGGTCGGGGTGACCCGCTCCAGCTGTACCTCTCGCAGGTCCTGCATCTGCTGCATCACCGGGAAGCCCAGCTCGTACTGGCCGACGAGGCTCGGGCTCCCGATCGCGAGCGCGAGGATCAGGGCCAGCCACGGCCAGATGGTCAGCAGGGATGCGCGCAGCGGGGTCAGCAGGATCGCGAGGACGACCCCGATCCCGATGAAGGCGATGCTGAACTTGACCAGGAGCCCGATGCCGAGCGCGACTCCGAGCGCGAGCCACCATCGCGCGTCGCGCTGCCACGAGAGACGAGTCACGGCGAAGAGCGCGGCTGTCCAGGCCGCCTGGTCGAGCACCACGGGCTGGAACAGGTTGGCCGAGCGGAGGAAGAGCGGGCTGGCCAGCACCGCGACCGCGGCCAACACCTGCGCGCGCCGGCTCCCGCCGAGCTCGCGCGCGAAGAGGGCCGCGGCCAGGAGGAGCGCGGTGCCCACGACGGCCGGCACCGTTCGGATGGCGAGCAGGGAGTCGCCGAGGAGGGCGCGGGTCGCTTCGGCTACGGCCGCGATGCCCGGTGGGAAGTCCATCCGCCAGAGCTGGAGGTGGCGGCCCATGGCGAGGTAGAGCAATTCGTCCCGGTGGAAGCCATACGGGGTCGTCGCGTTCACCCAGAAGTGCAGCGCGAGCTTGACGGCCGCGAGCGCCAGGACGCTTACGGCGGCGAACGACCGCAGGTATCTCCGTTCCGGAACGATGACGACCATCGGCGCTCAGGGCTTGAGGATGAGCTCTTTGCCGTCGGTGTTCGCCAGTCTGATGGTGCTGCCCTCTGGCTTGGCGAGCATGTGGATCCCCGGCTCGGTGGCCTGGTTGTTCAGCACGATGCCAGAGCCATCCTCTCCCGCGGCGAGCTTCACCCGGATCGTTCCCTTCTGATCGACGAGACGGAAGACCACCTGGCCGTCCTCCTCCACGTTGAGGCGAGCGCGGACCTTGTTCCGATCATCCACGAGCTCGAGCGAGCGCGCCCGGACGACCGGGGCCGGATCCTGAACGGCGGTGCTGCGTGCCTTGCCGAGTGCCATGAGCAGGAGCGCGAGATTCACGACGGTGAGGGTGGCGGCTATCCGATGGAGCTGCATGGCAAATTCCTCCCCCTGACCTGGCGCACCGTTGGCGATGGTGCGGACGGGGATGAATGGATTGGGGTATCCGTGATTTCGCTGGGAGTGTTCCGACGGCGAGGCTCACTCCAGTCCGAGCTGGACCGGTTCCTCCACCCGGGGCTTGAGCTGCGGGTGCCGGGTGAGGAGCCGCGCGCAGGTATTCCACCGAAGGATGGATTCGTCGTTTCCTGGTGGACGCCGAGCCTCGGCCTTTTCGTACCAGTCCATCGCCTCGCGCAACCAGTCGTAGGCCATCTCCCCCGACCCGGGTGAGTTGCTCCGGAGCTGGGCCTTGGCGCAGCGCTCGCAGATGATCCCTGCGTAGTACGCCCGCTCGTACTCGTCTTCCAGCCGCGGCAGCAGCTCCTGCGCTCGCCGGACCCCCTCGGTGGGCGCGCCGCCGAACTGGTCGGTGATGGCGAGGAGCAGAGTGACGAGCGCCTCCTGATTTCTCGGCTCTAGGAGGAGCACGTCGAGGCAGATGCTTTCCGCCGACGAGGGATCGTTGATGAGACGGTAGCGATCCGCCTTTCGCAGTGCGATGGCCACGCCCTCGCGCGTGATCGGCTTGGGCTCGAACGTCATGGGGCCTCCTTCTTCCTGCTGAAGATCTTCACCAGCCTGCCCAGCGGATCGAAGAACTCGTCCACCACCCGCTCCTTGAGCGGAATGATGGCGTTGTCCGTGATCGTGATGTGTTCCGGGCAGACGTGGGTACAGCACTTGGTGATGTTGCAGTAGCCGATCCCGTGCTCCCGGCGCAGGTCGGGCACGCGGTCTTCGACATCGAGCGGATGCATCTCGAGCGCCGCCACGTGCACCAGGTAGCGCGGCCCGATGAACTCCTGGTGGAGCCGGTGGTCCCGCAGGACGTGGCAGACGTCCTGACAGAGGAAACACTCGATGCACTTGCGGAACTCCTGGACCCGGTCCACGTCGGGCTGGGTCATGCGCCAGGTCCCGTCGGGGGCATCCGGTGCTCGCGGCTTGAACGGCTTGATCTGCTGCTTCACCGCGAAGTTCCACGAGACGTCGGTGACGAGATCCTTGACCGGCGGAAAGCTGCGCATCGGCTCGATGGTGACCGGCTTGTCGAGCTGCAGCTCGCTCAGCCGCGTCATGCACATCAGCTTGGGCACACCGTTCACCTCGGCCGAGCACGAGCCGCACTTCCCCGCCTTGCAGTTCCAGCGGACCGCCAGGTCGTTGGCCTGGTCGGCCTGGATCTGGTGGATGGCGTCGAGCACGACCATGCCCGGCGATACGCCCGTGGAGTAGTCCACGAACTTCCCGCCATCGCGGTCGCCTCTCCAGACGCGGAACGTCGCGGTCTCGTTTGCCATGGCTCCCTACTTCTGTTCCTCGATGACGGCCTGCAGCCCCGGGGGCAGCGGCCTGATCGGCTCGCGCGCGAGCTGCATGGCTCCGTCGGGCCCCTTGCGGATCACCACGTTGACCTTGCCCCAGGCGGGATCCTTCTCCGGATAGTCCTCGCGGAAATGTCCGCCGCGACTCTCCTTCCGTTCGATCGCGGCGCGGGTGACGGCCTCGGAGACGGTGAGGAGATTCGAGAGGTCCAGCGCGGTGTGCCACCCGGGGTTGTACTCCCGATTGCCGCTGACACCGACGCGGCGTGCCTGCTCCTTGAGCCGGCCGATTTCCTCGAGCGCGCGCGCCATCTCGGCCTCGGTCCGGACGATCCCGACCAGGTCCTGCATGGTCGTCTGCAGCTCCTGCTGTACCTGGTACGGCCCGCGGCCATCGGCGGTCGGCCCACGCTCGAAAGGCGCCAGCGCGGCGCGGACGGCATCTTCGACCTCCGCCGAATCGACCGAAGCGCCGCCCTGCTCGCGCGCGAACGCCGCCGCGTGCTCCCCGGCCCGCTTGCCGAACACCAGGAGGTCCGACAGCGAGTTGCCGCCGAGCCGGTTGGCGCCGTGCAGTCCCGCCGCGCACTCTCCGGCCGCGTAGAGTCCGGGCACGGTGGAGCTCTGGGTGTCACCGTCCACCCTGACGCCACCCATGATGTAGTGCGTCGTCGGCCCCACTTCCATCGGGGTCGTCGTGATGTCGATATCCGCGAGCTGCTTGAACTGGTGGTACATGCTCGGAAGCTTGCGGATGATGTACTCCGCGGCATTGGGGAGCTTCCGCTTGATCCAGGAGATGTCGAGGAACACCCCGCCGTGGGGGCTGCCGCGCCCCTCGCGGACCTCCCGCAGGATACTTCGCGCGACGTGGTCGCGGGTCAGCAGCTCGGGCGGGCGTCGGGCGGACTTGTCGCCCTGGGTGTAGCGCCAGCCCTCCTCCTCGTTGTCGGCCGTCTGGTTCCGGTAGTTCTCCGGAATGTCGTCGAACATGAAGCGCTTGCCGTCCCGGTTGAGCAGGACGCCGCCTTCGCCTCGCACTCCCTCGGTGACGAGAATGCCGCGGACGCTGGGCGGCCAGATCATTCCGGTCGGATGGAACTGCACGAACTCCATGTCCTGGAGGGCGGCGCCCGCGTGATAGGCCAGCGCGTGACCGTCCCCGGTGTATTCCCAGCTGTTGCTGGTGATCGCGTAGGCCCGGCCGATCCCGCCGGTGCCCAGGACGATCGCCTTGCTGCGGAAGAGCCGGAAGCGACCGCGCTCCCTGTCGTAGCCCAGCGCCCCGGCGATCCGTCCGCCGCTGGTGAAGAGCTGGACCACCGTGCACTCCATGTGCACGTCGATCCCCTGGTGGACGCCGTAGTCCTGGAGCGTCCGGATCATCTCCAGACCGGTGCGGTCGCCCACGTGCGCCAGGCGCGGATACTTGTGACCGCCGAAGTTGCGCTGGAGGATGCGGCCGTCGCCGGTCCGGTCGAACAGCGCGCCCCAGGCCTCCAGCTCGCGCACGCGGTCCGGTGCCTCGCGCGCGTGCAGCTCGGCCATGCGCCAGTTGTTCACGTACTGGCCGCCGCGCATCGTGTCGGCGAAGTGCACCCGCCAGTTGTCGCGGTCGTCCACGTTGCCGAGGGCGGCCGCCACGCCCCCCTCGGCCATGACCGTGTGGGCCTTGCCCAGGAGCGACTTGCACACCAGTCCGACCTTCGCTCCGGCGGCAGACGCGGCGATCGCGGCCCGGAGACCGGCGCCCCCGGCGCCGACCACCAGCACGTCGTGCTCGAAGGTCTGGTACTCAGCCATCGGAGTCGCTCAGAAGATTCTCCAGTCGGTCCAGACGCCCATCGAGCAGAGCCGGACGTACAGGTCGGCGAACGCGACGGACACGAAACTGGCCCAGGCCCAGCGCATGTGCGCCCGGTTGAGGCAGCTGGAGCAGTCGTACAGCCGCTTGCGGGTTGGGAAGCGGGAGATTCGATCCAGGTAGCCGCCCGCCAGGTGTCGGAAGGAATGGCAACCCAGCGTGTAGCCGGCGAGAAGCACGACGTTGATCGCGAGCACGAGCGTCCCCACCCCGATGCCGAACGTCGTCTCGCCGGTCGCCGGATCGGTGAACCACATCGCCTTCCACGCGTCGACGGTGAGGATCACGATGAACACCAGCGCGACGTACAGGGCATAGCGGTGCAGGTTCTGCAGGATCAGGGGGAAGCCGGCTTCTCCCCGATAACGTCTGCGCGGCTCGCCGACCGCGCAGGCCGGAGGGTCGGCGAAGAACGCCTTGTAGTAGGCTCCCCGGTAGTAGTAACAAGTCACCCGGAACAGCGCAGGGAACGGCAGAATCAGGAGCGCTGGCGAGAAGACGAGCCAGTCCGGCCACCAGCCGGGCCTGGGTCCGAACCAGGCGTGCGGCGAGCTGCCGAACAGCTCGGGCGAGTAGAACGGCGACAGGTACGGCCCGAAGGTGTAATGCTCACCCTGGAAGGCGGCCCACGTCGCGTAGACACCATAGGCGGACAGCACCAGGAATACGACGGCCGGCTGCACCCACCAGCGGTCGGGGCGCAGGGTCTCGCCGAAGCGGCGTGGAACCACCGGGAGCTGCGCATGCCCCACCGAGGGCCGCCTCTTTTCCGAGCAAGAGCGGGAGTATGGCGCGAGTCGTCCAGCAGGGATATTCGAGCGCGAACGGGTGGTCTGTCAATGCCGGGAGCGCCGCTCTGGCGCGTGTCTTGCCCCCTTGGGCCGGGTCCCTCATCAGGTGCGGCCCGATGCTCCGGTACTGCGCAACCCCGCTTGCTCTCTGCGGCATGCTGGCGCTTTCGGCATGCGCCTCGAAGTACGCGCAAGTTCCTGCGCGCCTCGACCTGCAGCCCTACGGGCGGGTCGCGCTCGTCACCTTCGTCTCGGACGCCGAGCACGGCGGCCTGAGCGCTCTCGCCACCCAGCGCTTCGCCGAGTCGGTGCTCGAGAGCCAGACCGGCTTCGAGCTGATGGAGCTGAGCCGCTCCGACTCGCTCCTTCGGCAGCTTCCGGCCAGCGTGGACCCAGTCGTGCTCGCCAAGGCACTCGGGGAGCGGAAGGATGTGCCCGCCGTGTTCGTCGGCGATCTCAAGGTCTCAGGCGTGAAGTCGAAGGCGCGCCTCAACCCCAACGACGTGAACCTGCGGGCGACCGTGTCGGCCGAGCTGACCGTCCGCCTGCTGTCCACCCGGACCGGCGGGACTCTGTGGCGCTCGAGCTCGGTGGCGACGGGGACGGTCGGCAAGGTGGGGCTCGCCGGTGGACTGCCTTCCGTCGCCGTCCGCGACACCGATGAGGCGTACGGCGAGGTCGTGCACGACCTCGTCGCCCAGGTGACCCGCGACCTCCGGCCGACCTGGATCAAGCAGTAGGTCTCGAAGGGTCACCTGAGCGCAGGTCCGTACAACCCTCCGGGATCCCGGCGCCACTCAATACCGGAACCCGTCACCCGGAGGTCCCGATGCAGGCGCGCTGCTGGTCCGTCGTCGCCCTCCTGGCCCTCTTCGCAACTCCCCTCCTGGCGCAGGCCGCGGCTGCGGGCCGAACCGGGCCCCGCATCATGCTGCCTCGCGAGCGCGAGATCGCCCTGGCGCGGAGCGCCGCCCCCGCCGACGTCTCCCGGGAGGCGACGGTCATGGTCCTGACGGACCGCGGCTTCGAGGTTGCCGAGAAGGGGAGCAACGGCGTCACCTGTGTCGTGAACCGGAGCCAGCCCGAGAGTCTCGAGCCCCACTGCTTTGACGCGGAAGGCTCCGCCACCGTGCTTCCCATCGAGTTGCGGCGGACGGAGCTTCTCCGGGAAGGCAAGGACCACGGAGGAGATCGACCGGGAGATCGGCCAGGGGGTCGTGAGCGGCAAGTACCGGCTTCCCCGACGGCCGGCGATGAGCTACATGATGTCGTCCGGCCAGGTGCTGTTCAACGACGAGGGCAAGCGCGTGGGCAAGTGGCAGCCGCATCTCATGATCTTCTACCCGAACCTCACCCAGCGTGATCTCGGTCTCGGCGGCGACGCCTTCACCGCAGGCGGCCGTCGTGGTGGATGCCGGTATGCCGCTCTCCAACATCATGGTCGTCGTGAAGGACTTCGTGGAACCCGCCAAGTGACCGTCCTGGATGCCGAGGACCGCCGGCTCGCTGCGTGCCGTCGCGGAATCCGGGGACGAGGCCGCCTTCCGCGCGCTCTACCGTCGCCACACGCCGGCGCTTTACCGGCTAGCGCTCCGGCTCGGCGGGGGCGACGAGAGCTGGGCCGAAGAGCTGGTCCAGCGTGCGTGGATCAGAGCCGTCGAGGGACTCGGCGGCTTTGCCTGGCGTTCCGCCTTCCGCACCTGGCTCTCCGGGATCGCGCTCAATTGCGCGAGGGAGCAGTGGCGGGCATCGCGCTCGTCGCCCGAGGTGGAGTGGAAGGCGGACTCCGCGCCGGCCCCGGCCGGCGACCCGGCCCTCCGGGTGGACCTGGAGCGGGCGATCGCGCGGCTCCCGCACGGGTATCGCCAGGTGTTCGTGCTGCACGACGTCGAGGGATTCACCCACGAAGAGATCGCGGGCATGCTGGGCATCGAGCCGGGCACGTCCAAGAGCCAGCTCTTCCAGGCGCGCCGCCAGCTTCGGGGACTACTGGCTCCGGCGGCACTGCGCATCGAGCGAAGGGGCAACGCATGAACCAGCCGAATGAAGACCTGACGCAGGACGAGCGGGAGGCGCTCGCCCGCCTGCCGCGCGAAGCCCCTCTGCCTCCGGGCCTGGAGGAGGCGACGGTCGAGGCCCTCGCCGAGCGGGGACTGCTCCGCGGCAGGTCGCGCGGTCGGCCCCGACTCGTGCAGTGGGGGCTCGCGGCGGCGGCGCGCGATCGCCGTGTTCGTGGGAGGCTACCTCACCGGTCAGCAGGGTAGGGTGACAGCTCCGGACGAGCTGCCCCGGTTCGTGCTGCTGCTCTACGAGGGCCCCGAGTATCGGCACGAGCGCACCGGGCCAGGAGCAGGAGCGGGTGCGCGAATACAGCGAGTGGGCCCGGGAACGGGGAGCGCGGGGAGAGCTCGAGGCGGGGGAGAAGCTGCGAGAGGATGCCGACGTCGTGATCCGGCCGGATGGGTCGGTCGCGGCGGAGACGCCGGCGCCGGCCGCCACGCGACTGGCAGGCTTCTTCATGATCCGAGCGGCCGACGATCGCTCGGCCGTCGAGATCGCGCGGTCCTGCCCCCACGTCCGCTACGGAGGCAGCATCGTGATCCGTGAGATCGAGCCGACCTAGCTGTAGGCCGCCTTCGACCGCCGCGCCTCCAGCATCATCGCGCGTTGGTCCGCGGCGGCCGCTCGACTCTCCTCCGCCGCGACCCTCAGCGCATCCGCGGCCGAGCGGGCCTCGTCCGCCGCGAGATGTCCTTCCTCCGCTGCCACGCGCACGACCTGCGCGGTCTGTCGCGCCGATTCGCCGTTCGCGCGCTCGATCTCCTGCAGTCGCCGGATTTCTTCCCGTGCGTTCGCGTGGCCCTTGGCGTAGCCACTGGTGAACCCGACCGCGCCGCCGAGGGCAGCGCCGGCGCCGGCCCCGACGACGAACGGGACGATGTGGTCGAAGTACCCGAGCACCTGGGTTCTCATCGAGGGATCGTCCGACAGACCGAAGATCAGCACCAGCGCAGCGAGGACGGCCACGAAGAGCACTACCGCAGGCCAGGTCAGGTCCTTCATCGAGAGCTCCCCGAAGACGTGGTGACTGCCAGGACTGTCTTGATGCTACGTCGAATCCGAGGGATGAGCTAGAGAGCGGACGAGCCGGCTGGTGCAAGAAATTGCATCGTGCGGAAGGCCTCCAGGAAACGAGCGATTTCCTCCTCTCCGATCGCGGTGGAAAGGGTGCCGACCCCGCGGGGATCGATCAGCACCCCCTGGTTGTAGAGGCCGAGGAAGATGCGGTGGCGAAGCTCCGGGTGCTCCGTCGGGTGAATGGCGAACAGCGAGCCGAGCCCGGTGATCCGGGTGCGGAGGTCGGTGTGATCGAACAGGTCTCGCAGCTGCTCCCGCAGTGCATCGCCGCGGCGGTTGAGCGCCTCGATCGCCTCGCGGGTGAGGAGCTCCAGCGTGGCCGCGCCGGCGGCGAGGCTCATCGGGTTCGCGTTGTAGCTGCCGGGATGGGGGACGGCCGGCGGCCCGCGTGAGGGGTCGAACAACGCCATCACGTCCGCGCGTCCTCCCAGCACGCCGAGGGGGAAACCGCCGCCGATCAGCTTGCCGAAAATGGTCAGGTCGGGCGTGATGCCAAAGAACTCCTGGGCGCCTCCCCAGGCGATCCGAAAGCTCACGACCTCGTCGAACACCAGCAGAACGCCCAGCTGTCTGGTCGTTTCGCGCAGCCGGTCGAGATATTCCCGTGTCGCGGGGATCATTCCTGCCGACCCCTGGACCGGCTCCACCAGGACGGCGGCGAGCTCCCGGCCGCGTGCCTCGATCCGCCTGACGGCTTGCTCCGCATCGTCGAACGGGATCACGATGGCATCGGGGTGGGCCGGGTCCATCGTCGTCTCGAGCGAGCCGTGGTACGCGGCCTGTGCCCGCGCGATCAGCTGCCGGCCGGTGAACGCCCGCGCGACTCGGATCGCCTGCAGGGTCGCCTCGGTGCCCGAGTTGGTGAATCGCACCAGGTCGAGCGATGGCACCCGCTCGCACAGCATCCGCGCCAGGCGGAGCTGCGGCTCGGTCGGCCCGGAGAAGCAGGTGCCGGCCTCCAACTGCCGCCGCACCGCGTCCAGGACCACCGGATGGCCGTACCCGTGGACCAGCACCGAGTGGTTGCCGCTGAAATCGAGCAGCTCGTTGCCGTCGAGGTCGGTGATCCGGCAGCCGTCACCTCGAGCCAGGACGGCTGGATACGGTGGATAGAAAAGGGTGCTGCGCGAGTCGCCGCCGGGCAGGTATCGGCGGGCCTCGAGGAAAAACCGTTCGGAGGCCGGCGTCCGGCGGCGGTACTCGATCTCCTCGGGAGTGATGCCGCTCAAGCGAGAGAGAATCCTTCCTTCATCACCCAGACCTTCATCGCGAAGAAGAGCCGGATCATCGCGGCGTGATCCTCCGACGAGATCAGCACCACCAGCGACTCGCCGTCGGTGCCACGGGTCTGGCGGACGTTGTGCTTGAGGCGCATGCGCCCGAGCAAGGGATCGAACCAGTTCGGCAGCCGGCTCCGCTCGTCCCCGCGGACGATGTCTCTGGAGCGTTCGCCGGTGGGATCGGCGAGGGCGACCGGGCAATACCATTTGCCCCTCGCGTCACCCAGTGTCGCCTTGGCGAACGTGAGCGAGCGATCCGGCAGCTCGGCCCAGACCTTCTGGCCTGGCGTGGTTCTCGGACGAACCTCGATCCGCTGGTTGCGGCCCTTGGGCACCCGTACGATGAACTCCCAGAGGTTCCGCCCGTCGAAGTTCGCATCGATGACCGAATAGGAAAATTCCGTCCCCGACACCGCCTCACCCGCAAACGTCCACGTCGCCGCGCGCTGCTCTCCCGGCTCAACCGTCACTTTGTCCAAGCGGTAGCGCTTTGCCATCGGCCGCCTCCTCGGGTGATGATGCTCGGCCTGCTCTCACGACTCCCGGTGGACCGTCGCCGGCGAAAACGCCGGCAGACATACCGCCACGTACTCGGCGCCCCCGGCTTCGGGACTGCTGTAGCGTACCCACTCCCCGGGCGCGGCGACTACCGCCTGCCCCGGGCGCACATCCAGCACTCCACCCTCGAACTCCACCCGCAGCATCCCGCGCAAGACGACCGTGATCTCCTCGAACTCCGGGCGCTGGGCAGGCTCCTCCCAGCCCGGCGGCGACACCATCCGCGCGATGCTCACCGCGGAGTGGCCCGAGTTCACCCGGCCGGCGTATTCCTCGATGCGCTTGGGCTTGTTGCCGGCGGCTTCGATGGTGGTCGGAGAGGCGATCAGTCTGGGCGTCATGGGTAGAGATGATAAACGGCGCCCGGGGCGCCGTCACCATGCCGCGCGGAGGAGGGGCGGGGCTACGGCGCGAAGGTCGTGATCCGGACGAGGCCATCCGCGGCTGCGATCTCGGCCGCGGTGGCGAGGTGAAGGCGTGTGTAGTACGCCGCGCGCGAGCTCCGGTCCACGCGCCAGATGTGGAAATTCACGCCCAATTGTGAGTCATACCCGATGATGTCCGTCACCGCCACCGACTGCTCCGGGACCGACCACGCGGTCCTCGTAACTGCCTGCCGGGAGCACCGAAGGGATGGTCAGCAGCGCGAGTGTGCCTTCTCCCGCGGCGAGGAAGACCAGTGGCTCCGACGTATCGTTTCTCAGGGTAATGGCCGACTGAGTCGTCGGATTCAGCACCGGAGTCGTGGCCTCTGTGGGGCCGCTGCCGGTGCATGCGGCTGCAGTGATCAGCAGGCCGAGAAGCATTGGACGCATTGGGATTCTCCGCGGTGTCGAGCTCTGTCCCACATAGACTCGGCGCCCGCCGGTTTCCGAACAAGGTCACTCCTCCGCCCAGTACGCCGGCCCTCCGATGGCGCAAGCGATTTCCGCCACCGCATCGCCCGCCGTCCCGCCGTTCGCGAGCACGACTACGAGCCGGAGTGGTTGCTGGGCGCGGGCGGAGGGCGCGAGCAGTGCCAACGCGGCGAGCGAGACGAGGGGACCGCGCGATGATGGTGTGGGCGTCTCGTGAGACGCCACGTCGCCCGGCCAGGTTTCAAATCGCGACGGGAGGTACCCGAGAACGACGGCGGGCGATCCGCTGGATGAGCCAGTCGGCGACGAAGAACCAGATCAGCCCGAGAGGAATGGCCAGCGGCCAGATGAGCTCACCGCGACCCGGACCGAGTTGCCGGGCAATGAATCGGGCCGTGCCGGCGAACGGGATGCCGAGTGTGAAGATGATTCCGAAGGTGAGGCTCCCCAGACCGCCGTCGTCGTACGGACGGGGAGCGACGTTGGCCACGGCGAGCGCGGCCAACGCGAGCCCGGCGAGCCACCAGATCACCCGCCACCGGGCGAGGAAGGAAATGATCGGGCCCTCGCTACTCGATCACGATTTCGCCGACGTCGCCGCCGAACTCGCTGCGGACGGGACGCGCGCCTGGCGGCGGACGCCAGTCACCTTGATCGATCCGGATGGCGAGCCGGTGGAGCCCAGGGGCGATCGGCAGAACCGTCCGCCACCCCGACGCCTCGACCTGCTGGAGCGCGACCGGTTCCCAATCGGTGAAGTCCCCGGCCAATTCGACCTGCTTGGCGCCTGGCACGCGGATCAGCACCTCGCGACCGGCGGGAAGCGCCGGGCCGATGCGGAGCGGGCTGTCGTCGGGTGGCGGGGGCAGCCAGTTGAACACGGGACTGGCCGTCGGGCCCAGCTTGAGGCGGAGACCGAGCGCGAAGTACTTGGCGCCGGGGACCGCGGTGACCGGGTCGGATCCGGACCTGCCGGCCCCGGCGACCAGCGCGAGCTGGGGCGTAAGGCTGCGCGCGGCCGACACTCCCCAGATCGTGATCTCGGGCGCGTTGCGGCTGAATCTCCTGCCGAGCGCGACATCGATATCCAGGTTGGCAAGGCGCCAGCTCGACGACAGCACCGCGTCAGTGAGCGACGTCTGCTTGTCGGGCGAGGTCGACTCGGCGCGGGACGGGATGGGCTGACGGGGGAGCGCCGTGGTGAAGGTGTCGTTCGGGCTCGCCGTCGGGCCCCCCATCAGGTCGAACGAGGTGCTCGCGACCGAGAGCCCGAACTGGATGCCGCCGAGTCGGGCCGACGTGCCGATCTGGTTCCGGCGCAGCGGCCGGCGGCGGTCCAGGGTGGAAGAGGAACCCAGTCCTCTTCCGACCCAGACGCTGGCTCCCCTGAACGGATACGCGTACAGCCGCAGGTCACCGGTGACGGCGCGCGATCCCTCGTTGCGGAAGTGGCGTGTCACGTCCAGCTGTCCGCTTGCCTCGGCTTCGAAGATGCCGATGCGGGGGCTGCGGATCTGCGCGAAAGAGGTGCCTTGGAAATTCCAGCGGCCGGCCGGCGCATCGGAGTAGATGCCGGTGGCGCCCAGTCTGAGAGCCTTCCGCTGGTACACCAGCGTCGGGGCGATGGACGCGACGCCGCCCGGGATCGCGCGGTCGGGACGATAGGTCCCCGCCCCCACATCCATCGAGCCCGTAACCTGACCGGATGCGCCCCCGGCCAGCCCCATGAGGGCGGCGGTCGCGAGCGGGGCGATCCGACGTCGGGTCATTGGTCTATTGGCGGGTCCGCGGCCGGTTTGAGTGGCGGGCGATCGAGCGGGCCGGGAGCCTCGGCTCCGCGTCGCTGCATCTGCACCTGGCGCCTTAGCGCGACGAACTCGTCGTCGGGGCGGCCCTCTCGCGCGAGGTCCAGGACGGATTGCGTGGCCTGCGCCGGCGGCACGCCTTCGGCCACCAGGTCGGTCAGAACCGCGATAGGAACCACCAGCGGGCGATCGGACCGGAGCGCCTGCAGGCTCCGGAGGGCGGACGACGGCAGTCCCGCCCTGATGGCTCCAGCCGCCGCGGTCAGCTCGGCCTCGTCGGCCTTGTTACCCAGCGCCGTGCGCGCCTGCCCGAGCTGGGACGCGAGAGCCGACACCGCGGCCTCGATCCGTGGTCCGCTCGCACCCAGCGTGCTGCCCTCCAGAGCCTTCTGGACCAGCGGCTCGGTCGGGAGCCCAGCGCGGTGGGCCGAATCGACGATTGCTTGAACCGCGACGGCGGTCGTCGAGTCCAGCCGCTGAACCAGCCGGTGGTCCTGGGCGACCGCGATCGGGGGAAGCAGCAACGCGACCGCTGCGGCCATCCTGAGGGAAGCGAAGGAGCGCATCAACTCACCGTCAACACCGAGACCGGCGCTCCGAAGTCGCTGGTAACCTTGGGCTCGCTCGGATCCCCTGCCCAGCGCCGTCCGTCGATCAGAAAGGTGTAGTGATAGCGGCCCGGCTTGAGCCGAAGCTCGACCGACCAGACGCCGGTTCGTCCCGTAGGCCGGAGCGGCGTGCCCGAGGGATCCCAGTCGTTGAAGTCCCCGACGACGGTGACGGAGGATGCGGGGGCCGAAAGCCGGAGCTCCACCTGTCTGGTACCATCGACCGTGGCGACTGCCCCGGGGGCGGCCACCACCGCCCGGTCGCCTGGAGGTTGACGCAGCAGGACTAGGAAGAGGAGCCCTGCGGCCAGGGCCGCGGCACCGAGCCAGCGGCGCCGGCGCACCGACGTGTGGCCAGTTTCATCGCGGATGGTGCGCAACGCCCGAGCGTCCACCGCCGGATCCAGCCGGACCGGTCGCCGCAGCTCCGCCACGACCCGGCGGAGCAGCTCGTCATGGAGTTCGTTGTCGTGGTCAGCGGACATGGACGTCTCGCAAGAGTTCGCGGAGCTGGTCACCCGCGCGCTTCACCCGCATTCGGAGCGCCGCCTCCTTCGCCCCGGTCATCCTCGACATCTCCGCGTAGTCCAGTCCCTCTACATAACGCAGCAGAAATGCCTCGCGGTAGTGGGGCCGGAGCCGCGCGAGGGCCCGGCCGATCTCTTCGCGCCACTCGAACGAGGAGGGGGCCGGGTCCGTGCTCGGGATCTCGGCCGGGAGCTCGGCGTCGAATTGCCGGAGACGCAGCAGCCGGCGGCGCACGGTGCGGCAGCGGTTCACCAGGATGCGGAAGAGCCAGGCGCCGAATCGATCCGGCTGCCGGCAGGTCCCCAACCCTCGGTAGGCGCGCACGAAGCTGTCCTGCATGGCTTCCTGGGCATCCTCGTAGTTGCCGAGCATATGGAAAGCGTAGCGCCCGAACGCGTCCCGGTACCGCGACATCAGCACGCCGTAGGCGTCGAGGTCGCCCTCCAGGGTACGGGCGACCAGCGCGGCGTCGCTGTCGCTCATTCCCGATAGACCTCGGTGCTGACGCGCGTGTGACAACAACCCGCCTCCCGCTCTCCCGGTGACGGTAGCGGCCGGGGAGGAGTCTGTGGGTCTGAGCGGTTGAACCAGTCCGGGTTTCATGGAGAGACGACGATGCGAACCTCGGTTCTTGCACTCGGGCTCGTCGGGGTGGTGGCGTGTAACGCGGCGGAGATCGGCCCGGCGCCGAACCCCGAAGGCGATGGGAAGACGTCCGTATTTCTCACCGACGCGCCCTTTCCCTTCGACGAGATCGTCCGAGTGGACGTGCATGTGAAGCAGATTGCGCTCTCGGAGGCGGTGGACACGGGGGAGGGCGCGCAGGACTGGGTCGTCGTGGCCTCACCGGACCGTGTGTTCAACCTCCTGGACCTGCAGAACGGCTCGACCGCCCTCCTGGGCGAAGCCGAGATCCCACCGGGCCAATACCGCGCGGTCCGACTCTCGTTCGATCCCGACCGCTCGACCATGACCGATGCGGATGGGCGGGTCATTCGTACCGCGGATCCCGGCTCGCCCGGCATCAACTGGCAGGCGAAAGGGGAGGTGCCCCAACTTTTCGCCATGGTGGAAGAGGCCATGGCCATCGACGAGAACGGCGAAGACGTCGTGATCGATTTCGACGTGGGCCGGAGCTTCCTCTACGACGGCAGCGGGGCCTTCACCTTCCTGCCCTTTCTCCGCGCGATCACCCGGGCCGGCTCGGGCGCGGTCCGCGGAACCCTCAAGCGGGAGTCGGGCGGCTCCGTGATTCGCGCCGTCGTCAGCGTGCACATCGCTCCCGACAGCGGCAGCGCGGTCGGTCCACTGCTCGCGACCGCGCGATCCGGCGACGATGGGAAATTCGTCGCGTCGTTCCTGAGGCCGGGACGCTATCAGCTCGTCGCCGAAGACCTCGCGCGCGACGCGGTGAGCCCGCCGAAAGTGGTGGAAGTGAAGGCCGGCCAGACCACCGAGGCGGGAGACATTGTGTTCTAGAGCGTCACTTCCTCAGCCGCGCCAGATATTCCCGGATTCGAGCGGCGTTCGCGCCGACGTCGCTCATCCCCACTCTCGAAACCGAGCGCACATCCACCCGGCTGCCCGGGCCTTCGGGAGTGACCCGCACCACCACGTCGTCCTTGAAGCCGAACCACGCCGTCGTCGCCGTCGCTTCGATCCTGCCCGCGCTGGAGTCGGCGGCGACGATCTCCCACCCCATCCCCTGCGCCGCCTGGAGCGCGCGCCGAAACGCCTCTTCCGTGGGGACGTTCAGCACCAGTGGAACAACGTCCGGGTAGGCCTGCTGCTGCTGCGCGGCGATCTCCGGACCGCCGTATTCCGCCGGGTTGGCGGCGCCTGCCCGGAGCGGCAACACCGCCTGGAACTCGGGTGGACGCTCGACGTCGGTCGTGATGTCGTGGATCGGGGGCACTTGCTGCGCCCGCTGCATCCAGCGGTAGGGCACCAGCGCCGCGGTCGCGCCGAGCACGATCGCGAGGACCGCGGGGCCCGGCCTGGCCCCCGGCGCCCGCCAGAGCAGCGACACCAGTCCGAGACCCGCGGCGAGGATGCCGAGGTAGGCGCCCCAGCGAAGCAGCACGAAGCCGGTGCGGAAATTCCAGAGCCCGAGCCGGGTGCCGGGCCCAGCCACGAGTAGAAGCAGCACGGCCGCCGCCGCGATCCACGGGGCGAGACGGCGAATTTGCGAATTCATCGGCCTTTCCCCTGGGGGCACCCTTCGCGCCGCCGCGTGTCGGTCAGCACGATGATGCGCCACCCCTCCGGCGTCTTCGCCAGCTGGAATGCGTCGATCCCGCAATGGCTGAACTTGTCGCCGGCGTAGAAGGAGTACTCGGTCCACACGCTGGCGAGGGGGCCGTCGATCTCGACCTTCTCGCTGTGGACCCGCTCATCCCAGACCTCGTCGTGCGGCGCGCCCACCGCCTGCACGAACGCCTCCAGCGTGTCCACCTGAAGGGTTGGGGTTCCCTGCCGCACCACGGCGGTCGCGAGGAAGGCCTGCGGATGAAAGGCAGCTCGGACCGCGGCACTGTCTCCCTTTCGCATTCCAGCGAACAGGTGGTGGACCGGCGCCAGTACGGCCTCACGTTCCGGATTCGGAGCTTGAGCGGCCAGTGGTCCGGCCATGAGGAGCAGAAGGAATGCGAGGGAGAGGGAGAGACGCATGTGGCCTCGAGGTGTGATCTCGACAAGCGACAGCCGGAAGCGCCGAACAGCAACCGCAGCAAGGATCCCGACGGAGGAATCTTATCTCAATACACTGGCGAGCGAGGCCGGGGAAGACGAGGCCTCGAAGCGGATCGATAGCGGACCGGCCTAGAGTATCGCCCGGACGACGCCGCCATCGGCCCGCACCGCGGCACCGGTCGTCGCGGAGGCGTGCTCGCTGCAGAGGAAGACGATCATCGCGGCCACCTCGTCCGGCCGGGCGAAACGCTGGAGGAGCGAGGTGGGCCGCGCGCTGGTGAAGAACTCCCGCTCCATCGCGGCGAAATCCACCCCGCGGTCCCGCGCCAGCTGCTCGACGAACCCCGCGACCCCCTCGGACGCAGTCGGTCCCGCCAGCACACTGTTCACGGTCACGCCGGTCCCAGCCACCGTCTCGGCTACGCCCCGTGCGATGGCTACCTGCGCCGTCTTCGTCATGCCGTAATGGATCATCTCCGACGGGATCTGGACGGCGGACTCACTCGAGACGAACACGATCCGGCCCCACTTCGCGATGCGCATGCGCGGGAGATAGTGACGGGTGAGCCGCACGCCGCTCATCACGTTCACCTCGTAGAACCGGAACCAATCCTCGTCCGGAATCTCCTCGAACGGCTTCGGCTCGAAGATGCCGACGTTGTTGACGAGGATGTCCACCGCCGGCACCCTCGCCAGCATCTCGGCGCAGCCCTGCCGGGTGCCCAGATCCGCCGGCATTCCTCTGACCTGCGCACTGGGAAAGTCTTCCCGGATCAGCTCGATCGCGCGGGCGACCCGCTCCGCGGTGCGCCCGTTGATGATCACCTCCGCGCCTTCGGCCGCGAGCAGACGGGCCGTCGCGAATCCGATCCCCGCGGTCGAGCCGGTGACCAGCGCCCGGCGGTCCCTGAGACCCAGCTCCATTCTCTTCCTCCTCAGTCCAGCAGCTCGTCCAGGACGCGTAACGCGTCCTCTGGTGTTTCCGCCTCGTGCAGCCGGACCTCTCCGGCCACCTGGCGAAAGAAGGCCAATGCTTCCGTCGAGGCCGCCAGCAACAGCACCGGCTTGTCCGACCTGAGCGCCAGCGCCACCTCGGACGCGGTGCCGGGCCCCTCGACCCCGCAGGCCACGACGACGTCGCTGGTCAGCACGTTGACGGCATTCCGCGCTTCGCCCAGTCCCGTGAAGACCGCGATGTCCACGTCCGGTCCAACCCCTTCCGCCGTCGAAGGCAGAATCCCGAGGGTCACGCTGCCAGGGACCGCCTTGGCACCGGCGCAGGCCGCAGCCATCACGCCCTCGGGCCGTCCACCCGTCAGCACGATCCATCCCCGCTCGGCAACGAGGCGCCCGAGCCGGTGAGCGGCGGTGAGGCTTCGCTCGCTCGCCTTCCCCGCTCCCATGATGCCGATGACCGGCCTTCGCCGAGTCATCGTCTTCCCCCGAGCGCGAGACGCAGGCCCAATCCGATGAACACCGCACCCGTGATCCGCTGGAGGTGTGCCGCGCCGCGCCCGCGCCTGAGCCATCCGGTGGCCCGACTTGCCAGGAGAGCGACTCCGAGGTTCACCAGCGTTCCCGACGTGTTGAAGAGGAGTCCGAGGATCAGGATCTGTGGCACGGCGTCGCGCGCCGGAGTCACGAACTGCGGCAGGAACGCGAGGAAGAAGAGCGCCACCTTGGGGTTCAGCACGTTGGTCACCACGCCCTGGCGGAAGATAGCTCCCAACCGGGCCGGCTCGATCTCGTCCATCCCGCCCAGCGGCTCCGGACGGCGCAGCGTCCGAACGCCGAGCCACACGAGATAGGCGGCACCAAGGAGGCGCACGGTGTCATAGGCTGCCGGTACCGCCGCGAGTATCCCGGCGAGTCCGAGGGCCAGGGCGCCGGTGTGGACCAGGCAGCCCACGGCGATCCCGAGCGCCGAAACGACGCCCGCGCTCCTGCCTTCGGCGCCGCTTCGCGCCGCCACGTAGAGCATGTCCGGGCCGGGCGTGAGGTTGAGCGCCAACGCCGCGGCCAGAAACAGGAGCAGGGTTTCTCCGTCAGGCATGTATACCTCTCCGAAGGAGCAAGCGTGACAGCGATCGGGCGGCGAGCTTTCCTGGGAGTCGCCGGCGCGGCGATGGCCATGGCGGCCATCCCAGGATGCGGCGCGGGGGCCGGCCGGGAAAGTGGCAACGGGCGGGAGGATCCGGAAACAATGGCACGGCGGCACGCGAAAGGGCGTCTCGGCGCCAGACCTGGGGGCGTAGCGGCCGGCACCGGTGGGCCGGGACTCGAGCCCCTCCGCATCGGCTCGGAGCGGGACGGGGTGATCTACGCCCCGAAGGCCTACCAGCCCGGGCGTCCTGCGCCGATGGTGTTGTCGCTCCATGGCGCGACCGGGAGCGCCCGCCGCGGGCTTCCCCGCCTGCAGTCGCTAGCGGACGAGCATGGATTTCTCATTCTCGCCCCGGACTCCCGTGGCCGAACCTGGGACGTGGTCCTCGGCGGCTACGGCGCCGATGTGGCCTTCATCGATGCCGCGCTCGCCCTGACGTTCTCCCGCTACGATGTCGATCCCAAGCGGGTCGGCGTCGAGGGCTTCTCCGACGGCGCGAGCTACGCGCTCGCCCTGGGGCTGTCCAACGGCCAGCTGTTCAGTCACGTGCTCGCCTTCTCCCCCGGCTTCCTGTCGGTGGTGGACCGCGAGGGCGCACCGCGAATCTTCGTGTCCCACGGCACCTCCGATTCCATCCTGCCGATCGATCAGTGCAGCCGCCGGATGGTGCCGGAGCTGCGGGAGCGGAAGTATGAGGTCGAGTACGTGGAGTTCGAGGGCGATCACGAAGTCCCCGCCGGCATCGCCAGCCAGGCCGTCCGCTGGTTCCTTGGACCGGCCGCCTCGTAGCCGTTTCGTTACGCTCACCCCTTGGCACCCGGGATCGTTCAGTCCATACTGAACGGATTGCGATTCACTTTGTCGGCATTCAGCTCCGGACTACATGGACGTATCGACGACCCGTTTCACCGACCGGATGGCGGAGATCTTCGAGCAGGAAGGACAGCCGCCCATCGCCGGCCGGATCCTGGCTCTGCTGCTCATGAGCGAGGAGCCCCGCAGCCTCGACCAGCTGGCGGGCTCCCTCCGGGTCAGCAAGGCGAGCGTGAGCACCAACGCCCGGCTCCTGGCTCACTTCGGGGTGATCACCCGCGCGCGCCGGCCGGGCGATCGCCGCGACTTCTACTCCGTTGTCCCCGACCTCTTCGAGCGCACCACGGTGCAGCGTCTGGAACAGTGGCAGCGCTTCACCGCCGCGGTAGGCGAGGCTCGGCAGAGGGTTCCGGCCCGTAGCCGAATCGTCCGGGCGCGGCTGGAGGGCTACGAGAGCGCGTTCGCCTACCTCTCCGGTGAGATTTCCCGCTCGCTCTCTCAGTGGCGTCGCCGCAACGGGACGCGGAGGTGAGGTCTCCCTTCGCCGGGCCGTTCGCGGCGGTGATGGTGCTCGCCGGATGCGTCGGCACGCCGTCGGTCTCGGGCGAGCGAAGCGTCTCCCCCGCCCCGGAGACGCCCTGGGTGCCGCCTCCCGGCGCGATTCCGCCGGATCGGGCGAGCGACACATCGGCGACCGCGGTCCCCGCGGACCTGGCCGGTCGGATCAGGCGCCTCACCCTGGCCGAGATCGTGGATCTGGGGCTGCGAAACAATCCCGCCACTCGTCTGGCCTGGGCCAACGCGCAGACCGCGGCCGCCGCGTACGGCTCGGAGCGCGGCGAATGGTTCCCCACCATCGACGCCAACGTGGACGGCACCCGGATCAAGACGGCGGCGACGCAGGGACGCACCTCGGTCCAGCAGTCGGTCCTGACGCCGAGCGTCACGCTCAACTATCTGCTGTTCGATTTCGGCGGCCGGACCGGCCGGATCGCGGGTGCGCGCCAGCGTCTCATCGCGGCGAGCTTCACCCACAACGCGGCCATCCAGGACGCGGCGCTGCAGATCCAGGTTGCTTACTTCCAGTATCTCGCCAACCGCGCGCTGGTCGGCGCGCAGCGGACCACGGTGCAGGAGGCGCAGACCAACCTGACCGCCGCGGAGGAGCGGCGTCGGGTCGGGCTCGCGACGATCGCGGACGTGCTCCAGGCGCGGACGGCGGCGAGCCAGGCCCAGCTCGATCTCGAGACGATCGAGGGGAATCTCCAGACCGCGCGCGGATCGCTGGCGCTGTCGCTCGGCCTTCCCGCCAATCTGCCCTACGACGTGGACTCGACCGTGACGCTCGCGCCGGTGGCCGCTCTGGCCGACAGCGTGGACGCCATCATCGCCCGGGCGCTCGAGGGCCGTCCCGATCTCGCCGCCATCCGGGCCGAAGCCGAGGCCGCGCGGGCCGACATCGGCGACGCACGGTCCGCGCTCCTGCCCTCGCTGAACTTCAGTGCCAACGCGGGCCGCACATACGCGACCACGATCCCGGATGGGGCCAACAGCTACAACCTGTCGCTCGGCCTCAGTGTCCCGCTCTTCAGCGGCTTTTCCCGCCAGTACGATCTCCGTGCCGCCCGGTTCGCAGCCGAAGCGGCGGGGGCCAGGGCCGAGTCCCTCCGGCAACAGGTTGTGTTCCAGGTATTCAGCGGATACCACGCCCTGCAGACCGCGACCCGCCGGGTGCGCACCACCGACGATCTGCTCGCCAGCGCTACGCAGTCCAACGAGGTCGCCCTGGGGCGCTACAAGGCGGGCGTCGGATCGGTGCTCGACCTTCTCGCGGCACAAACGGCGCTCGCCGATGCCCGGGCGCAGCGGGTGGGCGCCCGCCTCTCCTGGTACGTGTCGCTGGCCCAGCTCGCGCACGACGCGGGCATCCTCGATCCGACCGGTGAGAGCTCGCTCCGGCTTACCACTGATACCACGACGGTGCCCCCGAGATGATCCCGCAATCCGCCCGAGTCCCTCTCCGTGCTCCTCGTCGCCCTCCTCGGGTGCAAGGAGAACGCGCCTGCACCGGTGGCATCCGTTCCGGTGACACTGGGCACCGTCGAGCGGCGCGCGGTCCCTTTCGATCTCGCGGCGACCGGAACCGTCGAGCCGCTGCAGACGGTCGCGGTGCAGCCGCAGGTGAGCGGGCCGATCGTGCGGATCGCCTTCACCGAGGGACAGGACGTGCAGAAGGGGCAGGTGCTGTTCCAGATCGATCCGCGGCCGTTCCAGGCCACCCTCGCCCAGGCCGAGGCGCTGCTCGATCGAGACCGCGCGCAGGCGGAGAATGCGCAGTCGGAGGTGAAGCGCTACGCCGAGCTGGCCGAGCGCGAGTACGTCACGGCGCAGCAGTACGACCTCTCGCGCACCACCGCGGCCGCCGCGGCTGCGACACTGGCCGGAAGCGACGCCGCGGTCACCGAGGCCAAGCTCAACTTGCAGTACGCCACGATCCGGGCGCCGATCTCCGGCCGCACCGGCAGCCTGCGGGTACGCGAGGGGAATCTGGTTCGGTCCAGCGACGCACAACCGCTGGTCACGATCAACCAGATCCGTCCCATCCTGGTGCGGTTCGCCGTCCCGGCAGGGAACCTCGCGCTCATCCAGAAGTATCGAGGCGAGAAGCTGATCGTCCGGGCGGAGCCGGTGGGCGGCGACGGACCCGCCAGCGCCGGGACGCTGAGCTTCGTGGACAACGCCGTGGACACCACGACGGGCACCATCATGCTGAAGGGCAAGTTCCCGAACGCGGAAGGTGTCCTGTGGCCCGGGGAGTTCGTGGACGTGCGCCTTCAGCTCTACGTTGATCAGAACGCGCTCATCGTCCCGGCCAAGGCAGTGGTGGCCGGGCAGCAAGGCAGTTACGTCTTCGTCATACAGCCGGACAGCTCGGCGGCGACGAAGCCGGTGAAGGTGGACCGGACCACCGGAGATCTCGCCATCGTGACCGGCGAGGTGCAACCGGGCGACCGGGTGGTGACCGACGGGCAGCTGCGCTTGCGGCAGGGCTCGAAGGTCCAGGTCAAGGGGGGATCATGAGCTTCACTGAACTGTTCATCCGGCGGCCGGTCATGACCACGCTGGTCATGTTCGGCATTCTGATCTTCGGTCTGGTGGCCTATCGGGCCCTGCCGGTGAGCGACCTCCCCGCGGTGGACTATCCCACGATCTCGGTCAGCGCGAGCCTCCCGGGCGCGAGCCCCGAGACCATGGCATCGGCCGTCGCGACGCCGCTGGAGAAGGAGTTCTCCACGATCCCCGGCATCGAGACGATGACGTCCACCAGTATCCAGGGCTCCACCTCGATCTCGATGCAGTTCGCGCTGAGCCGGAACATCGATGCGGCCGCGCAGGACGTGCAGGCGTCCATCTCGCAGGCGCTGCGCTCGCTGCCGCAGGACATCCAGCCCCCCAGCTTCCGCAAGGTGGATCCGTCCTCGCAACCCATCCTCTACTACGCCCTGCGCACCAAGACGCTGCCGCTGTCCCAGCTCAACGAATACGCCGAGACCTTCCTCGCGCAGCGGCTCTCGACCATCGACGGCGTCGCGCAGGTGCAGGTCTTCGGGTCCATGAAGTACGCCGTCCGGATCCAGCTCGACCCGCAGCAGCTAGCCGCGCGGCGGATCGGGATCGACGAGGTCGCGACCGCGGTGGACAACGGAAACGTGAATCTGCCGACCGGCATTCTGTGGGGGACCGACAAGGCCTATTCGGTGGAGAGCCAGGGGCAGCTGCTCAACGCCAAGGACTTCGGCGCCTTAGTCGTGGCCTACCGCGACGGGGCGCCGGTGCGGCTCCAGGATCTTGGGCGGGTCATCGACAGCGTGCAGGACACCAAGCGGGCGAGCTGGTTCAACGGCGAGCGGGCGGTGGTGCTCGCCATCCAGCGCCAGCCCGGCACGAACACCGTGGCGGTGGCGGAGCGGGTGAAGGCGGAGGTGGAGGCGCTCCGGAGCCAGATTCCGCCCGCCGTCGAGATCTCGACGCTCAACGACCGCTCGGTCACGGTGAAGGCGTCGGTGAACGACGTAAAGTTCACCCTGTTCCTCGCGCTGTGTCTGGTCGTCATGGTGATCTTCCTCTTTCTCCGGAACATTCGGGCGACGGCGATCCCGAGCTTCGCGCTGCCGATGTCCATCGTCGGGACGTTCGCGGTCATGTACCTGCTGGGGTACAGTCTCGACAATCTCTCCCTGATGGCGCTCACCCTGGCGGTCGGGTTCGTGGTGGACGACGCCATCGTGGTGCTGGAGAACATCGTCCGGCACATCGAGAACGGCGAGCCGGTGCTCGAGGCGGCCATCAAGGGCAGCCGCGAGATCACCTTCACCGTCATCTCGATGACGATCTCGCTGGTGGCGGTGTTCATCCCGGTGCTCTTCCTCGGCGGGCTGATCGGTCGGCTCTTCCAGGAATTCGCGGTCACCATCGGCGTCGCTATCCTGGTGTCCGGCTTCGTCTCGCTCACGCTCACCCCGATGCTCTGCAGCCGCTGGCTCAAGCCGCACGACGCCGCGGAGCGCCACGGGAAGTTCTACGAGACGATCGAGCGGGCCTGGGTCGGATCGCTGGCGTGGTACGAGCGCACGCTCTCCTGGGTCATGGACCATCGCCGGCTGGCGCTGGCGTTTAGCGCGCTGATCCTGATCGGCACCATCGTCCTCTTCCGCATAGTCCCCAAGGGATTCATCCCCACCGAGGACCAGAGCCAGCTCTACGCCACGACCGAGACCACCGAAGGGACCAGCTACGACGCGATGGTGGAGCACCAGCGCGCGGCGGCCGCGATCGTGGCGGAGGACCCCAACGTGGACGGGTTCATGTCGGCGGTCGGCGGGGGCGGGCAGAGCCGGACGACGAACCAGGGCCGGCTGATCATGCATCTCAAGGACCGCTCGGATCGGACGATGAGCGCGGACGAGGTGGCGCGCTCGCTCTCGAGCAAGCTGGCCGCCGTGCCCGGCATGCGGGCCTTCGTCCAGAATCCGCCGGTGCTCAACATCGGCGGGCGCACCTCGAAGAGCGAGTTCCAGTTCACCCTGACCAGCTCGGACATCGATGCGCTGTACGACGGGGCGGCGGCCCTGGAGCGGCGGATGCAGCAGATTCCCGGCCTCGCCGACGTCACGAGCGATCTGCAGATCAAGAACCCGGAAGTCCAGGTGGCCATCGCACGGGACCGCGCGTCCGCGCTCGGCATCGACGTGAACCAGATCGAGAGCGCGCTGTATAACGCGTACGGTGCCAGACAGGTCAGCACCATCTACACGCCCAACGACCAATACTGGGTCGTGATGGAGCTGCTGCCGCAGTACCAGCGCGATCTCTCGGCGATGAGCCTGCTCAACATCACGGGCCGCGAGGGCGTGTCGGTGCCCCTCGGGAGTCTCGCGAAGGTGACGCAGTCCACCGGGCCGCTCACGGTGAACCACTCGGGCCAGCTGCCGTCGGTGACGCTCTCGTTCAACCTGCAGGCCGGCACCTCGCTGGGTACCGCGGTGGAACGCGTCGAGGCCGCCGCGCGTGAGGTCCTGCCCTCATCCATCAGCACCAGCTTCGCCGGGACGGCGCAGGCGTTCCAGCAGGCGCAGGCCGGCCTGCTGGTGCTGCTGATCATGGCGATCCTGGTGATCTACCTCGTGCTCGGCATTCTGTACGAGAGCTTCATCCATCCGCTCACCATTCTCTCGGGCCTGCCGTTCGCGGGCTTCGGCGCCCTGCTGGCGCTGACGATCTTCGGGCTGGATCTCAGCATCTACGCCTATGTCGGCGTGATCATGCTGATCGGCATCGTGAAGAAGAACGCGATCATGATGATCGACTTCGCGATCGAGGCGGAGCGGAACCACGGCAAGAGCGCGCACGACGCGATCCTCGAGGCCGCGAGCGTACGCTTCCGGCCGATCATGATGACGACGATGGCGGCGCTGATGGGCACGCTGCCCATCGCGCTGGGGCATGGCGCCGGCGCCGAGGCCCGCCGGCCGCTCGGTATCGTGGTCGTGGGCGGCCTGGTGTTCTCCCAGATCATCACGCTCTACGTGACCCCGGTCTTCTACACGTACTTCGATGCGCTGCAGGAGCGGCTGGGGCACCGCAAGCGGGCGGCCCGGCCCGCCAGGGCCCAGGCCGAGCCCTCCGCGCCGGCCGGTGCTGGTGCGGTGGCCCGGGTGCGGGAGACTTGACGGAATCAGATAGTTCGACAACCATTGTACTGTGAACGCGCGATTTTCACGGTCTGGGCGCCTGGGCGACGATCAATTCGATCGCATCGCGAAGGCCCTGGCCGACCCGACCAGGGTGGCGGTGCTGGAGGCGATCGGCCAGGAGGACGACTGTCCCTGCGCCCGCCTCCGGGACGCATTTCCGGTGAGCAAGGCCACGATCTCACACCATATCAAGGAGTTGGTGCGGGCGGGGCTGGTGGAGGCGCGGCGGGAAGGGCAATTTCTCCATTGCCAGGTCCGCCGGGACATCCTGCGGGACTACACCGCCGAGCTGTTGCGGCGGGCAGGGGATAAGGCGTAAGGCCGCCCAGATGTCCTATACTGAAAGCTTGTTGCGCAGTAGCGGTAAAACAGTTGTACAACTGTTACATCTTTGTCGGATCCCGGAGGTTGGTATGGGGTTGTCACGGTCGCTGCTGGTCTCGCCGGTCCTCCTCGCTGGTCTTGTCGTAGCCTGCGGCGGTGACCTCCCCGCCCCCCCGCCCCCTCCGGCCGTCACCGTCGCCGCGGTGCCCGAGCGGGAGATCAACGAGTGGGACGAGTTCACCGGCCGGCTCGAGGCGGTGGACGCCGTGGAGATCCGCCCGAGGGTCTCGGGCTTCGTCCGCCGGGTGGCCTTCCAGGAGGGAAAGGAAGTCCGCAAGGGCGACGATCCTCTTCGAGATCGATCCCCGGCCGTACGACGCCGAGCTGGCGCGGGCCGAGGCCGAGGTCGAGGTCGCGCGAACCCGCGCCGAGCTTGCGGAGCGGGACGTGGACCGGGCCGAGAGGCTGGTCGCGGTCCAGGCGATCTCCAGGGAGGAGTACGACGCGCGCACCGCCGGCCAGGCCGAGGGCGAGGCCGCGGTGCGAGCGGCGGAGGCCGACGTCGCCACCGCGCGGCTCAACCTCGAGTGGACCGAGGTGCGCTCGCCGATCAGCGGCCGGGTCAGCCGGGCCGAGGTCACCGAGGGGAACCTGGTGCAGGCCGGGCCGCCGACCGCGACGCTGCTCACGACCGTCGTCTCGCTGGACCCGATCTACGTCTACTTCGAGGGCGACGAGCAGACCTACCTCAAGTACACCATGCTCGCCCGCGCGGGCACTCGGCCCAGCTCGCGCGACAAGCGGAACCCGGTCTACATCGGGCTCGCCAACGAGGAAGGGTTTCCCCACGAGGGCTACGTCGACTTCGTGGACAACCAGCTCAACCCGGAGAGCGGCACCATCCGCGCCCGCGCCGTGCTCTCCAACAAGGACCGGCTCTTCACGCCCGGCCTCTTCGCCCGCATCAAGCTGGTCGGCAGCGGCCGCTACCGCGCCGGCTGGTCCAGGACCGCGCCGTCGGCACCGACCAGGACAAGAAATTCGTGCTGCTGCTCAAGCCCGACAGCACCGTCGAGTACCGGCCGGTGCAGCTCGGCCGCCTGGTGGACGGCCTGCGGGTCGTGCAGAAGGGTCTTGCCGCGGGCGACCAGATCGTCGTGAACGGCCTCCAGCGTGCGCGGCCGGGCATGAAGGTCACGCCGACGCTCGCCCCGATGGACACCAACCCTCCCGCGGCCGTCGCCGATTCGACGGCCGCCGGCGCAGCTGAGGGCCCGCCATGAATTTCTCCAGATTCTTCATCGACCGGCCGATCTTCGCGGGCGTGCTGTCCATCGTGGTCTTCCTGGCGGGTGCAATCGCGATGTTCGCCCTGCCGATCAGCGAGTACCCCGAAGTCGTGCCGCCGTCGATCGTGGTGAGGGCGGTCTACCCCGGCGCCAACCCGCGGGTGCTCTCGGAAGCGGTGGCGACGCCGCTGGAGGAACAGATCAACGGGGTCGAGAACATGCTGTACATGTCGTCCCAGGCCACCTCGGACGGCGTGCTGACCACACGGTGACGTTCCGCATCGGCACCGACGCCGACCTGGCGCAGGTGCAGGTGCAGAACCGGGTAGCCCAGGCACTGCCCCGGCTGCCTGAGGAAGTGCGCCAGTCGGGAGTCACCACGGTCAAGAGCTCGCCCGACCTCACCATGGTGGTGCACCTCGTCTCGCCCGACAATCGCTACGACATCGTCTACCTGCGGAACTACGCCCTGCTCCAGATCAAGGACGTCCTGCAGCGGATCAACGGCGTGGGCCAGGTGCAGGTCTTCGGCGGCGGGGACTACGCCATGCGGATCTGGCTCGATCCCCAGAAGGTCGCCGCGCGCGGCCTCTCGGCCGGCGACGTGATCCAAGCGATCCGGGAGCAGAACGTGCAGGTCGCGGCCGGCGTGGTCGGCGCGCCGCCGATGCCGGAGCAGGTGGACTACCAGCTCAGCGTCAACGCGCGTGGCCGGCTGGCCGACGAAGAGGAGTTCGGGGAGATCATCGTCAAGACCGGGAGCGACGGCGAGCTGACCCGGCTCCGCGACGTCGCCCGCATCGAGCTGGCCGCCGGCAGCTATTCGCTGCGCTCCATGCTGGACAACAAGGACGCCGTCGGCATCGGCATCTTCCAGGCGCCCGGCTCCAACGCGCTGGCGCTTTCGACCGCGGTGCGCGCGACCATGGCGGAGCTGAAGCAGAACTTCCCCGAGGGCGTGGACTTCCAGATCGTGTACGATCCCACGATCAACGTGCGCGACGGCATCCGCGAGGTCGTGATCACCCTCCTGGAGGCCGTGCTCCTGGTGGTGATCGTCGTGGTGCTCTTCCTCCAGACCTGGCGCGCCTCGATCATCCCGCTGGTGGCGGTGCCGATCTCGATCGTCGGCACGTTCGCCATCCTGCTCGCGTTCGGGTTCTCCATCAACACGCTGTCGCTCTTCGGGCTGGTGCTCGCCATCGGCATCGTGGTGGACGACGCCATCGTGGTGGTCGAGAACGTGGAGCGGAACATCGAAGACGGCCTGTCGCCGCTCGAGGCCTCCCACAAGGCGATGGAAGAGGTCAGCGGGCCGATCGTCGCGATCGCGCTGGTGCTCTGCGCCGTGTTCGTCCCGGTGGCCTTCATCAGCGGACTCACGGGCCAGTTCTACCGGCAGTTCGCGCTCACCATCGCCTTCTCGACGGTGATCTCCGCGTTCAACTCGCTCACGCTGTCGCCGGCGCTCAGCGCCATCCTGCTGAAGCCGCACGGCGCGCCCCCGACCGCCTGACACTCCTGCTCAACCGCGGCCTCGGCTGGCTCTTCCGGCCCTTCAACCGCTTCTTCGCCCGGGGCTCGCAAGGCTACGGCCGGTCGGTGGGGCGGGTGCTCGGGCACCGGGGTGCCGCGCTCGCGGTGTACGCCGGCCTGCTGGCGCTGACCGTGCTCGTGTTCAACCGGGTGCCCTCGGGCTTCGTCCCCACCCAGGACAAGCAGTACCTCGTGGCCTTCGCCCAGCTGCCGGACGGCGCCACGCTCGACCGGACCGAGGCCGTCATCCGGGAGATGTCGGATATCGGCCTGAAACAGCCCGGTGTGGCAAGCGCGGTGCAGTTTCCCGGACTGTCCATCAACGGGTTCGTGAACCTGCCGAACGCCGGGATCGTGTTCTTCACGCTCAAGCCGTTCGACGAGCGCAAGACGGACGAGGAATACGGCCTGACCATCGCCGGCGCGCTGAACGAGAAGTTCTCCAGCGATCCAGGACGCCTTCGTCGCGGTCTTCCCGCCCCCGCCGGTGCAGGGGCTGGGAAGCGTGGGCGGCTTCAAGATGGAGCTGGAGGACCGGGCCGGTCTGGGCGAGGCCGAGCTGTTCGGCGCGACCCAGGCGCTGCTGGGAAGGGCGTACCAGACGCCGCAGCTCGCCGGCGTCTTCTCCGGCTTCCAGATCAACGTTCCCCAGCTCGAGGTGGACGTGGACCGCGAGAAGGTGAAGCAGCAGGGCATCTCGCTCACCGATCTCTTCCAGACGATGCAGACCTACCTCGGGTCGGTCTACGTCAACGACTTCAACAAGTTCGGCCGGACCTACCAGGTCATCGTGCAGGCCGACGCGCCGTTCCGCGCGACCGCGGAGAACATCGCGCAGCTCAAGGTGCGCAACGCGCGCGGGGAGATGGTTCCGCTGGGCTCGGTGATCCAGGTCAAGCCGTCCTACGGGCCGGCCCAGGGTCTCCGCTACAACGCCTACCCGGCGGCCGACATCAATGGCGGCCCCGCTCCCGGCGTCAGCTCGGGCCAGGCGAGAGCGACCATGGAGCGGCTGGCGGCGGAGACGCTGCCCAACGGCATCGGCTACGAGTGGACCGAGCTGACCTACCAGGAGATCCTGGCGGGCAACACGGCGATCTTCGTCTTCCCGCTCTGCATGGTGCTCGTGTTCCTCGTGCTGGCGGCGCAGTACGAGAGCTGGTCGCTGCCGCTCGCCGTCATCCTGATCGTGCCGATGTCCCTGCTCTTCGCGATCGGTGGCGTGTGGCTCACCAAGGGCGACAACAACGTCTTCACCCAGATCGGGTTCCTGGTGCTCATCGGGCTCGCCTGCAAGAACGCCATCCTGATCGTCGAGTTCGCCCGCGAGCTTCAGCTCCAGGGTCGCTCGGCGGTGGAGGCGGCGCTCGAGGCCTGCCGGATCCGGCTCCGCCCGATCCTCATGACCTCCTTCGCCTTCATCATGGGCGTCGTGCCGCTGGTGTTCTCCAGCGGGGCCGGCGCCGAGATGCGGCACGCCATGGGCGTAGCGGTGTTCTCGGGCATGCTGGGCGTAACGTTCTTCGGGCTGCTGCTCACGCCGGTCTTCTACGTCGTACTCCAGAAGCTGGTAGAGCGGCGGCGCCCCGTAGTGCAGGCAACGTCACGGCAACAGGAGGCCGCGCATGTCTGAGCGTGTGATGGCAGGTGTTGTCACCCTGAGCGGAGCGAAGGGGACTTCCCGGCCAAGTCCCCTTCGCTCCGCTCAGGGTGACAAGATGGGCCCTGACCGCCTCGCTGCTGGTGGCCGGCTGCGCCGTCGGGCCGTCGCATCATCCGCCGGCCGTCGCCGTCGAGCCCACAGTTTCGCGAGGCGCCCGACTCGGTGCCTCATGCGGCGCCTCCGGCCCCGGCTCCAGTCGCAGCCTTCCGCCGCCGCGTTCTGGGAGACGCTGGGCGACAGCACTCTCGACCGGCTGGTGGCACAGGGCCTCGAGGCGAATCTCGACATCCGCGCGGCCCTCGCCAGGGTCAAGGGTGCCCGGGCCGAGCGGACGCTCGCCAAGCTGGACCTGGCGCCGACCATCACCGTGGCGGGCGGCTACACCCGCCAGCGGCTCAGCAACGCATCGTTCTCCATCATCGGCGCGGCGATTCCCGATCAGGACCTCTGGGACGTCGGGGCGGAGGCGTTCTGGGAGATCGACCTCTTCGGACGGCTGCGGAGAAACCTCCAGGGTCAGAGCGCGCTCCTCGGCTCCGCACAGGAGGATCTGCGCTCGGTGCAGATCATTCTCACGGCCGAGCTGGCGAGTGCCTACTTCGATCTGCGCGGCGCGCAGGGGCAGCTGGAAGTGGCGCGACGCAACGCCGAGAACCAGCGGCGGAGCATGGAGGTGACCCAGCAGCGCCTGGATGCCGGGCGAGGGACGGCCTTCGATACCGAGCGCGCGCGGGCGCAGCTCAGCACGACGCTCGCCGCCATTCCCGTGTTCGAGGCGCGCGTGGCTTCGGCGCAGTACCGGATCGGTGTGCTGGTGGGCCGGCCGCCGGCCGCGGTGGCAGGAGAGCTTCAGTCCGTGGCCGCCCTTCCGGAGCCGCCGGAGATCGGGAGCGTCGTGAGTCCCGACTCGCTGATCCGGAAGCGGCCCGACGTGGTGAGCGCGGAGCGGCGTCTCGCGGCCGAGACCGCGTTCGTCGGCGCGGCCAAGGCCGACTATCTGCCGCGAGTGACGGTCGGCGGGCAGGCCGGCTGGACCGCGCTGGAGTTCGACAACATCGGCGGCACGGGCACCTCCCGCTTTGCCCTCGGACCGGTGATCAGCTGGCCCGCGCTCAATCTCGGTCGGGTGAAGGCCAGGGCGGACGCGGCCCGCGCGCGCGAATCCGAGGCGCGTGCACGCTACGAGCAGTCGGTGCTGCAGGCGCTGCGGGAAGTGGAGACCGTCGCTGGTCACCTACCGGACGGCGCGCAGCAGGCAGGAGCGTTTGGAGGAGGCGTCCGACGGCCAGCGAGCGCGCCGCCGATCTGGCCCGGCTTCGCTTCGAGGGCGGGGTGACCGACTTCCTCCAGGTGCTGGATGCCGAGCGCACACAGCTCGAGGCCCAGGATCAGCTCGCCCGGAGCCGGACCGAAACCGTGACCGCCTACGTGGATCTCTACCGGGCTCTGGGCGGCACCTGGCCACTCGCGGCGGACTGATCAGCGAAGGAAGCTCTCGGCGACGGCGCGGCGTGCGTCGCCGAGGGGCGAGCCGGTCAGGTTGCTGAGGATCACTACCACCACATCCTGCTCGGGGTAGAGCGCGAGCCATCCCGCGATGCCGAGTCCGCCGCCCGGCTGCAGGAGCACCCGCCGGCCCTCCTCCTGAAGAGACTGAAAGCCGAGCGCGTAGATGGTCGCCGTGCCGTCGGTGAGTGGTACCGGCCGGAACATCTCGCTCCGGGCACCCGGAGAGAGAAATCCCGGCCGAAGCAGCGCCGCGCCGAAGCGCGCCATATCCTCCGCCGTCGAAAGAAATCCCGCGCCCGGAAGCTTGAAGCTCGGATCCACGGCGGCGGCCAGCTGAACCTTGCCGCCGGTGCGGACGTAGAACCGGGCGCGGTCGGGCGGCGGGTGCCGCGGGTCGTTGGGGACCGTCCGGGTCATCGAGGCCGGCTGGAATACGAGGCGCCGCATCAGCTCGGGGTAAGGCTCTCCCACCACTTTCTCCAGTACGCGTCCCACGATCGTGAACAGCCCCGTGGCATACACCGAGCTCGTGCCGGGCGGGTAGACGAGGCGCTCATTCCGGATGTGGCGGTAGGCGCTGTCGAGGTCGGGGAAGTGCGCCGTGGAGTTGTAGTGCTGGTCGGCGAAGGCGTCGGCGAGGCCGCTCTGGTGCGCCGCGATGCGCCGTACGGTGATGCCCCGGCCCGCGTGCGGCCAATCCGGCAGGTAGCGCTCGACCGGTGCATCGAGGTCGAGCCTGCCCTCGTCCACCAGACGCATCGCGGCGGCGAGCGTCAACGCCTTGGAGATACTGCCGATCCCGAAGCGGGTGTCGGGTTCTACCTCCCCGAACGCCTCCGACCACACGATCTTGCCGTCCACCGCGACTGCCACCGCGGCCCCCGGCGCCGCGCCCCTCGCCATGGCGGTCTCAATCGCGGTTCGGGCCTCACCGATCTGCCTCGTCCACCGGACGCCGTCGGTCTGTGCGCTTGTGGCGACCGGGACCAGAGCCAGGAGTACCGGCAACAGCGATCGAAGCCTCACCCCCGCAGCCGGGCCTGCGCTCTCCGCACCTCGCCGACGATGGAGGCGGCGCGGTCCACCGGAACGCCTTCGCGGAAGAGCGTCCGCTGCACCTCGTCGTCCGACTTCCCTTCGGCCAGCAGGTCCATCACCCGGCGGGTTAGCCGGATGGTTTCCTCCGGACGTTCCCGCTGGCCAAACAGCTTCTGCCAGAAGCCCATCGCGTACCTCCCTCCCATGCCTGCACGGAATCAAGGGCTAGTCAGGAGCTCCGCCGTCAGGGTCGAATCGAGTACCCCCTTCGCGGTGTGCACCGCGGTGACCCGGCCCCCCGTCTCCATCCACCCCCGCAGCGTGACCTTGGACGTCCACCTGGAGCGGGAGGGGAGAGGCGCGCGCAGATACCAGGTGGTCGGCACCCATGCGCCCTGGCGCAGCCTGCGGAGCTCGACCTCGCCTCCGGCCACGTCACGCGGCACCCAGCGCGGCAGGCCGATGTACTCGAAGGTCATCCTCCTGAGCTCGAGCGACGCCCGATCGATCACCAGCCGGCCCTCCAGGTCGACCCGATCGTCGCGGCGCTCCGGCTCGAACCGGATCTCCACGAGGGTGTCGTCGCCCGCCTCAACCTCGAAGCAGTGGGAGTCGAGGAACCAGTCACTGAAGAGCACTCGAGCGTCGGGACCGTAGTAGGTGGGACCTTCAGGCTGAGTGACCATCCCTCGTACGAATCCCCAGCGTTGGAGGCTGTCGGGATCGGCGCTTTGGATTGGCCACGTGGTGAGAAAGAGCAGGTCGGTGCTCGTGCTCTCAACGACCGCAAATTCGGTGGAGAGACGCTTGAGGTAGCCGTCGGTGGCGAATCCGTACGCGCCCGCCTCGGCGCTCGCCTCCGCGATGCCGAGCGCGGTCCTGGCGGCGTCGAGCAGGCGGCCGATCAGATCCTCGTCGTCGAGCGCGACGTCGCAGCGCGAGCGGCGTCCGGCGACGGTGATCGGCGGCAGCTCGTACGGCCTCGGCTCGATTCGCAGCGTGAGCGGATAGTCCGTGCCCACCATCAGGGAAAAGGCCGGCGACTTCCAGGCCTGTAAGCCGATCTGACGGACCACCACCTGATACGTACCGGGCGCCGGCGCCCGCAGGGCGAACCCCCCGCTCGGCGTGGTCACGGCGCGGGCGACTTCAGCCCCGCTATTGTCGAGGAGGAGGACCAGAGCCCCACCGAGCGGCTCGTCCGAGGTTTGTGTGAGGACTCTTCCCTGGACGCTTTGCCCCGTCAGCGGCGGTGCCGCCGCTGCCAGGGCGACCATCAGGGCGATCAGACGGCTCACGGAAGACCGGCCTGCCTCCCGAACCTGACCTCGGTCGTGTACCCCTCAGCATTCACCAGCGCCTCGAGCAGCTTCCGGGCGCTTTCTTCGGCATGGGCCCGGACCTCCAGCTCCCCGGCAGTCCTGACCAGCTGCTCCCGCGCCAGATGGAAGATCGTGTCCCGGTCGGCAGGCCGAAACGGATTCCACAGCCCGCTCTGCTCGTCGTACGTCTTGAGCGCGGTGACCTCGACGGCGAGCACGTCGGCGCCGGGAAGCTGGATGCGTACCCGGCGGGCCTCGTGGTCCACCTGCACCTGGGTGCCGCGATCGAGGTCGAAGCCGGTGAGCACCCGGCCGGTGACCACGACCAGCGAGCGCTTGGTCGAGCCGAGCCGCCGGTTCTCGTACACCACGACGTCGCGGAGGGAGGTCTCGCTCGTCACCAGGCGGGCCACCGCCTTCATCCGCTCGACGACGACCGCCTGGCTCACCCCCGTGCGGCCGGGGGCGAACATGCCGCCGACCGCGGAACCGATCCGCTTGGCAACGAAGATCGCGGCCAGGACCGCGACTCCGAGCACCACGCCGAGGACCAGGAGGGTCCTCCGGGAAGACGGCGGGACCGAGGTCGTTAGCGGGTCCCCGCCGTCATCCCGCCGTCCACGATCATCGAGTGCCCGGTGACGTAGGATGACGCATCGGAGCAAAGCCAGACCGCGGCGGCGGCCGCCTCCTCCGGCTGGCCGATGCGGTGCATGGGGATCAGACCTTCGTACTGGGCGCGCACCCCGTCCGCGCCGTCCGGCGTGGTCCCGCCGTAGTGCTCGAACACGCCCTGCAGCATCGGCGTGAGGAAGCCACCCGCCACGAGTGCGTTCACCCGAATACCCTGCGTGGCGTACTCCTGCGCCGCGGATTTGGTCAGCGCGAGGACGCCGGCCTTCGCGGCGGAGTACAGTGCGCCGCCCGGGGCGCCGCCGAGTCCGTTGACCGACGAGGTGTTCACGATCGCGCCTCCAGCGGGCGACTGGCTCAGCATCTGCTGGATCTCGTACTTCATGCACAGCCAGACCCCGCGCAGGTTGGCGGCAATGCTCCGATCGAAGTCGTCGATGCTGAAGTCCGCGATGAGCTGGAAGACGCCGTCGGTCGTGGCGGCGTTGTTGAAGGCCGCGTCGAGCCGGCCGTAGGTCGCGACGGTCTCGGCGACCAGGCGCTGGACATCCTCGGGACGAGCCATGTCGGCCGGTACGAACCGGACCTCGGCTCCCTCGGATCGGAGCTCGGAGGCGACGGCTTCGCCCCGCTCTACTCCGCGTGCGGCGATCACCACTCGGGCCCCCGCCGCGGCGAAGGCGCGGCCCGCCGCGGCCCCGATGCCCGAGCTGCCGCCGGTCACCAGCACGGCCTTGCCCCGCAGGTCGTTCACGGGCGCCGATCGTCCGGGCTGTGCCCCTGCACCCACGGAGCCTCCCGCGGCACCCCGCCCCTGAACTCGAAGTGCTGGGCCTCGAGCACGCGCGCCCGCTTGGCGGCGTCGGCCCCAGGGTGGCGAACCAGCCAGGCCAGGAAGTAGTCGGCGACGCTCTTTGCCGGATACCAGACGCCCGCGTCGAGGCCGGGGTAGAGCGCGGCATGCTCGCGCCGAAGGCGGGCAAGACGCGCCGCGGGATCGGCGAGTCCAGGATCAGGCAGCGGCGGGCCCGACGTCGGGCCGCTCAATGGCCACCGTTCCAGAGCAGGGCCTCGAACGCGCGCTCGAACCGGTTCATCGGCACAATCTAGCCTTGCCGGGCCGTGCCAAGGATCAGGCTGTGCCTAGACATGGGGGAAGTGCGGGTTCCACGCGACCTCCCAGAGGAAGCCGTCGGGATCCGCGAAGTACCCGGTGTAGCCACCCCAGTCGGCCTTGCGCCCGGGACGGACGATGCGCCCGCCGCCGGCCGCAATCTCGCGGAGGAGCTGGTCCACTTCGTCGGCGGAACGGACGTTGTGGGCCAGCGTGAAGCCGGGGAACCCACCGGTTGGAGGTGACGCCTCGACGCCGGCATCGGCCGCGAGGTCGTTCCGGCCGTACAGGGCGAGCCACGTCTTGCCCATCTCGAAGAACGCGACCGAGGGTGGCGTCTTCTTCTGAGGCAATTTCAGCACCTCGGCGTAGAAGCGCACGGCGCGGGGGAGATCGGAGACGCCGAGGGTCACGAAGCTGATTCTGGGTTCCATGGTGTCGTACGGCGCCTAGGGCCGCAGAGCCCCGATGCGCACGCTCCGAGTTGCGATCTGGATCTCGCGCAGGAAGTTGACCAATGCCCCGATGAGGGCGAGCATGGCCACGATGAACATGAGTCCGACGAGGGCCGACAGATCGGCCTGGAGGAAGGCGCCCGTGAACAAGGCGGCGATGACGGCGCAGACGAGGAGGGCACAGGTGGTACAGAGGCTGATCGCCTGATTGATCAGCCGCGCCCGGCGGGCCAGTGTGCGGAGGTCGAGCTCCATCTGCGGCCGGCGTTCCGCGCCGGCCGATGGGTAGAGGTCCTCCAGGGCGCGGGCGCGGTCGATGATCCGGCCAAGGCGGTTGGTGAGCACGCTGAGCATGGCACCGACGCCGGAGAGCAGGAACACCGGCGCGACCGCGAGCTGAATGACGTGCGCGACGGCCGAGACGCCGGGTTCCTGCGCCGTCAACGGGTCACCTCGTGCCCTGCCCCCTCCAGCGCCGCGATGGCCCGCTCCAGGTCCGCTGCCTTCACCAGGACGTAGTCCGTGTCGTAGGTGGAGATGGCGAAGATGCTGATCCCCGCCGCGGCGAGCGGGTCGGCGATCGCCACCAGGATACCGACGAGGTTCGTGGGGAGGGTGCCGCGCACGCGGATGGGGCGGTAATCCCGCTCGCACTTGGCCTCCGACGGCACGACCTGCTGGTCCGCCGTGATCGAGAGCTCCTCCGGCGTGCGGCTGACCGTCAGGAAGGCCGAGGCCTTCGATGTCCAGGGCGGCAGCGGCGAGCCGGCGGGCAGCCGACACACGGCCACCGTCTCCGGCAGTACGACGAGCGGGAGCCGTGGGCGCGGGGAAGGTGTCTGAGCATGAAGAGGCACGGCCAGCACTCCCAGGGCGACGAGCGGCACCGCCCATCCACGAGTCACTCCACCACCACTGCCGTTCCGCTCGCGCTCACCATCAGCATCCCGCCGCCGGATCCCATCTGCACCGTCTCGTAGTCGAGGTCCACCCCGACGATCGCGTTCCCGCCCATCTCCTCGGCCTCGGCCTGCATCTCCTCCAGCGCGATCGTCTTGGCCTTGCGCAGCTCCTGCTCGTAGGCCGCCGAGCGCCCGCCCACGATGTCGCGGATGCCGGCGAAGAGATCCTTGAAGATGTTGGCGCCGAGGATGGCCTCCCCGCTCACCAGGCCGAGGTATCGCGTGATGCGCCGGCCTTCCAGGGTCGGCGTCGTGACCACTAGCATGACGACCTCCGTTTCAACGGCTTGCCGCGGGCCGCGGGGCTCTGGCCATCTCGGCCTCGACCTCCGCCAGCTCGCGTGGCGCGCGGGAGAGCCACTCGACTCCGGTCGGGGTGACGACGTAGTCGTCCTCGATCCGGATCCCGACGTTCTGGTAGCGCTGAACCGCGGGGCGCACCTTGGCGATCATCGCGCGGTTCTTCGGCGTGTCGGGCAGGATATCGAGCAGCCGGGTGCTGATGTAGATGCCGGGCTCGATGGTGAACACGTCTCCCTCGGCGAAGGTGCCCGTGCCGTACCAGGGATGCGGGCGGTCGTGCACCTCGAGGCCGATCCCGTGCCCCAGGCCGTGCGCCATGTACAGGAAGGACTGTGTGCAGGCGACGGGATTCGCCTCGCACTGATCCGCCCATGGCGGATCGAAGGTGGCGTCCACCCCCTCGGTAAGGCCAAGCTTGGCGACCCCCCGGGCGACGATCACGCGCGCGGAATCCCGCCAGGCCTCGAAGGTCGAGCCCGGCTTGACCGTGCGCTCCGCCGCCGCCTGGGCATCCCGCACGATCTGATACACCGCCCGCTGCTCGGCCGTGAACTTGCCGCTGACCGGCACGGTGCGGGTGACGTCCGCCGCGTATCCCCCGTAGCCCGCCCCGACGTCCATCACCACCACTTCGCCCGCCGACATCCGGCGGTCGTTGGCATTGTAGTGGTACTGGGTGGAGTTGGGTCCCGATCCGATGATCGAGACGAACGCGGGTCCGTCCCCGCCGGTCCGCCGGAAGGCGTCCTGCAACAGTCCGTCGATCTCGTACTCGTACATCCCAGGCCGCATGGCCCGCATCGCCTGCTTCTGTCCTTCCACCGTGATGTCGATCGCTCGACGCAGCATGGCGATCTCGGCGGGACTCTTGCGGGTGCGCAGGCTGTCGAGGATCGGGTGCGCGTTGCGCCACTCGAGCCCCCGGTGGCGCTCCGAGAATCCACGCATGAAGCTCGCGCCGCGCGTCAGCGAGTCCTGGGTGGCGTAGTCCGCGGTCTCGAAGTCACGCAGCGCGTAGAACGGAAGGCCGCTCGTCGCGAGCGAGTCCAGCATCGGGGCGAGCGCCGGCAGCGCGCGGGCCGGCAGGCCTACCGCCCGGGCGATCGCCGCCGAATCCGGCGGGAACCCGTCGTACAGCGCACGCCGCGGATCGCGCGCCTCGGTGAACAGGGTGCCGCTCGGCTTGCCCCCACGCACCACCATCACGAACGCGGCATCGGGCTCCATGAATCCGGTGAGGTATCGGAATGCGGGAAGCTGGCCTGGCCGGGCGAAGCCGACGGGATTGCGTGCGCCGAAGGCCACCACGACGCCACTGTCGATCCGAGCGGCGAGAGAGTCGCGCCGGGCCGCGTATTCCGCGGTAGAGATGGACTGGGCGGAGACGACCGCCGGAAGCAGCAGGGCCAGCGCATTGAGGAGCGGAAGACGCATCGGATTCCCCGGAAGAGTGGAGCGTTTCGAAAGTAAGGTCGCCGCCGCGCGGCTGTCATCCCGAGCCCAACTTCATCCCGAGCGACCCCGCTACCCTTGCCGCGTCGCCTGATCCAGGCGGATCTCGCCGGTGATGTCCGCGGCCGAGATGGTCCGCGCATCGGCGGTTTCGGCCGGCGCGACCGGTGCCGCCTTGAGCCAGCGATCGAGCGCGGCGGTGAGCGGCAGCGTCGCGAGCACGAGCAGTCCCGCGATCCAGAACGGCACCCCTACGCCAAACCGGTCCATCAGGATTCCGGCACCGATCGGGAAGGCGACCCGGGAGATGCCGCCGAACGTATGTTGCACCCCCATGTAGAGCCCGCGGTCACGCGCCGGAATCACGCGGGAGAGCAGTCCGGTGATGCAGGGGAAGAGAAAGGCCGTGCCCAGGGGCATGAGGGTGAACCCCGCCGCGAACAGCGGCCCGCGGTGCGCCAGGCCGGTCGCGGCCAGTCCGATGGCCAGCAGCAGAATACCGAGGCGGGACAACCGGGCCTCGCCCAGCCGGTCCACCGCCCGCCCGAGCACCAGCGCCCGCACGATCACACCCATGCCACCGAGGTACATCACGAAGTAGCCGACCGTCTGTTCGGTCACCTGCAGCCGCGCCTGCAGCAGCAGAGGCGCCAGCTGGATCGTTCCGTAGAAGCCGCCGATGGCGAGGGCGTAGATCCAGATGAGCCGGGACGCGGGCTCGTTCCACCGGGTGAGAATCCGCAGCATCACGCTTCGTCCGGTCGCGCGGGAAGCGGGGTCTGCGCCGCCGGTCGTCGTATGGATCCGGGACTCGCGGAGAAAGCGCCAGGCGAAGAGCGCCACCAGCAGGGAGAGGATCGCGGCCCCGATCCCGGGCGCGGGTCGTCCACCCAGCGCCACCATGGCCGAGCCGAAGGCGGGCCCCGCCACGGCACCGAGACTGGTCACCGCGGAAAGCCAGCCGAGGCTCTTGACCCGCTGCTCCGGCGACGAGGAGTCGGCTACATAGGCCTGAACCACGCCGATGGTGCCCCCTCCCAGTCCCTGGATCACCCGGGAGAGCAGCAGCGCGACCACCGAGGTTGCCGCGGCGAACAGCATGTAGGCCACCGCGGTCACCACCAGGCCCGCCAGGATCGCGGGCCGTCGCCCATAGCGGTCGGAGAAGCGGCCCCACAGCGGCGCCGCCGCCAGTTGGGCGACCGAAAATGCCGATACCAGCACGCCGACCAGCGATGCACTCGCCCCGTACTCGGTGGCATAGAAGGGCAGCAGGGGGACCACCATCGTGAGCCCCACCATGTCCACGAACGCGGTGACGAAGAGGACGAGCAGGGGTGTCCGTGCCCGCATCACGCGATCAGCTCCCCGAGCTTCACACCGAGCGCGGCCTGCTCGTCCTGCAGCTGGCGTCGCCATCCTCCGCCGAAGTGGAGGAACAGCCAGCGGCGGGCCTGGTGAAGCCGCAACGCCCAGGCATGCTGCACTGCCAAGCCTAGGAAGCCGGCGATGGGAAGCACCAGCAGCGCGACGAGTCCCGCCGTCGGCCCGAGGGCGAGGCCGGCCAGCAATGCGAGCGCCGCCCACCAGACCAGCACCACGACCGAGCCGAAGTAGAGGTGGCGCGAGGCGCGGCCGGCCTCGTCGGTCCCGTGGCCCCGAGTCGCCAGATCGGCGAGAATCATCGGGCCCGTGACGAGCAGCAATCCGGGGATGGCCATCGCGCCGGCGAGAAGGAGCGGCAACCGGCGGCCACTCCAGCGGAGCGCGGTACCAAGGTCGGTGGGTTGGTTCAGGTCGCCCGGGTTGAGTCCGATCCGTGCGAGCTTCCTGCCGTGCGCCTTCACCTCGCGCGCGATCGGCTCGTAGCGCCGATCGCCGGACTGGCGCAGCGTGCGGAGCCACTGCGTGGCGACCCACAGTCGGCGCACGCGCTCGGCCGGATCGGGCGAGACCTCATGAGTCGCGGCATAGATCGCTTCGGCGGTCGTCACCAGTGGCTCGTCGGCCCAGGCATCCAGGTTGAGGGTGACGGCGCTCAATGCGGCGAGCGTTCGCGCGGTGAGCTCGCGGACCGCCTCGCCCGAGGCCGGCGTAGAGGCACGCAGGTCGTCCCATTGGATCGGGGAGCCCAGGACGGCGAGCGCCTCCGACCGCGCCCGATCGCGATCAGCCAGGACCAGCCCCACCGGCACGATGGCGAGCGGGATTCCGGCAGCGGCGGCCCCGAGCGCGATCCGCGCGGCTCCGGTCCTGAAGGGCGCCAGGGCCGGCGCGTCGTGGCTGGTTCCCTCGGGAAAGATCGCGATCGCGGCGCCATCCGCGAGGGCCGCGGTGACCGCCTCGAAGGTGTCCTCGTTTTTCGCGGTCAACGCCGGATCGTCGCTGCGCCGGTACACCGGGAGACAGCCCGCGGCGCGAAGCACGGCGCCGACGACCGGTACGCCGAACAAGGGCGCCTTGGCGAGGAACCGCACGGGCCGGCCCGCCGCCGCGGCCACCAGCAGCGGATCGAAGACTTCGTTGGGATGATTGGCGACGAGGAGCAGCGGCTGGTGCGCCGGCACCGGCGTGCCGGCCACGGTCACGCGATAGTAGGCATGGACCAGCAGCCGGGCCACCGGCCCGACCAGCGGCAGCAGCCAGGGCACACTTAGACTGGCGGGGGAAAGCGAACGCGGCGAACGAAGTGGCGGCCGGCACGTTCGCTGATGGAGAGGACGCGGTACTCATCGTCCGGAGCGCGTCCCCGGCCGCCGCGCCAAAGCCAAGCCTCGGTGGCGCACCGAACCAAGGCGGCCGCGGTCTCGATGGACGTTTCCTCGGCCAGCCGCTCCAGGTCCAGGGTGCAGGTGCCGGTGATCCGGGAGTAGTGACCGTGCGCCCGGGGCTGGCGGGAAAGGAAGATCCCGAGGACGTGATTCCGGAGGCGGTCCATCCGGCCCGGGGCGGTCCCCTCGAGCAACGCGATGCCGGCTTCCAGCTTGCTGCGCGATGCCAGGCCTGCCCCGGGACCACGCAGTACCGGGATCCCCGCCACCCGTGGCAGGCCGGCCAGGGCGAGGCCGGACACACGAGTCACCAGCGCGTGCAGCCCGGTGGTGACTGCGAGCGCGAGGCGGCGCCGCGGACCGATCCGTTCGCCGTATACCCGTGGAAGCCTGCTGATCGGCTGAGCCATGAGATCCTGGGTGTGTCGAGCCCGACAAAGTATGCTCTGTAAACCTATCTACAACCAGCGGTGAAGCTGCGCGAGCGAGTGGCTGGTCACCTGCCTTGGACAGTTGACAACGGCAAGTATTTAGTTGACTTTGGCAACTGTCTCCATCGGGATCGCGCCGTGCCCTCCTCCGCTCTCGCCCGCGACGTCGGCAACGTCCGTCGCTTCAACCGATTCTATACCAAGCAGATCGGCGTCCTCGGAGCCGGTCTGCTCGAGAGTCCGTACTCGCTCACCGAGGTCCGCGTCCTCTACGAGCTCGCCCACCGCGAGGCGCCCACCGCCGCGGAGATCGGCCGAGAGCTTGGACTCGACCCCGGATACCTGAGCCGGATTCTGCGCGGCTTTCGGAGACGCCGCCTGGTAGCCACCCGAGGCGCGCCCGACGATCGCCGCCGCCGGCTGCTCGCGCTGACCGACGAGGGGAAGACCGTGTTCGACCAGCTCGACGGCCGCTCGAACGCCGAGATCGAGGCCATGCTCCGGAGACTGACCGGGGAGCGGCAGCGACGGCTCCTCGCGGCGATGGAATCAATTGAACAATTGCTTGGCACGTCCCCCGCGACCGAGCCGGAATCCACGGAACCGTACCTTCTCCGCTCCCATCGGCCCGGGGATTTGGGATGGGTGGTGCACCGACACGGCGTACTCTACGCGCAGGAATACGGATGGGACGAACGCTTCGAGGCCCTGGTGGCCGGCATCGTTGCCGAATTCGTCCGGAACTTCGACCCGCGGCGCGAGCACTGCTGGATCGCCGAACGGCAGGGAGAGATCGTGGGCTCGGTGTTCGTGGTGCGGCAAAGCGACCAGGTGGCGAAGTTGCGCCTCCTGCTGGTCGAGCCATCCGCCCGCGGTCTCGGCATCGGGAGCAGGCTGGTGAACGAGTGCGTGCGATTCGCGCGCGAGGCGGGCTATCGGACGCTCATGCTCTGGACCAACGACGTGCTGCATTCCGCCCGCAAGATCTACGAGGCCGTCGGCTTCGAGCTGGTGAAGAGCGAGCCCCACGAAAGCTTCGGGCAGGGCTTGGTGGGACAGACGTGGGAGCTCACCCTTTGATGCCCCTCGCCGTGTAGCTCTTCCAGTACCAGTAGACCGGCACGCCCAGCGCCAGGAGCAGGGTCCCGATCAGCGCATTGCGCGGATTGGCCGCCACCGAGCTCGCGACCACAAACACCGCCGCCACGACGAACAGCGCCGGCGTCCAGGGATATCCAGGCGTGCGGAATGCCCCGGGCGGCGCCGCGATCCCCGCCTTCCGGTCACGTGTGCGGTACACGAACAGGCCGGCGACGGTCAGTCCGAAAAAGATCCAGTCCGCGAAGGCGACGTAGTCCACCAGCTGGCCGAAGCTGCCGGAGAGCGCCAGGACCGACGCCCACGCCGCCTGCAGCACGATGGCGGCCGCCGGCGTGCGATGGACGGGATGGAGCCGCGCGAGTTGCGGGAAGAAGGCGCCGTCGGCCGCCATCGCCTGAAAGACGCGTGGCGTGACCAGGATGACGAGGTTGAGAAAACCGAAGGTGGACGCCGCGACCCCGGCGGCGATCACGGTGCCGCCGGCGGGCCCGAGCACCGAGCGCATGAGATCTGCCGCCGGCGCCGTGCTCGCCGCGAGACCCGCGGCGCCGAGTACGCGCAGGTAGGCGAAGTTCGCCAGCAGATACACCGTCACCACTACGGCAACGCCGAGGATCAGGGCACGCGGCAGGTCCCGCTCCGGGCTGACCATTTCCTCAGCGATGAAGTTGGTCTGCTGCCACCCGCCGTAGGTAAAGAGGATGGGCACGAGCGCGGCGCCGAACGCCGCGGGATGGGCGGATGGACTGGCGCTCACGGCCGGGAGACCGCTGGCGAGCCCTGCCACGATGAGCGCGGCGAGCGCGGCCAGCTTGAGCACCGTGAAGAGGTTCTGCACGATCGCGCCGGGTCGTACCCCGACGTAGTTGATCGCCGAGAGGAGAAAAATGGCGCCGATGGCGAGCGGCAAGGTGAGCCGGGGAGACTGACCGGTCAGGGCGACGGCATAGTCGGCGAACGTCACCGCTACCGCCGCGATCGCGCCGCTGGCGATCACCAGCAGGAGGCCCCAGCCGTAGAGAAAGGCGGGGAGCGGGCCCCAGGCCTCGCGCAGGTAGACATAGCCGCCGCCGGCTCGGGGGCTGCGCTGGCCGAGCTCCCCGAAGCAGAACGCCCCGATCAGCGCGACCCCACCCCCGACGATCCATGCCGCCAGGATCAGTCCCGGCGACCCGACCCGTTCCGCGACGACCGCGGGGGTGCGGAAGATCCCGCCCCCGATGATCCCGCCAATGACGGCCATCGTCCCAGAGAACAGGCCGAGCCGGCGGGCATAGGTCGTCACTCCTCGCGCAGCACCACCGCCGGATCCACCCGCATGGCGCGCAGGGCCGGTACGAGGTTGGCAATCAGCGCCGTGGTGCCGAGCAGCAGGGCCACGACCACGAAGGTGAGCGGGTCGCTCGCCCGCACGCCGAAGAGCTGGCTCTCGATCAAACGCGTGAGAATGAGCGCGGCCGCGACGCCGATCCCGATGCCGATCAACGCGAGCGACATGCCCTGCCGGAGCACCAGGCGGAGGACGTCCGCACGCCGGGCGCCCAGCGCGATCCGCACCCCCAGCTCCCGGGAGCGCTGCGTGACGGAGTAGCTCATCACACCGTAGATGCCGATCGACGCGAGGACGAGTGCGATGCCGGAGAACAGGCTCAACAGCATCATGGAGAGCTTCCGTTGTCCGACCGACTGCTCGATGAGCTCCTCCATCGTGCGGACGGCCGAGATGGGCAGCTCAGGGTCCGCCGACCGCACCGCTTCCCGCATCTGATTGACGTACCCCTCGGGGTTTCCTGCCGTGCGCACGGCGACGGCCATGAACTGCTGCGGAACCTGCGCGAAGGGCAGGTAGAGCTGGATCCGAGCGTCGGCATCCAGGCCTTCGTGCTTGGTGTGCCCTACGACGCCCACGACCTCGATCCACTCCCGGGCCGTCGTGTCGGTCGAGCCCTCCGGCGGCCCGAAGGTGAGGCGCTTGCCCAGCGGGTTCTCCTTGGGATAGTACCGGCGGACGAACTCGTCGTCGATGACGGCGACGAGCGGGGTGCCCTCCCGGTCCTGATCGTTCAGCACCCGGCCGCGAAGAACGGGGATCCGGAGCGTCTCGAAGAAGCCCGGACTCACCCTGCGGATGTCCCCCCACGGCCCGGCCAGATCCTCCGGCGCCTGGTATCCCTCGATCTCGAAGCTCCCCGTGGTCCAGTTGCCCGCCGAACGGCATCACCGACGTGATCCCGGCCGACCGTACGCCTGGGACCGCGGCGATCGCCGGCAGCACCCGATTGAGCAGTGCGACCTGCTGGGCGTTCTCGGAGTAGCGCGCGTCGGGAAGCGAGAGGTTGAAGGTCAGCAGGTGCTCCGGAACGAACCCGGGGTCCACCCCCTGAAGCCGCGCGAAGCTCTTGATGAGGAGACCGGCGCCGGTGAGGAGGGTCAGCGCCAGAGCCATCTCGGCCACGACAAGCATGCGCCGGATCGCGTGGCTCCCACGGTCACCGGCGGATCCCCGCCCGCCCTCCTTGAGGGTGGCCTGCAGGTTGGGCTTCGCCACGTGCAGCGCGGGCGCCAGCCCGAAGAGCAGCCCCGCGAGGAGCGAGACCCCGAGCGTGAACAGCATGACCGAGCCGTCCACCCGGATCTCGTCGGCCCGCGGAAGGTTGCCGGCGTTGATCGCGACCAGCGAACGCACGCCCCAGTAGGCCAGGAGCAAGCCGATGACGCCACCGCAGAGCGAGAGGATCACGCTCTCGGTGAGAAGCTGCCGCACCAGCCGGTCGCGGGTCGCGCCGAGGGCGCTGCGGATCGCGATCTCCTTCCCTCGCGCCGCCGCGCGGGAGAGCAGGAGATTCGCGACGTTGGCGCAGGCGATGAGGAGCACGAACCCGACCGCGCCCAGCAGGACCAGGAGCGCGGGACGTATGTTGCCGGTGGCCTCCGAGCTCAGGGCGCTGACCGTGAGGCTCCAGTCGGGCGCATAGTTGTCCGGATACTGCCGCTTGAGCTGCTCCGCAAACGACCGCATCTCCTGCTCGGCGGCCTCCAGCTTCACCCCATCCTTGAGACGCGCCGTCAGGTTCAGGTATTCGCTGGTGCGCTGCTCGTCGGTGAGCTGGTCGGTCTGAAAGACCAGTGGTTTCCAGAGCTCGACATTCCGGTTGAAGAACTCCCGGAACTCTCGCGGCATGACCCCGACCACCTGGTAGCTCTCGCCGTTGAGCGACACGGTCCGTCCCAGCACTCCCGGCTCGGCGCCGAAGAGCCGCTGCCACAGCGCAAAGCTCAGGACGACGACGTGATCCCTGCCGGTCGAGTCTTCCCCCGGCTGGATCGTCCGCCCGAGCAGGGCTGGCACCTGGAGCGTCGTGAAGTAGCGTCCGGTGACCTGCGCACCCTGGATCCGCACCGGATCGCCGACGCCAGTGAGGTTGGCGGCCCATCCGGTCTGCACCGCCATGGACTCGAACGAGCGTCCCTTCTCCTGGTAATCGCGGAAACCCGGCGCCGAGACCGGTGCCTCGAGGCCATCCAACGAGGGATACAGGTGCTGGATGGTCACCAGCTCCCGGGGCTCGTGGTACGGCAGCGGGTTCAGCAGGATGGCGTTGACCGCGCTGAAGATTGCGGTATTCGCCCCGATGCCGAGGCCGAGGGTGAGCACGACGATGGCGGCGAAGGCCGGACTCTTGGTCAGCCGGCGGAGACTGTAGCGGAGGTCTTGGAGCAGCGTGTCCATTGGGCGCTCGAGAGGCTGAGTGGGTGCGGACCGCCCCTGTTGGACGCTATCTCTGTCGGAAAGGTTGCAACCTGCTAGGTCCAGATTCCGAGCAACCGGCGCACCGCGAGGAGCTGGCCCAGGTGATACGACGTGTGGTCCGCGACGAGCAGGAGCTCGCGGAGATACGTCTGGCCACTGCCGTGCGGGATGGTGGCGAGGAGATCGACCGAACGATCGGCCGCGAGGGCCTGGAGCGCGGCCCGGTCCTCGAGAAAATGTCGCACGCTCTCGTCCCACGCCGTGTCGCTCGGAGGAGTCGCGGACTTGGGCCAGTAGTCATCCGGCCAGTGCATCTCGACGTACTTCGGATTTCTGCAGAAGTCGAGAATGTCGTGCTGGGTGATCCGGAGATGCTCGACCAGTTGCCACGGGGAGTAGGGAAGGCCCTTCGGCACGCGGCCACGGTGCGAGCTCGGAATATCCTCCACCGCGGCCTCGAAGGTCGCGTGGGCGTCCTGCCAGGCAAGGACGCGGGAGAGGTGGTCGCGCAGGGAGGCTTCGCGGTCCATGAAGGAATTTATCGATCAATCCTTCGACCGATATACCCGGTTGACCATCTCCCGGAATTGCGCGTCGTCCCGGATCGGGGCCCACCATCTCGAGGTATTGAGGAAGATCATGCCCCCCGCCCGGCTCTCGTAGGCGCGCCGGAGCCACCGGAACGCCTGTTCACGGTCGCCCAGGGCGGCGTGAAGCTGGGCGATGATCTCTGGCTTCACGTACCGCTGCGCCGCGCGTGCCTCGAGCCGGGCAAGAACCTCTCTGGCCTCCCGGTCCCGCCCGAGGGCGCGATAGACGCCGAAGCGTGTGCGCTCGGCCAGATCGGCGCGGGCCCCCTCGTGTCGCTCCAGCAGAAGAATTGCGTCCGACGGTTGCCCGGCGGCCAGGAGGGCGCGGGCACGACAGAGTGCGACGAGGTCCCGGGCGGACCCGACGAAGTCGTCGGGGTCGCACGCGCTCAGCGCGAGATCGGGATGCCCCCGTACCTCCTGCAGATAGGCGACGTTCTCCGCCGTCACCCCCGAGAGCGGATCGAGCAACGCGGCGCGCTCGGCGACGGTGAGCGCGGAGTCGATCTCTCCGAGCGCGCCGAGCAGGTGGCCGTAGTAGTAGAAGGCGAGCGAGGCGTTGGGGTCGAGGGCAATGGCCCGCTCGAGCGACCGTTTCGCGCCATCGAAGTCCCAGTCGTACCAGAGCAGCACGCCGCCCAGGGCGGCGTGTGCGTCGGCCAGGGTGGAGTCCAGGCGGAGTGCGTGAAGCGCGGCCGCCTTCGCCTTGGGATAGGCCTCGCGCGGCGGCAGGTAGTCGTCCGCCAGCGAGGTCCACGCGGCGGCGAGACCGCTCCAGGCGGGGGCGTAGTTCGAGTCGGCCGCGATGGCCAGCCGGAACTGAGCGATGGCGCGGCGGAAATCGGTCTCGCTGAAGCCGGCGAGCGCGTGCCGGCCGCGCAGATAGTCGTCGTGGGCCCGCAGGACCGTGGGACGAGCGACCGCGACGGGTGCGGGCAGGGTGGCCTGCAGCGAGCTCGTCACCTTCCGCGCGATCTCGTCCTGCAGGTCGAAGACTTCTCCGGCCGCGCGCTCGTAGGTATCGGTCCACAGGGTGAGCCCGCTCCGCGCGTCCACCAGGGCCATGCTCATCCGGAGGCTGTCGCCCCGACGACGGATCGTGCCCTCCAGCAGGTGGCCGACGTTGAGCCGCCGAGCGAGGGCGCGCGCATCCAGGTCGCGGCGGTCCCCCATCGCGCTCGCCGAGCTCCGAGCCGCCACCCGAAGCCCCGGCACCCGCGCCAGGGCGGCGGTGAGCTCATCGGCCATCCCGCTCGAGAAGTACTCGTCGCTGGAGTCACCGCTCAGGTTGGTGAGCGGCAGCACGGCGAGTGACATCTCCGCCGGAGCCGCCGCGACGGGACGGGACGGTGCCATTGCGGCCCCGTCACCGTCACGCGACACGAGGTACACGGTTCCCGCCGCCACGATCGCGAGCACGGCCGCGAGCACGAGACGCGCCCGGTTCTTGGTATCGGCCACCCCGACCGGCAGCGCTTCGCCGAATTGTCGCGCCGTGTCGAATCGGTCCTGCGGCTTCTTGGCCAGGGCGCGGCGCAACGCGGCGTCGAGCGCGACCGGGACCTCGCCCCGGAGGCGCCGCGCGGCAGGCACCGGGTCGTTGATGTGTCCCGAGATGGAGCGCTGGGCCGTATCGCCGACGAACGGCGGCACACCGATCAGCATCTCGAAGAGCACGCACCCCAGGCTGTAGATGTCGGTCCGCCCATCCAGCTTCTGGTTGCCGAGCGCCTGCTCCGGACTCATGTATGCCGGGGTCCCGATGAGCATTCCGCTGCGGGTGAGGGTCGCCTCCGGGCTCGATGCGTCGAAGACCCGGCCGATCCCGAAATCGGCGACCAGCACTTCGCCGTCCCGCGTCAGGAGCAGGTTCTCCGGCTTCACGTCGCGGTGAATCACCCCCTGCCGGTGGGCGTAGTCCAGCGCGTCGGCCACCTGTCTGCCGATGCGAACCGCCTCGGTCACGGACAGACGGCCCTCCCGGCGCAGGCGGTCGCGCAGGCTCTCGCCGTCCACGTATGGCATGGTGTACCACAGGCGGCCGTCGGACTCGCCGGAATCGTGGAGCGGCAGGATGTGGGGATGATGGAGCCGGGCGGCGAGCCGGATCTCGCGGCGGAACCGCTCGTGGCCGAAGAACGCCGCGAGGCCGGGGTGCAGCACCTTGAGCGCGAGGCGCCGGGCGTGGCGGTCGTCCTCGGCGAGGTAGACCGCGGCCATCCCTCCCCGGCCGATCTCGCGAACCACCTCGTACGGCCCGACTTTCTCGCCCGCGGCGAGCGCCATGGGATCGCGCGTCACCATGCGGCGCGGATCGCTCTCCAGAATGCCGCCCGGGAGGTCGTGGGCCTCGAGCAACGCGGACACCTCCGCGTGCAGGTCAGGATCGCCGGCGCAGGCAGAGAGGAGGAACGACGAACGGTCCTCGGGTGCGCGATCGAGCGCCGCCTCGAACAGCGCCTCGATCTGCTCCCTGCGCTCCGGCGTGAGGGACGGTCCGCTCATGGGAGCGCTCGCCGCTCGCGCAGAATCTTCAGCACGGCATCGACCGGCAGCGCCTCGACGACGTTGCCGTTGGCGCGCTCGGTCGTGGCGGTGAAGAGCGAGTTGTAGATCGCCTCCTCCGTCGCTTCGACCACTCCCTGGAACAACGGGGACATCTCGTCGTTCGCCAGCTCGGCGGCCGCGTGGCGCTTCGCGCCCGGAGCCCTGCGCACGCCGGGATGGGTGGAGAAGGCGATCACGTAGTCGCCCGAGCCGTTGTCCATGGCGGAGCCGGTGCGCGCCAGGCCGAGGATGGCTCGGGCCGCCAGCCGCTCGAGGTTGCGCGGAGACAGGGGCGCATCGGTGGCGACGACGATCATGATGGAGCCGGGACGAGAGACACCTTTCCGGCCCAGCGCGCGCCCCACCGGAACGCCGAGCACGTGGAGGTCTCCACCGAAGTTGGTCTGCACCAGAACACCGACCGTCCAGCTGCTGTCGGCCGCGGTCAATCGCCGGGAGGAAGTACCGATCCCGCCCTTCCAGCCGAACGCGACCGTGCCGGTCCCGGCGCCGACGCTTCCCTCCCCCACCGCGCCGCCCTTCGCCCCCGCCAGCGCGGCCTCGACCTGCGCCGGCGTGATCGGCCGCGAGCGGATGGCGTTGAGCGCCCAGCCGTCGTTGGTCTCGCCGACGACCGGGTTGATGGAGCGGACCTCCTCCATTCCGGGAAGCGCGAGCAGGTGGGCCACCAGCGCGTCGGCCGCCTTCCACACGCAGAGGGTGCAGGTGAGGAGGATGGGGGTCTCCAGCTCGCCGAGCTCGCGGACCTGGGTGACCCCGAGCAGCTTGCCGAACCCGTTGCCCACGTGGATAGCGGCAGGCACCCGGTCGAGAAACGGGTTGCCGCCGTGTGGCAGGATGGCCGTCACGCCGGTGCGGACCGAGTCTCCTTGGCGCACGGTCGTGTGGCCCACGCGCACGCCGGCCACATCGGTGATGGCGTTGTTCGGACCGGGGAGAAGCGTTCCTGGGGCGATACCCAGAGCGCGGGCGCGGGGGCGAGGTTGCTGCTGGGCGTCCCCGCTTCCCGATCCGAGGGTCACCAGGAGGCTCAGGATCGGCAGGAGCGTGCGCTTCAAGGATACCTTTCGTTTTTCCGGTCGAGGAGAAACCATGCTGAAGTTGACCGCATCACTCCTGCTGCTCGCTGCCGCCGATGTCCTGACGCCCGTCGCGCCCGACCTGAAGGAATGGACCGTGCCCTGGGAGGGCACCCGGCCCCGGGATCCCTTCGTGGACGCCAAGGGGCGCGTGTGGTTCGTGGGCCAGTCGGGTAATTACGTCGCCTATCTCGAGCCCGCCAGCGGGCGATTCGAGCGGTATGACATCGAAGAAGGTACTCATCCCCACAACCTCGTGGTGGACGCCAAGGGCATGGTCTGGTACACGGGAAACCAGAACGGCCGGCTGGTGCGACTCGATCCCGACAGCCGGAAGCTCACGAACTACCTCATGCCCGATCCCGCGGTGGGCGATCCGCACACGATGATCCTCGACCGGTCGGGCAACGCGTGGTTCACCGCGCAGAGCGCGGGCGTGGTCGGCCGGCGGGATGCACGAAGCGGCGATATCCGGCTGTGGAAGATGGGAGACGGCACCCGCCCCTACGGCATCGTACTCGACGCGGGCGGCCGGGTGTGGTTCGATCTCTTCGGCACCAACGAGCTCGGCGTCATCGACCCCAAGACCATGGAGCCCAAGCGCTTCGCCCTACCGGATGGCGCGAGACCCCGGCGGATCGGCGTCACCTCCGACGGAGGCATCTGGTACACGGACTACGCGCGGGGGTACCTGGGCCGGCTCGAGCCGGCCAGCGGCAAGGTCCAGGAGTTCGCCATGCCGAGTCGCGGGCGCTCTTTGCCTTACGCGATGGCGGTGGACGACCGTGACCGGGTGTGGGTTTCGGAGACCGGCGTGCAGCCCAACCGCTTGGTGGCATTCGACAGCAGGAAGCGCGCGTTCACCGACAGTGTGGCGGTGAGCGGCGGCAGCGAGCCGAATACGATCCGGCACATGGTCTTTCATGCGCCCGGGCGGGCGATCTGGTTCGGCACCGACCGGAACACCATCGGGAGGGTCCTGGTGCCGTGAGGGTTCAGTCCAGCGGAATCTCCTTCGCGTGGCGGTCGAGCCAGGTCTTGAAGTTCTCCAGCTCGGGGTCGAGCGACCGGGCGAATTCCACCGGGCGCGCCTTCCGGAAGTCCTCGTTGAAATCGCGCTTGAACTGGAACATGTTGCCGAGGTCGTCGGCGCCGGGGAACCCGAAGCTGCGGTACACCTCCGGCGGGACGTCCACGTAGCGCACCTCCTGTCCCAAAGCCGTCGACATCGCCGACGCCATCTCTTTCCCGCTCAGATGCTCGCCGGCGATGCCCACGGTCTTTCCGATGAACTCCTTCCCGCGCCGGAAGATCCCGTAGGCAGATTTGCCGATGTCCTCGACTCCTATGCCGGGCAGCTTGGCGTCTCCCAAGGGAAGAGTCAGCGCGAGCTTGCCGTCCGGCCCGCGCTTGGGTCCGGCCCCGAAGGAGATGAAGTTCTCCCAGTAGAAGGAGGTCAGCAGGAGGGTGACGGGCACGCCCGCTTCACGGAACTTCGCGTCGGCCTCGCCCTTTCCGTCGAAATGCGGCACCTTGTACTTGCCGTGCAGGGTCGGCATTCGGTCATCCGCGAGCGGCACCCAGCGTCTGGTGTCTTCCAAGGTGGACCAGATGACGTGGCGCACTCCCGCCGCCTTCGCGGCGCGTGCCATGTTCTCCGCCTGGGCGACTTCCTTCTCGGCGGAGAAATGCTCCCAGAAGTTGGTCAGGCAGAAGGCACCGTAGGCTCCCTTGAAGGCGCGCTCGAGCGAGGCCCGGTCGTCGAGATCGGCGGCCACGACTTCCGCGCCGGCCGCAGCCAGTGCCTTGGCCTTGTCCCTCCGGGGTCGCGGGTGAGAGCCCGGGCCGCGAACTCGCCCTTCGGTCGGCCAGGATCGCCCGAACCAGTCCGCCGCCCTGTGCCCCCGTGGCGCCGACGACGGCGATGATCTTCTTGTCAGCCATGGCTGCTCCGTGTTCTGGTCATCGAAACGGGAAGACTTTTCAGTCCGTCCGGAATTCAGCAATGTACTCCGTTGGCGGGACTCATGGAGGAAGGAGCGACGGTGTCGAATCGAGAGCCGGGCACGGTGGTCCCACGGCGGGTCCTGAGCACATTGGACGGGGTGATCCTGGTCGTCGGGCTGGTGCTCGGTGCCGGCATCTTTCGCGCGCCACAGATGGTGGCGGCGGGCACCCCTTCCGATTCCATCTTCCTGCTGCTCTGGGTGCTTGGCGGTCTCGTGTCGCTGATCGGGGCGCTCTGTTACGCCGAGCTGGCGGCGACCTATCCCAACGCCGGAGGCGAGTACCACTTCCTCACCCGCGCCTTCGGCCGCACGGCCGGATTTCTCTGCGCCTGGTCGCGCATGGCGGTGATTCAGACCGGCTCGATCGCGTTCCTCGGGTTTCTCGTTGGTGACTACACGGCCGCGCTTTTCGATGGAGAGCACCTCGCCTGGATGCCGGCCGCCGTCGCGGCCGTAGTCGTCGTGATCCTCACGGTGGTCAACCTCGCGGGGCTGCGGCAGGGAACCGGAGCCCAGTATGCTCTCACGACGGTCGAGGTCCTGGGGCTCTGTGCCATCATCGTTGCCGGTTTCCTCGGTCCCGCCGCCGCGGCGCCCGCGGCGCCGTCTTCGGACGGGGGTGGAGGGCCGGGGATCGGGCTAGCCGCGGTGTTCGTGCTGCTGACCTTCGGAGGGTGGAGCGAGGCCGCCTACCTCTCCGCGGAGCTCCGGGATCGCCGCCGCGGCGTCGTCCATACGCTGGCGTGGGGACTCGGCATTCTCACGGTGCTTTACCTCCTGGCCAATGCCGCGTATCTCCGCGCGCTGGGCCACGCCGGGGTGGCGGCGTCGGAGGCGGTGGGGGCGGACGTCATGCGGCAGGCCGTCGGGGGTGTGGGAGCGGTAGCCGTGAGCCTCATCGTGATCGTCTCCGCGCTCTCTTCGGCCAATGCGACCATGATCACCGGCGCCCGCTGCAACTACGCCCTCGGCCGCGACATTCCGCTCTTCGGATTCCTCGGGGGCTGGCACGAAGAGGGTAGCACGCCGAAGGCCGCGTTTCTGCTCCAGAGCGCGGTGGCGCTCGGGCTCGTCGGTTTCGGCGCGCTGGCTCGCAGCGGTTTCGAGGCGATGGTCGCCTACACCGCACCGGTCTTCTGGATGATCCTGCTCGGTACCGGCGCGTCGGTGATCGTGCTGCGCCGTCGGGATCCCGGCACCGAGCGCCCCTTCCGTGTGCCCCTCTACCCGTTGACTCCGCTGCTGTTCTGCGGCTTCGCCGGGTACATGCTCTACTCCAGTCTGGCCTATGCCGGACGCGGCGCGCTGCTCGGCCTGGCCGTCATGCTCGCGGGGTTGCCGCTGCTCGCGATCGCACGATCCCGGCAGACCTCTCCCGCGCCGTCTTCTCCCACCGTTTCCAGAGGTGCGCCATGGGCCCCCTGATGGTACTCCTGGCATTGTTCCTCGGCCTCGCGCCGTCCGGCCTGCTGGCGCAGGATTCGAGCGGGCCGGCCCGCACGCCGGACGTCCACTTCGTTCCGACCGCCATGGAGGTGGTTCGGGCGATGCTGTCGACGGCGAAAGTGGGCAAGGGAGACATGGTCTACGATCTCGGCTGCGGGGATGGGCGGATCGTGATCACCGCCATCAAGAAGTACGGTGCCAGTGGCGGCGTGTGCGTGGACATCGACCCGGTGCGCATCAAGGAGAGCCGCAACAATGCCGACACGGCCGGTGTCGCCTCCAAGATGAAGTTCGTCAACGGTGACCTGTTCCAGACCGATCTGAGCCCCGCGTCGGTGGTGACGCTCTATCTGCTTCCGATGCTCAACGTGCGGCTCAGACCGAAGCTGTTCCGCGAGCTCAAGCCCGGTACCAGAGTGGTATCCAACTCGTTCGACATGGGCGATTGGAAGGCCGACAGCACGATGAGCGTGAAAAACGAGGGTGGGTTCAGCAGCTATGCGTACTACTGGATGATCCCGGCCGATGTGGCCGGCACCTGGAAGGTGAGCGGTGCGCCGGGTGGCGGCTACACGGTGCGACTGGAGCAGCAGTATCAGCAGGTGAAGGGCACCGCCGAGGGCAACGACGCGCGGGCGATCACCGTGGAGGACGCCTGGATCAAAGGCGACAGCCTGGGATTTACGCTTCGTGATGGCGCCAATCAGCTGCGATTCGGCGGGACGGTCCAGGAAGAAAAAATGACCGGACGGGTGAGCGGTGGCGAGCGCAAGGCCGGAGCGTGGACCGCCAACCGTGTGCAGCGGGGGCCCCGCCCCGAGCTCGCGGACTCGGCGACCGGTACTCAGTAGGGCCGGGCGGCCCGCCAGCTGCTCGTGGGCCCACCGCCCTCGAGCGCCACGCTCCCTTCGATGGCGCCGGCGGCGACCCGGCCGCGGAAGTGGAGCAACGCCTTCGCTCCCCCAAGGGTGTCGGCCATGGCGAACGACACGCTGTCGCCCATCACCTGCCCTGCGGTCAGCTCGATCGAATGACCGTCGCGGGAAGCGTCTCCGGTCAGCCGCTGGAACTGCTGCTCCAGTCGCACCCGGTATACGCGACCTCCTTCCGGCCCGGCGAACGCCAGTTCCCAAGTCCCCATCACGTCGGCCGGCAGGATCCAGAGATGCACCGCCGAGGTGCCACCGGTCGGCCAGGCGATACTCACGGTGCTGTCCGGGCGCCACTCGCCCATGTCGAAATTGTGCGACACGATCCGAGCGCCGGGACGCAGCTCCCGGAACAGCTTGGGCCGCAGGCGGACGTTCAGCGCCGGTGAGAGGTAGAGGGCGACGACCGTCGCCTCGCGAAGGTCGAGCTCGAAGAGATCACCCTGATCCAGAGCGATCCGGTCCAGGACCCCGGCCGCTTCCGCATTGCGGCGGCTTTCGGCGATCCGGGCCGGATCGATGTCGTTGCAGACCCCTCGCGCGCCGTGGTCGCGAACCGCCGCGATCACGATCCTGCCGTCCCCGCACCCCAGGTCGAACACCACGTCGCCTTCCCCCACCCGGGCGAGCGAAAGCATTTGCTGGACGACATTGGCGGACGAGGGCAGGTAAATCACATCGGCCCGGCGGGAGGCGGAGCAACCTGAGAGGCCGATGACCAGGGGTCCGATCCAACTGGAGATACGGGTGGACCGTCTGGTCATTCTGCTCGCCGCGACCGACGCCGCGGCGTGCCGTTGATGCGCACTACGTTCTCGTGGCGCGGCTCAGAGCGCGGTCCAGCACGTCCAACGCGAAGTCCACGTCCTCCGCGGTGATGCACATGGGGGGCTTGATCCGGAGCACATTGCCTGCGAGCCCTCCCTTCCCGATCAGCACGCCCATCTCGCGGGCGGCCTCGAGCACCTCGAGCGTCTCCGCGGAGGCAGGGGTCCGGGTGGCCCGATCGGTCACGAGCTCCACACCGAGCATGAGGCCCATGCCGCGGACGTCGCCGATCAACGGGTGACGGCTCTGGAGCAGGCGGAGGCCGTCGCGCAGTCTTCCGCCGAGCACGCGCGCGTTCTCCTGCAGACCTTCCTTCTCGATCACCTCCATGACGGCAAGCCCCGCGGCCATCGAGACCGGGTTGCCGCCGAAGGTGTTGAAGTGCAATCGGTCCGCCAGCTTTTCCGCGATCTCCCGGCGGGTGGTGACCGCCGCGAGCGGCACGCCGTTGCCGAATCCCTTGGCCATGGTGACGATGTCGGGGACGACGTCGAAGTTTTCGAACCCCCAATAGTGCGCGCCGGTGCGGCCGAAGCCGGTCTGCACCTCGTCGGCGATGCACAAGCCGCCGTGCTCGCGGACGATCCGGTACGCCTCGCGGAAGTAGTTCGGCGCCCCGTGGGTCACGCCGCCCACGCCCTGGATCGGCTCGGCGATGAAGGCGGCGACCCGGCCGGGCGTGGAATAGCGAATGAGCTCCCCAATGTCCTCGGCGCTCTGTCGGGCGATCTCGTCCGGAGACCCCTGGAAGGGATTGCGATAGGGATCGGGCGAGAGCGCATGATGGACGTTGGTTCCCTGCAGCACCGGAAACTTCCAGGTGTGATGGGAGGTGAGCCCCATGGCCGAGGGAGATCCGCCGTGATACCCGTTCCGCAGCGCGATCACGTCGGCGGAGCCGGTGTACAGCCGGGCCATCGTGACCGCGAGTTCGTTGGCCTCGCTGCCGCTGTTGACGAAATAGGTGACGTCGAGGCCCTTCGGCATCTTCGAGGCCAGCTTCTCCGCCAGCGCCGGCATATTCGGATGCAGGTAGATCGTCGTGGCGTGCTGGAGCGTCTCCACCTGCTCCCTGACCCGCGCGACCACGTGAGGGTGGGAGTGGCCGCAGGAGACGGTCACGATACCCGCGAAGAGATCGAGGTAGCGGCGGCCGGTCTCGTCGAAGAGGTACTGCATCTTCCCCTCGACGATCATGAGCGGCTCGCGATATAGCGTGAAGACCGCCGGGTTGGCGTGCGCGCGTCGTGCGGCGAGGACTTCGGCGCGGGAAGGGCCGTGATAGGGCCGCGGGGTGTAGTCGAACGCCGGCATGCGGACCGGCGCGGCCGTCTGGGAGATGGTTGAACTCATGGCTCCTTCGCTACGCTCAGGATGACGAGAGGATGGGGCATGGGGTCTATATAAAGGCGGAGTTCACGGGACGGCAACCAGGTCGGGGCGCGGCGCACCGCCTTCAGAACTCATAGAGCTCCACGTCCGCCGCCTTCCACGCGTCGTCGTACAGCACCGTCGCCAGGACCCCATCCCCTCCCGCCGCCCCGCCCTTCGCATAGCAGATCCGCTCGACCACCGTCCCCAGCCGGGAGATCTCCCGCTGACCCGTCGCATCGCACCCGAGGAAGGTCCAGGAGTCTCGGCCATCCAGCTCCGCGCCGACTTCGTGGCGCAGCTCACGGGAGGCGAATCCCCGGTATCCCTGAGTGACCTGGGCCGCTTTGCCGGAGGCGATCGAGCGCAGCAGATCCGGAATCGGCTGCGGCGGCGACTCGCCATCGAGGGCTTTGCCGAGCAGATGGGGAGCACCGAGCGCCGGCTCGATGATCCCGGCGATGCCGAAGGAGATCGCCTCGGGCTCCGACTCGGCGAGGTTCGCGAGCACGATGACGGTCAGCCCGAAGTCGGGGTACCGCTGGATGCTGGTCTGGAACCCCTGCCACGCTCCGCTGTGCCCGATCTGGCGGTACCCTCGCTGCTCACCGAGGCGCCAGCCGAAGCCGTAGGGGTACGTCCCCCCGCTGTTGAGTCGCACCGGGGTCCAGCTCGCCTCCAGCACGGAACGGCTCGGCACCTGCCCGTCGTTCAAGGCGATCGCCCAGGCCGCGAGATCTCGCACGGAGAGATACAGCGACCCGTCGGCCGTCGTGTTGAGCTCCGGAGATACCCAGGACTGGTTCCGGAGCTTGCCGTGCTCCAACTCGTACCCCGCCGCTCGGTGCCGGACGATCTCTGACTCGCTGATGATCCGCGCGGTCCGCATTCCCGTCGGCTCGAAGATCCGTTCTCGCAGAAAGTCGCCGTAGAAACGCCCGGTCACCTTTCGGATCACGGCACCGAGAAGGAGGTAACCGGTGTTGCTGTAGCTCCAGCGCTCGCCAGGGGAGAACTGAAGCGGGAACCGCGAAGCCAGCCGGACCAGGTCCTCCTCGGTATACGCGCGGCGATGGTCGAGGGTGCTGTCGACGTAGTCCGGAATGCCGGAAGTGTGCGTGAGGAGATGGCGAACGGTGATCCCCCGCCAGGCCTTTCCCCCTTGAGGCAGATAGCGGCTGATCGGGTCGTCCAGGCCGAGACGGCCCTCCTCGGAGAGCATGACCACGGCGGCCGCGGTGAACTGCTTTCCGACCGATCCGGATTGATAGATCGTGCTGTCGGTGGCCGGCACATCATGCTCGACGTTGGCAAAGCCGTAGCCGCGGGCCAGGAGCACGCTGTCTCCCCGGAGCACGGCGACCGATAGACCGGGAATCCGCTGGCGGGCCAGCTCGGCCCTGATGTAGCGGTCGACGGAATCGAGTGGAGCAGTGGCTTGAGTGACCGTCGATACGAGGAGCAGTGAAAGGAGAGAGATCATGCGCATAACCTACGCTGGCGCGCCAGGAGCAGAAAGCTTGTCCGCTCGGAGGCGCTGAAACCGTGGTGCGATGGAGCCGTAGAGCTTCAACCTCGAACCTGGATCCCCGCTCCATGCATTTCCCGATCCGACTGGTCGCTCTCGCCGTCATGGCGACGTTCCCCATGGAGACGATGCCTCAGGCGGCCGCCCAGGCGTCCCGCACCGCCCTGGCCAAGGGCACCTTCGCGATCACCGAGGTGACCGTCGTTCCGATGACGTCGGACACGCTCCTCGCGGGCAGCACGGTCCTCGTGCGTGATGGACGGATCGCCGCCGTCGGACCGAGCGGGAGCGTCAAGCTGCCCAAGGACGCCCGGCGGGTAGACGGGAAAGGCCGCTACCTGATTCCCGGCCTCGCCGACATGCACACCCATCTCTACTCCGACGACGAGGCCCCCGATTCTGTCGCGCCATACGAGCTGGGCGTGATGGTCGCCAACGGCGTCACTACCGCGCGCCTCATGATCGGTACACCGGAACATCTGGTGCTCCGCCGCGAGTTGATCGAGGGCCGGATCGTCGGGCCCCAGCTCTGGGTGGCGAGCCCCCAGTTCACCGGGGAGGAAGGCACCAATGCGCGTGTGGTCACCGAGCCCGACGACGCCCGCGCCGCGGTGCGGGAGATGCGGGCGGCGGGCTACGACTTCATCAAGCTGACGACCGAGATCTCACCGGCGGTCTATGACGCGATCGTGGACGAGGGGAAGCGAAGCGGGATCCGGATCATCGGCCACGTGGACCCGAGAGTCGGTGTCCGGCGCGCACTCGAGGCGCAGCAGCAGATCGAGCATCTCGACAACTATCTCGAGACCGTGCTCGCCGACTCCGCGCCGATGAAGACCTCGGTCTCCAACTACGGGATCTTCAAGCCCGAGTACTGGCAGAGCCTGGATTACGTGGACGACGCCAAGGTGAAGGAGATTGCCGAGGCGACCGCGAAGGCCGGCGTCTGGTCCACCCCGACCCTCGCCATTTTCAATACGGCTTTCGCCAAGGGCGAGACCGACGAGGCGATGCAGAGCCGCCCGGACTGGGCGATGATCCCGCCCAAGATCCGCGCGCTCTACCTGGGGGCGCGGACGAAGTACTGGAAGACCGCGGCGACCGAGACGAGACGGAAGCGCTACATCGAGACCCGGAATCGCATCACCAGGCTCATCGCCGAGAGCGGCGGCAAGCTGCTCGCGGGATCCGACACGCCCGAGTGGCTGATGGCCTACGGCTGGACCCTGCACCGGGAGCTCGAGCACTTCGTCGAGGCCGGGCTGACCCCCTACCAGGCGCTGGTCACCGCGACGCGGAACCCGGCGGAATTCCTTCAGGCCTCGAATGAGTGGGGAACGATCGAGGTGGGGAAACGCGCGGACCTGGTCCTCATCAGCGGAAACCCGCTGGAGGACATCCGGAACACGGCCCGGATCGAAGGCGTGGCGATGGGTGGCCGCTGGCTGCCTCGTCCCGATCTGGACCGCATGATCGCCATCGCCTCACAGCGGCTCGACGGGGCTCCGCCCGACCGAGGCGGGCGTTAGCGGAGCGCTGTCTTCGCCATGGCCAACTCGGCGCGCTCTCCGTCTCCGTTCCGCATGAGCTCCAGGTAAGCGCGATATCCGGCCTGCGCCGCTTCGGTGTCGCCGGCGAGCTGGGCCGCCCGCGCCGCCCCGAACACGCTGCGGGCCCGGCCGGGCTCGCGCCTGAGCGTCGCCAGATACGCCTTGCGGGCCTCCGCCGGCCGGCCCGCGGCCAGCAGCATGTCGGCCTCGAGCTCCCGTGCCGGCAGCAGCTCGCCGGGTGTCACGGGGTGCTTGTCGGTGACCTCCTCGGTGTCGGCGGCCGCACGCGCCAGCGCCAGTCCACGGGCGGTGTCACCCGAAGCGAACAGGCGCCAGGCGTCCGCGGCGTCGCGCTTGATCTTCACGACTCTCACCCAGTAGGTCTCCTTCCGGCCGGCCAGCTCCCCCGCGATGCTGTCGAGCGCCACGAGCTCGGCGCGAGCGGCGTCCGGATGACCGCTCCGGGAGGCTCCGACCGCACGAGCGAACCGGGTGAGCGCCGGCGCGACGCCCATGCCCTTCTCCGGCAGCGCCAGCGCGGCAGCCGAGCTCCAATCGCCTTTCTCCAATGGGATGCGCGCGAGCATCGCCGTGCCGTTGTACTCCCGCACCAGCGAGCCCTCGGTGCGGCGCACGTGCAGGGTGCGCGCGACCCTGATGGCCGAATCCGCGGCCGAGTCTTCGCCCCGCTGGAGATAGCCGTACACCGCATAGTCGAGCGCGTGCAGCGCCTCGGGCGGCACTTCCGGAGCGCCGACGGCCTTCGCGTAGTCGCTGCCGGCGCGATACGACGCCCAGTTCGAAGCGACCGCCTCATCCCACAGCCCCAGCCGGACGAAGATGTGCGAGGGCATGTGCTGCGCATGAGGCGCCGCCGGGGCGATTCTGGCATACCGGCGTGCAGCGTCGAGACCGAGCGAGGCGAGCTGGGGCGAGTCGGTCGCGTGGATGATGTAGTGCGCGAGGCCGGGATGGTCCGGGTGGCGGGCGAACAGCGGGTTGAGGATCGCCGCGGCGCGCCGCTGCTGCGCGAAGGTGGTGTCGGTTCGCGGGGCAGTCGCGATCAGGGCGAGCGCGTGATAGATGGCGACCTCGTCGTCGTTCGGCTGGTCCCGGTAGAGCCTCGCCATGGTATCGGCATAGGCCTGAAGCCGCGCTGCGTTGGGCGTGTTCGCCGCGTCTCGATAGAGCGCGGTGGACGCGGCGATGAACCCCTTCTCCCTGGGCGTGCGGGCCGGCATGGCCGCGGCCCGGGCGGCCGCCTCGCTGCCCCGGGTCAGGTTGACACCGACGGGCCCGCCCGCGAAGGGATTTCCCCACGCGTTGACGGCGAGACCCCAATAGGCCATGGCGCAGGTGCTGTCGGCCTGCAGCACGGCGCTGAAGGCGCGGTCGCCTTCCTCCCACCAGAAGGAGTGGAGCACGGCCATCGCGTGCTCGAAGCGCTTCGCCGCCTCCGGGGTGCAGGAGACCGAAAACGTCACTCGGCCGAGCTGACCGGTATCGTGCGGATGGGCGTGCGGCTCCTGGGCGAGGATCGCCGGAGCCGAATTGACCGCTGCGCTGACGGCGAAGGCGAATGCAGCGCGTGCGAGCGACATGGGGACCTCGGATTTCAGGGGGCTGATTTCACGGTCTCGCCCCGGACAGGGAGGGTCAAGGGGGTTGGCCGGTGATTGACTTTCGGCATTTGTTCGGGTATCGTGTGATCTGAGCCCTTTTTACTGGAACTGCGCCGAGAGCGGGCCATGGCGGACATGGAGCTGGAGCGAAAGCTCAACGAATTGATGTCGCTCGCCACGGACGACCGGGAAGGTCTTCCGCCCCGGCTGCGTCACACGCGAGAGGTCGGCGCCCTCCGCCCGCTCAACATCCGTTATCTCCGCCCCCTGCCCGGCATGCGGATGTCGCTGCTTCGCATCCTGATGACCAATGCGTGCACTTTCAATTGTCACTACTGCCCGATGCGGCGGGATCGCTCCATGCCGCGCACGCTGCTCAAGCCGGAGGAGTTGGTGCGCATCTTCCTCGGGGCCCATCGCCGAGGGTGGTGCCAGGGGCTCTTCATCACCACGGGCATTCCGGGCCGGCCGCTGCACGTGATGGACGAGCTGATCAAGGCACTCGAGCTCCTGCGGGAGCGGCACCGGTTCGGCGGGTACATCCATGTGAAGCTCGTGCCCGGTGGCGATCAGGCTCAGATCGAGCGACTCACCTCGCTCGCGAGCCGGGTGTCACTCAACTTCGAGGCCGCCTGCGGCGCGAGTCTCGCGCAGATCGCACCGGACAAGAGCTTCTCCACCACACTGAACGCCTTTCAGCAGGTTCGGAAGCTGGTCCTGGAAGAGCGCCAGGAGCAGGCCGCCGGAAAGCCGAAGGATCCGCTGCATCCCGGTGGTGCCTCGGGGATGACGATGCAGTTCGTCGTCGGGGCCACGCCCGACAGCGACCGGAAGCTGCTCGACACGGTAGCCGAGCTGCAGGCGGGCGGAGGAGTGCACCACGCGCACTTCAGCGCGTTCCGGCCGATCAGGAACACACCCATGGAAAACGTTCCCGCCACTCCGGCGCTCCGCGAGCACCGGCTGTATCAGGCCACCTACCTGCTGGGGAGCTACGGCTTCTCGCCGGACGAAGTCGTCTTTGAGCCCGGTGGCAACCTGCCGCTCGGCCTCGATCCCAAGAGCGCCTGGGCCCTCGCCAATCCCGAGCGTTTTCCGGTGGAGGTCACCACGGCCAGCTATGAAGAGCTGCTGCGGGTGCCGGGGATTGGCCCCGTTGTCGCGCGCCGGCTCGTGAGCGAGCGCGGTGACACGGTCCTCCGCGGCCTCGCCGATCTCAGAAAGCTCGGCGTGGTCACCACCCGCGCCGGTGGCTTCATCACCCTCCGCGGCCGCCGCCTCCAGACCTCGCGCTGGACCGAGCAGCTCGGCTTCTGGGCCCCGGAGGACGAGGTGGGAACCTATCACGTGGTGTACGAAGTGAGCCCGGGGACGTTCCGGTAAAGCTCAGCAGGCAATTTTCGGCTGCACCCCGCTGGCCCCTCCTGCTCTCGCCGCCTAAGTTCGGGCATCCCACGAGCGAGTGCGACGTATCGCCACCGACTTCAGGCTCTCCCGCGATCGTCCAACAGATCTCCCGGTCCGACACGCGATGGCGGCGCTGTTCCTGGCCTTCGCCCTCGGCGGTGCCGGCAGCGGCGCAGCAGGACCGGGAGGAGGAGTGGGGCGCGCTGCGCGAGCGCATGGTCCAGGAGCAGGTCGCCGCCCGCGGCGTCCGCGATTCCGCCACGCTCGCCGCGATGCGGCGGGTGCCACGGCACGAGTTCGTGCCGGCGCAGGTTCGCCGTCTGGCCTACGAAGACAGCCCGCTTCCGATCGGTCGCGACCAGACCATCTCCCAACCGTACATCGTGGCGCTGATGACCGAGCTGGTGCGGCCGGCGAAGGGTGACCGGGTGCTGGAGGTCGGCACCGGCTCGGGCTATCAGGCCGCGGTGCTCGCTGCCGCCGGCTGCCGGGTATGGACCATCGAGATCTTCGAGACGCTCGCGAACGAGGCCCGCGAGCGGCTCCGGCGGCTGGGCTACCAGGATGTCGCCGTTCGCCACGGGGACGGGTACGCGGGATGGCGGGAGGAGGCGCCGTTCGATGCCATCGTGGTGACGGCCGGAGCGGACGCGGTGCCGCCGGCGCTCATCGAGCAGCTCGCGCGCGGAGGGCGCCTGGTGATGCCCGTGGGCGACCCTTACACGGATCAGCGCCTCGTTCTGCTCGAGAAGGATACCGCGGGGCGGGTGTCCACACGCTATCTCGTACCGGTGCGCTTCGTGCCGCTGCTTCGGGGAGTGCGCTGAGGTCGCTGGGCCCTCACGCGGCGCTGGATGACGCCTGTGCGACCAGCCGCTGAATCTTCTCCGACCCCATGAAACGCTCGCGCGTCAGGAACCCCTGGTTCATCAGGTAGTACTGTGCGGTTGCCTCCGGATCGCCTCGTACCGCGGCGCGGACGAGGAGCGCTTCTGGTGGCAGGGGGCGGAACCGAGCCAGGTGCAGATTCAGCTGGTAGTCCGCGGTCGTCGCCTCGTTGCGTCGGCGCTCATAGTCCGCAAGCGCCAGATTCAGCGGCCGGCGGCCCGAGAGTCCGTCGTCGAGCGCCTCCGCCAGGAGCTCGGCATCCCGCAGGGCATCACAGATGCCGAGCGCGAGAAACGGGTCCTTGTGGCAGCCGGCATCGCCCACCAGCGCCCACCCTGGCCCGTACGGCTCCCGCAGGAAGTTGGGAAGGTCCGATGCGCCGAAGAACCGCTCCTCGCGGCGGCCGGCCCGCACCCGCCCCGACAGGTCCGGCACCCGGTCCACCACGCTCATGAAGTGGGCTTCCACGTCCTGACGTACCAGCGGAAAGTGATGTGCGGCCCACGCGACGAACACGGCGGTGAGGCCATCGTTCGTGGGGAACACGAACATGACCGAGTCGCCACGAAGATGGAGCTCGAGCCCCGTCGTCGGGACGCCGCTCCAGTAGGAGAAATACCAGCAGGTCAGGGCCGGTGAAGTCTCGTAGGCCTTCGCGCGGACGGTCGCGGCGAGCTTCGAGTTGCGCCCGTCGGCTCCGACCGTCACCCTGGCCAGATCCGTGCACGAGGCGAACCCGCCGACCGCTCGCCCCGTGATACCCGTGATCCGCTCTCCATCCCCGACATACGCCTGGACCGAGTATCCCACCCGCAGCTCGGCGCCCGCTTCGACCGCGGCCTCCGCCAGCACGGTGTCGAGCGCCCACCGGCGAGGGGCACAGCCGATCGGGACGCCGTCCACCGAAAGCTCCTGACCGGTGAGCAGACCATCCCCGTAGTCCGTGGCGATTGCGGTGATCGGCGGACATCCCGTCTTCGTGATCCGATCGAGGAGGCCCCAGCGCGCGAGTCGTTGGGGACCCTGCCGGTGAATGAAGTGCCCGTGGGGAATGTCGCTGGGGAAGCCAGCCCGATCGACCAGCAGGACCTTGTAGCCCTTGCGGGCCAGCAGCATTGCGGTGGGTGCTCCGGCGCAGCGCGCCCCGCTCACGATCACGTCGTACATCGCTCACCCCGTCGGCGGATGATCACTCGGTCTTCCGTTCTGGGTTTGCGCCCTGGGTGGCGACTACCGGACAGTCGAGGGGCGGCTCAAGCGGAGGGACAGCCAGAAGTAGAAGAGGGGGTAGAGGAAAGACGACCAGGCGGCCCAGGCGGGCGCGTTGCCATAGTCGGCCAGGATCATCAGCATGACTGCCAGCCAGACCAGGGCGCCGGCGATCAACGGAACCCGCCAGGGACTCGGCGCGAGGTTGGGATAGAGGAAGCGTACGGGGAGCACGGTGAGAAGGGCCAGGAACAGGAAGGCCATGGCGTTGACCCATGGCCCGTAGTACCGGTAGACCAGCCCGGCGTAGAATGCCACGACGTTCCAGTACGAGGGAAATCCCAGGAAGAACCCGCCGCTCTCGTCCTTGGCGCCGGTGTTGGCGAAGCCGAAGAGCGAGGCGAGGAGCGCCGGAGCGACCCACACCAGGCCCGGCTCCGGGACCCATCCCATCCGCCAGACCAGGAGGAGAGGGACGAAGGTGTACGTGAGGTAGTCCACGATGTCGTCGATGGTGCGACCATCGATCGTCGGCAGCCATCGCTTTACTTCCCAGCGGCGCGCCAGGGTCCCGTCGGTGGCATCGATCAGGACCGCGCCCGCGAGGAGCACGAACACCACACGAGGATCGGGCGAGGCGGAACAGATCTCGGCTGTCGCGAGGAAGGCGAGCAGCACGCCGAAGGCGGTGTACAGGTGAACCAGGACCGCACGGATGCGCGGGACGCCCGAGGCGGTCAAGGCACCCGAGTGGAGCCCGTCAAGCGGAGGCCGAGGACGTCGGAGAGGGTCGTCCGAGAGCGCACTGGGCGATCGTCATGTCCAGCAGCGCGGGGTCGAAGCTTCCATACGGACCGATGAGCACCACCCGGCTGCGCGCGGGCTCTCCCCGCCAGCCGTGGTCGGGCTCCAGCGTCCAGCGCCGGCCGGCGAGATGAAAGACATAGCGATGATCCGGATCCCCGCCGAAGTGGAGCACGCCCTTCCCGCGGAGCAGCGCCTGCGGGAGCGACGCGACCCACCAGCGAAAGGCCCCGGCATCCAGCGCATCGTCGCGCGACCAGCTCCACGAGCTGTACTCCCGGTCTACTTCCAGGCCACTGCCGGAGAACCGAGTCGGCTCCAGATCGCGGACCCGGTTGAGCGCGGCCGACCGCCCTCCGGTCCAACCCAGCACCAGCGACGGCGGGATCCGACCGTAGGTAGCCTCGACGACCCGCGCGGCGGGCGCGACCTCCGCAAGCCAATCCCGCACCGACTGCTTCTCGCGCCCGGTCACCAGGTCGACCTTGTTGAACACGAGCATGTCGGCCGCGGTCAGCTGCTCACGCACCCGCATGCCATTGAGGTTGCTTGCCGCGTGGGCGCGCACCGCCTCGGCATCGGCCACCGCAATGATGGCTTCGAGCCTGAGGCCGTGCAGGTCGGCGTACTCGGCGATCCGCGCCGGATCGGAGATGCCGCTCGCCTCGACCAGCACATGGTCGAGCGGCGCGACCCGGCTCCGAAGGCGGGCGAGCGTCATCACGAACTCGGTCTGCCGCGCACAGCAGATGCATCCGCGATTCAGGCTGATGATCTGGGCCCGGCGGCGGGAGATCAGGGTGGCGTCAAGGTCCACGCTGCCGAAGTCGTTGATGACGACCGCCAGGCTCCGCTTGCCGCAGTTCCGCAGCAGGTGGTTGATGAGCGTGGTCTTGCCGGCGCCCAGGTACCCGCCGATCACGGTGAGCGGTACAGGGTCGTAGGAAGCGCGACGGACGGGAGTTACAGCGGAAGCCAACATGCTGGGATCACGCGTCTTCGGGTCGGTGCGGAAAATCGGTGGCCGGGATCCCCGGCCTAGTTGCACTGATGATGCAGGATTGAGGTCCGTACGGTCTGGCGCTATTGCACCTTGGTATAAACACACACCCCCCGAACTCGGTGGAGTTCGGAGGGTGAATGACGCCGGTGCTGCAGTCGAGCTTGTGCTACTTCGCGAGCGAATCCCCGACAGCGGTCCTGCCGAGTCCATCGAGGGGGCCGCGGGGGCCGCCATCGTATCGATGGTAGCCGCCGCCGAATCACCGACTGCCGCCGCCGAGTCACCGACTGCCGCCGCCGAGTCACCGACTGCCGCCGCGCCGGCCTGCATGGTGTCCTGTGCCGCCGCCGCGCCGGTCTGCATGGTGTCTTGCGCCGCTTCGGTGCTGACCGAAGGGGTCTGCGGAGTCACTTCTTCCGGCTCCGACTTCGAACAGGCAAAGAGGAATGTGGCTGCGAGTGCCACGGCCGAGGCGGCCGGGAGATGCCGGTGCATAGGGGGCTCCTGGGTGACGAGAATTTGTGAAGTAGCTTGTCGGTCGGGGGCGATGCCGACCAGTGGACCTTAGTATACGCGTGGATCGGCCGTGCGGAAGGAGGGCCTGTTGGCTCGGGGTTGCCCCGGGCGGCTTCACCATCGGCTATCAGCTTACCTGGTAGGCATTTGCGGCCCTGAAGAACGCGAAGACGACCCTCCCCAGTCGGAATGCGCGATCAGAAGGGCCGGCCGTACACCCCGACACCGATCGTCGGCGAGACACCCCACCCATAGGGATATCCGATCGGCGCGCTCCATCCGACGCCGACCGTGGTGTTGGCGCAGGCGGACGCCCCGAACAGGGCCAGCGCCGCGAGGAGGATACCCACCGCGGCAGCACGTTTGAATGATTTCATGGCTTGGGCTCCCATTCCTGGATGGCGACCGCGGCACCGGTGGGATCTTGAATGAGCGCCACCCGGCCGTCGCGAATCTTCGGCGTCGGAGCGATCAGCACCCGGCCGCCCAGGGTCTCGACCTGGCCGGCGGTGGCCTCCACGTCCGCCACCCGTACGTAGGGGAGCCAGTTGGGCTTCACCTCGGTGGCATTCAGCCGGGTCACGCCGGCGCGAGGTTGGCCGCCCGCTTCGAGCACGTAGTAGACTCGATCGTCGTCGTCGTTGGCCTTCACCTGGTAGCTCGCCAGTTTCTCATAGAATCGGGTGGCGGCTTCCGGGTCCGGGGTCCACAGCTCGTTCCAGAGCCAGCCGTTCACTGCCGGCGTGGCGTCGGGGGGATCGCCTTGCGCCGCCCGCATGACGACGAACGGCGCGTTCTGGGCGTCCGCGACCAGCGCCACCTTGCCCCGCGGGCCCAGGGTCTTCGGGCCCCAATGGAGCTTGCCGCCCCCGGCCTTGACCACGCCCACGGCGGAGTCCACGTCGGGCACCGAAAGCGAGCCGAGCCACTGAGCGGGAACCCGCTCCGACTTCCCTTCCGCGGCTGTCGAGGATGCCCCCGATCGGCAGGCCGGCCTGGGTCACCACGGTGTAGTCCCCTGAATCGCTCTGTCGGAACTCCCATCCGAACAACCCGGAGTAGAACCGCTGGGCGGCGGCCGGGTCGCTGGTGAGGAGGTCGTGCCACACGAACTTCCCCGGCAGCTCGGTACCGGTCGGCGTCTCGGTGATGGCCGGCTGTTTTGCTGCCCCGCAACCCTGACTCAGGATCGCCACCAGCGCCAGGGTGGTGAAGCGCCCCGCGGCATGCTTGGCCAGCGGGCGCAGCAGGAATCCGAGCAGGACAACTAGGTAGGCCACGGCCGCGGCGCCCCATCCGCCTGAGATCAGCGACGAATCCATGGGCCGGCATCATTTCCCCTGGTGAGATCGGACCTTGGAGCTACATCAGAATGCGATTCACCGGCCACTGGACCTTGGTACAGGAGGCCGGCCCTTGGACTGCTCGAGCGCAATCTGGAACGGAAGGAGATCCGATTCGCGACGTTCGGATTCGGGATGTGTGCCGGGTCGATTGAATCGCGTCAGCCGTGCGCTTCCAACGCGGCGACTTCCCTCCCCAGCGGTACGCGCGAGGCGACGAAGCGCCTGGAATGCCCGCACTGCACCAAAGTTCACTCGTGCGGCAGGTGTGGGGGAAGGAGATTTGTTCCCGTGACTGCCTCCGACGCGCATCCGTTCGATGACGGCCCGTACTCCCGCGTGCCGCGGGCGCTTCACCTGCCCCGGCCGGAGCGTCAGTGGCTCAGGCACCGGGCTTTGACATTGGCGGCGATCGCGTGGGTGCCGCTCGCGGTCCTCGCGGCCACGCAGGGGCTCGCCCTGAGCGGCGATCGGCGGGAGTCGCAGCTGCTCGACATCTCGGCCTACGTTCGCTATCTGGTCGCGATCCCGACCTTCGTGCTGGCGGAGGCGATCTGCCTCCCACAGCTGGGCAGAATCGTGCACCAGTTCGTCGACTCCGGGCTTGTTGCCGACGCCGAGCGGCCGCGCTACGACGCGATCCTCGCCTCCACGCGAGCGCTCCTGGCCAAGCCCGAAATCGAGTTTGCTCTCCTGATGGTCGCCTACATCGGGGCCCTGGCCACCAGCGAGACTCTCTACCCGTCCGGGGTGTCCACCTGGGTCGCGCCGATCAGGGACGGCACCCGCGCCTTTTCGCTCGCCGGCTGGTGGCTGGTTCTGGTGAGCCAGCCCTTGTATCAGATCCTGATCGCGATGTGGCTCTGGCGGGTCCTGCTCTGGGCGCGGCTTCTTTGGAAACTGTCGCGCCTCGACCTCCGGCTGCTCCCCTCGCATCCCGACCTCGCCGGCGGACTGAGCTTCGTCGCTACCTCGCTCCGCGGCTTCGCGCCGGTCGCCTTCGGGCTCGGCGCGGCGGTCGCGGGAGGCGTGGCCGAAGCGGTCCTCGTCGACCGCCGGCCGGTGCAAGAGTTCAAGCTCCTTGTCGCGGCGTTGGTGGTCGCCATGCTGGTGCTCTTCGCCGGGCCGCTCCTCGCCTTTGTCCCGGCTCTGCGCCGGGCCCGGGTCCGCGGGATTTTCGCCTACGGGGAGCTGGCCGGCGCGGTGGGACGGCAGTTCGAGCGGCGGTGGCTGGATCGGCACGGCGCGCTGGGTGACGAGGTGCTGTCGGCGCCGGATTTCTCCGCGACCACCGACCTCTACCAGGTGGCCGCGAACGTCGGGGCGATGCGGCTGGTGCCGTTCAGCGTGCGGATTCTCATCCCGCTCGTGGTCGCGACCTTGCTCCCGTTCCTGCCGATCGTGCTCGCGATCCTTCCGTTGAAAGAGCTGCTCAACATGGCCGCGAAGCTGGTGCTTTAGTCCCGCCCCTGACTGCGGAGGCCGAAACGATGTCCCTGGAACTCCTGAGCGCGCTCCTGGGATCCACCCAGGCGCCCCCCACTCCGCCGATCGGGTATCTCCTGGGTCCCGGCGAGATCTTCACCCTGTTCTTCGTCACGCTCGGCCCCCTCAAGCTGCTGGCTCCGTTCGCCAAGTACACCCGGGGCCTGGACAAGGCGAGCCTGCGACGGCTCGCCTTGCGGGCGATTGCCATCGCGGCCGTCGCGGTGTTCGCCGGCGGCCTCCTGGGTATGAAGCTGCTGGCTAGCCTGGCATGTCCCGACGGAGGTGGTGCTGCTGGCGGCGGGACTGGTGCTGCTCCTGGTGGCGCTTCGCCTCGTCCTCGAGGGATACGGGCCGTCGCCGGCCGAGCCGGCCGCGCCACAGGCGGCGCCGTCGCCGTTTCTCATCGCATTTCCCGGGATTGTGACGCCGTACGGGATCGCCATCGTCATCGCCTTGCTGGCAGCGAGCACGGACGCCGGACGTACGGCCGTGATCCTCGGCGTGCTCGCGGGCGTCCTGGTCCTCGACCTGCTCGCCATGCTGTTCGATCACACCATCCTGCGGACGGTCGGCTGGTTGCTTCACATCCTTGGCGCCGTGCTGGGTGTCATGCAGGTCGCGCTGGCCATACAGATCATGCTGGTCGCGCTCCGCTACCTCGGGCTGCTCTCTCCCCTCGGCAGCTGACGTGCCGCCGTCGGCACCCAAGCTCGACCTGTACCAAGGTCTATTGGCGGGTGCTTGGTGCTCGCCGCAGCTTGTCTTTGGTATTCTGTACCCTGCCGGCCGGTGACAAGCGTTTCAGGCTGATCCATCCTCTTTCAGGTTGACCATCGCTGCCCATGAGTGAGCGGACTTTTTCTCGTGCCTGCGCGCACGGCCATGACGGCCGCACTCGTTCTGCTCCCCCAGCCCGCGCTGGCAATGGGAGGCCACTTCGAGGACAAGGTCGCCGACGTCCTGGTATGGGTGGTACTTGTCATCGCCCCGGTGATCGGCATTGGCATCTTCCTGGCGGTGCACATCCTCCCGGAGAAGGTCGCCGAGAACCGGGAGCATCCGCAGCTCGACGCGATCAAGACCGTCTGCCTGCTGTCGCTTTTTTTCGGTGGGATCCTCTGGCCCTTGGCGTGGGTCTGGGCCTACTCCAAGCCGGTCATGTACAAGCTCGCCTACGGGAAGGACCGCGTGGCCCTCCACGGACCCGGCGAGTCCGACGCTCCTGACGCCGAGGCCGGAGCCCCTGGACTCGCCGCCGAGGCCGAGATCCAGCGCTTGCGCCGGCGGCTCGCCGAACTCGAGGCCACCGCGCGCAGCGGTCGGCTCGCCTGAGGGGGCGGCATGGAAATACTCCTCCTCGCGATCTACGCGTTTTTCGTCTGGCTGATCTTCTTCAAGTTCAAGCTCCTGCCCTGGACGTTCGTGACCCAGGTGATCGTCGTCACGATCCCCATCGTGGGTCTGACTATCACCATCCTGCTCCTGAACGTGGTCGCGCCCAGCTCGCACGACGTCCGGGTCATCAACTACGTCGTCCCGATCGTGCCCCAGGTGACCGGGCAGGTCGTGGAAGTGCCGGTGCAGAACAATCAGTTCGTGAGGCGGGGTGAGGTGCTGTTGCGCCTCGACTCCGTGCCCTATGTCCTCAAGGTTCAGCAGCTCGAGGCCCAGCTCGCCGGCACCGAAGGTCAGATCGCCCAGGCCCGGGAGGAGCTGGCCGCCGCCCGGGGGAGTACCGCGTCTCTGCAGGCCCAGCTGTCGCTGTCGGAGCGGCGCGTGAAGCAGCATCAGGAGCTGGTCGAGGCGGGCGCGGGAAACCGCTTCGACCTGGAGGCGGAGCAGGCCGACGTCGAGGAAATGAAGGCGAAGATCGCCGCGGCGAACGCCGATGAGGCCAAGGTGCGGACGCGGCTGGGGACCCGGTCAGGCGGCTCCCAGGCCGAGATCGCCGAGACCCGGTCCAAGCTGGCGCAGGCCCGGTGGGAGTTGAGCCAGACGACAGTGCTCGCGCCCGCGGACGGCTGGGCCATCAACGTGCAGGTCCGCCCCGGCACGATGGCGGTGCAGCTGCCCTTCAAGCCGGTGATGACCTTTGTTGAGAAGCAGCAGCAGGTTTATGCGCTGTTCGACCAGAACGAACTGAGCAGGGTGGAGCCCGGCAATGAGGCCGAGATCTCCGTGAACACACTCCCCGGGAAGCTCATCAAGGCCAAGGTTCTCTGGATTATCTGGGCTCAGGGCCAGGGGCAGTTGGCGGTCTCCGGTGACCTGCCGGGGGCGGGGCCCTCGCAGGAATACCTCCCTCCGGGGCGTTTCGCAGTCCAGCTGGAGCTGGAGGATTCCACGGTATTCCTGGCGGCAGGCGCGCGCGGCCAGGGCGCCATCTACACCGAGCACATGGTGCCGATCCACCTCATTCGCAAGGTGATCGTCCGGGTCAGCGCAAAGCTCGACTACCTCATCCTCAAGCTTCACTAGCCTATGGAAGTGGTGCGCCGCCCGGCTCGCTTCCGGCCTGCCCTCCTTCTCCTTTCCGCCGCCGGCATGCTCGTCGGATGCGTCTTGAAACAGCCGCCCTCGAACAGTGAGGTGGCCGAGGTGGCGCTGCCGACGGTGCAGTTTCCTCCGGAATGGAGAGCGGCACCGGTGGATACGACGCCGGTGGTGCAGGGCTGGCTCGCCACGCTGGGCGACACGGCGTTGCTCGCTCTCGTGGCAGAGGCCCTGGTGCAGAATGCCGATCTGCAGGTGGCGGCGGCGCGGGTCGAGGCGGCCGGGGGGCACCTCAAGCTGGCCAGCTCCGGGCTCTATCCCTCGGTGGACGTCGTGGGGCACGGCGGCATCGGGCTCGGGGGCGACGCTTCGGGTCTCAACGCGGTTTTGGTCCGGGCGGAATGGGAGGCGGACCTATGGGGTCGCGTGCGCTACGGTCGTGCGGCGGCCCGCGCAGGACAGGATGCGGCCAGCGCGGACCTCGTCTACGCCCGGCAGTCGCTCGCGGGGCTGGTGGCGAAGAGCTGGTATCTGGCCGCCGAGTTGCGCATGCAGGCCCGGCTCACCGCCGCGATGGCCGGGGCCAGCGGCGAGCTCCTCGAGCTAGTCGGCGTGGAGCGGAATGTTGGCACCGCCAACGACGAGGACGTGGCGCTCGCCAATGCGGACGTGGGAACCTACCGCGACCGGGAATTGCAGCTCACCCAGAGCCAGGGCGAGGCGGTGCGGGCACTCGAGGTCCTCCTGGGACGGTATCCCGCCGGTACGCTGGTGGTTCCGGAGAGCCTCCCCCAGGTGATACCCGACGTTCCCGCGGGACTTCCGGCAAGCCTTATCGCGCGGCGGCCGGACCTGGTCGCCGCGAGCCAACGGGTGAACAGCTCGTTCTACGCCACGCGCCAGGCGGTCGCCGCCAAGCTGCCGGCGATCAAGCTCACCGGCTCATTCGGGGCGATCAGCAGCGAGGTGCTCGAGCTGCAGTCGGATTTCGACAACCCGGTAACTTCGCTCGGCGTGTCACTTTTGGCGCCAATCTACCGCGGCGGGGAGCTGCAGGCGCAGGTGGACATCCGCACCGCGGAGCAGCGGCAGGCGGTGGGGATGTACGGGGTGGCGGTGCTCGCGGCGTTCCGCGACGTGGAGGACGCGCTGGCCGCCGAGCAAGTGCTCCGTGAGCGCCAAGGGGTGCTGAGCGAGGTAGTTGAGCACCAGTCTCGCGCCGTGGCCGTGACCCAGACGCGCTACCAGGTCGGCAAATCGGATCTGCTCGGCGTGTTGCAGCAGCGGATGCGGCTCTACGGCGCCGAAGCGACCCTGCTCGGGGTCCGCACCGATCGCATCGTGCAGCGGATCAACCTCCACCTGGCCCTCGGCGGCGACTTCGTCACCGCGGCCGACTCGGCATCGGCGGTGCCCGGCGGCCGGTAGGGCCGAGTAAACGCGGCCTGGATGGCTGACATCCCATCCTTCAGGGGTGATCTTCGGCCGCCCGATGGTGCCCGTGTCGGTGGTGTCCGGACCCTTGGCCCGTGGTCACCCAGACATCGTGCCGGTACACCGAGTCACCACGCGCAACGCCTGGCCAGACGCTTCCAGCCGCAGGCAGCACGATCCCCCCGAGCGCGCCCATGCCTCCGTCCACGAGCACGTTCCCGGTGGGATTGTCGTATTCGGCCGTAAGACGATAGACGTGATCCGGGGTCAGAAGGACACCGAACGGCAGGAAGTACCGGCGCGGCATGCTCAGGACCTCGCCCTGAGCACCGAGGTCGGGCCGTGCCTCCCAGATCACCTTTCCGGTCGAGACGTCCTCCAAACGCAGTGCCGTTCCGTACTGGTGCAGATGGCTGCCAGCCGCGAGCAGCCGGGCCGCCACCGCGGGCCGTCCTTCCCAGCTCTTGACCGAGTGGCCGGGTGGCAAGTCGAAGGAGTGCTCGCCCCGCCGGCGGCATCACGTCCAGATACAGCGGCTGGATGGCGAGTGGCCGGAGCCAGGGCGCTGCCCGGCTCAGCTCGAGCCGCACGCGCAGCCGGACGCCCTGATACGCTCTCGGCGTCGGATTGTGCAGCATCGCGGTCACCAGGAGACTGTCGCCGGGATGCAACCGGTAGCCCAGGAACCACGGGAGGCCGTAGGGCCGGGTTTCGGGCCCGGCCGCGCCGATGCGGAGCATGATCTGACTGAAGAGCTCCCGATGGTCCGGCACGATGAGATTTAGGTGATGCAGCATTCCGGTCGGCAACTGCTCACCCCTCTCGTCGACTACCTCGAAGGCGATGCCTCGCAGCCAACCGTCGACCGGCAGCTCGAGGGCGCGTGGAGGTGGCTGCTCGATGCCCTCATGCCCGCTATTCGCAGGGAAGGAAATAGGACCGATTTCGATCACGTACTCATCGGAGGGCAGCGGAGGAGCGATGGCGAGGACACCTGCGGCGCAGGCCGCCAGAGCCAGCCATAATCCGCTGCGGCGTCCAATCCGGGAAAGGACAGCAGGAGACCGCAAGTGTCCCGTCGCGGCGGCGAAGTCACGGACTTTCAAAGAATGATCCTCCCTGGCTGACGCGAATGTCCTCCACCACCTCTCCCCCCCCCGCGGGCCGCGATGTCACGGTAGGTCTTAGCACCGCGCTTGTCGTCGGGAAAACAGCGGTCGCGCGGGTCCGCAAGAGTACGGAAGCGAAACCTTGAGCAGCTGTCAATCTATGACACTGAACCCGGGAGAGAACCTGGCCGGCGTCGTCCTCCGAGGAGCTCGTCCCGGCCGGGGCTATGCCTCCGCCGCAGGCCGGCGAGGCCTTTCGCCGTAAAGGTTCGGGTCTTCGGACCTGAGAAACCCTCAAGCCGTGAGACATGAGTGACTCTGGTTGCCGGTCTCGCGTCGCATGCACCGAAAGTCCAGTAACGCGCTCGCAGGCCATAGTGTAACACCAGCGGTGGCGACGTCGGTGCGCGGCGGTCCGATGGCGACGTTGCGATAGGACCCGTCACCACCTTTGCCGGCACTATGAACCAGGTGCTCCGGGAGCGCCGGTCGGTGCTGATCGAGGTCGTCCAGCACCAGACTCGCGCGGTGACGGTGACCCAGACGCGCTACCAGGTCGGCAAGTCAGATCTTCTCGCCGTATTGCAGCAGCGGATGACCAGCGCCTTCTACGGCGCCCGCAGGCGACGGCCTGCTCGGGGTGCCGCATCCGACCTCGACATCGTGCAGCGGATCAACCTCCACCTGGCGCTGGGTGGCGGCGTACGTCACCGCGGCTCGGCCGATTCCGCGTCGGCCGTTCCGGGAGGATCGCCTAGGTGCAAGTGCGCAGCTCATACGCCAGACTTGACGATGCCAATCTCGTATCGACCGGCTCCTGCCATGTTTCTCCACGAACCACCTCTCCCCTGATCGTTCGGCAGCGCACCCAAGTGGCCGGGCGACTCCCCCAGGGGCATGTACCAAGGTCCAGCTAACGCGATAGAGGGCGGCAGAGAGTATTGGCATCCGGAGTTGCCGTCCATTTCGCGATCCGCGAGGAGTTCATGGTCCCATCACCCCTTGCCTAGAGAGGCACATGCATCCCACCTCCGGGCAGCGTACCGAATCGAACTCTCCCGGGAGCGGCCCGGCATCCGGATCCTCAGCTCGCCGGGGAGCCGCTCACCATGTGGTCGCGCTCCTGCTGGTCGCCGCCTCGCCTTGGTCCGCCGGTTCCGCTTCGGCACAGACCATCAAGTGGCAGAGCGACGACAGCGTCGCCGGGGGGCCGAAATTCGAGGCCTACCTCGGCGCGTCGGTCCGTTTCAATGCGTCCCTGGACGACTACGGCCTGCAGGGGAGCTACACCTTCAACCCCGTCAACATCGACACCACGTCGTCCCCCGAGCGCGACGACAACCTGTTTTCCATGGACTTGAGGCAGACGCGGCTCAAGTTCGGTGGCAAGGTGCGCTACGAAAAGTTCGGTGCCATCGAGGGGTATGTCGAGAGCGATTTCGTAGGCCCGAACGGGGCCACCACCCTCCGGTTGCGCAAAGCCTGGGTGGACTTCAAGCGGATACGGATCGGCCAGGAAACCTCGACCTTCGGGGTCCAGCAAGGTTCGGCGCCGAGCACCGCCGATTTCGACGGCCCGCCCACTGTCGTGACGACCCGGAGCGGCATGGTCCGCTATACCCGGAAGTTCGAGTCGGGGCTACAGCTCATGGGCTCGCTCGAGAGCCCCAAGGTGGATGTGGCCTACGCCGAATTCTTCGCGCCGGACGTCCGGACGACCGACCAACGCTATCCCGACCTGGTCGCCAACGTCTCGAAGGCGGGCGACTGGGGCTACTTCTCCCTTTCCGGGGTGCTGCGGGAGATCCGTTTCCGCACGACGACCGGCGGAGTGAGCGAGGCGGCGTCGACGACGGGATACGGCGCCAACCTGATGGGCGGCTTGCGCCTGTTCAAGTCGGAGGAGAAGGCGGACGTCCTGTACGTCCAGTTCATCGTCGGGCAGGGTCTCGGCCGATACCTGGTCTCCCTCTCGGGACAGAACGCGGATGCGGTCCCCGATCCCGCCACCGGCGAGCTGAATGCCGTCCCGGTGATCGGCGGCTATCTGGCGTACGAGCGCCGCTGGACGCCGACCTTCTTCACCACGCTCATCGGCGGTGGGAACATCCTGCAAAATGAGGTCGATCCGACGCTGGAAGACGAGTTCAGGACGGGCTTGGTGATGTTCAACAGCTTCTACCAGCCCATCCCGACCGCGAAGTTCGGTATCGAGGTCGACTACGGGCACAGGAAGGCCCTGACGGGTAACGACTCCGACGCGCTCCGCTACTACTTCACCACCCAATACGACTTCTAGGATAGCCGCCATGATGACCTGGATCGCCGAGACGCTGCGCCGCTATCCCGAGATCGCGATCTACCTGGCCCTCGCCCTCGGGTTCTTCGTCGGAGCCATCAAGATCGGCAAGTTCAGCCTGGGGAGCGTGACCGGCGTGCTCCTCATGGGGGTGCTGATCGGGCAACTGGAGATCACCATCTCGCCCCATGTGAAATCGGTGTTCTTCCTGATGTTCCTGTTCGCGGTCGGGTACGGCGTCGGACCGCAGTTCTTCCGGGGCCTCAGGAGCGACGGTCTTCCCCAGGTCATGTTCGCCGTGGTGGTCTGCGTGGCGGTCCTGCTCTCCACCTTCGTGGCCGCCAAGATCGCCGGGTACAACATGGGCCTGGCGGCGGGCCTCCTCTCCGGCGCCGCCACGATCTCGGCGGTGCTCGGCGTCGCCACCGACACGATCAACAACCTCGGCCTGCCCCCGGACCAAACGAAGCCGATGATCGACGCCATGCCGGTGGCGTACGCGGTGACCTACCTCTTCGGCACCGCGGGCTCGGCCTGGTTCCTGTCCTCGATCGGACCGAAGCTCCTGGGCGTGGACCTGGTCAAAGAGTGCAAGGAGTACGAGGAAAAGATGGGCGGCGTCGCCGCGCGAGGCGGGCGGGCTGGCTACCTATCCGATGCTCGCGTTGCGGGCCTATCCGGATTCCCACCGGCTCGAAGTTCGTGGGCCGGAAACTCGAGCAGGTCGAGACCGACCTGCGCACGGGAGACCGGCGGGTCTGGGCTCAGCGGGTGCGCCGCGGGGGCGCCGTGATGGCAGTGCGAGCCGGGCATGGTGGTGGCGGCCGGAGACGTCCTCGCCTTCTCCGGGCTGCGCGAGGCGCTCCTGGCGAACGTGTCCGACCTGGGCAGCGAGGTGGACGACCGCGAGCTGCTCGACTTCCCGGCCGAGTCCGTGGACGTCGTGGTCACCCGGAAAGAGGCTCGAGGGGATGACGCTCGCGGAGCTCGGCGCAGCAAGCATGGCCGCGGCCTGTTCCTGAGCAGGGTGATCCGGGCCGGGCAGGAGATGCCGCTCAACCCGGGCCTCAAGGTGGATCGTGGTGACGTGCTCCAGATCATCGGACCGAAAGCCGACATGGCACGCATGATCGACCTGCTCGGGCTACGCCGACCGGCCCACCGAGAAGACCGACGTCGTCTTCATGGGTCTGGGCATCGTGTTCGGCGCGCTCATCGGCGCTCTCAGCTTCAAGCTGGGGGGAGTGCCGCTGAGTCTCAGCACCAGCGGCGGGGCGCTCATCGCCGGTCTGGTCTGCGGCTACCTGCGGTCGGTGAACCGCACCTTCGGGCGCATTCCGGAGCCGGCGCTCTGGGCATTCAACAACCTTGGGCTCAACGATCTTCATCGCGGTCGTGGGGATCAGCACCGGGCCGGGCTTCGTCAAGGGACTCAAGGAAGCCGGCATCAGTCTGTTCCTCTGGGGCATCTTCGTGACGCTGATGCCGTTCATCATCGGCATCTTCGCCGGGAAGTACATCTTCAAGTTTCACCCGGGCATCCTGCTCGGCGCCTGTGCCGGCGCCCGTACCACCACTGCGGCGCTGGGAGCCGTGCAGGAGGTGGCGAAGAGCCAGGTCCCCGCGCTCGGCTATACCGTGACCTATGCTGTCGGCAACACGCTCCTGATCGTCTGGGGCGTCGTCATCGTGCTGATGATGAAGTGACCCTGGCGATCCGAGGCATCTCGGGTTTGGAGGAAAGATGACTGTCGCGACTGGAACGGCCAGGAAGACTTCGGCCCGCGCCGAAGGCCCCCGCCGGACGCTCGATCTCTCGGAGTTCTTCTCCGGGGCCGAGGCGCGAGAGGACCGCTGGCAGCGGCTCAACGCCGTCGCCAAGCGTTTGAGCAGAACAGGCGGCGGTTCGCCGGACGAAGCAGCAAGCATCCTGGGCGAGCTCGAGTCGCTCGAGGCGTTCTGGGCCTACCCCGGGCGGAGATCGATCGCGGCGCTTCGAGACCTGCTCGCGCGGGAAGACTACGTGGGCTTCGCCCGCCTTACCGGCCGTATCGGCAAGGCCATCCTGCGCGGTACCTACCGGACGAGCGCCGCGGCGTGGGACTTGGGGGAGGAGCTGGAGGAACCGGAGGTGTCGATCCTCGCACCCTATCTCGAGGAGGAGCAGCAACGTCCCTACTTCGAGTTACTCGTGGTTCGCGATGCGGTCGGGGGGGAAGACGTCGAGCGCCGCGTCCGGGAGGATTTCCGGCGAGCCCGCCGCCCGGAGGACCCCTTCGTCTACGAGCCGGTCTTCGTCTCGACGTTCGAGGACGCCGTGATCGCCGTGTTCTTCAATGCCAATATCCAGGCCGCGGTCATCTACGATGGCTTCCCGTTCCGGTCGACCTCCGATGTGCCGGCCCTCGGCAAATTCCTCCAGGATCGGCTGGGTGGCGACGGGCAGGAGATCGCGCAGGAGGAGCACGGGACCGCGCTCGCCGCCGCGATCGCCCGCATCCGTCCCGAGCTGGACGTGTACATGCTGACCGACCAGGCGGTGGAGTCGCTGGCGGCAGACCTCGAGAGTCGGAACATCCGACGCATCTTCTACGACGTCGAGGAGTTTCTGGAGCTCCACCTGGCCATCCTCGACGGTATCAACGATCGCTACGAGACACCGTACTTCGACAACCTGAAGAAGTACAGCCGCCGTCCGATCGGCACGTTCCACGCGCTCCCCATCGCCCGGGGGAAGTCCGTGTTCCGGTCCCACTGGATCCGGGACATGGGCCACTTCTATGGCGTGAACCTCTTCATGGCCGAGTCTTCAGCCACCACGGGTGGCCTCGACAGCCTGCTCGAGCCGACGGGGAACATCAAGAAGGCCCAGGAGAAGGCCGCGCGGTGCTTCGGGGCGCACAAGGTGTTCTTCGGCACCAACGGCACCTCGACGTCGAACAAGATCGTGGTGCAGGGTCTGGTGCGGCCCGGCGAGATCGTTCTGATCGACCGCAACTGTCATAAGTCGCACCACTACGGGCTCGTGCTCGCGGGCGGCCAGCCGTACTACCTCGAGGCCTTCCCGCTGAACGAGTTCTCCATGTACGGGGCGGTGCCGCTGCGCACGATCAAGAAGGCGCTCCTCGATCTCAAGGCCGAGGGCAAGCTCGACCGGGTACGGATGCTGGACCTGACGAACTGCACCTTCGACGGGCATGTCTACAACGTGAAGCGGGTGATGGAGGAGTGTCTGGCCATCAAGCCGGACCTCGTCTTCCTGTGGGACGAGGCCTGGTTCAGCTTCGCGCGGTTCTCCCCGTACCATCGGCGCCGGACCGGGATGGCGGTTGCCGAGGAGCTGCGCGCGCGGTACGCCTCGCCGGCCTACCGCGCGGAGTACGAGGCGTTCAGGAAGCAGGTCGGTGAGCTCGACGGGAGTGACGCCAAGCTTCTCGACCGTCCCCTGCTCCCCGATCCCGACAAGGTGCGCATCCGGGTGTACGCCACGCATTCGGTCCACAAGTCGCTCTCCTCGCTGCGCCAGGGGTCCCAGATTCTGGTCAACGACGACGACTTCGCCTCGGTGGAGGAGCCGTTCACGGAGGCGTTCCTCACCCACACGTCCACCTCGCCCAACCTGCAGATCATCGCCTCGCTCGACCTGGCCCGCCGGCAGGCGGAGCTGGAGGGGCACGACCTCGTCACCCGGCACACCGGGCTCGCCCTCCGGCTCCGCCGCGAGGTGAACAGCCACCCGCTGATCAGCAAGTATTTCCGGATCTTGACGCCCGGGGAGATGATCCCGGCCGAGTTCAGGGAGAGCGGCCTGGCGAACTACGGTCCTCCGCACGCCACCTGGAGAGAGGCCATCAACGCGTGGGACCAGGACGAGTTCTCGCTCGATCCGACCCGCCTCACCTTGATGTGCGGGACTGCCGGGTTCGACGGAAACTCGTTCAAGGGCCGGCTCGCCGAGCACTACGACATCCAGATCAACAAGACCTCGCGCAACACGGTCCTCCTGATGACCAACATCAACAACACGAGGAGCGACATCTCGTACGTCATCAAGGTCCTGGCGGACATGGCACGCGATCTCGACGCGAAGGTCGGCGCGGGTCCGGAGGCCGAGGCGTTCAAGGAGCGGGTGAAGTCGCTGGTGCAGGACGTGCCCGACCTGCCCAACTTCAGCTCCTTCCACGATGCGTTTCGCGCGGACCCCGAGAGCCGGACCGCGGAGGGCGACATGCGCGAGGCGTTCTACCTCGCCTACGACGCCGGGAACTGCGAGTACATCAAGCTCCACAGCAAGGACATCGACGACCGGCTCAAGAACGGCCCACCGATGGTCTCGGCCAACTTGGTGATCCCGTATCCGCCGGGCTTCCCGATCCTGGTCCCCGGCCAGGTGGTCAGCGCCGAAACGATCACCTACATGCGGAAGCTGGACGTCAAGGAGATTCACGGCTATAAGGCGGCGACGGGCATCAAGATGCTGAAGTCCGACCTGCTGGGTGCGCGCTCGAAGAAGGCCGGCAATGGCGCGAAGGCCGCCGCACGGGACACGGCGCCCGCACGCGCGGGGTCGAGCCGCTCACGCAAGTAGCGCGGAGGCGAGTTGATGCTGACTGCGGCCTTCGTCGCCGGGACGCTACCCGACACGGGAGCCGCGGCCAGCATTTGGAGTAGGTGTTCAAGTCGCTCGGGCTCGGCGAGGTCACGTTGGTGAGACACCCGCGGCCGTCTAAGGAGCAACCCTGCCGTGATCGTGGAAGCCCTGCGGTCCCATCCCGAGATCGCCCTCTTTCTGTGCCTCGCCCTGGGCTACGTGATCGGCAAGGTAAAGGTCGGCGGCCACGCGCTGGGACTGGTGACGGGGTCGCTGTTCGCGGGACTCTTCATCGGGCAGCTCGAGATCGACATCTCTCCTGCGGTAAAGACCGTCGCCTTCCTGCTCTTCCTGTTCGGCAACGGGTACTCGGCCGGCCCCCAGTTCATGCGCGCCCTGAAGCAGGATGGGGTGCGTCCGCTGATACTCACCCTCGTCGTGACGCTCGCTGGGCTTGCGGCCGTGTACGTGATGTCCCGCCTGCTGCACCTGGAGACCGGCTTTACCGCCGGGCTTCTCTCCGGTGCCCTCACCCAGTCGGCGGCGATGGGCACGGCGACCGAGGCCATCAACGGCCTCGCGATCACGGACGCGGAGAAGGTCCGGCTCGCCAACCAGGTGCCGGTGGCCGATGCGGTCTGCTACCTGTTCGGCTTCTGGGGCGAGGTGCTCTTCGTGGTCGTGGCCGGACCCAAGCTGCTCGGCATCAATTGGAGAAGGAAGCGAAGGCGCTGGAGGCGAAGCTCGGCCTCCGAGACGAGTCAGCAGGCGCTTCCGCCTACAAGGCCCACCGGGCGCGGGCCTACCGGGTGGAGACCGCCGAGGCGGTTGGGCGCAGCATCGCACAGTTGGAAGCCTGGGCTCAGGAACAGACCCAGCGACGGATCTTCGCCCTCCGGTTGCGGCGGGGTGACGCCATCCTCCCGGCCGCGCTGGACACCGTGCTGGACCGTGGCGACGTCGTCGTGCTCGGCGGTCCCGCCGAGCGGCTCGTGCCGTTCGGTCCCCGGATCGGGGCCGAGGTGGACGACGCGACTCTGCTGGACTTCCCGGTCGAGGCGCTCGACGTGGTGCTCACTGCTCGGGAGCTGGACGGAATGACCATACAGGCGGCGGCGGAGCGCTGGGGCGAATCCAGGGGGGTCTTTCTCCGCCGGCTCAGTCGGGAAGGACTGGAGCTGCCCCGGCTACCCGGGACCCGGCTGAATCGCGGCGACGTGGCGACGCTCGTCGGCCCGGAGGATGCGGTCGAGGCGCTGACAGTGCAGATCGGCGTCCCCGACCGGAAGACCACGACTACTGACTTCCTCACCGTCGGGCTCGGGATCGCAGTCGGGTGTCTGATCGGGCTGCCGGCGATCGTGGTCGGCAATGTGAGCCTCGCCCTGTCGACCTCCGTGGGCACGCTGATCGCCGGACTGTTCTTCGGCTGGCTCCGCTCCAGCCGGCCGCGCCTCTTCGGCCCGGTTCCCGAGGCCGCACAGAAGTTCATGATCAACTTCGGGCTCGCCACCTTCGTTGCTGTCGTCGGGCTCCATGCCGGTCCGGTATTCCTGGATGCGTTGCGGGAGGTGGGCCTGGTGTTGTTCGCGGCCGGGGTTGTGTGCACGCTGATCCCACCCACCGTCGGCCTGCTGTTCGGGCGCTACGTCCTGGGCATGAACCCGGTCCTCCTGCTGGGCGCCGTGGCCGGCGCGCAGACGATGACGGCGGCGATGGTCGCGGTGCAGGAGGCCGCGAAGAGCCGGGTACCGCTGCTGGGCTTTACCGTTCCCTACGCAGTCGCGAACATCATCCTGACGCTCTGGGGAACGGTGATCGTGCTGCTGGTGAGCTGAGGCTAACGTGACCACGGGCTACGACTTCATGTTCGTGAAGACGCCCGTGGCTCCAGGAGCCGGCCTAGCCATGATCGTCGGGTCCCGTGCTCGCGGTCGTCGGGCTGGCCGGCGACGGCGGCGATGGAATCGTGGAGGAAGGCGAGCGCAGAGGAATGAGGATGAGCCGATGACCTGGTTCGTTAACGCCCTCCGGCAGAACCCTGAGCTGGCGATCTTCCTCACGCTGGCCCTGGGCTTCCTCATCGGTCGCTTGAAAATCGGGAGCTTCAGCTTCGGGACGGTGGTGGGCACGCTGCTGGCGGGTGTGCTCGTCGGACAGCTCGGCATCCAGGTCCCCGCGATCGTCAAGACCGTGTTCTTCGACCTGTTCCTCTTCACGACCGGTTACAAGGTCGGGCCCCAGTTCTTTCGGGGCCTGAAGAAGGACGCCCTCTCCCTGGTCCTGGTCACGGTCGTGCTCTGCGTCACGTGTCTCGTGGCCGCCTTGGTCGCCGCGAAGGTGATGGGGTACGACGTCGGGACCGCGGCGGGGCTCCTGGCCGGGTCGTTCTCCGAGTCCACGGTGATCGGGACCGCCGGCGATGCCATCAATCGGCTGGCGATCCCGGCCGAGGAGAAGGCGCGCCTCGTCAACAACATTCCCATCGCCTATGCCGTCACGTACCTGGTCGGCACGGCCGTGCTCGTCTGGTTCCTCCCCGCGATAGGGCCCAAGCTCATGGGGGTCAACCTCCGGGACGAGGCCAAGAAGATGGAGGCGCAGGGGTCGGGCGCCCGGGAAGCGGAGCCCGGGGTCGTTTCGGCGGGGCGTCGATTCGATGCCCGGGCCTACCGCGTGACCAACGACGCCTTTGTGAACAAGACGGTCGCCGAGCTCGAAGGGCTGCCCGGGGACGTCCGGGTCTTCATCCTGCGGATCCGTCGACAGGGCGCCCTCATCGAGCCCGAGCCGACCACGATAGTCCGCCGAGACGACGTCGTGGCGGTGGCCATGCGGCACGACGTACCTCGTCGAGCGAGCAGGCACCATCGGACCGGAAGTCGAGGACCGCGACTTGATCGACATCCCGATCGAGGTGCTGGACGTGGTGGTCACGAACAAAGCCCTGGTCGGAAAGAGCCTGGCCGAGCTGGCGAAGGGCGAGTTCGCCCGCGGCGTCTTCCTCGGGAAGCTCGCACGGGCCGGTGAGGAGATGCCGATTGCCCCCGACACGCGGGTCGACCGGGGGGACGTGATGAGCCTGATCGGCACGAAGCCCGCAGTCGAGCAGGCGGCCAAGGCGCTCGGGTATCCCGACCGCCCCACGAACGCCACGGACATGATCTTCGTCGGCACCGGCATCGTGCTCGGCGGCTTCGTCGGCCTCCTGTCGGTGACCGTCGCGGGTGTGCCGCTCACGCTCACCGCGAGTGGTGGCGCCCTCATCATGGGCCTCGTGTTCGGATGGCTCCGATCGGTGCGGCCGTTCTTCGGGCGGATCCCGGAGGCGGCGATCTGGATCTTCGACACCGTAGGCCTGTGCGTCTTCATCGGTGTGGTGGGCATCACGGCCGGCCCGGGCTTCGTGGCCGGGCTTCAAAAGACCGGCATTAGCCTGGTCGTGGTTGGCCTCATCTGCTCCTTGACCCCCCACATCGTGACGATTCTCTTCGGGCGGTATGTGCTGCGCATGAACCCGCTCATCCTGCTGGGCGCCTCCGCGGGCGCCGGGACGATCACGGCCGCCCTCCGCGCTCTCCAGGACGAGGCGCAGAGCAAGGTGCCCGCTCTCGGCTACACGGTGCCCTACGCCATCGGGAACATCCTGCTGACGGCCTGGGGGCCGGTCCTCGTGGCCCTGATGTCGATCGGCCAATAGACGTGTTCTCGACGCGCGGAGCCGCGTGGAAGGCTGCCCTCACCGGCTCGCCATCGAGTCTGGGGGGACCCCACCAGCGGGTCGAGCCGGGGCCGTTCGAACTCGTCGGGCTCCGTCTGGGCGCGGTGGCCGGCGCGCAGACGATGACGGCGGCGATGGTCGCGTGCAGGAGGCCGCGAAGAGCCGGGTACCGCTGCTGGGCTTTACCGTTCCCTACGCAGTCGCGAACATCATCCTGACGCTCTGGGGAACGGTGATCGTGCTGCTGGTGAGCTGAGGCTCACCTGACCACAGACTACTACAACGAGGAGCTACCATCTATGCGACATTCACCCAAAGGGGGGACGGCCGTCCTCGAGCGCGAGAAGCGCGCCGAAACGCCTCCCGCTAAGGCCGCGGCCACCAGTCCTACCCGCTCCTCGTCCAAGGGGAGCGAAACTACGCCCGAGCTGCTTGCCGCCTTTCACAAGTACGCGAAGCTCAGCCCGTTCGAGATCAAGGACAAGCTGATTTCGCTCGCCAAGGAAAGCTCCCAAAAGTCCGCCGTGACCTTGCTGAACGCCGGCCGCGGCAATCCCAACTGGGTCGCGACCACGCCGCGTGAGGGCTTCTTCCTCCTCGGCCAGTTCGCCATCGGCGAGAGCAAGCGGGTCATGGATCTGCCCGACATCGGGGGAATGCCCGACAAGCCGGGCGTCGCGCGCCGGCTCGAGGCGTTCCTGCGGGCGAACGAGGATGCTCCCGGTGCGTCGTTCCTCGGCGAGGCCGTCCGGTTCGCCATCGAGCAATTCGACTTCGACCCCGACGCGTTCGTGCACGAGCTCGTCGACTCGATCATCGGTGACAACTATCCCGTCCCGGATCGAATCCTGTTTCACACCGACCGGGTCGCCCAGGCGTACCTCGACTGGGCCATGTGCGGCGGTCGGCCGCCCGCGGGGAAATTCGATCTCTATGCCGTGGAGGGCGGCACGGCCGCCATGTGCTACATATTCAAGTCCCTGATGCAGAACATGATCCTGCACAAGGGCGACACCATCGCGCTGGGCGCTCCTATCTTCACGCCCTACCTGGAAATTCCGCACCTCAGCGACTACGACCTGCACATCGTCCAGGTGAATGCCACCCAGGAGAACCGCCTCCAGTTCCCCGACTCGGAGCTCAAGAAGCTGGAGGATCCCAAGATCAAGATGTTCTTCCTGGTGAATCCGGGGAACCCGTCCTCGGTCGCGGTCAGCGAGGAAGTGCTGAAGAAGCTCGCCACCCTGGTCAAGACCAAGCGGCCGGATCTGCTCATCCTGACCGATGACGTCTACGGCACCTTCGTACCGGGCTTCCGTTCGCTCATGGCCGACATCCCGCACAACACCATCGGGGTCTATTCGTACTCGAAGTACTTCGGCTGCACCGGCTGGCGCCTGGGGCTCATCGCCCTCCACCAGGACAACCTCATCGACGAGATGATCGCCAACCTGCCGGCGAAGCAGCGGGACCTCCTCAGGAAGCGCTATTCCCCGATCACGCTCGATCCCGACAAGTTCAAGTTCATCGACCGCGTGGTCGCGGACAGCCGCGACGTGGGGCTCAACCACACCGCGGGCCTGTCGCTGCCTCAGCAGGTCCAGATGACCCTCTTCGGGCTGTTTCAGCTCATGGACGACGACCTGAGCTATCAGAAGGCCAGCATCAAGATCGTGCGGGACCGCGCCAACGCCACGATCAAGGGACTCGGCATCGATCTCACGCCGGGTCCGCTCTTCAGCGGTTACTACGGCCTCGTGGACCTCGAGTTCTGGCTCAGAAAGTATCGTGGGCGAGGACGTGCTGAAGTTCATCAAGGAGAACTATCACCCGCTCGACGTCGTCTACCGGTTGGCCGCCGACCACTCGATCGTGCTGCTCAACGGCAGCGGGTTTGCCGCCCCGGACTGGTCGGTTCGGATCTCGTTCGCTAACCTGCAGGACGACGTGTATGATGACATCGGCCGGGGCATAAGGGCCGTCGCCCGTTCGTACGTCGAGGCCTACCACTTCGCGAAACAGAACGGGCGGGTAAGGAAAAGGCTACGGTGGGAGGCGCTGGGGGCAAAGGAGAGCGGTCGTCGCACCGGTAATGGCTTCGAGCTGACGCGTCATCGGCTGGTGGCCCATCCTACGCACGCAGGTAGCATTTCTCAGTGGAGGCGAGATGTGGAGAGGAAGCGCTCTGATCGTGTTGGCAGGGATCCTGTCGTGCACGGGCCGCCCTGACGCGCAGCCGGAGTCCGAGGCCGGCGCGCCGCCCGCTGCCGAGACTGACACGCAACCGGCAGAGGCACAGCCGGCGTCCGGGACTGCTCTCGGCAGCCTGCAAGGCACCTGGCGAGTCGTCGGCCTCTGGGTGGAAGGGAGGCCGTCCGCGATCGACGCGACAGGACGGACTTGGACGTTCCAGGACAGCACGCTGGCCACCGCCGCGGACGGGAAGGTCGACCAGCAGGGATCGGTGAGTATCGACAGCACCTCCTCACCGGCCCGGTTGGACTTCACCCTCCGTCGGGGCTCCGGCACCATCCTGCGCCGCCAGATCTACCGGCTCGCCGACGATACGCTGACCGTGGCGTACGCGCTCAAGAACTCGAGGGAGGCCTATCCGCGCTCCCTGGACGTCACGGATGGGGTGGTGAAGCTCAAGCTGGTGAGGAGTCAGTAAGAAAAGGAACCGGCTTCGGCCCGCAGCCGGTCACGTAGTTGGCGTGGAGTCGGTTCTCGCGGCCCGCGGATGTGCGGTCCTGGGTAGGACCGCGAGATCCGCTCCCCGCCACCTGAGGTCGTGCCCCCTGTGTTACAGGGGCATAATATTCTTGCGTCTGGTGACGCTGGTTGGCCAGTGCACCTTCGTATAACGGCCGGGCACGCTGCCAATGCAGCCGCCCGGCCTCAGTTCGTTCAGGACTCGATCCGCTCCCCCAGGAATTCCTTGGCCTTGGTTACTCCAGCATCCCACTTGGTCAACTGCTCCGGGGTCAGGAACTTTTCCACCCGCTCCCGGATGGACCCGCGAACCTCTTTGATCTTCGAGACCGCGTCGGCTCTCGAGATGTTGGGATTCTTCGCGCGGATCTCATCGATCTTCTCGTGGGCGTTCTCCAGCGCCGTTTTCAACTGGCCTTTCTGTGCGTCCGACAGGTTCAGGTCGGTCGCAAACCGCCTCAACTCGGTTTCGACGACCTCGATCAGTTCGGCTCTCATGATGGTACTCCCTTCTGGATCGAGCGGTACGCCCGGCCACCGGACGGTGGTCGCTTGCGGCCCTGCCATGGTACGCCAAGGGAGCAGTTGAAGCCCTTGCCGCGCGGGTCACACGGCATGCCGCCATTTTCCACCAATCATGTTGGGCTGGCGGACTCGGAGCGGACATTGGACCTAGGTTCAATGCGGACGCGGAAGGCCGGTAGGAAGCTCAAAACGCGAAGCGACCAGTCACCGCAGGCGGTAGCCCTTCTTCCGGACCGTGACGATCCGGCTCCGCTCCCCGCGGTCGATCTTGGCCCGGAGCTTGGCGATATGGGTGTCCACCGTGCGCGACTCGATGCCCGACCGGTACCCCCACACCTCCTTCAGCAGCTCGGCCCGGGAGACCAGATTCCCCCGCCGCTGCGCCAGCGCGTTCAGCAGGTCGAACTCCAGCGGGCTCAGGTCCACTTCGTCGCCCGCCACGGCCGCGGTCCGCCGGTCGCCGTCGATCTCGAGGTCGTCGAGTCGATACACGCCCACCGTGATCTTCGGCTGCGACCGGCGGAGCAGCGCCTCGACCCGCGCGAGAAACTCGAGCACGCCGACCGGCTTCACCACGTAGTCGTCGGCACCCAGACGAAACCCCTGCACCTTGTCGGCCTCTTCTCCCCGCGCGGTGAGGATGAGCACCGGCATCTCGTGGCGCGCGCGCCGGAGCTGGCGCAAGACCTCGTAGCCGCTCATCTCCGGCAGCATGAGGTCGAGCACGATGAGGTCGGGCGCGGTCTCCCCGCACGATGGCCAGCCCGTCCTTGCCGGTCTCGGCGTGCTGAACGTCATAGCCCTCGACCTCGAGCGACGTCTGGAGACCGAACGCCAGGTCCGGATTGTCCTCGATGAGCAGCACCCGCCTCATGTCCCTCCCCCTTCGCCGAGTCCAGCTCGACCACGAACCGCGCGCCGCCGGTATCGGTCTCCTCGACCCACGTGTTGCCGCCCATGTCGCTGGCGAGCGACCGCACCACCGCGAGCCCGATCCCGCTCCCCGCGACGGCGGAGCGGCTCTCCCGCTGCAGGCGGTAGAAGCCCTTCCAGACCCGCTCGCGATCCTCAGCCGGAATACCCGGTCCCTGGTCGTCCACCAGGATGCGGGTCCGGCCGTTCAGCGTACGCGCGACGACGCTCACCGTCTGCTCCCTGGGCCCGTACTTCACCGCGTTGTCCAGCAGGTTGAGCAGGATCTGCCGCAACGCGCTGGGGTCTCCCTGCACGGCGGCGTCCGGAGGCACGTCGGCGCGAAGCGTGGCTCCCCGTGCCGTCGCGAGGGGCCGGAACGCGTCCATTGTCTCCCGCACGGCCGTCCCCAGTGGGACCGCTTCGCGTTCCACCCGCCGCCGGGCCGCGGCGCCGGAGCGGGAGAACTGAAGGACGTTCTCCACCAGCCGGATGAGACGCCGCGCCTCCTGGTCGATGATGTCGAGCGCCCGGGTCCGCTCCGCGTCCGACCGGAGCCGGCCGAGCTTGAGCAGCTCGCTGAAGATGAGGATCTGCGAGAGCGGCGTCCGCAGCTCGTGCGAGACATTGGAGACGAAGTCCGACCGCAGCTCCATCAGCTCGTATTCCCGCCTGAGCTGGAGCAGGGCGGTGACGACGAGAAGAGTGCTGAGCCCGAGGAGGGCGATCGCGAGCGGTGTCGGCGAGGTGGGAATCCCGCCGATGACGAGCCGGCCGGCGACATCGGGCCGAAGTGCCAGCCGCATCGTCATGTCGCCGAACTCGGTGCCCAGCCGGGCCTCGCCGTGATAGGGAGACCGATACGCGGTCGGCGAGGTGAAGATCGGCGGCCCCCGGCCCGCGGTCGCGGTGAGCGAGAAGAGCGAGTCCGCCGGCATGTCGCCCGTCACCGCGGGCGGAAGCGCCCGCTCCGACAGCATGATCCGGCGAAGCGGCGAGTCCTTGCCACCGAGGCACGCGGTGAAGCCCCGGAGGCCGAAGCCGCCGGCGGGGGCCGGGTAGGAGGTGATGAAGAGACCGTCCAGCTGACCGGAAGGAATGCGCACGAACCGGAACCGCCAGCCCACCTCCTCGAGGAGCTGCATGGCCACCCGCAGCGTGTCCTGGATCAGGGCGAGGTCACCCGGAGCGATCGCGGCGCCCGACATCCGGAGCTGCTGGCCGGGCGGCTGCTGCAGATACGAGGTTCCACCGGAGCATTCCGTCCCGCGCGGAATGGCGGCCGGCGTGCCTGAGGCGGGCCAATCCGTGAAAATCTGCACGACCTCTCCGCCGAGCTGCCGGTAGGTCTGGGAGGCGAGGATGAACGCGCCGAACCCGGCGTAGTCCTGCAGGGTGCGCTGGGCGGTCTCGCGGTGACGGCGGGCGGTACCGATCGCCTGCAGCGCCAACGCCGCGCCAAGGGTGAGACTCACGACCAGCAGCAACGCCAGCGCGAGCAGTCGCCGGCGCTGGTGCCTGGAGTCAGTGCCGAGGGAGACGGGGTTCATTCTTCCCATAGCTCCGGGAGAACGTATGGGCCGGGCTGCTCGCGCACATCTCCACCCGCGGCCCTTTCACACAACCGTAACAATTCATGGCCCAGCCTGTACACAGCGCGCACCCTCCGGTGGAGCGGCCGGCGTTAGCATGGCCGCATGCGAATTCCAATTCTTCTCCTCGTCGCCTGCTGGGCGGGCGCCGCGCGCGCCCAGACCCGCGATGCCGGCGCACGGATCGAGCGCGTCGCCGATGGCGTCTATGCCATCATCCATGAGAACGCGACCGAAGAGTGGCCGCACGGCAACACCGGCGTCGTGGTGGGGCCGGACGACGTGCTCGTCATCGACGCCGCCTACCTGCCCTCACGTGCCAAGGCGGACATCGCGCTGATCCGCTCGGTGACCGACAAGCCGGTGCGCTGGCTGGTCATGTCCCACTGGCACTTCGATCACAACAACGGGAACTCGGCGTATCGCGAGGCCTATCCCGGCCTGACGATCGTGAGCGAGCGCGACACCCGCAACTGGATCGACCTCAACTCCACCTGGTGGTCCCGCATGGCCACCGCGCCCGGCTCCGCGAAGCGGGTCGCGCTCGAAAAGCTCGAGGCGCAGCTCAAGACCGGTGCCGACAGCACCGGCCGTCGCCTCTCGGAGGAGGAACGCAAGGCGCTCGACGACAACGTCCGGCGGCGCAAGGCCGAGCTCGCGGAGCTGGCCTCACTGAAAGTCGTAGCACCGAATCTCGTCTTCGATCACGAGCTCACGCTCTGGCTCGGCCGGAGGAGGGTCGAGCTCCGCGCCCAGGGCCGGGCCAACAGCCCCAACGACGTCACGATCTACCTGCCGGATGACCGCGTGCTCTTCACCGGAGACGTCCTGGTGCAGGATCCCCTGCCCTACGTAGGCATGTCGTGGCCGGTGCCGTGGGTGGACGTGCTCCGGAAGCTGGAGGCGGTTCCCGTCACCGTTCTCGTGCCGGGACATGGGCCCCTGATGAAGGACCACGCCTACACCCGCAAGGTCCGCGAGCTGATGGAGGCCGCGACGACGAGGGTGGATTCCCTCGCCCGCACCGGGCTCACCCTGGAGCAGATCCAGCAGAGCATCAGTCTCGACGACGTCCGCAAGAGTTATCCCCTCTGGGCCGGCGCGAGCGAATCCGACTGGAAGTACACGGTTACCACCCTGGTGGAGCGCGCCTGGCGCGGCGTCCGGGGTCAGGGATGATGACGCCCCGTGCGGCCTCGGCACGGTGAGGGTGTTCCGTTTCATAGTGGGGCTGTTGCTGGCCGCCACGCCGGTGGCCGCGCAGGGCCGCGGCGAGCTGGAGCTGCCCCGCCTCCCCTCCCCCGTGCGGATTGACGGAGATCTCACCGACTCGGCCTGGTCCGTGGTCGAGCCCCTCCCAGTCACGATGCATGCCCCCACGTTCAACGGGCCGCCGAGCGAGCGAACCGAGATCAAGATCGCCTACGATGACGGGTATCTCTACGCGGCCGGCTGGTTCTACGATTCACGCCCCAGGGAGATCCGGATCAACTCCCTCTATCGGGACCGCTGGAGTGGGGACGACACCTTCGCCTTGTTCGTAGACGCCTTCAACGATAACGAGACGGGTCTCTGGTTCGGCACGACCCCGGCCGGCATCAGGATCGACCAGAGCATCAGCGCCGATGCCCGGGTCTACAATGAGAGCTGGAATGCGGTGTGGGACGTCGCCACACAGGTGACGGACGAGGGCTGGTTCGCCGAAATGCGGATCCCGCTCGCGACGCTGGGGTTCCAGGAGCGCGACGGGCGCGTCGTCATGGGTCTCACGGCGACCCGGCTCATCGCCCGCAACAACGAGCGGGTCACCTTTCCGGCCATCGACACGCGCTACGAGTTCCGGCAGCCGTCGGTCATGCAGGACGTGGTGCTGCGCGGCATCACGCCGCGCCGGCCGGTCTACCTCACCCCGTATCTCCTCAGTGGTATGGACCGCACGACCGATCTGCCGGTTGGCGCCGGCGCATACGAGAGCCAGAGCGCGTTCGTGGGGGAGGCCGGAGGGGATCTGCGCTACGACCCGTCGGACAACCTCCACCTGGACCTGACGGTGAACACCGACTTCGCCCAGGTCGAGGCCGACGACGAGCAGGTGAACCTCACCCGGTTCCCGCTCTTCTTCCCCGAAAAGCGCCAGTTCTTCCAGGAGCGCGCCGGCGTCTTCGAATTCGATTTTCAGTCGGGAGGCCGGCTCTTTCACAGCCGGCAGATCGGCCTCGCGCCGGACCGCACGCCGATCCGAATGCTGGGCGGCGCCCGCGTCGTCACGAGGCTCGGCGGTTGGGACCTCGCCGCCCTCGACGTGCAGACCGCGCGCCGGGACGCGATTCCCTCGGAGAACCTCGGCGTCGCGCGAGTGAAGGGCCGAGTGCTCAATGCGTTCTCCTACGCCGGCGCCATGGTGACGACCCGGCTGAACGAGAGCGGCGGCTACAACATCGGCACGGGGCTCGACGGCAGCCTCCGGCTCTTCGGGAGCGAGGAGCTCACGCTCCGTGGCGCGGCGACGTTCGACGACGCCGACGTGTCGCCCAGCCTCCTCGAGCGAAGCCAGCTGTATGCCCAGTGGCAGCGTCGCTCCAGCCGGGGCCTCAACTACTTCGCCCAGTTCCACCGCGCAGGCGCACAGTACCGCCCGGAGCTCGGCTTCCTGCCACGCGAGGACTTCACCCGGCTTTCCCTGTATTCCGATTACAGTATCTGGCCGGAGCGCTCGCGGCTGCAGAGTCACGGTCCGGGTGCGATCGCCAACCTCTTCTTTCGGAATGGCGACGGCCGGCTCGAGACCTACTATCTCGCCTACTGGTGGTCCTACATGTTTCGTTCGGGCGCCCAGGGGTGGCTCGAGGTCATCCATCATCTCGAGGACGTCACCGCCGCATTCCCGCTCGGCGACGGGGTGACGGTCGAGCCGGGGACACACAAATACACCGAGCTCTGGTTCAACTATCAGCCGGCGACTGGACCGCTGTTCCGGACGCTGGTGGATGCACGCGTCGGCGGGTTCTACGACGGGTGGAGCACGCAGCTCACGCTCGAGCCCACCTGGAACATCTCGCGCAATCTGGAGCTGGGCGGCGCCTACGAGTTCAGCCGGATCCGATTCCCCGAGCGGGACGCGGGCCTCGATGTGCACGTCGCTCGGCTCCGCATCGGCGCGGCGGCCAACGCGAGGCTGTCCGCCACCGCCCTGGTCCAGACCAATTCGGTGGACGACCGCTTGGGGGTGAACCTCCGCATTCGTTATAACTTCAGCGAGGGCAGTGACCTGTGGCTGGTGTACGACGAGGGGTTCAATACCGAGCGCGAAGTTGCGGAAGCGGTACCCCGGCTTCCCCTGTCCGACACCCGCGTGGTGCGGGTCAAGCTCACCCACACCTTCGTTCCCTGATTTCGAAACCGGAGGAGGATTGGTTATGAGGTCGGTTCTGTTGGCGGGCCTGATCGCATCGGGGTTGGCGTCGAACGTCCACGGCCAGACGTTCACGCCGGAATCCTATCGCACCTACCAGCTCCGCATTCTCGAGCACCAGCGCAACTTCCTCCTCGCGATGGCGGACTCGATGCCGGAGAAGCTGTATCGCGACCGTGCCGCGGAGGGGCAGCGGGATTTCGCGCAGCAGATCCATCATGCCGCGGGCGGTGCCGTGTTCGTGGCGTCGCAGACCATGAAGACCAAGGCCCCCGCCCTTCCGGACACCGCGACCGCGCTCAACAGCCGGGCCGGCCTGCGCGGCTACGTGAACGCGGCCTTCGATCAGCTGAGTGGCTGGCTCAAGGGCCAGACACCCGAGGCTCGGGCCGAGACGGTGGACCTGTTCGGACAGAAGATGCCGCGCTGGCAGGTGTGGGACGAGATTCACACCCACACGATTTGGACGGCCGGCCAGGCGGTCGCGAACTTCCGGAAGCACGGGATGGCGCCGCCTGCGTTCTCCTTTTTCTAGCTCACACCACGCTCACGCCGGCCGAGGGATCGCCGATGTCCCGCACCAGGCTCAGGCAGACCCCGACGGACGGCTGCTCGTAGGTCTCGTACCAGTAGTTGGCGGCGGCCCAGAAGTGCTCGGGAGCGTCGAACTCGTCGAGGGCGCCCGGCGCGCCCTCGACGCCCGCCATGCTGAGCGCCCAGCGCACGTACGCCGCTCCGGGATGCGGTGACTTCTCGACCAGCGGATTCGGCGTGCGGTGCGGCTCGAACAGATACGGCTGCCACGAAGCGATCATGTTCCACAGGTCGTAGCGCTCCCGGATCGCCTTCTCGTTGCGGGCCGCGTCGAGGACGCTGCGGAGTCGCGCCGCGGGCGCGAGGCCGCCTTCGATCTCGGCGAACTTGAATCCGACCAGCGCCTTGTTCGGCCACGCCTTCGAGTCGCGGTAGCGGCGCGCCCGATCGCGCATGATGCCCTGGGTCTCCGGGCGGGTGGGGTCCGCCCCTACCAGCCGGCACTCGAGAATCGCGTCACCCCTGCCGGTGAAGATGAAGATGTTGGAGAAGTAGGACGGACGCCGGTCGAACCGCAGGAAGCTCTGGGCATAGCGCACGCTGATCGAAGCCGGATCGGTCCCACCCACCAGGCCGATGTAGAGCGTATCCTCGGGGCTCTCGAGCCGGGCGGCGAAGTCGAGCTCCTCCCGCTTCTTCTCCAGGCTGACGGCCGCGATCCGTTTACTCGCGCCGATTCTCATTCATACCTCACGGCGAAGGTGGAACTCCACTTTGCAGGGGTCGCTGTTCTCGATCTCGGAGTTCGGGATCAGGGCGTCGGGGGTGCGGTGCACCGTGGCGGTGACCCGCACGGATTGCGGGCCCTGGTTGAACCGCACCAGCATGAAATGATCGGTCGAGGTGCCGAAGTACGTCTTGGTAGGATCCCGTCGCCCCAGCTCCGCCCCCACCTGCAACCCGCCTGGCTGTCGCTTCGCCTCGCGCTTACCGGTAAAGGGATATCCCAACAGGCTGAGTGGGGACGCCACGACCTCGAAGTGCTGCCGGACCGCGCCTGGCGGTCCCGTCCGCCACTCCGAGACGACGCCATGATGCACGTCGCCGCCGACGACCATCACACCATAGGGGGCGTTCTCGACGGCACGCCAGATCTTTCGGTCGTCGGTCGGATACGAGAGCAGGTTGTGGTCCGTGGTGAACAGGCCGAAGAGAATCTTTCCCGCTGCCGGCTGGAACAGGGGCATCGCGCTGATCACCACGCCCGGCTTGTCCAGGGCGGCGCTCCAGTCGAGCAGGGCCTGTCCCTGGGGCGGGTCGAAGAGGCGCTCGGGGGGATTCCGGTTCTTGGTACCCCGTCGTGAACGGGTGTCGAGCACGAAGAGCGACACCAGGCCCAGGTCGAGCGAGAACCACGACCGGCCCTCGGGATTGCCGAGCCCCTGATACGCGTCGTACAGGGCCTGCGCGGCGCTCGCGTGCTCCATCCATTGCGAGTCGCTGCTCCGCGTCAGATGCGGCATCGGGTACGGATAGTCGTTCCAGAAATCGTGGTCGTCGGGCGTGAACAGCGTGATCCCGGTGCGGAGATATCGGGAGTTGTTGGGATCCTGCCAGTACTGGCGATAGCGCGCGTGGGTCCGATCGAACGCGGTCGGCGCGTCTGGGCAGCGCACCCGCGTCGAGGTAGAGCTGGTCGCCGCTGTGGATCCGGATGTGGGGGCGGTCCTGGTCGCGCAGGCTGTCGTACGCGGCCGCCAACTTGCCGCGGTCGTCCGGCAGGTAGTAACAGGACCCGATCAGGAGCCGGAGCTCGGCGCCGGGCGCCGGCGGCGTGAGGACGGTGCACGCCTCGCCGCCCATCGCTATCCGAACCAGCGTATCCGGCGGCAGACCTGCTACCTCGACGACTCTGCGCGGGAGGCGTTCATGCACTGCGCCGAACGGGATCGGTCGGGGAATGACGATGGCGCTGGGAATCGGTGCCGCGGTCCTCGCCATGCTGACGGCGACATCGTCGCCGGGCCGGTCGGACCAGACGCGCACGCGGGGCTCGGGGACATGCGGTGGGCCGGTGAGTCCTGCCTGGATAGTCATTACTTCACGCCCAGGTCCTCCGCGGTGACGAGCGCGACCACTTCCCTTCCCTCCCCCTTCAGCGCCGCTCTTCCGCCCTCACCGCGATCCACCACCGCCAGCACGCCCAACACCGTTCCTCCCGCCTCTTCCACCGCTTCGATCGCCTTCTTCGCGGAGCCGCCCGTCGTGATGACGTCCTCGACGATCACCACCTCGAAGCCCACCCCGAAGTTTCCCTCGATCCCCCGCCCCGTCCCATGTCCCTTCGCTTCCTTCCGCACGCTGAACGCGTCCATCTGGACATCGCTGCCGAGGCTGGCGGCCGCGATGGCGTACGCCACAGGGTCCGCGCCCATGGTCAACCCGCCGACGGCGCGGGGATGCCATCCCGCCGCCCGGATCGCCGCCAGGCCGAGGCGTCCGATCACGACCATTCCCTCGGCGCTCATCGTGGTCGGGCGACAGTCTATATAGAAGGAGGAGCGCTGACCCGAGGCGAGAACGAAATCACCGTGCCTCACCGACCGCTCCAGCAGCAACCGGCGCAGATCCTCGCGGTCCCCCTCGTTCACTCCCTGCCCTTCCCGAAGAGCGACGAGAGGAATCCCCCCTTCTTCTCGGGCTCCGACCGCACCGCGGTGCAGAACGCACGCGCGAATTCGTCCACCGTCTTGGCACGCTTCGAGAGATCCCGCTCGAGCCCGTGCATGACGGCCGACTCGACCGCTGCGGGGAACCGGAGCCCCTTCTCCGCCTGGCTGATGGGGACCGGGGACTGGGTTAGTAGTTGCTGAAACAACTCCCTAGGGCTCTTCCCGGTGAACGGCAGGCACAGCGTCAGCAGATAGTAGGTGATCGTGGCCAGACTGTACACATCGGCCTGTTCGTTAACCAATTCACCGCTAAGGGTTTCCGGGGCAACATACTGCAGGGTCCCCACGAAGAACCCGGCTCGGGTCAGCCGCTCCTCCGGGCTCAGTTCGGAGTCCCGAGCGATCCCGAAGTCCAGCAGCTTGGCTGTCTGGGTCGCCGGGTCGTACATGATGTTCGCCGGCTTGAGATCGCGGTGGATGATTCCGGCCTTGTGCGCGGCGCCCGAGCGCGCCGCCCAGCTGCTCGACGATGGTCGCGACGAGAGGCGGGGCCAGCTTCCCGGACCGGTTGACGAACTCGGCCAGCGGCTCGCCCTGGGCCCATTCGAGCGCCAGGTACTGCAATCCGTCCGCGGCGCCGAAATCGTAGGTCTTGACGATGTTGGGATGCGAGACGCGGGCGCCGTACTCCGCCTCTCGGAGGAAGCGCTTGACGGCGACCGGATCGCCGGCGAGGCGGGGACGCAGGATCTTGACCGCCGCCAGTCCGCGCTCCGGGTGCTCGGCCCGATACACGGTCGCGGTACCGCCCTCGCCGATGTACTTCGCGAGATGGTAGCCCGCTACCGTGCGACCGACGAGGTTGTCTGTGTTCATGGAACCGCCAAGCTAGTTAATCTACAGTCATGCAGCAAGTTGGACGTTGTCGTCGGAGTCGGTCGTGCTTGACGCCTTTCGTTCGCCAGCGCTAACGTTCGCCAGCCGCAATTCTGCGGAACTCAAGACGGCTCTGCCCGGAGTACCTGTGATACGTCGGACCGCCGTCCTCGCGCTCCTCCTTGGTGCCGCACTGGGCTGTGGCAACTGGAAGCGCGTGGGCGATCAGGACCAGCCGGCCCCCACCGAGGCTCTCACTCGGACGCTCAACACCACTCAGTTCTATCAGCGCCTCGGCCGCCTCGCCGCCTCGGACCCGCTGCCGTTCGTCGGCACGGTTGCATTCGCCGCCGGGCCGGCCGACTCGGTGATCGGGGTGTTCGGGCTGTCGTTGGAAAACCGTGCGCTGGCGTTTCAGAGGGAAGGGAACGTGTTCGTCGCGCGCTACCGGGTGAGCCTCGCCTTTCAGCGGGAGGGCTCGCCCTCGGTGGACCTGGCGCGCGAGGAAGTGGTCCGGGTTCCCACGTTCCAGGAGACGCAGCGGGCCGACGAGAGCGTCCTGTTTCAGCAGGTCCTCCGCCTGGTGCCGGGCACCTACAAGGTGAACGTGACCGTGCGCGACGTCGCGTCCACCTCGGAGAGCCGCGCGGTCGCCGACTTCACGGCGCCCCGTTTCGGCTCGGGCACCTATACCGCGCCGATCCTGACGTACCAGGCGACGGGGCGGGGGAACCTGACCGACGCGCTGTCCATCGTGCTCAATCCCCGCGGTTCCGTCGGCTACGGCAGCGACACCCTCCTGGCCTACGTCGAGGGTTACGGCTTCGCCGGACCGACGATCGTGCCGTTCACCGTCTTCGACGAGCAGCAGAACCCGATCGTGCGCGATTCACTCCGGTTCCGGGGCGGCCGCACGGTGGAGAGCCAGGTGATCCGGCTCGCCCCCGATAGCGTGGCCCTCGGGGAGCTGCGCCTGGTGATGGGGTCCGAGCCGAACGAGCGTCCCGTCTCGGCGCTGGTGTCGTTCACCAACGCGTGGGTCGTGACCAACTTCGACGAGATGCTCGACCTCCTGCGGTACTTCGGCCAGGATGAGCGGATCGCCGCCATGCGACGGGCTCCGGCTCAGGACCGGTCTCGGCTCTGGCGCGAGTTCTACGAGCAGACCGATCCCAATCCGGGGACTCCGGAGAACGAGGCGCTCAATCAGTACTTCAGCCGGGTCCAGGCAGCCAACCAGCGGTTCACCGACGAGGGCGTGCCCGGCTGGCGCACCGACCGCGGCGAAGTGCTCATCAACCTCGGGCCTCCGGACGAAAGCGTGGAGAGCACCCCGGGCACGGCGAGCCGGATCATCCGTTGGACTTATATCGAGTATCGCCTCGAGGTGTATTTCCAGGACGAGACTGGATTCGGACGATTACGGCTGACGCCGGGGTCGCGCGCCGAGTACGAGCGAATCCTAGCCAGGGTGCACCGTCAGGGAGACTAGGGCACAAAGGCGTGAAGCCTGAAAGGTGAAGGGTGTAGGGGAGGGCGGGGGCCCCTTCACCCTTCACCTTTTGCACTTCACCTTTCACGTCTCACCAAGGACGGTTTACGCTTCTCCCATGGCCAACCACGCGCCTCCCCAGCTCTTTCTCATCGACGGCTATGCCCTGATCTATCGCGCCTTCTTCGCGATGATCACTCGCCCCCTCAGGACCAGCAAGGGAGAGAACACCTCGGCGGCGTGGGGAGTGGTGAACTTCCTGCTCCGCCTCCGCGAGAAGTACCGCCCCGATTATGTCGCCTGGGTCAACGATGCGGGCACCTCCTTCCGCAGCGAGCGCTACGCCGACTACAAGTCCACCCGCGAGAAGCTGGACGAAGAGCTCCAGGCCGACTTCGACCGCGCGATCGAGCGGATCGCGACGCTGCTGAGCGCCTTCCGGATCCCGCTCGTGACGGTCCCCGGCTATGAGGCGGACGACGTGATCGGCACGCTCGCCACCCAGGGCGCGGAGCGCGGGCTGCGCTCCGTCATCGTCTCGGGGGACAAGGACTTCTACCAGCTCATCGCTGCGGACGTCGTGCTGCTCAACCCGGGCCGCGGCGGTCCCGCGGCGGTCGAGGAGACCTGGGTGGATGAGTCCAACGCCGCGGAACGCCTGGGTGTGCCGCCTCGTCAGGTGGTGGACTTCCTCGCGCTCGTGGGAGACACCTCGGACAACGTGCCGGGCGTGAAAGGCATCGGCGAGAAGGGCGCCCAGAAGCTTCTCGCGGACTACGGCGATCTCGAGAACCTGCTCGCCCATGCGCCCGAGGTGACCGCCAAGCGGAGTCGAGAAGCGCTCCTCGCGCAGGCCGACAACGCGCGGCTGTCGCGCGAGCTGGTCACCATCAAGCGCGACGTGCCGGTCCAGCTCGACGTGGCCGATCTGGTGCTCAAGGAGCCGGACCGGGACGCCGCGATCCGGCTGCTGTCCGAATTGGAGTTCTTCTCGCTGGTGAAGCGGCTGGGCGCCAGTCCGGACGGCCAGCCGGCCGCCCGTGGGGCCGCTCCGAAGACCCAGCTCGCGCCGGTCGGGAATGGGGCAGGGGACGTCACTGGACCGTCCGATCACGGCGGACGACTGGCTCGCCCTCGACGATCAGCCGGCGGCCGGAGTCGTCGTGGTGGACGACCCTGCGGAGATCCCCGAGCTCGTCCGGCGACTCCGCGCGGCGCCGCTGGTGGCGATCGACACCGAGACCTCCTCGCTGGAGCCGCACGACGCCGAGCTGGTCGGCCTGTCGCTCGCCGCGAGCCCGACGGAAGTGTGGTACCTCCCCTTCGCCCACCGCCCGCTGTCCGGCGAGCTGGCGGCCCCGGCGCCGGTGAAGAACCTCCCGCCGCTCGGCGATCCCGCGATCGCGCCACTCGTGGATCTGCTGACCGATCCGACGGTCCGCAAAGCGGGCCACAACATCAAGTACGATTGGCAGGTCCTGCGCGGGGCAGGGGTGGAGCTCGCCGGCGTGGCCTATGACTCGATGCTCGCGAGCTTCGTGCTCGATCCGGGTCGTCGCTCCCACGCCATCGACAACCTGAGCCTCGAGCATCTCGGCCGCGCGATGCAGAGCTATGACGACGTGGCGGGGAAGGGGAAGGGGCAGATCCCTCTCGCGGAAGTGCCCGTAGAGACGGCGGCCGTCTACTGCGGGGCGGACAGCGCCACGGTGCTGGCCCTGCACGAGTTCTTCGCGCCCTCGCTCGCCGAGACCGCGACCGAGCCGCTGCTCCGCGAGATCGAGATGCCGCTGGTCCGCGTCCTCACCAACATGGAGTGGGAGGGGATTGCGATCGACCGCGGGCTGTTCGCCCGCCTCAGCGACGAGCTCGGGGCCGAGCTCCGGCGCCTGGAGTCCGAATGCGCGCAGGTGGCCGGCTGCGAGCTCAACATCAACTCGCCCCGCCAACTCGCCACCGTGTTGTTCGAGAAGAACCAGCTCCCCGTGCTGAAGCGGACCAAGACCGGTCCCTCGACCGATGCCGACGTCCTGGAGCAGTTGGCCGCGATGGGCCACGAGCTGCCGCGATTGATCCTGGAGTTTCGCGAGCTCCAGAAGCTCAAGAGCACCTACGTGGACACGTTGCCGCAGAGCGTCAACCGCCGGACCGGCCGGATTCACACCAGCTTCAACCAGACCGGCGCGGCCACCGGACGCTTGAGCTCGTCCGATCCCAACCTCCAGAACATCCCGGTCCGTACACCGAGAGGGGAAGCGATCCGGCGCGGGTTCGTGCCTCGCGCCGGCCGGACCTTCCTCGTCGCCGACTACTCGCAGATCGAGCTGCGGATCATGGCGCATCTGTCGGGGGACCCTGCGTTCATCGAGGCGTTCCGGCAGGGCGGGGACATCCACCGGCAGACGGCGGCGCTCATCTTCAATATCCCGGTCGACCGGGTGACCCCGGATATGCGGGGCCGGGCCAAGACCATCAACTTCGCGACCATCTACGGCCAAGGGCCCTTCGCCCTGAGCCGGCAGCTCGGCATCTCGCAGGAGGAAGCCCGGACCTTCATCGCGCGGTACTTCGAGCGCTTCGCCGGTGTGCGCGCTTTTCTCGATCGGCAGATCCAGCTTGCCCGGGAGCGGGGCTATGTGGAGACGCTCTTCAAGCGCCGCCGGTATATCCCCGAGATCCGCGACCGCAACTTCAACATGCGCGCGTACGGTGAGCGGAACGCGCAGAACTCGCCGCTCCAGGGATCGGCCGCCGATCTCATCAAGCTCGCCATGATCCGGATCAGCGACGCGATCGAGGAGGAGGGCCTGCAGAGCCGGATGCTGCTCCAGGTGCACGACGAGCTCGTGTTCGAGGTGCCCCCCGAGGAAGTCGAGCGGATGCGTGAGCTCGTGCAGACCCACATGGAACAGGTCGTGGCGCTCGATGTGCCGCTGGTGGTGGATATCGGTGTGGGGCCCAATTGGCTGGACGCGAAGCGATGAACCGGTTTCGCTGCTCCGATCCCATGGCGGGAGACTTCGAGTTCGCCGACGTCGAGGCCGTCCTCGACGCGCTGGAGGCGGCCCTCGTCTCCCCGGACACCCCGATGCTCGACACGGCCCGGCAGAGCTGGCAGCCGGTGGCCGCGCATCCCGAGGTACGGGCGGCGTGGACCGAGCGTGCGCGGTTCCGTCCCTCTACGGCGGTCGGCGTTGGTGCTGCCCGACCTGCCGGCGATCGCGGTGGTCGCCGCCGGCCAGGACGAAGAGGCGGAGCGACGGAAAGCCGCCTACGCCCGTGTGCGCGGGCTGCCTATTCGCGAGGAGATTCCCGCCCAGGAGATGCCGCGGGACAAACGTCCGCGGATCCTGCTGCTCGCCGTGATCGGTCTGGTGCTGGGCCTCTCGCTCGTCGGGTGGGCCGTGCTGTCGCTGGCCGTCCGGCTCACCTCGGTGGCGGCCCGCGCCGCGGGGTTGGTGAAGTGATGGTCCTTCCCTAGGCGACGGTTCCGCCGCTCCGCTGCCCTTTCACCCTTCCGCCCGGCCACCAGTTCCACTTTCCCATCGCCTGCATGAACGCCGGCACGAGCACCATCCGGATCACGGTCGCGTCCAGCAGCACCGCGACCGCCAGCCCGAAGCCGAGGAGCTGCATCGCCAGCACCCGCGCGAAGGCGAATACGCCGAACACCAGGATCATGATGAGCGCCGCGGACGTGATGACCGACGCGGTCGCGCTGAGTCCCTCCATCGTCGCCTCGGCGTTCCGGCCGGTGCGGTCGTAGGCCTCCCTGATCCGGCTGAGCAGGAAGACCTCGTAGTCCATGCTGAGGCCGAAGACCACCGCGAACACCAGTACGGGCACGACCACGAAGATCGCCTGGGTGGGCCCGTCGAGGCCGAAGACCCCCGACCCCACGCCGCGCTGGAACACCAGCACGATGAGGCCGAAAGTCGCGCTCACCGAGAGCGTGTTCATGATGATCGCCTTGATCGGCACCAGCACCGAGCGGAAGGCCACCGCGAGCATGACCACGGTGGCGCCGAGGATGAGGCCGATCAGCAGCGGAAAGCGGTCCAGGAGGTCGTGCTGGAAGTCGAGCGCGGAGGCGGAGTAGCCGCCCACGCTCACGGTCATGTCCCGGGTCCCGCGGAGCTGCATTTTGCCGAGCGCGCGTGCGCGCTCCACCACGTCCATGGCGGTCGTGAGGGACGTCGTGTCCGCCAGGATGACGTCGAGCAGGGCGAGGCGCCTGTCCGCGCTGAGATAGGCGTCCACGAAGCTCGGGTAGCGGCGGCGGGCCTCCTCCAGATCGCTGTAGAGGACCGAGAGCGCGAGCAGCGAGGAGCCCTGCTCCACGTCCACCAGGCTTCGGACCTCGCGCACTCGCGGGTCGGCTCGCAGGGAATCCGACAGCGTCCGCAGGCCGCGGAGCGAGGCGGCCCCGACCGCGCTTTGTCCTTCGGCGACCTCCACGAGGATTCGGATCGGCTGCACGAATCCCGCGACGCCCATCCGTGAGAGCGCGTCGAGACCCTCGCCGGCCTCGGTTTGAGACGGCCACCAATGCCGCGCGGGAAGCCCGATCTTGATCCAGAAGACCGGCGCCGTGAGGAGGGCGATCACGCTGCCCCCGTAGACCATCGCCCGCACCGGATGCCGGCTCAGCGTGCGCGCCCACTTCTCCCACACCTGTGGGGCGTGGTACCAGGCGAGGCGGCGCGCGAGCCATTTGGGCCGGTCGATCCCGCGGCCGAGGATGGCGAGGAGGGCCGGGAGGAGCGTGATCGAGAGCAGGACCGCCACGCCGACCACGATCAGTCCCCCCAGGCCGACGCTCCGGGTCTCGATCAACGGCGTCAGGAGCAGCGCGCCGAACCCGACCACCACCGTGAGTCCCGAGGTGATGACCGCCTTGCCCGCCGTCACCATCGTGCTCACCGCGGCCAGCAAGGGCCGCAGGCCACGTCCCAGCTCCTCGCGAAAGCGGGTCACCACCAGCAGCGAATAGTCGATGCCCACGCCGAGGCCGATCATGGTCGTCATGTTCAGCACGAAGACCGACATCGGCGTGAAATGGGCGATGATGCCGATGAGCGTGAGCGAGACTGCGATCGCCAGGACGCCGACGACGAGCGGCAGGACGGCGGCCACCAGGGCGCCGAAGGCGAGGACCAGGATGAGCAGGGTGAGCGGGAGCAGTGCCTGCTCGCCGCGCTTGCTGTCGTTGGCGACGACCTCGCGGAGGTCGTGGTCCAGCGGCGCGCGCCCGGTCACCTTGGCGTCGTAGGCGCCGCGGTTCGGAGCGCGGGTCAGCGCCTCTCTCACCGCCTGTCGCGCCGGGAGGACGAGCCCGCCCGCGCTGTCGCCGCTGGTGACGTCGAGTGCCGCGATGAGGAAGGTGGATTTTCGGTCGCGGCTCAGGAAGGTGCTGTCGCGGGTGGAGGGATAGGAGACGATGCCGCGGATGTACGGCTGCCGCTCGAGAGCGGCGATCAGGCTGTCGAGCACCGATCGCCCCGTGCCGCTCTCGAACGAATCGGGACCCTCGAGCGTGACGACGAGGAACTCGCCGATCGGGCGGGTGAATCTCGTGTTGAGGAGGTCTTCGGTGCGCGAGGCCTCCGTCTCGCGCTCGCTGCCGCCGCGGATGTCCAGAAGTCCTGGCGTCGCCGGCGCCCGCACGGCCGCTACCACACCGATCACCGCCCACACGACCAGGACCGCCCAGCGCCACCGCACAAGGACGCGGGCGAATTTTTCCATCAATCTCAGTGGCTCCTCCGGACTGCGGCGCCGGCAAGGTCGGGCGCGGGTGGCCAAATGTTAGGCGTGCCAGCAGGTGCGCGCCAGCGGCGCCGGTGGCCTGGCGCGCCGTTTGCCCGTAAACTCAGATCATGAGAGTTCGGCCGTTGCCCCTTGTGACCATGGGTCTCCTCGTGCTGGTTCTTGCGGACCGCGTCGCCGGGTTGCGAGACCATCGGCGCGGGCCCGAGAATCGTGCCATTCAGGGGGCGACCGACACCCGGGCGGCCAGGGCCGATGTGCAAGCGGCGGGCGAAGATGTGGGTGTGGAACGGGCCGTCGGCCAGTTCGCCGCCGAGGTGGGAGAGCGAGGGCTTCGGACCATGACCCGGGAGCAGCTCACCCGGGAGGCCGATGGCACCTACCTCGATTCGCTGATTGTGAGCACCGATTCGGTGGTGAGGCGCTGGCCCGACAGGTGGGGGACGCCGCTACGGGTCTTTCTGATCGAGGGTGGCGCACCGGGCTATTCCCCGCGGATGGCCGAGTTCGCCCGCGAAGCGTTCGATCGGTGGGAGCAGACCGGGGTCGGCGTACGTTTCGAGATGGTCTCCGACTCCGCCGAGGCCGACGTTCTGGTCCGCTGGATCGATCGGTTCGACTTCGATCGCGCCGGCCAGACGGATCTCACCTGGGATCAGCTCGGCCGAGTGAGGCGCGCCACGATCTCGCTGGCTCTGCACACCCAGAACGGCACGCCGCTGCCAGAGGCCGCGCTCTTCGCCGTCGCCGTCCACGAGGCCGGACACGCTATCGGCCTGCCCCACTCGGCCGACAGCAGCGACGTCATGTACCCCGCGACCCGGACCGGAACCCTGACGGAGCGCGACCGGCGCACGATCAAGGTGCTCTACCGCCTGCCTCCCGGGCCGGTCGGCGAGGTCGGGGTCAGATAGCGGGATCGCTGGTCCAACCGCCGTATCACCGCGCCGTGAAATCCGCGTACCTGCCGATCCCACCGAACGGAAAACACTCGCTCCATGAATCACCGGGGCCGTGAGCCGGGCACGATCGTTGCCTGCTCGATAGCCGAATCCTGGTCATAGCCCGTGAGGCCGAGCGGCTCGAACCCGAGTCTGCGGCATTCCGCGGCAAGATAGGCCGCGGCGAGGCGTCCGCCCGCGGGGTTAACGGCATCGGGCTCCTTGGACCGCAGCCTGCGAGGGCGAGGACGGTGACCCCAGCCGACCGGGTTGAATCGCCGAGCCGATTCGAGCCAAGTTTGAACAGCTGTGCATCTCGGGCAGGGGAGATTCATGATTCCGTGGTCGCGGTGTGGCGCGATAACAGGGGTGCTGGCGGTGACTCTCTTTGCTACCCCCGGGGCGGCGCAATCGTTCGAACGGGTGGACGAGGCGGTCCGCGACGGGATCTCGCGCGGCGTCTATCCCGGTGCGGTCGTCCTCATCGGGCGGCGGGACTCGATTCTCTATAGTCGCGGGTATGGGCACTACACCTGGGACCCCACTACTCGGGTTCCCACCGCCGATTCGACGCTGTGGGACATCGCCTCGATCACCAAGGTGGTCTCCACCGGAGCCACGGCGCTTCGCCTGGTGGACGCGGGAAAACTGAATCTCGATGCGCCGGTTCGGCGCTACCTTCCGCGGTTCTCGGGCGGGCTCAAGAATCAGGTCACGGTACGGATGCTGCTGGATCACACCAGCGGGCTGAAGAGCTACGTGCCTATCTACAGGAAATCCGGCCGCAGTCGCCAGCGCGCGATCAACCTGCTCTATGCGCAGCCCCTCCTCCGGGTGCCCGGCGACTCGGCCCAGTACAGCGACCTCAACGCCCTCCTCCTCGGTCTCATCATCGAGAAGGTGACGCAGCTGCCGCTCGACCGTGCCGCCGCCCGCGAAGTCTTCAAGCCGCTCGGCATGACTCAGACGATGTACAAGCCGTCCGCCCGGCTGCGCAGCCGAACCGTCCCCAGCGGGATCTGGCGAGGCCAGCCGGTTCCCGGGGATGTGAACGACCAGAATGCGGCGGCGTTCGGCGGGGTCGCGGGGCACGCCGGGGTGTTCACTACGGCGAACGATCTTGCCCGGTTCGCCCAGGTCTGGCTTCGCAATGGCATGGGGCCCGAGGGAAGGTGGGTTCGGCCGGAAACCATGGCGAACTTTCTCGCGGTGGGGCCAAAGAGCGGGACCCGGGCCCTGGCCTGGGATACGCCGGACGTGTATGGGGAGGAGCCCAGCATCTTCGGGACGCTGATCAGCAAGTCGGCGTACGGGCACACCGGCTTCACCGGCACCGAGCTGTGGATCGACCCGACCCACGACCTCTTCCTGGTCTTTCTCACCAACCGAACCTTCGACCCCAAGGCGCCGGACTCGCTCAAGGAGATGAAGGTGGTGCGGACCGCGGTCTCCGACGCGGCCATCAGCCTGGTGCCCCACGCCTGTGCCCAGGACCTGGTCTCGCGCTGCTAGTTACCTTTGAGAGAGGACCGATACCGCTCAGAGGAAGGACCGCGCCCATGCCAGCCCCCACCCCCGATACCGTCCGCAAGGCCCTTCGGGCCGTGAAGGATCCCGAGCTCAACCTCAACATCATCGACATCGGGCTGGTGTACGACGTCGACGTGAGCGAGGAGGGTGACGTGCGGGTGCGGATGACGCTGACCTCGCCCGGCTGCCCGGCCGGCACGGAGATCATTGACGACGTCAAGTCGGTCACCGGGGATCTCGAGGGGGTGAAGAGCGTCGAGGTGGAGCTGGTCTGGGATCCGTACTGGACGCCGGAGAAGATGGATCCTCGGGTGAGGGCGTTTCTGGGGTTCTAGTCCGCAGTAATCAACGACACCATCACAGCAGTAACAGGCTGAGTAAAGCGCCACTTCCATGAGGAGTGGCTCTTGACGGCCGCACGCCAACGCGTAATATGTGACCGTATAGTCACATGACATCCGAGTCCCATGACCTCGACCCCCTCTTCCGGGCCCTCGCCGACCCCAGCCGCCGGCGGATCCTCGACCTCCTCAAGGCCCGGCCTGGCACCACCGTCGGAGAACTGGGCGAGCGGTTCTCCTTCAGCCGGTTCGCCGTCATGAAGCACCTCAGGATCCTGGAGGAGGTCGGTCTGGTGGTGCACAGGAGGGAGGGGAAATCCAAGCGACTCTACCTGAACGCCGTGCCGATCCAGACCATCCACGACCGCTGGATCTCACAGTACAGCGCCCTCTGGGCGGCGCAGCTGACGTCCTTGAAGTATCAACTCGAAGGGGAGGATCAGGTCATGCCGGCAGCCACGCAGGTCCAGCACGTGCACGTGGTCCATATCCGCACGACGCCCGAGCGGCTGTGGGAAGCGCTCACCCGGCCCGAGCTCTCGCGCCAGTACTACTACGGCACGGAGATCGTGTCCGACCTCAAGGTCGGGTCGCCGCTCGAGTACCATCAGGTCGGGACGGACGGCGCTCGAACGACCGTCATCACGGGTAAGGTGCTGGAGGCCGATCCGCCGCGCCGGCTGGTCCACACCTTTGCCTTCGTCGGCGACTCCCGATGAGCCGACCCGCGTCACCTATGAGCTCGAGCCGGTGGGTAACCTGGTGAAGCTCACCCTGACGCACGAAGGCTTCGATGGCGAGACCGAGACGTACAGGATGGTGCGGGAGGGTTGGACTCCGATCTTCGACGGCCTGAAGACCCTGCTGGAGACCGGGCAGCCGTTGGAGTTTCCGAAGCGCGGCTAGCCGGTCCCCTTCACTGCCTGCAGCAGCTCGGGACCGAGCTCCTTGAGCTGCCAGCGCCGAAGCTCCCGGATCCTGCCGAGCTCCTCGAGTGTGGCGGGATTCACCTGGGCGATGGTCTCCAGGGTTCCGTTGGGACAGAGCACCCCCGGCGGCAGATCGTATTTCGCCGCGAGCTGGTTGCGGATCACCTTGAGCCGTTCGAGCCGCGCCTCCAACGCGGGTTCCGGTCGGCGCCGGGGTGGCCGCTCCAGCCGAGGAAGCTCGGCCTCGGGGATCTCGAGAGCGCGCCGCACCGCGCCCAGGATGTCTCGCCCCCGTCGCTCGACCTGATCGGCACTGACTCCAGGGATCGCACGGAGAGCCGCGGCGTCGGCCGGGGGCTGCTTCGCCATCACGAGCATCGGCTCGTTGTTGAGTATCCGGAAGGTGGCGCGATCGGCTCGCTCTGCGGTCGCCTCCCGCCACCCCCACAGCTCCCGGAGCACCGCGAGCTCACGCCCTCGCAGGGCCTTCGCCCCTTTCACCCGCAGCCAGCCCGGCTCCCCGCCGTCCGCCGGCACTCCACGGATCTGGCTGAGGAGCGCAAACTCCTCTTCCGCCCACTCGAGCCGGCCTTTCTCCCGCAGCCGCTCCCGGAGGATGTCTCTGAGCTGGGGCAGGTTGCGGGTGTCCGCGGCGGCGTACTCGAGCATCGCCGGCGAAAGCGGGCGGGCCGACCAGTCGGCCCGTTGGAAACGCTTGTCCAGCTTGACGGCGAAATACTTCTCCAGCAGCGCGGCCAGGCCAACGCCCGGCTCATTGAGCAGTTGAGCCGCCACGCGCGTGTCGAACAGATTGGTCGCGCCGAACCCGTACTCCCGATCCAGCAGTCGCAGGTCGTAGTCCGCGTCGTGAAACACGATCTCTACCGCAGGATCGCCCAGTGGTTCGGCCAGGGGCGCGAGAGTCCCCACCCCGAGCGGATCCACCACCGCGGTCTCGCTCCGGGAGGAGATCTGCAGCAGGTAGACGCGATCGTGGTAACGGTGAAAGCTCGCCGCTTCGGTGTCCACGGCGAGAAGCGGCTCGCCGCGAAGCCGGGTGACGAGCGTCGTCCAGCTCCGCCCGAGTTTGAATCAACTGCACCCGGTCACTCGGCCTTCGAGACCAGATCCAGCCCGGCCGCGATTTCGTCGAACGCCTTCGACAGCGCCTTCCAGAACTCGGCATCGGGCTGGGCGGTGCCGCCCATCGCCTGGTCCATCTGAAGCTTTCGCGCGAGGCGCGCGGCGTGGCGGATGTAGTCGGTCTGGGGTTTCATTGGGAGTGGGCGGTTGGCGGTAGGGAAGTCGGCTCACCGGCTCGGAATGCTGTAGTATATCTATCTTGCTCCGACACGGCCCTCTGTCCACTGCCAGTGATCTCGCCATGGCCCTGCCCGAAATCGATCTCCCCGTCTACCCCGACGAATGCGACGCGTTCGGTCATCTCAACCAGGCCTCGTTCCTCAGTCTCTTCGAGCGGGCTCGATGGGAGATGCTGATGCGAGGTCCGGGCTGGGATGTGTTCACCCGATCGGGGGCGTGGCCCGCGGTGCGAAAGACGGTGATCGACTACCACGCGGCCGCCTTCCCCGGGGACGTCCTGCGGTTTCAGCAGGCCCTCACCCATCATGGGCGCACCAGCTTCACCATGCGCCAGACGGCGCGCCGCGTCCGCGACGACACCCTGATCGCGACCGCCGAATTCGTGTTCGTCTGCGTCAATCGGGACGGCCGGCCCGTCGCGGTGCCGCGGGAGTTCAGCGACTTCATGAGCCCGCGGAAGGCCGGAGCGGATGCCCAGCGCCTCACCGTGAACGGCGTGAACCTCGCCGTCGAGGTGCGGGGCGAAGGTCCCAGCGTGCTGTTCATTCACGGCTATCCGATGGACCGCTCCATCTGGGCCCATCCGATGGCCGTGCTCGATGGGTTTCGCCGGATCGCGCCGGACCTTCGAGGGATGGGGCAATCCGACGCGCCCGACCTGGGATACAGCATCGAGACCTACGCGGGGGATCTCGCGGCCCTGCTGGACGCGCTCGGCGTGGACGAGGTGGTGCTGTGCGGCCTTTCGATGGGCGGCTACATCGCCTTCGAATTTCTCCGTCGGTGGCGGAGGCGGGTACGGGGACTGGTGCTCATGGACACGCGGGCCGAGGCGGACACCCCCGAGGGCAAGCGAGCGCGGGACTCGGCGGCCGCCACCGCGCGGGAAGGCGGCGCCGTCGGCCATCGCCGAAAGCATGGTCCCGAAGCTGGTCGGGCCATCCACCCGCACCGAGGAGCCGGAGATCGTCGAGCAGGTGCGCGCCATGGTCGCGGCCACCCCGGTGCCCGGGATCGTCGGCGCGCTGGGCGCCATGCGGGACCGGCCCGACAGTACCGCGGATCTCGCGGACCTCGATGGACTGCCCACCCTCATTCTCGTCGGCGAAGAGGACGAGGTGATACCGCCGGCCCGCGCGCGGGCGATGGCGGAGGCCATTCCCGGGGCCCGTCTCGTCGTGATCCCGGGTGCCGCCCACATTCCGCCCCTCGAGCGCCCGACGGCGACGACCCACGCGCTGCTCGAGTTCCTGCGCGCGATTCCCTGAAACCTTTGCCCCGGCCGCGACGTTGTAGGAGGAGACGGACACCGAGACACCGGTCCCGTCAGCAGTCCCTCCACTAGACGACCCCGGGCTCGCGGCCAATGAATATACGGGCCTTGGGGTCGCTCTTCTTTGCGCCGAAAATGAGAAACCCTCCGGATGACCGGAGGGTTTGCTGTTTCGGCTCGCGCCAGTGCCGGCCCTACCGTTTGGGGCGGCCCGGAGGCGTGTCGCTGTTGAAGACCTCTTTGTTCTTCTCGATGAACGCCGTCTGGTTGGGCGGCACGTCCTCTTCCGGGAAGATGGCCGTCACCGGGCACTCCGGCTCGCAGGCGCCGCAGTCGATGCACTCGTCGGGGTGGATGTACAGCTGGTCCTCACCTTCGTAGATGCAGTCCACGGGACAGACATCCACGCAGGCCCGGTCCTTCACTCCGATGCAGGCCTCGACGATCACATAGGTCATTGCTGCGGCTCCTCCGACGATGGCGGCCGGCTCAATTGCCCGGCCGGATGGTCGCACGTCTGCAAGGTATACGAACACTGATGGGGTGGCGCAAGGGGTGCGATGTATCTTGTACGGCAATGCTTCGGCCGTTGTGTTTCCTGCTGATCTCGGCCTCGCTCGCCGCGTCATCCGCCCCGCCGGTGCAGGCACAAGAGTGCCATTCGCGACGGACCGCCCTGGTCCTCTCCGGAGGCGGCGCCAAGGGTCTCGCCCACATCGGTGTCCTCCGCGCGCTGGACAGTCTCGGCCTGCGGCCCGATCTGATCGTCGGCACCAGCATGGGCGCCATCTTGGGTGCGCTGTATGCCAGTGGCTACAGCGGTCGGGAGCTGGACTCGCTCGCCCGGGAGCTGCCGCTGAGCGAGCTCTTCCGGACCTACGAGCCCCAGGCGCCCCGCTCGCTCGGCATCCTGCGGCCGCTGGTCGTGTGGGAGCAGGGGAAGCGTCGCTTCAACCTCAAGAGCGCATCGGTCCTCGAGGCGGAGGTCAACGCTCTGGTGAACGCGGCGATGCTCAAGGGGAATCTGATCGCCCGGGGGAACTTCGATTCCCTGCTCGTCCCCTTCCGCGCCGTCGCCACCGATCTGTCCCACCGGGAGATCGTGGTCCTGTCGTCGGGCGACCTGGCCCAGGCCGTCAGGGCGAGCGCCGCCATTCCCCTGGTCTTCGCGCCCGAGTGGGTCGATGGAAGGTTCCTCATCGACGGCGGACTCTCCGCCAACATTCCCATCAGGATCGCACGCGAGGAGGGCGCCCAGGTCGTCCTCGTCTCCGATGCGACCGAGCATCCGGCCGACAGCATCGACGTCGATGACCCGCTCATCATCGCCGATCGGCTGGTGGGCTTCCTCTTCGATCAGCCCGTGGATTCGCTGCGCGACGGCGATCTCCTGATTCGCCCGGACATCGAGGGTTTCAAGAGCCTCGACTTCGGCAAGCGGAGCGTCGTCGCCATCCTCGACCGCGGCCGCCGCGCGGCCGACACGACCCTGGCGCGATTCCACTGCGCATCGGGCTCGGCCGGCCATCACGCCGCCGCACGCGACACCACGCTCCCGAGACGCGTGACCGGTGTGACCATGTCGGACGCCAATGCCTCCGAGCGACTCGCCCTCGAGCGGCTCCTCGGCCTGGGACTGAGCGACACCCTGGACGCCGACCTGCTTCGGAAACGCCTTCGCTATCTCGGCCTGGCCAGCGAGGCCTACCGATCGGTCTGGCTGCGCCCCGCTGGCGGGGGCGACTCGGTGAGTTTCGACCTCGCGCTCCGGCGCGCCTCCCCCCGGGTCGCTGGTCTGGGCCTGGCCTATGACAACGAGCTGGGCGGACGGATGTGGGCCGGTCTGGTGGACCGGCGCTTTCTAGGACTGGCCCTCGAGGGGAGCGCCGCCGTATTCGTGGAAGAGCTCCGTCAGGAGCTGTACGCCGGCTTGCGGCGCAACTACCAGGTTGGACGTCAGCTCTTCAACCCGACCTTGACGGTGCGCCTCATGCTCGAGGACGTCCGTCAGTTCCAGGACGATGGCGAGGAGCTGCCTTCGGCCGATACCCGAGAGGCGATAGGATTTCTTGGCGCGGAGCGCAGCCTGCCGAACGGTTGGCAGCTTGCCGCCGGACTGGTCGGCCATGCCTGGGAAGAGCCCGATCGAGAGCTCTCCACGCTCGGGCTGGTGGCCAGAATGACGCGGGCGAGCCGCAGTCGCGGGCAAGTGGCGCTGGCCGAGCTCCTGTTCACCGGCGTGTATTCCAGAGCAGCGCTCGAAGGCGAGGTCGTCGGCAAGATGGGCCCGTTGCGGCTGATCCCCCAGCTTCGGCTCGGCTGGGGGGAAGACCTTCCGCTTCAAGCCACATTCCCGCTCGGCGGCCAGGACGGATTTCCCGGGCTCCACATCGGCGAGCGTCGGGGCGACCGCGAAGTAATGGCGGGAGCGTGGCTGACATTCCCGCTCAAGGCGCCACTGGAGGGCCGCCTCGCAGTTGGCTACCGGGCGAACCGCCTTCGGCGGGAGTTTGCTGGGCGGCGACGGTTGGGTCGGTGGCGTGCGGGCCGGCGTCGGAGCCGACACGCCGGTGGGACCCGTTCGGTTCGAGTACGGCTACTCGACCGAAGACCGTGGGGCGGTGGTGGTCAGACTGGGAAGCTGGTTCTAGAGGCGGTTACATCGAATCCGAAATCGGCGACGCGTAGCTCTCGCTGCGCGGCTCGGGTGTCCCATACCGTCCATTCGGCCCGTGCTGGCGGTGCCACTCCTCACGAAGACAGAACGGATCGAGGCCGGACGGCCGATCCACGGCGAGTACTCCGTCGAGGTGATCGATCTCGTGCTGCACCAGCTCGGCCCGGTCACCTTCCAGGTCGACCTCGTTCCATTCGCCCTTGGGGTTCTGGTATCGAACCCGGATCCGGTACGCGCGGGACACCCGGACGAGCAGATTCGGAAAGGAGAAACAGTCGTCCCAGACCTCGAAGTCCTCGTTGCCGATGTCGATGATCTCGGGATTGATCAGCACCCAGGGCTTGTCCATCTCGATGCAGACCATCCGGACCGGAGCCCCGATCTGCGGGGCGGCAATCCCGCGACCACTCCCGAATCGGGATTGCCAGTCCATCAGCGTTTCCCGCATGTCGTCCAGAATCACCCGACCGGCGGTGGAGCCGGGCTTCGTGATCGGCTCGCACTTGGTCCGAAGGATGGGATCGCCGAGCAGGCGGATTCTGTGGATCGTCATGGCACGGCCTCGCGTGGGTGGTTGGGCGACACAATATGAGAAATGTTTGCGGAGTCAGCCAGCGCCACCCAGAAGTAGTATAGTAAGCTACTACCAACAGTAATTTAGTCATCCCCCTACCGCATCACGGCTGTCAGGCCGTGGACTGCCTCGCGTCATGGGGAAATAGCGACGGCAGAATGTCTTGTCAGATAATAAGATAGAAATTTGCACCAAACATCTTGTACAATTTGACAATCCCGACTAAAACACTTACCATTGGCCTCATGGGTGCCGCTCTTCCGCTTGCGGATTCCGAGTTCCCGCTGGGTCACAAGGGCCAGCGTGGAGCGGTTCTGGTCCAGCTCAAGCGATCCCAGCCGCTCACCGCCAAGGAACTGGCTTCCCGGCTCGGCGTCTCGCTCAACGCGGCGCGGCATCATTTGAAGGAGCTGCAAGCCGAGGGCCTGGTTCGCTACGACCGGTCCCATCGCGGCGTCGGCGCCCCGGCGTTCTCATACCGGCTGAGTCCGGCAGGGGAAGCGCTTTTTCCCCGGCGCTATCAGGAGACCCTGACGTCCCTGCTCGATCAGATCGTGGAGCGCGAAGGGCGCGACGCGGCGGTCGGGCTGCTCGAGACTCATCTCGGCCAGCTCGCGGAGCGGCTCAAGGCGGAGTTGACAGGTCTCTCTCCCGATGAGCGGCTGGCTGCCGTGGCCCGGGTTCGGACCGAGCAGGGCTACATGGCCGAGGCCACGTCCGGTGAGCCTGCGGTACTGACCGAGCACAACTGTGCGATTCAGGCGGTCGCGGAGCGGTTTCCGGAGATCTGTGCGGCGGAGGCGAGATTCCTCGCCGAGGTGCTGGGAGCGACGGTAGACCGGCGCGGACACATCCTGAGTGGCTGTGCCGCCTGCGATTATCACGTGAGGTTCAAGGAATCATGAGCTCCTCAATCGAGACCCTGGTCAACAAGGAATACAAGTACGGCTTCGTCACGGACATCGAGTCCGACGTCGCGCCGAAGGGGCTGAGCGAGGACACCATCCGCTTCATCTCCGCCCGGAAGCGCGAGCCGGAGTGGCTGCTGGAGTGGCGGCTCAAGGCCTATCGCGGCTGGACCAGGATGACCGAGCCGCACGAGTGGCCCAACATCCGGTACACGCCGGTGGACTACCAGTCCATCAGCTATTACTCGGCGCCCAAGACCCAGAAGCCGCTCGGCAGCCTGGATGAGGTGGACCCGAAGCTCCTCGAGACCTACCAGAAGCTCGGGATCCCGCTTTCCGAGCAGAAGATTCTCTCTGGAGTCGCCGTCGACGCCATTTTCGACAGCGTCTCGGTCGGCACCACGTACAAGGCCAAGCTCGCCGAGCAGGGGATCATCTTCTGCTCGTTCGGCGAGGCGGTGCAGGAGCATCCCGAGCTCGTCAGGAAGTACCTCGGCTCGGTCGTCCCTGCCAGCGACAACTTCTTCGCCGCGCTCAACGCGGCGGTCTTCAGCGACGGGTCCTTCGTCTACGTCCCGAAGGGCGTCCGCTGCCCCATGGAGCTGTCCACCTACTTCCGGATCAATACCGCGCAGACCGGCCAGTTCGAGCGCACCCTCATCGTCGCCGACGAGGGAGCCTATGTGAGCTACCTCGAGGGCTGTACGGCACCGAAGCGGGACGAGAATCAGCTCCACGCGGCAGTGGTCGAGCTCGTGGCACTCGAAGGGGCCACGATCAAGTACTCCACCGTACAGAACTGGTATGCGGGCGATGAGGAGGGGCGGGGCGGGATCTACAACTTCGTCACGAAGCGCGGGAAGTGCGCCGGCCCGCGGTCCAAGATCTCGTGGACCCAGGTGGAAACCGGCTCCGCCATCACCTGGAAGTATCCCAGCGTGATCCTCCAGGGGGACGATTCGGTCGGTGAGTTCTACTCGGTCGCGGTGGTGAACGGTCGTCAGCAGGCCGACACCGGGACCAAGATGATCCACATGGGCAGGAACACCCGCAGCACGATCGTCTCGAAGGGCATCAGTGCGGGCCACGGACAGAACAGCTATCGGGGACTGGTCAAGGTCCTGCCGAAGGCGGCTGGAGCGCGGAACTACACCCAGTGCGACTCGATGCTGATCGGGAACCAGTGTGGCGCCCACACCTTCCCGTACATCGAGGTGCAGAACCCGACCGCCTCCACCGAGCACGAGGCGTCCACTTCGAAGATCGGCGAGGATCAGATCTTCTATCTGAAGCAGCGGGGCCTCAACACCGAGAACGCGATCTCGATGATCGTCAACGGCTTCTGCAAGGAAGTCTTCCAGGAGCTTCCGATGGAGTTCGCGGTGGAGGCGCAGAAGCTGCTCGGCATCAGCCTCGAGGGGAGCGTCGGGTAGGAAAGCCGTGAAGAGTGAAGGGTGAAGAGTCTCACCCCGCCCCCTTTCACTCTTCGCGCTTCACTCTTCACGCAGTTTGGAGACAACAGTGCTGGAGATCAAAGGCCTGCGGGCCGCCGCCGGCGAAAAGGAAATCCTGAAAGGCATCAACCTCACGGTGAATACCGGCGAGGTGCATGCCATCATGGGGCCCAACGGCTCGGGCAAGAGCACGCTCGCCCAGGTGCTGGCCGGCCATCCGTCGTACGAGGTGACCGCGGGGTCGGTCTCCTATATGGGCCAGGATCTGCTGGACATGGAGCCGGAGGAACGGGCCCAGGCCGGGGTGTTCCTGGCCTTCCAGTACCCGGTGGAGATCCCCGGCGTCACGAACGCCTACTTCCTGCGGGCGGCCTACAACGAGATCCGCAAGGCTCGCGGGCTCGAGGAAGTGGATTCGATGGACTTCCTCGACCTGCTCGAGGAGAAGCTGCGCGTCGTCGAGTGGGGTCCGGAGATCATGAGCCGGGCCGTGAACTCCGGCTTCTCCGGCGGCGAGAAGAAGCGGAACGAGATCCTCCAGCTCGCGGTGCTCGAGCCGAAGCTGGCGATCCTCGACGAGACCGACTCCGGTCTCGACATCGACGCTCTCCGGATCGTGGCCAGCGGCGTCAACAAGCTGCGGGCCAAGGACCGGTCGTTCGTCGTCGTGACTCACTACCAGCGCCTGCTCAACTATATCGTCCCGGACTACGTGCATGTCCTCTCCAACGGCCGCATCGTGATGTCGGGCGGCAAGGACCTCGCGCTGGAGCTCGAGGCCAAGGGCTACGAGTGGGTGGACTCGGCCGCGGAGGCGCTGGCGTGAGTGAGCCGTATCTGCCGAACGACGTGACCCCGGCGGGAGCCGGCATCGCGGAGGGTCCCGAGTGGCTGGAGCCCATCCGCCGCGCGGCGGCCGAGAGCTTCGCCGCCACGGGCTTCCCTACCAGCCGGCACGAGGAATGGCGCTTTACGCCGGTCTCGCCGATCACGCAGGCCTCCTGGCGCCCCGCGCTGCCCGGCGGCGAGGTCACTCGCGAACGGCTGTCGCCGTTCGCGTTCGGACACCCCGAGTGGAGCACGCTCGTCTTCGTGAACGGCTGGTTCAGCGAGGCGCTCAGCTCGGTGGGGACGCTCCCCCGGGGCGTGCGCCTCGCCAGCGTCGCCGAGGCACTCCAGGCCGACGGCGCGCTGCTCGAGACGCATCTCGGCCGTCACGCACCCGCGGACGGGAGCCCGTTCACGGCCCTGAACACCGCCTCCTTCCGCGATGGTGGGCTGGTGCATGTGCCCGCCGGCGTCGAGCTGCCGCATCCGGTGCACCTCATCTACGTGACGACGGCGGACGCGACCGGGGCGGTGGCCCACCCTCGCAACCTCGTCGTGATCGAGCGGGGCGCCCGGGCCTCGGTGATCGAGAGCTACGTCACCCTCGCTCCCGACGAGGTTTATTGGACCAACCCGGTGACCGAAGTGTTCGCGGGCGAGGGGTCCTGGCTGGAGCACACCCGGATCCAGCGAGAGAGTGAGCGGGCGCACCATGTGGGCCTCACCCATGTGGACCAGCATCGTGACAGCCATTACCGCTCCTTCACCATGGCGATGGGTGCGGCACTCTCGCGGCACAACCTTCACGTCCGGTTGAACGCGGAGAACATCGAGACCCTGATGTACGGTCTCTATCTCACGCAGGGCGAACAGCTGGCGGACAACCACACGGCCATCTACCACGACCAGCCCAACTGCAGGAGCTGGGAGGTCTACAAGGGAGTCCTGGAGGACCGCTCGCGAGCGGTGTTCAACGGGAAGGTGTTCGTGAGGCCCGAAGCCCAGAAGACCGATGCCAAGCAGACCAACCGCAACCTGCTTCTGAGCGACGGCGCCCGAGTGGACACCAAGCCGCAGTTGGAGATCTTCGCCGACGACGTCAAGTGCACCCACGGTGCCACGGTCGGCCGGCTGGACGACGTCGCGCTGTTCTACATCCGGAGCCGCGGCGTGCCTGCTGTCGCCGCGGAGCGGCTTCTCACCTACGCGTTCGCCGCCGAAGTGATCGAAGAGGTCGCGCTGGAGCCGGTCCGGCTGGAGCTCGAGCGCCTAGTCCGAGAGCGCCTGGCGGGATGAAGACGGCCGCGGGTCGGCGGGGCAGCGAGCCGGTGCTGTCTGCGGAACAGACGACCCCGCTGTCCGGCCTGCGGTCCGATTTTCCCATCCTCGCCACGAAGGTCCGTGGAAAGCCGCTCGTCTACCTCGACAGTGCCGCCACCAGCCAGAAGCCCCGCCAGGTGATAGAAGCGGTCTCGGACTTCTACGCTTCGAGCAACGCCAACATCCACCGCGGCGTGCACTACCTCGGGGAGCGCGCCACCCTGGCCTACGAGGGCGCGAGAGAGAAGGTCGCCCGCTTTCTCGGCGCCTCGGGCGCGGACGAGATCGTGTTTACCCGCGGCACCACCGAGTCGCTCAACCTGGTCGCGCAGGCCTGGGGCCGGAGCAACGTGGGACCGGGCGATGAAGTCCTCATCACCGGAATGGAGCACCACTCCAACATCGTTCCCTGGCAGCTCCTCTGCGAAGCGACGGGGGCGACGCTTCGCGCCGTACCGGTGACGGACGCGGGCGCACTCGACCTCGACGGCCTCGAGCGATTGCTCGGCCCCCGCACACGCCTGTTCGCCTTCGCTCACGTCTCGAACGTGTTGGGCACGATCAACCCCGTTGCGCAGCTTGTCGCACGAGCCCGTGCGGTCGGGGCGGTCACCGTAGTCGATGGGGCACAGGCGGTGCCTCATCTCCCGGTGGACGTCCAGTCCCTGGGTTGCGACTTCTTTGCCTTTTCGGGCCACAAGGTGCTCGGTCCCACGGGGATCGGGGTGCTCTACGGACGGCGGGATCTGCTCGGGCAGATGCCTCCATGGCAAGGCGGAGGCAGCATGATTGCCTCGGTGAGTCTCGAGCGGTCCTCGTTCGCGCCACCTCCGGCCCGGTTCGAAGCCGGCACGCCGGCGATCGCCGAAGCCGTCGGTCTCGGCGTAGCGCTGGAGTACCTGCAGGCGGCCGGCCTCGAGGAGGTGGGCGCCTGGGAATCCGAGCTGCTGGCCTACGCGACCGAGAATCTCTCCCGGCTCCCCTGGATACGGATCATCGGCACCACGCCGGAGAAGACTGGTGTGCTCTCCTTGGTGGTGGATGGCGTACACCCGCACGACGTGAGCGCGGTGCTCGACGACGAAGGCATCGCGGTTCGCGCGGGTCATCACTGCGCCCAGCCGTTGATGGACCGGTTCAAAGTCCCGGCCACGGTTCGCGCCTCGTTCGCCCTCTACAACACGATGGACGACGTGGATCAGCTGGTCAGCGGCTTGGAGCGGGTGCGGAAGGTGTTCGGCTGATGGCCACCATGGACGAGCTCTACCAGAACGTCATCCTGGAGCACAACCGTTCGCCGCGAAACTATCGGGTCATGGAAGACGCGAGCGGCCGGGGCGAAGGTAACAACCCGCTCTGTGGCGACCAGATTGCGGTCTGGCTCAAGATTCAGGACGGCATCATCCAGGACGCCTCCTTCCAGGGCTCCGGATGCGCCATCTCCAAGGCCTCGGCGTCGCTCATGACGGCCGCCATCAAGGGGAAGAGCCGGGAAGAGGCGCTGCGCCTCTTCGATCGGTTCCACGGACTGGTCACCGGACGTCCGCCGACCGACGCGACGGAAACCTTGGGCAAGCTCGCGGTGTTCTCCGGTGTATCGGCCTTTCCGATCCGGGTGAAATGCGCCACGCTGTCGTGGCACGCAATGAAGGAAGCGATGGCCACGCCGGCCAGCCAATAACGTTCAAGCCTAGAGGAGTTCTGTTCACATGCCCTACAATCCCTCTCTCGTCGCTCCGATGCGCGAAGAGATGACTCGCATGGGTGTCCGGGAGCTCACGACCGCGGCCGACGTGGATGCCACGCTGGGCGATCAGAGAGGCTCGATGCTCGTGTTCGTGAACTCGGTCTGCGGCTGCGCGGCTGGAAATGCGAGGCCGGCTCTCCGCCTGGCCCTGCAGCATGGGGTCAAGCCACAGGAGTTGGTGACGGTCTTCGCGGGCCAGGACCTCGAGGCCACGTCGCGGGCCCGGCAGTACTTCTCCGACTACCAGCCCAGCAGTCCGTCCATCGCCCTGCTGCGCGATGGCGAGGTGGTGCACTTCGTCCACCGGCACCAGATCGAAGGCCGCTCGCCCCAGACGATCGCGTCCGACCTCACGGCGGCGTTCGACCGCCACTTTGGAGCGGCGGTGTGAGCCACGTCTTCCATCCCGGCCATCACGAGCTGCATGGGGTCACGGTCGTGCTGGAGACGCATGGCCCGGAGATCTTCGTGGGCCGGTTCGATTCCGAAGATGACGACGGGGTCCGTATGCTCGACGTCGGGATCTACGACGCTGGGGCCGGGCTGACGAAGGAGGAGTACATCCGGCGGAGCATGAAGTTCGGGATTCGAACGGATCGGAAGCAACTAGTCGTGCCGAAAGACGCGGTCGCGCGAATCACGAAGCTGGGTGACTTCACGGCCTGAACCTGCAGGAACCACGGAATGAAAACGCCGCCCTCGGGCGGCGTTTTTCTTTTCAGGCGGGCCAGACCTGATCGTGATACTGGTCGACCAGTGTGATGGCATCAACCGGGCAGGCTCGCGCGGCATCGAGGACCGTTTCGTCGTCTGCGGCTTCGGCGTCAAGGACGAGGGAGACCTTGTCATCCCCCAACATGAAGACCTCAGGCGCGATCCCGACGCACTCGGCGTAGCCCGAGCACAAGGAACGATTGATCCTGATCTGATAGGGCATGCGGTATGGCCGCAGGGGTCGCGGCCAAGATAGGAATCGGTTCATCCGCTCGCCAGAGGGGCGCGCATACCCGGAGCCGGACTTCGCCGGTAGATTCACCGCCATGAGTGACCGCTACGACGTCATCGTGATCGGGGGAGGCCACGCGGGCACCGAGGCGGCCGCATTGGCCGCGCGGTTCGGCGCGCGCACGCTGTTGCTCACCCAGAATCTCGAGACGATCGGCCAGATGTCATGCAATCCGGCGATCGGCGGGATCGCCAAGGGCACAGTCGTTCGAGAGGTGGATGCGCTCGGCGGCATCATGGGACGGGCGACGGACCTGGCCCGGATTCAGTTCCGGATGCTGAATCGCTCCAAGGGGCCGGCGGTCTGGTCGCCGCGCGCGCAGTGCGACCGGGGGCTATACCGGCGGGCAGTTCGAGCGCTGTTGGAGCGGCTTCCCCGACTCGAATTCGCCCAGGGAACGGTGGCTGGGCTCCTTTTTGGGGAAGCTGGTCCCAGTGGTGTCGTGACAGTGGATGGAAGATGCTATTCAGGTCGTTCCATCGTCGTGACCGCAGGGACGTTCCTCAGGGGACGGATTCATTTGGGTCTGGACACGCAGGTGCCCGCCGGCCGGGCGGGCGAAGCCCCGTCTGTTGAGTTGGCGGAAGTCTTTGACAGTATTGGCATTACTACTAAACGATTCAAGACTGGCACGCCTCCACGCATCGACGGTCGCTCGGTTGACCTCGATCGGCTGGACCGACAGGATGGCGATGCCAGCCCGTACTGGTTTTCCTTTTACGACAGGGCCAGGCACCCAGCGCAGCTGCCGTGCTTCCTCACCTGGACCGACGGGCGGCTGCAGGAAATCATCCAGCGCCACCTCCGTCAGTCGGCATTGTATGGCGGAGCAATCAGTGGTCGAGGTCCGAGGTACTGCCCCTCGATCGAAGACAAGATCGTCAAGTTTCCCGCGGCCCCACGCCACCAGGTCTTCCTCGAACCGGAGGGACTGGATACGACCGAGATGTACGTGAACGGTCTATCCACGTCCCTTCCGCCTGCCGTGCAGCTCGAATTCCTGCAGTCCGTCCCCGGGCTCGAGCGGGTGCGGATGACTCGGCCAGGGTACGCGATCGAGTACGACTACTTCCCGCCCACCCAGCTCCACCGGACTTTGGAGTCGCGGGCACTTCCGGGTCTGTTCTTCGCCGGCCAGGTGAATGGAACGACGGGATACGAGGAGGCGGCGGGGCAGGGCGCTCTCGCCGGGCTCAACGCTGCGGCGCGCGCGCTGGACAAGGAGATGGTCGTGCTCCGCCGGGACGAGGCTTTCATCGGCGTGCTGATAGACGATCTGGTCACTCGCGGAGTGGACGAGCCCTATCGGCTGTTCACTTCCCGCTCCGAGTACCGGCTTCTTCTCCGCCAGGACAACGCGCTACGACGGCTGCTGCCGTTGGTGGAACGGCTCGGGTTGCTGAGCGACGACGAGCGGAGCACGGCTGAGAGTCGTTTGCGCAGCGAGCAGGTGGTGCGGGACATGTTGGAGGAGATGACAATCGCGCCGGGCGAAGCGGCAGGACTACTGAGCGACGCCGAGTCGCCTCAATTGACGGGGCCGGCCCGCATGCGGGACCTCGCTCGGCGGCAGGGCCTGTCGGTTCACGACCTGCTTGCCGCGAAAGGTGTAGAGGTCGAGCGCGACTGCTGTGAGTGGGCGGAGATCGAGTTGAAGTACGCCGGCTACATCGATCGGGAGCGCGACGCGGCGGTCAAGCTCTCGCAGATGGAGGATTTCATCCTTCCCGCGACACTGAACTACTCCAGCCTCCTTACGGTCTCGTTCGAAGCTCGCGAGAAGCTCCAGCTAGCCCGCCCGGCCTCGCTGGGCCAGGCCAGCAGGATCCCCGGGGTCTCGCCGAGTGACCTACAAAGCTTGGTCATGGAGGTTCTCAAGCGGAGGCAAACCGCAGTCTAAAGACCTTCAGTGCCAGTTTCACGTGAAACACATTTCGACCCCAGCAGGACCCCAGATCCAACGCCGCCCTCAGGCGGCGTTTTCAGTTCTCGGAACCCCAGCCCGTCTGCGGAGCGGGCTACCAGCCCAGAGTCACGGGTCCCCCAGGGCGATCCATCCGGACCAGGCAGCCGCCCAAACCTGCCACACTGGCCGCGGGCGCCGATCATGCCTATTGGGACCCATGCGCGAATCCGGGACGAGGCAAGTTTCACGTGAAACAACGGTGTTTCGTGCCGCTGCAAGCTTCGCTATATTCTTCGAGTCTACGTCACCCCCGTGCAGACAACACCTGACCATAATAGCTGTAAGTGTTTGTTTCTAAACCACTTACAGCTAACCGGGATCCCATGGCCCATATAATCGCCATCGCCAATCAGAAGGGCGGCGTCGGAAAGACCACAACCGCGGTCAACCTCGCCGCCGCGCTAGCCGTCGCCGAACGGCGCACCCTGCTGCTCGATGCCGACCCGCAGGGCAACGCCACCAGCGGCCTGGGCGTCGCCAAGCACGAGCTCGAGAACTCGCTGTACGACTCTCTGGTCGAGGGCCGCGACCCGCGCGAAAGTGTGCTCCCCGTCGCCGGGCTGCCGCATCTCTCGGTCCTCCCCTCCACTCAGGATCTCGTCGGCGCGGAGTTGCAGCTGGTGGATCGCCCCGGCCGCGAGCGAGCGCTGCGCGGCGTGGCCGAGCAGCTTCAGGGAGATTACGACTACATCGTCCTCGACTGCCCACCGTCGCTGGGCCTCCTCACGCTCAACGTGCTCGCGTGCGCCAATGCGGTGCTCATCCCGATTCAGTGCGAGTACTACGGTCTGGAAGGAATTTCGCAGCTGCTGAACACCATCCGACTGGTCCAGCAGAATTTCAACCCGGGGCTGGCCATCAGCGGTGTCCTCCTCACGATGTACGACTCGCGTCTCAATCTCTGCCGTCAGGTGGCGGAGGATGCAAAGGAGTACTTCGGGGCCAAGATGTTCATCACCGCAATTCCCCGAAACGTCCGGCTTGCCGAAGCACCGAGCTTCGGCAAGCCGATCCTGCTCTATGACGTGCAATCCGTCGGCGCCAAGAGCTATATCGCGGTCGCCCAGGAGCTGATGCGGCGGGTCGAGAACTCGGGAGCAGAAGAGTTCGCGCCGACGCTCGCCCCTCCAATCATCGAACCCATCGATGAGGCCCCATCGGCCGCTTCGATCCCGCCCGAGCCGGAGTCGGAGGTGACGACATGAGCGAGACCAAGCGGCTCGGACGCGGCCTCGAAGCTTTGCTCGGCCCGGTCTCCCGGGAGGCGGCCGAGGAATCCGGGGCGCTGCGGGAGTTGCCGCTGTCGAGTCTCCGGCCGAACCCCTATCAGCCGCGCACCAGCCTCGACGAAACCGCGCTGGCCGAGCTCACGGCCTCGATCGAAGCGTCGGGCCTGCTGCAACCGGTGATCGTTCGGCCGCGGGAGGGGGCCTACGAGATCATCGCCGGCGAGCGCCGCTGGCGCGCCGCCGAGCGGCTCGGGTGGAGCAAGATCCCCGCGGTCGTGCGGGACGCGGACGATCAGACGCTGCTCACCCTCGCACTGATAGAGAACCTGCAGCGCGACGATCTGTCGCCGATCGACGAGGCGAAGGGCTATCGCCGGTTGGGCGATGAATTCCGCCTGCCCCAAAGCGAGATCGCCCGCACCGTCGGCCGCAACCGCTCGACCGTCGCCAACCTGATGCGCCTGCTGCAACTGCCCGAAGAGATCCAGGCGATGGTGCACCAGGGCGATCTCTCCGAAGGTCATGCCCGAGCCCTGCTCGCCGTCGGCGACCAGCAGCGAATGCTCCAACTGGCGCGGGAGGCCGCGGCGCAGGGCTGGTCGGTGCGGGAGATGGAGGCGGTGGTCGCCGGACAGAAGGATGGATCCCCGTCGCCCCAGGAGCGGTCCGCCACCCGGAGATCCCAGCGCGGCACCACGCCCGCCGACGCGAAGCGGATCGAAGACGCGCTGCGCAAGCATCTCGGCACCGACGTACGCGTCACCAGCCGGCGGCGCGGTCGTGGCTTTCTCACCGTCAGTTACTACTCCAACGACGATCTCGCCCGCCTGCTCGAGCTGATCCTCGGCGCGCCGTACCAGGGATGAAGCCCACGGCCCGGGGTGTCACGATCGTCATCCAGCGGGACGGGGCGACGCGGTCCCGGACCGTCCGTATTTCGCGTTGGAACCTGCGACTCGGCGTCCTCGGCGGGGCCGTTCTGCTGGTCGCCGTGGGCCTTCTCGCCGGTTTCTACCTTCCTATCGTGCGCGCCGCCGCCCGGGTGCCCGGACTCGAGCGACAGGTTGCCCGGCTCGAGGCGGACAACTCGAAGGTGCGCGAGCTGTCGGCCGCCCTCGACAGCGCGGAGCAAGGGTATTCCCAGGTGCGGCAGATGATCGGGGCGGATATCGTGCGCGACCCCCTCGCGCTCGCCTCGCCCCTCCCGCTCGCGCCGGCCGTCTACGCCCGAGCCCCGGGATCCCTTACGACCGACGAGGGGCCCAGCGCGCCGCGCAGCTGGCCACTGGATGAGCCCGGCTACGTGACGCGCGGACAGGTGGGGACCGGCGGCTCGGATGAGGCACACCCCGGACTCGATATCGCGGTGGCCACGGGGACGATCGTCCGCGCTTCCGGGGGTGCCACGGTCAACCAGGTCGGTGAGGACCCGGAGTACGGACTGTTCGTTCTGCTGGACCACCCGCAGGGCTATCAAACGATGTACGGCCACCTCTCCCGGATTCTCGTGACCACCGGAAACACGGTTTCGCAGCGGGAGGCGATAGGACTGAGCGGCAACAGCGGACGCTCCACGGCTCCGCATCTCCACTTCGAGATCCGGCAGGGTGGCACGGCGCTGGATCCCAGAACCATGGTCAAACAGGGGGCGTGATGGGGATCTTCTCCAATGCGGCGCGGGACGAACAGGGCAACGAGCTCCGGCGACGCCGGACCGATCAGATACCGTTCTCGATCATCGCCAGTGACATGACCGTGGTGGGTGATCTCGAGACCGAGGGGGTGGTCCGGGTGGAGGGCCGGGTGAAGGGCACGGTCCGGGTCGGCGCCCAGGTGCTGGTGGCGGCGGGGGCCGTGATCGAGGGCGACCTGCATACCCAGGAGGCGGTCATCGCCGGCCAGGTAAGCGGAGGGATCCATGCCCGCGAACGGGTCGAGCTCCAGGCGACCGCCGTCGTCAACGGCGACATCCTCACACCAAGGATTGCAATCGTGGAAGGGGCCCGGGTCACCGGCGAGGTGAAGATGGACTCCAGCGGGGTGTCCGGAGCCGCGAGCACCGCCGGCTGATTCCACAAAGGTTGATATATGGCCTAAGTATGTGGAAATAGGGGCCTTTTGACACTGCAGCTACAAGATTGATACCCCCGATGCCTTGGTTGTGGCTCCTTGCTGTCATTATGGTGGCGTTATCAGGTTGCACCCGGCCCCAGGCAGCCACGGGAATTCGGGTCGGGCTCATCACGCCCGGGTCCATCGCCGACGCCGCCTGGAATTCCGGGGCCTACCAGGGACTGGAGCAGATCCGGGATTCGCTAGGCCTGGAGGTGAGCCATGTCGAGGCTCGGACGCCGGCGGAGCAGGACGAGGCGTTGCGTGCCTACGCGGCGCAGGGATACGACCTGGTCTTCGCGCACGGCTTCGAGTTCCAGGACGCGGCGGAGCGGGTGTCGGCCCAGTACCCCAAGACCCGGTTCATCATCACTTCGGGAAGGCGGGTCCAGGGGAACGTCGCCCCGCTGATCTTCCGGCTGGAGGAGGCCAGCTATCTGGCGGGCATGATCGCCGGCGGTCTGACGCACACCGGCCTGCTGGGTTTCGTCGGCGGGATCGAGCTGCCACCCATCGAGGCGGCCTACCAGGGCTGGGTGAACGGCGCGAAGGCGGTGAATGCCAGGGTCCAGTCGCGGAAGATCTACCTCAACAGCTTCGACGATGCATCCGCAGGCCGGGAGGCGGCCCTGGCCCTCATGAGGGCCGGAGCCGACATGTTCCACCACAACGCGGACGCCGCGGCACTCGGTCTCTTTCAAGCTGCGAAGGAGCGCCCGGGGGTGTACGTCTTCGGCTCGAACGCCGACCAGTCGCGGCTCGCGCCTGACCGGGTGCTCGGCAGTGCCATCATCGACCTGCCACGAGCCTTCCTCCTGGTGGCCAAGGAGGTGAAGGCGGGCACCTACCACCCCAAGGTCGAGGCGTTCGGTCTGGAGAGCGGGGTCGTTCGCTACCAGCCGAACCCGTCCCTGGACAGCCTCGTTCCCGCCACTCTCAAGTCGCGGGTCAAGGCCGCCGCCGACAGCATCGCGGCCGGCAAGCTGCAGGCGGCGCCGCGTCCCTCCTCTATGCAGGCGTGACCGTGGCCTCTGTTCGCCTGGCCGAGATCGTCTCGTACCTCGACGAATACCTTCGCATCCGCGAGACCGCCGACGAGCGGAACGCGGTCAACGGCCTTCAGGTCGAGAATAGCGGAACGGTGGACAGCATCGTGGCGGCCGTGGATGCTTCCCAGGCGACCATCGACGGTGTCATCGCGGCCGGAGGGCAGCCTCTCCTGCTCGTGCATCACGGGCTGTTCTGGGAGGGGAATGTCCCGGTGACCGGGCGGCGGTATCGGCGGCTCTCCGGTCTCATCGAGAACGATGTCGCACTCTACTCCGCCCACATACCCCTCGATCTGCACCCGGAAGTCGGCAACAACGTCGTGCTGGCCGAGCGCCTGGGCGTCGAGGTCGAAGGATGGTTCGGCGACTACAAAGGGAGCGCGCTGGGAGTGTGGGGCTACGCGCCCTCGCGCTGGAGCACGCGGGAAGCGCTCGTGGGCGAGCTCAATCACGCGCTGGGCACGTTCGCTCCGGGTGCGCGGCTCATTCCCGGTGGTCCCGAGAAGGTCGGCCGGGTCGGGATCATCACCGGCAGCGCCGGCAGCATGATCTCCGCGGCCCGGGAAGCGGGCCTCGACACCTACATCACGGGGGAGGGGCCTCATCACAGTTACTTCGATGCGACCGAGTGGGGCCTCAACGTGATCTACGCCGGGCACTACGCCACCGAGACCCTCGGCGTGCAGGCACTGGCCTCCCATCTCGCCGAACGGTTCGACCTCGACTGGGAATTTCACGACCACCCGACCGGTCTGTGACCAAGCCTGCCCTGCAACTCACGGGCATTCATAAGCACTTCGGCTCCGTGCACGCACTGCGCGGGGCCGATTTCACGCTGATGCCCGGAGAATTACACGCGCTCCTGGGAGAGAACGGAGCCGGCAAGACCACCCTCATGCACGTGGCGTACGGCCTGGTTCACCCGGACGCCGGCACCATCTCGATCGGCGGCGCCGACGTGAGCAGGCATTCTCCCCAGAACGCCAGGGCGCAGGGCATCGGGATGGTTCACCAGCACTTCACTTCGGTGCCCGCCTTCAGCGTGGCGGAGAACGTCGCGCTCGCCGCGGGATGGCCGGTCACGCCGGCGGCCTTGCGCCGCCGAGTGCGTGATCTGTGCGACCGTGTCGGTCTCCCACTCGATCCCGACGAGCGTGCCGGCCGGCTCAGCGTCGGGCTCAAGCAGCGGCTCGAGATCGTGAAGGCGCTGGCGGCCGACGCCCGGATTCTCCTGCTCGACGAGCCGACGGCGGTGCTCGCCCCGGCCGAGGTCGAAGAATTTCTCCAGATGGTCAGACGGTTCACGAGCGAGGGAGGAGCGGCGGTACTCATCACCCACAAGCTGGACGAGGCGCTCTCGGCCGCGGACAGCGTCACCGTGCTTCGCAGGGGAAGGGTTGTCGGCAGCGGCCCCGCGGCGGACTGGTCTCCGGCCACACTGACGGAGGCGATGATCGGCGGCGAAGTCGCTATGCCGCCGCCTGCCCGGGGAGCGGTTGGTGATCGCCTTCTGGTGCACGGAGAATCCCTCGACATCTCCCGCGAGAGCGGCCTGGGCATCGCCGTGCGCGGGGCATCCCTCTCGGTGTTCGCGGGGGAAATCGTGGGCGTAGCGGCGGTCGAAGGGAACGGCCAGCGCGAGCTGCTGCGGGCGATCGCGGGAAGGATCCGCCCGCTGCGGGGCCGCCTCGAGGTGGCGGCCCCGATCGGCTTCATTCCGGAGGATCGTACATCCGAAGGCCTGATTCCCGAGTTTTCCCTGGTCGAGAACGTGGTCCTCGCCTCGGAACCCGACGATCCCTGGATGGCGGCCCGCCGAGTAGACTGGCGCGCAGCTCGGGCCCGGACCGGTGAGCTGCTCGAGGCATATGGCATCGTCGCCTCGGATCCGGATGTGCCGGCCTCCTCGCTCAGCGGCGGCAACCAGCAGAAGGTCGTTGTGGCCAGGGAGCTGGCCCGCAGGCCGGCGGTCGTCGTCGCGGAGAACCCGACGCGCGGCCTCGACGTCCGGGCCTCGGTGGAGATCCACCGGCGACTCCGCGACACCGCCGAGCAGGGAGCGGCCGTGCTTGTGTACTCGAGCGATCTGGACGAAGTGGTCGCCCTGTCTCATAGGATCGTCGTGCTGGCTCGCGGTACGTTGCTCGGCGTACCTCCAGGGGCGTCCCGCACCGAAATCGGCGGGTTGATGCTCGCGGGCACTCGGTAGCGGGCAGGTGCGCTTCAGGGGTGTCGGCGTCGCCGTGGCGGCGATCGCCCTCGGCATCGCGGTGCTCGCCATCGGACTCCAGCTGGCCGGGTTCGATGCGCTCGCGGCGCTCGGCGCGCTCTGGAACGGGGCATTCGGCTCCTGGTACGCGCTCACCTCGGCCACCCTCGTGAGGGCGGTCCCGCTCATCATCATCGGCTTGGGGATCGCGCTCGCCTTCCGCGGCGGGGTGTTCAACATCGGGGCCGAGGGGCAGTTCTACGCCGGCGCGATCGCGGCGACCTGGATCGGACTGCACGCCGGTTCCCTTCCCTCGGTTATCGCCGTGCCGGCCGTGCTGCTCGGCGGCGCGGTCGCCGGCATGCTGTGGGTGGCACTTCCCGTCTGGCTCCAAGTGCGGTTCGGCGTGATCGAAGTCATCAGCACGCTGGTCCTCAACTTCGTGGCCGAGTCACTCGTCAGCCTCATGGTGCAGGGCCCACTCCAGGAGAGACAGGGGATCTACCCTCAGAGCGACATGATCCCGGCCGCCGCCCGGCTCCCCCTGCTGACGGGGCGCCTTCATGCGGGGATCCTGCTGGCGCTCCTCGGTGCCGTCGCCCTGGAGTATGTGTTCCGCCGGACCATCTGGGGCTTCCGGCTCCGCGCCGTCGGCGCCGGCCCGCGAGCCGCGGAAATCAGCGGTCGCATCGACGCGCGTCGGGTGGCCGCGGTCGCGTTGCTGGCCTCCGGTGCCATCGCGGGCGTGGCGGGGGCGGTCGAAGTCGCCGGGGTGTCCTATGCCCTCTTTCAGAATCTCTCGCCCGGCTACGGGTTCACCGCGATCGCCGTGGCGCTCCTCGCGCGGCTCGACCCACTGGGAGTGATCGCGACGGGTCTGCTTTTCGGAGCGCTCGAGGCGGGCGCGGCGGCGATGCAGCGCGACGCCGGGGTTCCGGCAGTCGCGGTCTACGTGGTGGAGGCGATCGTGATCCTGGTCGTGGTGCTCGCCGACGCGGCGAAGCGTCGGGCCTGATGGACGAGCTCCTGCTGGTGCTCGGGGGCTTCCTCGCGGCAGCGGTGCGGGTCGCGACGCCGCTGCTGCTGGCCGCGACGGGCGAAACGATCACGGAGCGCTCCGGCATCATCAATCTCGGCCTGGAGGGGATGATGCTGGCGGGCGCGCTGGCGGCGACGCTGGGAGCGAGCGCCGCGGGGCCGTGGACCGGAGTGCTGTTGGCGGTGCTCACGGGGGTCGCGCTGGCACTCGTCTTCGCGGCCGTGGCGATCGGCGCACGAGCCAATCAGATCATCACCGGCACCGCGATCACGCTGGCCGCCATCGGCCTCACCGGAACGATCTACCGCCAGGCCTATGGGGTGGGCGGAGCGGGACTCGACCTGCCGACGCTCGCCGAGGTGCCGGTCCCCGGGCTCGCGAACATTCCCGTGATCGGTGAGGCGCTGTTCCGACAGCCCGCGCCGACCTATCTCGCCTTGCTCGCGTTGCCGTTGGCCTGGTGGTTCCTCTTCCGCACCAAAGTCGGCCTGGCCCTGCGCGCGACCGGGGAGGCCGGCGCGACGGCCCACGCGACTGGGGTTCCAACTCGTGCCTTGAGGACTCTCGCGACGGTGATCGGGGGCGCGTTCGGCGGTCTCGCGGGCGCGACGTTGGTCCTGGCCCAGGTGGGAACGTTCGCCGAGCGGATGACGGCCGGCAGGGGGTTCGTGGCGATCGCCATTGTGGTGCTGGGCCGCTGGCATCCGGCGGGCGTCGGGATCGCGGCGCTTCTCTTCGGCGCGGCGACGGCGCTTCAATACCTCTTCCAGGCAGTGGGCGTGGACTTGCCCTACCAGCTCTTTCTGATGTTGCCCTACGTGCTGATCCTGCTGGCGCTCGCCGGTCTGGTCGGGCGGGTGCGGCCACCGGCGGAGCTGGGCCGAGATCTCTAGTAGATCCCGGCCTGGCGCTGCAGCCACCGGACGTAGGCCGTGATGCGGGTGACGTCGTCCTCACCGAGTCCGGCCACGGGGGGCATGGGCCCGTAGCTCCAATGATGGGGCCGCACTCCGAGCGCGACGGCGCGTTGAAAGGCGATGTCCGCGTGGTGGTTCGGCTCGTAGTAGATGTGCACCAGCGGGGGGCCGACGTCGGTCCCGGCCGCGAGCCCGCCATGACAGCGGGCGCAGTTGGCGTTGAACAACTGCTCCGCTGCCGCGTGCTCCGCGGGCACCGGTCCCGGGTCGAACTCGACTCGCGGGGCGCGCTCACTGCAGGCGAGGACCAGCGGCAGGAAGACCGGCCCGAGCCGCCGCGACATTCTCACCGCAGCTCGACGGCGAGCTCGTCCCGGGCGGCGACGATCATGTCGCGCACCCGGGCCTTGAGGGCAGGAATCTCGGCCGGGGTGAGGCCGGTCGTCTCGACGGGCTCGAGCACGCGAACGGTGGCGCGGGAGCGCGCGAACCGCCAATCGTGTTTGCGCAGGGCCGTCTTCGTCCCGTGCACGGCGAGCGGCAGGATCGGCACGCCGGCGTCGATCGCGAGCCGGAACGCGCCATCCTTGAAGGGCAGCAGCTCCGAGGTGGTGGACCGCGTGCCCTCGGGGAAAATCATCACCGACACCTTGTTCGCGAGCACCTCGCGGCATCGGTTCATCGCCTCCACCGCGCTCGGCCCGAAGCCTCGCTTCACCGGGACATCGCCGGCGAGCTGCATCAGCCACCCCATGATCGGCACGCGAAAGAGCTCGGCCTTGGAGAGCCACTTCATCTCCCAGGGCAGATGGCTGATCAGCAGGATGTCCACGAACGATTCGTGGTTGGAGACGACCACGTAGGGTCGCCGGGGGTCCGCCGGCATTCTGCCCGCGGTGCGGAACCTCCAAAGCGGATTGAGCGTGGCGGTGACCCGCGCGATGTGCCGGAACAGATAGCCCACCGCGTAGCGGCCCCGATCGAACGGCGCCGTCACGAGGCGGACGACGAACATGAGCGGAAGCCAGAGGATGATGCACAGGACCAGGACCAGCCAGGTCCAGAGCGAGACTACCGACTGCCAGATACGCGACATGCTCCTCGACGCGACTGAAGGAGACCCCGTGTGCTGGCGCACAGACACCGGGCGCAAGGCCGGGTAACCTTAGTGCGAGGCGACCGGGTGGGACAAGGGGCCGGCTTCTTCCACGAGCATCCATGACTACGACACCGACGATCCAGCCGGACGACGGGTCCGTGCTCACGCCCGACGTCTCCCCGGAAGCGCTGGCGCCGCAGGCGGAACCGGGCGGTGCCGAGCCCGATGCCCGCCTTCTCGCGAGCCTCTTCGGCGAGAACGCGGACGTGCGCCACGTCTCGCTGGTCGGCCTGTTCATCCTCGCCGCGCTCTACACGCTGCACTTCGCGCAGGGCTTCTTCCTGCCGATCGTGCTCGCCGTCTTTCTCGACTTCCTGCTCAGCCCCGTGGTCCGGACCCTCCGCAAGGTGGGGCTCCCGGAGCCCGTAGGCGCCGGCTTCGTCATGCTGGCATTGCTCGGAATTCTCGCCACAGGGGTCTGGTATCTCTCCGGCCCGGCCTCCCAGTGGCTCTCGCGGGCGCCGGAGAGCATCGAAACGGTCGAGCGGAAGCTCAAGACGGTTCGCGGTCCGATGGATCAAGTCACCAAAGCCGCCGAGAAGATGGAGGCCGCCACGGAGGTCGAGACCGAGCGCACGCCGCAGGTCGAGATCAAGGGGCCGAGTCTGAGCACCCAGCTCTTCGGCGGCACCGCGGCGTTCCTGGGCACGGTGACCATCGTGGTCTTCCTGACCTACTTCCTCCTCGCCGTCGGCGACCTCTTTCTCCAGAAGCTGGTGACCGTCCTTCCGCAGTTCAACGACAAGAAGAAGGCCGTGGCCATCGCGCGGGAGACCGAGGCGCAGATCTCGGCATACCTGCTCACTTCGACGTTCGTGAACATCGGCGTGGGTGTGGTGACGGCGCTGGCGCTGTGGCTGCTCGACATGCCGAATGCCGTGCTCTGGGGCGTGGTGGCGGCCGTGCTCAACTTCGTGCCCTACATCGGCGCCGTGGTGAACATGGTGATTCTGGGCCTGGCGGCCCTGCTCGCGTTCGAGAGCACGACCGATGCGCTCATGGTTCCGGCGGCATTCCTCGCGATCAACATCATCGAGGGGAACCTCGTCACCCCCATGATCCTGGGCAGCAAGATGCGGCTCAATACGGTGGCCCTCTTCATCGGCCTCGTCTTCTGGTGGTTCCTGTGGGGTATTCCGGGAGCCATCCTGGCGGTACCCATCATGGCGGCTCTCAAGATCATGTGCGACCACATCGAGTCGCTGGCGCCGATCGGGGAGTTTCTGGGGACGTGACGCTGAAGGCCACGGAACGGCAGCGCCTCGAAGCTCTGCCTCTTCCTTTGGATCTGGGCCGGGTGCGGATCTACCGCATCGGCTGCTCGGGGAGGGGGAAGCTTCTGCGCAACCTGGTCCTGCGGCTGAGCCGTGGACGTGCCGTGGCGCTCGGCAACCACGTGTTCCTGCCATCGCGCTGCGAAGGCGACGTGGCGGTGCTGGCCCACGAGCTCACGCACTGTGCCCAGTACCAGGCCTGGGGACCGTGGCGCTATTTCCGCCGGGGTATCGCCGCACAGTGCCGGGAGCTGATCCACCGAGGGCTAGGGGTGGGACAGAGCCCCTACGCCTATCGGCTGGAGGACGGGAAACCGTTCGAGGCGTACGGCATGGAGCAGCAGGGACAGATTGTCGAGGATGCCTTCCGTGGCGCCCCCGGCGCCCGCTCGCTCACCGCATCGCGCTGCGCTCGAGCGCTCTGACCTGCTCGGCGTTCGCCGGCCACTTTCCGTCCACGAAGGTCTCGATCGCCGGGATCACGATGTCCGGCGCGTCGGCCGTGACCTGGTGGGCGGCTCCTTCGACGGTCAGCAGGCGGGCATTGGGAAGCGTCATGGCCCACTCGCGGCCCGCCGCGTAGGGCGCATTTCGATCCCATGTGCCGTGAACGGTGAGTACGGGGACGCGCACGGCGGTGACTGCTTCCCGAGGCACGTCGAGCTTCTGGACGGCACCAAAGTGATACTCGAAGTGCCGCTCCAGACTCGCGGGCCACTCGTTGGGCATGTCGCACGGGTTCATGAGCCGGGAAGCATGGCTTGGATCGCCGACCAGCCGCGCAGAGAACGCCTGCCGCTCCTCCTCGCAGAGCTCCTTCTGGTGGTCCTTGGCCCAGCCGGTCTTGCTCAGCGAATCGAGGCGCGCCGCCAGCGTGGGGTCGACGACGGGAACCGAGTCGCGGTGCTGTAGGCTCGCGGGGTACTCCGTTCCGAACTTGCGTGGGACGGGGCCGAGCTGTACGAGACGCTCGACCCGGTTTTCGTGTGCCATGGCGTAGAGCACCACCATGAAGCCGAGATAGGAATAGCCCACCGGGACGAACTTCTCGACCTTGAAGTGGCGTCGGACCGCCTCGAGGTCTTCGACGTCCTTCTGAATCGTCAGGAGCGCTCCGTCCTCCACCCGCGACGACCGGCCGCGGTTCCGCATGTCATACAGGATGACCGTGTGGCGACTCGCCAGCGGGGCCAGGTCGCGCGCGAGGAACAACCGGCCGGGGACGATGAGTGTCTTCGCTCCGCTGCCGATCCGCTCGTAGTAGAGCTTCACTCCATCGGGACCCGACACGAAGCCGGTGTCGGGTGCGGCCGCAAGCAGGGCGGCGAGGACGACCGCTGATGCGCTCATGAACTGTCACTCCTGGGAAGGCATGAAACGGATTGTCACCCTGAGCGAAGCGAAGGGGACATACCCAAAGGCATGCCCCCTTCGCTTCGCTCAGGGTGACAGAATGATCGCTGTCGGAAGCAGCGCTACTCCGCCCCGTCCGCCTGACTCACGGCTCCGTGGTCCGCTCCCTCCGGAAGGCGGTCCTCCCAGAGCGCGATGACATTGCCATCGGGATCGGCGACCATCGCCATGATGCCCCACGCCTGCTGGGTGGGCTCGGTGACGAACCGAACCCCGCGCTCGTGCAGCTCGCCGCAGTAGTGGAGCAGGTCCGGGACGAAGAGCGTGATGCCGGTATGCCGGCCCACCAGCTTCTTGGCATCGGGATGCACGGCCGGATGCACGCCTATGTGGGTGGGCCCATCGAGAAACTCCGCGCCGAAGGACCCGCGCTTCGTCAGCGGCAGCGCCAGCCGGTCCTGGTAGAATTCGACCGCCTTCTCGATGTCGTTGACGAAGATGGCGACGCCGTAGAGCGATGCCGAAGACGTGCGCGTGCTCACAGGACCGGCCTGCTGAGGAGATGCACGAGGAGGACGCCGGCCGCTGCCGCGGCGGCGACGAGGACGAGGATCCCGAGCGTGAGCAGGATGACGAATCGGCGGCCGGCGCGGCGCGCCGTCGCGGGCTGCTCGACGTGGCCTCGGAGCAACGCGAGATTCCGCAAGTTTGCCTTGTAGCCCGCGTCGAACAGATCACCCAGGACCGGAATGGTCCCGACTGCGACGTCCACGAGAACGTTGTAGCCCATTCGCGCGAGCAGCGCCCGGGGCACGCCGAGGCGTGCGGACTCCAGGATGATGTAGGCCGAAAGGGCGCCGCCGATGAGATCCCCCACCCCGGGCACGAGCCCGATGATGGTATCGATCCCGAACCGGAAGCCGGTTCCGGGGACCGGGATCGAATTGTCGAGGAGCTCACCCAGGCGGCGCAGTCGCTCGACGCGGCGAGGGTCGAGGGTGTTGACCTCGGGAACGAGCGGAAGGGTGGAGACGGAGCGTTCCATGCCCCAAAGCTACTCACTTGGATGGTCCCCCGGGCCACGCATGCTACTCCGGACGTGAACGCGCCGGCCCAGGTTCCAGCGCTAGAGGAACCGCCTCACCATATAGAGCAGCAGGCTGAGGACGACCGAAACGACCAGCATCGAGACGATCGGCACATAGATGTGCACGGACTCGCGCTCGATGCGGATATCGCCGGGCAGCCGGCCAAACCAGGCGAGGCTGCCGGACCACAACAGGAGCCCGATGAGGATCAGCACGACGCCGACCGCGACGAGCAGCGCTCCGGGCGAGGAAGTGCTCATTCGACCAACCCCTGTCGCGTGGCGTGGATGAAATCGGTGTAGGCCGGCACGCCCCCGGCCTCCCGCACCGCCGCGGCGATCTGCCCACGGTGATAGCCGGAATGGATCACGACATGGGTGAGAATATCGGCTACCGTACTGGTCCAGAGCTCACCCTTGCTGTTGCGATAGGCGACGCCGCCCGAGAGGCCTGCCGAGCCCAGGCGGGAGAGATAGTCGGGCCAGGTACGGGCCAGCTCCTCGACGCGAGTCGCACAGGCATCCGCATCGAGCTCGGGCCAGACCTCGAGCGGTGACGGGCTGCCGGTCAGCCGGTCGAGCCAGAGGAACTCCGCGCCGACGATGTGGGCCATCCAGCGGAGGCCCTGCGGGGACGGCGTCCGGCGCACGGACGCGACGGCCTCGGCGTTGGCCCACGCATCGTAGCGCAAGAGCCTGCCGAAATGGTCCCGCTCGCCGCCATCAATCGTCATCCCTTCCTCCGAACGCCGAGCGGAAATTGCGCCGCATCCCCTCGAGCCCCGGTCGTTCCAACGGCGTGTCTCCAAACCGGCGGTCGAACTCGGCCTGATCCATCCGCTCGAAAAAGTCTGCATCGGCTTCTGCCAGCGCTTCCCGGGAACGAAACGCCTCGACAGTGCCCGGCGCGGCGAACCGCTGGTTCCAGGGGCACACTTCGTTGCAGATGTCGCAGCCGAACACCCAGCCGTCGAGTCGGGACGCGAGCGGCTCGGGGATCGGTCCCTTGTGCTCGATGGTGAGGTAGGAGATGCATCGCGTGGCGTCGAGCACTCGCGGCTCGACGAATGCGCCGGTGGGGCAGGCTTCGAGACAGCGGGTGCAGGTGCCGCAGTGATCCGTTGTGAACGGCGGGTCGGGCTCGATCGCGAGGTCGGTGAAGATCGAGCCGATGAAGAAGAACGACCCCGCACCGGGCCTGATGAGCATCGTGTTCTTGCCGATCCATCCGAGTCCGGCGCGCTGGGCCAGCTCCCGCTCCGGCACGGGCCCGGCGTCGGCGTAGAACCGTGCGACTCCGGCGCCGGACTCCCGCAGGAAGGCAGCTAGCTGTTCGAGGCGAGCTGTGGTAACTCTATGATAATCCTCGCCTAGGGCGTACCTGGCGATCTTGGGAAGCCTGTCGGGGTTCGGTTGGGCTGAATAGTAGTTGTCCAACACTACTACTACGGAGAGGGCTTCCGGAACGATCAGCCTGGGGTCCTTCCGCCGACGCGCCTGCCGATGCAGGTAGCGCATGGTGCCAGCGTACCCCTTGGCCAACCACGCCTCGAGGCGCTCACCGTGGGGCGGAGGACCGGGGTCAGTGATTCCACACGCCAGGAACCCGAGCTCGGCCGCGCGGGCCTTCAGCCGAGCAGCGAGCGTCACGGCGAAGCGGCGCGGATCCCCATGGAAGGCACTGCCGGCTCGCTCGGCCGACCCTCCTCCTGAATGATCCGGGCCCCCCGGCCAAATGTGAAATAGGACCAGGCCCACTGGATCAGCACCAGCACCCGGTTTCGAAAGCCGATGAGGAAGGCGATGTGCACGAAGATCCAGGTGAGCCACGCGAAGAAGCCGCTGAAGTGGAGCTTCCAGATGTCGGCCACCGCCTGGCCGCGCCCCACCACGGCAAGCTGGCCCTTGTCCCAGTACCGGAAGGCGCGGCGAGGCCGGTGGGACAGGTCTCCCTGGATCACGCCGGCGGTGTACTCCCCCATCTGGATGGCGACGGGGCAAATGCCCGGGAGCAACGCGCCGTCCTGGGTGAACGCCGCGGCGTCGCCGAGCACGAACACTTCGGGATGTCCGGGAATGGTGCAATCCGGCTCCACGATGGCGCGCCCGACGTTGTCCAGCGGTGCACCCAGTGTCCTGAGCAGCGGGCTCGCCATGTTGCCGGCGGCCCAGATCACTGTCCGGGCGGGTATAGTCCACCCTGCGGCGATCACCTGACCCGGACGGAGGTCGGTCACCAGGGTCTGGGTGCGAACCTCGACACCGAGCTTCCGCAGCTGGGCCTTGGCCGCGTCGCTCAGCGAGGGCGGATACGAGGGAAGCAGACGCGGTCCGCCCTCGAGCAGCAGCACGGTCGCCTCGCGGCTGTCGATGTGCCGGAAGTCGCGCCGCAGGGCGTATCTCCGAATCTCCGCGACCGCGCCGGCCATCTCCACGCCGGTCGGGCCACCGCCCACGATGACGAACGTGAGAAAGGCGTGCCGGCGCACGGGGTCGGTCTCGCGCTCGGCCTGCTCGAATGCGAGGAGCACGCGCCGGCGGATCTCCAATGCGTCGCCAAGGCTCTTGAGCCCGGGGGCGATCGGCTCCCACTCGTCGTGCCCGAAGTAGGAATGCCGCGCGCCGGTCGCGACGATCAGATAGTCGTACGTGAGGCGGTCACCATCGGTGAGGTGCACCTGCCGGGCCGACACGTCTATCGCGGTCGCCTCGGCCAGCAGCACTTCCGTGTTCTTCTGCTTCCGAAGTATCGACCGGATGGGGGCAGCGATGTCGGCGGGGTTGAGCGCCGCGGTCGCGACCTGGTACAGCATAGGCTGAAACAGGTGGTGGTTCCGTCGGTCCACCATGGTGACACGCACCGCCGCATCCTTGAGGCGCCGGGCGGCGTAGAGCCCGGCGAACCCCCCTCCCAGTATCACCACATGGGGTGTCCGGTTCTGAGGAGGCTGGCTCACAGGCCCATCGTCTCCCGGCGCCAGCGCGCGAAGCGGACGACGTCGTCCGGCGGCGGCACCGCGTTCTCGTCCGCGTAGGCCGTGTACATGCGCCAGCGCAGGTAGGTCCGATCCGGCACGGGCAGGAACGGCGCGCGCTTCCACCAGTCGCGCCGGCGGAACGCCCAGGCCGTGCGCAGCAGATCCACCGCGAGCCGGGGATTCACCGCGGCGCGGCCCGCGAGCCGGGCCATGAGCGAGCTCCAGGTAGCGGACATGGGCGAAGTATATATGCGGCGGAGGGTGCTGGTGGCGCCCCCGCCCTCTATATTCTCCCCCCATGACTCTCGCCCCGGCCCCGGCGTCGGCCCCCTCGCGCGACTACCGGGCCGAGTTTCCGATTTTCCGGGATACGAACTACCTCAACAGCTGCTCGCTCGGAGCGCTGTCGCGGCGGTCCCGCGCGCGAGTGAACGAGTGCCTCGATATCTGGGAGACCCGAGGGGCGGCGGCATGGTACGACGTGTGGTGGTCGGCGCTCGCCGAGCTGCGCGGTCGCTACGGCCGGGTCATCGGCGCTCCGGAAGGGACGATCGCGCTGCATCCGAACATCTCCAGTGCGCTCACCGCCGTGGCCGAGTCGCTCGACTATCGTCGTCGGCCGAAGGTGGTCGTGTCGAGCCTCGACTTTCCCACGGTGACCTACCAGTGGCTCGCGAAGGCAGGCGAGGCGGAAGTCGAGATCGTAGAGAGTCCGGATGGGGTGTCGGTCCCGCTCGAGGCGTTCGAGCGCGCCATAGACGACCGGACCGCGATCGTCGCGACGAGCCACGTGTATTTCATCAGCGGCGCGATCCAGGATCTCGCCGGCCTGGCGACGATCGCTCACCGTCGGGGCGCCCTTCTCCTGGCGGACGGGTACCAGGCGGCCGGGCAACTCCCCGTGGGCGTTACCGGCCTGGATGTGGACTTCTATTGCGCGGGCGGGCTCAAGTGGCTGCTCGGCGGGAGCGGGATCGCATTCCTCTATGCCCGCGAGCAGCTGCTTCCTTCCCTCGCGCCACGGGCCACCGGCTGGTTCGGCCAACGCGATCAGTTCCGCTTCGACCCCAGGGAAATGGTCTGGCAGGACGACGCGCGCCGCCTCGAGGCAGGAACGCCTCCGATCCTTTCGGTCTACGCCCAGCTCGGCGGACTCGACGTCATCGAAGAGCTGGGGCCCCAGGAAATCCGCCGCCGCACCATGGTGCTGACCGAGGATCTGATCGAGGCCGCGCGCGCCGCCGGGCTCCGGCCCAAGGTCGCGCCCGACCCGGCCGCGCGAAGCGGCATCGTGATGTTGCCCAGCGACGATCCGGCTCGCGACGTCCGCCGTCTCGCGGCCGAGCGGATCGTGGTTGACGCGCGCCCGGGCCACGTGCGCGTCTCTCCCTACTTCTACAATGTCGCGGACGACGGCCGGGCCGCGATCGAGTGCCTGACTCGTGACTAACAGCCCCTATCGCCACGTCGACGACAAGAAGCTCCCGACCGAGGACGAGCAGCTTCTCGAAAGCCCTCCGCCGCAGACCGCCGAGCAGCTCTTTCTCAAGTCGGATTCCTGGCGGGTGCTGCGTATTATGGGCGAGTTCGTCTGGGGATTCGACAACCTCTCCGACGTCCGCGACGGGGTCACGATCTTCGGCTCCGCGAGGACGCCGGCGGGAGATCCGTACTACGCCAAGGCCGTGGAGACCGGGCGTCTTCTGGCGCAGGCCGGCATCCCCGTCATCACCGGTGGGGGGCCGGGCATCATGGAGGCCGCGAACCGCGGGGCGTCGCAGGCTGGCGGGCTCTCGATCGGGTGCAATATCGAGCTGCCCTTCGAGCAGGGCTCGAACGCCTACCTGAGCCGAAGCCTGAACTTCAAGTTCTTCTTCGTGCGAAAGACGATGTTCGTGAAGTACGCGACCGCGTTCATCGTCTTCCCCGGGGGCTACGGCACGCTCGATGAGTTGTTCGAGGCGCTGACCCTGATCCAGACCGGAAAGGTGAAGCACTTCCCGGTGATATTGTTCGGCAGCTCGTACTGGGCGGGCCTCGTGGAGTGGCTCACCAAGACCGTCGCGGAGGAGGGGAAGATCAATCACACGGATCTCCTTCTCTTCCGGGTCACCGATGACCCGGCCGAGGCGGCGCGGATCGTCATCGAAGCGCGCCGGAACAAGCCGGACGATCCCGTCGCCCGCATCATAGGATGATCGCATGACCCGTCCTTCGACCCCGTATCTGCGGGGACAGCGCATCGATCCCCAGGCGATCACCGGCCGGGAAACGATCCCCGATCTGGTGGACAACGCGTTCCTGGCCTACAACGCCGGGCGATTGCGCGAGGGCTGCCAGCTCTTCACCCAGCGGATGCTGGAGCCGGACGTCACCGTCGGCATGACGCTCACCGGCGCGATGACGCCGGCCGGCCTCGGCATGAGCTGCCTCATCCCGCTCATGGAGGCCGGGTTCGTCGACTGGCTCATCTCGACCGGCGCGAACCTCTACCACGACGCCCACTTCGCGCTCGGTCTCGCGATGCACCGGGGCAGCCCGCAGGCGGACGACGTGGAGCTGCGCGAGCACGGCGTCGTGCGGATCTACGACATCTTCTTCGACTACAGCGTGCTCCTCTCCACCGACGCGTTCATCCGCGAAGTCTCCGCTCGCGAGGAGTTCCAGCGACCGATGAGCTCGGCGGAGTACCACTACCTGCTGGGCGGCTATGTCCAGGAGCGGGAGAAGGCGCTGGGACTGTCGCGTCGCTCGGTGCTCGCCGCGGCGCACGATCTCGAGGTCCCCATCTACACCAGCTCGCCGGGCGACAGCTCGATCGGCATGAACGTCGCCGAGCAGGCGCTTGGCGGGCAGCAGGCTCCGGTTCGACGTGAGCGCCGACGTCAACGAGACCGCCAGCATCGTGCTCGAGGCCAAGCGCAGCGGCGGGAAGAGCGGCGTGCTGATCGTGGGCGGCGGCAGTCCCAAGAACTTCATGCTCCAGACCGAGCCGCAGATCCAGGAGGTGCTGGGGATCGACGAGCGGGGGCACGACTACTTCCTGCAGATGACCGACGCGCGTCCCGATACGGGCGGCCTCTCGGGCGCCACGCCGGCCGAGGCGGTGAGCTGGGGCAAGATCGATCCGGACCAGCTCCCCGGCACCGTCGTGGTCTACGGCGACACTTCGATCGCGCTTCCGGTCCTAACTTCCTACGCCAAGGCCCGCCACGCCGATCGTCCGCTCAAGCGCCTCTTCGGCCGGCGGAAGGCCATGATGGACCGGTTGGTCGAGGAGTACCGGGCCGCGCTCGCCTTCCGCAACGAGCGGGCGCAGGAGTCCCTCTCGCACATGCACCCGGGGGCCGGAGGAGCCGAGACGGTGGCGCGGCGGTGACGCCGCGGTATCGCTGGTATGCCCTCGGGCTGCTGGCGGCTATCAACCTGCTCAACTACGTCGACCGCAACGTCATCTACGCGCTGTTCGAGCCGATCAAGCGGGATCTCTCGCTGACGGACACGCAGCTCGGCTGGCTTGGCTCGGCCTACATCCTCGTCTTCTCGCTCGCCGCACTTCCCTTCGGAGTCATCAGCGACCTGCGCTCCCGCCGTGCCGTGATCGCCGGCGGGGTCACCGTCTGGAGCGCCTTCACGTTCCTCAGCGGACTGGTCAAGAACTTCTGGCAGCTCTTCACCTGCCGGGCGGCCGTCGGCGTGGGCGAGGCGGCGTATGGGCCGGCCGCCTCTTCGCTGGTGGCGGACTACTTCCCGGGAGCTCAGCGGGCGATGGCGATGGGCATCCTCGCGTCGGGGGTCGCCCTTGGCGGGGTGCTCGGCCTGCTGCTCGGCGGGTACCTCGAGGCGAGCTACGGCTGGCGGGTGGCCTTCATGACGGTCGGCGTGCCGGGTTTCATTTGCGCCTTCCTGGTGACCCGGCTGCACGAGCCCAGCCGGGCGCCGACCGAGCTCACCGTCCGTTCGTTCGTGCGGAACTTCCACGTCGGCGTCACGGGCATGCTTCGCGCGCTCTGGCCCCTCGTGCTCGCCACGGTCGTGGGCGGGCGTCGCCGCCTGGTGGCTGGATCGCTACTACGGTGCGGACTCCAGACTCGACGTGGCGACGATGAGCGCGGCGGTCGGGATCGGCCTGGCGCTCACCATCGTCCGCTGGGTGCGGCGGACCCAGGCCGACGCCGGCGGGGCTTCGGATTTCGAGGCCGGCATCTCCAGCGCCTTCGACGACATCGTCCGCGCGGGGAAGACGGTGCTGCACACCCCGACGCTGGTGTACGTCTTCCTGGCCGGCGCGATGATCTCGTTCGGCATCAACGGCATCGTCGGCTGGGGGCCCACGTTCGTTTCGCGCGAGCTGGAGCTCACGGCCGCGCAGGCCGCGGGCCTGCTCGGGAAGTGGGGACTCATCGCGGGCACGGCGGGGACACTGTTCGGCGGGCTGCTGGCCGACTGGCTGCGGCGCCGGTACGAGACCGGCCGGGTGATCGCGGTGGCGCTTGGCCTGCTCCTCGGCGGGCCCCTGGCAGTCTGGCTGCTCACGATCAGGGATCAGGGGCTGTTCCAGCTGGTCTTCGTGGTCGCGTTCTTCTGCCTGTCGTGGTACAACGGTCCGATCACCGCGGTGATCTTCGACGTCGTGCCTCCCAGGATCAGCGCGACGGTTGCCGGGGGCTATCTGCTGTTCATCCACCTCGCGGGGGATGCCATCGCGCTGCCGTTGGTGGGAACCCTTTCCGACCGCTTCGGGCTCGACCGGGCGATCCTGCTGCTGCCGCTGGTCGTGATCCTGGGCGGCGTCGTGGTCCTCGGAGCGACCCGGACCGTCAGCCGGGACATGGGACGGATCGGCCGGCCAGGCAGCGGACACACCGGAGAATGGTCACCTGAGCACCGCCGGTGAGTCTTACCGCACGCTCCGATAGATCAGGTCCATCAGCTCATCGTACATCCCCTCTGCCCGGTCAGGGTCGTCCGAGCGGATCGCCTCCGACGCGCAGTGGCGAAGATGGTTGTGCAGCATTGCGCGCCCCACCCCTCGCAGGGCCTCCTGGACTGAAGAGACCTGGGTGAGCACGTCCGCGCAGTAGCGCTCCTCCTCCACCATTTTCTGCAGGCCGCGAACCTGGCCCTCGATCCGCCGGAGCCGGGTCAGTACCGATCGCTTGACCTCGGGATCCACGGCCAGCGCGTGTGGTCCGCCGCCGTGGCGGGCGCCGCAGGGGCAGGGAAGAGTCGGGTGGGTCATCGAAAGCTCCTCAATCTGAGACTATTGAACAGGACGCTCACCGAGCTGACCGCCATCGCCGCCGCGGCGAGGGCCGGCGTGAGCCGGAGGCCGAGCGCGGGATAGAGCACTCCGGCCGCGACCGGAATGCCGATCACGTTGTAGATGAAGGCCCAGAACAGATTCTGCCGGATCACCCGCATGGTGCGCCGCGCCAGCCGGACCGCCGTGGGAACGCCGAGCGGGTTGCCGTGCATGAGCGTCACATTGCCGGCTTCGATCGCGACATCGGTGCCGGTCCCCATCGCGATGCCGACGTCGGCCTGGGCCAGGGCAGGGGCATCGTTCAGTCCGTCGCCCACCATTGCGATGATCGCCCCGTCCTGCTGGAGGGCCCGCACCTCGTCCTGTTTGCGGTCGGGCAACACCTCGGCGCGGACTCGTCGAATGCCGATAGCGCGAGCGACGCTCTGGGCGGTGCGACGGTTGTCGCCCGTGAGCATCACGGTCTCGAGGCCCATGCGCTCGAGCTGCTCGACGGCATCCCCGGCACTGGGCTTGATGGGGTCGGCAACCGTGATGAGGCCGGCGAGCCTGCCGTCCACGGCGACGTACACGGGCGTGAGACCTTCATCGGCGAGCTGTTCCGCCTGCCCGGCGAGCGACGAGACATCCACGCCGAGCTCGGTCATCAGGATGAAATTGCCGACGGCCACGCGATGTCCCTCGACCAGGCCCAGCACACCCTGGCCGGTGCGGCTCTCGAAGCCTGCAGGCTGGGCCAGCTCCACGTTCTGACCTTTCGCGGCAGCGACGATTGCCTCACCCAGCGGATGCTCGCTGAGATGCTCCACACTGGCGGCGAGACGGAGCAGCTCGGATTCCGTGAGCGTTCCGCCTCCTTCGCCGATATGGACCGACCGCACCGCAGGGCGGCCCTCCGTCAGAGTTCCGGTCTTGTCGAACACCACCGTCTGGATGTCTTCGCTTCGCTCCAGCGCCTCGCCTCCCTTGATGAGGATGCCCAGCTCCGCGCCGCGCCCGGTGGACACCATGACCGCGGTGGGCACCGCGAGGCCCATCGCGCAGGGGCAGGCGATGATCAGCACGGTGACGGCCGACACGAGCGCGTGCAGGTAGGACGGCTCGGGGCCGAGCACGAACCAGACGACGAAGGTGAGGATCGCGATCGAGAGCACGACCGGCACGAAGACCGCGGAGATCCGATCGGCGAGCCGCTGGATCGGCGCCTTCGTGCCCTGTGCCTGCTGGACCAGGCTGATGATCCGCGACAGCATGGTGTCCGCTCCGGTCCGCTCGATCCGGATCCGAACGGCGCCGTTGCGATTGAGCGTGGCACCCACGACCGTATCGCCGGGTGCCTTCGCCACCGGCATCGGCTCGCCCGTGAGCATCGCTTCGTCCACGTACGTCGTGCCTTCGAGCACCACACCGTCGGCCGGAATGGTCTCGCCGGGACGGACGACTACCACGTCACCCGGGCGAAGATGCTCCAGTGGCACTTCGGTCTCGGCACCGTCCCGGAGCAGGCGAGCCGTTGCCGGGCGGAGTGAGATGAGTCGGCGGATGGCGCCGGACGTCCGGCCCTTGGCGCGGGCCTCGAGGAGGTTTCCCAGCAGGACCAGCGCGATGATCCAGGCGACCGCCTCGTAGTAGACGTGCGGATCGATCCCGCGGGCGGCGAACCAGTCGTCGGCGACGGTCACGGCCAGGCTGTAGAGAAACGCGGCCCCGGTCCCGACGGCGATCAGCGTGTTCATGTCCGCGGTGTGATGCCGGAACGCCGCCCAGGCGCGGGTGTAGAAGTGGCGGCCCGCCCATCCGATCACCGGGAGGGTCATGCCCAGGAGAATCCAGCGCCACGCGTCTGCCGATACGCTCCGAATCCAGGGAAACGCTCGAACGAGAGCCTCGTTCAACGGCATCATCAGCGGCATCAGCGGGTCGGACATCGCGCCAGGAGCCGTGATCTCGGCCAAGGGCATGCTCGCGGCCATCGTGAGCACCGCGACCACGATGCTCACCGCGAACTTGCGGCGGAGATCGCGGACCTCCTCCGCCCGCGCGAGGTCCTGAGTGGCGAGCAAGTCGTCGGCGGACTGTTCGGCCGACGGCAGCTCCGCTCCGTAGCCGGTGCTTCGGATGGTCTCGACCAGCTGTTCCGGCGAGGTCGTGGTGGGGTCGAACTCCACCGTGGCGGCACCGGTCATCAGATTCACGTTGGCGCTGCTCACGCCTGGCGAGCGCTCCAGGCTTCGCTGCACTCGCCCGCTGCAGGCGGCGCAGGTCATACCGGAGACCGGAATGGTGCAGGAGGTCATGCCTCACCTCCCTCGGCGATGATCTTGCCTCGCACCATCGCCATCCCGCAGGTGAACTCGTAGGTCCCGGACTGGCCGGAGTAAACTCGACCGGCGTGGTCTGATGGGAGGCAGGAATTTCCGGATGCCGAAGTCCGGAAGCACGACTCCTCCGTGCATCCCGAGTCTCCCGCCGATCGAACTCGAGACGCACCGGCCGGCCGGCGCGGACGCGAATCACCGAGGGATCGTACCCGCCGCTCACCACGATCCGGACACGCTGCGGCGCCCCGCCCGGCAGCGACCGCCCTGACCTCGGCGCGTCCCGCCACGAAGAAGTACCAGTTGACCCACGCGATGGCCCCGAGGCCAAGCGCGATCACCACGACGTCGGCGAGGGTCACGCCGCGGTCGCGCGATAGCCGGCCTCGGCCACCGCGGCCTCCAGCGCGGCGAGGTTCGTGATTCGCTCGTCGTATCTCACTTCGGCCCTGCCGATGCGCACGGAATCGACCGTGATGCCCGGCAGCGCGGCGAGCGCTCGATTCACGGCATTGAGGCAATGCGCGCAGCTCATGCCTTCGATATGGAGGGTGGCGTGTTGCATCGAGTCTCCCGGTAAGCGGTCCATACCCATGGTAGATGATATATAGGGGGTGGGGGTATGTCAACCTGCAGGCACACTGTGAATTCGGTGCGGCAGCATGGCGCAACAGAAGCGGCAGTCCGCGGGCTGAGCGGACCGAATGCGCGCCGCAAGCTCTTCAATACCAATGCCTTCCACGGCCGGTCCTCACGGCATACCTTCTGCCCCTGTCCGCGGTCATGGCCCAAGAGGACCCATCGCACCGCGGAGAGCCACTCGTCCCGATCCTTCGAGTCGAAGAGGGCTTGGGCGATCCGGTCGCGCTCGCGACCTGGCACGAGGCTCTGTCCAACGCCCTCGCGGTGGACGTCCCGCACGATCTGCTGGGTCTGTGGCTCTTTCCCGTCGGCGCCGGCGCCGTGCTTCTCGGACCCTCGGCGCTCGCCGCCGACGATCTCGCCGTATCCGCTGCCTTCGCCTCAGCTCGAGCGGCGTCAGCTCGCCCTCCTCGAGGAGATCGTCCACGACGCGGGCTACGGGTCGGTGATGTGTCTGCCGGTCCGCTTCGGCCGGCGCGATGTGGGGCTTCTCCTCGCCGCCGACCTTCGTCCCGGCTGTTACGCCGACGAGGAGTTCATCCTCCTGACCGCCGTGGCGCGCCGACTCGCACCCTCGATGGGTCGCATGGCCCGCCAGTGGGAGGGCGGCAGCGGAGGCGCTGATCGGGCCCACCGGGTGGCGGCCCTCGTGGACGCCGTGATCGAAGCCGGGGTGCATGCCACCACTCCACAGCGCTACGCGGCCGCGCTGAGCCGCGCGCTCGAGCCGGTGCTTCCGCACGATCATCTCGAGCTGCTCCTGGCCGACGTCGGCGGCGGGAGACACTACCGCCTGGGCGAGCACGTGGGCGGGCCGGTCTGGGTCGATCCCTCGCTCGAGGTGGGCCGAGACCTGCTCGACCCGGCGGCGATCGCCGACGCCGAGGGCCGGATCCTTCTGGCGGACGCCTGCCGCGAAGCGCGCTGGCCGCGCGGGTACTTCACGGCCACGGAACCGGCAGGGGCGGAGCTTCGGGCCGTAGTGGGAGCGCGCTTCGGAGGGCCGGGTGGGGTTGCCGGCTATCTCATCGCCGGCGGGGTGGGACCAGATCTCTATGACTCGGACGATGCCGCGCTGCTCGCGCGAGTGGGCGGCCTGATCTCGGCGCAGGTAGCGCTCCTCGCGAGGGCGGGTGAGGAGCGCCAGGCGATGCGCTCACCCCGGGAGCAGGTCATCCCCTCGCTGTTGACTCAGGCGGCCGACGCCCTCGCCACCGCGCGCGAGCCCGCGCGAGGCGACCCGGCTGGTCACCGAGATCGCGGGACGATTCCTTCCCTTCGATGAGATGCACTACGCGGTCCGGCTCAGCGAAGGCGATCGCGTCGTGCTGCTCGAGGCGGGCGAGCGACGGCCCTTGCCGGATCTGCCGCTGGTGCCGGTAGCGGGCACCGCGCTGGCCCAGGTGCTCCACGGCGAGATCCCGTCGTCGTTCGTGCTCGTGCAGGGTGAGGCGCGGCTGGTGGTCCCCCTCCGGGTCGCCGGCCGGGTGCATGGCGCCCTCGTGTTCACCGCCGCGCCGCCGGCGGTGCTCAATCAGGCCCACGTGCGACCGGCGCAACAGCTCGCGGACGTGGTCGCTCCCCACCTGGAGCTCCTGCGGCGCGCCGCGCTGCTGCCTCCGCCGTTCCGGCCGGGTTGGAAGCGGGAGCCGCGCCGGCAGTCCTGATCACGACCCGGTTGCCACCACCCTGACGGCGTACGGCCCGAAGCTCTCCTCGTCGGCCGCCGCGTCGTGCCCGTAGCCGATCGAGTACGTCCCCTCGGCGATTTCTCCCTGCGCGGTCACGTCCTTCTGGAAGTGATTGCCGTCCACGTCCGCCGTCGTCGCCAGAGTCGAGGGTGTGAACGTCAGCCCGGCGAAGTGCTCGTCCTCGATGCCGGTGATCTGGTCGCCCACATCGTCGTAGAATCTCACCTCGACACGTACCGTCTCGCCGGCAGGAAGCACGAGGTCGTCGGTCACGTCCACCCCATCGAGGAACAACGCCGCGGAGTGCGGGTGATGCCCCTCCTCCGGGGGAGCCTCGTCGCTGTCGCAGGCGGCTACGAAGAGCGCGAGCACCAGGGACAAGACGTACCACATGGTCGGGTCTCCGCGGGGTTGGTGAGGACTACCGATCTCCGAGCTCGGAAGGCGGCGCGCAGCGTGAACGGCGCCCCCGGGTTGATGAAGCCCGAGGCGCGAAGCTCGGGATAGCGGGCGTCGAGCAGGTTCAGCAGGTCGAGGTCCAGCGTCCCGCCGAACCGGGTGAGCTGGACCGAGGCGCCCGACGTCCACGACGACATAGGCCTGGGTGCGTACGCTCGGCTCGCCGATGGGCGTGTACGGGCCGGTGAAGCGAAGCAGTGCGCGGGAGGTCACGGAATGGTTGACGGCGGCCTCCGCGCCGACTCTGCCGAAGTACCGCGCGACCCCTGGCACGGTCGCCCCCGGCGTGAGCGGCACGTCATGGAAACGTGGCTCCAGCGTGCCCTTCGAGCGGCGTGCGTGAGAGCGCAGGAACCTGAATTGCCGGCGCGCTGTCGGCCACGCCGCTGATCTTCGCATCGTTCCAGGTGCCCTCGCCCGTGAGCCTGAGCCAGGGCGTGGCGGCGAAGGCGAGATCGAGCGAGACCCCCTGGCGCACGCTCTCGCCCTCGTCCGAGATCTCGCGGGTCACGGGGTCCATGATCCGCTCGCGGGAGACGTCGAGCCGGAAGAGCGCGAGCTGGACGTGCGCCCGCTGATCCTCGTACAGCGCGCCGATCTCCTTTGCCCAGGCGACCACCGGTGGCCGGGTGGGGTCCTGAATCACGCCCACGGCGCCGCGAAACCCCCGGCTCAGCGAGGCCAGCAGGGCGACCTTGCTGCTCAGGAGATACCGCGCGCCGAGCTTGGGGCTGAGCAGGGCGTGGGTGTCGCCGCGCCACCCTTCGGAGGGCGTGAGCTGATCGAGCGCGTTGTAGTGCAGCAGGTCGAATCGCCCGCCGAGGTCGTAGACGACGTGCTGGCCGAGGAGGCCGCGCCACCGCGCGAACGCCGAGGCGGATTGATAGCGGCCGTCGTCGTCCTGCTCGGTGCCGGTCCGGACTCGGGCCTCGGTGTTGTACAGGTTGTACCCGATCCAGTCGGCGCGGCCGCTCGACTCCGCCGGTCACCTCCCCTGTTCCCGTATGCCAGGTCACCTGGGCCTGCCCGCCGAACGCGACGCGCTCGTCCTGCTCCTCGCTCTGCTCGACGACGCCGTCCTCCGGGATGCCGAGGAACACCTTGGAGCGCAGGGCCTGGGTCCACGCGGAGGTCTCGAGCGAAGTCGACTCGCCGAGGGGCACGGCGTATCGGCCGTTCAGGATGAGCCTGCCCGCCGAGCCGCCGTCGGTGGGATCCGAGGCCGACTCCAGGTCACCGCTGTTGTAGCGATCCACCGGAACGAACCCCGGCGAGTCCCAGGTCGAGCCGTACAGGAGGAGGCCGCCCTCGAGTCTGCCGGACCCGGCACGGCGCCAGCCGCGGAGCGCGAGGTTCCCCAGCCAGTAGTCCGAGTTGTCGCGCCAGCCCTGCTCCCGCTGCCCGTCGAGCGCGAGCATTCCGCCGCCTGTCTCCTTCCGCATTCCGCTCCTCAGCCAGCCGCGGACGTCGCCGTAGCTCGAGGCCTGAAGCGACCCGGCCCGCCCGGTGGCGTCCGAGGCCGTGAACGCTTCGACGACGCCGCCGAAGGCGAAGTCGCCGTAGAGCGGGCTCGCCGGACCGTGGATGACGCGCAGCGCGCTGATGGCGGACGGCGAGAGGATGCTCCAGTCGGAGTACCCCTCCACGTGGCCGTGGAGCGGCAGATTGATCGGCACGCCGTCGATGACGAGGAGGACGTCGGACGAATGGTCGGAGGTGAACCCGCGGATGACGGCGTCCGACGCGAAGCCGGGGCCCTGGCCCTGCTCGTGGACCTCGATCCCGGCCGCACGGCGCACCATGTCGTAGGGCGTGGTCGCCGGCGAGCGGCGCAGCACTTCGGGAGCGACCTCGATCGTGGAGACCGGCGGGGCCACGGACTCCTCCCGGCTCCCGGTGACCGTGATCGGTGCCAACTCCGTCACCCTTGTGGTGTCGGTCTTCCCGCCCGCCTGAGCGGCGACCGCTGCGGGAAACGCCCGCCGGATGACGGCAAGGAAGGTGAGCGCAATGCGGTGAAGCATGAATGGACCATCTCGGCCAGAGATGAAACCGACACCGACGGATTGCCGGTGCGGTCCTGCTATTCAGGAATGGTCAGCCGAGAGCGGCGGGAGGGGCCTGAGCGAAGGGAAGCAGGTGTCGGGGCAGTGGGTCGGGCGCGCGGGCGGCTTCGGCCCGGATCGAGACGACCCGGTAGCTCACCTCAGACGGCGCGCGGATGGCGCGGTGTCGAGAAATTCGCGACGGTGCTGGAGTGCGCGACGCATTCACAGACACGGGGCGTCGCTTCCGGGGACCGGCCCGTGGTTGCCGGAGTGATGACCGTGGCTCGTATGGTCACCAGCAGTCGGGCATCGTACAGGCCCAGAGCGCTCCCGGGGCAGCAGCTCGGGCCCCGAAGGTCCCGATCAGCAGCAGGGCAAGGAGGGCTCTGACCGTGCTACGCACCATCACCACCTGAGGAAGGCCTTGCGCTGAAGCTGCCGGTGGGCGCGGGCGGAGCGCAAGTCTCCTAGATCCCCTCGATTTCCAGCTGCGCGTCGGACGCCCGGCGGAGGGGCCCTTCGGCAGGCAGGATGAACCAGAAGGTCGAGCCCTTCCCCGCCACCGACTCCGCCCCGATCCGTCCGCCATGCATCTCCACGAACTTCTTGGACAAGGCGAGCCCCAGTCCGGTTCCCTGCGCCTGGCGGCTCGGCGAGCTGTCCACCTGACTGAACTCGTGGAACAACTTGTCCATGTTGTCCGGCGCGATGCCGATACCGGTGTCCACGACCGAGACCCACACCACGTCCTGTGTGGTCATCCGACGGTCGTCGCCGGCCCGCTCGGCCGGCAGACGAAGCGGGGCCCGGGTACGGAGCGCGGAGAGCGAGATTCTGCCGCCTTCGGGCGTGAACTTGGATGCGTTGGACAGGAGATTGAACAGGACCTGGCGCACGCGCACGCCATCCGCCACCACCTCGAGACTCGAATCGTCGAGGTTGAGCACGCATTCCTGGCGCTTGGCGCTCCGGAGACTGGCGGTATCGGCGACGGCCCCGGTGATCGCGTGCCGCAGATCGGTCCGGCCGAGGGTGAGCGACATCCGGCCCGCCTCGATCTTGGAGAGATCGAGCACGCTGTTGATCAGCTCGAGCAGGTGGCGGCCATTCCGCAGAACGGCCTCCAGATAGTCGCGCTGCTGCGGGTTGAGCTCGCCGGCGCCCTCCGCGAGTACCAGATCGGAGAACCCGATGATGGCATTGAGCGGCGTGCGTAGCTCGTGGGACATGTTCGCGAGAAACTCGCTCTTGAGCCGCGTGACGCGCTGGAGCTCCGCGTTCTTGGCCGCGAGCGCGCGCTCGTTCCGCCGGCTTTCCTCCAGTACCGCCGCGCGGTCGAGCCCCATCACGACCTGGTCGCCCAGGGTCTGCAGAAGCTGGAGATCATGCTCGCCGAAGGGACGGCCATCCCGGCGGTTGTAGACGCTCACCGTTCCGATGATGACGCCGGCGGAGCGAAGCGGCACGATCGCCACGGTCCGGAGCGTGATCCCCAACCCCTGCAGCTTGTAGCTCCGGGGATCCCGCTCCATGTCATTGGAGAGCAGCGGCCGTCCGTTGGTCACCACCCAGCCGAGCAGCGACTCATCCACCGGAATCAGGCGCCCCAGCGTGGCTTCCAGCGGCCCGGTTGCCGCTGCCACCTTGAGGAAACGGCCCTCCTCCACGACCAGAGTGACCCCACCGCTCTCGGCCTCGAGCAGTTCCACCGCCGCGCCTCCCACTTCGTGGAGAAGCGGTGCGAGGTCCGTTCCCGCCAGCAGGGTGGCCGCCAGATGGCGAAGGCGCTCGAGCTCCCGGTTCCGGGCCGCGGCGGAGTCGAGCGCCTCGCGGAGCGCCTCGCTGCGCCGGCGCGCGAGCGCATCGCCACGCCGGAGCGCCGCGAGACCAAGGACCGTAGTCACCAGTGGGAGGGCAATACCCAGCCAGTGCTGGCGGAAGGCGAAGTAGAGACCGATCCATCCCACCACCATCGCGATCCCGGCCAGCAGGCTGGGACCGAACAGCCGGCTCGAAGAAAACCGGGCCGTCTGCGGCAGGGTCTGCGCGCCCATCTCTATGGCGTTTCCTCCCAGAGCAACTCGCGAAATACCGTCTCTCCCGTGACGAGCATCCGGCGCAGATAAGGCCGGCATAGTCCGCAGCCCGCTCCACACCCGGTCTCCCGCATCAGGGCGGCCAGGTCCCAACCGTTCGCCTGCACCCGCGGCAGCAGCTCGGCGAAGGAGACGCCGCGACAGAGGCACCGTGTGATCTCGACTCCGGACACGGAGCCTCGTCAGGGATTCGTGGGACGGATGTCCAGCTCACTCACCATGGCGCGAAGGGGTGTCCGGACCGCGTGCAGAATGGACTCGGCGACGTCCTCCGGCCGCAGGATACGCTCCGGATCGGACTTGAGCATCGGCTGGTCCCGAAGCATCCCGGTGTCCACCGACCCGGGGCACACCGTAATGACCCGGATGTTCTCCTTGCGGACCTCGAGCATCAGCGACCGGCTGAAGCCGAGCACGCCGTGCTTCGATGCCGCGTACGCGGTCCCGCCGGCGAATCCGTTTCGACCCGCGAGGCTCGAGACGTTGACGATGGTGCCCCGGCCGCGGAGCCGCATGCCGGGCAATACCGCCTGGGTCACGAGGAAGAGGCCCCGCAGGTTGACCGCCATCGTCGCGTCCCAGTCCTCCAGGGTGAGCTCCTGGAACGGACGGGCGATGAGCACGCCGGCGTTGTTGATGAGGACCTCGATCTCGCCCAGCTCGGACACCACGTGCGCTACCGCGCGGCTCACCTGGCTCGGGATCGGACACATCCGCGGGAGCACCTGCCGCCTCCACGCCGGCGTCCCGCAGCTCTTTCCGCAGCCTCTCGACCTTCGCTGCCGTGCGGGCGCAGACGCCGACCCGGTAACCGGCCCGGCCGAGGGCGAGAGCGGTAGCGCGGCCGATGCCCTCGGTGGCACCGGTGACGAGCGCGGTTACTGGCGGTTGCATGGGCGGAAGATAAACGCCGTTACCTTCCCCGGTATGACTCTGCCATTGCAGCATCCGGTGGTGCGGCCACCGGGGTTGGGCCGCGGACGCGCGAGCGAGCCGAGCGCGAGCTGGCGCGAACGGCTGCGGGCGCTGCGGCACCTGCCAAGGCTGCTCCGGATGGTCTGGGAAACCGAGCCCCGCTACGTGGTCGGCATCCTCGTCCTCCGGATCCTGCGGGCGCTTGTGCCGCTCGGCGTGCTCTGGATCGGCAAGCTCATCGTGGACGAAGTGGTCCTGGCGGTGGGCCTGGCGGCCAGCGGCGCGCGCGATCCCGTGGCTCCGCATCGCCGAGCTGCTCGGCGTCGAGCTGGCGATCGCCCTGGTCGGTGAGGGGCTGTCGCGGATCTCCGCGCTGCTCGAGAGCCTGCTGGGCGACCTCTTCGCCAATCGCACCAGCGTGGAGCTCATGCGACACGCGGCCACGCTCGATCTGGCGCAGTTCGAGAACGCCGAGATCTACGACAAGCTCGAGCGCGCCCGCCGGCAGACGGTCGGACGCATCGGCCTGTTCACCCTGCTGCTCGGGTCGATCCAGGACATCATCACCCTGGTGACCCTGAGCGTGGCCCTGGCGGTCTACGTCCCCTGGCTGCTCCTCCTCCTCGTGGTGGCGGTGCTTCCCTCGCTGCTGGGGGAAACCCACTTCGCCTCGCTGGGTTACTCCCTGCTCTACTCCTGGACGCCCGAGCGGCGCCAGCTCGATTACCTGCGGTACATCGGCGCCAGCGACATCTCGGCCAAGGAGCTCAAGCTCTTCGGGCTCTCGGATTTCCTGGTGGGACGGTACGCCCGGCTGTCGAACGACTTCTACGAGGCCAACCGGTCGCTCTCGGTCCGGCGCAGCGTGGTGTCCAGCCTCCTCGCGGTGGTCGGGACGCTGGGTTACTATGGCGCCTACGCGGTCATCATCTATCTCACGGTGATCGGCCACCGCTCGCCCGCGGGTCTCTTCACCATCGGCGTGCTGACCTTTCTCGCCGGCTCATTCCGCCAGAGCCGCGATCTCATCCAGCGGGTGCTGCTCTCGCTGTCGCAGATCTACGAGCAGGCACTCTACCTCGACGATCTGTTCAGCTTTCTCGGTCTGGAGCCGACCATCCGTCGCGGCGCCGGCCGCGCCCGTTCCCGTGCCGATCCGCACCGGGTTCACCTTCGAGAACGTCGGGTTCCGCTATCCCGGCGCGGAGCCCTGGGCGGTGCGAGGGTTGAGCTTCACGCTCGCGCCCGGCGAGCGCCTCGCGCTGGTGGGTGAGAACGGCGCCGGAAAGACGACGCTGGTCAAGCTGCTCGCCCGGCTCTACGACCCGACCGAAGGCCGGATCCTGCTGGATGGCGTGGACCTGCGCGACTACGACCTCGATGACCTCCGGCGGAACGTGGGCGTGATCTTCCAGGACTTCGTGCGCTACGATTTTCTCCTGCGTGAGAACATCGCGGTGGGAGACATCGAACGGGTGGCGAACGAGCCGCTGATCGAGTCGGCCGCGCAGCGCAGCCTGGCCGACACGGTCGCGGCGCGCCTCCCAGGGCGCTACGAGCAGATGCTGGGCAAGCGATTCGAGGGCGGGATGGATCTCTCGGGCGGCGAGTGGCAGAAGGTCGCGCTGGCGCGCGCGTACATGCGTGACGCCCAGCTGCTGATTCTCGACGAGCCGACCGCGGCGCTCGATGCCAGGGCGGAGTACGAGGTGTTCCTCCGGTTCGCGGAGCTCACCGCCGGCCGGATGGCGGTGCTGATCTCGCATCGGTTCTCCACGGTGCGGATGGCCGATCGGATCCTCGTGCTGCGGGGTGGCGAGCTGGTGGAGCAGGGCACCCACGAGGCGCTGGTGGACCAGGGCGGGCTGTACGCCGAGCTGTTCCAGCTTCAGGCTGCGGGGTATAGATAGCTACTACTTTCAAGTCACGAGTCGGCGCACACCGAGGTCACGGGCTTCCGTCAGCTTCTTGCGGGTCAAGTGGTTAACCACCCCCGCGGAGGCGACGATGCGAACGACGCTAGTGGCCATCCTCCTCACCTTCGGCTGGGCCTCCAGCCTGCCGGCCCAGCGTATCGAAGGCTCTCCCTTTCCTTCTATAGGCGACACGTCTGACGGCGCCCAGCCATTGGCGATCCCGGAACCGCGCCGAACCAGGTTGACGAGAGCTGGCTCATCGGCGGAGGCCTGCTCGGCGGAGCCGCCGCGGGGTTCGCCGGCATGTACTCCGGTGCCATGCTTCTCGAGGACGACTGTGAGGATTGCGCCATTATCGGGGGCGTCTACGGCCTCGTGGCCGGCGTGAGCAGCGGCATCCCGCTCGGGGTCCATCTCTCCAACCGCGGGCGTGGCAACCTGCTGCCATCACTGCTCGCCTCGCTGGCGATCGGCGGGGTGGGCCTGGGGGTCGCGATTGCGGCGGACGAGCCCGCGGTGATGCTCGGCGTGCCGGTGCTGCAGCTGGCGAGCGCGATCCTGATCGAGCGAAAGACGGGGCGCGAGGCGCACTAAAGGCGTATTTGACATCCGGCCGCCCGGCCTTCACCTTGGAAATCCCATTCATCCAAGGAGGTGGAGGCCATGAAGGTCTATGGCTCCAACGCCATCCGGAATGTGGCGTTCGTCGGCCATGGGGCCAGCGGCAAGACGTCCCTCGTGGACGCACTCGCCTGGGTGTCCGGCAGCAGCCGCCGGCACGGCACCATCAAAGACGGCACCACGCTCACCGACTACTCTCCCGACGAAATCGATCGCAAGCACTCGATCAATCTCGCCCTCGGCTACGCCGAGTGGCTCGACACCAAGATCAATCTCATCGACACCCCGGGGTACCTCGACTACTTCGGCGAAGTGGTCACCGGTCTGCACGCGGCCGATGGGGCCGTCGTCGTGCTGAGCGGGACCAGCGGGGTCGAGGTGGGGACCGAAAAGGTCTGGGAAGTCTGCGACCAGCTGCACCTGCCACGAATGCTCTTCGTGTCGATGATGGACAAGGAGCACGCGGACTTCGAGCGGGTCTTCCAGGACGTGAAGACCCACCTCACACCGAAAGTGGTGCCGGTGGAGGTACCGGTCGGCGACGGGCCCGACTTTCACGGCATCATCAACCTCTTCTCCGGGCACTGCCACTTCTACAAGAAGGGCACGGCCAAGAGCGAGTACGAGGTCGTGCCGATCCCGCCCGAGTACGAGCAGCGCTACCGGGAATACAACGAGCAATTGATCGAGGCCGTGGCCTCGACCGACGACGAGCTGATCGAACGCTACCTCGGCGGCGAGGAGCTGCCGCGCGAGCAGTTCATCGGCGCGGTCAAGAAAGCCATGCTGGCCGGGCAGATCGTTCCGCTCTTCTGCGGCAGCGCGACGCTCACCTACGGGCTGCGCACGCTGCTCAAGAAGATGGTCGAGCTCTTCCCCTCGCCCGCGGAGCTCGCGCCCCCGGTGGAGGCGCCGCTGGTCGGCCGGGTGTTCAAGACGCTCTCCGAGGCGCACGTCGGGGACGTCACCTTGTTCCGGCTGTACAACGGCGAGCTCCGCAACGGCGGCGAGGTGTGGAACGCCGAGCACGAGACGGCGGAGAAGCTCGGCCATCTCTCCATCCAGCAGGGCAAGGAGCGGCTGGAGGTGGAGCGCCTGAACGCCGGCGACATCGGCTCGGTGGCCAAGCTCCGCGACACGCACACGGGCGACACCTTCTGCCTCCGCGAACAGCCGGTGCGGCTGCCGCCGCTCCCCCTGCCGGAATCGGTGGCTACGTCCGCCGTCGTGGTGAAGCAGCGCGGCGAGGAGGACAAGCTGGCGGCCGGTCTGCACAAGCTGCACGAGGAGGATCCGACCTTCCACTTCGAGTACAGCTCGGAGCTGGGACAGACGCTGATCCATGGAATGGGCGAGCGCCACTTCGAGACCATCCTCAACCGGCTCGAGCGGAAGTTCGGCGTCCACGCCGAGCTCGCCCGGCCCCGGGTGGCGTACCGCGAGACGCTCAAGGGCAAAGCCGAAGGGCAGGGCAAGCACAAGAAGCAGACCGGCGGCCGGGGACAATACGGCGACTGCTGGGTGCGGATCTCGCCCCTTCCGCGCGGCAGCGGATACGAATTCGTGGACGACATCGTGGGCGGCGTGATTCCGAACAAGTACATCCCCGCGGTGGACAAGGGCATTCAGGAGGCGGCGGAGCGAGGCGTCGTCGCGGGCTATCCGCTGGTGGACTTCAAGGCGGAGTGCTTCGACGGGTCGTACCACGACGTGGACTCGAACGAGATGTCGTTCAAGATGGCGGGCATCCTCGCCTTCAGGAACGTGGCACCGAAATGCCGCCCGATCCTGCTCGAGCCGCTGGTGGACCTGGAGGTCTGGACGCCCGACGACCTGCTGGGTGACGTGATGGGCGATCTCAGCTCGCGTCGAGGTCAGATCCTCGGCACCGAGGCGGACGGGCGGCTCACCAAGGTCCGGGCGATCCTGCCCGAGGCCGAGCTCTACAAGTACTCGACCACGCTGCATTCGATCACGCACGGCCGTGGCACTCACCGGCAGCGATTCCACGGCTACGCCGAGGCGCCGCCGGAGGTGGCGGCGAAGGTGGCCGCGGAGAATCAGAAGGAAGGCAAGGAACAGCGGGAGCACGCCGGGGTCGGGTGAGGGCCTTATTGTCACCCTGAGCGCAGTGAAGGGGGCATAACCCAAGGCATGCCCCCTTCGCTGCGCTCAGGGTGACAAGTGCCGAGTGCAATGAGATACAGCCTCCTCGCCGACGCCGTTGTCGGTCTCCACTTTCTCTTCGTCCTCTTCGTGGTCCTGGGCGGGCTGCTGCTGGTGCGGTGGCCCGCCCTCGTTTGGGTCCACCTGCCCGCCGCGGTCTGGGGAGCGCTGATCGAGTTCCGTGGGTGGATCTGCCCGCTCACCCCACTGGAAAAGTCACTCCGGGCGCGGGCGGGCGAGGCCGGGTATCAAGGGGGCTTCATCGAGCACTACCTCCTGCCGGTGCTGTACCCCTCGGGGCTCACCCGGGGGGTACAGCTGGCGCTCGGCAGTCTCGTGATCGGACTGAACGTCGCGATCTACTGGTGGGTGTTCCGTGGCATCAGGGCGCGACGGCCAGCCCGACCACCGCGGCAGACCCGCTGATATTCCCGACCAGGGTCGCGTTGCCGGTGGCGAGGTCGATGCGGTAGAGACGGGAGCGCCCGGATGGCGCGCCGGTGAGCGCAGCGTAGGCGGTGTTGCCGCTGCCGGCGATGTCGAAGCCGACGGGGCCACCGGTATCCACGCCGAGCCCGCCGATGGTGCGGAGCTGACCGTCGGCCGGCACGGCCAGCCGCACCAGGGCGTCGCGGGCGGCGTCGAAGGCGAACAGCTCGGTGGCCGTCGCCGGGTCGTTGTCGTTGTTGGTGTAAGCGGTGCCGACGATCTGCGGGTCGCTGCCGAAGCCCGGGTCACCGGCCGCATAGGCCAGCGCGGTGTTTACCGCGGTCACGCCGTTGTCCACGTTCACCGCGGCATTCTGCTCCGCGTCGCTGTGAATGCGCAGGCGATCCACCGTGGGGTTGAAGCCGATGCCGAACTGGGTGCCGTTGAGCGCCACCGGCGCTCCGGTGGCATCGGTGAGCGCGAAGCGCCCGGAGGCGGCGCCGGTCGCGGGGTCGATCTGATACACCGCTCCGCTCGTGCCTACCCCGTACAGCTTCCCGACGTCCACCACCGCGTCAGCGTTCAGGTCGCTCGGCCGGAAGTCGATTCCGACGATGCGCTCGCCGGGCGCCAGGCCGGTCACCGGCGTCCGCATGGTAACCTGGCCCGGGCGATTGGCGCCGAAACTGAGCAGGTTGTTATCGGCGTCAATGCCGAAGATGGTCTCACCTGGTGACGATGCGGCACCCGGGGCCGCCGGAGGAGCGAAGCTCGGTGCTTCGGTGTGGATCGGGTCGCCGGTCGAAAGCGGCGCATCGGTAGGGGTCGAGTCGGAACAGGCGATCAGTCCGGGCACGACTACCGCCCAAGGGAAACGCGGCATGGGAATGTCTCTCACCTTCTGGTCGGAAGTGAATACGGTCTCGTGAACCGATAGTGGTACGCACGAGCTTCCGAGCCCGGATTCATGTCCCCATGGCCGAAAAGCAGACCGCCCGGCTCGCGCCGGGCGGTTCGCTCTTCGAATTTCGATTTCACCTCAGTCCGCGGCGCCGTCCGCATTCCCGTCGCGGAAAGCGCGGAAGCTTTCCCTGATGCTCTGCTCCACCTCGGACTCGTAGCTCGCGCCGTCGTTCGCCTGGGCCGGGTCGATCAGCCCAGTCCCGGAAGCGTTCGCGAACCAGCCCGAAGCGTCGACGAAGAGGGTGAGCGGGAGTTCGCCCTCCTCTGCGACCTCCACCGCCTCGGCTAGCGTGACCTCCTCGACGTCGGTCAGGTCACTCGAGAAGGTGAAGGGCGTTCCATTGTAGGTGCCGACCGCCCGGATGCTGATGTCTTCCATCTCCGGGTGCTCCGCCACCAGGTCTGCGTCCGTGTTCGCGTTCGAAGGCTTGTGGAGCTGGAACTTGAACCCGTCATAGGTGCCGACGGGAACGAGCGCGGTAAAGGTCGGTGCGGCCTCGGCATCCAGCGGCAGGTCGAAGAGGACGGGCCCGAGGCGGAGCTCGGCGCACTGCGAGTCGCCTTCCGCGTCCTCCGGGCAGGAGGCGGTGGCCGCCCCGTCGAGTCGAATCTTCCGGAGCACGAGCTGGATCTGGTCGAAGACGATCTCATCCGAGCCGAGCGACACGGTCAGCTGCCCCGCCGCCGTTACGACCGACGCCTGCGCTCCCGCGCTCATCATTGTGGGGCGCCGGGTCGCGAGCTGAAGCGAGACTTCGCCCATGTTGGAGTCGCTGCAACCGCTGAGGACACCGGACACACCGAGAGCGGTAAGAGCTGTCAATAGCGGGATGCGCATCGGCTGGTCTCCATGAGGGGATTGGCCGGATTCTTCGGCAACTCGGATACCAGAAGAGATCCAGGCCAAGTCGTTGTCCGGAGCGCAAATGCATCGGGACCACCGCGCGGTGACCCCCGTAGAATGCCAGTGATTTCTGCCTGCCGCCATGTTCTTGCTCGGCTTCCCGTGCGTGGCTCAACCTCGCGCCAAGGATCTGCCCCCGCGCAGTGAAAACTCCTGCACGCCTGCGGTGAGGGGCCCACACGCGGTCTGCCACAGGTGTGCTTCGCCAGCCCCATGGGATACCGTATCATCTCTGTACATCGGCATTTTAGCTCTATGTAGCTTAAAACATTAGGTAAGAACGGCGTGTATCTGTGCAATGGAATTGACTGTATGATTACGATGCACATGAAACGACCAGGGCATAGTCCTTGCCCATTTCCCCGCCAAGTCGAAGTGTCCCGCGTACCGACCCGGACGAGATGGATCCTCGACCGGGGCGGCGGCCTGACAGCATGGGCCGCGGTATCGTCGCAACCCGTCAACCGCCAAAGGGAGTGCCACATGGCTACATGGTCGCGCAGGATCGCCGCCGGACTGCTGGGAGTGGTACTCGTGTTTGGCGCCGGCTGTACCAGCAGTGAATCCACCATGGAGCCGGTGTCGTCCCCGGCCGTGGGAACACCTTCGGAAATCATCATTGGCGGGAGTCTGCTCACGCAGTTGAAGGACTTGCGGCTTCTCTCCTGCTCGACTCAGCCGCTGGTGAGGACGACGCAGGTCGTCGGGCCAGAGGGCGGGGTCATCCTCGTCGGGACCCATAGCCTGGTCATACCGGCCGGCGCGCTCAAGGCGTCCGTCACGATAACCGCGGAGCAGGTCCCTGGACGAGTGAACTCGGTGCGCTTCCTGCCGGAAGGCCTCAAGTTCGAGCGGCCCGCGTTGCTCAGCCTCAGCTACGCGAACTGCTCGCCGCTCCTCCTCCTCAAGCGCGTGGTCTACACCGACGAGCTGCTCCGCATCCTGGAGCTGCTCCCATCGCTCGACAACCGCAACGCCAAGACGGTCACCGGGACCGTGCGCCACTTCTCCCGGTACGCTGTCGCATGGTAGCAGGGTGAGCGGTGAGCGCAGCCCTCTGGCCGCGCGGCGGGGCCCGGAATCTCCGGTCCGCCGCGCGGTCGTGTTATTGGAGGAGGCCAAGGGGCACGAGCGCGACGGCAAGGTAGGCGAAGCGATCGGCGCCTACCGGGAGGCGGCCGAGCTCGCGAACGCCGCAGGGGAGCACCGGACCGAGGCAGAGGCGCTCCGGCGCCTCGCCGTGGTCTACCACCATCGCAATGAGGGCCCGGCGGCGCAGGAGCTGGTCGAGCGCAGCCTCGAGATCGCGCGCGTGATGCGGGACGAGGTCCTCGCCGGCGAGGCGCTCAACGTGCTCGCGGGGTTCGCCTTCGAGAGCGGGGCCATCGACGACGCGCGGGCCCGCTACCTCGAGGCGCTCGAGCTCAGCGGGAGCGATCCCGCCGTTCGGGGGCGGATCGAGCAGAATCTCGGCATCCTGGCCAACATCCAGGGAAATCACGAAGGGGCGTTGAGCCACTACCGCCGCTCCCTCGAGGCGTTCGAGCGATCCGGCGATGAGAAGGGCCGGGCAATCGCCTACCACAACCTGGGGATGGTGAGCGCCGACCGCGCGCTGTGGGAGGACGCCGACGGCTACTTTCAGCGCAGCTTCGATCTGGCCACGGCCGTCGGCGACGTTCACCTCACCGGCCTCTGCCTCCTCAATCACTCCGAAGTGCACGTCGCGAGGCAGCGCTACGACGAAGCCCGGACCAACGCCGAGACGGCGCTCCGGATCTTCGACAAGCTGGGCACGCGCCTGGACAAGGCCGACGCCTACAAGGTGCTCGGCGTGGTCTATCGGGAGACCGGCCGTCCCGCCCTGGCCGAGTCGCGGCTGCAGACCGCGATCGAGCTTGCGGTCAGCACGGGCTCGGTGCTGAGCGAAGCCGAAACCTCACGCGAGCTGGCCCGACTCTATCAGGGGATGGGGAGAAACCAGGAGGCGCTGCGGCTGCTCGGCGTCGCCCACAGGCTCTTCACCCACCTCGACGCGCGGGTGGACCTGGTGGACGTAACCTCCAAGGTTCACCGGCTGGAGGACACCTACTTCGCTGTGGTGCGCGAATGGGGCCAGTCCATCGAATCCTCCGACAGCTACACCTTCGGCCACTGCGAGCGTGTGGCTCAATACGCCGTGGGGGTCGGGAGCGCCATGGGTCTGGACGAGGGCCAGCTCACCACGCTTCGCATGGGCGCCTATCTCCACGACCTCGGAAAGGTCCGCGTGCCGCACGAGATCCTCAACAAGCCGGGTCCGCTTAGCGCCGAGGAGTTCGAGATCATCAAACAGCACCCCATGTGGGGCATCGAGCTGCTCGGCACCGTCGAGTTCCCCTGGGACATCAAGCCGATCATCCAATGGCACCACGAGCGGTACGACGGCAACGGCTATCCCGACCGCCTGCGGGGTGAGGAGATCCCGCTCGGCGCGCAGATCATCTGCATCGTGGACGTGTACGACGCGCTGACGACGACCCGTAGTTATCGCGGCGCGCTCTCCCAGGCCGAAGCGGTGGATCGGATGGTCCAGTCGCGGCACTGGTGGCGCCCCGAGGTCTACGACGCGTTCATGGGATCGCTGCTCCAGCGCTCCGAGGCGGCCTGATGCGCGCACGGATGCTCCTCGCGGGGGCGGGCGTGGCAGCCGCGCTGGGCTGTGCCGACCGGAAGGCCGACTGCCGGAACTGCGACACTGTGGTCATCGCGGCGACGGTGGAGCCTCCCAGCCTCCTCCCGCCGATGGTCTACGAGACGGTAGGGCGGGACATCAGCGATCTCGTATTCGAGCGACTCGCCGTTCTCGCCTCACCGGGTGCGCCGATCGACTCGACCGCGTACCGACCGGGGCTGGCGGTGCGGTGGGAGCGGGTGGACTCGCTCAGCTGGCGCTTCCACCTGCGGCCGGGGGCGCGGTGGCACGACGGCCGGCCCGTCACCGCCGAAGACGTCGTCTTCTCGTTCGAGGCCTACGCCGATTCCGCGGTGAACGCCGTCGCCCGTTCGCAGGTGGCCGGCATGATGACCGCGACCGCGGAGAATTCCTCGACCGTGGTGCTGCGGTTTCGCGAGCCCGGCCCGGAACAGCTCTACGATGCGACCTTCCACGTCCGGATTCTGCCCAAGCACATCTGGGACTCCATTCCGCGCGCGCGCTGGGAGGCGGATACGTCGCTCGCGCGGCTCGTCGGCAGTGGCCCCTATCGCCCCGTGTCGCGGAGCCTGGGTCAGCATCTGATCCTGGGTGCCGCCGAGGGGGCGCGCGACTCGCTCCAGATCCGACGGCTGGTCTGGCGCTTCGTCCCGGATCCGGACGCGGCGCTGAATCTGGTGCTCTCGCACGAGGCCGACCTGATGGAATCCATCGGCACGCCGGACCGGGTCGAACGCGTGGCCCGGGACAGCGCCTTCAGGACGGTGTCACTTCCCGGCGCGACCTACGGCTTCCTGGCATTCCGGCATGCGGATGAAGCCGGCCGGAAGCATGCCGTGCTGGGTCGTCGTGACATGCGGCAGGGATTGACCCGGGCCTTCGATCGCAAGGCGCTTAGCGGCGCCTTCCTCGGGCCGGGGACTCGGGTGCCACCGGGACCGATGTCCCAGCTGCTCTGGATCTGGTCCGACAGCATCAGGACGCTGGAGTTCGATACCGCGGCGGCTCGGCGCCTGGTGAGTGACCGCGCGGGCCGATCCCAGGCGACGCCGATCGACATCCTCGTCCCCAGCTCCAGCCCAGCCCGCCGGCGGTTCGCGCTGGCGATTCAACAGGCCTGGCGGCAGATCGGTGTGGCGAGCACGGTCACGGCGGTGGACTTCGCGGTCTTTCAGGAGCGGTTGGCGCGAGGGAAATTCGATGCCTACGTCGGGGCCTACCTGGACGAGCCCAGTCCACGGGGACTGGCCGATCAATGGAGCCGCACCGGGTGGGGCGCGCTGAACTACGGGCACTACGCCAACCCGGCGTTCGATTCGCTGCTGGCCGCGGCCGGGTCGGCGCGCGAGGTCCCTGCTGCGCGCAGGCTTTACCGCGAGGCGATGGACACCTTGAACGCGGATGCGGCGGCGATCTTTCTTTACGCTCCCATGAACATCGCCGCGGTGAGCCGCCGCCTGGACAACGTCACGATCGATCCCTACTCCTGGCTCGCCAGCCTGCCCGATTGGCGCATCTCAGGCGACCGACGCTCGGTCGTCTCCTCCCGCTAGCCCGACCGGCCTTCCAGTTCAGTCTGTGGCGCCATCCTGCGCGCGCCACCAGGCCTGCCCCGACTCGGGCAGCAGATAGATCGGATCATAGTACTCGTACATCCGTGTCAAGGCGTCCGGAACGTCTTCCTCGAGCCGCGTGCGGTAGTTCTTGGTCCAATAGGAGATTCCCCGCTCGCGGTCGTAGTCGGTGATCTGATGGACCCAGCGCTTGCCGACGAACGGCACGTCGCACACCAATCGCGGCGTCGCGAAGCCCGGCAGGTATCCCATGATGTCGTGCTGGAGCTGCTGCGCCTCGAACACGCCGAGCCGCCAGTGCTCGGCGTTGGGAATCATGTCGCACATGTAGAAGTAGTAGGGCATGATCTTGGCGTGATCGAGCAACATGAAGCAGAGCTCGACCAGCTCGGCCGCGGTGGTGTTCACGCCCCGCAGCAGGACCCCCTGATTGCGGACGTCGCGGAAGCCGATCTCGAGCAGCCGGTGAACCGCCCGTCCCACCAGGGGGGTGATCTGCTCGGCGTGGTTCGCATGGCAGTGCAGGGCGAGATCCACCCCGCGCTCGAAGGCCTTCTTCGCCAGGCGCTCCATGCCGCGGACGACGTCGTCCTGGAGAAAATGCTGCGGGATGCCGATCAGCCCTTTCGAGGCCAGGCGGATGTCACGGATGTTGGGGATGTCCAGCAGGGCATCGACGAACGGCTCCAGCTGCGTGATGTGAAGATTGGCGATGTCGCCGCCCGACACCACGACGTCGCGCACCGAGGGGGTGCGGCGGAGGTAGTCGAGGATCTGCCCGTGCCGGTCCTTCTGCGGCACGGTGAACTTGAGCTTGTCCACCTGGGCCGTGTCGTTGCCGACGAGATCCATCCGGGTGCAGTGCCCGCAGTACTGCGGGCAGGTGGAGAGCAGCTCGGCGAGCACCTTCGTGGGATAGCGGTGGGTGAGACCTTCCACCGCCCACATGTCGGCCTCGTGCAGGCTGTCGCGCGAGGACTTGGGGTGATTGGGCCAGTCCGTCCGGCGGTCCTCCAAGGCCGGCGCCATGTAGCGGCGCACCGGATCCCGCCAGAGGTCGGACACGTCCATCGTGTTGACCATTTGCGGCGGGATCAGCATGGACATCGTCGCCCGGCGCTCCTGGTCCTGGCAGATGCTGTCGGCCAGGTCGTCGGGGAGCAGCTCCCCGAGGGCCGCCTTGAACTCGCGCAGGTTCTTGATGGTGTGGCGACGCTGCCAGGTGGCGCTCTCCCAGTCGGCGCGCGACACGCCGCGAAAGCCGGGCAGGCGATTCCAGTCGGGCTCGGCGTACGCCCGATTGGGAGGATAGGGGAGCGGCTGTCCGGTCCCGGCGGCGGGCTGGCTGTCGTTGGGTTTCATCCGGCGGGGTTCCGGGGATGCTGGTCTAAGGGGCGTCACCTGCTGTAGCTCCAACCTACCTCATCCCGAGCGAAGCGAAGGACCTTTCGAACGGTCCCGAAGTGCGCCGGCAAGATCCCTCGCTTCGCTCGGGATGAGGTCGAGCGCTCGGGGATGAGACCGAGCGCGAGCCGACGCTCAGTAGGCCAGCTTCTTCACGTACACGACCTGGTCGTCACCCGGGGCGTAGAAATCTGGGATCACCGCTGCAGCCCGGTAGCCGCGGGTCTGGTAGAAGGCGCGGGTGGAGGCGTAGTCCGGACGCCCGGCGGTCTCCACGACCACCAGCCGGGCGATGCCCGCCAGGCGCCTTTCCATCTCGGTGACGAGGGCTGAGCCTACCCCGGCGCCCTGAACGGCCGGGTCCACTGCCATCCAGTATAGGTCGAAAGTTGCGAGGGTGCACGGGGTGGGTCCCCAGCAGATCCAGCCGATGAGACGACCCTCCAGCTCGGCCCCGAGCGCGAGATAATCGGGGGAACCGCCGACGGCGCCGTCGAAGACCTCCAGCGCGACGGGGACTTCGTCGGCACGAAAGACCCCGACCGCACGAGTGATTTCCTCGATGCGTTCGCGGTCGGCCGGGGTGAGGTGTCGGAGGACCGGCGTGGTGAGGGTGCCGCTCAAGCGGCGGACACCCCACTGACGAGAGCAGCGGCGGCGCGATGGCTCTGGGAGCGCATGAGCGCCTCGTCCACCACCTGCATGACGAGGTCGTCGTAGCTCCAGCCGAAGGCGCGGCCCATGCGGGCGAGGCCGGCGTTGCTCGAGAGATCCGGGCAGGGGTTCACCTCGAGCACGTAGGGCTGCCCTTCCTCATTGAGCCGCAGGTCCACGCGGCCATAGCCCTCGCCGTCGGAGACATGCTCCCAGGCGTGGCGGGCGACTTCCCCGATCTGCTTGGCCAGCTCGGTCGGGACTTCGGCGGGACAGACGGGGAGGGTGCCCTCGTCCTCCGGGCTCCCGGGGATCCACTTGGCGGCGTAGCTCACGATGGGCCAGGTGCCCTCGGGCATCCCGTCGAACCGGATCTCGGCGATGGGCAGCATGCGGCGGCCGACGAAGCCGACGTTGAACTCGCGACCGGCGACGTACTCCTGGACCAGCACTTCCTCGAACTGCTCCAGCATGAGGGCGACGCGCTTCTTGAGCGCCCGCTTCGAGGTGCAGACCGCGCCGTTGTCGATGCCGACGCTGGCGTCCTCCGCGGCCGGCTTCACGATGGCCGGCAGGGGGAACTCCGCGGGGGTCTTGTTGGCCTGGGCCAGGGTGAAGGCCGGGACCGGTACCCCTGCGGCCGACAGCAGGGTGTTGGCGACGTGCTTCCGGTGCGCGATCGTGGTGGCCCAGTGCCGGCAACCGGTGAACGGCACCCCGGTCAGCTCGAGGGTGCCCACGATGTAGTCCTCGAAGCGCGCGTGACCGTTGATCCCCTCACAGAGATTGAAGACCAGGTCGGCGCGGCGAACCCGGGAGAGCCAGCGGAAGTCGCCGAGGCGCACGGAGAGGAGCTCCACCTCGTGGCCGCGTCGCCGGAGGACGTCCCGCACTTCGTGGACGTTGCCCAGGACCGCGGCGACGTCCTGCGGGCTCCATTCCTCGCTGCCGGCATCATACAGGATCGCAACTCGCATCAGGCTACCTCCGCCAGGAGTGAACGGCCGCTGATCCGTCGCCAGGCGATGTCGGCGACGGTGCGGATCAGGTCGTCGTAGCTCATCCCGGCGGCCCGAGCGGCCTTGGGGAAGCACGAGTTGTCTCTCGGGTCGGGCAAAATGCCCGGCAACGGATTCAACTCGACGACCATGGGGCGGTTGTCGGCGTCACAGCGGATGTCGACGCGACACCAGTCACGACATTCCAGGGCGTGGTAGGCCGCCAGTGCGACGGCCCGGATCCGCTCGGCCAGGTCCTCGGGGATGTGGGCCGGGCAGTCGAAAATCTCCAGTGGATGGCTCGGCGAGTCCCACAGCCACTTCGCCTCGTAGCCGTAGATCGGCGGCGCTCCCTTGGGCAGTGTATCAAATCGCATGCCGACAATGGGCAGGCAGCGCGCGTCTTGGCCATTGCCGAGCACCGCGACGGTGAACTCGGGCCCGGGCAGATAGGTCTCGATCAGCACGGGCTCGGCGTAGGTGGCGAGCAGCTTGGATACCTGCCGCACGAGCTGTGAGCGATTCTTACAGAGGCTTCTCACGCTGACACCCTTGCCGGACCCTTCGAAGCAGGGCTTCGCGAAGAGCGGGAACGGCAGGTCCACCTCCCGCGCGTCGGCCGGGCTCCGGGCCAGGACGAAGGGGGCGGTGGGCACGCCCCGGTAGCTCAGGACCTCCTTGGCGCGCCGCTTGTCGAGCGAGAGGCCGAGGGTGAGCGGGTCGGACGCGTGATAGGGGACGCCGAGGAACTCACAGATCGCGGGGACGTGGCCCTCGCGGTTGGGACCGTAGAGGCCTTCGGCGATGTTGAAGACGAAGTCGGGGCGGACCAGTGCGAGGCGCGCGGGGAACATCTCGTCGGCTTCCAGGCGGTAGACCTGGCCCACACTGCGGAGCGCGCGCTCCACCGCATCGATCGTGGCGGGCTCGTCCCACTCGGCGTAGAGATCCGGCTGCGAGAGGTCGGCGCGGAGCGCGCGACTGTTGGGATCGTCGGAGGATGAGGGGGAGGATGTGTCCGCCCCGGCTGGAGTAGCCGGCGCCTCGGGCTTGAGATTGAAGGCGAGTCCTATCCGAACTGCCAAAGGCACCCTCTACAAAAAAGGCCGTCCGCGAGAGACGAGCCAGGACGAGTGGGGGCGTCGACGACAATAAGTTAAGGAGAAGTTTTCGGTCGCACAATAGTTTTTTGGAAGAAAGTGGACGATTGAGTGGCGATCTCTCGTTGTCACCCTGAACGTAGTGAAGGGGACATGACCGGGATCATGCCCCCTTCGCTTCGCTCAGGGTGACAGCGCTCGGCTCACACCTTATGAAATCCCACTTTCCCCGCCTCGCTCCCGTCGGTCGACTGATAGATCTCGAAGTCCGCGAAGAGCGCGGGCGCCTCCTGCTGCAGGAGGCGCAGACAGGCGACCGCCATCCGGCGGATCTCCAGCTCCGCCCCCTCGCCGAGCCGCAGCTCCAGCATGGTGCGCCAGGCGCGGACGTTCGCGCTGCAGACGATCTTCACCTCGGTCGCGTTGGGCAGAACGCTCCGCGCCGCCTCGCGCGCCATCTTCCGGCGGTGGATCTTGTCCTCCACCCACTCGTAGCGCGCCATCAGGCGCTCGACTGCCGTCACGTAGGCTGCCTGGGCCGCCTCGACCTGGCGGATCCAATCGCCCTCGAGGTCGGGATCGCCCAGGATCGCCGGCGGCATCACGAACGCGGCGTGGGACTCGTCCACGTAGCGCTGGGAGAGCTGCGAGTACGCCCATCCCGCGCGGTGGCGGACCAGCTCGTGGCTGCAGGACCGGCTGATCCCTTCGATGAGGACGGCATAGGTCGAGTGCTCGAAGACCGAGCCGTGGCCCTGCCGGAGGATGTTCCGGAGATACTCGGCCGTGGTCCGGCCCGCCGGATTGTGCTGGCTCATGTAGCAGAGCCGTCCGGCGTACTCGGCGAGGCGCTCCCCGTCGGTCGCCTCGCCCTTCCACTGGACCGCGAGATGCGCGGGCTCTAGGAACTGGGGACGGGCCAGGAGGGTGACGCGGGGAGCGCGGAGGATTTCCATGGGTCGTGTCGTCGGATTCAGGGCCATCGCCATCGCTTATGCCAGCTCCAATCGGTGTTTCGCGTATCCGCCGGTTCGCTCGATCTCGCGCAGCGCGGTCGCGATGTCTGCGGGGAGTGGGATCGCCTTCGCCCCGGCCTTGAGCCGGCTGATCGCCGGCTCGAGGGATGGAAGGATCACTCCGGGGGCGAAGATACCCAGGGGATCGAAGGCGCGCTTGATCCTGGCGAAGAGGTCCACGATGTCGTCACCGTAGACCCGCCGCAGCAGGCCTGCCCGGAGCCGACCATCGCCATGCTCACCGGAGGGCGTCCCTCCCAGCCGGACGACGGTGTCGGTGATCTCGTCCAGGAGACCGGCGACCGCGTCCTCCCAGCCGGCGCGGGCCACCTCGGGCAGGATGTTCACGTGGACGTGGCCGTCCCCCGCGTGGCCGAAGACGACGACGGGGATTCCGCGGGCGGCGCCGGCACGGCGAACCGCGCGGATGTAGTCCCCCATCTGCTCGAGGGGCACGCAGGCGTCTTCGATCACCTGGAGCGAGCGACGCTCCTCGGGAAGGCCGGCGAGGATCGGGCTCGCCGCGTGACGAATCGCCCAGAGCCGCTCGGCCGCGCGGGGGGAGACCGCCACGTCCACCCCGGCGACCCTGCCCCCGACCGACTCGACGGCGGCTTCCACCGCGTGACGCAGCGCGTCGGGATCGCTCCGCTCGATCTCGACCAGGAGGACGGCCTCGACGCCCTCGAGCGCCACGTCCACCTGGCTCCCCACCAGGTCGAGAAAGGTTCGGTCGAGCAGCTCGACCGCGGACGGCTGCGCCGAGTGGAGGCCGGCGATGACCTTCACGATCTCGTCGAGAGACCGGAGCCGGATGCGCAGGCCGGCACGCTGGGTCGGGACCGGGTCGAGGAGCCACTCGATCTCCGTCACGATGCCGAGCGTGCCCTCGGCCCCGATCACGAGGTCGAGCAGGTCGCCGGTCGCGAGCCACGCGTCGAGGCCGTATCCGGACGAGTTCTTCCGGGTCCGGGGGAACCGGCGGGAGATCAGCTCGGCCGCTCCCCGCAGCGCGGGCGCGACCTCCTCCTCGAACCGGCGGATCGCGGCGGCATCGCCGGGCGTCGGCGGCTCGCCGCGGCGGAGACGCACCACGTCCGCGTCCGCGGTGACCAGCTCCACCGAGCGTACCCACCGTCGCACGCTGCCGTAGCGGACCGAGCGCGCCCCGGCAGCATTGGTGGAGAGCATCCCGCCGAGTGTGGCCCAGCGGCCGCTCGATGGATCGGGCGGGAGCCGGAGGCCGTGGCGATCCGCCGCCCCGTTGAGCTCCGCGAGGGTGACGTTGGACGTCGTGATCGCGACGCGGTTCTCCGGCCGAATCGAGAGACGCATCGGGAGCCGCGTGAGGTCCACGACGACCCCTTCACCGACGTTGCCGCCGGGCATGCCGCTGCCGGCGCCGCGCGGGACGAGGGGAATCCCGCGCTCCGCCGCCCAGCGGACGAGCGCGCGCAGGTCTTCGGTGTCGGTGGGAGCGCAGACGGCGGCGGGAAGGATTCGGTAGATCCCGGCCGCCTCCGCGTAGGCCGCACGCGCGCGGTAGTCCGTACGGAAGGCCCCGCGTATGGCTTGGGGAGGCTGCATGGCCCAAAGCTAACCAAATTCGATACGTCCTCAGCGCCCAAGCGGCGGGCTCGCCCTCAGCCGGGCCGCCGCAGCCTCGGCACCACCCACAGCAGCAGCATCGAGCCGAACACGGCGAGCACCAGCCCTCCGACACCCGACACATTCAACAGGCGGCCGATCAGCCCGCCGATGAAGGACCCGCCGATACCCAGCAGGATCGTCATACCCATGCTCATGGGATTCGGGCCTGGCATGAGCGCCCGGGCGATGAGGCCGACCAGACCGCCCACCACCACAGTGATGAGCAACGCGACCAAGAGCCCTTCCATCGCGGACCTCCGTTCATGAGGAATGTCGGGATTTCGACTGCTACACCACCGAGAAGAAGCTGGCCGTCAGGAGGCCTTCACCCGGCCGAGGCTGTGCGCCAGCGCCGACCGGGAAGCCATTGGAGGCTCTGTGATCGGGACGGAGCGAGGGGTATAGGGTCTTCCATACATGCAGGCGGGCAGGTCGGGCGGCAATCCCCTTTTGGTACAACTTGCCAACGTCAGCTCCCGCCGCCGCCCCCAGGTCGCAGCCGGGCTAGAAACGGAAGCCGGTTCCCACCGAGACGATCGTGCGCTCGTTGCTGTGCGCCACATCGAGCCGCGCGACCACTTCGTCGATCCCCGGCAGCCATCCGAGCGTGGGTGCCGCCCAGAGACCACCGCCGAAGCCGGTGTGAATTTCCGACGACGATTCGCCCTTCCTCCACACCCGGCCTGCGTCGGTGAAGGCGAGGAAGCCGAGATCGCTCAAGATGAAGTTGATGTGGAATCGCAGGACCCGGACCCGGGCCTCGACCGCGCCGTACGCCGCCGCCCGGTCACCGGAGAACCGGTCCGTGTCGTAGCCGCGCAGCGTCAGCGGTCCGCCGATTCTGGCCGAGAGGCGAAACGGCACCGACCCGCTGAGTACAGCGCCCCCGACCCGGGTCGCGAGGACGAGCCGTCGTGTCGAACCGAACCCCCAGAGCAGTCGTCCTTCCCCCGAGACCCGGGTGAAGCCTCCCCGGTCTACATCCATCCAGCCCGGGGCGGCGACCGCCTCCAGACTCGTGCGGAGCCTGAGACCGTCTCGGACCGAGCGCAGGCCGGCGTAGTCGAACCGGGACTGGATACCGACGAAATGGAACTGCCCGGACCCGTAGGGCTGATCGGTTCCCACCAGTGTCTCGGTGCCCGCGGTGTCCGTCGTACCCAGGGACAGCAATGGTCCGACTGTGAACACGAGCTCCGGATGTGAGGAGACCTCGGCCGCGAGTCCAAGCGACAGTTCGTGGGCCTCGACCCTATAGAAGTCGTCGTCTTCGGTGATCCGGGTTTCGTTGCCGAACCCGAAATAGCGCACCACGTCGATCCCCGTGGCCTTGGCGCTCGCCAGAAGATGGATGTTCCGCAGCACGTCCCTCCGCTCGAACGCGGCCTGCACGCGGACGCCCGACGGGCGGCTCGCGAACGCGAATGAGCCCCGGAGCTGCTGGCGATATCTCGCCTGCGCGAACCCGCGCCACTGCCGTTGAAAGCCGGCACCGACGACGAGACCGAGGTCGCCGTTGTAGTTCAGCTCGGCGAGGGGACTGTTCGAGCTGCCCCAGTCCATCGGGACAGGCGACCTGTCGTCTTGCACCCACCGCATGCGCCGTCCCTCGGCACGGGGTACCAGTCGGATGGCGTCCGGCGGTGCCATGTTCACGCTGTCGCGATCCGCGTACAGGACGACCTTCCGTGCGTCGCTCCCCTCTCGGGCCAGGGCGACGGTGCCGGAGCGCGAGGTGATGCGGACCCCCACCCCGCCGTGCTCCGCACCCTCCAGATACACGGAGTCCTGACCCCCCTCCAGATGGACCCGGACCTCTCCGGTCTCCGCGGGATGAAATCTTCGATCGAAGGCGTCCAGGTCACCTGCCTCCACCCGGACTTCGACGTCCCCCGTCTCGGATCGCCGGATCGTCACCCGCTCCGAGGCATCCGACAGCTCGATGTCGGGATCCTGGTTCATCAGCCGGAAGTATTCGTCCACGATACTCGGAAGGAGCGACCGGCGACCCTCGATTCCGGTGACGATCGTCGAGCCCGACACCACCCGTTGAGACTCGGGGAGTCTCGCGACGGCAGCCTCGATCCGCTCGGCCGTCAGCGCCTCCCCGAGCGCCCCGGCCACGCTGTCCCAGGTCGCCCGGTCGAGACGGACGAGGAGGAAGCGATCGAGATCGTATCCGCGATCGACCAGGTCAGCGAGGTCCGGTATCTCCGGCCCGAACGCCTGATAGCCGGGCTCGTACTGGTTGAGGATGCGTCCGCTCCACCCCTTCGCACGGAGGAACGCCTCCTCCTGACGCGTGGCGATCGGGGTCCAGCGGCCGTCGTGTCCGCCGGTGGATTCCAGTCCCCAGAGCCAGTGCTTCGGGCCCCGGTCCCGGTCGCCGATGACGATGTCCACCAGCCGGGCGGCGAGATACCGCTCGACGGCGATGCGAGTGGTGGGATCTCGACGGACTTCGTCGAGCAGCTCCTCGGTCGTCAACACTCGGGAGAAACGACCGAAGGGCTTTCCGTCCAGGTCGGGGGCGCGCTCGAGCCACACGGGCCGGCCCCGCAGCGAGTCCAGCAGGTGGGCCGGGTCGGGATCGGCCCGGAGTACGACGAGCTCCGGCTGGATCGCGTCGAGTCCGACCTGCCGATACAGCGCCGCGGCGGCCAGCGGTGCGGTCGGATGGACCGTGACGACGAGGTCTCGGAGAAAACGATCAATGGTGGATCCGAGCAGCTCTTGGGGTAGTGTGGCGCTGATCGGATCTCTGTCGAGCGGGAGGATTCGGAATGCGGAATCGCCGGGATTCCTAGCCGTCACCACAGAGGACAACCGCCCGGACTCCGCGACGTATCGGCCGAGCCCGCCGCCGATTCGCTCGGCCGTCGCTACCGGCAGGCAGAGGGTATCGGCCCAGAGCCGTCGCCACCCGGCGCCGTCGCCCAAGCCTTGCGATTCCGCGAGTCGGGGACTGAGCATCACCGCCGTCGATTCGGCGCCCTGGCCCTGACACCGTCCGAGTCCGCTCGCGGTCACGGAAGCGGCCCCGACCAGCAACAACCACAGCATCGGGCATCCCAAGGAGGAAAGGAACAAGGTAATGCCGACCTCGGCCCAGGCGACGGCTAGGTCACGCATGGGGGACGGGGGAGTGAGACATTGGGCGGCTGCTGTGGCACCCTTGCGAAAATGAGGAATTCTTCCATGGCGGGATGGGCGGCGATGTCGCGTCGGGTTGAGATGGAGCGGAGTGTAGCGGGCTGGTACGATCTGATCGGCGTGAGTGGGTCTTCGCTTCCGGCCCGTGCCGTGTCGGTTCACCTGATGACTCAAGGCGTGGATCCGTGTCGGATCCTTTCAGGGACGTTGTGGCTCAGTCCGGGGGGCACCTACGTCCTGGAGGTCTCCGCCGAGCATGACGGCGCGCCTGGCGTGACTTACACCCAGATCATCAAGGATTCCGGCAACTGGCGCTTCGCGCCTTCCGGCCTCGACGCGACGAGCGGCGCCGTCCTGCTCACCGGGATCGACGGTGAGGAGGTCAGCGCTGTAGTGAGCGGGGCGTCGTTGGTGCATGAGGCCCCGCTCCGGATGGGCACCATGAGATGGGCCATGCCGAACTGGGTGTTTCTCCGCCAAGGGCCGAGCCCGCTCAGAGCGCTTTGACCGTGGCGCCGCCTCTGGTGGGGTGCAGATGGCTTAGGTAAGCTCCAGCAACACCGTGTTGCAACGACGTCCGAGGGGGAGCTATCCTCCTGACCTATGTCGGAGACTTCGCGGGCCCAGCTGATCCACATCGACGTTGACCGCCGGCTCGGCCACGAGTGGGACGAGTGGGACGGCCAGCCGCTGCCAAACCAGGGGAACTACGACTCCGCCCCCGCCCTTTTCTTCGCCTGGTCCGCCGCCGCGCTCGCGGTCGGACTCGCCATTGTCTCCATCGTTCTGTTTCTGCTGGGCCCCCGGCTAGCTTCGATCTATCGCCCGCTGCCCAGGGCGCTCTGGATCGGCCTCGGCATCGTCGCAGTGGTCCTGTGGACGTGGTGGGGTGTGCTCCTCGCCTCCTACGGGTCGGGACGGGCGTTGCTCCCCGAGCGGCTGTCGGAGCGCGGGCCCTTCCTCCGACTCATGCGGCTCACCTCCCGGGTCGCCGATCGGTTCGGCCGCCGCGACTGGGTGGAGAACGCGGCGGTGAAGGTCTACAACGCCCTCGCGCTCGTGCGGGGCCGGAAAGTAGGCAAGGGCGAGCTGCTCCTGCTCATCCCCCGGTGTCTGTCGAAGGAGACGCTGGACGGCGTGCTGGGCATCGCAGGCAAGTATGGGGTACCGGTCTTCGTGGCGACCCGCGGTCAGCTTGCGCGAAGGGTCATTCGGGAGCGCCGTCCCCGCGCGGTGGTCGCGGTCGCCTGCGAGCGAGACATGGTCAGCGGCCTCCACGATGTGGCGGGCCGGGTGCCCGTGCTCGGGTTGACCATGACGCTGCCGTCGGGCCCCTGCAAGGACGCCCGGCTCAATCTCGGACAGCTGGAGGAGTGGGTGAGATCGTACGTGGTCTGACTGACGCTTCACGATCCTCGCATCCTACTCCTCGTATTCCTCCGTCGGGGGTCGGCGCTGGGGCTGGGAGTCGGCCTGCGGAGGCCCGCCGTAACGCTTGAGCATCGCCTCGAGCACCTGCACCACCTTCTTTGCGACCGGATGATCGAGCGGGACCTGGCGGTCGAGCTCGCGCTCGGGTAGCGACGGGTCGGCGAGCGGACGGTAGAGAGTCTCGACGGTCAGGACGGCATTTCCCGGGCGGCCCGGATCCGCCCACGCATGGATCTTGACCACATCCGTGCCGATGGGCCGTTTCCTGGTCGGCCGGCCGGTGGCCGAGTCGAGCCACTTGGTTTCGATGTAACCGTCGCGCACCCGCACGCGATACGGCGGCAGCGAATCCGCCGCGAGCGCCTCCGCCAGCCGCTGCGTGGCCTCCTGGGGCGGGAGTCGGATCTCGGTGGATGCCGCCTCGGGCAGCGGCAGGAACGACGGCCGCGTCGTGTCCGGCCGGCACCCGAGGAGAGCGAGCAACAGGAGGGACCTTCTCACCCGCACGGCCTAGTGCTCGTGGGCCGGCGTACCGGGCGCGTCAGTGTGATCGTCGCTCTTGGGCTCCCCGTGCGTGTGCGGAGGTGTACCCGGCGGATCCACGTGGGGCGGCACCGGGGTGGAATCCTGGGTGGAAGAGGCGGCCGGGGCCACCGGAGCAGGCTCGTGCTCTTCTCCGGCCTCATGATGATGGCCCGCGGCTCGTTCCTGGGTCTCCTGCTGCAGCACCGGAGTGGGGATCCCCGCGGCGTGATCGAAGACGAGTCTCCCCCCGTACACGCTGGTCGCCAGGAGGACGCCCGCTCCTCCCAAGGCCACCGCGAGCGTCATCGCCCGCTCGGCCGCGCCCATCCGGTTCTCGCGCAGGAACCGCCACACCGCCAGCACAGCGAAGATCCCCAGGGTCACGAAGGCCAGCAGCTCGTGGGTTTCCATTACCCGGTGGACCGCGTCGCCGTGCTCGATATGTTCCTCGGCCTGCAGTCCCGAAAGCACCGCGGCCGCGCCGCCGAGCGCGCCGAAGATCAGCGTGTAGAGACTGGCCTGACGAAAGGCGGGGCGACGGGTCACCGCGGCGATGAGATCGAAGAGCACCGCCGCGACGAGCAACGCGGTGGGCAGGTCGTTGAGCGCGGCATGCAGCCGGGGCCAGTCGTAGCCGAACATCTGGTCTCCTCAGAGGCCGAGATCGATGGGAACCGGGGGATCGGACGCATAATAAAAGACCACCTGCGACCCTAGGTCCACCTCTCCCAACGCCTTTCCTCTATTACAGCCCCGAGCTAAAATGGCCCGATGTCCCGTGCAATGTCCCCTTCAGGTTGCGGAGGTTGCTAGGCGGCAGACACGTTAAGTGCTTACGATGAAATAGGTTGACTTTTGTCACCCTGAGTGCAGCGAAGGGAACCATGCTGGGTATGGTCCCCCTCACTTCGTTCGGGGTGACAAGGACGACCCCGGCTCAGATCGGCGTGAGGCTGATTGGCGGCGATGTCCAGGTAACCGTTCTGAAGTCCGACGGTAAGAACGGGTACAAGGCGGCTGACCTAGAACTCGGTGAGGTAAGCGAGCATCAGGAAGCCATTGAGGACCTGGAGAAGCACATTCGGGGTTGGTGGGTCAACTTGCGCCAAGTCCCTGCCCCGACACAACCGCGGAGCCTCCCAAGTAACAGCCAGCCCGGGACACGATGTCCCGATAGTGTCCACCGTAGTCCACGGGAGGACACGTCTCGAAGATGCCCCGTCCACGGTTCAGCGCTGAGGAACGAAGGCCCACCAGGAACCGACGCAATCACTGAGTGAGGCTCATATGAGATGTACGGCCCGATCCATGTACCTCGCTTTGATCGCCCTCCTCACGTTTCCGTGTGCAGTGTACGCACACGAGAAATGGTTCGCCGACGCCAACGCGTATCCCACGCAGTGGGCGCAGGTGTTCAGGTTTCCGCAGATTGTCGGCGTATCGCTCGCACTGGCCGCCACCATTGTGCTCGCAATCGTGTGGCGCAGGAGCAAAGGCCGCGCGCTGCTGCCGGGGCCGGAGGCCCTCGGCGCGACGCCCGACGGACGCGCACGCTTTTATGCGCTGGTGCCGCTCATCCTCGGGATTCATGTCGGATTGCCGCTGCTCGTGCTGGGGATCACGGGACAGTTGTTCTCGCCGAACAACCAGCTTGCAGGACCGTGGCTGTACTGGCTGGGCGTCGTGCAGATCGGAATCGCTCTGAGCTTGCTCTACGGCGGTCTGGCCCGGGTGGGCGGGGCAGCATTGTGCCTGCTCTGGCTGATCGGCGCCGGCGTCGTCGGGCTGGAGTCGATGCTTGAGAACGCCCACTATCTCGGGTTCGGCGCGTTCTTCATGCTGACGGGGCGAGGCCCCTACGCGGTCGACCGGTTGCTGTTTCCCGCCCTCGAGCCGACGCCGCGGCTGTCGCGTCTCGCGATGCCGTGCCTGCGGATAGGGACGGGGCTGGGCCTGACGATTGTCGCGTTCACCGAGAAACTCGCCAACCCTGAATTGGCTCGGGCATTCCTGCAACACCATCCGCTGAACTTCACCGCCTGGCTGCGCATCCCGATGTCAGACGACCTCTTCATGTTGTGCGCGGGCAGCACAGAACTGGTGATCGGGCTCTGCCTGATCTTCGGTATCTTCCCCCGGCTCATCGTGGCGAGTGCCTGGCTCCTCATCAACATGTCGCTGACGGTGTTCAATTGGGTGGAGCTCGTCGGGCATCTCCCTCTGTATGGCGTGATGGCGATGCTGCTGGTGTGGACGCCGCAAGAGGAAGACCAGCGGCTGTGGGCCGAAGGTATCCTCAAGAAATGAATCGGGCGAATGGAGGCTAAGAATAGCTCGGCTGATCAATCACGGAAGGAGTCAAGGGACACGATGTCCCGATTGTGTCCACCGCAGTCCACCGGAGGCCAGGTCCCGCCGATGCCTGTCCACGGTTCACCAGTCGAGGAGCGAAGCTAAGCGGCAAGCGGCGCAGTCACTTAGGCGTCTATAGCCCGAGGTCCGTGGGCGTAGGTGGTTGCGTCGCGTAATCATAAAACCCCCTCCCGCTCTTCCGCCCCAACAGGCCAGCCGTGACCATCCGTCGGAGCAGAGGCGGCGGGGCGTAGCGAGACTCGCGGTATTCCTCGAACATGATGTCGGCGATCCGAGCGGTCGTGTCGAGCCCGACGAAATCGGCCAGGGCCAGCGGACCCATCGGATGACCGCAGCCGAGCTGCATGCCGCGGTCGATGTCCGCGGCGGTCCCGACGCCCCGCTCGAGCGCCCGGATGGCGTCCAGCAGGAACGGCACGAGCAGCAGATTGACGATGAAGCCCGACCGATCCCGGGCCACGATGGGCTCCTTGCCCAGCCGGCGGGAAAATTCCATCGCCGCGTCGAAGGTCTCGCCGGAGGTGGTGACCGTCCGCACTACCTCGACCAGCGGCATCAAGGGGACGGGGTTGAAGAAGTGGAGACCGACAAAGCGGTCGCCCCGGCCGGTCGCGGCCGCCATCTCGGCGATGCTGAGACTGGAGGTGTTCGAGGCGAAGATGGTCGAGGGCGGACACAGGGTGTCGAGCTCTCGCCAGAGCGCGTTCTTGAGCTCCAGATCTTCGGTGACGGCCTCGATGACGAGATCGCAGTCGCGCAGGTCGGAGAGGTCGGTCGTGTAGAAGAGACGCTCGAGTGCCGCGTCGCGGGTTCCGGCGTCGAGCTTCGCCTTCTCGACCAGCTTGGAGAGCGATCTCTGGATTCCGGCCCTTCCCTTGGCGAGGAACGCGTCGCTCAGGTCCCGCACGACGGTCGGGTATCCGGCCACGGCCGCTGTCTGGGCGATGCCACTTCCCATGAGACCGCACCCCAGCACGCCGACGCGGGCTGATGGGCATGTGGCAGCCCTCCCGGATGATGTCATCCCAAGCGAAATGGTGTCATCCCGAGCGAAGCGAGGGATCTTGGCCGCAGGTTCCGGGACCAGCGGAGAAGATCCCTCGCTTCGCTCGGGATGACAGGGGATCAGGACTTCAGCGCCTTGCGAACTTCCTGCGCCAGGAGATCCATGATGCTCGGCTGCGCCGGGGGCAGGCGGTGACCTCGCCCTCCACCCTGCTCGAGCTGATCGAGCGCGCGCTCCAGCCCGAGCTGGATCCGGGACGCCACCGGCCGATATCGCCGGAACATGCCGTAGCCGAGCGCGATGGCGACCGGTGCCGGCAGCAGGGCCACTGGCAGGAGGGCGCCCAACGCCACCAGGACTCCCGCTCCCGCCACGCCGGCGGTCGCGAAGGCGACACCGCCGCCCAGCGCTTCACCGCGGGCCTTCCGTGCGCTGGCGGTGAGCGAGACGTGGCAGTATCCCGGCTCGAGTCCCACGAGGGTGGCCGCGAGCGTGTCGGCGCGCGCCAGCATCATCGGCCGCTTGGCCCCACCGGCCGCCGCGGTGGCGCGGCGGATCGTTGCATGGAGCCCGCCCAGCGGCTCCCACGCAATCCGGCCGGGCTGATGCCGCTGCACGGTGAAGAGCTCGTTCTGCTCCAGCCAGCGAATGAGTTGCTGCTCGATCGCGTCCTGCTCGCCTCGCACCACGCGTTGCGCGGTCATTTCCGCCGGACCGGTGAGCCGCTCGGCAAGGCCCGAAGGGCCCGCGGTGATCAGCCGAGTGCGCTCCTCGAGCAGCGCCTGCTGGAGATAGCGGCCCGGAATGCCGACCTCGCGGCCGAGCGCCATCACCTCGTCCGACGTGAGGTTGTCACCGATATCCCGCTCGGAGGTCTGCAGCTCGGCCGCGCGCTGGATGATCCGATCCAGCGCGGCACGGTCGATCCGGACGGGCGAATTCTCGGTCATCCCTACTCTTTCGCAGGCGTGCTCGCCGCACCGAGACGGAGCTGGGACATCAGGTTGGACAGGTCCCCTGCGGAGAGGGCGGCGCCCGGCGGCTCGCCTCCCTCGACGGCCGTGGGCGTTGTGCCCGTCTGCGGCTTGGCTTGGGCCTGGAGGAAGGGCCGGAACAGCTCGATCGGGATCGGGAAGATCGTGGTCGAGTTGTTCTCGGCCGCGATCTCGGTGACGGTCTGCAGATAGCGGAGCTGGAGCGCGCTGGGCTCGGTGGCCAGCGTGCGAGCGGCCTGCGCCAGGGTCTCCGACGCCTGCAGCTCGCCCTGCGCGGCGATCACCTTCGCGCGCCGTTCCCGCTCGGCCTCGGCCTGCCGGGCCATCGCCCGCTTCATCTGGTCGGGGAGGTCCACGTCCTTCACCTCCACGGCCGACACCTCGATGCCCCACGGATCGGTGCGCTCGTCGATGATCTTCTTGAGCACGGCGTTGATCTTCTCGCGGTCGGAGAGGAGCTCGTCCAGCTCCACTTCGCCGAGCACGGACCGCAGCGTCGTCTGGGCCAGCTGGCTGGTGGCGTAGAGATAGTCCTCGATCTCGATCACCGCCTTGGCCGGATCGCTCACCCGCATGTACAGCACGGCATTGACCTTCACCGAGACGTTGTCGCGGGTGATGACGTCCTGGGGCGGGATGTCGAGCGCCACGATCCGGAGCGATACCCGCTTCTGGCCGGCGAACCCTGCCGGCAGGAAGATGAGACCGGGCCCCTTCGTTCCCCAGTACCGCCCGAGGAAGAAGGCCACGCCTCGTTCATACTGCCGCAGTACCCGGAGGCTCAGGAAGGAATAGACGACCGCAATGCCGAGGGCCGAGACCAGGAGTTCCATGTTAGGACAATGCCTCCACGATCACTGCCATCCCCTGCCCGCCGCCCACGCACGCCGTGCCCAGGCCATAGCGGCCACCGCGGCGGCGCAGCGCGTGGAGGAGATGGAGCGTGATGCGGGCGCCGCTCGCGCCCAGCGGGTGACCCAGGGCGACAGCACCGCCGTCCAGGTTGGTGCGCTCGCGATCGAGCCCCAGCTCGCGCTCGACGGCCAGGTACTGCGCGGCGAAGGCCTCGTTCACCTCCACCAGATCCATGTCGTCCAGCGCCAGGCCCGCCCGCTCCAGCGCGAGCCGCGAGGCCGGCACCGGACCGATGCCCATGACTTTCGGGTCCACGCCCGCGGCGGCCCAGGCCACCAATCTCCCCAAGGGACGGAGCCCGCGCGCGGCGGCGACGCCCTCGATCGGCCAGCACCAGCGCGGCGGCGCCGTCGCAGATGCCGGAGGCGTTCCCGGCAGTCACGACGCCGCCCTTCTTGAAGTGCGGAGAGAGCTTGGCGAGTGCCTCGGGCGTGGTACCCGGCCGCATGTGCTCGTCGGCGGCCCAGGGCTGAGTCTGCCGCGTCTTCCGGTCCTGCACCATCACCGGCACCACCTCGTCCGCGAACACGCCGGACCGCCATGCGGCGTCGGCACAGCTCTGGCTCCGTGCCGCGTAGCAGTCCACCTCTTCCCGCCCGATGTGGTATCGCTCAGCCAGGTTCTCCGCCGTCTCTCCCATGGAGAGGCCGCAGTAGGAATCGCGCACGGTCTCCCACAGGGAGTCCTCCAGCGGAGGCGCCGGCCCTAGGCGAAGTCCCCACCGCGCTCCGCGGACCACGTGTGGCGCCTGGCTCATGGATTCGGTGCCGCCCGCGAGCACGACGCGCGAATGACCCAGGAGGATCTGCTGCGCACCCTGGGCGATCGCCTCGAATCCCGAGGCGCAGAGCCGATTGACGGTGACGGCGGGGCGCTCCAGGGGCACGCCGGCCTTGAGGCCCGCATGGCGTGCCAGGTAGGGAGCGTCGGCGGAGGTCTGCAGGACGTTCCCGAAGACGACATGATCCACGTCCTCGGGCTGGACCCCGGAACGGGCCAGCGCCTCCTGCGAGGCGAGCGCAGCCAAGTCCGTGGCCGACAAATCTTTGAGGGTGCCACCGAAGGCGCCGAAACCGGTTCGGACGCCGGAGAGGAAGACGACGGAGGGCATTGGACGTGGAAATATGCCCCCCCGCCGGACCCACTTCAAGGAATCGGCGGGCGTGCCCGGCTCAGGCTCAGATTTCCGTGCCGCTCATGACGATCGCGCCCTTGGGAATGACGACCAGGCCGTCACGCACGAAGAAGTTGGGCCCGTCGAACTCCGGAGGCTTTCCATCGGGAGTGATGCGCACGTCGTCGCCGATGCGGGCGTTCTTGTCCACGATCGTGCGGTCGATGTGGGCTCCCTGGCCGATGCCGATCGGCGGCGCGCCTTCCGGCCTCGGGCGGTCGGGCGTCTCGTAGTAGTCGGCCCCCATGATAAGCGAATCGCGGATGGTGGCACCCGCCTCGATCCGGCTCCGCACCCCGATCAGCGAGTGCTCGACGACGGCGTCGTTGATGATGCAGCCGTCCGCGACGAGGGAGCGCTCGATGCGGCTCTTGATGATCTTGGTGCCGGGCAGATACCGCGCGTGGGTAAAGATCGGGGCGGTCGCATCGTAGAAGTTGAACTTGGGGAGTGGGGCGCAGAGGTCGAGGTTGGCCTCATAGAAGGACCGGATGGTTCCGATGTCCTCCCAATACCCCTGGTGCTGGAAGGCGAAGACCCGGCGGCTCCCGATCAGCCGGGGGATGACGTGTTTTCCGAAGTCCGCCTCGGAACCGGCCAGGGCCTCCGCGAGGACGGCCCGGTCGAAGACGTAGATGCCCATGGAGGCCGGCAGGTGGTCCGGCTCAACCGGCTCCTCGAGACCGTGTACCTCGCTCCAGTCCACCCGGAGGGACGCCAGAAGCTCCGGGTTCGACGGCTTTTCGACGAATCGCGTCACGCGCCCGTCCCGAGCCGTCTGCATGATCCCGAACGCGCGCGCGGCCGACGGAGGCACCGGTGTCGTCGCGACGGTAACCTCGGCGCCGGTCGAGACATGCTGCTCGAGGAGAGCGCGGAAGTTCATCCGGTAGAGCTGGTCGCCCGAAAGAATCAGCACCAGGCGGTGCGGATAGTCGTTCAAGTGGAGCAGGTTCTGCCGAACCGCGTCGGCGGTCCCCTGGTACCAGCTCTCGCGATCGGTGCGCTGCTGCGCCGCGAGGAGCTCGACGAAGCCCGGCGAGAAGTTGTCGAACCGGTAGCTGTCCTGGATGTGCCGGTGCAGCGAGCTGCTGTTGAACTGGGTGAGAACGAAGATCCTGCGCAGCTCGGAGTTGAGACAGTTGCTGATGGGGATGTCCACCAGCCGGTACTTGCCGGCGAGCGGCACGGCCGGCTTGGCCCTGTCCTTCGTCAGGGGGAAGAGACGGGTGCCCGCGCCCCCGCCGAGAATGACGGCGACGATATCGTGCGGCCGGAGCGCCGCCCAGGTCGCCACGCGTTAGCCTTCGCCGACCGCGGTGCCGCAATTGATGCAATGCTTCCAGCCCGGCTCGAGCTCGCTGTGGCAGTTGGTACAAGTAGGAATCTGTCTGGCTTTGACCGCAGTGCGGGCAGAAGTTTACCGACCGGTGGGCGGGCAGGGCTCCGCCACAGTACAGACACTGCACCGATGATTGCTCGGTGGGTCCGGCGTCGGTCGGCTCGTCTACTTCCACCATCAGCTCTTCGAGACCTGGAATGTCGGGGAGCCGCGGAGCAGGCGGCGCGTAGCTCGCCTCGCGATCCCGGTCGGAGCCGAGCGCGCGCGCCAGCGGCTCCGAGCGAAGGGTGAGCACGACATTCTCGAACTGACGAAGTATGCCGAGGTCCGGATTGGGGGACTGCAGCTCCTGGACGAAGCTGGTCCTCGCTTCCTCCGGCTCGGTGCGCACGAAGCCGCCTTCGCCCGCGCAGAGTCGCAGGAGGACCATCTCGTAGTCCTCGCTCGTGTCGATCTCGAGGGCGCGGCGATTGGCGCGGTAGGGCAGGATGTCCAGCTCGACGTCGGCGAGCGGGAGCGGCCGGTGCAGCCGCGCAGGATCGGTCCCGGCGAGGTTTCCCACGAGGCGGCGGAAGAAGCGCTCCAGATCGGTCACCGGTCCTCTAGATGTTGTTCGGGCGGTGAGGCAGCTTAGGATGTGTTCCCCGGCACTGTCAAGCAAACGGCTTCGGCTCGGGTTCGGAGCCCTGAGCCGGAGCGTCAGCGCGCATCGGCGAGGGGAAACGCCTCGTCGGAGGCGACCCGCGCCTCGAGCTCGGTGAACGCGACGTCGGGATCGTACTCGAGATACTGCCCCTTGCTCCGGCGAGTCTCGAGCCATTCACCGAAGCCGGAGGTCACGATCCCATTCGAGGATGTCTGCTCCTTCGCCGCCTTCACCGCGAGGTCGTTCGCGTACTCGTTCTTCGCGTGGCCGCGATGCCCGCGCACCCAGGTCCACTGCACCCGATGGCGCCGCGCGGCGGCGACCAGCTCCTGCCAGAGCTCGAGATTCTCGATCGGCCCGGCCTTCCGCTTCCAGCCGCGCGACATCCAGCCGGGCACCCATTCCCGCATCCCCTTCACCAGGTACTCCGAGTCGGAGACCATGAGCACGTCCATGCGCGCGCCCTTGCGGGCCAGGAGCCGCAGTGCCTCGGCCGCGCCGGCGAGCGCCATCCGGTTGTTGGTCGTCGCCGGCTCGTGGATGTAGAAGTCGCGGCGCTCGATGCGGCCGCCACGGGTGCGGCTCTCGATCAGCCCGCCGCCGCCGCCGGGATTTTCACCCTCGCGGCCGTTGCCCAGGCAGCTCTCGTCGAGATGGAGGATGGCGATCGGACTCAACCGATCACCTGGAAGGAGTCGATCTGGTCGAGACGGAAGGCGAGCTCCTCGCCGGTCATCGGCAGACGGCCGACCAGGGCCTCGCGGCGCTCGACCGTGGTGAGACGAACCGCGGTGACGATGTATTCGGTGCCGCGACGCATGAGGGCGACCTTCAAGCCGTCGCGGATGGCGCGCTCGAGTTGATCCATGCGATCGGAGGTCCAGCGGAAGGCAGGCACGGAGGAAAGGCTAGGGACGACGCTTCACGGTGATCTGGCCGGTCTTGCCCTTCACGATCTTTCCCACGACCGCGGCCGCCGGCGTGGCCTCCTCCTGAAGCGCTTCGAGCAGCCTGGCCTCGTTCTCCTGGGGAACGGCGAGCAGCAATCCGCCCGAGGTCTGCGCGTCGGCGCAGAGGATGCGGTCCGCCTCCTCCAGTCCCTCGTCCCATTCCGTGCGCGCCATGACCGCGGCGAGGTTGCGCTGGGTGCCACCGGGCACGATGCCGCGGGAGGCCAGGTTGCGCGCGTGGGCGAGGATCGGCAGCGACTCGTAATAGACTTCCGCCGCCACCTCGCTCGCGTCGAGGATGTTGGAGAGGTGACCCGAGCAGCCCGAAACCGGTCACGTCGGTCGCCGCGCTCACGCCCGACGCGAAGCGCGGCCCGGGCGGCGCCGTCGTTGAGGGTGGTCATCGAGCGAACGGCCTCGGCCGTGCCGGTCTCGATGAGCGCTCCCCGCTTGAGCGCCGTCGTCAGCAACCCGGTGCCGAGCGGTTTGGTCAGCACCAGCACGTCGCCGGCGCAGGCGCCCGCGTTGGTGAGCATCCGGTCGGGATGCACCTCCCCCACCACCGCCATTCCGAACAGCGGCTCCAGCGAATCGATCGAGTGCCCGCCCAGCATCAGGCAGCGCGCCCGCTCCATGACCTTGCTCGCGCCGCCCACGACGTCGGCGAGCAGCTCGAAGGGGAGCTTCTCCCGGGGCCAGCCGACCAGGTTGAGCGCGAAGAGCGGGGTACCGCCCATGGCGTACACGTCACTCAGCGCGTTGGCGGCGGCGATCGCGCCCCAGGCGGCGGCATCGTCCACGATCGGCGTGAAGAAGTCCACCGTCGCCACCAGGGCGCGGTCGTCCGAGAGGCGAAAGACCGCCGCATCGTCCCTGGTCGCGGCGTCCACGAGCACCCTCGCGTCGCCCGCGCTCGGCAGCAGGCGCAGCACCTGGGCCAGCTCGCCGGGGCCGAGCTTGCAGGCGCAACCCGCGCCATGGGAGAGCGTGGTCAGCCGGATGCGGGGTGCTTGATCGATCGATTGCTGGGTCATGAATCGGTTCCCGTGTCGATGGGCACGGTCGTGCTTCGGGCGCGACGACCGGGTGCCGAAGGAAGTCTAATCTCTGAGTTGCGGAGGGACACGGGGACCGGAACCAGGTTGCTATAGACCCGCATCCGCCCACTGAATGGCGCGCAAGGCGATGAGCGCGCGTTCCTGTTGTGCGGTAAAGCCGAAGGTGCCGTCGGGCCGCTGCCGCTCCGCGAGCGCCGGAACCGCGCGCCGCACCGCCGCGAGCGCCGCGGGACTGCCCACCGCGCACAGCGCCTCCAGGACGTGAAAGAGATCGGCGGTGGGCCATACGCCGTCCTCACCCTGATGAGCGGCGACCAGGGACGTGAGCCGTTGGACCACCGGACGCTTGTCCTCCCCGGCCAGCACCAGCGCGTGGAGAGCGGCCACGATGAGATCGGGAGCGAAGTAGCCGGTCCACGTCGTCCATTGCTCGGCGAGACAGACGAGACTCGTCACGTGGCTGCGCACGGCGGACCGGTCGCGGTGGCCGGCCCGGAGGGCGGCGCGCAGCGCCAGACAACTGAGGGCAAAGCGCGCCGCGGGCTCCGCGCGATAGACCTTGCCGTTGGGCAGGGTGACCGGGGCGAGACGGAGCTCCGGAGGTGCCGGCGCGAAGAATCCGATGACGAAATGCTCGCAGAGCCGGCGCGAGTGACGCTCGCGGTCGCACCCCTCGCCGAACCCGCCCGGCTTTTCCTGCAGCTCCATCATCCACCGGAGGACCAGCGCGAGCGGTGCCGCGGTGGGGTCGGAGCCGAGGTCGAGCAGCTCGTGGGCACGCCAGATCGTCGTGACCGGAGCGCCGCCCACGCTGCCGTCGGCCCGGAGCTGCGCTGCCGCGAGCCCGACCATCCGGCACGCGAGCTCGGGATCGCCAGGGCTGGGTCGCCCGAGCTCGGCGCGAGCGAGGAGACCCTGCCGGGTCTGTTGTTCGCTGAAGTACACTGCGAGCCGGTCGATCACGGCCGTAGTCGATATCATACGGTTCCCAGTTGCCAGGACAGCCATCCGCCTGCCACGAGCACTCGCGCAACCCCGAGGGCGTGACGCATCAGTTCGCGCCAGCCCGACTGCCTCGGCCGTTTGGCATCGCTCGTCGCCGCCGACAGCTCCATGAGCCCACCCATAAGCACGAAGATCAACCACCAACTCCCCGTCCCGAGACTGGCGAACCAGAGGGCACCGAGAAGCGTGAGGAGCAGGGCCTGAGCGGCCTGCACGGAGAGGTGCAACCAGCGCCCCGGCCGGCGGAGGACGCGGCCGGAGACCGCCTCAGCCAGCAGGAACAGGGCGAGGACGCCCAGCCACGCGACGACGATCCGGCTCAGCGCCACGCCGGACTCACCAACCCTGGCGGAGCGAGTCGGACGGGAAGAGCCTGCCCCGACTCATGACCTGCTCGATCGCCAGGGTATTGTGGATGTCGGCGAGCGGGTCGCGGGACAGCACGACCAGATCGGCGACCTTCCCCGGCGCGAGCAGGCCGAGCGAGTCTACCCCGAGCACGAGCGCTCCATTTCGGGTCGCCGCCTGGAGCGCGGCGCGCGGCTCCATGCCCGCGCCGACGAGCAGCTCCATCTCGCGATGCAGGGAGTAGCCCGGGATCAACATCTGGTTCGCGGCGTCCGTACCGGCCGCGACGATGCCGCCCCCGGCGACGAACTGGCGCAGGAACAGGTCCTGTCGCGCCCGCGAGCGTCGGAACGCCGCGAAGTCCTCCTCCCTCCATCCGGCGCGCTTGATCATGTCCGGAACGTTCCACCGCCGCTGCTCCGGCTCCGGCACCAGCTTGAGCATGCTGTCCTGCAGCACGGCGGGGTCATCCAGTCGGCTGAAGGTGTCGTGCAGCACGAGCGTCGGCACCAGGATCACGTTGTTCCGGACCAGCTCACCCGCAACGCGCGCCAGGTCGGTGCTGTCGAGCCCGGCCCAACTGCGCTCGAAGGCCGTCCATCCCGCGAAGAAGGAGCGGTAGTGCGCCGCGAAGATCGACGACGCCTCGCGCGACGCGGCCTCGGGAACCCCGCTCATGTGCTCGATGGATCCGATGCCCGCCCGCGCCGCGGTGACCGCATCGGTGAGCCCCAGATGCCCGGTGACTCTGAGATTGAAGGTCCTGGCCTCGTCGAGGATCGCCTTGAGGAGCGGTGGATCGATGCGGGTGTAGATCTTCAGGAAGTCGGCGCCGGCATTCACCAGACGGTCGACGCCCTTGCGTGCGTCAGCCGGACGATTCGCGCCGATGGCGTCGGCATAGGTCGTCGGGAGGCCATCCAGCATGGCCGCCGCCGAGTAGGCGCGCGGCCCCCGGCGCAGACCGGCGTTGAGCGCGTCGCGCAGCCGGAGTGAGGACCCGAGCTCGCCATGCACGTCCCGCACGGTGGTGACGCCGAAGGCCAGATACCGATGGAGGGCCCAGTCGAGCACGCCCGCCTTGCCGTCCGTCAGATGCACGTGCGAGTCGATCAGACCGGGGATGATCCAGCGGCCGCCGACGTCCACCTCGCGGGTGCGCTCGGGTAGCTGAAACCCGGCCCGGGTGCCGACCGACTCGATCCGGCTGCCGCGCACCACGACGACCGCGTCCGGCAGCGCCGGGCCGCCGGACCCATCGATCACGGTGGCGCCCACCAATGCGACCCCGTCGGGCTCCCTCTGCCCACAAGCGAGCAGGAGGCTCAGCCCGAGGGCCGCGGCCGCGCGGTGCATCGAAACGCTCATTCGGCAAGAGGATAGGTGTCTAAACCGGGTCGCAGGCCACCGTCCATGCAAGATCCTCGCCGGTTCGCGGGACTCGTCGGAGCGAGCGAAATGACTACCTGATATCGAGTTAGATCGCCTGGCGAAGCGAAAAGAGGGCGCCCGATCTGGGCGCCCTCTTCTTGGCGTCGCGCCGGTGGATCAGCGCCGGCGCCCGGACTTCTTCCTGTGCCGACTTTCTGACCGCCTTCTTGACCGCCCGCTTGATCCGCCTCTTGACGATCCGCCTCTTCACGCGACGTTTGACGGCCTTCATCTTGAGGCGCCGCACCGCTTTCCTCGCGGTCCTTCTCGCGGACCGCTTGGCCGCTTTCTTAGCCGCTTTCTTCCTTACGGCCTTTTGACGGCCTTTTTCACGGCCTTCTTCCTCGCGGCCTTCTTGGCGGCCTTCTTCGCACGTTTCTTGGCCGGCTTGGCGGAGGTGGCCCGGGCGGCGGGCCGGCGCGCCGGAGCAGGGGTCGAAGCGGCGGGGGAGGTGACCGGAGGCTGAGTCGGCGCTGAGGGGCCGGGGAGCGGCTCCGTAGGCAGCGGATCCATCCATCCAGAGCCGGACCAGCCCATCTCCATATAATGAAGCTCGGCCATCGTCCCTCCCTCCGATCGCAGGTTCGGCGCAACCGGTCGCCGGTCGTGAAGCGCAGGCGCCTGTGCAATTGACGTGATATATCTCGCGTATCTTCAGGGCTTCCGCAAGGAGTGGCAGCCGTTCTCCGCCAGGCTATTATTACAGGCACTCCCCCCATCCCTGACAGGATAGCGACCACCCGGTGACTCTCACCCAGACTCAGCCGGTGCGCCCGTGGTGCGGGCGGCCGGTATGGGCCGTCTTCCGTCTGGCGGCCACCTTTCTGACCACTCCGCTGGCCTCGGCGGTGGGCCAGAACGTCGCGGAAGTGCAGGTGACTCCAGAGACGATGACCCTGGCGGTAAACCAGCGACAAGCCCTCTTTGCCGCGGCCTACGATCGCCAGGGCAATCTCATCGCCTCTGCCAAGTTCACCTTCTGGAGCTCAGATACTCTGATCGTGCGCGTGATGCGGGACGGGACCGTCGTGGGAGTCGGTCCCGGGCTCGCCAAGGTCGAGGCGCGGGTGCAGCGACGCCGAGCGTCGATGGCGGTGCTCGTCACCGGCGGCCGCACGGATTCGGTGGCCGTCCCGGCCGGCAGCGTGCTCACGCTGGATCCCTCCGCCGCTGCCCTGCTCCCGGGCGAGAGCGTGCAGTTGAGAGCCGAGGCGATCGTTCAGGACGGTTCGCCGGTCGCGCCGGGCCGAGTGAGCTGGAAGACGCTGGCCGCCGGCGTCGCCACGGTGGACTCCACCGGGGTCGTCGTCGGCGTTGGTCCCGGCCGGACCATCATCCAGGCGGCGGCCTCGGGCCTGATGGCGACGGCGCCGGTCACCGTGGAGCCCACCGCCTTCGCCCTCACACCAACACAGGTGTCACTGAGTCCCAACCAGGTGGACACCCTGCACGCCGTAGTCCCGTCCCAGGGGAATCGTGAGATTCGCGGTGGTGTCCAGTGGTCCTCGAGCGACACCGCCGTGGTGCAGGTCGGGCCGTCGGGGATCGTCACCGCGCGGGGTCCCGGTCAGGCCAGCGTGCTCGCGGCGGGGTTCTCGCAGTCGCACCGGACCGAGGTGAAGGTTCACCGGCTTCCGCAGGCGCTCGTCGTGGCGCCGCCGGCCGGAGCGGTGCACCTCGCCGTGAACGGAACCCGGCAGGTGTCGGCCGTGGCGGAGGCCGCCGACTCGACGCCGATCCCCGAGGCCCGTCTCGACTGGGCCGTCGGCGACACGGCGATCATCGGCTACGATCTCGCCGCACGGACGCTGACCGGGAAAGCGGCGGGCACCACCACACTCACCGCGCGTCTGGCCGGCTTCGATCCGGTGGTATGGAATGTCGAGGTGACCCCCGGGTTGGTGAGCCTCGACCGCCGGCGGCTGGCGCTCAAGGTCGGTGAGCGGGGAACGCTCAAGGCTCGGGTAACGGACGAGGCCGGGACCGAGACCGGTCCCGCCAATGGCTTCCAGTGGAGCAGTGACCACCCCGAGGCCGTGCGGGTCTCGGGGGAGGGCATCGTGGATGGGCTGGCTCTCGGCCATGCGGTCGTGACCACGACCTCGCCCTGGGGCCGAAGCGACAGCGCCGATGTCTTCGTCACCAGCGACGCGGTCGTGGCTTCGAATCGCTCGGGCGCGTACGGGATCTACCAGTTTCGCGCGGCGCTCGGCGACACCCTGGTTCCACTGCTGGTCGACGGCGCCACCAACGTTCAGGCGGTCTACGCTCCGGATCGCACCCGGCTCGTGTTCAGCTCCAATCGAACCGGCACCTACGATCTGTTCGTGATGGATGCGGATGGCCGCAACCTGAGCCGGATCACGACCGATCCCGGAAACGAGAGTGAGCCACGCTGGACCCCCGATGGGGCCAGGGTCGTTTACACACTCATGCCGGCGGGCGGACTCCCCCAGATCCGGAGCGTGGGCCTGGCCGGCCAGGACGACCGGCCCATCACCACCGCTCCCGGGGGCAACCAGTCGCCCGCAATCTCCCGCGACGGACGGAAGATCGCGTTCGTCTCCAACCGGGACGGCAATCAGGAGATCTACCTGTCGGATCTCGCCGGCGGCGCGCCGCGGCGCCTGACCCAGACCAAGGAGCGCGAGTCGAGTCCACGCTTCCTCCCGGATGGCACGCTGGTCTACGTGACCAAGGCGGGAGGCCGCGGAAAGGGCTCCAAGGTGATGCGGCTCGAGCCGGGCGCCCCCGGGCCGACCGTCCTCGTCACGACGGAGCGCCCGATCCTGTCCCTCGATGTCTCCCTCGATGGCACGAGGCTGATCTACGTCATGGGCCAGCCATCGGAGGACGCCAAGGGGAGGGGGGAGTTCAGAATGTTCATGCAGCCCCTCGCCGGCGGTTCGGCGGAGGAGATCACCCTCCGTGCGGCCGAGCAGGTCGTGAGTCCGGCCTTCTGAGAGCACTGACCCTCACCGCCCTCGGCGGTCCCGAGCGGCTCGCCGTCAGCGAGCTCCCCGAGCCCGAGATTCGCGCTCCTAAAGACGTCCTGGTGCGGATCCGAGCCGCGGCGCTCAACCGCCTCGATCTCTGGATGACCGCGGGGCTCCCCCACGTGTCACCGAAGTTTCCGTTCATCGTGGGATCCGATGGAGCCGGCGTCGTGGAGGCGGCGGGAGAAGGCGTCCAGTCGGTACGGCCAGGCGACCGCGTCATGATCAACCCGGGCATCTCCTGCGGGCGCTGCCCCGCCTGCCTCGACGGCGACGAGCCTCTCTGCCGTGAGTACCGCATCCTGGGGGAGCACGCCCCGGGCACCGCGGCGGAGCTCGTCGTGGTGCCGGAGGAGAACCTGGCGCCGGTGCCGGATGGCATGGGATGGGCGGAAGCGGCCGGTTTCACCCTCTCGACGCTGACTGCGTGGCGCATGCTTGCCGGCCGGGCACGTCTGCGTGGCGGCGAGACGGCACTCATCTGGGGGATCGGCGGCGGCGTTTCGCTCGCGGCTCTTCAGATCGTCAACCTCCTCGGCGGCCGCGCGATCGTGACCAGCGGCAGTGACGCGAAACTCGAGCGGGCCCGGCAGCTTGGCGCCGCCGCGGCGCTGCACCACGGCCGGGAGGACGTCGTGACCGAAGTGCGCCGCCTCACCGGCGGGCGAGGCGCGGACGTCGTCGTGGACAGTGTGGGAGAGCAGACCTGGGTGAATTCGCAGCGCGCGCTCCGGCGAGGCGGCCGGATCGTCGTCTGCGGAGCCACCACGGGCCCTACCGTGTCGATGGATCTGCGACGACTCTTCTGGCACCAATGGAGTATCCTGGGCTCGACCATGGGTAGCAGGCAGGAATATGCCGAGATCGTTCGACTCGCCCATCAGGGCCGGCTCTGGCCGATCGTGGACCGGGTCGTGCCGCTGAAGGATGGCATCGCCGCGTACCAGCGGATGCAGCGCGGCGAGCATACCGGGAAACTCGTGCTCGAGGTGTCGTCGTGAACGAACTCTGGGATCGCCTCCTCATCGGGGCCGAACAGATCGGAACGGTCATGCCCGCGCTCGCTCGGCGCGGCCGTCATCCTGCTGACCGGTTACTTCCTGGCGAGGCAGGTCCAGCGCTGGGCCGACGACACGCTCAAGCGGCTCGACTTCAACAAGGTCGCGGCGGCGGGCGGACTCGACGAGGTGGTCGGACGCACGGGCTCGCGTCTCGACCCGGTGCGTGCGCTGGCCAAGCTGATCTTCTGGCTGGTGATGCTGGTCGTGATCCTGCTCGCCAGCACCGCGCTCGGTCTCGAGAGCATCAACCAGATGTTCGGGACGATGCTCTCCTTCATCCCGACGCTGATCGCCGCGATCGTGATCGTGATCCTCGGGATGATCGTGGGCGAGTTCGTCCGCAGTCTCATCCTCGCGTCGGCGGGCGGCGTGGCGGGCGTGCCGACGGTGGCGAAGATCGCGAAGGGCGCGGTCATCGTCATCGCGATCTTCATGGCGCTGCAGCAGGTCGGCGTGGCGGAGGAGATCGTCACCGCGGCATTCACCCTGATCCTGGGCGCCGTGGCGCTGGCGGTTGGTCTCGCGTTCGGCCTGGGGAACCGGGAGCTCGCCGGCGAGATCACGCGGCGGTGGTACGAGGAAGGACAGCGGCGCGATCGACGCCGCACGGACCGAGCGGGGCCGAACACTCCGCCAGGGGATGAGCCGCCGATTCTGGATTGAGCGGGGGGGCGGCGCTGGCCTGCCGAGGTTACGCTGTCATCCCGAGCGCAGCGAGGGATCTTCTCTGCAGGTATCGAGCCCCGTTTGAGAAGATCCCTCGCTGCGCTCGGGATGACATGGCCCGCCCTTTCGCCCACCCGCCGCCCACGCCCCCCTCCCACTCACCTACTTCAACACAAACCCCCCCACCGTCCTCCCCTGCCCCTCCTTGATCGACCCGTAGATCGCCCCGCCCTTCCCGAATCCCGCCAACGACGCGCCAGGCGGGAACGTCACCTCGCGGAGCCAGCCACCGCTCTGCCTGAAGACATCGTAGGTGACCGCCGCATTCTCCTCCGAGCGCGGCCGCTGCAGCCACACCTCCCCATTGGGCCGGCCGAGCGCGAAATCGAACGGCGGCTTGGTGTCGGCGAAGGGGTACCGGATGTCGAGCTCCTGGGGCATGCCGTACTGCTGGCCCCGCTCCCGCACCTGCGCCAGGACCCGGTCCTTGTCGGCCTGGCTCACCGGCAGTGCCTGGTACTTTCGGGTGCTGCCACGGGTCCAGGCGCCCTTCGCGTCCCGCCAGTCCACTCGATTCTCACGTCCGCGCGCGACCCACGCGATCCCGTTCGGAAGCACGCCGAAGAAATCGTTCGGCGCGAAGACCTTTACCGCTCTCTGGCGCTGTTCGCCGAAGACCGCCTCGCCGAATTCGGGCCCGGTGAGCTGGGCGACCGTGTCCACGGTGCCGGTGGCGAGCTTGATGCGAAGCACCGCGATACTGTCCGGATCGGTCGTGGCACCGGGCTCTCTCGCGAGGACCTGCTGGAAGTCGGTCTTGTACGCGTGCCCGACCGTGTCGTACACCAGCACGGGCGCCGTGCCGGCGACCTGGACCATGCCCAGGACCTTGAGTGGCCTGCCTCGCTCGTCCCACAGGGTGGTGCGCTGCGCGGCGAAGTCCACCAGCGCCACGGTGTCGCCGGCGAGATGGGCGACCCAGCCGGGGAACTTGTACTGATCCGCGGGCGACTGTGCGGTGATCGTCTCCACCCGGGTGCCCAGGGTGTCCAGATCGCCGCTTTTGAGGTCGGCGCTCAAAAACAGCTTGTTCCTGGTGTCCGCGAAGACCACCCGGCCGTTCCCCAGCTCGACCACGTTGCTCAGCTGCGCGAAGCTGCCGGGCAGCTTGTGCTCGAGTGTCAGCGCGCCCTGGCTCTCGGCCTTGCCGCAGGCGGCGAGGCCCGTCAGCGCGAGTGCGCGGAGCGTGGGTACCAGCTTCATGAAGGTCCTCATCGGTTCGGGGTGGACGGCGGGATTGGAAATCGGATGAAGCGGGTGCCCTCGCGGACCCGTTCGGCGACCAGCGCGACGTCGTCACCGAGCGCCACGATCCGACCCTGGCCGGGCAGGCGTATGTCCCGCCGCAGACGGCCTTCGCGGTCGACCTCATGGTAGCGGCGGGACGAGTCCGACGGGGCCCTGCTCTTCTCGAGCCACACGTGCCCCGAGGGAGACGTGAGCCCGGTCTCAAAGGGCGGCTTTACCGCGGCGAACGGGAGCTGCTCGGCGGTGCTGCGGAGCTCGGGCGGGAACTTCTGGTAGAACACTTCCCGATCATAGCGTGTGACCTCGAGCACGCGGTCCGGCAGCGGATCCCCACGCGTCCATTTGCCGTCGGGGCCTCGCCAGTCGATTCGGTTGTCGTACACCCGTGCCACCCACACCGACCCATCCGGCAATACTCCCCAGCGGTCCACACCGCTCAGCGCGCGGCGTTCGAAGCGACGGCCCGACTCGCCGCTCACTTCGGCGACGTCCAGCGGTGCCAGTCGGGCGACCGTGTCGAACCTCGCGAGAGTGGCCGAGACGCGGACCACCGCGGCGGAGTCGCGATTGCCGCTGCCGTCGGGGCCCGGCCGGGGAGCGAGCTCGAGGTAGAAGTTCCCGGCCGCGTCCCGTGCGCGCGGCAGCGCTCCCCGCGCCGCATCGGGGTTCTGGATGGCACGCACGAACTTTCCGGCGAGCGTCCAGAGCGTCGTTCGGCGGAGGCCCCAGTCGCCGACGTGCAGGGTATCCGCGCGCGACGAAGGCGGTCGCCGGGTTGCGCAGCTCCTTGGTCCCAGCTCCGCCCAGCGGAGCCACCTCTCGGCCCGCCAGATCGATCAGCCCAACGGTCACATCCATCGGTGCCACGACCGCGAACCGGCTCCCGCCGAGCCAGGTCGCGTCCGCGATTTCGGCATAGCCGGTCGCTACGGTGTCCGCGCCCGCCGACAGCTCGACCACCGGCGGGGGTGGCGTGCCACCCCCACAGGCGAAGAGCGCGGTACAGAGGAGAAAGGGAAAGCGAATGGGGGGGCGGCGGGGCATCCGGGGAATCTAATCGCCACCCCCGATGGGGCTTACCGAAGAATCTCCTCGAACAATGTCAGCGCTCGGGGATCCTCGCTCTGACCCAGCCAGAAGAGGGCCTTCTTTCGCAGCTCAGGATGCGGATTGGCGCGAGCGATGCGGATGAGGGCGGGCACTCCTTCATCCGCCGGACGCTGCGAGAGCGCAAAGACCGCCTGCTCCCGCACCTCGAGCTCACCCCGATCGTCCACCGCGATGGAGTCGAGGCCCCGGGTGGCCGCCTCGCCCGCCGCCTGACCCAGCCAGAACACCGCCTGCTTCCGGGTCTCCAGAGGTAGCCCGTTGTCCCGGGCCATGCGCAGCAGCTCGGGCCACACGACTACGCTGTCGGCCAGGGTTGCGGCTGTCATGAGTTCGTCGCCCGCCTCCTCGTCCGCGGCGCGAGCCAGCGTCAGGAGGGCGTCGGACGCGTCCCGGGCCGGGACGAGGCCCAGGTCGGTGGCGCCAGAGGAAGCCGAGCGCCAGTGCCCCGCGACACGCGTCGTCGCCTCCGAGACCTTTCCCCCGTGCATGCGCAGCGACACTCGCACGGGCCCATGGTCACAGTCGCTCACCCAGTCGTCGTCCTCGTCATCGGGATCCATGATACTGATGCCATTGGCATGTCCGCAGACGCCCGGCCGGGCAGCGAAGCTGAGACGGACGGTGCCGTCCCCGGCGCCCCGAATGCGCTGGACGAGAGTCTGTGCCGGGAGCGCCGCCGGCAACAGCAGCAGGGCGCCCGCGACCGTCAGCAGAATTCGCATGGTTCGCTCCTAGGGCTGGGCGATGATCTCTTCAAGCGCCTTCGCCGCGCGGGGGTCGTCGCTCTGGCCGAGCCAGAACAGCGCCTTCTTGCGCATTTCGGGATTGGGATCGCGCCGCGCGATCTCGAGCAGCTTGTCCACCGCGGCGGGCTCGTCACTCTGGGAATAGACGAAGATGAGCTGCTCCCGCATCGCCGGATCGTCGAGCGTGTTGTACAGGGCACCGAGCTCGGTCATGGAAACCCCCGCTTGACCGGCCCAGAAGAGGGCCTGCTTTCGGATCTCCACCGGCTGAGTGCGGTCGCGTGCCACACTGAGCAGCCAACGATCGTTCTCGGTTCCACCCATCTGTGAGATGGAGAAGAGAATCTTGTTGCGCAGCTCCTCTCCCTTGACCCGACCAAAGAGGCCGCGGAGGTAGGCCGCGTTGTCCGCGCCGCCACTCTGCCCGATCCAGAAGATGGCCTTTTCCCTGAGGTCGGCGGACACGTCGGCCCGCTCGGCGAAGGTGCGCAGCGCCTGCTGGGACTTGGGGCTGTCGTGCTGGGAGAGCGCGAAGAGCGCCTTCTCCCGCACCTGGGGATCCTTGGAGCTGCGAAGGATCGAATCGAGCGCGGCGACGGCCGCGTCTCCTTCGACCTGGGACAGCCAGAAGACCGCCTGCTCCCGCACCTCGGGATCGGGGTCCGTCCTAGCCGTCTCGACCAGGACTCGCTCGACCCCGTCTCCCCCGCCTTGGGCGACGAGGAAGACAGCCTTCTGCCGAAGGCAGGCCGAGCCGGCGTCACGCCGCGCCAGCACCTTCTGGAGAATCGGACGGGCCCGCTCGGCGTCCATATGTATCAGAGCGTTCAGCGCGGCGAGCTTCATGTCGTCGCTGTCGTCGTCGCAGCGGTCGGACAGGTCATGGTCCGTCATGTCGTGGTCCGGTATGTCATGGTCCGGGATGTCGACGTCAGGCATGGCGGCGCCTTCGGCCGTCTTCCGGGTATCCGTGGTCGCCTGCTCGTCCCCCATGCGGGCGAGCTCGCCATTGATCCGCGCCTCGAGCGCCTTGGCGTCGCCCTTGGTAGAAGCCTTCGGATAGCGCGCGGACTGCGCCTGCAATGCCTGGAGCCCGCGCTTCAGGTCGGACTCGCCGCCGAGCCGGTAGAGTGCGAACGCCTGCCAGTAGAACGCGTCGGGCGTGTAGCCCGAGTTGGGGAACTTGGTCGGCAGCTGCCCGAACAGGTCCGCCGCCCGGCGAAAGTCCCGCCGGTTCAACGACTCGCGCGCCGCACGGTAGAGCGAATCGGCCGGATCTCCCTGGAGCCAGGGGGAGGGCGGCACGTCGGAACGCGGAGCCGAGGCCTCCACGGCCGGCCCCTGGCCCTGCGGCAGAGCGGTGGGCGGCACGCCCCATCTGCCGAGCCCGGCCGCGGCGGCCAGCATCATTCCGAACGTCATGCGGTACATCACAGCGCTCCTTGGGTTGGGACCGCGCCCGCGGGCACGGCCGTGCGAAGCCGGGGCATGACGTCGCCCCGCTCGATGCCTTCACGAATCAGCTCCAGATCCTGCGCGGGCGAGTGCGGAGAGAGCTGGGCGATGCCGGCGAGGACGACCTCCAGGTCCTCGAGCAGGAGCCGGGTCCGCCGGTCCACGGACGCGGGCGAGTCGAGCAGCAGGCGGTTGGTCGTGAGCAGACGGCGCGCGGTCGCGGAGGCGAGGTGATGATCGCCGGTCCGGCCGACCGTGCTCCGGAACAGCGTCAGAAATTCCTCGGACTGCCCCAGGTGCTCGACTGCGGCGAGGCGGTAAGCCGTCTCCGTACCCGCGGCCGAACCCGGCTTCGTTGCCGCCGCGGTAGCCGGGGGAGCGGTTGCCGGCCCCGAGGTGAGCCGCCCGATGCCGACCCCGACCGCGAGAATCGCGGCGGCAGCGGCGGCCAACGGCAGCCACGGGCGGCCGCTCCAGCGGCGCGGGATCCGACGCTCCACCTTCGGCCCGCGCCGCTGCCGCTGAATCGCCTCCCACATCGCCTCCCGTGGAGTCTCCGGGGGTTGGTTGTGGGCTCGGGCCGCGTCGCGCAGGCGCTCGTCCAGCTCCTGATCATCCATCGGTCATTCCCTCGCGAAATCGGCCAACGCTTCCCTCAACTTGGCCCGGGCCCGGAAGAGCTGCGCCTTGGAGGTTCCGATCGCCACGCCGAGAGTGTCGCCGATCTCCTCGTGGGTGAAGCCCTCGACATCGTGCATCACGAAGACCGTCCGGTACCCCTCGGGGAGATCCTCGATCGCCTGGCTCAAACGCGCCTTGAGATCCGGGTCCGCCTCGCGCGGCGCCTTCCCGATCCCTCCGGCGAACTCCAAATTCACCTCCCGCTCGCGAGACCGTCGGACCTTCCGCAGGCCGTTCAGCGTGATCGAGATCGCGATCGAGCAGATCCAGGTCGAGAGGGCGGACTCTCCCCGGAACTCCGCCAGCCGGTCGAACACCTTGATGAAGGTCTCCTGAACCCAGTCCTGCGCGCGGTCCATGTCCCCGGCCATGCGGTAGACCAGCCGGAAGACGCGATCTACGTGCGCGTCGTACAGCGCCCGCTCGGCACCCGAATCGCCCGCCAGCACTTGCCCGATCAGTTCTCGCTCGTTCACAAGCTCCGGCAGGTGAAGGTCCTGGGCTGCGAGCGTGTATGGGACACGCGGGGTCCGGAAAGGGTTGCTTTGGACGGCGCTACGGCGCTACGGCGCTACGGCGTAGGTACGCGAAGCCGCCATCTCATCCCGAGCGCAGCGAGGGATCCTCTCAAACAAGATCCCTCGGTCGCTTCGCTCCCTCGGGATGACAGGGCCGGGTTCTCTCGCTGTCGCTTCGTCGCGCCGCAGCAAGCAACCCTTCCCGTCCCGAAGGCATCTCACCTACGTGGCGGAAGAGCCGAATGCTTCAAAACGAGACGTCAGCCTGTGAGGCGATGATATGATACGGACTTGCTACGAGGTGAAGGACGGCGGGCGCGCGATCGGGTGGGTGGAGTCCTCCAGCAGCCGACTCCCGGCCGGACCCGGGGCGGCCACCGTCCTGCTGATCCGCCGGCCTGCAGCGAAACCCCGCTGACTGAAACGTTTCCGGACCGCTCCGGGTAGTGGTGGGGCTATTTTCCTGTCACTCTCAACCTGGACGGTCCTTCATGCGTCGACCCTGGACTCACGCAGTTCTGCTCCTCCCCCTGGTTGCGGCGTGCGGCGGCGGTGCGGCCGGCAAGCCGGCGGAGGTCCCGAGTCCTCGCGCTGCCACCGCGGCGTCGATCAGCGCGGCCGACCTGCGGAACAGGATCTCGATCTTCGCAGCCGACTCGATGCAGGGACGGCGCACGGGGACACCCGGGAACGTGAGGGGCAACGCCTATATCGCCTCGGAGTTGAAGCGGCTGGGGCTCCGGCCCGCCGGCGATTCGGGCACGTTCCTCCAGCGACTGCCGCTCACCAGCTACGCCATCAATCCCGACCAGGCGACCCTCCGCGCCGGCCCCAACACGCTGGAGGCCTTCAAGGACTACTACGCCTACCAGCCGACCTTCGAAATTCCCGCGCGCCCGATCGAGGGGGCGCAGCTGCTCTTCGCGGGGGGAATCGCGGACACGGCGAAGCTGCCTTCCCGGGAAGAGCTGCGCGGGAAGCTCGTGGTCTTCCGCAGCGACAGTAAGGAGAGCACGTCGCTCGGTGCGCCCGACCTTTCACCCGACGGACGGCTGGGGCTGATCTCGGGTATCGTGATCACCCAGATCGATCCGCTCATCGGCACCTTCGAGCAGCAGTTCCGCTCTCCCAGCGTGACCCTCCCGTCGGGCCTGAACGTGCCTCCGGGAATCACTCAGCCACGGATGATCTTCCTGCCCACCGCGTCGGTGCCGAAGCTCTTCGGCAAGTCGCTCGAGCAGCTCAAGCCGGGTGAGGCCGGTCCGACCATCCAGGGCGATGTGCGCTTCGAGCCGACGGTACTTCCGGCCACCAACGTCGTCGCGGTACTCGAAGGGTCGGATCCCGCGCTCCGCAACGAATACGTGGCGCTGGGTGCCCACAACGACGCGATCGGCATCGTCAGCCCGCCGGTGGACCACGACTCGCTGCGGGCCTACAACACCGTCATGCGCCCCCGCGGGGCGAACGACCCTCCGGGCGAGCCGACTCCGGAACAATGGAACACGATTCGCGCGATGGTGGACAGCATGCACAAGGCGAGTCCGCCGAAGCTCGACTCCATCGTAAACGGCGCGGATGATGATGGCTCCGGCTCGATGGCGCTGCTGGAAATCGCGGAGTCGATGGCGGCGAGTCCCACCAAGCCGAAGCGCTCGCTGCTGTTCGTCTGGCACAGCGGTGAGGAATCGGGACTTCAGGGGAGCCGGTGGTTCACCGACCATCCCACCGTGCCGCGGGATTCGATCGTGGCGCAGATCAACATCGACATGATCGCGCGGGGCGGACCGAAGCACGAGTCCACGCGCGACCCCGCCTACATCCAGGTGATCGGGTCGCGCCGCCTCTCGACCGAGCTGGGCGATCTGGCCGAGACGGCGAACCGCGAGGGCAGCCACGGCTTAACCTTCGACTACAGCTACGACGCCGACGGACATCCGGACAACTTCTACTGCCGCAGCGACCACGCGATGTACGCTCGGTACGGGATTCCCGTTGCCTTCTTCAGCACCGGCGGTCACCGGGACTATCACCAGGTCACCGACGAGCCCGAGTACCTCGACTATGACAAGTATGCCCGGGTAACTTCGTTCGTCTCCGATCTGGTCGGGCGGGTCGCGAACCTGGACCACCGGTTGGTGGTGGACAAGCCCAAGCCGGATCCAGAGGCGCCGTGTCAGCAGTAGGTTGAACGGCGGGACGGCGCAACGGCGCTACTCAGCGTACCTCATCCCGAGCGCAGCGAGGGACCTTTTCCGCGGGCATCGAACCCCGGGTGAAAAGGTCCCTCGGTCGCTTCGCTCCCACGCCTTCGTCCGCCCCACTCGGCAGCATGCCCTCGTCCCGCCGTCCCGTCGCCCTCCTAACCTATTACCAAACAGCCACTTCCGACACCTATCCACGGTTGCATCCGGCCCCCGCTTACGGGTATATTTGTGAGTCTCGGCCGTGGCCGAGCCCTCCACTATCCCTCTAGCATCCGACGGACATGACGGCACCCAACTCTCGCGAGCGCATCCTGCCCCGCCTCATCGAAGAGGAGATGCAGCAGTCGTTCATCAACTATTCGATGAGTGTCATCGTCTCCCGCGCCCTCCCCGACGTGCGGGACGGCCTGAAGCCGGTGCACCGCCGGATTCTGTACGCGATGAGCGAGCTCGGGCTGGTGCCCGGGCGGGCCTACAAGAAGTCGGCGACGGTGGTGGGCGACGTGCTGGGCAAGTATCACCCGCACGGCGACGGGTCGGTCTACGACGCGCTGGTGCGGATGGTTCAGGATTTCTCACTCCGCTATCCGCTGGTGGACGGGCAGGGGAACTTCGGCTCGGTGGACGGCGATCCCGCGGCAGCGTACCGCTACACGGAGGCCCGGCTCACCCGGATCGCTACCGCGATGCTGGAGGACATCGACAAGAACACCGTCGACTTCCAGTCCAACTTCGACGACCGGCTCCAGGAGCCGACCGTCCTGCCCTCCAAGATCCCGAACCTGCTCGTCAACGGCTCGAGCGGTATCGCGGTCGGCATGGCGACCAACATCCCGCCCCACAATCTCAAGGAAGTCGCCAAGGCGGTCGAGCTGCTGATCGACAACCCCGACGCCACCATTGCGGAGCTCCGGAAGGTGATCAAGGGCCCGGACTTCCCGACCGGCGCGTACATCTACGGCCGCGAAGGGATCAAGGAGGCCTACGAGACCGGCCGCGGCCGCGTGGTCATGCGGGCGCGGGCCCAGATCGAGGAGAAAGAGTCGTCGGGCCGCTCTCAGATCGTGGTGACCGAGATCCCCTACCAGGTCAACAAGGAGAACCTGGTCAAGGCGATCGCCGAGCTCGCGACCGAGAAGAAGATCGAGGGCATCAGCGGGGTCAACGACGAGTCCGACAAGGACGGCATGCGGATGGTCATCGACCTCAAGCGCGATGCCATCCCCAACGTCGTGCTGAACCAGCTCTACAAGCACACCGCGATGCAGTCCACCTTCGGGGTCATCATGCTCGCGCTCGACAAGGGCGCGCCGAAGGTCATGAACCTCAAGCAGCTGCTCGAGCGGTACATCGAGCATCGGCACGAGATCATCGTCCGCCGGACCCAGTTCGACCTCGACGCGGCCCAGGCGCGGGAGCACATCCTCGAGGGGCTCAAGATCGCCGTCGACAATATCGACGAGGTGATCAAGATCATCCGGGGCTCGGAGGACACCCCCCAGGCCGACGCTCGGCTGCGGAAGCGGTTCGGCTTCAGTGAGAAGCAGAGCGAAGCGATCCTCAACATGCGGCTCGCCAAGCTCACCGGCCTCGAGGTCGAAAAGCTGGAGGCCGAGCTCAAGGAAGTCCGGGCCCTGATCAAGGATCTCAAGTCCATCCTGGCCTCGAAGCCCAAGCGGATGGGCATCCTCAAGCAGGAGATGCAGGAGGTCGTGGACCAATTCGGCGACGACCGCCGGACCGAGATCGTGGCCGACCAGGGCGAGTTCACGGTCGAGGACCTGATCGCCGAGGAGGACATGGTCATCACCATCTCCCACTCGGGCTACATCAAGCGGATCCCGGTCTCCACCTACAAGAAGCAGCGGCGTGGCGGGCGCGGGCTCAACGGCGCCGACCTCAAGGCCGACGACTGGGTCGAGCACCTGTTCATCGCCAGCACTCACGACTACCTGCTCTTCTTCACCGACACCGGGCAGGTTTACTGGCTCAAGGTGCATGAGATCCCGCAGGCCGGCCGCGCGGCGCGCGGCAAGCCGGTGGTGAACTGCATCGCCATCAAGCCGACGGAGCAGGTCGCGGCGCTGGTCCCGATCCGGGAATTCACCGACGACAAGTGCCTGATCTTCGCCACCCGCCAGGGCACCGTGAAGAAGACGGTCCTGTCGGCGTACGGCAACGTCCGGAGCAACGGGATCTGCGCAATCAACATCGAGAAGGGCGATGAGCTGATCGACGTGCAGATCTGCGATCAGAACAGCGATATCGTCCTCGCCACCAAGGACGGCATGAGCATCCGGTTCCACCAGGCCGACGTGCGCGACATGGGTCGGGCCACGACCGGGGTGAAGGGCGTCGAGCTGGAGAAGGGCGACGAAGTCATCGGCATGGTCGTCGTCCGGCGCGACGCGACCTTGCTGGTGGTGAGTGAGAAGGGCTTCGGGAAGCGCTCGGAGCTCTCGGACTACCGGGTGCAGAAGCGTGGGGGAAAGGGCATCATCACCCTCAAGAAGACAGACAAGACCGGGTCCATCGTGGCGCTCAAGGAAGTCATCCCCGAGGACGAGCTCATGATGATCACCCGTCAGGGCGTGATCATCCGGCTGCCGGTGGACGGGATCCGGGTCATCGGGCGGAACACCCAGGGAGTCAAGGTGATGAACCTCGACTCGGGCGATACGGTAGTGGACGTGGCTCGGGTAGTGAAGGAGGACGAGGGCGGGGCCGAAGGCGCGGCGGGCGGTGACGCCGTGGCTCCGACCGCGCTGGAAGAGTAGCCGGACCTTCGAAGCGCGGGAGCCTATGGGGATCCCTGTCGTCGATCCAGCCGAGACGGTGACGTTGGCCGCCGTCCGGGACGCCGCACGCGGGCTGGAAGGGATCGCCGTCCGCACGCCGATCGTGGACCTTCCCTCGCTCGCCAGCCGGCTCGGCGTGCCGGTGGGTCTCAAGTGCGAGCAACTCCAGCCGATCGGCGTGTTCAAGATCCGCGGAGCCTACACCGCGCTCGCCCGGATCGCGCGCGAGGGCCGCGCGAAGGGCGTCGTCACCCTGTCCAGCGGCAATCACGGACAAGCCATCGCCTACGCGGCTCGGCATTTCGGGATGCGAGCCGTCGTGGTCATGCCTCGGTCCACGCCGCAGGTGAAGGTTGACGGTGTCCGCGGCTATGGCGGCGAGGTGGTCTTCGCCGGAGCGGTCCGGTCGGCGGAGCAGGGCGAACGGGCGCACCAGATCATGCGGGACGAGGGTCTCGAGCTCGTGCCTCCGTACGATCATCCCGACGTCGTGACCGGTCAGGCCACGGTGGGCCTCGAGATCCTGGAGCAGCGTCCTGAAGTCGAGACGATTCTTTCACCGGTGAGCGGGGGCGGCCTCATCGCGGGCATCAGCATCGCGGTGGCGGCGATCAAGCCGTCCGTCCAGCTCGTCGGGGTCGAGCCGGAAGGCGCCGCGAAGCTGACCGCCGCACTTGCGGCGGGCGAGCCGCGGACCCTGCAGCGCACCGGGAGCATGGCGGACGGGTTGCTCACACCTTCCGTCGGGAGCTTTACCTGGCCCATCCTTCGGCGAGTGGTACGCGAGGCGGTCCAGGTTTCGGAGTCGGCCATCGGCGAGGCGGTGCGCTTCCTTCACACGGAGGCGGGTCTCCGGGTGGAGCCCTCCGGCGCCGTCACCACCGCGGCGCTATTGTCGGGACGCTTCCGTCCGACCGGGCCCACGGTGGCCGTCGCGTCCGGCGGGAACGTGGACCCTGAACTCTTTCAACGATTGGCAGGCTGAATGCCGATGGCCCCCAAGATCCTCGTCGCCGACGACGATCAGGCGCTCTCCCGGACCCTGTCCTGGATATTGAAGGAAAACGGCTATGAGGTGCTCACCGTGCCAGGCGGAGAGCACCTCTTCGAACATCTGACGGCTGAGCAGTTCGATCTGCTGCTTCTCGACATCATGATGCCCAAGGTGGACGGTCTCCAGCTGCTCCAGAAGGTGAAAGCCGACCCCCGGTTCAAGGACCTGCCGGTCCTCATGATCTCGTCCATGCCGCCGGAGGAGGCCACGGTGCGGTCGCTTGGCCTCGGGGCCAACGACTTCATCCCGAAGCCGTTCCGCGTGCGGGAGCTGTTGGCACGAGTGAAGGCGCACCTGCGGGTGGGCCGCGAGCTCAATCAGGCACGGGCGGAGGCCCGCTCCCGCTCCGAGATGATGGACATCATGCAGGAGGTGACGGCCGCGCTGAAGCCGGACGAGATCTACCAGATTCTCGTGCGGCGGGTGGCGCAGGGCCTCAATATCTCCCGCTGCTCGCTCATCATCGCGGGGCCCGACGACGACCGCGGCACCGTCGTCGCGGCGTTCGAGAACCCGATGCTGCACAATCTCGCGGTGGATCTGCGTCGCTACCCCGAGATTCAGCACGCGCTCGCGACCGGAGAGGTGGTCCTCGTGCGGGACGTCCACACCGACCCGATCTACCAGATGGTGCGGACCGGATGGGAGTCGGAGGGCAAGGCGGTGCCGACCCGCAGCGCGATCGCGATTCGCTTCTCTCTGCGGCAGCAGCCCGCCGGCGTTTTCTTCCTGCGGACCACGACGGATGACGCGCCCCTCAACGAGCAGGACGTGCAGTTCGCGGAGCAGGTGATTCACGCCGCGGTGTCGGCGCTGGAGAAGGCCTACGATCTGGAGAACGCGGTCATGGGCCAGGAGCAGATGCGGCACCTGGCCGAGACCGATCCGCTGACCAACTGCTTCAATCGCCGCGCGCTGATGGAAAAGCTGGAGCAGGAGATGGATCGCGCCGCCCGGTATGCCACCATGCTCACCGGGATGATGATCGACATCGACAACTTCAAGCAGATCAACGACACCTACGGTCACCTGGTGGGCGACCGGGTCCTCAAGCAGCTCTCGGCGCTGCTCAAGCGAGAGCAGCGGTCGGTGGACATCGTGGCGCGCTACGGCGGCGAGGAGTTCGTCGTGCTGCTGCCCGAGACCACGAGCGCCGAGTCCCGCAACTTCGCCGAACGCATCCTCCGCCGCGTCGCCACTCATGACTTCGGGGAACCGAACCAGCCGGTTCGGGTAACGATCAGCATCGGTATCGCGTCCTACCCCGACGAGCGCGTCACCGACGGCGACTCGTTGCTCCGCCTGGCCGACAACCACCTCTACCGCGCCAAGAACGACGGCCGCAACCGGTTTCGCGATTGAGCATTCGCCGCTGCCCCCGATGTCAGACTTCCTACGAGCCCCCCGCCAGATTCTGCGTCACCGACGGAAGCGCGCTGGTGGAGGAAGAGGAGGGGGCGAGAGCGGCGGAACTGGCGCCCGCCGAGCCGCCAACCGACCCGGCGCAGCCTGCTGCTTCCGCTGACCGCCCGTCGGACCCGCTGGCGTCGCTCAGCGGCCAGCTGCTCGACGGGCGCTACCGGGTAGGGCGCCGGCTCGGCGAGGGCGGCATGGCATACGTCTACCGAGCGGAGGAGCTGGAGACGGGCCGCGCGGTGGCGGTGAAGATCCTGATACCGCGGCTCTCGCGCGATCCGGCCTCGGTCGAGCGGCTCCGGCGGGAAGCGACGATCGCCATGCGGCTCGACCATCCGAATGTCTGCCCCATCCTGCGCCTGGGCGAGACGCCGGACCGGCTGCTCTATCTGGTGATGCCCTACCTGGAAGGCGAGCCGCTGAGCGAGCACGAATCCCGCCGCGGCCCGTTCTCGGCCGAGGAGGGCATCCCCCTGCTGGTCCAGATGTGCCAGGGCCTCCAGCACGCCCACGAGCTCCAGATCATCCATCGGGACCTCAAGCCCGAAAACATCATGCTGGTGCCGGAAGAGCAGGCATTCCGATCGGTCGTGATGGACTTCGGGCTGGCGAAGGAGCGCCGTACCGGCGCGGAGATGTCCAAGCTCACCGCGACCGGGATCGTGCTCGGGACGCCGGAGTTCATGAGCCCGGAGCAGATCCGGGGGAAGCCGCTCGACGGGCGCAGCGACATCTACGCCCTCGGCGTGCTGGCCTTCGAGCTCTTCACGGGACACCTCCCGTTTCCCGGCAAGTCCGCCCAGGAGACGATGATCGCCCGGCTGCGCGGGACGCCGCAGTCTCTCCGCGACGCTCGGCCGGAGCTGCCGGCCAAGCTGGACGCCATCATCACCAAGTGCCTGGCCATGGACGTGGCCAACCGCTATGCCTCGATGAACGAGCTCGCCCAGGCGTTCGAAGGGGTGGTCGGCACGAGTAGTGTATTGGGCAGGCTCTTCCGCAGGTAACGGTCGCCAACTAGCTGGAGACGCGAGGGAAGTATTCGCCCCAGCGGCGGTCGACCAGGCGGACGATCTCGGGATCCATCTCCAGGGGGAGGGGATACCCCTCCTTCCAGGTCGCGTCGATGCCCACGCGACCCCGATACACCGGCCGGGCCCCGATGAACTCCTGCTCGGTCATGATGATGTCGCGAGCGGGATCGAAGCGGGTGAAGATGCCCCAGAGCAGGTTGGCCTCGTCCGCCAGGTCCACGTCCTCGCTCACTGCAACGACGAACTTCACCGGACCCAACCCTTCCCAGCGAACCAGATTCTCGAGGACCGCGCGGGGCTCGCGCCGAGTCGCCACTACCAGAAATCCGCCTTCCAACAGCCGGTGACGCGTCACCCTCGAGTCCGCGCCGGCCGGATCGGGGACGGTCCGCGGCGGAGGGTCGGAGGTGACGGGCTCGCCCGTGGCGTCCAGGACCAGCTTGCTGCCGACGTGCATCCGGTAAGAGGTGTAGTCGAGCGTATCCAGCGGGGCGATCGGCAGCAGCAGCATCCGCTCCTCCGGCTCGAACCGATACCAGAGCTCCCGGAGCAGGGCTTCGAAGCTGCGGGGGTTTACACCCTCTCGAACGAGGATCGTGACCTTGGTCAGCGCCAGCTGGCCGGTGCCGAGCAGATTGAAGGCCGTCTTCAATACTTCCTTGGGGTGACGCTCCTTCAATGAGACGCCCAAGAGGTTGTGAAAGCTGGCGTTTTCGAACGCGTAGAGGTCCACCACGTTGGGGTTGATCATCCGGATCAGCGGGCCCACCATCTCGCCCACGGCGATGCCCATCGCCTTGTCTTCCTGAGGCGGCTTGCCCACGACGCTGGCCGGGTAGAGCGGTCGGCGACGGTGGGTGATTCGCCGGACGTGGAACACCGGGAAGTCCGCGGCTTCGGAGTAGTGGCCGAAGTGATCGCCGAACGGACCCTCCGGCCGCCGCTCGCCGGCCGGCACCACCCCTTCCAGGATGAACTCGGCGTTGGCCGGCACCGGAATGGACACCGACGTCCCGGGCACCAGCTCCGTCGCCGCGCCGCGCAGAAATCCGGCGAAGGCGAGCTCGTCCATATCCTCGGGCAGAGGCAGGATCGCCGACAACATCAGGATCGGATCGCCGCCCAGCACGACCGCGGCCTCCAACGGCTCTCCCCGGCGCTCCGCTTCGTAGTGATGTCCGCGTCCGCCCTTCATGCTCTGCCAGTGCATGCCCGTCGTCGCGTCGTCGAAGACCTGGAGTCGGTAGAGACCGTAGTTGCGCCGGCCGCTGGCCGGGTCGTGCGTGATGGTGGGACCGAAGGTGACGAAGCGCCCGCCGTCCCGTGGCCAGCTCTTCACGTGCGGTAAGGCGGTGAGGCGCGGCGGTTCGATCACCTCCTGCACCGGAGCGCGGGACACGGTCCGGGGCCTCATGAAGCGGCCTCGTGCGACGAACTGCCGCGATTGCCACAGCGACTTGAGGCTTGGGCGGGTTCAACCGCTGGAGGGTTTCGACCAGTTCGGTCCCGATGGCCTGCGGATGCCGGCCGAGGGCGATCTCGATCCGCTCCATCGTGCCGAACAGGTTCATTACCAGGGGGAAGACGGATCCCTTCGGTCGCTCGAAAAGCAGCGCCGGACCGCGCTCACGTACCACCCGCTGGACGATCTCGGGCACTTCCAGCACCGGATCGACTTCGGCCTGAACGCGGCGAAGCAGGCCCGCCCGCTCCAGATGGTCGGCGTAGCTGCGCAGATCGGGGAAGTACCGGGGACGGGTGGCCATGGGGGCGAGGGGTAAGTTACCCTACGCGGACTCGGCGCCAGTCGAGCAGCACCAAGATGAGGCAGAGGGCGATGGTCACGGTGCTCTCGAAGCACCAGGGACAGAAGGTCCCGAGTATCCCCCACTCGGCGTACTTGAGCCGGATGGTGAACAGCACCGCGGGGACGATGAGGCCCAGAAGGACTAACGTAGGCGCGGGCGACTGCGCCCGGCCGGGGCTCAGGCCCCACAGCGCCGCGCCGAAGATGAGGAGATAGCCGATGGTCCCGATTAGAGCCACGTCCACCCCGAGGAACCAGCCCCATTGGCTGTTCATGGCTGTTTCGCAGCCCAGGCCGGCGGTGCAGGTGAGCGGGCCGGTCAGCCCCAGCTTCCACAGGTGCAGATAGAGTGCGACGAGCGCCGCGACCAGGGCCAGCAGCGCGATCGCCATCCGGTACCGCAATGTGTTGGACATGGGCATTGAGTTTCGACGCGCCGGGGCCGTCAGGCAACCCGCGTGGTGGATGGTCATGTGAGCTTCTGGCGACCGGTCGCTGAGCTGGACGAGGGCGCGCGCCGGCGCGGGCTCAATGCCTTCCTGGCCGACGGCATCTGCTCGCAGGTCCGCGAGTCGCTCAACAGCGGACCGCTCCTGGTGGGCTTCGGCCTGCTCCTCGGCATGTCCAACGCCGGGATCGGCCTGCTCGCGGCACTGGGCCCGCTGACGCAGATCCTTCAGCTCCCGACCGTCGCGCTGATCGAGCGGTGGCGAATGCGCAAGCTGATCACCTGGTGGGGCTCGCTGCTGGGTCGCATCTGCTGGGCGCTCGCCATTGCCTCTCCCTGGTTCGTGCCGCCCGAGCGGCGGGTGGCGGCGGTGTTCGTCTGTCTGGTGCCCGCCTCGGCATTTCTGACCGTGTCGGGGGCGGCGTGGTCGCCGTGGATCCGTGACTTCCTGCCCGAGGAGGTGCTGGCTCGGGCATTCGCTCGGCGGCTCGCGGCGGCGATGGCGGTGAGCGCCGTGATTGGATTGGGCGCGGGCTTCGTCGTGGATGCGCTGCCGCGATCGGGCGTGCCGCCGCTCCAGGCGTACACCCTGGTGCTCGCCACCGGCGTCGTGGCCGGCATGACCGGCCTGTTCTTCCTCGCGAGAATTCCGGAGCCGGAGATGCCGGTGACGACCCGGCGGCCCTGGGTGGACATCTTCAAGGCGCCGCTCCGGCATCGCGAATTCCGGCCCGTCATGATCTTCCTGGCCTCGTGGACCTTCGCGGCCAACCTGATCGCCCCGTTTTTCAGTGTCTATCTACTACGCCGATTCGGCCTCCCGATGGCCTGGGTCGTGGGACTCACGGTCCTCTCGCAGGCGATGACTGCCGTCGCATTCCGGTCCTGGGGAGCGGTCGCGGACCGGTTCGATCTCCGGACCGTCATGCGGGTGTCGGGGGCGCTCTTCCTGCTCACCGTCGCAGCCTGGCCGTTCATCAACCTGCTCTCGGCGAAAGGCCTCGTGCTGGCGCTCCTCATTCTGGTGCACGCGATCGCCGGCCTGGCCGCGGCCGGCGTAAACCTGGGGACCGGCACGCTGGCGCTGCAGGTGGCCCCTCGGGGGGAGGCCGCGGCATACCTTGCGACCAACGCGCTCATCTCTGGTATCGGTGCCGCGCTGGCCCCGATCCTCGCCGGCCTCTCCGCCGATTGGCTGGATACCCAGCGGTTCACCGTCACCGCCCAGTGGAGCTCGAGCTGGGGGGAGGACAGAATCGTCGCCCTTCGGCCGCTCGATCTACACGGCCTCGATTTCCTGTGGCTCATCTCGGTGGTCATCGGCCTGTATGCCGTCCACCGCCTGCTCGCCGTGGCCGGGCATCAGCCCGGTCAGGATCGCGCGGTCGTGGCCGCGGTCCTGTCGGAAATGGGTGCCCGCGTCCGTACCCCGCTCCGCGCGCTCTCCACGGTGCCCGGGATCCGCGACGTCATGGAGCTGCCGTACAGCCTGGTGGCCCGAGTGGTCCCGGAGCGGCGCTCGCGGCGCGAGCGCCGCTAGGCGTTTGCCATCCTTGCAGACTCCAAATGTTCCGTCTGCCGTCTGAAAGCATGGGCTCGGTCAATTTGTCCGTATCAACCGGCGCGGCCGCTGCATTTGCCCAGGGCGCAAGCCGGTTGAGTGACCGGCACCGGACTAGAAGACCCTGTCAATGGAGGTGAGAGCGCTACTCGGCGCCCATGGAGCCTGCAAGCTTCGGACCTGAGGACGTCGGATGAGGCGGTCGCACCGCGTCCTGGTACCCGGCGTGTGACGTGTTCGAGGACAAAGAGGCGATCAAGATGGTCGCCGAGGTCCCCGGTGTCACTCCGGAGGATGTGAGGATCTCGCTGGAGAACAACCTGCTGACCATCCGCGGGGAGAAGAAGCAGCAGGCCGAGGAGCAGAGCGAGCGAGTGCACCGCTACGAGCGCAGCTACGGCGCGTTCGAGCGGACGTTCGCCCTGCCCAGCACGGTGGACCACGATCGGATCCAGGCCAGCTACCAGAACGGTATCCTGACAGTCAGCGTGCCCAAGGCCGAGCGGGCCCGTCCCCGGGAGATCCCCGTCGGCGTCGCCTGAGCACCACGGAATCCCTGCACTCCTGCCCCCGGGTCCCCTCGGGGGCGATCTCTTTCCCGCCCGGGGCGGTTTTTCCGTACTTCTACGGAACCCGCTCCGGCGGTTAGCGGATTGATCCCCGCGCTTCGGATGGGTAACGTATCCATGTGCCTGAACAGCCACTGCATGTCATTGGTGTAAGCCACCATACGGCTACGGTAAAGGTGAGAGAATCACTCGTCTTTACGCCGGCCGAAACCGCGGCCTGGCTGGAGGAGCAACGCCTGGCCGGTCGTTCCGCAGCCCTGCTCTCCACCTGCAATCGTCTCGAGATATACTGGTCCGGATCGACCGACCTGGAGACATGGTTCCGGGAGTTCGCGCGGGGCCGCGGGGTCGAGTCGGATGTGCCGCTCACGCGGCATGACGGTCCCGCCGCGGTGCGTCACCTCTTCAGCGTCGCCGCGGGACTGGACTCCCAGGTCCTCGGCGAGACCGAGATACTCGGCCAGGTACGTCGGGCGCATCAGGCGTCGCAGGCTGCGGGCACGAACGGATCCGAGTTCGATGCGACCTTCTGTGCCGCCATCGCCGCGGGCCGCCGGGTGCGGCGTGAGACCGCACTCGGGAAGCACCCGGCCTCCGTCAGCTCCGCCGCGGTGGATGTCGCCCTGGCGACCGGAGCTCCGGGCTCTTCAACGCGCGCGGTCGTCCTGGGTGCCGGTGAAGTTGCCGAGGGCGTGCTCAGTGCGTTGCGGGAACGGGGGGTCACCGACGTGACGCTCGTCAACCGACGGGCCGATCGGGCCTCCACCCTGGCCTCGAAGTGGTCAATCCCGTCGCGGCCCTGGGAAGAGCTCGGGACGTTGCTCGAACGGGCCGACCTGTTCTTCGTGACCACCGGTGCCAAGCACCCCGTGGTGCGAGCGGCGGATCTGGCGACAGCGCAAGGACGTCGCGGCACCGAGTTGATCGTCCTGGATCTGGCCGTGCCGCGGAACGTCGAGCCGGCGGCGAGAGACCTCGGGGGCGTTCGGCTCTTCAACCTCGATGACCTGCAGGAGCTTCGCTGTCCGGCGGCAGGGCACCCGTCGATCGCGGTGGCGGAAGCGGAACGGATCCTGGCGGAGGAGATGGCCAGGCTGGATTCGAGTCTCAGGGCTCGAAGCGCTGCTCCCAGGCTGACCGAGCTGCATCGGATCGGCGCCGCGCTCGCACGCGAGGAAGCCGAGCGCGCGCTCGCCAGCCTCGATAGACTCTCGGATGTGGAGCGCCAGGTGGTGCGGGACATGGCGGACCGGCTGGTTCGGCGGGTGCTCTATCCGGTGAGTCGGACGCTGCGGGCGGAAGAGCAGTCGGATGAAGGGGACGGAGGGAAGCAGACGGCGTAAGGCTGCCTGACAGTCATTACACCGATGCCCGCAGGACCTCCCGGCGGGGCGCCGGCGTGCCGGCGACCGGATTCAGAATATTCCGGCACTGGGGGTTGCTGCAGCCGGCGCAGTTGAGCGGGTACTGGGTGCTGTGCCTCTCGCCCGACCGCAGGTGCCGGTGGACCAGGTCCGCCAGGGCGTCGAGAAAACGGGGCCGCTCGTTGAGTGCGGGCGCCCGCCGGAATTCGGTGATTCCCACCCGATGTGCCACCTCTCCGTACTCCCGGTCCAGCTCCGACAGCGTCTCGATGTGATCGCTGGTGAATGCGATCGGTACGACCAGTACCTTCTTCTCCCCCCTCGCTCCCAAACGCCGAATCACCTGCTCCGTGCTCGGCCCCAGCCAGCGCACCGGCCCCACGTCCGACTGATAGGCGAGCAGGTAGCGATTGGGGGCGCCGAGCCGCTCCACGACACGCTGCACGCTCGCGCCCACTTCCTGAGGGTATGCGTCCCCCCGATCGATGACATCGAGCGGCAACGAATGCGCGCTGAAGAGGAGCAGCACCTGGTCGCGCTCCGCCGGGGCGAACCCGTTCAGCCCTTCCCGCACGGTCTCGGTCATCGCCTCGATGAATCCGTCGTTCACCGGCCAGCGGTCGATGATGCTCCACTCGAAGGCGTCCCGCAGTCCGGTTCGACCGGCGGCGCGCCAGAGCTCGTTGAGACTCGAACCCGTCGTGCTGCAGGAGAACTGGGGGTACTGGGTGAAGGCGACCGCACGCTTCACTCCGTCGGCCTGCATGGCGCGGAGCGCGTCCTCGCTCTTCGGACGCACGTAGCGGAAGGCGACGTAGAACTGGTGCGGCGCGGTTTCGGGCGAGAGGCGGTCGAGGCGTTCGACCATACCCCGTCCCTGGGCCTCCGTGTACCGTAGGATTGGCGACCCGCCGCCGATACTGGCGTACAGGCCCTTCACTTTAGGAGTGCGCCGGCGCGCGATGTACGGCCCGAGCCAGCGCTGGAAGGGCAGTTGGATGATCTCCCGGTCGGCGAACAACTCGAGCAGAAACGGCCCGACCTCGTCGAGGTTGGCCGGGCCGCCGAGATTCATCATCACGATGCCGGTCTTGATGTTACCCATGCGTCAATATATCAGGGCTGACGACCGATCAGCCCCGCCTCCAACGCCGCTCTGGTGAGCCCGGCGACGGTGCGAATTCCCAACTTCTTCATCAGGCTCTCCCGATGGGTCTCTACCGTCCGATGACTGATGCCGAGATCTATCGCGATCTCACGGTTGGTGCGTCCTTCCGCTACCCCGATCAGGACCTGTCGTTCCCGAGCGGTCAACTGGCCCAGCTGGTCATCGGTCCGTTTCGTGGCTCCGCGTAACACGGCGCTCAGTCGGCTCGCGATGGGAGGGCTGAAGTAGGACTCGCCCTGACGCACGGCCCGGATGGCGCCGCGCAGCTCGGTGGCAGCCGTGTCCTTGAGCAGGTAGCCATGGGCCCCTGCCCGCACGCTTTCCACCACGTACTCGGTGTTGTCGTGCATGCTCAGGATGATGACTCTCGTGTCGGGCGCCCGCTGCCGCAGCTCCGAGGCCACGCGGAGGCCCGACAGCCCAGGCATCGAGATGTCCAACACCACGACTTCGGGCAGCCGCGTCATGACCAGCTCGATCGCCTCGGCGCCGGTGGCAGCCTCACCTACTACTTCGAATCCTGGCTCGCTCTCCAGCACGTGGCGAATCCCGGTTCGCACGATGGCGTGATCGTCGGCGACGACGACTCGGATCGGTGGATCGGTCACGGGAGCTCCGCTTCGTTGGCCGGAACCAGGACCTCCAGCAGCGCGCCCTCTCCGGGCTCGCTCTGGAGTCGCACGGTACCCCCGAGCGCGCCGATCCGCTCGCGCATCCCGGCGAGCCCCATATGCCCCCGCCGCTCGAGCAGCTCGGGAGTCGCGTCCGGCGGAAGTCCTCTGCCGTCGTCCCTCACCTCCAGGAGCACGCCCTCGCGCCTCACCGAGATGCCGACGTCGATGGACCTGGCCCCGGCATGGCGCAGCACGTTGGAGAGCGCCTCCTGCAGCGCGCGGAAGAGCGCCAGCTCCGCTTCGCTCGAGAGTCGAGGAAGGGCGGCGGGAGCCGCGAGACCGATCCGGATGCCGGTTCGCTCGCTGCAGTCGGACACGAGGGACCGGAGCGCCGGAAGCAGGCCGAGGTCATCCAACAGGGAAGGCCGCAGATCGTTGGTGACGCTCCGGATGCTCCGAATGCCGGTGTCGATCATGCCGAGCACCTGGTCCAACCGGGCTGACTGCGCCGGTTCAGCGCTGTCGCGCAGGACGCCGAGCTCCATCTTCACCGCGGAGAACACCTGGGCCGTCTCGTCGTGCAGCTCGCGCGACAGGCGCCGCCGCTCCTCTTCATGCTGCTCCACCATTCTCGCCGACAGGCGGGCGAGCTCGATCGTACGGGTCTCCAGCCGCCGGTACAAATCGGCATTCTCCAGCGCGGCCCCCACCTGCTGGCCGAGGGCGACGAGAAAGCGATCGTCGAGCGCGGTGAAGGGATCGCGGGCATCACCGACCAGGACCAGCGCCCCGATGACCGACTGCTCGCGCAGGAGTGGAAGCACCGCGGCGTAGGGGTAGGCGGTTCCCGGGCCTGGCGTGTCCTGCCAGTCGGAGGTGAACTGGGGCCGCCCGCTCTGAACGGCTCGCGCGAGCACACCGGCCGAGGGCCCGAGCGGAGCCGCCTCCTGCGCCGGGCCATACACTCCGGCGCCTCGCACGAACTCCGGGCGGCCATCGGCCATGAGAAACAGCGCGCTGCCCCGGACGGCGGGAAGGGTCAACGGCCTGGCCAGCAGCGCATCGAGGATGTCCTGCTCGCGACCCGCGCGCTGCAGGTCGCCCGACAGCGCGCTGAGCGCGCCGAGTCCGCGGCGCAGGTCATCGAGCACCAGTAGCAGCAGACCGGCACCGACGGCCAGCATGAGGAGGATGTCGATGTAATAGCCCCACGGATTCCAGGCGCCCCGGGCGCGGAGGAAGGGATAGTCGAGGTGATGCACCCCCCACAGCCCGAACGCGACCGCGAGCAGCGTGGCGCCGCTGGAATCCACCCGCCGCCGGTACTGGAGAAAGACCCATCCAGTCCAGAGCGTCGCGAGACTGAGGAAGAGCACCATCGGTCCGGCCGCGAGCAGGAAATGATCGAGCTGGTAGATCGCCACGTAGGACCAGGCCGGAGGGAAGAGCACGAGTGCCAGATGCCACCACCGCCAGCGCAGCCCGCGGGAGAAGACGAGCGCGCCATAGAGCAGGGCGAGGGCGGTCCATCCGGTCACGACCTGGTGCCAGTAGAGCCAGCTCCAATTCGAGGTGAGCAGGAAACTGATGATCGCACCGATGCGTATGACGTACAGCCCCCACGCCCCTGCCCACCACGCGAAATGCGGCTTGCGATACCGCCGATAGATGAAGGCGCAGCACGCCGCCAGTGCCACCGTGATGAGGGCCTGCAGGAACGCGGGGTCGAGCTCACTGGCGGAGGCGGCCGGAAGGGGGCCTTGCATGAGCGGAAACAAACTCGGAGAATCCGACCGGCGCAACACGATTATCGCGGTCGAGGAGGACCAATGAACAGAGTGCCGCCGCGCGAGGTCAGCACCGTGCTGCTCATCCTCCTCTCGGCGTGCGGAGGAGGCCAAGCCGCCAAGGCGGTGCCGGATTGGGACCGGTTCGCCACCGGATTCATCGAGACGTACTTCCGCGCCGATCCGCTGTTCGCGGTGTATCAGGGGCGACACGAGTACGACGGTCAGTTTCCCGACTGGTCCGAGGCGGGGCTCAAGTCGTGGGGCGCGCGGCTCCACGCGCTCCGGGACAGTGCCGTGTCCTACGCGATCGAGGCGGGTGACACGGCCCGCGCGTTCGAGCGCGACTACGTCATCGCTCGGATCGATCGCGATCTGTACTGGCTCGAGCGGGCCGACTGGCCACACCGCAATCCGGAGTACTACGCGTCGTCCATGGATCCCAACGTGTACATCGCCCGTGAATATGCCGGGCTTCCCGAGCGGATGAAGTCGTTCACCAAGTACGCGGGCAATCTCCCCTCCGCGGTCGAGCACATCCGGAGGAACGTCCGGACGCCAATGCCGAGCGCCTATGCCCGCATCGGCAACGGCAGGTTCGCCGGACTCGCGGACTACCTGGAAAAGGACGTGCCGGCCGTCTTTGCGCCGGTAGAGGACTCGACCCTGCGGCAGGAATTCGCGACCGCCAATGCGGGCGGGGTCAAGGCGCTTCGCGCGCTCGCGGCGTGGTTCGCCGCGGAGGAGAGGCGCGGAACCGACCAGTTCGCCATTGGTCCGGAGCTCTTCGCGGACATGCTCCGGATGACGGAAGGGGTGGAGCTGCCGGTCGCCACCGTCGAGGCCAGGGGCCGGGCCGACATGGATCGAAACCTCGCGGCGTTGCGGGAGGCGTGCGCCGCCTTCGCGCCCGGCCGCCCGATCGCCGACTGCGTAGCGCGCGCCGACCTGCGCAAGCCGCCCGAGGGGCCGGTGGCGGGAGCGCGGCGACAGCTCGATACCCTAGAGGCTTTCGTGCGGAGCCACGACCTCGTCTCCATACCGGGCACGGAGCGGGCCCTGGTGCACGAGTCTCCGCCCTATCAGCGCTTCAACTTCGCGTACATCGACATCCCGGGACCCTACGAGAAGAATCTGCCCTCGATCTACTACATCGCTCCGCCGGATCCGACCTGGTCCGCGGCCGAGCAGCGCGCGTACCTCCCGAGCGAAGGGAGGCTGCTGTTCGTGAGCGTCCACGAGGTCTGGCCCGGACATTTCCTCAACTTCCTGCATTCGAACCGGGTGAAGTCGCAGATCGGTCGGGTGTTCGTGGGCTATGCCTTCGGCGAGGGCTGGGCCCACTATGCCGAGGAGATGATGTGGGAGGCTGGACTCGGGGCCGGCGACCCGACACTGCACATCGGGCAGCTCATGAACGCGCTGCAACGGAACGCCCGATACCTGTCCGCGATCGGCCTCCACACCCGGGGCATGACGCTGGCGGAGTCGGAGCGGATCTTTCGGGAGGAGGCGTTTCAGGATCCGGGCAACGCGAGACAGCAGGCGCTCCGCGGCACCTATGACCCGGGCTATCTCAACTACACGATGGGAAAGTTGATGATCCGGAAGCTCCGGGAGGACTGGACCGCCTCACGCGGGGGGCGGAAGGCCTGGAAGGAGTTCCACGACCGATTCCTGTCCCACGGTGGGCCGCCGATTCCGCAGGTGCGGAAGCGGATGGTGGGAGGTGAGGGAGAGGTGATGTGAGGGGTCGGGACGCGGAGGTGCGATGAGCACTACGGCGCGAGCTGTATTAAGCCAACCGTATGTCATCCCGAGCGCAGCGAGGGATCTTCTCCGCGGGTATCGAACTCCGGCTGAGAAGATCCCTCGCTGCGCTCGGGATGACATCGGCTCCCCCGTAGCGCCTTCCCGCCGTCCTGCCCTCAATACCACCCGATCGGCTTCTCATCCAGGTTGATGAACACCTGCTTCGTCTCGAGATACTCCTCCACTCCCCAGTGCCCGAGCTCGCGGCCGAATCCGCTCATCTTGTAGCCACCCCACGGCGCCTCGACGAAGGTCGGCTGCATGTGGTTCACCCACACGATCCCGGCTTCCAGCGCCTTGACCACCCGGAACGCCTTGAAGATGTCCCGGGTCCACACCGCCGCGGCCAAGCCGTAGGGGGTCTCGTTGGCGATCCGGATCGCGTCGGCCTCGTCCTTGAAGGGGATGACGCTCATGACCGGGCCGAAGATCTCCTCCTGGGCGATCCTGGCGCCGTTGTCCACGTCATAGAAGATCGTCGGCTCGACGTACCATCCCTTGTCGAACTGCTTCGGCGTGCCGCCGCCCACTGCCACCTTTGCCTCGCCTCGACCGACCTTGAGATAGTTGGCCACCCGGTTCCGCTGCTCCTCGCTCACGAGCGGGCCCATCTTGGTCTCCCGCTCCATGCCGGGCCCGAGTCGTATGGTCTTCGCCTTGGCCGCCGCGGCATCCACGAACTTCTTGTAGATGTCCTTCTGCACCAGCACCCGACTGCCCGCGGAGCAGACTTCGCCCTGATTGATGAAGGTGCCGAAGAGCGCGCCATCCACGGCGTTCTCGAAATCGGCATCACTGAAGAAGATGTTGGGCGACTTGCCGCCCAGCTCGAGCGACACCCGCTTGAGATGGTCCGCGGCGCTCCGCATGATGAGCTTGCCCACCTCGGCGCTGCCGGTGAAGGCGATCTTGCGAACCTTGGGATGGGCCACGAGCGGCGCGCCGGCTCCCGGGCCGTCCCCCGTCACGACGTTTACCACGCCGGGAGGCAGGCCGAGCTCCTCGAAGTCTTCCGCCAGCTTGAGAATGCTGAGCGGGGTCTGCTCCGCCGGCTTGAGCACGACGGTGCAGCCCGCGGCGAGCGCGGGCGCGATCTTCCACGCCGCCATCATGAGCGGATAGTTCCAAGGAATGATCTGGCCGGCGACGCCCATGGGCTCCCGCATCGCCATCGCCACCGCGTCGGCGGGGACCGGCAGGACCTCGCCGTTGATCTTGGTGGCGAGCCCGGCGTAGTACTCGAAGCAGGTGGCCGTGTCGTCCATGTCGTACTCGGACTCGACGATCGGCTTCCCGGAATTGATCGTCTCCAGCTCCGCCAGCTCCGCGCGGCGGGCCCGGATCCTCTCGGCCAGCCGGAACAGGATGCGCCCGCGCTCCTGCGCCGTCACCCCGCGCCAGCCGTCGTAGAAGGCCCGAGTGGCCGCTTTGACGGCCCGGTCCACGTCCTTCTCCCCGGCAGCAGGCACGGTGGCGATGACCCCTTCCGTCGCGGGGTCGAAGACATCGAGCGTCTTCCCACCCGCCGCGTCCACGAACTTGCCATCCACATACATCTGGTACCGGGCGACCTCCGACTTTCGGGTCTTTCCCGGCGCCCTGGCCGTGCTGGTCATCTGCTCCTCCGTTGTCTCTCAGCGACGCTAAGTGCTGGACGGGATCTTTGGCCAATTTACCACAGAGGCACGGAGTGCACAGAGGGCACAGAGGAACTGCAATCCTCTGTGCCCTCTGTGTCTCTGTGGTGAAACGGCTGACTCAGGCGGCGACCGTTTCCCGGCTGGGCCGTGGGCGCACCACAGAGCCTGCAGTTCTGATGGTGTCGTCCCTCACGTGCCAGGGCATCCCCTCGCGGGCCAGCCGCTTCATGAACGGATCGGGATCGAACTGCTCGGGGGACATCACCCCGGAGCTCCGCCAGACGCCCTGCTCGATCAGTCCAGCGGCGATGACCGGCGGGATCCCGGTCTGGAACGCCGTGGCCTGCACGCCGAGCTCGGCGTACACCGTCTCGTGATCGGCCACGTTGTAGATGTAGTACGCGCGGGGCTCGCCGTCCTTGAAGCCCTTCGCCAGCGTGCCCACGCAGGTCTTGCCCCGCATCCGGCCCGCGAGATCCTTGGGCTCGGGGAGCAGAGACACGACCACGTCGCGGGGAGACACGGAGGTCTCTCCCACGCGCACGCGATCCTTCCGGGAGAGGCCGAGCCGCTTCATGACGCGGAGGGTCTCTACCGTCGCTTCGTCCATGCACAGCTTGAAGTCCACGACCCGAGCCTGCGGGAAGAACCGCGGCAGCGTCTGGGACTCCTCGTGATCCACGTAATAGCAATCGAGGACGCCGAGCTCGGGGAACTCGAACGGCTCGGAACCCGTGAGCGGCTCCTCGAGATGGAACCTGCCGTCCCGCCAGGAGACGGCCTTGCAGAGACACTCGTCGATGAAGACCCAGGGACTGAAGGCCGCCACGAACCCGTCGTGCCCCTGGCAGACGGAGTTGTCGCCGTCGCGGACCCGGAGCTCGGTGACCACGTCGAGGAGGTGCTTCGCGGCGTAGGCGGCGTAGACGTTGGTGGTGCCGGGGTCGGCGCCCATACCCAGCAGGGCGAGCCGGCCGGCGGCCCGGAACTCGGCGTCGAGCGCGAACTGGTCATCCAGCTTCGGGATGCCGTCGGCATCGGTGCCCCCGCTCGCCAGGTCGATGTAGTCGCACCCCGCATCGAGGCAGGCGCGCATGACCTGGAGGTTGGTAGCGGGCAAGGCCGCGTTCAGGACAATCGTAGTACCAGTTGCACGGATGGTGCTGGCGATCGCGTCTCGATCGCGGGCATCGAGGCCGAGGGCGGAGACCCGCGAATCCTTGAGCCGGTCCGCCAGGAGGGAGGCGCGGGCGGACACCGCGTCGGCGATGACGAGCTGCTGAAGCATCGCCTCCTGCTTGAATTTTAGGGCGGACACGGTCCCCACCGCGCCGGCGCCCAACATCAGGACTTTCACAAACTCCTCTTTTCGGGTGAAGCGGGACTCGGTCTGGCCTCGCGCCGTCAGTTGGCGGCTTCGGCCTCGCCCCCCCCGCAGATAGGGGCTCGCAGCTCAAGGAGATCGTCAGCTGCGAGGATCGGACCCTCCGCTTGGTCGGAGGATGCAAACACGCCCCCTCCCTGGTGGGAGACGACGCATAGCCACTATAGCCCCCGCCCCCCACCCCCTGTCCAGCCCCCACAGAGCGGCAGCGCCAGTGGGGAATAGCCATTCACGGGGGTAAGCTGTTGTCGGGGAATGTTGTGGACTTATGATATTCAGCAGGTCAGCATATTTATGCGGTTTTTCCCCTTCAGGCGCCGTGATCCTCCCGCATGAGCCTGGCCCACAGCAGGATGACCCCGACCGAGAGCAGGAAGATGATCGTCGCCGCCGCGTTGACTTCCGGCGTGATTCCCCGGCGGAGCAGCCCCCAGATGTGCAGTGGCAGGGTGTTCTGCCGGCCGATAAGGAAAAAGGTCACGGCGATCTCGTCCAGGCTCAGCGTGAACACTAGAAGGCCCGCTCCCAGCACCGCACTGCGGATGGCGGGCAGGGTGACGTGGCGAAAGGTGAGCCAGCGGTTGGCGTAGAGATCGAGGCTGGCCTCTTCCAGCGCGCGGTCGAACCGCTGCAGCCGGGCGAAGACCTGGGTGACGACGATCGACGTGAGGGCGGCGCCGTGGCCGAGAACGACCGGCCAGCCGGGGACGAGCGGGAAGCCACTCGAGAGCCGCAGGCCTACGAACGAGAAGAAGGAGAGCAGCGCGACACCGGTAATGATCCCGGGCAACACGAGCGGTAACAGCACCAGTCGCCGGAACACGGCCTTGCCCGGGAACTCGCTGCGATCGAGCACGAACGCAGCGGGGACACCGAGCGCGAGAGCGATCGCCACCGCGAGGAGGCCCAGCTTGACGCTGGCGAGCGCCGCCGCGAGCATCGCCCGGTCATGCGCCAGGGCCTCGAACCAGTGGAGCGTGCCCAACCGCAGCGGCCACGCGATGATGGCGGAATCGTGGAAGGCGTAGACCACGACCACGGCGAGCGGCAGGTACAGAAACCCGAAAACCAGGCCGGACACGCCCCACAGGGCGATGTCGGAGATGCCGGTGGTCGGGCCGCTGGACTGCCTCATGGTCTCCTGGCCCCCGTGATCCTGGCTGTGATGACCCGGCCCTCCGTCCGCGTGCCGGTCCACCCCACCTTTGCCTCGACTCTTCCCACTATCCAGAGCAGCAACATCGCGAGCAGGACCACGGCGACCGAAACTGCCGCCCCGAGTGGCCAGTTGTACGCCACGCCGAAGAGACTCCAGACCAGATTGGAAACCATGAGGGCGCTATCGTTGCCGCCCAGGAGCTGCGGGGCGAGGAAGTCGCCCATGCTGAGCACGAAGGCGAAGGTGGAGCCGGCGACAACGCCCGGCAGCGAGAGCGGGAAGACCACGCGGCGGAACGTCTGCCAGGATCCGGCGTAAAGGTCGTGACTCGCCTCCCGCAATCCGGGAGGGATCGCCTCGAGGACCGCGTAGATCGGCATGAGGGTGAAGGGAACGTAGATGTGCGTGAGCGCCACGATCACCGCCCACCGGCTATACAGTAGCGCGCTCAGCGGGGCGTCGATGATCCCGGTCGCGAGCAGGAGGCCGTTGAGGATCCCCTCCTGGCCCAGGATGATCTTCCAGGCGTACGCCCGCACCAGATAGCTCACCCATAGCGGGACGATCACCAGGAGATAGGCCAGATTTCGGTGGCGGCGGAGCTTGAAGGCGAGGAAATACGCGAGCGGATACGCCAGCAATAGGGAAAGCACGGTCACCTGCAGCGCGATACCCGCCGAGAAGATGATGGTGTCGGGATAGAGATCGGTGCCGAGGAGTCTGCGATAGTTGTCCAGGGTCAGCTCGTGCACGATCGCGCCGCCCCGGAGCCGCCAGAACGACTGGATGAACAGCAGCGCGTAGGGGATGAACAACAGGGCGGTGAGCGTCAGGATCGGAATGGACGCGCCGATTGCGAGGGGGCTGAGATTCACGCGTGGTCTCCCGCGCTCAGTCGACGACACAGCGCCCCCGGTCCATCGGCCAGCCGAGTCGTACTGTTTCGCCCAGACGAAGCGGCGTTTCCGGCGGGGCCTGCACCAGGATCGGGTGCTGCTCGGCGCCGGCAACCAGGTGGACGCGGAGGGCGGGCCCGGCATAGACGGCCTCCCGGACCGTCGCGTCCACCCGGTTCCAGTCATCGGGCGCGTCACCCTCCCCCAGGATGCGGATCGCCTCCGGACGTATGGAATGCCAGGCCTGCCCACCGACGGGCAACGCCGTGGCCGAGGTTCCCCAGAGAATTGCGTTGCCCACGCGAAGCGCGACCCGTCCGCCCTGGCTCTCCACCACGACGCCGGGCAACAGGTTGGTGTCGCCAATGAAATCGGCGACGTAGCGGGAGACCGGCTGGTCGTAGAGCTCGCGGGGCGTGCCACCCTGCTCGATTCGCCCCTGCCGCATCAGCACGATCCGGTCGCTCATGGTGAGCGCCTCTTCCTGGTCGTGCGTGACGTACACGAAAGTGATGCCGAGGCGGGTCTGGAGCTGCTTGAGCTCCAGTTGCATCTCGCGGCGGAGCTTGAGATCCAACGCGCCGAGCGGCTCGTCGAGCAGAAGCACCCGCGGCCGGTTCACGAGGGCGCGCGCCAGGGCGACCCGCTGCTGCTGCCCGCCGGAGAGTTGGCGGGGCGCTCGTCCGGCCAGCTCCCCCAGCCGCACCATCTCGAGCGCGTCCCGGACCCGCTCGCGCCGCTCTGCAGCGGGCACCCGCTTCATCCGGAGCCCGTATTCGACGTTCGCCCCGACGCTCATGTGTGGGAACAGCGCGTAATGCTGGAAGACGGTGTTGACGTCACGGCGGTAGGGTGGCTCGGCGGTCATCGGCACCCCGTCCATCAGAATCTCGCCCGAGGACGGATGCTCGAAGCCGGCGATCATGCGAAGCGTGGTGGTCTTCCCCGAGCCCGAGGCGCCCAGCAGCGTGAGGAACTCGCCCCCCGAGATCGCGAGGGACACCCCGTCCACCGCCGTCACTTCCCCGAACCGCTTGGAGACCGACCGCAGCTCGAGGAGGGGAGTCCGCTCAACCGCGTACCGCCGATTGATGTGGTCGAGGAGGAGCGGCTCTGGGGTGCTGGAGGTCACCGGCCCGCTTTCACCTCGTTCCAGATCTCCTGATAGCGCTCCCGGCGCGGGCTCCACTGCCAGAAGTTGACCTTGGTCCCGTAGTCGCCGATGTCACGTTGTGTCGCCGCCTGCTCCGGCGTCATGTAGCTCTTGGCCGAGGGGTTGGCCACGATGTAGGCGGTCACATCATAGAGCAGTTTGTGGGTGAAGGGCTGCGCGGTGTACTCGAGCCACGCGTAGGCCGCGTCGAGGTTGCCGGCCCCCTTGGTGAGCATCCAGTGGTCGGCCCAGGCGGTCGTCCCCTCCTTCGGGATCGTCTCACCCGCCGGGAACTTCGCCTGACGGAGCTGATTGGTCATCAGCGGCCAGCCCTCACCCATGACGATCTCGCCGCCCTGGAAGAGCTGGGTCATGTCGCCCGCGGTCACCCAGTACTTCCGCACATTGGGCCGCAGCTCGAGCATTTTGGCCTTGACCTTGGCCAGCTCCTTGTCGGAGAGGTTGTAGAGCTTCGACGGGTTAGCCGGGTCGTCCATGCCGAGATATTGTGCGACCATGTAAAGGGTGGCGATGTCATCCTGGAGACTGAGCTTCCCGCGATACTTCTTGTCCCAGAGCGCCCCCCACGAATCCGGCGTGGGTTTCACCTTCGTCGTGTCGTAGATCAACGGGTTGGGGCCGAACGCCCACGGAATGCCGTAGACCGCAGTGTCCTTTCGGACCACCGGGAGCTTGCGGAAGCCCTCGCTCAGGCCCTCGTAGCTCGGAACCCGGGCGAGATCGATCGGAGCCGCCAGCCCGGCCTCGAGGATGGCCGTCGCGGCGTCGGACGAGGGCGAGATGAGATCGATGGTCTCGGCCCCGCCGGCGCGCAGCTTGGCGACGAGATCGTCGCTGGAGCCCATGTAGGTGGCGTTGACCTTGACGCCGCAGGCCGCCTCGAAGGGCTGGGCGAACAGCGTGTCGGTGTAGCCTTCCCACACCATGAAGTTCAGCTCGCCGCCGATGGGGGCCGGGCAGAGCTGGGACAGGTAGGTCTTCGCGTCCGCGCGCGCGTCGCCGGTCGGCGCGATCGTGATCTTCTTCGCTACCCTCGGCTCGTTGGCCGGGGCCTTCTCACCGCCGCCACATGCCGCGCCCGCGAGCGCCAGAAGCGCGAACACCATCTCCCCGGGCACGGTCGAACGCCGCCGGATCATGGAGACTTGCTCCTTGCTAGTGTGAATTCGCCGAAGAGCCCCTCGCTACAATCCTACCATTCGAGCAGGGATGTGAGAAGCTGATCGGGATGTACTTCCCTTCTCCGTGTCCGATCCTTATCTGTTCCCTTCACACCCAGTATCCGAGGCCCCATGCCTGGCGTCATCCAGCTCCGGACCGAGATTCCCGGCCCTGCCAGCCGAGCGCTGCTCGCTCGCCGCGCCCAGGCGGTACCGCGGGGGGTGCCGGCGGTCACGCCGCTCGCGATCGTGCACGCGGAAGGGGCGGTGCTGACCGACGCGGACGGCAATCGATTCATCGATTTCGCCGGTGGCATAGGCGTGGTCAACACGGGGCATCGGCACGCCGGAGTATTGGCCGCGGTGCGGGAGCAACTCGACCGGTTCACCCACGTCTGCTTCCCCGTCTCGACTTATGAACCCTACGTGGAGCTGGCCGAGCGGCTCAACCGCCTCACCCCCGGGACGGGCGAGAAACGCACCTTCTTCGTCAACAGCGGAGCGGAGGCGGTCGAGAACGCGGTGAAGGTGGCGCGCGCCTTCACCGGCCGGCAGGCAGTGGTGTGCTTCGAGCACGGCTTTCACGGCCGGACCAATCTCGCCATGGCGCTCACCTCCAAGGTGATGCCGTACAAGAAAGGGTTCGGGCCGTTCGCGCCCGAGGTCTACCGGATTCCGTTTCCCTATTGCTATCGCTGCGATGCCACGGATCGGCGGGGCGGGGGGACGGGTGAGTGCTGCATGGCGAGCAGGCGTTACCTCGATGACCTCTTCTCGGCGACGGTGGATCCGGGGTCGGTGGCGGCCATCATCATGGAGCTCGAGCTGGGAGAAGGGGGCTTCGTCCCCGCGCCGGTCGAGTTCGTCCGGACCCTCGCCGCGTTCGCGCGGGAGCACGGGATCCTGTTCGTCGCCGACGAGATCCAGACCGGCTTCGGGCGGACCGGTCGGCTGTTCGCCTGCGAGCACTACGGGCTGGAGCCTGACCTCATCACCACCGCGAAGTCGCTGGCCGGCGGCCTGCCGCTCGCGGCAGTGACCGGCCGCGCCGACGCGATGGAGGCTGCCCAGGTCGGCGGGCTCGGCGGAACCTACGGGGGCAACCCGCTGGCGTGCGCCGCGGCACTCGCGGTGCTCGATGCCATGGAGGCGGAGCGCATCCCCGAGCGGGCCCAGCAGGCCGGTGACCGGATCCGAACCCGATTCTGCGACTGGGCGACGCGCCACGAGTGCATCGGCGACGTGCGCGGGCTCGGCGCGATGATCGGGCTCGAGCTCGTGACGGACCGCGCGAGCCGGACGCCGGACAAGGCGCTGACCGGCGCCCTGCTCTCCGCCGCGCTCCAGCGGGGTGTGGTCCTCCTGAGCGCCGGGACCTACGGCAATGTCGTCCGCGTCCTCGCCCCGCTCACGGCGAGCGAGGCGCTGCTCGACGAGGGCCTCGATGCCATGGAGGTCGCGCTCGGCTCCGTCACCACGAACTCTCGACAGACCCGCCAGTCGGCGGTACAATGACCGGACACATGACGCTGCCGCGCTATCGGTTCGCTCCGTTCACCTAGACTCGACCTCCGGGACCTCGCCTCGTGTCTGTCTCCCCCGTCGCTCCTCCCAGCAATGCTCCAGTCGTTCAATTGTCGCGCGTATCAAAGAGCTTCGGAGACGTGAAGGCCGTCAACGACGTCTCCTTCGAGATCCAGCGCGGCGAGTTCTTCTCGATGCTGGGACCGTCGGGCTGCGGGAAGACGACGACGCTTCGCCTGCTCGCGGGCTTCGAGGAGCCGGACGAAGACGGCGGCGAGGTGCGGCTCCTGGGCGAGGTGGTCAACAAGAAGCGCCCCTACGAGCGCCGCATCGCGATGGTCTTCCAGAACTACGCCCTGTTCCCCCACCTGCACGGTCGAGCGCAACGTCGCCTTCGGGCTGGAGCAGCGGAACACGCCGAAGAACGAGATCGCCGACCGGGTGCGCCGCGCGCTGGAGATGGTGCGGCTCAAGCCCGACGTCTTCGCCCGGCGGATGCCCGGCGCAGCTCTCCGGCGGTCAGCGGCAGCGGGTGGCGCTCGCCCGCGCGCTGGTGCTCGAGCCGGCCATCCTGCTGCTCGACGAGCCGCTCGGCGCGATCGACCTCAAGCTCCGCAAGGAGATGCAGCTCGAGCTCAAGCAGCTGAACAAGCAGCTCGGCACCACCTTCGTCTACGTCACGCACGACCAGGAAGAGGCGCTCACGATGTCCGACCGCATCGCGGTCATGGACAACGCGCGGGTGGCCCAGCTCGGGACGCCGGCCGAGATCTACGAGAACCCGCGCACGGCCGTTCGTGGCGAAGTTCATCGGCGAGTCGAACTTCTTCGATGGGCAGGCGCGACCGAAGAGCCGAACGGGCAGTGGCTCGATCACCGGCAACGGCGGCGGCGAACTTCCGCGTGCCGGACCACTCCGCCCTGCGGCGAGGGCAAGGCGGTGCGCATCGCGGTGCGTCCGGAGTGGCTCGACGTCTGTCGGCCCGACGCGGTCCCGCCGGAGAGAACGCGCTCAGCGGCACGATCCGCGACGTGATCTATCTCGGCGAGACGATGCACGTGCTCGTGACCGTGCCGGGGGCGGACGACGTCACCGTCGCGGTGCGCAACGAGGGCCAGCTCATCAAGCCGCTGCCCTGGAAGCGCGGCGACACCGCGGCCGTCGCCTGGCTGCCCGAGGACTGCCAGGTCCTGGAGGAGGAGTAGTGCGCGCCGCTCCGCGAGCGCCTGCTGGCCTGGCTGCACCCCCGACCCGGGGTGACCGCCTGGAGCCTCCTCGCGCCCGGCGGACTCTGGCTGCTCGTGTTCTTCCTGGTCCCGCTCCTCATCATGCTCGTCTACAGCTTGATGCCGCGCGGGATCTACGGCGGAGTCGAGCGCGGCTTCACCCTGGAGCACTACCGGCGGTTCTTCGACCCGCTGTACCTCGACATCCTGCAGCGCACCTTCGTCTGGTCGCATCGCCTGCACGGTGATCTGCCTGCTGCTCGGCTATCCCGTGGCCTACGTCATCGCGCGCGGCGGGCGCTGGAAGAACCTGCTGCTCTTCCTCGTCGTGCTGCCGTTCTGGACCAGCTTCCTGGTCCGCACGTTCGCCATGATCTTCCTGATGCGCGACACCGGGCTGATCAACGCGTGGCTGCTCAAGCTCGGGCTGATCCAGGACCCGATCACGATGCTCTACACGCCGTTCGCGGTGATGGCCGGCCTGGTCTACGGCTTCCTGCCGTTCATGATCCTGCCGATCTACGCCTCGCTCGAGAAGCTCGACCTCTCGCTGCTCGAGGCGGCGGAGGTGCTGGGCGCACGCCCGGCCGCGCGGTTCCGGCGGGTGACGCTGCCGCTGTCGATGCCGGGGGTCGTCGCGGGGTGGCTGCTCGTGTTCATCCCGGCGCTCGGCTCGTTCCTGACGTCCGACCTGCTGGGCGGCGCCAAGCAGATCATGATCGGCAACCTGGTACAGAACCAGTTCACCGCCGCCCGCAACTGGCCGTTCGGCTCGGCCGCGTCGTTCATCGTGATGGCGCTCGTCCTCGTCGCCGTCCTCTTCTACCTGCGGGTGAAGGACCGCGACGCCGGGGGAGGGCAAGTGAGATGATCCAACGGACCCCGCGCTGGATCCTGGGCGTCACCATCGCCGTCTACCTGTTCCTGCACCTGCCGCTCCTGGTGCTGGTGGTGTTCTCGTTCAACGACTCCAAGTTCTCGGTGGACTGGCAGGGCTTCACCCTGAACTGGTACAGCCGCCTGCTCGAGCGGCCGGACATCATCCGCGGACTCAAGGCCAGCCTCATCGTGGGGGTCGCCTCGACGGTCATCTCCGCGTTGCTGGGCACGCTGATCGCGCTCGCCCTGGCCCGGCACAGGTTCCGGGGACGCACGCTGTTCGAGGGCTTTCTCTACGTCCCGATCGTGACGCCCGAGATCGTGGTCGGCATCTCGCTGCTCATCCTCTTCGCGCTGGTCCAGTTCCCGCTCGGCCTCGCCACGATCACGATCGCCCACGTCGCCTTCAGCATATCCTTCGTGGTGATCGTGGTCCTGGCGCGGCTGGAGGGCATGGACGGAACGCTGGAGGAAGCGGCCATGATCCTCGGCGCCGACGAGATCACGACCTTCTGGAAGGTGACGGTGCCGCAGCTCTGGCCCGGCATCATCTCCGGGGCGCTGCTCGCGTTCACCATGTCCTTCGACGACTTCGTGATCACCTCGTTCGTGTCGGGGTCCGGCTCCTCGACCCTGCCGATCGTGGTGTACGGGATGGTGCGACGCAACGTCGAGCCGAGCATCAATGCGATCAGCACGATCATCCTGCTGGTGACCACCGCGCTGATCTACTTCGCGGACCGGCTGTCGCGGGAGAACTGAGCCGGGGTGCGCCCGGTGCGTACGGGGGCAGTCGGCCGCTGCCTGTGGAGCGAGCAGTCTCATGCTCCTCCTCGACCGGTGGTCGCCCTGCCGGAGGCCGCGGACGTCGCGATCGTGGGGGCCGGCTATACCGGCCTGTCGGCGGCCCGGACGCTCGGGCGGCATGGGGCCTCGGTCGTGGTCCTCGAGCGGGAAGTGGTGGGGTGGGGGGCCAGTGGAAGGAACGGAGGGTTCGTCCTTCCGGGCTTCAAGCCCGGTGTGGCCGAGCTGGTGCGCCGGGTCGGGCCGGCCGAGGCGCGCGCCCTGTTCGCGCGGTCCATGGATGCGGTGCGCTTCCTCGAGACGCTCGTGGCGGAAGAGCGAATCAGTTGCGACTACGTGCGTTGCGGCGCAATCGCCCTCGCCGACCGCCCGTCCCACCTGCCGGAGTTGGAGAGCGAGCGCCGGGCGCTGCAGGAAGTCGCGGGCCACGAAACCCTCCTCCTCGACCGGTCGGCGATCCGCTCCGAGATTGGATCGGAGCGCTATCATGGAGGTCTGCTGGACCCGGCCGCCGGCTCGCTGCATCCGGCGAAGTACTGCGCCGGCTTGGCCCGCGCCGCCGAGCGCGCCGGCGCGAGGGTGGTGGAGAACGCGGCGGTCTCCGCGATCCTTCGCGAGCCCGGTGGGTTCGTGGTGGAGACGGCCCGCGGAACGATCCGGGCGCGCGAGGTCGTGGTCGCGACCAACGGCTATACCGGTGCGCCGTTCGCTCGGCTTCGCCGGCGGGTGGTCCCCATCGGAAGCCACATCGTGGCCACGGCGCCGCTCGAGCCGGGGCTCGCCGCGCGGCTGATTCCGGGGCGGCGGGTGCTGAGCGATACCCGGCATCTCCTCCACTATTTCCGGCTCTCGCCGGACCGGAGGATGGTGTTCGGAGGCAGAGCCTCGTTCACGCCGATCGGGACGGCCCGGTGCGCAAGGCTCCTCGGCGACGCGATGCGGCGGGTGTTCCCGGAGCTCGGTTCGGTGCCGGTGGACTTCGCGTGGTCCGGCAACGTCGGCTTCACGCTCGATCGGATGCCCCACGCGGGCCGGTTGGACGGGCTGCACTATGCGATGGGGTACTGCGGCCACGGGGTCGCGTACTCGACCTGGCTCGGCGCCAGGGTCGGTGAGAAGCTGGCCGGCGGGCCGGACCTCCCTGGCGACAACCGCTTCCCGGCGATCCCGCTCTATCGCGGACGCCCCTGGTTCCTGCCCTTCGTGGGCGCGTACTACAGACTTCGCGACTGGATGAGTTGAGCAACGACCTACACAAGGAGCCTTCCCGTGGATAAGCGCAAGGAAATCGAACGCCTGGTCTCTCAGCTGGAGCATGGCGGCATCTCCCGGCGGGAGTTCGTCTGGCGCGCGTTCGGGCTCGGGCTGAGCGTCAGCTCGGTGGGGCTGATCCTCGCGGCCTGTGGCGGCGGTAAGGAAGGCAGCAAGGCGGCGGGCTCGGCAGACACCGCCGCGGCTGGAGAGATGGCCGATCTCGGACCGATGGAGAAAGAGCTGCACATCTACAACTGGTCCGACTACATCGCCGAGGATACGGTGCCGAACTTCGAGAAGGAGTTCGGCGTCAAGGTGACGTACGACACCTACGAGAGCAACGAGGAGATGGTCGCCAAGCTCCAGGCGGGCGCGACCGGCTACGACATCATCGTGCCCTCGGGCTACATCATCCCCGTGCTGGTCGCGACCGATCTGATCGAGCCGATCAACCGGAAATACATCACCAACTGGGGGAACGTCGCGTCGATCTTTCAGAACCTTCCGACCGATCCGGGGAGCAAGCATACGGTACCGTGGCAGTGGGGCACGACCGGAATCGCCTACCGGAACGACAAGATCAAGACGCCGATCGACAGCTGGGCGGTGTTCCAGGACCCGAAGTACCACGGCAAGATGACGATGATGGACGATGGCCGCGAAGTCATCGGCGCCTTCCTGCGGTTCAAGGGGCATTCGCTCAACTCCACCAACCCGGCGGAGCTGGCCGAGGCGAAGAAGGATTCGATCGCGGCCAAGAAGCATCTCAAGGCCTACATCTCCGCGCCGGTCAAGGCCCAGCTCATCTCGGGCGACGTGCTGATCTGCCAGCTCTGGAACGGCGACACCACCCAGGCCAAGGCCGAGCAGCCGAACCTGGGCTACGTGCTCCCGAAGGAGGGTTGCACGATCTGGGGCGATTCGATGTGCATCCCGAAGAGCGCGCCGAACAAGCGCGCGGCGCACGAGTGGATCAATTACATCCTGCGGCCCGAGGTCGGCGCCGCGCTCTCCGACGCGACCGGCTACGGCAGCCCCAACGCCGCCGCGGCGAAACTGATGAAGGTCCAGGTCCCGTATCCCACGGACGAGGAGCTGAAGCGGCTGGAGTACCAGGTGGATCTCGGCCGGGACACGGCGACCTGGGATCAGATCTGGACGGAAATCAAGTCGGCGTGAATGGACTCTGAGAGGAGCGCCGCGTAATTGCGTGCACCGAACGATCAGGTTCTACAGCAGACCCGCAGGTACCTCGACCTCATCGCCGGCCGCGAGATGTCGCTCGAGGAGAAGCAATCGTTCATCGGCGAGACGGTGGAGGCGTACGAGCGGCACGTCAACCGCGGGTTCATCAGCTATCGCAAGTCGGTCACGGAGGCGGGGCAGTTCGCCGCGGTCGAATGGTCCGGCTGCGGCCCCCTCCTCCAGGACCTGCTGGGCCGGCAGTATATCGACTGCCTCGGCGGGTACGGCATCTTCAGCGCGGGGGTCAACCACCCGAAGATCGTAAAAGCGGTGGCCGACCAGATGCGGCGGATGGCGCTCAACAGCCAGGAGCTGCTGGAGCCCTGGCGCGCCGCACTGGCCAAGCTGCTCGCCATGGTCACGCCGGGCGATCTGCAGAACGCCTTCTTCATCAACAACGGCACCGACGCCATCGAGGGTGCCATCAAGCTCGCCCGGCTCTACACCAAGCGGAATACGTTCGTCTCCACGCTGGGTGGCTTCCATGGCAAGTCCATGGGCAGCCTTTCGCTCATGGGCAAGGCCTCCTTCCGGGAGCCGTTCCTGGGCGGGCTGCAGGACGTGCGGTTCGTGCCCTACGGCGACGTGGATGCGCTCGAGGCCGAGCTCGCCAAGGGGGACCAGGTCGGCACCCCGATCGCTGCGTTCGTGGTCGAGCCGGTCCAGGGGGAGGCGGGTGGAGTCGTTCCTCCGCCGGATTACCTGCCGCGCGTGCGCGAAGCTGTGCACGGCGTTCGGAACGCTGCTGATCGCCGACGAGATTCAGACCGGCATGGGGCGCACGGGACGGCTCTGGGGCGTGGACCACAGTGGTGTCGTGCCCGACATCATGTGCGTCGGCAAGTCGATCGGCGGGGGCGTGATGCCGCTCTCGGCGTTCATCGCGCCCAGCAGGATCTGGGAAGTCCTGGTTCCCAACCCCATCATCCACTCCACCACGTTCGGTGGAAACCCCATCGCCTGCGCCGCAGGGATCGCGGCCATCGAGGTCACCCTGGAGGAGGATCTGCCGGGTCAGGCCGCGGCCAAGGGAGAGTTCCTGCTTCGGGAGCTGGAGCAGCTTCGGCAGCGGTATCCCGAGGTGCTGGTCGGGGCGCACGGCCGCGGTCTCCTGATCGGAATGGAGTTTCCCACCGATCAGATCGGTTTTGCCTGCGCCGCGGGACTGTTCAAGCGAGGCGTGCTGGTGGCGGGCACCTACTCCAAGGCGCGCACCATTCGGATCGAGCCGGCCCTGGGAATCCCGATGGAGCTGCTGCAGGAGATGCTCAACCGGCTGGAAGACACCTTCCGCGAGGTCGCGACCACGCCCCGCACCGGGTGACCGCGGTCACCGATTCGACCTGTTCCTCCTCGGACATTTGAAGCCCGGCCCCCAGGGCCGATACCGAGGAGGAAGGATGTCACGAGAGATCGATCCCGTCTGCGGCATGGAGGTGGATTCCGGCACTTCGGCCCAGACGACCTATCACTCCCGCACGTACTACTTCTGCTCCGACAAGTGCCTCCGCACCTTCCAGGAGGACCCCGAGCGCCACGAGCCGCCATATACGGTCACCAAGCACATGGCGGCCCCGAAGTTCGGTTCGGCCGGAAGTGGGGGGCTGGAGAACGAGCTCCCACCCGAGATGCACGACCGGCCGTGAGCCCGACGTCGACCGGATCGGCGGCCGACTTCATTCCACCCCGGGCGACGATGCCGAAGCTTCGCGCGGCCGCGGCCCGATGCCGCGGCTGCGGGCTCTGGCGGCATGCCACCCAGACCGTGTTCGGCGAAGGTCCGACCGAGAGCGAAAGCCATGCTCGTCGGCGAGCAGCCCGGCGACGAGGAGGACAAGGCCGGCCGTCCCTTCGTGGGGCCGTCCGGTCGGTTGCTGGATGCGGCGCTGGCAGAGGCGGGAATTCCCCGGGACTCGGTCTATGTCACGAACGCGGTCAAGCACTTCAAGTTCGTGCGCCATGAGCTCACCGGGCGCCGCCTTCACAAGAAACCCTCCGCAGCGGAAGTGCGGGCCTGCCGGCCCTGGCTGATCGAGGAGATCCGGCTCGTCAAGCCTGAGCTCATCGTCGCGCTCGGCAGCACGGCCGCGCAGGCGCTGCTCGGCAAGTCGTTCCGGGTTACGGAAGAACGCGGGAAGGTGGTGGACTCGGAGTGGGGCCCGGTGCTCGCGACGGTTCACCCTTCAGCGGTACTGCGGGCGCCGCCCGAGGTGCGAGAGGAGGCCAGACGGGACTTCTTTCGGGACATCGTCCGGGTGGGAGAACGCCTGTCAGCTTGAGCGGAACGACCACGCTCCGCCCAAGCCGATCGGAGCAGTGCCTCTATTCCGCTTCCGTTGCCTCCTCCGCCTCCTCCTCCGGCGCCTCTCCCAGGGTCCGCGACCAGCCGATCGAGACTCCTCCCCAGAGCTTTACGTCGCTCGTGTTGGTCGGCGAGGTGACCTTGACGCGGTCGTCCACGCCGACGACCAGGTGAAGAACCGGGGTAATCTCGAGCACGCCGGCGGTCAGTGGCAGGCCCGCTGAAAAATCCAGGTGGGTGAGACCATCGTCGTCGAAGTTGGACGATTCATCCGGATCGTCCGAAATACCCTGACCCGCGCTGAAGGCAACCAGCGCCCCGAGACTCAGCCCGACCTTCTCGCTCAAGGGCAAATCATGGCTCCCGGCGGCCTCGATATACGCGCCCTTGATCTTGTCCACGTCGTAGTAGACCGACACCTCCGGCGACAGCAGGACATCGAACCCGGCCTTGCCGTACAGCTCGACCGTATTGGCGTCGCTGGTCAACAGGCCGAAGTCGTTCGCAATGTCGGGTGAATCGCCGTCATTGGGGTAGATGTACGCGGTGGCGCCGAACGTGAGCGTGCTTTTCCCGACCGGAAACGCGACCTCCGCATAGGGATCGAACTCGGCATAATTGAAGCTCGAGATCGCGCCACTCTCGCTGATGTCGTTCTCCAGGTCGTCATACCTGCCGATATCGATGCTCGACCAGCCACCGACGGTTATCGAGGCATTGCCGGCCGGAAACGACACCCAGACATCCGGCTGGAGCACCGGCTTGTTGGTCAGGCTGAGCCCACGCCACACGTAGGCGCTGAACAGGTCCAGCTGTGCGCCGATCTCGGCCTGTGCCACGGCGCGCTCGGGTGCCACGGCCAGGCCGGCGACGAGCACTAAGGCGGCGAACACCTTCACGCGCTTCATGGTGTCTCCCATGGAAATGGAGTTGTATGAATGGATTACAAGAAAAAACCCGCGTCGAACGTCGAGCGGGTTGGAAGTATCTGGTCGTGAGACATGCGCGACAGACCGGCAACCCTAAGTGAAGGCGCAGTGGTTAGCGGCGTGATTTCGATTCGGCGCGAAAGGTGAGATCATAGGGCTAATGTATGAGTTCCGCATGGACCGTCAAGCAGCCGTCAAGAACGCGGCGCCAGCGCCGCGAACCTGGGGTGAGTGCGGAGCGGTGCCCAGGTAGGATCGCTCTGAAGCTCTGGTACGGTGATCCAACTCGGGATCGCGAGCAAAGGGCGCAGTGTCTCGATCGCCAGGTCCGGCTCGCCGACAATTGTGTAGATCTCCGCCAAGTGTGTCAGCACAGTAGGGCCAGAATTGGCGTCTTTCGAGGGCGGCAATAGCGCGGCGGCCCGCCGTCCCGCCGTGATGGCCTCGCCCTTTCGTCCCGCGCGCGCGTTGGCCAGTCCCAGCCGGACCAGCAGCTTGGCATCGTCCGGCTGAGCGCGCACCTGCCGCTCGAGGAGCACTCGCGCGGAATCTCCGTGCGCCCGCATGGCGGCCGCATGCTTGCGGTAATGCGCCGCCTCGGCCGCGAACAGATGATAGCGGGCGGTGTCGCCGTCGAACGCGGACGGTGCCACGGCATCCACGCTCGCCGCGAACAGACTGTCCGCCGTCAGCAGGGCCGCGGAGATCGCGTCGGGAATAAGCAGGGCCTGTGCCAGACGACCGGGGTTCACCCTCGTGAGTGCCTGGCCGACCACCGCCCGAGCCTGCGTCAGGTCGCCGCGCCACACCAGATGGAGCATCGCCCTGTAGGCGTACGGCTCGGCCCAGTCGGGGGCAAGTTGAATGGCGCGGTCGAACAGCCGCTCGGCTTCGGGATATTTCCGCACCGACATGTAGATGTCGGCGAGGTCCAGGGTGCGGAGGGCGGAACGGGGATCGTAGCGCAGGGCCTCGCTCATCCTGGCGGTGGCCTGATCCCACCGGCCCCGGCGCCGCTCCACGTACGCGATCGCGGCCAGCAGCTCGCTGTTGCTCGGCTGCTGCTGGAGGGCGCGCTCGAACTCGGTCAGGGCCAGGTCGTAGTCTCTCAGGCCCCAGTAGTAGTAGTAGCCGAGCGCGGTCCTGGCCTCTGGAAGCTCCGGTGCGAGCTGGAGCGCGGCGTCCACCGCCGCCTTCGCCGAGGCGAGCCGGGCAGGGGTGCGATCGTAGTAGAACCAGTACATGGCGGAGTGCGCCCGGGCCAGGCGAGCCTGCGCGAGGGCGAAGGCCGAGTCGAGGGCGACCGCCTTCCGGTACAGATCAACCGCCGCCTCGATGTTGCTGCGGGAGTAGCTGCGTCCCGCGTACTCGTTCCCCCTCAGATAGAAGTCGTAGGCCTCCGGGCTCCGGGTCCCCGCGCTCGCCAGGGCCGCGCGCTCGGGCGCCTGCAGCGCCAGGTCGAGGGCGGCGGTGACCCGTTCCGCGATATCGGATTGGATGCGGAATACCTCGGTGAGCTCGGCTTCGTAGGAATCGGCCCAGAGATGACTGTCGTCGGCGGCCTGAATGAGCTGGGGAGTGACCCGGACTCGGCCGGGCCCGCTGTCCGCCCGCTCCCAGCGGACGCTCCCCTCCAGCACGAATCCCGCCCCCAACTCCGCACCGATCTCCTTGAGCGCCTTGTTGGTGGTGCGGTACTGCTCCGCGCTGGTGCGGCTGATCACGCGAAGTCCGGAGAGGCTGGCGAGACGGCTGGTGATCTCCTCGGTCAGCCCGTCGGCGAAGTATTGATCGGTCGGCGCGCCCAGGTTCTTGAACGGCAGCACTACCAGCACGCGGTCGGCGGCCTCGGCCGAAGAGACGGCAGCGGCCGGCGCCCGCCTCGAGGCCAACCGCGCGGTGAGGAGACCGCCGGCGAGCAGGGCGACAAGTCCCATGGCGACCAAAGCGGGCCGGACACGGCGGGAGCGCGACGGGGGCGCCACGACCGGCACGGGCAGCGGCGTGGGGCGATCGCCGACCGCCGCGCTCAGCGCATGGGCGAACGACTCCATCGTGTCGAAGCGATCCGCGGGATACCGGGACAGCGCCCGAAGCAAGACCTCGTCCAGCTGGGCCGGAACGTCGGGGCGCGCCTCCCGGAGTGGCGGAGGTGGTGAGGTGAGCTTCCGCGCCAGGATGGCGCGGGCGTTCGGGCCGGTGAACGGCGGCCTGCCGGCCAGCATCTCGTACACCAGGGCGGCCAGGGCGTATTGATCGCTCCGGCCGGTCACGCCTTCATCGCCCGCCGCCTGCTCGGGACTCATGTAGGCCGGAGTGCCGACGGTGATCCCGGTCTCGGTCAGCCGCCCCGACGGGGTGTCGCCCGTGGTGGCCGAGCCCTCCTCGACGGCGTAGGCGATCCCGAAATCGGCCAGAATCGCCTGCCCCGTGGGCGAGAGCATGATGTTTTCCGGCTTGAGGTCCCGGTGGATGACCCCGAGTGCGTGGGCGTAGGCAAGGGCGGAGGCGACTTCGGTGGCAAGCTGCACAGCCGTGGGCACTTCCAGTCTACCTGCCCGCTTGAGCCAATCCCGGAGCGAGCCGGCTCCGACGTAGGGCATACTGTAGTAGAGGCGGCCGGCGGCAGTGCCGGAGTCGAACAGCGGCAGGATGTGCGGGTGGTGCAGTCGGGCCTGGGTACGGATCTCCCGCTGGAACCGCTCCACCCCCAACGCGGCCCCGAGCGCGGTGTGGAGGACCTTGAGCGCGACCCGCCGTCCGTGGCGGAGCTCCTGGGCGAGATATACCGTGGCGCTCGCTCCGCGCCCCAGCTCCTCCTCGACCAGGTAGCGGTCGGCCAGCTCGGCGGCCAGCCGCTCCTGCGCGTCGGTAATCGGCCCGGGATCTGGCATGCGAATGGTGAGAATCTATTGGTTGGCGACCCTAGTTGCGAAGTTGACGCCCGGGATGCACCTTGCCGCTATCTCCATGGATTCCAAATCCACTTTCATCAAGCGTTTCGGCGACCTGGTGGCGCTCCTTCGCGCCGACCCAGGCAATGATGCGGCCCAGGACCTGGCGCTCGCTGCGGCGGCCGCTGCCGTGGCCGACAGTCCGCTGCGCATCGAAGCCGGCGTGGAATGGCACACCATTCCCAGTGAGATGACGCTCAAGGCTCGCATGCTGGCCCGCCAGGTCGAGTCGTTCTCCGTGGCCGCCGGCACCCCGCCGGAGGAGCTGCAGTCGTTCGCCCGCGCGCTGGCCCACGACGTCACTCCGATTCCGACGCTGCCCAACATCGAGGTCGAGCGGGTGCGCCTGCTGGCGCGTCCAGTGGACCCGCCAGGCGGCGGTGGCGGGGGTCTGGCGCCCGGTGGTTCTGCGGGTGGATTGCCCGCTGAGACCGGGATCAACCGCCGACTGGGAGCCGAGCGCCGTCGAGGCGACGATCGGCGGCACTCCACCCGAGCCCGATGGTCGGACCTCGAGCGTCGCCGTGGCGGAGATCGGCGGGTGACGGGCGAGCGCCGTCTCTTTCTGGTCAAGGATCAGCGGACGACGTCCGCCCGGCTCCAGAGCACGCTGGCTCAGGCCTGTCAGACGAGCGACTGGGAGGCCGCCCTTCACACGCTGTACCTCCTGGTGCGTCTCGCGCCTCGCGTACCCCAGGCGGAGCGTCGCGCATTCAGTGTTCAGGTCCGTCGCGCGGTGCCTCGGCCGGTGCTCGAGGCTCTCGTGGGCCTCGCCGAGCGCGACTACGTGGTCCGCGATCAGGCGGCGGAGGTGTTTCGCTGGATCGGGCTCGATGCTGTCGAAGTAATCCTCGACCGCCTGCGGGAGGGCGAGGCGCTGGAAGTGCGGGTGTATTTCTACGGCGTCGTCGGTCGCATTCCCTCCGCCTACCGCCTGGTGACGCCGATGCTGCGAAGCAGTCTGAGTCACGAAGTGCGGCATGGAGCCGCCATGCTCGGACGCCTGGGGCTGCCGGAGGCGGTAAAGCTCCTCCGGCCGTTACTCGATCACCCGGATGAGCTGGTGCGGCACGAAGGGGTTCGTGCCCTGGGCGAGCTGCACGCCGGCCCCTCTGCCGATGCGCTTCGGGAGGCGTTGCGGCATCGGTCGCCCCACCTACGGGCGGCGGCGGCGGCGGCGATCACGGAATGGCGAGGCGGGGCGTTGGCGATGGTGCTGGCCGCCGCCCTGGAGAAGGAGCGCGACCGGGAGACATGGCAGGCGATGGTGACGGCACTCGGGCGCATCGGGACGCCGGAGGCCTGCGCCGCCCTGGCCACGATCGCGCTCACCAAGCGCAGCCTGCTGCGCCTCCGCGGGTTCACGACCGGACAGCGGCTCGCCGCGGTGACCGCACTCGGCCTGGCCGACACACCCGCCGGGCACGCCACCCTGCAGCGCCTCGTGCGCGACGACGAGGGTGTGGTCAGCTACGCGGCCGACCGCGTCCTTCAGGCCGAGGGGCTGCGGGTGGGCTGATCAGGGTTACCGGTGGACGTCGAATCCGTCCACATGCACGTCGAGGTTGTGGTTGACCCGTAGGCCGACGATGCCGTCCACGTCGATGCCCTTGGCGTCCGTCGTGTAGACGTCCTGGCCATTGACCTTGAAGGTCACCTTGCTCGGGTCGACCTTGTTGTCCACCTCGAGCAGGTTGGTGGCGCTGCCCTTGGCGTCCGGCTTCTTGACCGCGGCATGGGGCGTCCATCCCTTGGAGATGTCGGACGTCTTGGCCCCATCGCGCCGCTTGATGAGGTAGGAGCCGTCCTGCCGGACGAGGAAGTAGGTGTAGCTCTGCCCTTCGCCCTCCAGATCCTTCCCGCCGAAGAAGAGGCCGTATCCCTCGGGATGGGTAGATGGCTTGGTCTGGGTGAAGGTGGCGAGCGTATGGAACGGCCCGCTGCCCTGGGTCGCCGCGCGGTAGAGGATGATCGCGGGGCCCAGCGTCACGTGCAGTCCTTTGCCCATCGAGACGACCTTCACGTTCTTCGTGTCGGCCTTCCCGTCCACCCGCATCGCCCATCCAGCAGGCAGCGAGCCACCGCCGCCGGCGACGGCGCGGTCCGGATCGGCTTGAGCCGCCAGTGGCGTGGCGAGCAGCGTGAGCAGGGTGGCGGTCAACGTGAGGCGCATGTCAGGTACCTCGGTGAAATGGTTCCGTCAAAGTCACGTCAGAGGCGAGAGGGAGCGGCCGGCGCCGGGTTGCGGGAAGCGTCGCGCGCATCTAACCTACGACCCGACTACCGCCATGGTTCCCCGGAGATCCCACATGGTTTACTGGCTCGGAGTCCTGCTCGCCACGATCGGGGCGTCGCTCATTCTGTTTGCCCTCGCGTTCGTGTCGGCGCTGGTGGGCGGGTTGGCGAACGCGATGATCGTCCTGATGCTGGGTCCTGTCATCGATCATTTCCTCGCCCGTCGGCGAGGCGGCCAGGCCTAGGAACCGGGCTTCGCCCCGTCCTCGGCCTGGTCAGGGGCCTCCGGGGTGGACGCCGAGCGCATCGCGGCCTCGTAGTTGATCTTGAGGCTCCCCAGCAACTCCCGCAGGCCCCGCACTTTCACCTGAAGACCGCCGCCCCGGCGGGCCATGGTCCCCATGAGCCCGGCGGTGTCGGCCAGCCCCGTGATGCTGAGCGCGGCGGCGTTCGCCTTGAGCTCGTCGAGCTGGCGGGCGAAGCCTCGCACCACGATCTCGTCGGCTCGGAGGGCGGTCATCTCCTCGATGACCGCATGCATCCGCTGGAACTTGGGCGGCAGGGTTTGAAGGAACTCGAGCTGGGCATGCTGGCGCGATGTCAGCTTGATGGCCATGGAGCCCCAATGTAATGGATGTAGGTGAATCTCTCGCCCCCGCGTTGCGTAGGGCAACGCATCCGGGAACGAGGGACGTGCGCGCCGGCGTGGTATGAGCCGCAACTACCTGTAGGGGCCCTGCGATGAAGCTCTCCGACTTGTCCATCCGCCGCCCGGTACTCGCCAGTATGCTGAGCCTCGCCCTCATACTGTTCGGCATCATAGGGTACCTGCAGCTTTCGGTTCGCGAGTACCCGGATGTGGATCCTCCCATCATTTCCGTCACCACCGTTCTGCCGGGAGCGAATCCCCAGGTGGTGGAGTCGGCGGTGACAGAACCACTCGAGGACGAGCTCAGCACCGTGCCCGGGGTGCGCACGCTCACTAGTTCCAGCGGCGAAGAGCAGAGCAACATCACCCTGGAGTTCACCCTCGATCGCGACGTGGACGACGCCGCCCAAGACGTCCGCGACCGGGTATCCCGCGTGCGCGGACGCCTGCCCCAGGACATCGAGGAGCCGGTCATTGCCAAGCAGGAGGCCGACGCCCAGCCGTTCTTCTGGATGGCGCTTGGGGGTGAAAACTACGACCTGCTCCGGTTGTCCGACATCGCCGACCGGATTGTGAAGACTCGATTGCAGAGCCTGCCTGGGGTAGGCCGCGTTTTCATCGCCGGCGAGCGACGGTACTCGATGCGTGTCTGGTTGTCAGCGGCCCAGCTCTCCGCGCGCCAGCTCACGGTGCAGGATGTCGAGGCGGCGATCCGGAGCCGGAACATCGAGATCCCGGCTGGCCGGATCGAGTCAGACCGCCGGGAGTTCTCGGTGCGCTCCCTGGGCGAGCTCAAGACCCCGATCGAGTTCGCGGAGCTGGTTGTCCCGAACGACGCGGGTCAAATAGTCAGACTGAAGGACCTCGGGCGGGTAGAGCTCGGTCCCAGGGACGACCGGAGCTCGCTCCGGTACAATGGAACGCCTGCCGTCGCGTTGGGGGTGGTTCGCCAGTCCAAGGCGAATCTCATCGACGTGGCCGATGCGATCCGCGAAGCGCTTCCTGGCATTCAGCGCGACCTTCCGGCGGGCGTGAAGCTGGAGGTGGGCTTCGACACCTCGATCTTCGTCAAACGGTCCATCAGTGAGGCCCAGGACACGCTCGTGTTGGCCGGCGTCCTCGTTGTGCTGATCATTTTCATCTTCCTGCGCAACCTGCGAGCTACCATCATTCCCGCGCTGGCCATCCCGACCTCGATCGTGTCGACCTTCGCGGTGATGTACTTCCTTGGCTTCTCGATCAACAACTTTACCTTGCTGGCCCTGACCCTGGCGATCGGGATCGTGGTGGACGATGCGATCATCGTGCTGGAGAATGCCTATCGACACCAAGAAGAGCTGAAGGAAGCGCCGGAGGCGGCCGCTACAAACGGCACGCGGGAGATCGCCTTCGCGGTCATCGCCACTACCGTGGCCCTGGTCGCAGTCTTTACGCCGCTGGCATTCCTGCAAGGGAACACGGGGCGGCTCTTCAACGAATTCGGCATCGCTGTCGCGGGCTCGGTGATAGTCTCGGGCTTCGTGGCCCTAACGCTGACGCCGATGCTCTGCGCCAAGATCCTTCGCGTGCCTCAGCGGCATGGACGACTCTACCAGGCGCTGGAGCGGGGCTTCCACGCCATAGCGCACGGGTACACGCGCACGCTTCGCGCCGCCCTCGGGTACCGCTGGCTGGTGGTAGCCGGGGCGATTGCCACGGTGGTGGTGGCCGTCCTCGTATTCCGCTCGCTGGAGCGGGAGTTCGTTCCGCCCGAGGACCGCGGGTTCTTCCCCGTCATCGTGCTCGCACCGGAGGGCTCCACCCTGGAGTACACCGATGGCTACCAGCGGCAGGTGGAGGCGATCCTGGGGCGGACGGCGGATGTGGAGAGCTATTTCAGCATCACCGGCGGGTTCATGGGGTCACCGAGCCGGGGAATCGTCTTCACCCGGCTGGCCGACTGGGCCGACCGAGACCGGTCGGTGCAGGACGTGATCGAGGAGGTACAGCCGCAGTTCTTCGGCATCCCCGGCATCTTCGCGTTCGCCAACAACCCCCCGGCGTTCGGTTGGGGCAGCCCGGTGAACTACGTGGTGCAGCACCCGGATTTCCAAGCGCTCACCAAGGGCATGGACACAATGGTGACCCGGGCCCGCCAGATCGCCGGGCTGATCAACGTGGATACCGATCTCCGTGTGAACAAGCCCGAGCTGAACGTGAGCTTCGACCGCGACCGGGCGGAAGATCTCGGCGTGCCCGTCGGTGACGTGGCGGGAACGCTCCAGACGCTGCTGGGCGGACGACGGGTCACCACCTTCACCAGGAACAGCAAGCTGTATGACGTCGTGGTGCAGCTCGATCCGCGTGAACGCGCCACACCCAGCGACATGAGCGGCCTCTATGTCCGGGGCAGGAACGACCAGCTCATCCAGATGAGCGCGGTGACTCGAGTGGAGGAGGGGGTCGGCCCGTTACGGCTCAACCACTTCAATCGGGTCCGATCCTTCACCCTGACAGCGAACCTCGCACCAGGCTTCACGCTCGGCGCCGCCATCGATTCCTTAGATGCCTTGGCGGCAGAGGTCCTCCCCGCCGGCAGTACCACCAAGTTGGCGGGGGAATCTCGGGAGCTGGACGAGAGCGGCTCCTCGCTCTACTTCGCGTTCGGCTTGGCTCTGGTTGTGGTCTTCATGGTGTTGGCTGCGCAGTTCGAGTCCCTGCTCCATCCGTTCACAGTGCTGTTGTCAGTGCCGCTGGCGGTGACCGGAGCGCTCCTCGCTCTGCTTGTCACGGGCTCCACGCTCAATCTCTACAGCCAAATCGGGATGATTCTTCTCATCGGTCTGGTGACCAAGAACTCGATCCTCCTAGTGGAGTACACCAACCAGTTGCGGGAGCGCGGGCTGGGCACGTCGGACGCGGTGCTTGAGTCCGGACGGATCCGGCTCCGCCCCATTCTGATGACTTCGGTCAGCACGATCATCAGCGCGGTGCCGGTCGCATTAGGCCTGGGCGCGGGATCGATCAGCCGACGCCCTCTGGGTTACGCCATTGTCGGCGGCGTGCTCTTCTCGACCGTCCTCACGCTGTTCGTCGTTCCGGTGGCGTACGTTCTGCTCGACGGCCTGCGGGAGCGGCTCACCCGTCGCACCACTGTGCGGAGACCAGTCCTCGCAGCCGGGGAGGCGGAGTGATCGCACCGCTCTTTCTCGTGGCCCAGGTCGTCGCCACGCTCCCATCGGCGTACCCCCGCGACACGCTGCCTCGCATCACTCTCGCCGAGGCGATCCGCCGCTCGGCTCAGCTCGACCCGGACTACGTGCGCGCCCTCGGCCAGATCGACGATGCCGAGTGGGGCCGGCGGGCGGCCGTCATCGCCTTCTTCGTGCCCTCGATCGACCTCGGGCTGAATGAGACGAAGTACTCGCAGAGCTTCTTCAATCCCTCCGACCCGACCAACCCCACGAGTACCCTCGTGGTCGGGACGGCGAGCGCCAACTACGACATCTTCAGTCTCCGGAAGTTCGCGGAGCTGCCGCGAAGCAAGGCCGAGCTGGAGACCGCGGAGGCGGGGGAGCTGGAACAGCGGTTCCGCACGGCGCTGGAAACGGAGTCGGGCTATTACGACGTCCTCGTCAATCAGGAGCTGGCGCGAGTCTCCGAGGAACGGGTCGTCCGGGCCGAGGAAGGGCTCAAGGTGGCGCGCGCCCGGGTCGCCTCCGGCGCGGCGGTGCAGACCGACTCCCTGCAACTGATGCTGGAGCTCACCCGCGCCCGGGTCGAGGTCCTGCGCCAGCGGAACGCGCTCGGCACGGCGCGCTACGAGCTCGGTCGCCTGGTGGGCGAGCCCGGGCCGATGGATGCCGTGCCGTTCGATACGACCGCCGCGCCGCCGTTGCCGATTTCCATGCAGGAGGCAGTGCGCATCGGGCTCGACCAGGGTCCGCAGTATCGGGCGGCCCAAGCGAGCGAGCGCGCTGCCGAGGCCAACCTCAAGGCGCAGAAGAGCGACTACCTTCCGACGCTCAGTATCGGCGGGTTGCACCAGCGCTATGACACCGAGCTATTCCCCGGTGCGTCGAACATCAGCTCGGTCACGTTCGGGTTGTCCTATCCGCTGTGGAACAACGGTCAGCGCGAGATCGAGGTAAGCCGCGCCCGCGTGAATCGTGACGTCTCGCGCGCGATCCGCGAGGACCTGGAGCGGGTCGTCCGCCGCGACGTCACGACCGCGTACGACACCTACGAGACCAGCCGGGCCGCGGCGGAGCTGGCGGGGGTCGCAGTGACGGTGGCGCGGGAAAACTACCGGATGCAGGAGATGCGGTATCGGGCAGGTGCCAGCACCATCCTCGACTTGCTGGACGCGCAGGTGAGCGTGGCGGAGGCAGAGGCAGGCCTGGTGCAGGCGCGCTATGTGACCCGGCTTTCACTCGCTGGGCTCGAGGCCATCCTGGGCCGCAGACTCTTTTCAATCAAGGATGTCCCGTGAGACCGATTCTCTCACTCGCAGCCTCGCTGGCCTTCGCCCTCGGCTGCGACAGCGCCGGAGGCCAGAAGGACGATCCCGGCGGGGCCCCGGGCGGAGGTGGGCAGCCCGCGCCGCCGCCGATGCCGGTCGAGGTCGTGGTCGCGCGGGCCGACACCGTGGTGGACGCCATCATCTCGACCGGCGAGATCGAGGCCCTGCAATCGGTCGAGCTCCGGCCCGACATCGAAGGGCGAATCGCGGCGATCCTGGTGCGGGAAGGCGCGGAGGTAAGCCGGGGCACCCCGCTCTTCAAGGTCGATGACGCGGAACTCAAGGCGGAGGTCGCCCGGGCTGAGGCGGAACGCGACCTGGCCCAACAGTCGCTCACCCGGACCCGCGACCTGCTCGGGCAGAAGGCATCGAGCCAGGCCGAGCTGGAGCGGGCCGAGGCCACGTCGCGGGGCACCGCCGCGGAGCTCGAGCTGCTGAAGGTCCGGCTGGATCGGACGGTCGTGCGAGCGCCGTTCGCCGGGGTCGTGGGCGAGCGTACCATAAGCCTCGGCGACTACGTGACCACCAGCTCGGCACTCGTCACCATTCAGACCGTCTCGCCTCAGCGGGCCGCGTTTCAGGTGCCGGAGCGGTATGCCGAGCGGCTCAAGGTCGGGCAGGCCGTGACGTTCCGGGTGGCGTCGCTGCCGGGTAGGGAGTTCACCGGCCGGGTGGACTTCGTGGATCCGACCGTGCGGCTCCCGGCCCGCACCATCATGGTCAAGGCCCAGGTGCCGAATCCGCGTCGCGAGCTCCAGGCCGGCATGTTCATCGAGGTGCGTCTCGCAACGGCGGTGCGGCCCAAGGCGGTGGTCATCGCCGAGGACGCCGTGCTTCCGCTCCAGGGCAGCAACTTCGTGTGGGTCGCTACCGACGGGAAGGCGACTCGCCGGCAGGTCGAGCTCGGCGTGCGCACGCCGGGGTTCGTGGAAGCCCGGAGTGGGGTCGAAGCCGGCGAGCAGGTGGTCGTCGGCGGCCAGGAACGGCTGGCCGAAGGGGCGCCGGTCGCCGCCAAAGTCATGGATCGCTCGCCTCAGCGGGGAACCGAGTCCGCGCCGGCGGGCGCGCAGGTCGCGGACAGCGGCGAGCAGCGCTAGCGGTTGCGAGCGCTCGTTCTCCTCGCGCTGTCCCTCGGAGCGCGCTGCCTGCTCGCCCAGTCCACCCGGGCCGAGCGCACGGCGTACCGGGAGACCTCCTCCTACGCCGACGTCGTCGGCTTTCTCGATTCCTTGCGCCACCGCGGAGCGGGGATCCGGTTGGACACGCTCGGCGTGAGCCCGGAGGGGAAGCCGATCCCCCTCGTCATCGCCTCTCGGCCTCTGGTGGCCGACCCCGAGGCGGCCCGGCGGAGCATGAAGCCGGTGATTTATGTGCAGGGCAACATCCACGCGGGGGAGGTCGAGGGGAAAGAGGCGGCGCTGGCGCTGCTGCGCGAGCTCACGCTCGGCTCCCTCGCGCCGCTGCTCGACAGCGTCGTCCTGCTGATGGTCCCCATCTACAACGTCGATGGCAACGAGCGCCTGGCGCGCGGCGAGGAGAATCGCCCCGGACAGAACGGGCCCGCGATGGTCGGGCGCCGTGCCAACGGCGCGGGGCTCGACCTCAATCGCGACTACGTGAAGATGGAGGCGCCCGAGACGCGCGGCGCCGCCGCTCTGCTGCGCGCGTGGGACCCGGACATCTTCGTGGACCTGCACACGACCAACGGCAGCTACCATGGCTACCTGCTGACCTACGCCCCCGGTCTCAACCCGAACGAGACGCCCGCCGCGACCTACGCGCGCGACCACTTTCTGCCCGCCCTGCGGGAGCGCATGGCCGGTCGGCACGCGCAGCGAACCTTCTCGTACGGCAATTTTCGGAATCAGGATCCGGACTCGCTGGCACAGGGATGGGAGACCTATGATCCCCGGCCACGGTTCGGCACCAACTGGGTCGGCATGCGCGGCCGACTCTCCGTCCTGAGCGAGGCCTACAGCAACGCGGATTTCGGGTCCAGGGTCTCGGTGACGTACAATTTCGTTCGGGAGCTGTTGAGTCTCGCGGCCGAGGAACGGGTGACGATCCACAACGTGACCCGCGATTCGGACCGGCTGCGAGGCGACTCGGTCACGGTCCGCTCGACGCTCGGGGCCCCCGTGTGGCAGGACGTCATCGCCGAATTGACCGATGAGTCCGGCGAAGGAACCGGCATGTACGCCCGCCGGCGGCGCACGGGGGTCTTCCGTACCATTCGAATGCCGGTGTACGATCGGTTCACGCCCGCCCGCCGGGAGGCCCGTCCCGCTGCCTATCTGCTCCCGCCGGTCCTTGAGCCGGTGACCCTCCTTCTCCGCCGTCAGGGCGTCCAGGTGAAGAGACTCACCGCCGGCTGGCGCGGAGCAGTCGAGCGATTCACCATCGATAGCGTCGTTGCCGGCGAGGAGTTCGAGGGACACCGACCCACGAGACTTGAGGGCCGTTGGCGCACCGGCTCGACCGGAGATGCCGGGCCGGGATGGTTTCTCGTGTCCACCGATCAGCCGCTCGGTCTGCTCGCGGCCTACCTTCTCGAGCCCGCGTCCGAGGACGGCGTGACCAACCTGGAATTTTCTGGAAGGGCGCCTGGTCGCGGGGCACGAATACCCGATACTTCGATCGCGACAGCGAGTGCGGGTCGACGCGGAGGACTTCGATGCTTCAAGCCGGTGACCGACCGCCACCGTTCAGCCTGGCCGACAGCGAGGGGCGCAAGGTGTCGCTCGCCGACTTCGCCGGCAAGCATGTCGTGCTCTACTTCTATCCCGCGGACGACACACCCGGTTGTACCAAGGAAGCCTGCGGCTTCCGGGACGCCTGGGACGAGCTGCAGTCGCTCGGTGTGGTCGTGCTCGGCGTGTCGGGGGATGACGCGGAGTCGCACCGGCGCTTCGCCGCCAAGTACCGCTTGCCGTTCACCCTCCTCTCCGATCCGGGCCATGAGATGATGCGGGCGTACGGTGCCTATGGAGAGAAGACCATGTACGGCAGGAAAGTCGTGGGGGTCATCCGATCCACGGTGTGGATCGGTCCGGATGGCCGCGTCCGCCGGCACTGGGCCCGCGTGGCCAACGCGGCCGCCCATCCCGGTAAGGTTCTGGAGGCGATCCGCGAGGCGGCCTGACCCCCGAAATCCCCGTTATATTCCCAGCGCCCCAACCTCATCCGGACGGCGAATGACCTCAGGTACCGCAGCACACACACGCTCCCTGTTCACCTGGCTTTGGGAGTGGACCAAGTCGATCGCGGTAGCACTGGTCGTCTGGTTTTTCCTCCGCACCTTTCTCGTGGAGGCGTTCCGGATCCCGTCCGGCAGCATGGAGAACACCCTGCTGATCGGCGACTTCCTGTTCGTCAACAAGGCGCTCTACGGCGCCGAGGTCCCGATCATACGCACCCGCCTGCCCGCCGTCCGCGAGCCCCAGCGTAACGACATCCTGGTCTTCGATTCCGTGGAGGAAGAAGGGCTCAAGGTCGTCAAGCGGCTGATCGGAATGCCCGGGGACACGCTCTACATGGAGAAGGGCCAGCTCTACCGGAACGGCCAGCTGGTTGACGAGCCCTACGCCGTACATTCCGACCTTTCGCGCTCCGAGGATCCGATCCAGCGCGCCAAGATGCGGGAGTGGCAGCTGCCTCACCTGGTGCAGCGCGACACCGCGCGCTATCAGCCCGACCTGCAGGAATGGGGGCCGATCGTCGTGCCGGCCGATTCGTTCTTCATGATGGGGGACAACCGGGACAGCTCATACGACGGGAGATATTGGGGCTTCCTGCCGAGAGGTAATGTGCGGGGACGGCCGTTGGTGGTGTACTTCAGCTACGATCCGAACAGCTGGCGCTCGATCCCGTTTCTCACGGCCGTGAGATGGGGGAGGATCTTCTCGGCGCCGCACTGAGCCCGCGGGACTAGTGGTGGGTTCGAGGTGCTTCTGGCAGCGCGGCGCTGCTGACGGCTCGCGGAATGTAGGCCGCGGTGCGCGAGCAAGCGTTGCAATGGAGGGTGACCCGGCCCCCCTGGAGGTCTTCGGCGGTTCTGATGGGAGTTCGTTCGACTTCGGTAGAACCACAGGAAGGACAGACCAACGGTTTCTGGTCCCGATCTGCGGCGATCAGAATCAGCGCCTCGGGCGCCCGGTACTCTTTCACTCCCCTGCGTCCCACGATACTGCCCTTCCGGCGGGGTCCGATGGCACGACTTTGGCTTACCCCAGCCTCTGTCCCAATTTACCGGCTTTGCTTCGGGCATGCAAAGGTTCGCGGAGGTGCGATGCATCGGCTGATACGGATTGCTGGAGCCGTATTTACACTGCTCGTCGGTTTGGGGGCAGCACAGCTGGAGGCGCAGGCGTCTCACGAGGTGCGGCTCGAGGTGGACACGGACAAAGGCGAGTACACGTTCACGCCGGCGACCGTCACCGCCCGTGCCGGCGACGTCGTCGTCTTCAAGCTGGTCAACGGCGCGCCCCACAGCATCGTGTTCGAGGCCAAGGGCCTTTCTCCACGTGCCCGCGAGGCGCTGAATGCCGCGATGCCGCACCGGTCGGCCGATCTCAGCAGTCCCCTACTGACCGAAAACGGAGCGGAGTACCGGATCACCGTTCCGGCGCTACCGGCAGGCGCGTACCCATTCTTCTGCCTGCCCCATCGCGCCTACGACATGCGCGGGGAGCTGCGGGTGAAGTAGGGTGCCGGCTGCGTGTTAGTGCTCTGATCGGTCCTCGGCCCCGACCCCAGGGTCGGGGCCGTTTCGTTGACCTATGTATAGTAGTAGTATATTGTACTACTAGCGCTTGCCCCGCACCCGTGCGAGAATTCGGACAGTCACGGACCAGCGACTCGGGCAGTTGGACACGTAGTGAAGGAGGGTATTGTGGTGTCGGAACTTGGCGGTTCACAGATCTCGACGTTGCTGGAGACCCTGCCGGGGATCGCCAACGTGCTGCGGAGCCCGGTGGCGGATGCGCTAGGCAGCGTCATCCGGTCCGCCGCTCGTTTAACGGAGTTCAACATCGCGGACGCCGACGAGCTCATCCGCTACGCCACCCGGCGCGGGCTGCTGGCGCAGGACGAGGGCGACAGGATTCTCGGTGAAGTCCACGCGGCCCAGCAGAAGCGGCTGGACCGGGCGGCCGATCGGGAGAAGGCCCACCGCGCCCGGACCACCCGCCCGAAGGCGCGCACGGTGCGCTCGGTCAAGGCGGTGAAGAAGGTGAAGACCGTCAAAAAGGCGGCCAAGACCAAGCGGCGGTAGTCTTCGCAAGCGTCACACAGCCCACCCGATTTCGGGTGGGCTGTTTTGTTTCCGGGCTGATTCGTGGTGAAATGCAGTGGACCGGGAAACTCCTCCTAGGTCTTGAACTCCTGCATCATCGCGGTCAACCGCGTCGCGCCCTGGAGCAGGTCGCCTGCCGCCGCCGCCATCTCCTCCGTGCTCGCGCTCTGCTCCTCGGCGGCCGCCGTGACCTCCTCGCTCGCCGAGGCGTGTTCGCTGGCGGCTTGACTCACCTCCTGGGTGCGCTCCCCCAGCTGCTCGACGATCGCGCGGTTGGCGGCAGCCTCCCGCTCCACTTCCTCCGCGGCGTTGTGCACTTCCTCGACCGCGGTCGAGATCTCCTCCAGGGCCCGAGCCGCCGCCACGGCCACTCCCTCGATCCCCTGCACCTTGACGGAGCCCTGCTCCATGGTCTGGGACACTCCACGGACCTGGGTGCGGATGTGCTTCACCGTTTTGGCGACGTCCTCGGCCGCGGTGGCGCTGGAGTCGGCCAGGCGGCGCACTTCCTCCGCCACCACCGCGAAGCCGCGCCCGTGCTCGCCGGCGCGGGCCGCTTCGATCGCCGCGTTGAGCGCCAGCAGGTTGGTCTGGACTGGAGATCTGCTTGATCAGGTCGATGAAGGCCGTGATCGGCTCGGAGAGACGGGCCAGCTCCTGTACCTGCTGGGTCGAAGTGCGGACGACCTCGCGCACGTCGAGCAGGCTCTGCCCCGCCGCCGCGACATCGGCGCGGTGGTGCGCCGCAAGCTCCTGAATCCGGTCGCCCAGCTGGGCCACTCTCGCCGAGGCCTTGGCGTTGGCCTCCGCGATCTGTCGGAGGCTCCCGAGCAGGGCGTCGGCCTTCTCCATGCCCCGAACCTGCTGCTCCGCGCTCGAGGCGATCTTCACCATGGCCGTGGAGATCTCGCCGCTGCTCGCGGCCAGCTGCTCGCTCATCGCGGAGAAGTCGGTCGCGCTGTTGCCGATCTGACTGGCTTCGCCGACCACCGATACCACCACGTTGCGCAGCCGTCCGCCCATGTCGTCCATGGCCCGCGAGAGGCGCTCGAGCTCGGTCGGCATTCGGCTCAGCTGCACCGGTCGAAGATCTCCCGCCCCGAACCGCTCGGCGGCCCCGATGAGCTGTGTCAGGGGACGGTCCACCATGCGAACGGTCCAGATGGCGATCCACACGCCGATGGTGAGCGCCACGAAGAAGAGCAGCCACATCGTCTGGCGGCGCTGGTCGGCCTGCCGCTGCAGGTCGGCCGCGCGGGCGATCGCGCGGTTCGTCTGGGCCAGGGAGAGCGCGCGGACGTCTCCGAGCAGAGTGTCGGACGGAGCCCGGGCCCGATCCGCCTGCCGCCGCGCGTCCTCCGCCCGGCCCAGGTCGGTGAGCGCACGCGCCATCGCGTAGGCCACTTCGATCTGCGCCTGGTTGTCCGCGATCTTGTTGACGATGTAGCGATCCGCCGTGGTGAGCGAAGCCAGCGTGCGATAGCGGCGCTGGACGGCATAGGCGGAGTCGCCTTCGTCCAGCATCTGAAGGCGGAGCCGGTCCGATGGCCGGACCAGGTACTGCTCCGCGGAGCGGATCTCGGAGGCGACCGAGGAGACGAGGCCGTTCCCCAGGTCGGTGCTCTCGAGCAGCAGCGTCAGCTCATGATCGACCGAGCGCCCCAGCGAGCGGATGGAGTTGACGCCGAGAAGCGCGATGACGAACACCAGCGCGATCAGCAGGACCATCCCGGCGATCACGCGGCTGCGAAGACTCTGCATCAAGTTCACTGCGCCTCCGCCACGTCGATCGCGCCGTGCTTCACCTGTCCGATGTAGACGTTCTGGTTGGGGACGTCGCCCGACGCGTCGAAGGCGACGGTGCCGGTGACGCCGTCGTACGGCGCCGTCGCCGAGCCGACTCCGGCGAGGGCGCGACGCACCGCCGCGCGGCTCGCGCCGGACCGGGCGATGACATCGCGCAGGAGGTAGAGCGCGTCATACGTCGCCGCCGCGGGCTGGTTGGGCATTCCCGGCGTCAGGGTACTTGCGATGATAGGCCTCCACGAACCGACGGTTGGCGTCCGTCGCGATCGTCGGGAAGTATGCCGAGGAGAGATAGACGCCTTCGGCCAGCGCGCCGGCCTCGTGGATCCCCTCGAGCCCGTCGCCGCCGAGCACCGGAATCGTCAACCCGCGCCGCCGCGCCTGCCGGATGATCTCCTCCGCCTCGCCCCGGTTGCCCGCCACGATGAGGAACTCGACGCGATCGCGCGACCAGTCGGTCGAGGTAGGGGCCGACGTCGGGCCTGCTCGCCGAGGTAAGGATCGATCGCGTCGACCTCACCTCCGAGCCGGGTAAACTCCTGGACGAACGTCTGGCGGATGCCTCGACCGTATTGGTCGTTCAGATAGAGCACCGCGCCGCGACGAAAGCCGAGCCGCTGATACGTCCAGTGGGCCAGCGCGGCGCCGTGGGCGAGGTCGCTCGGGCAGATCCGGAAGGTGTAGTCGCCGGCGCTGGAGACCTCCGGGGACGAAGACGAGGGCGAGATCGCGACCACCGGGATCGGGGCCGCCGTTGTAGACCGGCGCCGCCGCGAGCGTGGGCCCGGAGAACACGTGCCCGACGACCGCGGTCACGCCCGTCTCGTACAGATCGTTGGCGATGAATACGGCGGAGTCGGGATCGGCGTAGTCGTCTCGGGCCACCAGCTCGATGGGCCGGCCGTTGATCCCGCCCGTCGGCGTTGATCTCCTCCGCGGCCAGCTCGGCGGCGAGCTTCATCGGCAGCCCGATCGGATCGCTGAACGAGCCCGCGACGCCGATGCGGATGGGTCCGCTCTCGGTAGCGCCGCAAGCGGAGAGTAGGGCGACGAGAAAACCCGCTAGTGCTGCGGCGGGCAAATAGCGTCACACGCTCTAACAATGCCAAGGCGCGCTCCGGGCTGACGTCGGATTGCCAGCAGTAGCACAAGTTGTTTACGGAAAACAGTTTAGGTCATCCGCTGGAAGGGCGGCACCGGCAAAAGTGCAAATTACGTACTCAGGTCGGACGCGGGGGAACGATGCTGGACTGGACTGAAAAGCCTGCGGACCTGACCTTCGACCTCCATGGACAGGCCGTGGCGGACGCGGCCGCGAACGCCGAGCGCTTTCTTCGGGCGCAGGCCAAGGCGCGGCCGGGCGGCGTAGTGCGGCTGATTACGGGAAGGGGAAGAGGTGGCGGTGGCGCGCCGGTCCGCACGCGGGTGAGGAGTCTGCTTCGGACGCTGCGCGACGACGGTCGCGTCGTGCGCGACTACATGCTGGAGGATGGGGAGGGAAGCTTTCTGGTCCGGCTCCGCTAGCCGGTAGTGCTGTCGCCGAGCACCAGCTTGGTGCGCGCGCGACTCCGTCCCCAGGCGTCCAGGACTCGGCCATCCACCAGACTCACGGAGGCCACCTTCGCCCCCTTCTCCGCCCGCCAGGTGAGGCGAAGCATCCGGCCGCGCCGGACCCACTGCATCATCCACTGCGCTCCCTGCGCGCGGGCGCCGACTTGGCCGTAGTTGGCGACGATACCGTCGCGCCAGCGGTCGAGCTGACTCGAGTCGAGTCCGCGCGAGATGGTGATGATGCCGGCTACGCTGTCGATCGCGGAGATCCACAGATCTACCGTCCCGCCGAGCTCGGGATCGGAGAATTTGCCGCGGCACTCGGAGACCCGACGGTCGGCCTTGGCCCCGTCGCAGTGGAGCGAGCCGCCCGCGAGGTGGCGCAGACGGGCGTCGATCTCGTCCAGCCGCGCGCCGGCGCGAAACCCGTGGAACTGAAGCGCCGACGTGTCGGGGAGAACCGAGCCCCGGACCGGTGTGGCGACCACCAGCAGGCTGAGCGCGAGCGCGATCAAGCGGACCTCGGACGAATGGGCGTAGGTGAAGAAGGTCCCCCGCCGCACGGGCGGGGGACCCTGATGCTGCCGGCTCTGCGTCGATTTGGGAAAGGCGCGGAGCGCCGGGGTTACGGGTTTAGACCTTTCGGACGTTGGACGCCTGGAGCCCCTTCGGCCCCTCGACGACCTCGAACTCCACGTTGTCGCCCTCGGAGAGCGAGCGGAAGCCCTCGGCCACGATAGCGGTGTGATGCACGAACACGTCCTTGCCCCCGTCCTGCGCGATGAAGCCGAACCCCTTCGCATCATTGAACCACTTGACCGTGCCCTTCGCCATTTCTGCAACCTCTTCAAAAGGGAGCCCGCGGGCTCCGGGGAAACTCCCGGCCCTCGTGGCCGGGCGAACAGGCCCCAATGAAAAAAGCCGCCCGGACTCTTAAAGTCCGACCGGCAGCGAAGACTCGTTAGTGCGAGGGTGTTACCGCGCGAGGCATGGAATAAGGTCGTGCGCGGACTGGCAATTGTCAATATAGACGGCGGGAACGACGGGCCGGCGGACCCGGCTGGCAGGCCCAGTTACAAGCCTCACTTCCGCAAAGACTTACGACCCTGCCGATGCTAGCGCAGCACCACGCCCGCGGCCCGCAGCTCGTGATCCAGCAACCAGCGCTTGCGGGCCAGCCCACCGCCGTAGCCCACGAGACTGCCGTCCTTTCCGACCACTCGGTGGCACGGGATGAGGATCGCGAGATGATTGGCCGCCACCAGCCAGCCGATCTGCCGCGGGTGCAGTCCCGTCGCGCGGGCGACGTCGTCGTAGGAGCGGGTCTCGCCGACCGGGATCCGGCGAAGCGTCTTGAAGACCGCCACCTGCGCCGGCGAGAGATCGAACCAGCGCTTGAGATGATCGGGGTAGGGGAAAGGCCGGGCGGAACCGGCGAAGTATTCGTCCAGCCAGGTCGTGGTCGCGCCGCAGGGTCCCTGCCCGATGTGGAGCTCGGGCACGGCGGCGCGCAGCCGGACCGCCCATTTGATCGTCGTCGCCCGGTGCGGAAATTCGACGACCAGCGGGCCTGCCTCGCACTCCACGACCGTCAGCGCACCGATCGGCGAGCTGTAGGACGTCCACTCCACGCGCATGGCAGTCTCCGAACTCCGTATCGCTGGACAGGGAAAGGTAGCCCGCGGTCGGCGAGTGGGCCATTCCGAGGGCAACGGGGCGGCGGAGCGGCTTCCCGCGGAGTAGATTTGGCGGTCTCCGAATCCCACTCCCGAGGAATCCATGCTTCATGCTCTCGTCCTGCTCGCGACGCTCCAACAACAGCAAGCCGTGACGGCTCGCGCGCCTGGCATCGCGAAAGTGACCATTCAGCCGGCGGAAGTGGCCGTGCAGGTCGGCGATACCGTACGGCTGGTCGCGACCGCCACCGACTCCGCCGGCCGTCGGATGCGCGACGTGACCGTGGCATGGTTCCAGGCGGGTGGCAGGTTCGAGGGCAAGATCGACTCGACCGGTCTGGTGTCGGCCGGCTCGGTCGGATCGATGACGGTGAGCGCCCTCGTCGCCCCGCGCGCGGGAGGGAGCCCGACCACGGCCTTCGCCCGGGTGACCATCCTGCCGCGGCCGGCGAGCCGCATCGCGGTCGAGCCCGCGGTGTCTCGGCTCTACGCGGGACAATCGGTGACCGTCGTTGCCGAGCCCTTCTCTCCCGACGGCGACCGCCGCCAGGACGAGGTGGTGTGGACCTCCGACGCGCCGGCCGTGGTCGCGGTCGCGCCCGGTGGTCGCCTCATCGCGGGGAAGCCCGGCCGGGCGACGGTGACCGCCAAGGCCGGGCGCGCGACGCAGGCTCTCGCCATCACCGTCGCGGCGAATCCGGTCAGCGCGGTCAGGCTCGAGCCGGCGAGTGCCTCTCTTCGCACCGGCGACGTTCTCCGGCTGGCGTTTCATGCCCAGAGCAGCTCGGGCGGCGCGGTCGCCGACGCCATGCCCGAATGGAGCCTGAGCCCGGGCAACGCGCAGGTCGAGCATGACGGCACCTTCGTGGCCGATCTGCCGGGCACCTACCGGGTAGTGGCGACATTCGCCGGCAAGTCCGCCGAGGCGTCGGTCCAGGTCCGGCCGCGCGACGTCCGTCGTCCCGCGACGCTGGTGGGCCGGCTCTCGCTGCCGGTCAACGCGGCGGAGTTCTGGCTGCATCCCGGCGGGCGCTACGGATACCTGACCACGATGGGCGACAAGGCGTACGCCATCGATCTCGGCGATCCGACTCGCCCGGCGATCACCGACTCGGTGGTGGTGGACGCGCGGCACATCAACGATCTCATGACCACCGAGGACGGAAAGTTCGGCGTGCTCACCCGCGAGAACGCGTCCACCCGGAAGAACGGGATCGTGATCCTGTCCTTCGAGGATCCCGCGCATCCCAAGCCGATCGCGGAGTTCACCGAGACGGTGACCGGCGGCGTGCACAGCACGTTCATCTACAAGGGCTACATCTATCTCACCGACGACGCCACGGGCTCGCTGCGGGTGATCGACATCCGCGATCCCGTATCATCCGAAGCAGGTGGCGCGGTGGGAGACGCCGTCCAGCAAGGCGGGGAATTACGTGCACGACGTGGATGTGCAGGATGGGCTCGCGTATCTCAGCTACTGGAACGACGGGCTCATCATCCTCGACGTCGGGAACGGCATGAAGGGCGGCAGCCCCGAAGCACCCGAAGCTGGTCTCCCAGTACAAGTACGATCTCGACGCGCTGTACCGCGAAGTCGAAGCGGTGGGTGGCCCCGGGTTCATCCGCGGCGCGCATACCGCGTGGCGTCACGGCAAGTACGTCTTCGTGGGCGACGAAGTCTTCTCGGCGGTGCCGCGGAATACCGAGGGCGTCGGGGGTTGTCGCCCTGGGCCGAGCCTACGGCCGGCTGCACGTGGTGGATGTCTCCGATATCACCAAGCCGCGCGCGGTCGCCTACTACGAACCCAAGGACGGCGGCGCCCACAACGTCTGGGTCGCGGGCGACACGCTCTACATGGGCGACTACCAGGGCGGACTTCGGGTGGTGGACATCTCCGGTGAGCTGCGCGGCGATCTCCTGCGCCAGGGCCGGGAGATCGCCCACGTCGTGACCGCAGACGGGCAGGGAGTCCGGCCCAACGCGCCGAACACGTGGGGTGCCCTCTATCGCAATGGGCTGATCTACGCGCCGGACATCAATACGGGGCTGTGGGTCGTACGGGTGGAGTCGAAGTCGGAGCTGACGCCGTAGCACGGCGGGACGGCGCTACGGGGAGATGACGGACCAACGGTTCGTCCGAGCGCAGCACGTACATCATCCCGAAGGAGCGAAGCGACTGAGGGACCTTCTCACCTGGGGTTCGACCCCGCGGAGAAGGTCCCTCGCTGCGCTCGGGATGACGTGCGGACGTACCGCCGACCTAGCGTCCCCTCCGGTCCCCACAGCGGCCCTCGACCGGCCGACGTATATTTCTCCTATGACCTCCCCGAACACCCTCGTCGTTCGCACGTTCAACGATCGCGCCGAAGGTCTCTCGCACTTCGTGCTGCGGGCGGGGGAGGCACCGCGGCTGCTGGCCTTCGATGATACCCTCGGGTGCCCCGTGGAGAACGCACTCGCCGCGCTCGAGTGGACCGGAGCGGTGGGCATCCTCCTCGACGACGACATGCTCCACGCCGCGCGGCTCACCAGCGAGACCGCGGCGGCCGTGATCGAGCGGAAGTCGCAGGATGGACGCCGGTTCGTCTACCTGGGTCCGCGGCTGGACGCGCCACCGATGGACGTGTTCGAGGGCGCGATCCTGTTCGACGAGCCGGGCGTCAAGGCGGTCGAGTTCACCCATCGCGCGCACGCGCTGGCGCACTTCCTTCGCGCGACCGCCGGTGCCGGCGCCCTGCTGGCTCTGCTCGGCCGGCGCGCTCCGGAGATCCGCCATCTGCGTCGCTGGCTGGGTCCCATCATTCAGGAGCTCGACGGACCTCGCTCTCTCGTGGGCGGCTGGTTTGCCGCCAGTGCCGCGGGATGTCTCTTCTCCTCGGCAGACGAGGACGGCTCGTATCCATACATCGAGGTCGGGCTGGAAAGCTGACCCGCCGTCCGAAAATCACGTCGAATCTGTTGATTCACATCTCCACAAACATGTGGATGGAAGCGGTAGGCGACGTTCGGAGTGGGGCTTAGCTTTCCACAAAATCTGTGATCTTCGGTGGCGTAACCCGAATAAAATCAGGCACTTGCGCTGTTTGCGCGGGTGCCTATCTTATTCTCCACGCGCCTCGCTGGATACGTGCTGAGACCCCGAGTCACAGTGGCGGCCATGGGGCGGGTTTGAGCGGGATATCGGGGGAGAAGGCCGACGCAACCAAGGGCTCAGGCTTTCGGTGATCCTGGTGGTCACCCCGGCTCGAACAGGTGAAGCCAGTCGCGTGCTTCACCCACTCCGATCTAGCGCCTCGGGGTGCAGTGCGAAAGGTCGGTCCGCGACCCGATCCGACTCGCAGCGCTCGAATGGACGAACCAGGCAGGATGGCCATTCGGCCTGGGGATCAAAGCCAGGGCTCTACCGCGCCCTCCCGAGCGGCGAATCAGCCAACCGGTGGCAGGTAGAAGAAGAATGAAGCAGCGATGCTTCGACCCTGGGTAGTCCAATCGCGGAACGGCCGTCTAGCCACGACTAGGCGGCCGTTCTTTTTTCTCTCCGCTTCACTCATCCCCAATCACTTTTCCCCCGGTAGACCCGCCGCCGGTCCAGCTGCCACACGGCTCGATGGCTGAGTGGCGCGCCGGCCACGAAGTTCTCCGCGTCCGCGAGCGCCGAGGCCATGCTGGCGGACTTGGCACTCGCGTCGTCGGCGTAGTGCAGGATCTCGGCTTCCAGCGTCATCGGCGGCGCCGTCGCGCCGAATTCCAGCTTGCCGTGATGGGAGCCGATGAGATGCTGGACCAGGAGCAGCTCCTCCTCGCTGCAGGGCGGCTCGGCCTGGGCGGACACCCGCCGATCCAGCATGAGCAGCCCCAGCGCGACATGGCCGAGCAGCGCGCCGCGATCCGTCGTCTCGAACGCCCCGCTCCACGAGTACGCCTCGAGCTTGCCGATGTCGTGCAGGAGCGCGCCGGCGAGGACGAGGTCGGCATCGGCGCCGCACGTTGAGGCGATGGCGACCGCGATCGCGGCGACCTCGCGGGTGTGCCTCAGCAGCCCGCCGAGCTCCGCATGGTGACCGGCCGTGCTGGCCGGACACTGGGCGTACCGCTGCCGGAACTCCGCGTCGTCGTAGAAGAGACCGAGGAGCCCGCGAAGCCTGCGGCCACGGATACCGGCGCGCCAGGCGTCGATCTGGCGCCAGTGCGGAGTGACATCGCCGGCGGACGGCAGCAGCACCGACCAGTCGATGTCGGCGGGGGGCCAGGGCCGAAGGGTGGTCACCTCGAGCTGACGGCGTCCGCGGTACAGGCCCACCTGGCCTGAGACCTCCAACACGTCACCGCGACGGATCCCGGCAACCGATTCGTGGCCGTTCCAGAACGGCGCGGATACGATGCGGCCGCTCGCGTTCCCCAGGGTCAACACCACGCATTCCTTTCCCTGTCCGTAGTGGCGCGAATCCGCCGCAAGCACGAGGAGAGGGCCGTCGACATGCTGGCCCACCGCCAGGCGGTTGAGGTCGGCCGGCGTCCTGTCCCGGGCGGCTTGGCGCGCATTACCTTGAGCCATGGCACCGATCCATGTCCTGGTGTTGGAGCGCGACCCCGATCGCCGCGAGCGAATCCTTGGGTTGCTGCGCGGTGCGGGGCATCATGCGGTGGCGGCACCCGATGGCGAAGCCACGGCGGAAGCGCTGTCGCTGCCCGGTTTCGACACCCTGATGCTCGACCTCGGGTGGCCCGACCTGGATGTGGCTCGGCTGCGCGAGGCGCTCGCACCGGAGAAGCCGGCCGAACCGGAATCGCTGGACCACGCGGAGCGGCGGCACATCGCCTTGGTGCTTCGACACACTGGCGGGAACAAACGTCGCGCCGCGCAACTGCTGGGGATCTCGCGGTCCACCCTGCTGCACAAGGTCCGGAAGTACGGTCTGAACGATTGACCCTGCATGCGCCGGAGAGGCACCATGCACCGCATCCTGATTCCGCTGCTTGTCGCTCCCCTGTACCTCTGGCCGGCGCCCGCGGCCGCGCAGCTCGACGGGACGATTCCGAATGGCCACGTCACCACCGGCACGCTGAGCTTCGACGGACACGCGACCGTCGGCGATTTCACCGGCACCACTTCGGAGGTGAAAGGCGAGATGACCGGTGGCGCGGGGCTGTCCGAGGTGCGCGGGTGGGTGGAAGCGCCGGTGAAGTCCCTGGACACGGGAAACGGCAAGCGGGACAAGGATCTCAACAAGTCCTTGGAGTCGGACAAGTTTCCGGTGATCCGGTTCGAGCTGTCGGGGGTGACGCCCAAGGAGGCGGGTCCGGAGCGGGCCGACGTGGAGCTGACCGGGAAGATGATCATCCACGGCGTGACCCGCGACGTGGTCCTCCCCGCGAAGGTACGGCGGGTGGAGAACGGGCTTCGGTTGACGAGCGAGTTTCCGCTCAACCTGAAGGACTACCAGATCGGCGGGCTCAGCAAGATGCTCGGCGTGCTCAAGATGGGGGAGGACATCGAGGTGCACGTCGATCTGGCTTTCGCTCCGCAGTGACGCGGTCAGGGGCGGGTCAGACGCACCCGCCCCAGCCGTGAGACCACGACCGTACGGCGTGCCGCGCCGCGGCTCAACGTGAAGGTGGCGTTGGAGAGCCCGGTGGTGTAGCCCAGCGGGGAGAACGTCATCCGCCGAGTCGAGCCGTCCAGCGTTACTCCCGAGGGGCCGGGACCGCCAGTACCCCAGACATCCGAGACATCGCCCGCGATGTGGATGCTCATCGAATCGGGCCCGATGCTGAGCACCACGGGGCGGCTGCGTGTGATGGAGAGCGCCCGCGAGCGACGGTGCGCTGCGAGAATCCGATTGGCTTCCTGTTCCACTGTGAGGCTGTCACGCAGCGCCGAGATGCGAGGCACGGCGATCCCAAGACTCAGTCCGAGGACCGCCAGGACCAGCAGGGTTTCCGGGAGCGTGAAGCCGTATCGCACGAGGCGAGCATACGCTTGCATGCTCGAAAATTTGTCAGCATTTTCGCGCGGACGGCTGCAAGAAAGTGCGCCCTTGTGCGGTGGGGCGCATCGGGCGATACTAGCTTTACCCCCGCGACCTTCATCAGGAAGGATGCGACCGTCTGTTTACGGCCCAACAGCTCTTCGGTGAGTTCGGGACGTCGGCGGATGTCCTCACGTACGCGGCTTTCCTGGAGAACGCCAGGCGTCAGCGTGAGCGCGACCGCGAAAGGTCCGCGCGGCTAGCGCTCGGAGCCTACGTCGTCGCTCGACTCGTGGACCGGCTGTTGGGCATGTCGGAGGACGAGGAGTCGCGAGAAGGCTTCCAGTGGCAGCTCGAGGCCGTTCGCCGGCATATGCGGGACCTCCCCGGTGACGCTCCCGAGGCCGCGCACCTCAATGGCATCACGGACGCAATCCCCTCGGAGGGCCGTGAGGCTCCCGGTCTCCGTCTGACGCTTACCGCGTACGCCTACTTCCTGGAGCATGAGGGTCGGTTGGAGGAAGCGCTGGACGTCCTGGCGCTGGCCGCGCGCACCCACGGCGTCGCCGTCCCTCCGTCGGAGTTTGCCGCCACGGCCCTGTTCGCGGGCCGCCTCAACCGCCTCCTGGCTCGCTGGCGTTCCGCGACGACCTGCTACACGGCCGCCGAGTCGGCGGCTCAGGTCGTCGGCGATTCGGTGACGATGCTGCGCGCCCGCCTGGGCCGGGCCGCCGTCATCCGGGGCCAGGGCAACCTTCCGCTCGCGCATACCAGCGTCCAAGCGGTCGTCGATGAGGCGGATGCGCTCGGCCTGCGCGAGGTCCAGGCGATGGCCTACGCCGATCTGGGGGCGGTCTGCGCCAGTCAGGGGCAGGGCGTCGACGCTGTCCAGGCCAACTACCAGGCTTTTGTGCACAGCGAGGACACCCTGCAGCGGATGCGGGTGCTCGGCGACCTGGGCGTCTGCCTTCGCCAGATCGGGGCCTACGATGCGGCCCGGCTGGCCTTCGAGATCGTGGTGAAGTCCAACACCAGCTACATGGTGCGCACGAACGCGGTGCTCGAGTTGATGGAGCTGGAGTCGTCGGTAGGCAACCAGGTGGCGTTCGAACGGCGCCGAGCCCAGGCAGAGGATGTCCGTGACCGGATGCCGCCGAGCATGTCGGCCGATTTCCACTACAAGGCGGGAATCGGGCTGGCTCGCTTCGGCCGTTTCGGACGTGCGCGGGACCTACTGACCGCGGGACTCAAACTGGCCGAGACCCACCAGTTGAACGCCTGGTACTTCCGCCTCGACTCCGCGATCAGCGGGCTCGGTGAATGCGAGGCTCGCGAGCCCGAGCCGACCCTCCTGGCCGATGAACCGGGCAACGCATCGGTGGTCCAGGAGGTGGCCGTTGGGCTCCGGCAATACGCCCTGCAGACAACCTAGTTATTGGCCCCTTGAGTTTCGAACGCCGGCGTAACATCGGAAGGGCCGGTGGTGTCCACCCGGTCGCAGGCAGTGCTCAGGGCGGCCAAGGTCAAAGACGCGAGCGCAATCCACTTCGAAGCGCGGCGAGTCATGCAGATACCCTCTCAGGCTGTCGGTTCTCACCGGGGGTTCCGCCAATCTGACGGACGGGTATTCGGGTCATAAGGTCCTTTTTGCGACAACTAGGGGCCGTTTTGCGACATCTCCTCCTGGCCGCCGTCCCCGCTGAGCGCACTTTCCGACTCCGAACCTTGGATCCGGACCGGTTCCAGTGGGTCTCGGTCAGCAACTGGCCTGAAGCGGTCGACGCCATCCGGGGGAAGCCGGTGGACATGGCCGTCGTGGACCCCCTCCTAGGGAGCGGGGAGCCCCGGCCACATGGGATAGAGCGGCTCAGGCAGTTCTTTCCGTCGCTCCCCCTCCTGGTCTACACCGACCTGACGCCGGCCAACGCGGGCGTGCTGCTCCAGTTAGGGCGTGCGGGGATCCGGAAGGTCATCGTGCACCGCTTCGAAGATGCCCCCGGTGCCCTGCGGAGCGCGATCCTGAACGAGCTGGAAGAGAGCGCCTCCCAGCAGGTGATGCAGGCGCTGGAGCCGACCTTCCGCGAGCTGCCGCCCGAATTGCACGATGCGCTCGAGGCGATGCTGCACGCTCCGGGGGACGGGCCCACCGTGACGACCCTCGCCGAGCGCGCGCGCCTCACGCGCCGGACCTGCGAGCGCTGGTTTACCAAGGTCGGGCTCCCGTCGCCCCGTACCGTGATGGTGCTGATTCGACTGCTCTATGCGCATCGGCTGCTGCTCGACCCGGGCTATACCGTCGAGGATGTGGCGCTCAAGCTGGGATACAGCAAGACCAAGACGCTTCAGATGCACCTGCGGGCCGTCTTCGGGTTGACCGCGGGCGAGCTTCGCGTCTCCTTGTCCACCGAGGACGCGCTCGCGGCAGTCACTCACCGCTATTTCACCCCCCTGCGACAGGTCGCGTCATGACGCGGATTCTCGTCGTCGACGATGAACCGGCGCTGCGGCGGACGCTGGAACGCGCCCTCTGCAGCCTCAAGTACGACGTGGTCGCCATCGGCGACGCTCACCTGGCGTACCAGATGCTGGACGCCGGCGAGTACGATCTTGTCCTGCTCGACATCCATCTCCAGCAGATGTCGGGCGACACCTTTTTCCTCGCGCTGGTCCGCCGCTGGCCTCGGCTGGCGGGACGGGTCATCCTCATGACCGGGGATCCGTGGGCGGTCAAGGCCGACTGGCCGGCGGACCTGCGCCGCTGTCCGGTCCTCTCGAAGCCCTTCACTCTCGACGTCCTGTCCACGTCGATCTGTTCGGCGCTGACGGCGGCTGAAGAGGGCGGACAGCAGCGTAAACGGAACGGCGGATGACCGCGGGCCTTACCCTGTCGGCACCTCCCGACGCGCTCACGACCCTGAGGGAATATCGCAACCTGGCCCCCTGGGGCCTCCGGGACCTCGCGGCCCTCGCCGCGGGCATCCTCGACGCCTCGGGAGTGGTGCCCCTCAACGCAGCCGCGCGGGCGAGGCCGAGCGAGCGGACCATCCGCTTCTACGTGGCCCGAAACCTGGTGAGCCCCCCCGACGGCCGAGGGACGGCCGCGGTCTACTCCTACCGCCATCTGCTCCAGGTGCTCGCCATCAAGCTGCGGCAGATGGAGGGCGCCACGCTCGACGCGCTGACGCGGGAGTTCTCCGGACTGACCGGCGACGTAATCGAGCGTCGGGTGGCCACGGCCATCGGACCGGGGCTTCCCCGGCCGGATCGGCTTCCCCTGCTGCAGGGCCCCGGCACGGGCCGCGGCCGCGTTGGGCGCGCGGTCCTGGGCTGGCTGGCCCCGGTGGAAGGCGCGGCGGCCGTGGGATCGGTCTGCCGCCGGATCCCGGTGGCCCCCGGCATCGAGGTGCTCATCGACGAGCAGCACCCCGCCATCCGTCTCAACGGTGACACCACCGCCATCGCCGAGGCGTTCCGCCAGGCGCTCTCGGCGCTCATCGTCTCCTGATCTCCCCCACCGCACGGAAGGTCCGTCCATGGCCACGATCGTCTTGCTGGTCGTCATCGCCGTCGTCGTCCTGTGGGTCATCGGCGCATACAACGGCCTCATCGCGCTCAAGAATCAGGTCGCCAACGCCTGGAAGCAGATCGACGTCCAGCTCAAGCGCCGGCACGATCTGATTCCGAACCTGGTCAATACCGTCAAGGGAGCGATGGAGTTCGAGAAGGGCACCCTCGAGGCGGTCATCGCGGCGCGGAACAAGGCGGTGAGCGCCAGCGGCGTGCGGCAGACGGCCCAGGCGGAGGGCGAGCTCACCCAGGCGCTCGGCCGGCTGTTCGCGCTCACCGAGGCCTATCCCGACCTCAAGGCGAATCAGAACGTCCTGCAGCTGCAGGAAGAGCTCACCAGCACGGAGAACAAGGTCGGCTTCGCCCGGCAGCTCTACAACGACACGGCGACGCAGTACAACACCAAGCAGGCCACCTTTCCGACCCTGCTGGTGGCGGGCCTCGCCAAGGCCCAGCCCGCCGAGCTGTGGGAGATCGAGAACGCGGCCGAGCGGGCGGTGCCGACGGTCGATCTCTCGTTCAACAAGCCGGTGCAGTGAGCGAGGACGCCAACCTCTTCGCTCAACAGGAAGCCAACCGCCGCCGCTCGACCTGGCTCGTCATCGGCTTCATCCTCTTCTTCTCCTGGGTCGGGTTCGGCGGCGACCTCGCCTTCGGGTTGCTGACCGCCGATCATCCACCCGGGTCCTATCATCACGTCATTCCCTTCATCGGGATCTTCACCACCCTCGTCGCTACCGGCATCTGCTGGTACTCCTGGCGGCACGGGCCGCAACGGGTGCTCTGGGCCACGGGCGCCTGGGAGATCGTGGATCCGGCCACCCCGGAGCAGCGGCAGCTGGTGAATGTCGTCGAGGAGATGGCGATCGCCTCGGGGCTGCCCAAGCCCAAGGTGTGGGTCGTGCCGGACGACGACCCCAACGCGTTCGCCACCGGCCGGGACCCGGCCTCGGCCAGCATCGCGGTCACCGAAGGATTGCTCCGGGCGCTGAGCCGGGACGAGCTGCAGGGCGTGGTGGCCCACGAGATGGCGCATATCCGGAACCTCGACGTCCGGCTCATGACCCTCCTCGCCGGCATGGTGGGGGCGATCGCGCTGATGTCGGACGGCGCGGGCCGGATGATGCGGGGTGGGGTTCGGGTCGGTGGCTCCGGCGGGCGCCGCAGCGGGAAGGGCGACAGCAACCCGCTGGCGCTCGTGGTCCTCGCGCTCTGGCTGCTCACCCTCATCGTGGCGCCGGTCATCTCCCGGATGCTGGCGATGGCGGTGAGCCGCAAGCGCGAGTTCCTGGCCGACGCGTCCGGGGCGCAGTTCACCCGCAATCCGTTGGCGCTCGCCAGCGCGCTGGAGAAGCTCGACGCCGCGCAGAGCCCGACGCGCTCGATCACACGGGGGGCTGCCCATCTCTGTATCGTGGATCCGAACCCGGGCATGTTTTCCGCGCGCGAAGGGTTGCTGGCCGACGTGCTGACCTCGCATCCACCGATCAACCAGCGGATCATCCGCCTCCGGGGCATGGGCTACCAGCAGGCGAAACGCGAAGTCTCGAGTGCCGCGGCGGGCTGACGAATGCGCTACCGCGAGTTCGTGCCTGCCGCCCCGCTCCGACCGCTGGTGCACCGCATCTGGATGCTCCAGGGTGAGGCCGGGGCGGAAGCCGACTTTCAGCGGGCGATGCCCGATGGGCGTCCCGAGCTGATCTTCAATCTGGCCGACCGGTTCGAGAGCCGCGGACCCGGCGGACGGGAGCGGCAGCCGGAGGCGCTCCTCGTGGGGCCGACCACCCGCGCCATCGAGCTCCGTCCCACCGGCCGGGTCGATCTCCTGGGGTTGCGGCTGCAGCCTGGCGCCGCTCCGGCGCTGCTACGGCATTCGGGGCTAGAGCTCGTGGATCGCGCACTGGATCTCGGCGACCTGCACCTCGGTTGGACGAAGCACCTCGCGGGTCGGCTCGCGACACTAGAACACATGGTGAACCGGGTCGAGCTGGTGCAGCAACACCTCGTTCGATCGGTGGAAAATGCGGACCGGGACTCGCGCCTCGAGGCCGGCGTGGCGCTGATGCTGCGTTCTCGCAGTCCGGTGGGGGCCGGACGGATCGCTCACCTCGTGGGACTCAGTCCGCGCCACCTCTCGCGGCTTTGCCGCGAACGAGTGGGGATCGGACCGAAGTTGCTCGGCCGGCTGACCCGGTTTCAGCGAGTGCTTCGCGAGCTGGAGCACGGAATGCGGCCGCGGTGGGCTGCACTGGCCCACCGACACGGGTACTTCGACCAAGCCCACCTCGCCGGCGATTTTCGGAGGTTTGCCGGGGTCTCGCCCGGGCGCTATCTCGCCGCGACGCGCGAGCTGACCCGCCACTTCATAGATGGCGAGGAGGCACGCGGCGCTGGATGACAGGCGCCTGGTGGCCGTTTTTTCCAAGACGGGATCCAGCCGGCCGGCCCATCTTCCGCTCCACCCCCCGCTCCCGGAGCCGTCATGCCGTCCCCTCGCCGAATGGCGCTCATCGCCGCCGCCGCCACCCTCGCCCTGGGCGGATTCGTCGCCCACGCGGAGGACCCGCCCACGTCGCTTTCGGCGCTGGAGTTCATGTCGGGGTGCTGGAGAGGCTCCGCCGGCGAGGGCGCCACGATCGAGGAGTACTACACCCGCCCCAGTGCCAACGTGATGCTCGGAGTGACCCGGTACGTCCGGGGTGACCGGGTGACGGGGTTCGAGTTCACCAGCTTCGTGCGGGGCGACAGCGGGATCGTCGTCACTCCCCGGCCCGAGGGTCAGGAGCCGGCGGAGTTCCGGGTCACCCGCTTGGAGAAGGGGACCGCCGTGTGGGAGAACCCCCGGCACGACTTCCCCCGCCTCATCTCCTACAAACGGATGTCCCGGGACACGCTGGTCGCCCGGATCGAGGGGCCGGGACCCCAGGGGACCCAGTCGGAGGAATGGAGGATGACGCGGACCCGCTGCGACGGATGAGATCGCGAGGGCTCAGGCCAGCGCGTCGTCCAGGAACACCAGGGCCCGGCGGCGCAGGACCACAGCCCCGAGCGCAAGATGGACCGCGGGATCCACGACGGTCTCGACCAGATCCCGCATCCGCTCGACCGCCGTCTCGGGCTCCATCTTCTCCTGATAGGGTCGGGGCGTGGTGAGCGCGTCGAAGATCTCGACGGCGCCGATGATCCGGGCCCCTACAGGGATCGCTTCGCCTGCGAGCCGGTCGGGATAGCCGTAGCCGTCCCAGCGCTCGTGGTGGCTGCGGACGAAGGTGATGACTTCGTTCAGGTGGACGAGAGGGGCCAGGATCTGCGACCCGACCAGCACGTGACGCTTCACGTGCTCGTACTCCTCGTCGCTGAGCGGACCCTGCTTGTTCAGGATCTCCTCGCGAATCCCGATCTTCCCGATGTCGTGCAGCCGCCCACCGGTCCGTACCGCTTCGATCATCTCGTCGCTGAGACCCAGCTCGGCAGCGACCAGGGCCGAGAGGTCCGCGACCCGCGCCGAGTGGCCCCGCAGATACGGGTCTTTGGCCTCCAGGGCATTGACCAGCGCCTCCAGGGTGGCCGTGGACACCCGCTCCTGATTGGCCCGCTCCAGCCGCCGTTCGGCGACGTGCTGGGCCACTTCCTCCTTGAGCCACTGATTGATCTGCTGGCCCTCGATGGCCGTGTGCCGCCGCTGCAGCGCGCCCGTGATGGCCCGGCCCAGGTGACTCAGGTCGATCGGCTTGATGAGGTAGTCGAAGGCCCCACGCTGCATGCACAGTGCGGCGGTCGTCGCGTCGTTCACCGCCGTGATCATCAGCAGCGCGATGTTGGGCTCGAGCTCGAGGATCTGGGGGACCAGGTCGATGCCGCTCGCCCCCGGGAGGTTCACGTCCAGGAGCATGCCGGTGACCTTCTGCCGCTGGAGGACGGAGAGTGCTTCCTCTCCCGTCCCGGCAGTCGCGACCTCGTATCCCTGGTGGACGAGGAACCTGCGGACCGAATTCCGGATCGACTCCTCGTCGTCCACGACCAGCAGAGTCACCGGGCCATCGTTGAGCTGCACGCGCGCTCCTCCACGGCCTGCCGACAGGTCGGGGACGGCAATCACGATTGGCTCAGGGGGGTGAGGGGAAGCTAGGAGGCTGGCGGGACCGGGTCAATCATCCGATGAACTCGACGGCGACACGTTCCGGTATGACGCCAGCCTCGAAGCCGCGATCAAGCAATTTCTGCACCGCTTGGCGGCCCCGGGGCCCGTAGTCCACGGTCCACTGATTCACGTACATCCCCACGAAGGTATCGGTCCGTTCGTCGCCGATCCCCCGATTGTACCGCTTGGCGTGCGCCAGGGCCGGAGCCCGGTGCTCCAGCGCGTACACGATACTGGCTTTGAGATCTCTCGCGACCCGGGCGATGATGTCGGGACCCAGATCCCGACGGACGACGTTGCCGCCCAGAGGGAGCGGCAGCCCCGTATCCTCCAGCCACCAGGCACCGAGGTCGGCCCAGAGGTGGAGGCCGCTGTCGCCATAGGTGAGCTGTCCCTCGTGGATCAGCAAGCCGACATCCACCTCGCCGCCTTCCACGGCGGCTTCGATCTGGTCGAACGGGATCACGACCGGCTCGAACTCCGGCTGGTACAGCTTGAGGGCGAGATAGGCCGTCGTGAGCTTGCCCGGCACGCCAATCCGGAGCCCGCGGACGGCGGCACGTGGATCGGCGGGCGCGGGGCGCGAGGCGACCAGCCGGGGACCGTAGCCGTCACCCATGGAGGAGCCCGAGCCGAGGAGCGCGTACTGGCGCCAGAGGTAGGCATAGGCATGGATGGAGACGGCGGTGACCTCCAGCTCCGCTTGGAGCGCGCGCCGGTTGAGCGACTCGATGTCGGAGAGCTCGTGCAAGTAGCGCAGGTCGCCGGTGTCGATCTTCCCTTCGGCCAGCGCGTAGAACATGAAGGCGTCGTCCGAATCGGGACTGTGGGCGACATGGATCGTGCGCGTCATGGCGTCTGGCCGTCCGCTTCGCGTTTGAACTCGTCGATCACCGGCGCGTGCTCCGCATACTCCGGCCGTCGCGCGGCGGTCTCGGCCGGGAAATGAGCCAGGAAATCGCGCCGCGCCCGGGCCAGGCCGGCCTGATCGTTCCGGAGCTGCGCCGCGTTGCCCCGCACGACGTAGCCGAACAGATGTCCGGGCGATTCGGCGAGGATGGTGTCCGCCAGCGCCCAAGCGGCGTCGGCATTGTCCGATTGCAGGTGGAGTACCGCCGCGTGATACCGCGCGTCTGCATCGAAGCTGTCGAGTTGCGCGTAGGCGCCGAGTGCCATGGGCGTAAAGCGAACGACCTGGGCCGTGTCCTGGGCCTGCGCCGCGTTCATGATCCGGTTGAACAGCCGGTCGAACCGCTCCCGGGGCGAGAGCTGGGTGATGTCCGGCGCGGGTCCCGCGGCGCCCACCTCGTTCCCGGCCGCGCCCGGATTGGCCATGGAGGGGATGCGGGGCGCAGGTTGATCGCTCGCCACCTTGTACACGATCGCGCCGACGAGCAGAGCGCACATCGTGCCCGCGAAGAGCCAGGCGGAGCGCTCCGAGCGGGCGGGCGATCCTGGCGGCGTCGCGCCGGCCACGGCCCGGCCGCAGCGGTGGCAGAACCGGGCCTGCGGGGAGAGCTGGGCGCCACACCCCTCGCAGCTTCGCTGCGCGAGGCTCGCGCCGCAGCTGCTGCAAAACCGGCCCGATGCGGAGCTTCCGCACGAGGGACAGGTCGTCGTCGGTGTCGTCATTGGGGCAGGAAGGTAAAGGGATGCGACGCCCCTGACCACCTTACCCGACGCGGCTCCCCGCGCTTTCTTTCCCGTCGCAGCGCACACCGCAAGGAGGCGACGGAATGGCGCAGGCCAAGGCGCGCACGCTGAGCGGCTTCCCGGCCGACCTCTCCCGGGCCGGCAAGGATGAAGTCCTCAAGCTCACGCGGGAGTACGGAGTCGACTTCCTGCGGCTCCAGTTCACCGACATCCTGGGCGTCAACAAGAACGTGGAGGTTCCCCGGAGCCAGTTCCCCAAGGCGCTGGACGGGGAAATCATGTTCGACGGCTCCTCGATAGAGGGCTTCGTCCGGATCGAGGAGTCCGACATGCTGCTCAAGCCTGACCTCTCCACGTTCCGCATTCTGCCCTACGACGACGAGGGCGGCCGGGTGGCCCGCCTCCTGTGCGACATCTACACCCCGGATGAGAAGCCGTTCGCCGGGTGCCCGCGCACCACGCTCAAGCGGCAGCTCGAGCGCGCCAGGAAGATGGGCTTCTCGATGATGGCGGGATGCGAGGCGGAGTTCTTCCTGTTCGAGAAGGCGCCCGACGGCGCCCCGACCACGATCACCCACGACTCGGGCGCCTACTTCGATCTCGGACCGGTGGACAAGGGAGAGGAGATCCGTCGGGTCATCGTCGAGCATCTGGTGGAGATGGGATTCGAGGTCGAGGCCGCCCACCACGAGGTGGCCATCGGGCAGCACGAGATCGACTTCCGCTACGCCGACGCGCTCACCACAGCGGACAATCTCACCACATTCAAGTTCGTCGTGCGCAACGTCGCCAACCGCTATGGCTTCGTCGCGTCGTTCATGCCCAAGCCGATCGAAGGCGTCAACGGCAGCGGCATGCATACCCATCAGTCGCTGTTCAAGGGCAAGGAGAACGCGTTCTACGACCCGAAGGGCGAGCATCAGCTGTCCCGGACGGCGCTGAGCTACATCGAGGGACTGTTGCAGCACGCGCGCGGCTTCTGCGCGATCACCAACCCGCTCATCAACAGCTACAAGCGTCTGGTGCCCGGGTACGAGGCGCCGGTGAACGTGGCGTGGTCGATGCGGAACCGGTCGCCGCTGGTTCGCATTCCCGACCGGCGCGGGCTGGGGACGCGTTGCGAGCTCAGGATGCCCGATCCGTCGTGCAATCCCTATCTCGCGCTGACCGTGCAGCTCGCCGCCGGGCTCGAGGGGATCGAGCAGAAGCTCGAGGCACGCGAGCCGGTGAGCCGCAACATCTTCACCATGAGCTTCCGGGATCGGCGGAAATACCGGATCGACGAGCTGCCCCGCGACCTGCACGAGGCGCTGGAGATGTTCGAGAAGGACACGATCATCCAGGCGGCGCTGGGGGAGCACCTGACCGAGCGTTTTCTGGAGGCCAAGCGGAACGAGGTGATGCAGTACAACAGCCACGTCAGCCGGTGGGAGATCGAAAACTATCTGGGCCGGTACTAGGTCGGCTCCAGCCCGGTCAGGAGGAGCGTTACGCTGCCGTAGGGCAGCGGCAGGTCCAGATCCACGGGCAGCCGGCGCTTGTCGTCGGTGAACCGGACGCCCATCGTAGAGCCGCGAGAGATGACCTCGACATCGAGGCAAGGGACCGTGCGGCCATCGTAGAGCTGGCGCTCCACCCGCCTCGCGACTCGAACCTGAATCGGATTGTAGCTGGTCCTGAAGTAGCGGCCGATGGAATAGGTCTTCCCCACCTCGAGCGGGATCGTACGCAGGTAGTAGAGGAATGCCAGCTCGTCCAGCGCGTCACGCGGCGTGGCCCACTCCTGGCTGCCGCCCTCCTTCCGGTACCGGCCGGAGTCCGGCACGATCTGGTACCGCTCCTCGTCCACCCGGCTTCCCTGTATCGCTTTGCGATGGAATCGCAGCGAGGCGAACCGCTCGGTCCCGACCCACGAGGTCAGCTCGTAGCGAACCCGGATGCCCGGAGGACCCCCGTCGCCAGTCGCGGCGAGGACGAGGGCCTCCTTGCCGCGCTCGCGGGTAAGCTTGGTAACGGTCGCCGTCGCCGTCCCAATGGGAAAGACGCCCAGCGTCGCGTCATAGGTGAGCGTTTCTCCCACGGCGAACGGATAGGGCGCGGACAGCCCGGCGAGCAGGGCGGCGTGCGCAAGCAGTGTCATGACAGGCATCTAACTCGAATATAACCCGGTCCCACCATGCCCCTCGCCGACCCTTCGGCCTACCTGATCGACCTGGATGGCACCCTGTACGCAGGCGGGGCGGCCATTCCCGGCGCCGTGGCCGCGATCGAGCGCCTCCGCGCCGGCGCCATCCCCTACCGGCTGGTCACGAACACCACCAGCCGGTCCCGGGCGATGATCGCCCAACGGCTGACGGAGTACGGCTTTCGGCTCGGCTCCGGCGAGCTGTTCACCGCGGCGACCGCCGGGACCGAGCTGGCCCGCCAGCGCGGCCATCACGCGATCGCCCCGTTCCTCCCGGGCGTCACCCTGGAGGACCTCACCGGGTTCCATCTTGCAGGAGGGACCTCCGAACGGCAGCCACCCTCCGGCTGGCGCGCCGATGCCGTGATGGTAGGAGACTTGAGTGAGCGTTGGACCTACGACCTCATGCAGGAGGCCTTCGAATATCTCATGGCGGGTGCCGAGCTCATCGCGCTCTCCCGAGACCGATACTGGCTCAGGGATGGTCGGCTCGTGCTCGATGCCGGCCCCTTCGTGGCCGGTCTGGAGTACGCCGTGGGCCGGCCGGCGGTCATCGCGGGGAAGCCCAGCCGTCACTTCTTCGACGCGGCCGTCGCGAGCCTCGGCGGAGTCGAGGCCGGGGCGGTCGCCATGATCGGTGACGACCTGTGGTCGGACGTGCAGGGCGCCCAGCGGGCCGGGCTCCGCGGCTGGCTGGTCCAAACCGGAAAGTTCCGTCCGAACGTACTCGCCGGGGGGGAAGTCGTGCCCGACCGTGTGCTCGCGAGCGTGGCCCTGCTGGGAGAGGGCTGACCTCCACCGTGTATCTTTCGCCGCTCAGTTTCCCTGGAGTGCCGTTGCGTCTCCGCCGGGTCCTCTTCCTGATGGGCCTCTGTCTTTCATCCCGACTCGCCGCCCAGACTGCCCCGGACTCGGGCACGGGCGGGACGCCGTCCGCGTCACCCGTGGTGCGGTCGGTGGAGGTCCATCGGCGGGACATCTTCGACCCCGATGAGCGGAGCTGGTACGCCCGCGTGGCCAACGCGCTGCACGTGCAGACCCGACCGAAGGTCATCCAGCGGGAGCTGCTCTTTCACCCGGGAGAGCCGTACGACTCGGCCCTCGTGGCCGAGTCGGAGCGGAATCTTCGGGGGCTCGGTGTGTTCCGTCGTGTACAGATCGACTCGGTCCGTACCGACTCCGGGCTGACCATGCGGGTCGTCACCAAGGACGGCTGGAGCACCCGCGCGGATTGGCGCTTCCGAAGCGTGGGCGGGGACGTCGAGTTCACCATCGGTCTCGTCGAGGACAACCTCCTCGGCACCGCCACCCTCGCCGCCGTACGCTACCGGAAGACCACCGACCGCACGAGCGTCGATTTGGGATTCCGCCGACCGCGCCTCTTCGCCGGTCGCGTGGGACTCGCGGCCGCCTACGAGAACCGCTCCGACGGCGAACTCGCCGCGGTGGTGGTGGAGCAGCCGTTCTTCTCCCTCACGTCACGCTCAGGCTTCCGGGTGGAACTGGATGATAGCGACGAGCGGATCCTCCGGTTTTTCAATGGCGAGGACGAGGCCGGCGACAGCCTCTCCCGTCGGTATAGCCTCGCGCGCGGGTCGGTCGGCTGGGCGCTCCGAGCCTCGAGCGAAGGATTTCTGCGCCTCGGGGCGACGGCCCAGGTGGTGCGCGACGATTACCTGCCGAGGGGGGTACCCGCGGAGTTTCCCCGGACGGTGACCGGTGCCGTCGGCCCGTTTCTCGTGTGGAACAAGGCCGATTTTCTGGTGACGCAGGGTGTGGCGGGGTTCGGCCGGGAAGAGGACGTGGACCTGGGGACCACGATTCGCGCCAGCGCAATGCTGGCGCCCAAGGCCTTCGGCTACGACCGGAACGGCATCGGGCCGCTCGTGGCCGGGAGGGTCGGCGCGCGGATCCCGGGCGGCTTCGGGTTCCTCGAGGCGTTGGCGGGCGGGCTGTACAACTCGGCCGGCCTCGATTCGGGCGCGGTGCAGCTGGCGGCGACGGCGGTGGTCAAGCCCCGGTCCGGGCACGTGGCCGTCGCCCATGTGGAGGGCGGCTGGCTCAAGGACCCTTTGCCCGGCCAGGAGTTCGACCTCGGCCTGAGCGTGGGTCCGCGCGCGTTTCGGAGCCATGCGTTCACCGGTGATCGGATGGTCTTCGCGACCGCCGAATATCGGGTCACCGTCACGGACGATTTTCTCGGCCTGGTGGGCCTGGGAGTGGCCGGCTTCGTGGATCACGGCGGGGCGTGGTACAGTGGCTCGCCGCAGCGGTTCGGCTGGGACACCGGGTTGGGCCTTCGACTGGGAGCCACCCGGGCGTCGGCCACGGATGCCCTGCGGTTCGACCTCGCCTACCGGTTCGAGAACGACGCGCAGGGGGCGGGCTGGGTGCTGACGGTAGGGAAGGGCTTCGCCTTTTCTGCGGTCGGGAAGCGAGGCTACGGCTATTATAATTAGCCGTCCCTCACCTAAAGCCCCCATGACCACGTCGCCCGATGTGCCGGCCCCCAAGCCGCGCCGCCGTTTCCGCCTGTGGCTCCTCATCGCGGGGCTGATCATCGTACCCGCGCTGCTCTTCACGCTCTACGTCGGCGCCATCTTCTCGTTCAGCTATTCCGAGGGAGAGCGGGCCGGCATCCTGCAGAAGTTCTCGCGCAAAGGCTGGGTGTGTAAGACCAACGAGGGAGAGCTGGCGATGTCGATCGTCCCGGGCGTTACGCCGACGATCTGGAGCTTCAGCGTGCGGGACGAGGAGGTGTTACCCAAGCTCTACGCGGCCTTGGGAAAGCGCGTGGTCCTGCACTACAAGGAGTACCGCGGGGTTCCCACGAACTGCTTCGGCTCGACGCCTTATTACGTGGACAAGGTCACCGTCTCCGAGTAGGTCAGATCGGATAGTAGCGAGTCAGAAGGACGATTCCCACGATCACGGCCAGGATCAGGAGCACGAGTCCGAGGACCGTGATTCCGCGTCGCGAGCGCATGGACCTTCCGGGCTGAGGTTCGCTGCATAGTACGCCCCGGCTTGCGGATGGCCAAGGGCGCGACGTGTTTGCAGTGCATGGGCCTGCCCGAACCACTCGAAGAAACGAACACCGAGCCCGCGCCTCTGATCGGGATCGAGCTCATTCTTGGCCTGATCGTCGCGGTGCTGGCCGGGGCGTTCTTCGGGTGGCTGGGTGAGGAGGTGCTCGAGGGCGACACCCAGGCGCTGGACGACCGGCTCCGGTTGCTGGTCAATCAATACGCGACCCCGACCCTGACCGAGATCATGCGACTCGCCAGTATCTGGGGCTCCCCCTCGCGACTCAGCATCGTAGGTGCGGTCGCCGCGGGTGGCTTTGTTTCCCGCGGGTGGCGTCGCGGCGCGCTGCTGGTGATGATCACCCTCCTCGGCGCGGGGCTGATCGACGGCGGCCTGAAGCTGTTCTTCGGCCGAGCGCGACCCCTACCCTTCTTCGAGGATTATCCCAGTCCGACGTCCTTCAGCTTCCCCAGCGGTCACACCCTCTTCGCCACGGCATTCTTCGGCGGCCTCGCCGTGCTGCTGTGGCCGAGACTCCGCAGCCCCGTGGTTCGCGTGCTGGTGTGCCTCGCGGCGTTCGCGCTGATCCTGCTGATCGGGTTTTCCCGGATCTACCTTGGCGTCCACTACCCGAGCGATGTGCTCGGCGGATTCGCGGCCGGGACGGTGTGGGTGGGTGCCGTTGCAGTGGGGGACAGGATCGCCTCTCACTGGAGGCGCCGGCCTCGCTGACGCGGGTGACGGGTTGCCGCGCGCCTGCACGCAGGCCATGTTTCCCCGCCCTCACGCACCAGGCCTCATAAAACAAGCCCGCTCCTCCCCTCGAGCCGGCCACGTCCATAGTCGAAAGGATCGTGCATGCGCCGGCTCCGAGTAGGAGTGCTTGACCTTGTCACGAAGGGCCCCAATCCATCGCTGTACGGCCGGATCATGAATCCCAACCTGGCGAGCATCATGCCCCAGGTGGTGGCGGTCTGGTGCGAGCGCGAAGGTCACGAGGTCACCCTCGTCTGCTATACCGGCCGCGAAGACTCTGGTGGAGGAGCTCCCGTTCGACCTCGACCTGCTGTTCATCGGAGCCTTCACCCAGTCGGCCCAGCTGGCGTACGCGTTGAGCAACCTGTATCGCTCCCGCGGAGTCGTGACGGTCCTGGGCGGGCCGCACGCGCGCTGCTATCCGGAGGACGCGCGGCAGTACTTCGACTACGTGCTGGGCTTCACCGACCAGTCCGTGATCGCCGAGGTCCTGGACGAGGCGGCCCCGCACGCGCCGCTCGGGCGACACCTCGCTGCCTCCCGTCAGCCGGCCGAGCTGCCGAGCCTGCGCGAGCGGTGGAAGTACGTCGAGGCCGTTCTCTCCAAGGCACCCGCCATCAAGATCGTGCCGATGCTCGGAAGCCTCGGGTGTCCCTACACCTGCAGCTTCTGTATCGATTCGACCGTGGACTATCAACCGCTGGGTTTCGCCCAGCTCCGGGACGATCTGGCCTTCCTGCTGCAGCAGATGAAGAACCCGATCGTCGGATGGCATGATCCCAACTTCGGCGTCCGCTTCGACGACTACATGGAGGCGGTCGAATCCGCGGTCCCCCAGGGCCGGATGCGGCACATCGCCGAGAGCAGCCTGTCACTGCTCTCGGAGAAGCACCTGAAGCGGCTCCGCAGCAATGGATTCCAGGCCATCCTGCCGGGAATCGAGTCGTGGTACGACCTGGGGAACAAGTCGAAGACACGGCGCACCGGCATGGACAAGGTCGAGCAGGTCGCCGAGCACATCAACATGATTCTCCGTTACATCCCCTACGTTCAGACCAACTTCGTCCTCGGGCTGGACGGCGACATGGGGCCGGAGCCTTTCGAGCTCACCAAGCGTTTCCTCGACCTGTCTCCCGGCGCATTTCCGGCCTATTCGCTGCTGTCCGCCTTCGGCCGCGCGGCGCCGCTCAATCTGGAATACCAGCGCGCCGGGCGGGTTCGTCCCTTTCCGTTCCACTTCCTGAACAACAACCACGCGATGAACGTCACGCCGAAGCACTACGGCTGGCCCGAGTTCTACGACCGCCTCGTGGACCTGAGCCGGTACTCGTTCTCCGGCCGGGCCATCATGCGGCGCATTCCGGCGACGGCGACGATGATCCCGAAGTGGATGAACGTGGTGCGTGCGGTCTCGTCGGAGGGATGGGGGCGGATCCGGTATCACTCGACCATGCGGGAGATGCTGGACACCGACCAGTCGGTGCGCGCGTTCTTCGAGGGCGAGAGCGAGGAGGTACCGGAGTTCTACGTCGCGAGGGTGCGTCGGGAGCTGGGACCGCTCTACGAGCACCTCCCGCCCGGCGCGCTGATGCACGATCCGAACGCGTACCTCAAGTCCCAGGCCTCGGGTGCGCAGCTCATGGCGCTGTCCGCTCGTTCCGCTCATTGACCCACGCGCCGTTGCGCTGGGTGCCGCCCCGAAATTCGAAGTGCTCCTGACTCATCAGCCGCTCACCCTCGGGCGCCCGCCCGGCGGTGAGATGCCACAACAGGAGCTGGCGTCCAAGATCTGAGGCCGCCATCCAGACCCCGGGCTCGACCACCGGGTACAGGCCGGCAAACTCGGGCCGAAGCCTCGCTTCTCGCATATCGCGAACTTGTCTCCGAATCTGGCCGGCGGCAAGCCGCCTGCCGCCGGACATTGCACCAAGAGCCAATATCGTGACGGGGCCGCCGGCCGCATGCTGGGTTCCACCCTTCGTGGCACCGGGATGTGGTATGGCCACCGATTTCTCCACGGCCCCCCAGGCCGAAGCCGACGCCCGCATCGGCGTCGTCGATGATGATCCCTATGTTCGCCGTGCGCTCCTGCGGCTGCTCCAGTCGGCCGGGTACTCCGTGCGCATCTTTGCCTCCTCGGAGGAGTTCCTCGCCTCGTGCCCCGTCGAGGACGTCGATTGCCTCGTCCTCGACGTGCATCTCGTGGGCATGTCGGGGATCGAGTTGTACGAGCATCTCGCGGCCAGGAGCACACCGCCGGCCACCGTGTTCATCACGGCGCGCGACAGCGCCGTGCTGGCCGTCGGCCTGATGCCCCGGCCGTCCCCCATAGCGTGTCTTTGCAAGCCCTTCGATGGGGATGACCTGCTGGTCGAGGTGGGAAACGCGCTGCAGCGGACACGCGCGGTTTCGGGCCTCGAACGTCCCGCCTAGGGTCTACCACGGGTTGTCGGGCGCTGATATGTTACCCGTCCCTTCCGGCGCCGTAGCCAAGTGGTAAGGCAGAGGTCTGCAAAACCTCCATCACCGGTTCGACTCCGGTCGGCGCCTTCTCCGTCAGCACCACGACCTGCGGGCCTCCACGTCGGGGCCCGTTCGAATGTCAGCCGTCTGAGCCAAGCGTGGCACGATCACTCAACCCCAAAAAGTCGTTCGCCAACCCAGGCTCTTCCCCCAGCGGCCCGCTCGAGCACGCCGGGGGCGGTGAGATGGGGGCGCTCATTCGCGCCCTCGACTGGACCCAGACCCCCCTGGGCCCTCCGGGGACCTGGCCTCAGAGTCTCCGGACCGCAGTGGGGATCTGCCTCGAGTCGGCCTTCCCGATGAACATCTGGTGGGGGCCGGAGCTGGTGCAGATCTACAACGACGCCTACCGGCCGATCCTCGGAGCCAAGCACCCGCGATCGCTGGCCCAGAACGGGAGCGAATGCTGGGCCGACATCTGGCCGGTGGTCGGGCCGCTGTACGCCAGCGTCGTGCGCACCGGCCAGGCCACGTGGGCGGACAACCTGTTGCTCGAGATGGACCGGTTCGGGTACGTGGAGGAGACCTATTTCACGTTCTCCTACAGCCCGATCCGGGACGAGGCCGGACAGGTCGGTGGTGTGCTCATCACCTGCACCGAGACGACCGAGGGCGTGATCGGCGAGCGGCGGCTTCGCGTCCTCCGCGATCTCGGCGCCCGCGCAGGCCAGGCTCGGACCGGTGGAGAGGCCTGCCAGCGCGCGGCCGCCACCATCGCCGAGCACGCGATCGACATGCCGTTCGCGGCGATCTACCTGCTCGAAGGCGACGGCAATGGCGCCACCCTGCGAGGGGCGGCGGGGCTCGAGCCGAGTCCGGCCGCCGCTCCCAATCATTTGGACCTGACTCAGTCCCAGATCTGGCCACTGGCGGAAGTGCTGGCCACCGGTCGGCCCGCTCTGGTCACGGGCCTGCGGCGGAAGCTGCCGGGGCTGCCCGGCGGGCCCTGGCCGCTCGCCGCCGACCAGGCGTTAGTGCTCCCGCTGGCGGGCCCGGCGGGAGACTGCGAGTTGTCCGGGTTCCTGGTTGCCGGCGTGAGCCCGCGGCGATCGCTCGACCAGGGGTATCAGGATTTCCTCGGTCTCGTGGCGGGGCACATCGCCGGCAACGTCGCCTCGGCCCGGGCCTACGAGGCGGAGCGACGCCGCGCCGAAGCGCTCGCCGAGCTGGATCGCGCCAAGACGGACTTCTTCAGCAGCGTCTCCCACGAGTTTCGCACTCCGCTCACGCTCCAGCTCGGGCCGCTGGAGGACGCGCTCGCCGATGACGCGCAAGGGTTGGCCCCGGCACAGCGGGAGCGAATCGAGATCGCCCACCGCAACAGCCTCCGGCTGCTTCGCCTCGTCAACTCGCTGCTCGACTTCTCCCGTATCGAGGCCGGCCGGGCCTCCGCCGTCTACGAGGCGGTGGATCTCGCCGCCGTCACCCGCGACCTGGCGAGCACATTCCGCTCCGCGATAGAGCGCGCGGGGCTGCGGTTCGAGGTGAATTGCTCCCCGCTTCCGGAACCGGTGTTCGTGGACCGGGACATGTGGGAGAAGATCCTCCTCAATCTTCTCTCTAACGCTTTCAAGTTCACCTTTGCCGGGTCCATCACCGTGACGCTTCAGTGGAGCGACGGCGAGGCGGTGCTCGAGGTAGGGGACACGGGTGTGGGCATCGCAGCGGACGAGCTGCCCAAGCTGTTCGAGCGATTTCATCGCATTCAAGGGCAGCGGAGCCGGACCCATGAAGGCACCGGCATCGGGCTCGCCCTCGTGCGAGAGTTGGTGCTCCTGCACGGGGGGCGCATCGAAGTCGGAAGCACCGTAGACCAGGGGACCGCGTTCACGGTCAGGCTGCCGGCCGGATCCCGCCACCTGCCGCAGGCCGCAGTGGCCAGAGAGCCGTTACAGGCCTCGACGGCCGTCGGTGCTCAGCCCTTCGTGGAGGAAGCACTCCGCTGGACGGCACCGATTGCGGCCGCCGAATCGGACGGCCGACGGGAGCGGATCCTGCTCGCGGAGGACAACGCGGATATGCGGGAGTACGTGGCGCGACTCCTGGCTCCCACCTACGACGTGGACGCGGTGCCGGACGGCGTCAGCGCCCTCGACGCGGCGCTGGCCAATCCGCCCGCGCTGGTGCTCGCGGACGTCATGATGCCCCGGCTCGACGGCCACGGGCTGCTCCAGCAGCTCCGCGCGCATCGTGAGACGGCCATGCTACCGGTGGTCCTGCTCTCGGCCCGTGCCGGCGAAGAGGCACGGGTGGAGGGGATCAAGGCCGGTGCGGACGACTACCTGGTCAAGCCGTTCACCGCCCGCGAGCTCATCGCCAGGGTCGGAACGCACCTGGCGCTGGCCCGCGCCCGGCAGGAGACCGCGCAGCTGGAGCATTCGCTACGGGTCGAGGCGGAGCTGGGACAGCGCCGGCTGCGGGAGGTGTTCGAACAATCGCCGGCGATGATGCTGCTTCTACAGGGTGAGGAGCACGTCATCGAGCTGGTGAACGAGCCATACCTGCGCGGAGTCGGCCGGCACCATGCCGATGAGCTGCTGGGCAAGCCGCTCGCGGAGGCCCTGCCCGAATTCGTCGGCCAGGGCTACCTCGATGTCCTGGACGAGGTCCGCCGGACCGGCAACGCGTTTCGAGGTATCGAAGTGCCGGTTCGGATCGGCGGAGGTGGGGAGGGGTCCGAGGAGGAAGCGAAGTACTTCAGCTTCGTCTTCCAGCCGCTGCGCGGCGCCGACCAGGTGGACGCCATCCTGATCCACGCGATGGACGTCACCGGGCAGATTCACACCCGCCGCCAGGTGGAGAAGAGCGAGCGCCAGCTTCGGCTGGTCATCGACACGCTCCCCGTGCTCATCGTCTACGTCAATCGCGAGTATCGCTACCAGTTCGCGAATGCCGGCTTCCGCGAGTGGTTCGGCCTGGAGCCGGGGTCGCTCGTGGGTCAAGCCATCGGAGGCGTGCTGGGCCCCGCGGAGTACGCCCGCGTTCGGCCGTTCATCGAGCGGGCGCTCGCCGGCGAACGGGTCCAGTACGAGACCGAGGTGCGCGACCGGCACGGCCGGACCCGGGCCGCCCTGGTCACGCTGGTTCCGGACCGCGATGCGGAAGGAACGGTCAACGGGTTCGTCGGCCTCGCCACCGACATCACGGTGAGAAAGGCCGACGAGGAGCGGCTGCGCCAGGCGCAGCGCATGGAGGCGGTGGGGACGCTCGCGGGCGGCGTCGCGCACGAGGTCAACAACATGATGACCGCGGTGCTTGGCTTCGGGGAGTATGCCCTCCGCGGCCTGCCACCCGAGCGTCCCGAGCGCGCGGACGTCGAGGAAATGGTGAAGGCGGGGCGGCGGGCCGCCGGTATCACGCAGCAACTGCTCGCGTTCAGCCGGCGCCAGATGCTGACGCCTCAGGTCATCGACCCCAACGCCGTCGTCGCGGACATCACGCAGATGCTGGCACGGTTGCTGGGGTCCGACGTCGAGCTCGACCTGCGGCTCGACCCCCGCGTCGGCCGGATCCGGGCCGATCGCGGCCAGATCGAGCAGGTGCTGGTGAACATCGTGCTCAACGCCCGTGACGCGATGATCTCTGGCGGTCGCCTGATCATCTCGAGCGCCGAAGTCACGGTCGCGGCGCCGACCGACCCACTGCACGTGGAGCACGGGCTCGGATTCGGCTCCTACGTGGTGGTCGAAGTGACGGACAACGGGATCGGGATGGACCCGGAAACCCGGCGGCACGCCTTCGAGCCGTTCTTCACGACCAAGCCGGTCGGCTCGGGCACGGGGCTGGGGCTGTCTACCGTCTACGGGATCGTGAGCCAGAGCGGCGGTCAGGTCACGCTGGAGAGCGCGCCGGGCCTCGGCACGACGGTGCGGTTCTACTTGCCGCGGATCAGTGATGTCCTCGAGACCGAGTCCGGCGTCGAGGCGGACCGGGCCACGGGGAACGAGGCCGTTCTGGTGGTCGAGGACGAGGACATCGTTCGCCAGCTCACTCAGCGGGTGTTGGAGGAGTCGGGGTACGCGGTGCTTCTGGCACGCAACGGCCGGGAGGCTCTCGAGGTGCTGGCTCGGAAGGGCACCCGTGTCGATCTGGTCCTCGTCGATCTGGTCATGCCGGAGCTCGGCGGACGAGAGCTCGGGCGGCGGCTCGCGCTCGATCCGAAGAGCCCGCCCGTGCTCTACATGTCGGGCTACACCGGGGAGCACGTCGCCAAGCACGGCCTGCTCGATCCCGGGGCCGCGTTCGTGCAGAAGCCATTCGCTCCGGACGAGCTCGCCCGGCGGGTCAGGCAGGCGCTCGACCGCGCCCGGCAGGAGGGATGAAACCTCCAGCCGGGTGCGCTCGTCTCCTCAACCAGCCCACTCGCGGGAAGTCCATGTACCGTTGCTACCTCCGACTCCTCCTGTCCCTCGCGGCCGTCGCCGCCCCAATTTCGCCTGCGCGCGCGGCTACCTCGCCCTCGCTCAGTTACGCGATCGATCTCAACGAGCGGGCGGATGACCTCTTCAAAGTCACGCTGACGGTAGAGGGCCTGGGTCCCTCCAACGAGATCTACCAGTTCGCCTCCACGGCGCCCGGGACATACCAGGTGATGAACATCGGGAGGTTCGTGCGCAGCTTCGAGGCGCTCGACTCCGCGGGTGGGACGATCCCCGTGAAGCAGATCTCGGTGAACCAATGGAAGCTGGCCGATCCGGGGCGAGTCCGAACCATCCGCTATCGGATCGCCGAGACGTGGGACACCAGGGTCGAGCAGAACCAGGTCTATCTCATGTGCGGGACCTCGATCGAGCGAGATCACGTGCTGATCAATCCGCACGCGGTCATCGGTTATCCCTCGGGCCTGCAGGCGACACCGGTTCGGCTGCGACTCATCTATCCAAGGGCGTGGAAGATCGGCACCGCCCTGGATCGCGACAAGGACGGAACGTATCGCGCGGAGACCTACGATCAGTTGATCGATTCGCCCATCCTGATGGGCCGGCTCACCGACGCGCGGACGACGGTGACCGGTGTGCCGGTCGAGATCTACGCCTACTCCAAGACCGACAAGATCAAGGCGCCGGAGCTGCTGAGCGCGATGGACGACATGCTGGAGGCGGCGGGTCACTTCCTCGGCCGCCTGCCGGTCAACCGGTACACGTTTCTCTATCACTTCGAAGACAAGTCCGCGGGTGCGTGGGAGCATTCGCTGAGCTCGGAGTACGTGTTTCAGGAGTCCGAGTTCACCGACTCGCTGGGCCGCTATCTCACCGACATCGCCGCGCACGAGTTCTTCCACGTGGTGACCCCGCTCAACATCCACAGCGAGATCATCGAGCATTTCAACTTCGTCACTCCGGTGCCGTCGCAGCACCTCTGGCTCTATGAGGGAACGACCGAGTGGGCGGCTCACGTGATGCAGCTCCGCGCCGGTCTCAAGAGCCCCGAGGAGTACCTGGCCAAGATGCTGCAGAAGATCCAGATCGATCGGGCCGCGTTCGACTCGTCGTACAGCCTGCGTGAGCTGGCCCTCACCTCCTACAGCGACTCGGGACAGAAGCAGTACGGGAACATCTACATGCGCGGCGCGCTGACCGCGGGCCTGCTCGACATCCGGCTGCTCGAGCTTTCCAACGGCGAGCGGGGGCTGCAGGACGTGATCCTCGAGCTGACCCGGAAGTTCGGCAAGAAGCGGGCGTTTCCCGAGAATGGGCTGGTGGATACGCTGGTGGCGATGACCTACCCCGAGGTGCGGGACTTCTTCGCCCGCTACGTCTGGGAGTCGGAGAAGCTGCCCATCAAGGAGTACTACGCCAAGCTCGGCATCCGCCTGGTGGAAGACGCCGAAGGACGCCCGGTGCGGTTCGAGATCGATCCCAACCCGACACCGGAGCAGCGGCGCCTGAGGGAGGCGTGGCTCGGCCGGCACCCGCGCAAGTCTACCTGAGGCGGAGAGCGGCGATTAGTCTGCGTTTCATGCGCGTCATCCCGGTCTGTCTCGCCCTTTCGCTCCTTTCCGTCCCCCTCACCGCACAGCGGCGCGCTACCCCGGGCTCGAGTCCAGGCATCGCGCTGGTCGTGGTGATAGGCGTGGATCAGCTACGCCCCGATTACCTGCGAACCTATGACCGCCAGTTCACCGGGGGATTCCGCCGGCTGATCGATCGGGCGGTCCTCTTCGAGCGCGGGCAGCAGTACCACGCGATGACCGAGACGGCCCCAGGTCATGCCACCATGCTTTCGGGGCGGGAGCCCTACAGCACGGGCATCCTCAACAACGATCTCGGGGTCGAGGACGCAGCCGCTCCCGTCCTGGGCAACCCCGACGTGCCCGGGGCGTCGCCCAGGAGGTTCCTCGGCACGACGCTCTTTGACTGGATGTTGGCGAAGGACCCGGACACGCGACTGCTCTCGGTCTCACGGAAGGATCGCGCGGCCATTCTGATGCCGGGCCGTGCTGGGGACCAGGTGTACTGGTACAACGACGGCCGGTTCTCCACCAGCCGCTACTACGCGGAGCGACTCCCGGATTGGGTAGTTGCGTTCAACGCCCGCCGAAGCCCCGAACGGTTTGCCGGGTCGTCGTGGAACCTGCTTCTCCCTGCTTCCTCGTACGCCGAGCGCGACGAACAGCCGTTTGAACGGGGTGGGAAAGACAACGTGTTCCCCCACCGGCTCCCCACCACTGCCGCGGAGGTCGCGCGGCGGTTCGGCGACTACCCGTGGATGGACTCCCTGACCGCGGAATTCGCCCTCGAAGGGGTCCGGCGGCTGGGACTCGGAAAGCGAGGCAAGGCCGATCTTCTCAACGTCTCCTTCTCCGCCACCGACGCGGTCGGGCACCAGTATGGCCCTGACTCGCGTGAGCTGCACGACCACCTCCTGCGTCTGGACCGCTGGCTGGGTCGATTCCTGGACTCGCTCGCGGTCCTCGTGCCGGTGGAAAGCACGCTGGTCGCTCTCACCGCCGATCACGGGGTGCAATCGCTGCCCGAGCTCACGCGAGCCCGCGGAAAGCGGGCGCAGCGGATCTGGTTGGGAGAGTTGGCCGATCGCACCGGCAGGGCACTCACCCAGCGCTACCGTGTCGGATTCAACCTCTCTTTCGGGAGCGGGCTGCTGCCGGCCGACACCGCCGCGTTGAGCGCCCGGGGCATCAGCGTGGACAGCCTGGCGTCCGCGCTCGCGGCAGCCGCCCGTCGCGTGCCCGGCGTCCTCCGGGTCTACACCCCGAAGACGCTGCTTGCCGCTCCGGCGTCCGACCGCGAGGCGACGCTCTGGAGGAACCAGATCCACCCGAGCTTCGGCTGGCTCATCTGCGCCGCGATCGAGCCGGGGTACGTCTGGTCGGAGGCGGATCAAACCATGGCGCAGCACGGCAGTACGGCGGATTTGGATGTCACTGTGCCGATTGCGTTTATGGGACCCGGGATTGGAGCGGCCAGGATAGCCCGTCCGGTGCGCAGCGTGGACATAGCGCCGACCCTGGCGGCCCTCCTCGGTGTCCGGCCGACCGAGCGACTGGACGGCCAGGTGCTGCCCGAGGTAACCGGGGGGCGGTAGCGGACCTCCATTTGAGGTGTATCCTCTAGAGACCGCCTACGGAGGTTTCGCCAATGCGTATCGTTGCCTTGAGCGCGGGCCTGGCGCTCGTCGCCGCGGTCTGGGGTGCGGCTCCCGCCACCGCGCAGGGTGCCTCACCAGCAGCCGCGTCCTGTCTCTCCACTTGGGGTTGCAGTGACGTTCGCCCCCCGCTGGGGTTTTACATCCAGGCCGTGGACCGCGACGGCCAGTACATCACGCTGGAGGACGGTAGCCTCTGGGAAGTCGAGATCTCGGACCGTGCGCTGACGGCAGGCTGGCGGGCGGGCGACTTCGTCGGGATCCATGTGATCTCGGCGCCGCGAGGCGATTTCGACATCCTGCTCACCCGGGCGGGATACACGGACCAGCGGGCCGCGGCCCGTCTCTCAGGTCGCCGCGATCCGGACGCCCGACCGAACGAGCCCTTCCCCGGCGACATCACCGAGGAGTGATCGAACGCGGTGGCGGAGCACGGGCGTGAAGCTCGCGCTCGCCACCTGCCGCGCCTACCCCCACCTTGCCGACGACGACCGGCTGCTGCGAGACGCCCTGCAGGTGCGCGGCGCCGCCGCAGTGCCCGCGGTCTGGGATGAAGCGGACATCGCATGGCGGGATTTCGATGCCGTCATCGTGCGCTCAACCTGGGACTATCACCTTCGGACCGGTGCCTTCGACGCCTGGATCGACCGGCTGGAGCAGGAAGGCGTACCGGTCTGGAATCCCCCGGAAGTCCTTCGTTGGAATGCCCGGAAGACCTACCTGAAGGAACTGGAGGCCGCCGGAATCCCGACCGTGCCCACCCGGTTCATCGAGGAGGAGGGCACTCCACTCGAGGCCATCCTCGACGAGGCCGGCTGGGATGAGGTCGTGGTGAAGCCCGTGGTGTCGGCCTCGGCCCACGAGACCTGGCGGGCGTCCCGCGCCAGCATCGCCGCAGACCACGCTCCGATACGCTCGGCTGCTGGCCGGTGGACCGCTGATGGTTCAGCCTTTCCTGCCGGCGATCGTGACCGAGGGCGAATGGTCGGTCTGCTTCTTCGACGGGCGGTACAGCCACGCGGTGCTCAAGCTGCCCCGCGCCGGAGACTTCAGGGTGCAGGCCGATCACGGGGGGCACTATTCCGCCGTTGACCCACCGGCGTGGCTCATCGAGCAGGCCGCCGCCGCGCTCCGCGCTCCAGGATGGCGCACGCTGTATGCACGGGTGGACGGATGTGTCGTGGAGGAGGTCTTTCACCTGATGGAGCTGGAGCTGCTCGAGCCGGGACTGTTCCTCTCGACCCATGCCGGGGCCGCCGACCGGTTCGCCGAAGCCGCAATCCGGGCGGTGCGTCAGGAGTAATAGCGTCGGAGGTGGGCCGCGAGACCGTCGAGATCGGGGAACAGCCTGCGCTCGTCCACGCTCACCAGGTCGAGCTGATCCCGCAGCCTGCCGGCCTCTCGCGCGGGAATGACGAACTTGGTCAGGGCGGAGCCGAGCTCGTGCCGCTCGAGGAACCGGTCGAACGACTGGCGCTTGTCCGTGCAGAGCGTAAAGGTCGCCGCCTGGGCCACGATGCGCGCATCGAGCGACGGCGGCTCGATCATGCAGGCGAACTCGGCCCGGTCCGGACTCGACACGAAGAGCGACCAGGGCGTAAACGGGCGCTGCCCGCCGAGAATTTCCTCGAGGTCCTGGATCAGCAGCGCCAGCTCCGGCAGGCGGAACCGCCGGTGGACTGCCTTCCAATCCAACCGCCATACCGCCTTGTCAGTGTCGTTGGGGCCATCCACGGTGGCGAAGTGGGCCGCGACCAGTGGCGAGTAAGTCCAGTCCAGCAGTCGCGTCGGCAGGCCGTGGTGCTGCGCCGCCACCAGGATCTCCCAGTCGTTGACCGGCTGGGTGCCGAGATGGGGCCGGGAATAGCGGATGAAGTTGCGGAGGATGTGTTCTTCCAGATCGGCCTTGGTGTGCGACGGGGATACACCGCCGAGAATGTCCAGGCTGGTGAGGAGCGGCCAGGAGGCGTCCGCAGCGCCGCGGTAGACGCCGGTGTCGCGGCGGCGGCCGGTAAGCGGGTCGGGCTCGCTCGGCGTGATCTTGGCGAGCAGATCGCTCAGGTTCGTGACGGTGACTTCGGTGATCGACATTCACGAATGATGGGAAGACCCCCGCGTCGCGCAAGATCGGCAGATCGGTGATCTTTCCAGCCATGCGGTCACTCGATCTCGCCCCCCTTGCCACGCGCCTCCCCGCGGCTCCCCTCACCCGTTTCGCGCCCAGCCCCACCGGCTACCTGCACCTGGGTCACGTCGCGAACGCGATTTACGTGTGGGGCATCGCCCGTGCGCTCGGCGGACGCGTGCTGCTGAGGATGGAGGACCACGATCGGGGGCGATGCCGCCCCGAGTACGAAGCGGCCGCGCTGGAGGATCTGGAGTGGCTCGGACTCGAGCCGGACGTCGGCCGGCCCGGCGAATTCCGGAACGGTCCGTCGGCCTACCGCCAGAGCGACTGCTCGGCCACTTACCGGGAGGCACTCGGAGGGCTCGACGCCCAGGGCCGCACATTCGTCTGCGACTGCTCGCGGAAGGACATCGCCGCCGAAGCCGGGGATCCGTTCAACGAGGAGACGGTCTACCCGGGGCGCTGCCGAGATCGAGGCCTCGCCCCCGATCCTGGACGCGGTATCCGGCTCCGGATTGAACCCGGCGCCGAGCGTTTCGTGGACGGCTTGCTCGGCGAGCTCTGCCAGGAGCCCGCCGCGCAATGCGGCGACCTTCTGCTCCGGGACCGGTTGGGTCAGTGGACCTATCAGTTCGCCGTCGTCGTGGACGACTTCCGTCACCACGTGGATCTGGTGATCCGCGGTGAGGACCTGCTGAGCTCGACGGGACGGCAACTCCGGCTGGGCCGACTATTGGGGCGGGAGTGGCCACCGGTGTTCCTCCACCATCCGCTCATCAACAAGCCGGACGGCGCCAAGCTGAGCAAAGCGAGTGGGGACGCCGGCGTTCGCGAATTGAGACGGGCCGGGATGCGTTCGGCCACCGTCCTGGGCCGCGCCGCCTGGCTCACCGGGCTGTTGCAGGAGCCAAGGGATGTCGAGGTCAAGGAGTTGGCCGAGTTGTTTGGGTAGTGCGGCACGGGAGATGGCAGGGCTACGTCATCGCGGGCGACGATACGTCATCCCGAGCGAAGCGAGGGATCTTCTCGAACGGGCTCCGTTACCCGCTGAGAAGATCCCTCGCTTCGCTCGGGATGACGTACCTTCACGAGCGCCGTAGCGCCGTAGCGCCGTCAGTCCGTCTTCCCCCGCAGGATCCCGTTCCGGATTCTCACGGCCTTCGCACTCGCGTCCGGCGCCGCCACGAGGTGCCTCTCGATCCGCTCGCCCAGTCGCACCTTGCCCGCGAGGGTAAGGGTGTCGGCGCCTCGGCGCACGCGGATCGGAAGCGAATCGCCCTCGCTCCTGCCGAACCGGGTTCGATAGGCCTGGCCGAACCCCGGATTGTCGATCGCGATGTCGCCCAGCGCGAGGAGGACATCGCCCACCCTGATGCCCGCCTCCGCGGCGGGACTCTCGGGCACGACTTCCTCTACGACGATCGCGCCGGAGGAGTCCTGTGTAGTGCCCACCCCCAGCCTCGGCTCCCGCAGCGTATCGGTCTTGAGCCGCATCCCGGCCAGCGGGAAAACCTGGTCGTAGGGGAGCGGCTCGCGCCCATCGATGTACTTGGCGTTGAACTCGGTGAACGAGCGACCGCCCGCGGCGCGGCTCACCGCGGACCACCAGTCCTGCGAGGTGAAGCCTCGGCCCTTCTTGTAGGTGGATCGATACGCCTCGCGGAGCACGTCGTCCAAGGAGCGGCGGTTGTCGCTGGCATCACGAATCATGATGTCGAGCAGGAGTCCGACCAGCGATCCCTTGGGGTAGTAGAGATACTCGGTTCCGTCGGTGGGACCGATCCAGGTACTCAGCGACGCATCCTCCAATGCCGTGGGAGGCGCCGCCGCCACTTCGTCTACCTTCTCGTTGGTCAGCCCCATGAACTGCGCCGAATCCACGATCCCGCCGCGGACCAGAGCGAGGTCGGCGTAATAGTCCGTGATCCCCTCGCTCACCCAGAGCCAGGGAGTTTCCTGCTCGCGATCGTAGCGGTAGGGCCACATCTCGGCCGGCCTGAGGCGCTTCACGTTCCACGAGTGGAAGACCTCGTGGGCCGTGATCGAAGCGAGAAGGGGATTCCCGATGAAACCGGGATTGTAGATCCCGACGTGCGAGTTGCTGTGCTCCAGCGCGCTCCCGCCGCCGACTTCGGGCGTGAAGATCTGCAGGTAGGTGTAGGACTCCCACGGCGTCTCCTGGAACACCGCCGAGAGGGCGGGGATCATCTTGCCGATCTGATCCCACAGCAGCGATCGCGCGGCCCCGCTGAACGTTCCGGCGGGATAGGTCGCCAGATGATGCCAGCGGTTCTCGACCTGGACGCTGTCCACGTCGATCCGGCCGACGAAGAACGGCTTGTCCACCAGGTCGTGGTAGTTGCCTTCCTGGTAGGAACCAGGCGCGGGCCCGTGCTTCATCCCGGTCGCGACCAGCCAACCCGGCTGGGTCTTCACCGTCACGGTGGCGGGAAAGTTGAAGTCGCTTCCCTCGGGATACGGCAGCAGGTTGGTGCCGTTGAACAGCACGAAATCGGGACGGGACCAGGATTTCGCGTTGTCCAGGGTGTCCGCGAGGTAGTCGTACCGCACGGTGATGGCACGCGCGCTGCCGGGCTGCACCCTCCAGGTGTCGTAGTCGAACTTGTCCCACGCCAGCGGGCGATCGCCCGCCGTCGGCGTGAAGTTCATGACCCGGCGCGCGAAGTTGCTGATCTCGTAGGCGCCCGGAGTCCACGCCGGGAACGAGAGCAGGACCGGCCCCGAACCGGCCACGTCGAACGTCACCGCAACCTTGATCGTCTTCTGCGCCGCGGTCGCCGAGTCGACGGTCAGCTCGTAGCGCAGGTTCTTGAGCGGAGCCGAGCGCTGCTGGGCCGGCGCCGCGCTTGCCATCGTGGCGACGAGCGCAAGAATCGCAGCGAGCACACGCCGCGGACGAGCGGCAGACATGTCACGTCCTCTCGGAAATCGGTGCCGCCGTCGAAGCGGCGGCATTGAGGTTCAGCTCGCCTTCCCAACGGCCCATGATCGCGGTCGCGAGGCAATTCCCCACCAGATTGATCGTCGTCCGCGCCATGTCCATCAGCTCATCCACGCCCAGGATCACCGCGACGCCTTCCAGCGGAAGCCCGAAGGTCGAGAGGGTGCCCGAAAGGACGACCAGCGACGACCGCGGAACGCCGGCGACGCCTTTGCTGGTGACGAGGAGCGTCAGCATCATCACCAGCTGGTCGCGCAGGTCCAGGTGAATGCCCGCCGCCTGGGCCACAAACAGCGAGGCCACACCTAGGTAGAGCGTCGACCCATCCAGGTTGAACGAGTAGCCGGTCGGCATGACGAACGCCACGATCCGCTTCGGGACGCCGAATTCGATCATCCGCTGCATGGCGAGCGGGAGCGCCGCGTCGGAGCTCGTCGTGGTGAAGGCGATGACCGCGGGGTCCTTGACGGCGCGGGCGAACGGCACGATCGGAATCCGCGCGATGAGCGCAGCCGGGAATCAGGGCGACGAGGACGAACACGAGCAGCGCGCCGTAGAGTGTCAGGACCAGCTTGCCCAGGTTCACGATGACGTCGAGCCCGCTGTGGCCCACGGTCACCGCCATCGCCGCGCCGATACCGATCGGCGCGTAGCGCATGATGATCGCGACGAACTTGAACATCACCTCGGCGATCCCCTCGGCGAAGCCGAGGACGATCTCCTTGGGACGGCCCTTCACCTGGGTCAGCGCCACGGCGAAGAGGACGCTCCAGAAGACCACCTGCAGGACTTCATTTCGGGCGGCCGCCTCGAAGAAGCTCTGGGGGACCAGGTGCTCCAGGAACCCGCCGAAGGTCCTCGGCGGGCCCTGCGGCACGACGGTTTGCGGGTCGGGAGGCGGCAGATTCACGCCGCGTCCGGGCTGCACCAGGTTGCCGGCGATGAGGCCGATGGTGAGCGCCACCGCCGTCATCAGCCAGAAGTATCCGATGGACCGGAGCGCGAGCCGGCCGATGCGTTTGAGGTCGTCGCCGTGCCCGGCGATCCCTACGATCAAGGTCCCGAAGATGAGCGGGACCACGATCGACTTGATCAACCTGAGGAAGATGCTGGAGAGCGGCTTGAGGTAGGGTGTGAAATCGCGGTCGGGGAGGCGGTTGTCGATCCAGCCGACCAGGATCCCCACGGCCATGCCGATGAAGATCCATTGGGTGAGCGAGATTTTCCGGAGCACCCGCAGGGGAGGGATGCTCACCGTCTGCTGCCGACCAGCTCTCCAGCCTTGGCCTCGATGCCGGCCAGCAGCGAGCGGTAGGAGGCCGCGAACTTGGCGACCCCGTCCTCCTCCAGCTCATGGGTCACTGCAGCGATGTCGATGCCGAGGTCGGCCAGCGACTTGAGCTGGCCCTGGGCGGCGGTGATGCCCTCCTGGATCCGGACCGCGGGGCGGCCGTGGTCCCGATAGGCGGCGAACGTCTCCGGGGGCAGCGTGTTCACCGTGCGCGGGGCGACCAGCGCCTCGACGTAGTAGACGTCCGGATAGCGGGGATCCTTGGTGCTCGTCGAGGCCCAGAGCGGCCGCTGAGGCCGGGCCCCCGCCTTGGCGAGCCGATCCCATCGCGGGGTGCCCAGGGACCACTCGAACAACCGGTAGGCCGCGCACGCATTGGCGATCGCGATCCGGCCGCGCAGATCCGACGCCTGGGTGGCGCCGGACTCGGCCAGCCGATCCAGCGCCGGATCCACCTTGCCGTCCACCCGGCTCACGAAGAAGCTCGCCACCGACGCCACGGGTGCCAGCGGGAGACCACGCCGCAGCCGCCGCTCCATTCCCTCGAGCCAGGCCTCGATCACCTTGCCGTAGCGCTCCACCGAGAAGAGCAGGGTGACGTTCACGCTGATCCCGGCGGCGATGCAGTGCGTGATGGCCGGCAGGCCCGCCTCGGTGCCCGGGATCTTGATCATGGCGTTGGGGCGGTCCACAGCCGACCACAGCCGCTCGGCCTCGCGGATGGTCGCCTCGGGGTCGGCGGCGAGGGTCGGGGCGACCTCCAGGGAGACGAGTCCATCGGTTCCACCGGTTACCGTGTGCAGCGCGGCGAACTCGTCGCAGGCCGCGCGGACATCGGCGACCGCCAGCGTTTCGAAGATGTCGGCGGCGCTCCGTCCCTGCTCGCCGAGCCGCCGGATCTCGTCGTCGTAGAGCCGGCTGGTGGAGACGGCCTTCTCGAAGATCGTCGGGTTGGACGTCATCCCTCTGAGACCGTCGTCGGCGATGAGCCGTCTGAGCTCCCCCGAGCTGACCAGGTCCCGGGTGATGTAGTCGTACCACGGACTCTGCCCCAGCTCTCCCAGGCGAACCAGCGGGTTGGCCGTCATGCCGACCTCCGTGCCAGGAGCGCCCGCACCATCTCGGCCGCGCGCTCCGGGGTGAACTTGAACTCCTTGAAGAGTCGGTCGCCCGGCGCCGACGCCCCGAAGCCGTCCATCCCCAGCACGGCGCCGTCTTCCGTGGTCCAGCGGAGCCACCCGAACGGGGACGCGGCTTCGATGGCGAGGCGGGCGCGGACCGAGGGCGGCAGCACTTCCTGCTGGTAACGCTCCGGCTGCGCCGCGAAGAGCTCCCAGGAGGGCATCGAGACCACCCGCACCTTCACCCGGTCCGCCTGGAGCAGCTTGGCCGCGGCGAGGGCGACATGGACCTCGCTGCCCGTGGCGATGAGGATCGCCTGTGGATTCCCCCCGGGTGGATCGAGAAGCACGTATGCGCCGCGGGCGACTCCTTCCGCCTTCCCCAGCGTCTCGCGGTCGAGGATCGGCAGCTTCTGCCGGCTCAGCACCAGCATCGTCGGTCCGTCGAGCCGCGCCATCGCCACGCGCCAGGCCTCGACCGTCTCGGTGGCATCGGCGGGGCGCAGCAGCACCACGTTGGGGATCGTGCGCAGCATCGCGAGGTGCTCGACCGGCTGGTGCGTCGGGCCGTCCTCGCCGAGCCCGATCGAGTCGTGCGTGCCGATGTAAATGACGGGAAGCCGCATGATCGCCCCGAGGCGGATCGCCGGCTTCATGTAGTCGGAGAAGACGAGGAACGTGCTGCCGAACGGACGCAGCCCGCCGTGCGCCGCGATCCCATTGAGCGCCGCCGCCATCCCGTGCTCCCGCACGCCCCAGTGGAACGTGCGCCCCGAGCTCGTGGGACCGAACGTGCCGCCCTGCTTGAGCGTGGTGCCGGTACTTCCGCCCAGATCGGCCGAGCCGCCGACCAAGTTGGGGACGGAGGTCGCGATCGCCTGCAACGCGAGACCGGAGGCCTGCCGGGTGGCGAGCTCGCCGTTTGCGGGCGTCAGGACCGGCAAGCCGCGATCCCATCCCTCGGGCAGCCTTCCCGAGAGCCACTGCTCCAGCTCAGCGGCGAGCTCTGCATGCTCCGTGGCATACGCCGACAGCCCGGCGCGCCATGTCGCTTCCAGCGCCTCGCCCCCGCCTACCGCGCCTCGCCAATGCGCCAGCGCATCGTCCGGGATGAAGAACTTGGGCTCCTGCGGCCACCCCATGATCTCCTTGGTCCGCTGGACTTCTTCGGCCCCGAGTGGGGCCCCGTGGGCCTCCGACGTGTTGCGCTTGGTCGGAGCAGGATCGGCGATGTAGGTCCGCAGCACGACGATCGTCGGACGGGCGGTCTCGGCGCGAGCCGACTCGAGCGCCTCCGAGATGGCGGCGAGATCGTTGCCGTCGCCGACCTTGACCACGTGCCAGCCGTAGCCCTCGAAGCGACGGCCCACGTCCTCGGAGAACGCGAGCGCCGTGTCCCCGTCGATGGTGATGTGGTTGTCGTCGTAGATCAGCGTGAGCTTGCCCAGCCGCAGATGGCCGGCCAGCGAGCAGGCCTCGCTGGCGACGCCTTCCATCAGATCGCCGTCGCTGACGATCGCCCAGGTCCGATGATCGATGATCCGATGGCCCGGGCGGTTGAAGTGCTCGGCCAGCACGCGCTCGGCGATCGCCATGCCGACCGCGTTGCCGACCCCCTGGCCGAGTGGGCCGGTCGTGGTCTCGACGCCGGGTGTGTGATTGCGCTCCGGATGGCCCGGGGTGAGCGACCCCCACTGCCGGAAGGCGCGCAGATCGTCGAGCGACAGGTCGTACCCGCTGAGGTGGAGCAGGGAATACAGCAGCATCGAGGCGTGACCGGCGGAGAGCACGAAACGGTCGCGGTCGGGCCACGCGGGATTGCGTGGATTGTGGCGGAGGAACCGGCTCCACAGCACATATGCCGCCGGTGCCAGTGCCATCGGCGTGCCCGGATGCCCCGATTGGGCCGCTTCGACCGCGTCCATCGCCAGCGCGCGAATCGCGTTGATGCTGCGCCAGGCGAGATCGTGGTCAGGGAGGTCGGGATCGCCGATGGAGAGGGGGCTCTCGGTGCGCGGGTGTCGGATGCGGATGCTCTCTGCCGTCAGACCGAGCTCCTGTTGGAGAACCCGAGGGACTCGGGATGGTGGCCGCGGGGGAATTTAATCGGCAGGGCAACCGCTGGGGAGCGCACCGGACAGACGGTCGCGCTGACCATCTGTCCGTTCCCGCGCCCGCTACGCCTTCCCACCGAGCCCGTACTTCCCCGGGCCGGCCAGCGCGACGGCCAGCGCCATGGCGAGCAGCGCGAGGTTAAACTCGTAGCCGCCCTTCGCCGCCGAGAACCCTTTCTCGAGGTGCACGAAGAGAATCGCGCCCAGCATGTCGATGGCGAAGAGCAGACCGGCGAGGTCGGTGGCGACGCCGACAATCATGAGCAGGCCGCCTCCGAATTCGGCGACGGCCGCGAACAGCGCCGCGAGGGTCGGCAGGGGAATACCGGCACCCGCGAAGTACTCCGCGGTGCCGCTGAAGCCGGTCACCTTGGGATAACCGTGAACGACCATGATGATGCCAAGCACCAGCCGAAGAATGAGCAGGGCGGCATCCAGATTCGGCGGGATGAAGCGACGCATGAACTTACCCCTTCGAGAATAGACGGACCGCAACAGCCGAGCAGGTAGAGTGGCACCGGCAGATGTGTGGCGCCAGTCTGGCTGGATCATTCAGGCCGTAGCGTGGTACCATGATGCGTGGTCCAAGCCTCCGATCGCACCTACGAGATCCACGAGGTGGCCGAGCTGACCGGCCTGGCGCCCGCGCGCCTGCGCGCCTGGGAACGCCGTTACGAAGTCGTGCGGCCCCAGCGGATGGCAAACGGCTACCGCGCCTACACCGCCGATCAGGTGGCGCTGCTCCGCGCCTTCGCCCGGTTGATCGAAAGCGGAGAGAGGATCGGGGACCTGGCCGCGCGCCCGCGCGAGGACGTCCTCGCCCGGGCGGAGACTCGGGCACCCGACGACTCGCCGCAGGCGGCGCTGCTGGGTGCCATCCGGGACCTCGACCGGGAGCGGCTCGAGGGGCTGATCGCCCAGCAGCTGGCGCTTCGCGGACTCCGCGCCTTCGCCAACGAGGTCGTCACGCCGCTCGCCGAGGCGGTCGGCGACCTCTGGGCGCTGGGCAAGCTCCCCATTGCGGCGGAGCACGTGGCGAGCGAAGTCGTGCTCCACGCGCTGAAGGGCGGTCTGCGTATGGCACGGGGAACGGGACCCCTCGTGGTGGCCGGATGCCTGGCCGGCGAGCGACACGAGTGGGGTATCCTCGCCACGCTCGTCACGGTGCAGGAGGACGGGTGGCGCGTCCACTACCTCGGCGCCGATCTCCCGGTCGAGGAGGTTGTCGAGGCTTCCTGGAAGCTGGCACCCTCTGCGGTGGGCCTCAGCAGCACCGACTCCACGCTGGTCCGCGCCTCCCTCCCCGCACTCGCGGCTTTCCCCTCGAAGCTCCCGCCCAGGACCATCGCCGTCCTCGGAGGCCGCGGGATGGAGCCCCACTCCCGCCTCCTGCGGAACTACGGCTACCGCATCGGGACCGAAGCGTTCGAGGGGGAGCGCCCCTGACGGGCACCGACGCACTCTTCCGCCCGGTCGCACGGGCGATCATCGTCGCCCTCGGATGCGCCACGCTCATGTGGCTCGTCATCCTGCTGCCTCTGCAGGTCAGGCTCGAGCGCATGTTACCGGCGGACCAGAAAGGCTCTCGACGAACATTTCTCAACTGGAGCATCATCGGGTGGGCCGACACCGCACTGCTCTTCTACGGTCTCTGGGCCATGGTGACCAAGCGGTAGCCCATTAGGTTGGAAGGGAGCTAACCGGAGGATACGATGGCGCCTGCGGCGTTCCCGGAAGAGGAATACGACGACGATGCCTCCAGCGGCCGGTGGAGCCGATCCCGCGGCCCCCAGGGCTCCCGCCGGTGGCTCTGGCTTCTCCTGCTGGCGATCCTGCTGCCCCTTCTCCTTGGCGCCGCGGTCGCGGTCTTCGCAGGACGGCCCATCGCGTTCGAGGCCGTTCGCCGGATGACGGTCCGCAAACTCCCCTCCGTCGAGTGGATCGACGGAGCGGAGCTGGCGCGATGGCGAGAGGACCCCGGCCGGGCCCCGCCGGTCGTGCTCGACGCCCGCACGCCCGAAGAGTACGGTGTGAGCCACCTGGCCGGCGCGCTCAGGATCGAGCCCTACAAGCCGCTGCTCCGGCCACTCCGCGGGTTTCCCAAGGACACGGCGATCGTGGTCTACAGCTCGGCCGGATACCGCGGGGCGAGAGTGGCGAGCTGGCTGGCGAAGCAGGGCTATACCGAAGTGACCAACCTCGATGGCGGGATCTTTCGCTGGGCGAACGAGGGCCGGCCCATGTTCCGCAACGACCGGCCCACGACCGAAGTCCATCCGTACAATCCGAAATGGGGCCTGCTGCTCGAGTCCAAGTACCGCATCTCGGCCCCTCCCATCGAGAAGCGCTCCGCCGCTCCCTAGAGCAGGCTGAGCGGAACGACTCCCGCCGTTCCCGGTGAGAGCGGATCCGAATCCCGCGGTCCCTTCGGACCACCGCGGCGGATCTTGGCACTCCACTCCTCGATCTCCAGGGCGACGAAGGCCGTCGCCTCCATGTGCGCGTCGGGAGCGGGCTCGTAGTCGCGTCCCGCCGTCCTACCCGGGAAGTACCTTGCGATCATCGCCTCGAGCAGCTCGCGCTGCCGAGTCCCGTCCGGCGCCTCAGCCGCCCGGCCGAAGCAGACGACGCTGCGGTAGTTCACCGAGTGATACAGGGCCGTGCGGGAGTAGACCAGCCCGTCGGTGAGCGTCACCGTCACGCAGACGGCCGCGCCGGTGGCCAGATGGGCCATGAGCCGGCTCATGTGCGCTCCATGGAGGTAGAGCCGCTTCGGCTCGGCCGGATCGTACTGATACGTCATCGGAATGACGTACGGTTGACCTTCCACCTCGAACCCCACGTGCGCGACGACGCCGGCACTCAGGATCGCGGGGGCCTCCTCGGGCGCCTCGCGCTCGGGGTGTACCCGAAGCGTAGTGCGCTGGGAGGGGGTGGTCTCGCGGTAGACTGTCGGGCTCATCGGAACTCCTGGTCGCGTGTTCAGGAGCCATTCTATGAGGAGTTCTGGCTCTAGGAAAGCGCCAGCTTGCGCTCATTGTATGGTACCAGAATATTGAGACATGCCTCGCGTCCGCCCCGCGCCTCCAGCCACCCTGTTCCTGCCCCTGGATGCGAGTAGCTCCTCCCCACTGTACCGGCAGCTGTATACCGGGGTGCGCGAGTCCATTCTCTCGGGTCGGCTGGCACCGGGGGCCGGGCTCCCCTCGTCCCGCGCCCTGGCGGAAGAGTTGGGGGTGTCGCGGAACACCGTGATCCTCGCGTTTGATCAGCTCGTCGCCGAGGGATACATCGAGGGTTCGCCGCGGTCCGGGACCAAGGTGGCCGCCGTCCCCGAGCGTACCGCCCGGGTGAAGGCCTCCCGAGGGCCGGGGCCGTCCGCCAGGGGCAAGGTGATCGCGAATTCCCGCCTGCCCGCGCTCTCGCGTGGCGAGTCTCCCCCGGTGCCGTTCCGCGCGGGGGTGCCCGCCCTCGACCAGTTCCCGTACCGCCTGTGGTCTCGACTGGCCGCACGCCGGTGGCGCCGCCAACCGATGCTCGACTATGGCGAGCCAGGCGGCTATGGCGCGTTGCGGGAGGCGATCGCCGAGTACGTGCGCCTGGCTCGTGGGGCACGGTGCCTCACCGAGCAGGTGATCGTCACGAGCGGCTCGCAGCAGGGCGTGGATCTGGCGGCGAGAGTGCTGCTCGATCCGGGCGATGCAATCTGGATGGAGGACCCCGGCTACACGGGTGCGCGGACCGCCCTGCAGGTAGCCGGCGCGCGCATCGTACCGGTTCCGGTGGACGGAGAGGGGCTGGTCGTCCAGGAGGGAGAGCGGATGGCGGACCAGGCTCGCATGGCCTACGTCAGCCCATCCCATCAGTTCCCGCTGGGCGTCACGATGAGCGCCGCGCGGCGGCTGGCCCTCCTGCGGTGGGCCTCGCGTGCCGGCGCCTGGATCCTCGAGGACGACTACGACAGCGAGTTTCGCTATGATGCCCGGCCGCTGGCTGCGCTGCAGGGGATGGACGAAGACGGCCGGGTCATCTATGTCGGCACCTTCAGCAAGACACTCTTCCCCGCGCTTCGGCTCGGGTATCTGATCGTGCCGGTGGAGCTGGTGGACGCGTTTCGTGCCGCGCGAGCCGTGTCGGACCGCCAGTCACCCACGATGGATCAGGCCGTCCTCGCCGACTTCCTGGTCGGCGGCCATTTCGCCCGCCACGTCCGCCGCATGCGCCGGCTCTACGCCGAGCGCCAGGAGGTGATGGTGGATGCCGTGCGGCGACACCTGGGCAACCGGCTGGAGGTCACCCCGAGCGCGGCGGGCATGCACTTGCTGGCCTGGCTCGATCCGGGGGCGGATGACGTGGCGGTGTCCGCCCGCGCCGCGACGCTCGGCGTCGAGGCGGCGCCGCTGTCCCGGTACGGGCTCGTCCCGCCCGATCGGGGTGGGCTCCTGCTGGGTTGGGCCGGCTATTCGCCGGAGGCGATTCGGGAGGGGGTCCTGAAGTTGGGCGACGCGCTCAGGTGATGGAGGGGGCCGGACCCCGCTCGTGCTCCTCGCCTTCCTCGGTCCCGCTGCTGCTGTTCCAGATGTCCGCCGTGAGCTTCCAGGATCCATCCGCCTGGCGCCGGAGGCACATCACGTACTTCCCGGAGTCAGCCGGCTCCTCCTCGGTTTCTGGAAGATGGTAACTGCCAACGAGATAACCGACGTCACCGTCCACCTCCATCCGCATGGTCCGGACCTCGAGGCCAGGGTCGGTTCCCTGACGCCAGAAGGCGCCTATCGCCTCCCGCCCCTGGATCGGCTCGTGATCCGGCGGGAGAAGGACGGCGTCGTCGGCATAGAGCTCGGTAAGCGCCTCCGCGTCGCCTTCGTTGGTCGCCGCGACGTACTGGGCGACCGCTGCCTCGATGGCCTGTCGGGCCCGGGAGTCATCCTTGGCCGGAGCACGGGCGCAGGCAGCCGCGGCCAGGGTCAGCACCAGGGTCCGGGCAGTCGGCGCTGTCAATTTGGCGCCATTCTTGCTATAATTGGTGGTTGCTGATAACCGGTCTGATTCAGACCCATGTTCACCCTAAACCTGGATTTTTGTGGCACGCAGATCACACAGACGTTCCGCAGTCTCCGCTCCCAGCTTCCGTCGTTCGCCAGGCCGTTCCATGCAGTCGCACCGCGATTGGCTCCTCGCCCAGCACGGGTCGGTGTGCGCCTATTGTGGCAGCGAAACCTCACCCGAGGTGATTACCCTGGACCATGTCCGGCCGCGCCGCGGCCAGACCGCGTATGATCGCCCGGACAATCTGGTCCTGGCGTGCAGGGTCTGCAACGCGGCCAAGGCGGATACGCCTCTCGTGGCGTTCCTGATGCAGAAGCGCGCGCGTGGAGTGTTCCTCCTGCACTACGGAGAACATCTCTCGGAGCCGCTCAAGGAACTGGCTCGACAGGCCTCGGAGCGACCGCTCCTGGCCTAAGGCTGGTGGATGGAGACGAAGAGGGCGGCTCTATGGCCGCCCTCTCTTGTTTTCAGGCCTTTCCTTCTCCCGCCGCGGCTACCGTACCGGGCACTTCCTTCGGCCCCAAGGATCGCCCTGCCCCGAGCGCCTCGCGCACGATCCGGCCCTGCTCGGCGATGTGCGCGGCCGGATAGCCCTCCGCCGGACTCGCCCGCTCGGGCCGCCCCACGTACGAGACATCCACTCCTTCCGCCGCGATCTCCCGCAGCTTCGGCTCCACGTAGGTCCACGCCCCCATGTTGCGCGGCTCTTCCTGGACCCACACCAGCTCTTCCACCGACGGATATCCGGCGAGGACCGCGCGAGCCTCGGTCCAGGGGAAGGAGTACAGCTGTTCGACTCGGACGATCGGGGGACGGTCGTCCATCTTCTCCGCCTCGGCCAGCAGATCGTAGTAGATCTTGCCGCTGCAGAAGATCACCCTCTTGCTCCCGCGCCGCTGCTCCGCGGAGGGATCGTCGAGCACCGCACGCCAGGCGCCGTACGCGAGGTCGTCGAGCCGCGAGCCGGCCTGTGGAAGTCGCAGCAGGCTCTTCGGCGTCATCACCACGAGCGGACGCTGCCGGGTGCGGCGCGCCTGCCGCCGGAGCAGATGGAAGTACTGCGCGGGCGTCGTCGGGTTCGCGATGCGGAGGTTCCCCTCGGCGGCGAGCTGGAGGAACCGCTCCAGCCGGGCGCTCGAATGCTCCGGTCCCTGACCCTCGTAACCGTGCGGCAGGAGCAGCGTGAGGCGCGTGGTCAGCCCCCACTTGGACAGTCCCGAGGAGAGGAACTGGTCCACGATCACCTGCCCGCCGTTGATGAAGTCCCCGAACTGGGCCTCCCACAGCACCAACGCCTCCGAAGCGGCCGCACTGTAACCGTACTCGAACCCGAGCGTGGCGAGCTCGGACAGCGGACTGTTGTGCAGCTCCATCGGCGCGAGCGCCCCGGGAAGCTTCTGGATCGGCGCCCAGGACCGGCCGGTCTCCGCGTCGTGAAGGACCAGATGCCTCTGACTGAAGGTTCCGCGCTCGGTGTCCTGTCCGGTGAGCCGGATGGGCACGCCCTCGGTGAGGAGCGAGGCCAGCGCGAGCGTCTCGGCGTGGGCCCAATCGATGCCCCCTTCGGTGCCGAGCGCCGAGCGGCGGCGCTCGAGCTGCTTGCGGAGCTTGGGATGGACCGTGAACCCCTCGGGCCAGCTCAGCAGCTGGTCGTTGAGCGCGTTGATGAACTCGGGTGAAAGGGCGGTTTCCACCTCGAGCCCGGGACCGGTGAAGCGGACCGTGTGCTCCTGGGTGGTGGCCTTTCCCATGCTCGACTTGAACGCCTGCTGGATGTCCACCAGCCGCTGATACGCGGCGTTGGCCTCGGCGTCCGCCTCCTCCTGCGTCAGCACTCCAGCCTCGACCAGCGCGCGGGAGTACAGCTCGCGCACCGAGGGCAGGCTCTTGATCCGCTCGTACATCTGCGGCTGCGTGTAGGCGGGCTCGTCACCTTCGTTGTGCCCGTGGCGCCGGTAGCCGACCAGGTCGATGAGCACGTCCTGGTTGAAGCGGTCCCGGTACGCCATGGCGAGACGCGCGGCCGAGAGGCACGCCTCCGGGTCGTCGGCATTGACGTGGATGATCGGGATGTCGAAGCCCTTGGCGAGATCCGAGGCGTAGCGGGTGGAGCGCGCGTCCTCCATGTCGGTGGTGAACCCGACCTGGTTGTTGGTGATGAGGTGGAGCGTCCCGCCGGTCCGGTACCCCTTGAGGGCTCCGAGGTTGAGCGTCTCCGCCACGACACCCTGGCCCGCGAAAGCCGCGTCGCCATGAATGGCCACGGGGAGGGCGGCGGAAGGATCGTGGTGCGCTTCGCGTCCCCGCCGCTGGGTCTGCTTCGCCCGCGCACGTCCGTCCACCACGGGCGAGACGAACTCCAGATGACTCGGATTGGGCGACAAGCTCACGGTGATGGCCTTGCCCTGCGAGGTGACGTAGGCGCCTTCGGCCCCGTGGTGGTACTTCACGTCTCCGGTGCCACCCTCCGGCGTGAGCTGACCGCCCTCCACCAGCCTCCCGCCCTCGAACTCGGCGAAGATGGTTTCGTAGGGGCGCCCCACCGTGTGGGCCAGCACGTTGAGCCGGCCGCGATGCGCCATCCCGATCACCACGTCCCGCGCGCCCGCCTCGGCGGCGCGCTCGATGGTGAGATCCAGCATCGGCACCAGCATGTCCAGACCTTCGATCGAGAAGCGCTTCTGGCCCAGGTAGGCCTTGTGCAGGAACCGCTCGAGGGCCTCGACCTCGGTGAGGCGGCGCAGCAGGCGCCGCTGCTCCTCCGGCTCCATCGGCTGCCGGTAGGCCCCCGACTCGATCTTCTCCCGCAGCCAGACCCGCTCTTCGTGCGTCGAGATGTGCTCGATCTCGTACGCCATCGTGCCGCAGTAGGTCCGCTGGAGGTGCGGGAGCGACTCGGCGAGGGTCCGGCCGGGCACCGCGATCCGCAGCACCTTGCTCGGGATGGCAGCCATCACCTCCGGGGTGAGGCCGAGCGGTCCGGGGTCGAGCGCGGGATCGCCGATCGGCGGCGTGCCGAGCGGGTCCAGCTTCGCGGCCAGGTGTCCGTGCATGCGGAACGCCTTCACCAGCGCCATCGCGGCCGCTACGTGGTAGAGCATCTCCGGCGCGACCGGGCCAGCCGCCTCGTCCCGCTTGGCGGCCGGGGCGGATCTGACCAGCTGATAGCTCACCGCCGACAGCTGCAGGCTCTCTTCTACGAGCTCGTAGAACCCCTGGTCACCCTGCAGCATGTGGTCGAGGGTCGCCAGGAACGCGCCCGACTCCGCGCCCTGGATCACGCGGTGGTCGTAGGTGCTGGTGACGGTCATGACCTTGCTGACGCCGAACTCCCGAAGCCGCTCCTCGGGAACGGCAGAGAATTCGGCCGGGTAGCCGATCGCTCCGACCGCGATGATGCTTCCCTGTCCGGCCATGAGTCGCGGCACGGAGGCGACGGTCCCGAGGCCGCCGGGGTTGGTGAGCGACATCGTGGCCCCGGCGAAATCGTCAGGCATGAGCCGGTTGCTGCGCGCCTTCTCGACCAGGCCCTCGTACGCGGCGTGGAAGGCCGCGAAGTCCATCGTCTCCGCGCGCTTGATCACCGGTACCACCAGCCCGCGACTGCCGTCCTTCCGCTGCACGTCCACCGCGAGCCCCAGCGCGATGCCTTCCGGCTGGACCCGGTGGGGAGTGCCCCCCTGCGTTAGGAGGGTGTGTCCCATGACCGGATGCTGTTTGGTGGCTTGGACGAGCGCGAAGGCGATGAGGTGGGTGAACGAAACCTTGCCCGACTTTCCGGCGGTCTGAAGTCCCTGGTTGAGTCGCCGCCGCCGCTCCTCCAGCGTCGCCACCGGGACCACCCGGAAGGTCGTCGCCGTCGGGACGGTGAGGCTCTCGGTCATGTTGGCGACGAGCTTGGCCTGGGGCCCCTTGATGGGGACGGTACCGGCGGGCAGGGCGGTCGGGCCGACGTCTGATGCGGCCGGCGGTTCCCCGCTGGCGGGAGCGGGTTTGGGGGCGGTCGCCACCTGGCCTTCCGCCTTCCCGTCGGCCCCGTTGCTGGAAGGCTTCTCGCCGATGACCCCGCTCTCGAACAGCCTCCGCCACTCCGGTCCGACCGCCGTGGGGTCCCGGAGGAACTCCTCGTACATCGCCTGCGCGAACCCAGCGTTGGCCGTCTCGAATACGTTCGGATCCACGTCGCCCACCATCTCGACAGATGTGCACACGAATTGGGGTCCCCGGCGCGCCCGGAGACCCTGGAGTGGATTATGGAAGATAATTAGACGGACGGAGCGTTGTCAGGAATGCTAACGCCGGGCAAACTCCTCGTAGCGTCTCGCCTCGTGTTCGATTCGGGCTTCGTCCCACGCCTTCTCCCTGCCCATGAGCTCCGCGACTCGCCTGGCCGCCGGGATGCCCCGCTCCGGGTGCTCGTAGTACAGGTGGAGCCGCCGCACCAGGACGTCCTCGACCGTCTGTGCCAGCTCCCGCCGGACGGCATGCAGCACTTCGGCCTCGATCGCCGGGTGTGGTGGCAGGATCCGGCGCAACAGGCGGCGGTCGCCGCCACCGAGATTGTAGATGCCGGCCGCCTCCGTTCCGTAGTGCCGGAGCAGGTGCTCCACGCTCTCCGGCAACACCCCGATCTCGAGGCCGCGATCGCGGAAGGTCGTGAGGTCCGCCGCCTCGCCGCCGGGAAGCGCCTCCTCGTCGGTACGCGCCTCGGCCCCGCGAGGCCGTCCCCCCCGAAAGCGAAGCTCGCGCATCGCGCGGTCCACCACCTCCCGCGCCATGGCCCGGTAGGTGGTGAGCTTTCCGCCCACGACGCTGATCATCCCGCCGGAGCCCTGGACGATCGCGTGATCGCGAGAGCGGCTCGACGCGGTGCGCCCGTTGCGATCGGCGAGGAGCGGACGCAGCCCGGCCCAGGTGGCGCGCACGTCCTCGAGGCCCAGCCGCGCGTTGGGGAAGCGGGCGTTGGCCGAGCGCAGCAAGTACACGATCTCGTCGGCTGAGGTGCCAAGCCGGTCGGGCGGCTCGGTGGCCTCGGTGTCCGTGGTGCCGATGTAGGAGAGATTTCCCCAGGGCAGGATGAAGAGCACCCGGCCGTCGATGGGGCTGGTGAAGACAATGCCCTCACGGTGGTCGATCCGGCTCCGCTCCACCACGACGTGGATGCCCTTGGTCGGCTGGAGCAGGGGGGCGGCCCCGGCGTCCTCCAGGGTCCGCACCCGGTCGGACCAGGGACCGGTGGCGTTCACGACGACATTGGCGCGGATCACGGCGCGCTCGCCGGTGAGGCGGTCCTCCACCTGCGCGCCGACCACCCGCCCCGCGGTGCGCTCCAGGCCGAGGACGCCGGTGTAATTCGCCACCAGCGCGCCGTGATGGATGGCGGAGCGCGCCGTGGCGAGCACCAGTCGCGCGTCGTCACACTGGGCATCGTAAAACCGGGCCCCGCCGACCAGGCCGCGCTCGCGCAGCATCGGCTCCGCCTCCAGCACCGCGCGCTTGCCCAGCATGCGGTGTGTCCGCACATTGCGGAACAACGCGAGCAGGTCGTAGAGCCACATGCCGACGCCGAGTCGCCAGAGCGAGACCCGGTCGCCGCGGTGGACCGGAAAGAGGAAGGGCAGGGGCCAGACCAGGTGCGGTGCGATCCGTAGCAGCACGCGCCGCTCCTGATTGGCCTCCAATACCAGGCGCAGGTCGCCGGTCTCCAGATAGCGAAGGCCGCCATGCACCAGGCGGCTCGAGCGTGAGCTGGTGCCGGACCCGAGATCGTTCTGCTCGACCAGCACCGTGCGGAGCCCGCGCATGGCGGCGTCGCGCGCGACGCCGGCGCCGGTGATACCGCCGCCGATCACCAGGAGGTCGGCGGGCTCCGCTGCGAGCGCGTGCAGCGAGGCCCGCTCCGAGGACCGTCGCCCGTGACCCTGTCGCCCGTCTCCCGGACTGCCCGGCCCAGCACCTGGTTCGTCTGGCACAGTCATGTCATCGGCCCCGGGTCGAGGGTACTGGATCTCGCTGCGGGCCGGGGGCGCCACAGCCTCGCCGCCGCCGGGCTCGGCGCCGAGGTCGTGGCGCTGGAGCGGGACGAGACCAAGCTCGCGGTCGCGCGGGAGCAGGCGGCGGAGCGCGGGCTGACGGTAGATTGGCGGGTCGCGGACCTGGAGGGTCCGTGGCCTGAGCTGGGCTGCTTTGATGCGGTCTTGGTCTTCAATTATCTTGACCGGGCCAGGATGCCTTCGGTGCGCGAGGTTGTGTGCCCGGGAGGGATCCTGATGATGGAGACATTCCTCACCGCCCAGCGCGAGCTCGGCTGGGGTCCCACCCTGGACGATCATCTGCTCCGACCGGGCGAGCTCGCCCGCCTCGTCGCGCCGCTCACGATCCGGCATGGCCGCGAGGTGCTCGAAGCGGTGGATGCGGAACGGTGGCGGGCGGTGGCGAGCGTCGTCGCGGTTAGAAAGTAAGCAGTCGGCCGTCCCCCTGCCGCCCGCGCGGTCGTCGTTCTAGCCTACCTCAGGAGTCCCATGCCCGAATCCCGGCCAGGCCGACGCGTCGCCGTCGTCGCCGGCCTGCGTTCTCCGTTCGCCAAGAGCGGAACGGTCTTCCGCGAAGTCACGGCGGTCGCCCTCGCCCGTCATACCGTCCGCGAGCTGCTGGTCCGGAGCGAGATCGACGGGCGCGAAGTGGATGAGGTGATCTTCAGCCAGGTCGTTCCCTCGCCGCTCGTGCCCAACGTCGCGCGCGAGGTCAGCCTGCTCCCCCAGCTCCTGCCGAGTGTGCCGGCGTATACCCTCAACCGCGCCTGCGCCTCGGCGGCCCAGGCCGTCGCCAATGCCGCCGACCAGATCGCGCTGGGCCACGCCGACGTCATTCTGGCCGGCGGAGTCGAATCGCTGTCCGACATCCCCATCCTCCATTCCAGGCGATTCAGTCAGGTCCTGGTGGACGCCAGCAAGGCCCGGAGCTTCCGGAGCCGGGCGGCCGCTTTCGGACGGGTGCGCCCACGGGATCTGGTTCCCCTGACCCCGGCGATCGCGGAGCCTTCTACGGGTGAGTCGATGGGCCAGTCCGCCGAGAAGATGGCGAAGGAAAACGGGATCACGCGCGAGGCGCAGGACCGACTCGCCCTGCAAAGCCACCAGCGCGCCGCGGCCGCGACGGCGGACGGCAGGCTCACGGCCGAGATCGCTCCCTGGTTCGGGGGTGCCGCGATGGACCAGGCCGTCACCACAGACAACGGCATCCGGTCCGACACGTCGCTGGAGGCGCTCGCGGCGCTCCGCCCGGTGTTCGACCGCAAGTACGGATCGGTGACCGCGGGAAATTCCTCACCCCTCACCGATGGCGCCGCCGCCGTGCTGCTCATGGCGGAGGAGAAGGCGCAGGCGCTCGGGTACGAGCCGCTCGCGTTTCTCCGGAGCTACGCCGTGAGCGCCGTGGATCCCGGCTGGCAGCTCCTCATGGGTCCGGTGTACGCGGTGCCGAAGGCGCTGGAGCGGGCCGGGATCACGTGGAAGGAGCTCGGGCTGGTGGAAATCCACGAGGCGTTCGCGGCGCAGGTGTTGTCCAACGTGCAGGCGTGGAACTCGAAGAGCTGGGCCGACCGGCTCGGGCTCGCCGGCCCCGTGGGTGAGGTGGACTGGGAGCGAACCAACGTCCTCGGCGGGTCGATCGCCGTAGGGCATCCGTTCGCCGCGACCGGAGCCAGGCTGGTGACCACGCTCGCCAACGAGATGCGCCGGCGCGACGTGCAGTTCGGCCTCATCTCGATCTGCGCGCAAGGCGGCATGGGCTACGCCATGGTGCTGGAGCGGTCGTGAGCGCATTCACCACTTCCATCGAGGACTCGGTCGCCGTCGTCACGTTCGATCTCCCGGGCGAGCCGGTCAACAAGCTGTCGAACGCCGTGAGGGTGGAGTTCGAGGCGTTGCTGATCCGGCTCCGGGACGACGAGGACGTCAAGGCCGTGGTGCTGATCTCGGGGAAGCCCGACACGTTCATCGCCGGCGCCGACATCGAGGAGTTCACCGCCCTGACCACGCAGGTCGAGGCGGAGCGGCTGAGCTTCGAGGGGCAGGAGATGGTGAGCCGGGTGGAGACGCTTCCCAAGCCGGTCGTCGCGGCGATTCACGGCGCCTGTCTCGGCGGCGGGCTCGAGCTCGCCCTGGCCTGCCACTACCGGATCGCGAGCGATCACCCGAAGACCCAGCTCGGGCTTCCCGAAGTGCAGCTCGGGCTCATCCCCGGCGCCGGAGGCTGCCAGCGGCTCCCCCGACTCATCGGGGTGAGCGCGGCGCTGGACATGATCCTGACCGGCAAGAGCGAACGGCCGGCGAAGGCGCTCCGCCTCGGCCTGGTGGATGAGATCGTGGCGCCCAGCATCCTGCGGTCGGTCGCTGCCGAGGCGGCGCGGCGGCTGGTGCGCGATGGCCTCCCGAAGCGCAAATCGGCAGGAGGCATCCGGGCCTTCTTCCTCGACCGCACCCCGGCTGGGAGGCAGCTGGTCTATCGTGCCGCGCGCTCCGCCGTACTCAAGCGCTCGGGCGGTCACTATCCGGCGCCGCTCGCCGCGCTGGAGGCGGTGCGGGTGGGACTCGAGCACGGCGTCGCCGCGGGACTGGCCGAAGAGCACCATGCGTTCGGTCAGCTGGCCGTGAGCGACGTCTCCCGCAAGCTGGTCCAGATTTTCTTCGCCACGAACGCGCTCAAGAAGGACGACGGCATCCCGCCCGGAACTGCGGCGCCGCGGCAGATCCGCCGCCTTGGCGTGATCGGCGCGGGGTTCATGGGGTCGGGGATCGCGGGGACGGCGGTGCTCAACGTCGAGGTGGACACCCGGCTCAAGGATGCCGATCTCGGCAAGGTCGGAAAGGGGCTGAAAGCGGCGGGGGGCATTCTGGCCGACCGCCTCAAGCGCCGCCGGATCACGCGGCCGCAGCACGATCGGCTCGCCGGCCTGCTGTCCGGCGGCATCGACTACGCCGGGTTCTCCCGCGCTGATCTCGTGATCGAGGCGGTCTTCGAAGAGCTGGAGCTCAAGCAGCGGATACTGGCGGAGGTAGAGGCGGCGACCCGTCCGGATACGATCTTCGCCAGCAACACCTCCACCATTCCCATCCGGGACATCGCCGCACAAGCCAGCCGTCCCGGGCGCGTGCTCGGGATGCACTTCTTCTCGCCGGTGGAGAAGATGCCGTTGCTCGAGGTCATCCCCACCGACGCGACGAGCCCGGAGGCCATCGTCACGGCGGTCCGTTTCGGGCGTCGAATGGGAAAGACCGTCATCGTCGTGAGCGACAAACCCGGATTCTGGGTCAACCGCATCTTGTCTCCCTACCTGAACGAGGCGGGGATGTTGTTGCAGGAGGGTGTGCCGGTCGACGTCATCGACAAGACGATGACCGCGTGGGGATTTCCCGTGGGACCGGTGGCACTGCTCGACGAGGTGGGGCTCGACGTCGCCCAGAAGGCTGGCAAGGTGATGCACGAGGCCTTCGGAGAACGGCTGCAGCCGGCCGAGACTCTGGCGAAGATGATCGCCGCCGACCGATTGGGGCGGAAGAACGGTCGCGGGTTTTACCGCTATCGCGAGGGCCACAAGGCGGGCGTGGACCAGGCCGTCTACGAGCTGCTCCGGGTCCGACCCGGCGAGGCCGTGGATACCGGCCTGGTGGAGCGCCGGCTGGTGTACGCGATGCTCAACGAGGCCGCCGCCGCGTGCTCCGAGCACGTAGTGCGAAGCGCCCGCGATGGGGATGTCGGCGCGGTCTACGGGATCGGGTTCCCGGCCTTCCGGGGCGGCCCGCTCCGCTTGATCGATGATCTCGGCGCGGCCCGTGTGGTCGAGACCCTGCACGACCTCCAGGACGCGTTCGGCCAGCGGTTCCGTCCGGCTCCGGCACTGGCCGAGATGGCCCGGCAGGGCGGCCGGTACTACCCGGCCTGAGCCGATCCGGCTATGCGGCAGGCCCTGATCTCGCTCGCCATTGTCGCGGTCGTGTCCTACCTCGGCCTGCTGATCCTGCTGCGTCTGAACGAATCACGTCTCATCTACGCGCCGGGCCCCGGTCGGACTCTGATCCCGCCGCCCGCGGAGCTCGGTCTTCCAGTCGAGCGGGTCGAGATCGGCACGGACGACGGCCTCACCCTGGTGAGCTGGGTCATCCGGAGCGAGCACGCTGCCGCCCCTTGGCTGCTGATCTGTCACGGGAACGGCGGCAACATCTCCGACGCCGGCCGTCCCTTCCACTACGCCGGCCTCCGGGCGCTCGGCCTCAATCTCCTGGCCCTCGACTACCGCGGGTACGGCGAGAGCGAAGGAAGCCCGAGCGAGACGGGACTGTATCGGGATGCCGAAGCGGCGTATCGCTTTCTTCGTGAGAAGCTTGGCGTAGCCCCCGAGCGGATCGTCATCTTCGGTCATTCGCTCGGTTCGGCGGTGGCGGTGGACCTTGCCGGCCGGGTGCCGGCTGCGGGTCTCATCCTGGACGGCGCGCTCACCTCCGTCGCCGAGCGGGGGCAGGAGATCTACCCGTTCGTGCCGGTTCGGTGGCTCGCCGCGAGTCGCTACGCCTCGATAGAGAAGATCGGCGTGCTGCGGCTGCCGAAGCTCTTCCTTCACGCCGAGCGGGACGAGGTCATCCCGATCGCGCACGGCCGGCGGCTCTTCGAAGCGGCGCCGCCGCCCAAACGATTCGTCGTGCTAGCGGGCGGCCACGGCGACGCCTTCGACCTGGATTCCACGGCATACTACGGGGCCATTCGCGTGTTCCTCACGGAACTTTCGGGGAGGGCGCCCTCGTAAGGAGGAGATTCAGGGTCTTCCCAACTTCTCGCCCCGGAAGCGTCTCATGCGCCGCCTTCCTCTCGCATTGCAACTCCTGTTGGCACTTGCAACTCCACCGCTCGGGACCGCCCAGGGATCGCCGCCGCGAGCCGCGCCGTGCGCCGCCCCCGAGTTCCACCAGTTCGATTTCTGGATCGGAGACTGGGAGGTCCAGAATCCCGACGGATCGAAGGCGGGCAGTAACCGGATCGAGCCGATCCTGGGCGGCTGTGCATTACAGGAGAACTGGAGCGGAGCCGGCGGCGGGTCCGGGAAGAGCTACAACATGTACGACCGCCGTCGGAAAGTCTGGCACCAGACCTGGGTGGACGCACAGGGCAACATGCTCCAGCTCGATGGCGCTTTCGCCGACAACCGGATGACGCTGAGCGGGGAGACCCGGGATTCGTCCGGTCGGCCGGTCATAAACCGCATTATCTGGCAGCAGACCGCCCCGAACCACGTCCGGCAATTGTGGGAGTCGTCGAGCGACGGCGGGAAGAGCTGGACCGTCGCCTTTGATGGACGCTACATCAAGCGCTGAGTCGGAGGACCGTGGCTTGTGTTCGGGCGTATCCCCAATACCCTTCGACAAATGCCCGACATCGCCGAGCGCCTCAGCGCCATCGCCGACCGGTATCGCATTCTGGAGGAGATCGGACGCGGCGGTGCCGCCACGATCTATCTGGCTGAGGACCTGAAGCACGGGCGCCAGGTGGCGATGAAGGTGCTCCGCCCGGCCCGAGGCGACGGCTACGAGCCCCAGCGCTTCCTGCGCGAGATCCGCATCGCCGCGCGGCTGGCTCACCCCCAGATCCTTCCCCTCCACGACTCGGGCGAATGCGACGGCCTGCTCTACTTCGTCATGCCCTACGCGGGCTGCGAGACCCTTCGCGACCGCCTGACGGGCGAGGGCCAGCTCCCGATCGACGTCGCGCTCCGGATCGTGCGCGCGGTGTCCTCGGCGCTGGCGTATGCCCACCGGCACGGCGTCGTCCACCGCGACATCAAGCCCGAGAACATCCTGCTGCACGAGGGCGAGCCGGTCATCGCCGATTTCGGCGTGGCGACGGCGCTGTCCGCGGCCGGCTGGGAAAGCAGCTACGTCACGGACAGCGGCTTCACCGTCGGCACGCCGGCCTACATGAGCCCGGAGCAGGCCAGCGCGGAGCCGTCCCTGGACGGCCGAAGCGACCAGTACAGCCTCGCGTGCGTGCTCTATGAGATGCTGGCGGGCGAGCCGCCCTTCGCGCGCACCGGGCCACGCGCCACCATGGCCCGCCACGCGATCGAGGCGCCGGCCTCGGTGCGGACGCGCCGGCCGAACGTTCCCCCGGCGGTGGAGCGCGCGCTCGCGCGCGCGCTGTCGAAGTCGCCCGGAGAGCGCTTCGCGACGATGACCGAGTTCACCGAAGCGCTCGTCGCGCCGGTTCCGGAGATCATCCCCGCGGCCGGCGCCGGCACCGTCCGGGAGGCCCGCACCATCGCGGTGCTCCCGTTCGTCAACGCGAGCGCCGATCCGGACAACGAGTACCTGAGCGACGGCATCACCGACGAGCTGATCATTGCCCTGAGCAAGGTGGAGGGCCTGCACGTCGCCTCGCGGACCTCGGTGTTCGCGCTCAAGGGCCTCCGGGAAGACGTGCGCGACCTCGGCGCGCGGCTCAACGTCTCGGCGGTCCTCGAAGGCACGGTCCGCCGCTCGGGCAACCGGCTCCGGGTCACGGTGCAGCTCACCGGCGTCGCCGACGGCCGCACGCTCTGGTCGGAGCGTTACGACCGCGAGCTGCAGGACGTGCTGGCGATTCAGGACGAGATCGCGAGCACCATCGTCGCCACCCTCCGCGCCACGCTCCTCCGGGATCTGGGGGACCCGCCGCTGGTTCGCTACGCGGCCAATCCGCATGCGTATCACCTGTACCTGAAGGGCAGGTACTGGTGGAACCGGCGGACCCAGGCCGCCGTCGCCGAGGGGATCAAGTATTTCGAGCAGGCCATCGCGGAGGACGCGAGGTACGCGCTCGCCTACACCGGGCTCGCCGACTCCTACGCCCTTCAGGTGGACTACCGGGGGCTGCCCGTTCGCGAAGGGATGGAGCGGGCGCGGGACATGGCGCGGAAGGCGCTGGAGCTCGACGACTCGCTGGCGGAGGCGCACACCTCGCTCGCCTGGGTCTCGTTCATCTACGACTGGAACTGGGCCGCTGCGTCGACCGAGTTCACTCGGGCCATCCGGCTCAACCCGGGCTACTCGGTGGCCCGGCAGTGGCACTCCTGGTTCCTCGTCGCGATGGGGCAGACCGCGGAGTCGCTCACGGAGGGCCGCCGCGCGATCGAGCTGGATCCCGCGTCGGTCGCGATCCGCCGGAGCATGGGCTGGCTCTACTACTACACCCGGGACAACGAGGCGTCGCTCGAGCATCTGCGGCGGGCGCTCGAGATGAATCCCACCGCGGAGGAGAACCACCGTCTGCTCGGACTCACCTACGTCCAGCTGGGCATGTACGACGAGGCGGCGGCGGCCTTTCGGGAGGCCGCGGCGTCGGCGGACAATCCCGCGCGGTCGAACGCCGACCTGGGCGCCGTCGCCGCGCTCAAGGGCAAGACCACCGAGGCACGCGCGGTGCTCGATGCCCTGCGGCTCGAGGCGCGGGAGCGCTACGTCTCCCCGGTCGCGTTCGTCACGCTGCATTCGGCACTGGGCGAGACGGACGAGGCGTTCGAGTGGCTGGAGCGCGCCTATGCCGACCGCCGCGGGTGGTTGGCCTACCTGCGGGTGGAGCCCAGGCTCGACGGTCTCCGGAACGATCCCCGGTTCACCCGTCTGCTCGAGCGGATGCGGTTGGCCTGACGGGCGGGGCTAGCGCGATCGCATCGCGCGGCGATAGGCCGAAGGGGACATCCCGGTCTCGCGCCGGAAGAGGTTGGAGAAGTGGCTTTGATCAGAGAATCCCGCCGCCAGCGCGATAGTCGCGAGCGGCACCTCAGACCCGCCGAGCTGCAGCGCGGCGCGTTCGATCCGAAGCCGGCGGAGGTATTCGCCGACACTGCAGCCGAAGCAGCGGCGAAACGTGCGGGCAAGCGTCACCGGATGGACCCCGACTTCGGCGGCGAGCTCCGCAAGCGTCAGGCGGCGCACGAGATTGGCATGCAGGAGATCCCGGGCCCGCAGCACCCAGCTGGGGCGATCCCGCGTGCGCGCCGTTGCCCTGGCGGGTGGTGGCCGCGAGCAACTCCAACAGCAGGCCCTCGATCGCGAGCGGAGCCGCCTCGTCCATCACCCGAAGCTCCTCGTAGATCCGCCGCGCGATCGCCGCGGGCAGGCCACCCTGAAAGGAGACGTGACGATCGAGGATGGCCGCGTAGGGACGCAGCGCCTCCGCGCGCGCCGGTTCCGCCTCGATGAGCAGACCGTGCGCGTCTCCCCGGTCGAAGCGATTCCAGTGCCGCTCGCCGGCGGGCGTCACCTTCAGCATCGCCGGGTGGCAGTCGAGCGTCTCGCCGGCCGAGATCTCGGTGAAGGCACCTTGGAGCACGAAGCAGATGGTTGGACCGTCATGGGTGTGCCAGGGCAGACTGCTGCCAGCCGGATGGATTCCCTCGGTGAGGGTGAATCCCGCGACCCGAGCAGTCCTGAGCTTCCGCTTGCGAACCATGGCGACCCCACGAATGTGGTGCTACTCTAAACATGGAGACGTTTCGGTGCGGAACCATCCCCACACCTGCGCCGCTAGGCTAGTACAAATCCGCTTCCCGGGTCCAAGACGTATACACCTACGATCCCCTATGCATTGACTATGCGCCCCCTGACCCTTCTGAGACTATGCGCCCCCTGACCCTTCTGACGGCCGCCGCCCTGGCTCTCCTGGCCTGTTCCGGCGATGGTGGCTCGAACGAGCCCAATCCCCCCGCGGCCGGTGACATCACCGTCGGGAACAACTTCTTCAACCCCCAGACGTTCGCGGCCACGGCGGGCACGCCGGTAACCTGGACCTGGGCCAGCGGCTCGGCGGTGCACAACATCGTCTTCGACGACGGAGCGCCGGGCTCCGGCAACCAGTCGTCGGGAACGTTCCAGCGCACGTTTGCGGCGCCGGGGGCGTACGGCTATTTCTGCTCCATTCACGGCGCATCGGTGATGAGCGGGGTGGTGAACGTCGCCGCGGCCGGCGGCAGCGGCGGAGGCGGAGGCGGTGGGAGTGGTATGGGAGGCGGTGGCGGCTACGGCGGGGGGAGCCCCTACTAGCCCGGCCGCGTGTTCAGCCCTTCTTGACGAGCAGGCGGACCAGCGCCTGCTCTTCTTCTGACAGTCCCTTCGACCGCGCCCGGCGCCGTTGCCGTTGGCCAGCGACTCCAGTAGCGACCCGGCGGCGTAGGTCTCGAAGACCGCCGGATGAACGTAGTACTTCCGGCACACCGCCCGCGTATTGTTGAGCTGCTCCGCGACCCGATCGATGGCCTTGAGAACGATGGACTTGGCCTCGCGCTCATCCTCGGTGGGGCCCAGCTCGCGGAGCGCCGCTAGCGCGAGGATGGTCCCCGCCCAGGTGCGGAAGTCCTTCGCGGTGAAATCCTGCCCGCTCGCCTGCCGCAGGTAGTCGTTCACGTCCCCTGAGCCGATCGTCTGCCGGTTGCCCTCGTCGTCCACATACTGGAACAGATCTTCACCCGGCAGCGCCTGGCACCGCTGGACGATCCGCGCGAGACGTCGGTCGCTCAGCTCCACGTCGTGGCTCTTCCCGCTCTTCCCCCGGAACTGAAAGCGCAGGGTCGAGCCGGACACCTCCACGTGCTGGTCGCGCAGCGTGGTGAGGCCGAACGAGCGGTTCGCCTTGGCGTATTCGTCGTTGCCGACGCGGATCCCGGTGCATTCGAGCAGCCGCACCACGGCGGCGAGCACCTTCTCCCGGGGTAGACCGGGCCGAGCGAGGTCGCTGTCCACTTTGGCGCGCACCGCCGGGAGCACCTCGCTGAACGCCAGCATGCGGCCGAACTTGGTCTCGTCGCGGACCTCCCGCCAACGCGGGTGGTAGCGGTACTGCTTGCGGCCGCGGGCGTCGCGGCCCGTCGCCTGGATGTGGCCGCTGGGGTCCGAGCAGATCCACACGTCCGTATAGGCCGGGGGTATCGCGAGGGCCCGGATCCGTCTGAGCGAGCGCGGGTCACGTATGGGTCTTCCCGTCGGGTGCCACGTAGGAAAATCCCTTGCCCGCCCGTTTCCGCCGAATTCCGGGCATGACGTCGCTCACGTAGCGAAGCCCGGCCGACTCCGCCGCCTCGATCGGATCCTGCGGCTCGGCTTTCCGCCGCCGCGCACGCTTCGCCCCCGGTCGCTTCCACCGCTGCCGTGTGTTCATCCTCTCCACCGATGCGTGAGACGTCGGAACCGGTGCGATCATAACCGGTGACGATGGGTCCGCATCGTGACCCGAGTCACACGGCTGCGTAAGCCCAAGCCAATCGGCACGATGCATAAAGATTCAAGGCCGCTGCCTCCCCTAGGCTCCGCGCGCCCGGGCGGCTAGCTTCGGAGCGCTTTTCCGCGGGATTTTCGCTCTTCCATGGGGTGGATCGTGATCATGCGTCAGGGGCTGCTGTGGCTCTCCGAGCGGCAGGGGATCTTCAACTTCGTCCGGCGGAATCGGATGGCGCGGAAGTTCGCCTCCCGGTTCGTGGCGGGCGAGACGATCGACACCGGCGTGGCTGCCGCGCGGGACCTGAGCCGGCGCGGCATCACCAGCTCGCTGGACCTCCTGGGCGAGAGTGTCACCGCCGAGTCCGAAGCATCGGCGGCCCGTGATCTCTACCTGAACATGCTCGATTGCATGGCGGAAAGCGGCGTCGAGGTCAACGTCTCGGTGAAGCTCACCCAGATGGGACTCGATATCGGCGAGGACCTCTGCCTCTCCAACATGGTGCGCATTCTGGAAAAGGCGAAGGCATTGCAGGGCTTCGTCAGGCTGGACATGGAAGGGTCCGACTACACGCAGCGGACCCTCGATTTTTTCACCCAGCGGCTCTTCCCGGTCTACGGCGGCCACTGCGGCGTGGTGATCCAGTCCATGCTGAGGCGCTCGGAGCAGGACGTGAGCGACCTCATCGCCCTCGGGGCGCGGGTCCGGCTCTGCAAGGGCGCCTATCTCGAGCCCCCGACCGTGGCCTTCCCCGACAAGGCCGACGTGGACCGCAACTACGTGCGGCTGATGCAGCGGCTGATGCGCGACGGCAACTATCCCGGCCTCGCCACCCACGATGAGGCGATTATCCGCCAGGCCCTGGACTTCGCCCGGGAGCAGGGGATCGCGAGCGATCGCTTCGAGTTCCAGATGCTGTACGGGGTGCGTCGGGATCTCCAGGACCGCCTGCGTCACGCGGGCTATCGGATGCGCGTCTATATCCCCTTCGGAACGCAGTGGTATCCTTACCTCATGCGGCGGTTGGCGGAGCGTCCCGCCAATATCGCCTTCATCCTCGGAAACGTCGTGCGGGAGTCGGTGCCGGGACGGTGAGCGAATTCACGCTGGGTGGGTACATGCGGAAGCACGACCGGGCGGCTGCGTTCGGCGGCAGCGACGGTCACGCCTATTCCGTCGCCATCTACGTGGATGAGGAGGCGGACGTCCGGGGCCTGTTCGGTGCCGCGCTGCTGTTCGTGCGCTGGTCTGTGGGCGGCGAGCGTCCGACCGGCCATGTGGAGACCGAGCCCCTTGCCTGGGGCCACACCCCCGACGAGGCCACCCAGCGGATCGAGGCCCTTTCGCTTTACGACGTGAAGACCGCCCTCGACGAGGCGATCGCCCGGGCACCAGCGGAGTGGTGAGCGAGCTCCTCGGCACCGTGCTGGAGCGGGATGGCGCGGTCTACCGGGTCGCCACCGCGGAGGGGGAGGTTCGCGCGGTGCTCAGCGGAAAGGCCAAACGGGACGCACCGAAGGTGGTCGTGGGAGACCGGGTACGCCTGGAGGGCGATCCCGTGGGCGAGCTGCACGGCATCGTCACCGTGGAGCCCCGATCCACGTTGCTCGAGCGCCGGGTGCCCGAGGGACGCGGGACTCGTCCCATCGCCGCCAACATCGACCAGGTCTTCGTCGTCACCGCCACCGTTCACCCCGCGCCCATCCCCCAGCTCATAGACCGGCTGCTCGTGGTCGCCGAGGCAAACGGCATCGCGGCCTCGGTGGTGGCGAACAAGGTGGACCTCGATCCTGGCGAGGGGCTCATCGCGCGTTGCCGCCAGGCCGGCTACCCCGTGTACGCCACGTCGGTGCGGAGCGGAGTGGGCCTGCCGCTCCTCCGCGAGGCGCTCGCGGGCCGGATCTCGGTCGTGGCCGGACCTTCGGGAGCGGGGAAATCGAGCCTGCTGAACGCGCTCGAGCCCGGGCTCAAGCTCCGGACGGGTGAGATCAGCGCCAAGGTTCGGCGGGGAAAGCACACCACGGTAGGCGCGGTCATGTTGCCGCTCTCCGGCGGCGGGTTCCTGGTGGATACGCCGGGGTTCAGCGAGGTAGGGCTTTGGGGAGTGGATCCCGGGGAACTCGACGACTGTTTCCCGGAGTTCCGCGCCTTCCTTGGGCAGTGCCGCTACGCCGATTGCAGACACCGCAGCGAGCCCGGATGCCGGGTTCGGGCGGCCATCGAGGACGGCGTGATCTCGGCCGATCGCTGGCAGAGCTACCTGGTCCTGTTGGATGAGCTGGAGAACGCCCCGGCGCACTGGGAGTGAGCGGCGGGCCGCGGCCCGCCGCTCACCCGGTCACTTCTCGGTCACTCGCAGCGAGATTCTGCGATTCTTCGCCCGGCCGTCCGCCGTGGAATTGTCGGCGATCGGATGCGCAGACCCATAGCCCTCCGCCTCGAGCCGACCCGGCTCGATTCCGTTGGCGATGAGCTCCTTCCGCACATTATCCGCCCGGGCCTGCGAGAGACGCAGGTTCGACGCGGCGTCCCCCGTGTTGTCGGTGTACCCTCCGATCTTGAGCTCGACCTTGGGATACGCCTTCAAAATGGTCGCGACGTTGAGGAGTTGCTCCCGTGAGCTGGGGTGAAGCGCCGCGGACCCGGTCTCGAAATTGAGCCGGTCGAAGTCGAACCAGGTGTTTTCGTCGACGGGCTTCGAAGCGTCTTCGATGAACACGATGAGGCTGCTCTCGGTCCCGCGCTCCGGCGCGTTGATCTCGAGCCCCCCGGCAGCTTCCGCTTCACGAACGCGGCGACCTCGCTGGCGCCCTCGCTCACGGAGGAGGTGACCGCACCGGTGACCGACCCGGCCGTGTCGAGCGCCGCCTGGGTGGTCGTGCCGCGATTGCGCGTCAGCCCCCAGAGCACGGCGATGAGCGCGAGCGCGGCGAGCGCGGGCCAGAGCCACCGATTCCCGGAGCCGGCACGGGGCGTCTCCACCACGCGCGGGGTCGAGACGCGCGGGATCTCTCCGATGCCGAGCGCGCTGCTCACCCCAGGGGGAGCCGCGGCCATGATCGAGTCGCGCTGGCTGAACAACAGGTCCGATAGACCGGTGGGATCGAGGCGGCCCTTCCGCACGCGGCTTCCCAGAACACCCATCACCAGCGGGGCGGCCAGATTGATCATGCTCGCGGCGGACGACCCCCGAAGCCCGGACGTATTCCCGACCGCGTTGGTGATGGATGAAAGGCGCGAACCGAAGATCGAGCCGAGGAAGTTGCCGCCGAGCGTGGCGATCGGTGAGGACGGGCTGGCCGCGAGAAGCTGACGGGGGTCGTCGAGCGCACTCGGGTCGTTGGCCGGGTTGGAAATCAGATCGAAGGCGGGCCGCAGAGCCTCGGGGCTTCCGGCCTTCGAGAGGAGACCGAGCAGGATGCTGGAGAAACTGGCGCCGAGGCCTTTGGAGATTGCCCCTTCCGAGTCTCCCAGCTGCCTGGAGGCGGCCGAAACGACATCAGGCGTGATCAGCCCGGAAAGGCTGTCGAGTAAGTTGCTGGACATCGGAACCTCAAGGGTAGGAATGAATCAGGGCATACAGGGGAATTCTGCCCTCTCCGATCCTAGGCCTCGGCCCGGGTCCCGGCAATTGCACCAACGTTGCGGTGTGGGGCTCAGCCCGCCCGATTCCCGCGCCGGTGCTCGATCCCCCTTTCCTGGTCCAGCGATCCCGGTCCCGCGACTCCACTTTCGCCATCATCCGGTCGAAGGCCTGCTGCAGGTCGATGCCTTCCCGGTTGGCCATGCAGATGAGGACGAACAGAATGTCGGCCATCTCCATGCCGAGGTCGCCCTCCGCCTCGTCCCTTCTTCTTGGTCTTCTGACCGAACCGATGGTTGATCTCGCGGGCGAGCTCACCGACCTCCTCGCTCAGTCGGGCGAGGTTGGTGAGCGGGTGGAAATAGCCTTCCTCGTACTGGCTGATCCAGGCGTGAACCCGGCGCTGCGACTTCCGAGAGAGACATCGCAGGAGCGCCGGATCAGGATCCCGCGCGCCGCGGCCGCGGGAGTCGCCCGCGCCCGTGGTCCCGGACTCCCTGAGCCCTCAACGCGCCGATCAACGCCCGCATGAACTCGGGCAGGTCCGCGGGCGTGCGCGAGGAGATCAGGTTCCCGTCCACCACCACCGGGCTGTCCTCCCAGAGCAGGCCCGCGTTGACCAGGTCGTCCCGGATCGCGCCGACACTCGTGCCCCGCTTGCCGCGCACGATGCCGGCCGAGATCGGCACCCAACCCGCGTGGCAGATGAATGCCACCGGCTTGCCGGCCTCGTAGATCTCGCGGGTGAGCTGCAGCAGCTTCTGCGACCGGCGCATGATGTCCGGGGCGTAGCCTCCGGGAATCACGAGACCGTCGAAGTCCCCGGCCTCGATCTGATCGACATTGGTGTCCACCGTGAGGGGATACCCGCGTTTCCCCTGGTACGTCTTCTCGCCGGTCCCGGCGACGACGGTGCGGGCCCCCTCTTCCTCCAGCCGGATCTTGGGGTACCACAGCTCGAGATCCTCGTAGAGTGGGCCGGCGAAGAAGAGGATGGTCTTTCCTGCCAGCGTCATGACTTGCTCGGAGAGTTGGGGGAGCGGACTCTGGTCGCTAGATCAAAGTATATCCCGCATTACTCAAAAGACATCGGCGGGCGCCCGTCTTACGGCGCCCGCCGATCTCCTCGCCTTGCGACTTCCCGACGTCAGTAGCTCGGGTAGTCGTCATTCCAGGCGTTGCTCACCGCTTCCAGGGAGCCTATCGGCCTGAGGGCGCGGAGGATGTTGCAGGAGTTGTACTGGAAGGTCTTGGTGCCGTTGCCGATCGCGGTCTGGGGCACGGCGATGCCCAGCTTGATGTTGAGCCCGGTAAAGATGGCGCCGTGGACCTCGTTGTTGCCGTTCGAGATGAGGGTACCGCCCACGAGGACGATACCATCGTGTCGGAAACTGCCGCTCAGGGTGAGGTTCCCGGTGACGATCAGGACTCCCTTGCTGTTGTTATGCAGGGTAGCATCCAGGCTCAGGTTGCCGTTGGACCGGATGACCGGCCACTGGTTCATGGCGGCCGGGGAGGGCCAGCTGCCCAAGACCACGTCCGCGGGGATCGCGTTGTTGTTGACGATGCCGTCCCAGTCCACCTCGACCGCGTCCTTGGCGGTGCCCGCACCGCCCGCGGTGCCGAGGTAGGTTGGCGCGTTGTCCGGGTTCCCGTTGATCGGGTTGGTGTGGCCGGTATATAGGCCGTTGGGTACCGCCACACCCGGGATCGGGGCAAGTCCGCTGCCGGCACAGCCATCGTTCCCGTCGAGCGCGCCCGAGTTGCCGTTCTTGTCCAGCCCGGAAAGGCTGGTGAACGCGGCGTTCACATTGATGTCGACCGGTTCCCAGGTCATGTACTGCGCCACCGTGCGCTGGGCCGGCGGTGCGTTGGCCCCGTAGCGGGCAGCCGAGGTGCTGGTGCCCCTCGAGCTCACCGCATAGATGGCCGGCGCCATGTCCACCGAGTCCCGAACTCGCCGCAGCGAGATCTGCGCGCTGCCGCCGGGCAGCGCGTTGAGCGTGACGTCGTCGCTCGCACCCGGCATGTCTGCCACCGTCGTCCGGTATACCTCGAGGCCGGACTGAGCGACCGCGAGCGCGTCGACCTGGGCCTGCTGGTCGCCGTTGATCCTGCGTTCCGTCGAGACGCGGCTAAAGGCGGCGGCGACGATGAGGCTCATGAGCGCGAGCGCCGCCAGGGTGAGTGGCAGCGTGGCTCCTCGACGACTGGATCGGGCCGGCATACGCACCTCGGCGAGGGAGGACGGCATCAGTCGGGCCTGTTTTCGAAGAAGATCGATGTGGTGAGCTCGGATTTCATCGGCGCGGCGCTGCCGCGCGGAGTAGATTCGCTGAGACCGTGGAGGTTGAACTCGAGGCCGCGCACATCCGAAAGCGGGGCCGGCACCGCGGCCTGGGCGACGGCGGCGTTGAGAACGTAGAATCGAACCCGCGCGCTGGGATCGAACGGGGTCGCAATTTCCTCCGTGTTGGCTGGGACGGTGGCCATCGTCCGCCAGAGCCCCGTGCTTCCCGGCAGTGCGGTGGACGCCTTGAACTCGTAGCGCACTCGGCGGAAGAGGAACACGATCGACCCGACCGGCGGCACCGGCGCCAGGGTGCCACCCAGATTGACGACCGCGCCTGCCGGTGAGCCGTTGAATGCCGCCAGCGTCGTGATGTTGGCCCCGGTGCAGTTCGCCACGGTACCCGCGGTATTCAGGGTCGCCCCGGCGGTCACGTAGGTGTACACCCCGGCGCTATTCCGCCAGGCGAACCCGGAGAAGCCAGGGGCGAAGAACATCGCCGAGTCCACCGGCATCAGGGTCGCGGTCGCCGCCGTGGCGCTGGCCGAGCAGATCACTCCGAAGGCGTAGGGGACCCGGACGGTAAAGTCCTTGCCGCCCGCCACCGCCGATTCCATTCCGCCGACCGCCTCGACCATGCGAAGGTCGGACAGGACCCGGTTGAGGCTGCTCCGTGATACCGACCTCGCGGCGCGCCAGGCCTCCTGGTGGCCCATGAAGCGCGTCTGGTCCACCAGGAGCCGGATCAGACTGGCGCCGACGATCGACAGAATGATCATGCCGACCATCAGCTCGATCAGGGTGAAGCCTCGGTAAGAGCGGGACAGCCGGGTCATGGCGTGGTCAGGGCGGGATTGCCACCGGGCTTGGTCCGCTGGAAATTGACCGTATCCGGGCGGACATTGGCCGCGGCCGGCGTGACCCGTACCCGTACTTCCTTGACCGTGGCCGAGACGTCGGTCAACCGGGTGCAGCGGGTGTGGGGGAACGGCGCCGCGCTGATCGTGGTGCACGTCTCCCCGGCCGCCGGGAGTTGGTCGAACGGCAGGGCATTGAGCCGGCCGACTTCGGTCGACATCGCAGCCGTGCCGTGGAGCGTGGAGGCGGAGGCGATCGCCATGCGCGATGAGCGGGCCAACAGCCCGCCCAGGGCCAGGGCGCCGACCGACAGCAGGGTGATGGCCACCATCGCCTCGATCAAGGTGAAGCCGCGGTGGGAAGCTTGGGGGCTCATGGAGGCAGGATCCTCACCTGGCCCCCCGTGGTCATGGTGATCTGACGGGCATAGGTTCCGGCACTGATGGTCACCGTGAGCTGGGAAGACGCCACACCGGAGGGAAAGATGTCCACCGGCGTGGTGGAAAAAGTCAGCGCGGTGACGCCGGACTCATCGTCGCCGAACAGCTTACGGTTGAGCCGTACTGTCCCGCCGGCCCGGTCCACCACGCGATAGAGCACGCTGTCGCAGACGCAGTTCAGCCGGACCGGCCGGCGCTGCCGGCCCGCGATTGCAAATGCGGTCTCGAGATCGGACGCGACCACCGCGGTGGACTGATTGACCCGGGAATGGCTCAGGAGGGTGCCGATCCGGGGCATGCTGATCGCGGTCAAGAGGGCGACGATCACGATGGTGAGCCCCATCTCGACCATCGTGAAGCCCAGTTGAGCGCATCTGGAGGAAGTCATGGGCCTGCTTGGGCGGCAGCAAACGTGCCGCTCGGGGGCCAGCGGGTAACTCGCTGCCGGCCAAGGTCGTAGTTGCGATCGGCGCCCCCCTCGCTCGCGAAACTCTGGCAGACTGCATTTGGGGACATCGCCGAGTGCCGCCCGGAGTGCAATCCGTCGCACTTCAGTCCGGTCGCTGGCGCGGTTAAGATGCCGGCACCAGTACCCTCCGCTCACCAGACCTGAACCCATGCGTTCCCGCGACCGAATCCTCGGCAATCTCGAATCCATCTACCGTGAGTCCTACGACCGCGCCAAGGAGCTGGGCGACCAGGGTCGGATGGTGGACCTGGAGAGCGCCTACATGCGGGACCAGCTCATGCTCGAGATCCTGCTCGACATCCGCGATCTCTTTTCCGTCGCTCCCGCCGCCTCCGGCGGCAGTGCCCTCGAGAAGCTCGAGGCGATTCGCAGGCTCACCAAACTCCGCTGAGAGGCTCGATGCCCCGTCGCTCCGCGCGGTCCACCTGGCTGCCGCTCCTCGTGCTCGCCGGACTCTGCCCCCCGTCCGCCGCGCCCAAGGCCGACCTGGTCGTCTATGGACGAGTCTGGACCGGGGATTCGGCCCAGCCCTGGGTGGGGGCGATAGCGGTCGTCGGCGATACGATCGCCGCCATCGGTGACAGCGCCGAGATCGCCGCGCGGGTCGGCGAACGGACGCGTGTCCTGTCCGCCGGCAGCGGGATGGTCACACCCGGCATGATGGACGGGCACCTCCATTTCGTGGATGGCGGGTTCCAGCTCGCGAGCGTGGACCTCCGACCCGCCGAGTCACCGGCCGACTTCATCGCGCGGCTTGGCGCCTTCGCGGCGGAGAAAAAGCCTGGCGAGTGGATCGTCGGCGGCGACTGGGACCACGAGCGCTGGCCCGGATCCCCGCTACCTCGCCGCGAGTGGATCGATTCGGTCACTCCCAGGAATCCGGTCTTCGTGCAGCGGCTGGACGGGCACATGGCCCTGGCCAACACTGCGGCGCTCCGTGCGGCGGGGATCACCCGCGCCACCCGGGACATCGCGGGCGGTGTCATCGTCCGGGACCGGCGAAGCGGTGAGCCCACCGGCATCCTCAAGGACGAGGCGATGGGGCCGGTCTACGGCGTCATCCCGGCCGCGTCCGATGAGCAGCGCGACCGCGCCCTCCGGCGGGCGATGGACCACGCGGTCTCGCGCGGGGTGACCACCGTCGCGCACGTGAGCGTGCCCTGGCCCGACCTCGGCGCCTACCTGCGCGCCAAGCAGGCGGGCGAGCTCAAGGTCCGGGCGGCACTCTACTTCCCGTTGCAGGACTGGCGGCGGGTCGCTGACACGGTGGCCAGGATCGGGCGGGGTGACGACTGGGTCTGGATCGGTGGAGTGAAGGGCTACGTAGATGGGTCGCTCGGCTCGACCACGGCGCTGTTCTACTCGCCGTACAACGACGACCCGTCCACCAGCGGAGTCCTGACGACGCCGGAGGACTCCCTCAGACGCTGGATCGGGGCCGCCGATTCGGCTGGCTTGCAGGTCGTGGTGCACGCCATCGGCGAGCGCGCCAACGGTCTGCTGCTCGACATCTACGACAGCGTGGCCAAGGCGCACGGGGCGCGCGATCGCCGCTTCCGCATCGAGCACGCCCAGCACCTGCGGAGACAGGACATCGAGCGGATCGCGCGGACGGGGGTCATCGCGTCCATGCAGCCGTACCATGCCGCCGACGACGGCCGCTGGGCGGAAAAGCGGATCGGGCCAGAGCGGATCAAGACGACCTACGCCTTCCGCTCGTTGCTGGACCGCGGGGCACATCTCGCGTTCGGCTCCGACTGGACGGTCGCACCGATGGATCCGCTGCTCGGTATTCATGCCGCCGTCACTCGGCGGACGCTGGATGGGAAGAACCCCGGAGGCTGGATTCCCCAGGAGAAGATCACCGTGGAGGAGGCGCTGCGGGCCTACACGGCGGGGGACGCCTATGGGATTTTTGCCGAAGGGGAGCGGGGGAAGCTGGTACCCGGTTATCAGGCCGATCTGGTGCTGCTGGACCAGGACCTGACGCGGATTCCGCCGGAGACGATCGATCAGGTGAAGGTGCGGGCGACGGTCGTCGGGGGGCGTGTCGTGTTCTCGGCCGACTAGCCCCGGTTCGCGACAAACGGGGCGGGGGGTGTGTGGCACGGGCATGATCGCCTGCAGTTGATGCTCCTTCGTTAGGCGGACGCCACCCGGCGGTCTCTGTAAGTGCAAGAGCTGTATCCTGAGTGAGGGTCCAGCCCTCATGTGCGAGCGGTGAATGGGAGTGCTTCGGTCGAAGGTTGGTTGGACGTTGGTCGTGATTTATGTGGTCGCGTTCATCACGGTGTATTCTCACGTCCAAGCCCACCGTGGAACGTTTCTATATGATCTCGGCCTCGACCTCCTGGCATTACCATACATCCTCGTTGTGGGGCGGCTGCTCTTGCAACAACCGACGTTCGCGGTCCATGCCCATGAGCCATGGGGGCTCGTGCCGGCAGTCGTGTTCTGTAGCGGGCTAGTCTTGCTCGCAGGCGCCGGACTGGAGCGCACGGTGCGACGTGTGGTGCAGAGGCGACGGTCGCGCCAAGACGCGGCCGGGAGCACGATGCCCCGCAGCTGATGCGCAATCCTGAAAGCGAGTCCGTTGGAATGCCCATTTACCAGACGAGCTTTGAGATCAACGCGCCGGCGACGCGTGTCTGGGAGGTCCTAACCGACTTGGGCAGCTATCCGCAATGGAACCCTCAGATTCCCCGAGCCAGTGCGAATATCGTGGAGGGCGCACGAATCCATCTCCGGCTGGCACTGCCTGGCAGGCCTGCGATGGACCTGTCAGGAATCATCGAGCAAGCTCGACCATGCGAATTACTGACGTGGCGAGGCCACGTGGGAGCGCCGTGGTTCTTCGAAGGTTATCGGAAATTCGAGATTCAGCCGATCGCGGAGGGTCGAGTCCGTGTGACGCATGTGGAGGACATTCACGGGCTGGCCGCACCGGTGTTTGCAGTCGTAATGGGAGGCCCGGTGGCGCAGAGCCAGCGGGCCTTCAATGATGCCCTGCGGGCCCGCGCTGAGCGCTGATGACAGGGAATCGTGTGTGGGGCTGGTGTTCTGCACCCTCTCTATTCTGGCAACCTAGACGGCCGATGCTCGCGCCTGGCTCAGCCGGCTGCAATTTACCAGCTACGTCTGAGCGCCTCAGCAAGCTGCAGATGAGCGAAAAATCGGATGCGGGTCTGCGTGGCGTACTCGATTGTGGACACCGTGGCCTCGATGCGCCCGAACATCATCGCTGCGACGAGGGAGTGGCTACCTGCGGGTGACCGCCGGGGCCGCGGCGGCTATCTTTCCCCGACGATCGTCCGCGACCGTGACCCCTCACCCCCGAGCCACATGGCCACTCGTACGACCAGCCGCGCCCGGGCTTCCGCCAAGCTGGAGAAGGCGGATCTGCTCGATCTCTACCGCATCATGCTGCTGGCACGGCGGATAGACGATAAAGAGATTCAGCTCAAGCGGCAGAACAAGATCTTCTTCCAGATCTCCGGAGCGGGGCACGAGGCCGTGCTCGCCGCCGCCTCGAAGGTCTTTCGCCCCGCCTACGACTGGTTCTACACCTACTATCGCGATCGCGCGCTCTGCCTCGGGCTGGGCATGACCGCGACCGAGCAGCTCCTCTCCGCCGTCGGTGCCGCCGCGGACCCCAACTCGGGCGGCCGGCAGATGCCGTCGCACTGGGGCCACAAGGACCTCAACATCGTGAGCGCGTCCAGCCCCACCGGCACCCAGTTCCTCCAGGCCGTCGGGTGCGCGGAGGCGTGGCTGCGCTACAGCAGGATCGAGGGCCTGGCCGAGGCCGAAGGGAAGGCGCAGGGGGACGAGGTCGTGCTCTGCACCACCGGCGACGGCACCACCAGCGAAGGCGAGTTCTGGGAGGCGCTCAACACGGCCACCAACCTCAAACTGCCGGTCGTGTTCCTGGTGGAAGACAACGGATATGCCATCTCGGTCCCGGTGGAGGTGAACACCGCCGGCGGCTCGGTGTCGAAGCTCCTCACCGGTTTTCCGGGGCTGTTCATTCAGGAGGTGGACGGTTGCGACGCGTTGGCCTCCTACGACGTGATCAGCAAGGCGGTGGAGTATTGCCGCTCGCGCAAGGGCCCCGCCCTGGTGCACGCGAAGGTCATCCGGCCGTACAGCCACTCCCTGTCGGACGATGAGGTCCACTATCGGCCGCCGTCCGAGCGGCAGGCCGATGCCGAGAAGGACCCCCTGACCCGCTTCCCGTCGTATCTGCTTGGAGCAGGGCCTCGCGACCCAGGCCGAGCTCGACGCCATCGCGAGTCAGGTCGAGGAGGAAGTGCAGGCCGCATCCGAGACCGCCCTCGCCTCACCGCAGCCGGGAACGGATACGGTCTACCACTACGTCTACTCGCCGGACGTGGACCCCACGTCCGAGCAGTTCGACACCGAAGACGATCCCCACTTCACCGGCGATCCCACCACCATGGTGGATCTCCTGAATCTCTGTCTCCGCGACGAGATGACCCGGGATCCCCGGATCGTGCTTTTCGGCGAGGACGTGGCCGACTGCAGCCGGGAGGAAAACCTCGGCGACGTGAAGGGGAAGGGCGGGGTCTTCAAGGTGACCTGGGGTCTGCAACGCGCGTTCGGCGGTGACCGGGTCTACAACTCGCCGCTCGCGGAGGCCAACATCATCGGCCGCGCGATCGGTCTCGCCACCCGGGGACTCAAGCCGGTGGTCGAGATCCAGTTCTTCGACTACATCTGGCCGGCGTACATGCAGCTCCGGAACGAGCTCGCGCTGATGCGCTGGCGCTCCAACAACGCCTTCGCCGCGCCGGTCGTCGTGCGCGTCACTTACGGCGGCTATCTCAAGGGCGGATCGGTGTATCACTCGCAGACGGGCGCCGCGGTCTTCACCGGCGTCCCCGGTCTCCGGGTGGTCTGTCCGGCGACGGCGCTCGACGCGAACGGTCTGCTCCGCACGGCGATCCGGTGCGAGGACCCGGTGCTGTTCCTCGAGCACAAGCACCTCTATCGCCAGACCTACAACAAGGCGCCCAATCCGGGCCCGAACTTCATGATCCCGCTCGGCAAGGCGAAGGTCGTCCGGCCGGGCACCGACCTCACCATCGTCACCTACGGGGCCTTGGTCCAGCGCTCGCTCTGGGCGGCCAAGGAGGCCGAGGAGCAGCATGGCGTGAGCGCCGAGGTGATCGATCTCCGGTCGCTGTCCCCGGTGGACTGGGAGACCATCGGGGAGTCGGTCCGGCGCACCAACCGGGTGATCGTGGCGTACGAGGATTCGCTGTCGTGGGGGTACGGGGCCGAGATCGCGGCGCGCATCGGCGAAGAGATGTTCGCCTATCTGGACGCTCCGGTACGGCGGCTCGCCTCGACCGATACCTTCGTCGCCTACGCCCCCGAGCTCGAGGATGTGATCCTGCCCCAGGTCGAGGACGTGCGCGCCGCGATCGTCGAGGTGGCTTCCTTCTAGCGTCATTCAGGTGAGCCGGCGCTCACACCTAGTCGCAATAAACCGGGGACCTCCAGCAGGGGTGGTCCCCGGTGCCTTATTGGCTCGCGGCGGTCGTGCCGCTTCGTGTGCCTTGATCAACCCAATTATCAATTACTTGGTGATCGGCAGAGAATCTCGGTCCATATGCCGGCGAACGCTTCGTTCAAACCGCTGGGCGAACGCCGCTGATCCTCCTCTCACACTGAACCCACTCGCATCATTGGAGCCGGTACCACGCCTGTCAACCCCGAAGAAAGCTCGGGAGCCTCCGACCGGGTAAGAATCGCATCGCGCACGCCGCTGGTGGGCCACCGAGTGCGGGTCGTCGAGTCGTACCGCTCCCCCGAGCGGCAGGCCTTTCTGCTGGTCCAGGGCGGCGGGCTCACCTTCACCGCCACGTCGAAGCACTCCGCCGGGAGAGCCGTGGACGTCATCGTCGGGGACGGCGACCTGAAAAATCCTCGAACCCGCGCCCGGTGGATCGCCTTCCGGCAGTGGGTGAGGCAGTTCGAGGGCGGCCGGTTCCGGCTGATCGGCGAGCCGGCGAAATCGTGGGACTGGCCCCATGTCGAGCTGGCCGACGGCATCCCGGGATACGCCTCCGTCGAGGAGCTCCTCGAGGCCGCGCGTGTCGCCGAGAGCGCGTGTTGTGACCCCTTCGGCTGCCCCGTACATTCGACCCATGACCCTGCACGAAGCGGAGCAGCACCTCTCGCTCGCCCTGGAAGCGGCCGTAACGAAGTTTGGAGCGATGGTCCGGCAGGTGGGGCGGCGGTACCGGCTCGATGACGAAGGGGTGGATGAGGTAATGCAGGAGGTCCGGATTCGGCTGTGGCGGGCGCGGGGCACAAGTGAGCAGATCGACGAGACCAACACGTCATACGTATACCGGACTGCGTCGACTGCGGCCCTCGACGTGATACGCCGCCGCCGGTCCCGACAGGCCGGGCAGCACGACGACATCGACGGTGGGCCGGTGGCGGTCCTCGCCGCCCCTGAACCGGACCCGCATCGGGCCCTCGAAGGCTCCGAGCTCGCGAACAAGGTGGACAAGGCGATCGAGGCGATTCCCGCCACGCGCCGGCCGGCGGTCCGGATGCACCTCGCCGGGTACCCGCGCGAGGAGATCGCCGACCTGATGGGATGGACCGAGGCCAAGACCCGCAACCTGCTTTATCGCGGGCTCGCCGACCTGAGAGAACGACTCGTCGCGGAGGGTGTGGGATGGGACACGACGGAGGAGACGGCGTGGTGACCGAGGCGCGGCTGCGTGAGCTGTACACGGCGAGGCTCTCCACCCGCCGGCCCTTGGGCCGAGCCGAATGTCCCAGCCCGGAAGCGCTGCAGGCGTTGGCCCGCCGCGAAGGGTCGGAGGAGTTGCGTCTTCAGACCCTGGATCACGTGATGAGCTGTGCCGACTGTAGGGCCGAGCTCGACCTGCTCCGGAGCATCGAGGGGGCAGGGCGGCAGCTCGGTGCCGGTGGTCGCGCCGTGCGGCGCGTCTGGATGATACCGGCCGCGCTGGCGGCGGCCCTGCTCCTCGCGGTCGGCATCGGTCGTCTCGCGCTCAAATCCTCATCGGAGGACGAGCTGGTGCGGGCGGGAGCGGAGCGAGGAGCCGTGACGCTTCTCTCTCCGCCGGCCGAGGTCAGGGCCGGTGTTCCACTGATCTTTTCCTGGCGGCCGGTGGAGGGTGCGCGGCGCTACCGGCTCGAGGTCTTGAATGCTTCGGGTGAAGTGGCCCTCGAAGCCGAAACCACCGACACCCTCCTCGCGTCCGACATGGCCCGTCAACTGGCGCCCGGCGACTATAAGTGGTGGGTGAGCGCCCTCGTGTCGCCCGCGTCGCTGCGCTCCGAGCTTCGAGCCCTTCGCCTCACGAGGTAGGCGGCAGCCAAGGCCGCCACGAGCACTGCGACTGGTAGCAGCCAGGCCGGCGAGCGCCTCGACGGGAGAGTCAGGAGCGCCACTCGCGCGACGGGATCACCGACGACGGTGAAGCTCGCCCACTGGCCCGGAGGCGCTCCGCGGGCGATGGCCGAGAGCTTCGCCTTACGCAGGGCGTCCGCGACCGGCAGCCCTTGCGCCAAACCGCTGTAGAAATCCTCCACCAACCTGACCGTGCTCTCGTCGCCGATGCGCCACTGGGTGGCGACGATCGAGCGTGCGCCCGCGGCGAGCAGCGGAGCGGTGAGCCCTTCCATGCCCTCGCCGGTGATCGCCACGCCGCCGGCGGTCCGGCACCCGGACAGCACCACCAGATCGGCATCGAGCTTGAGGCCCGCGAGATCCGCCGGAGAGAGGAAGCCGTCCTCCCCGTCGCCGGGCGCGAGCGCGAGGGCCGTACGCGCGAGCGAGGTTTCGTCCACCAGCGCGTGGGTCGCCAGGTGAATGATGCGAAAATCGTCGAGCGGAGTGCGCTTGAGCCACTCCTCGCTGGCCTTTCCACGGAGCCTGAGCTCCGCGGTCCCCGGCGCGTACCGGGCGACCTCACGCGCCTCCTTGCCGCTCCCCGCGAGTCGCGAGAGGCCGCCTTCGGCCGCGAAGGCCGAACGGTACACCTCCGCCGAGCGAACGGAGGCGCCTAGGCGCTCGCCCGCAAACGCGGGGTCGCCCATGGCGAGTAGTCTCACCGGCTCCGTCCCCGATGGCGAGGTGTGCTCTCCCCAGAGCCGGGAGGCCACCGCGGCCGAGGGTGCCAGCGCGAGAGCCCAGCGCTCAACCGCCGCCCGCCCGTCAGGGAGACGCAGGACATCGAACGGCACCCGATGGAGTGGCCCGTCCGGGACGATGACCAGCCGTGTCACCTCCTTCGGGAGGTCCTCGGCGGCGGGCGCCAACAGCGTCGACCCCAGCGTCGCCGCGAGACGGCTCGGATCGCCGCCGCTCTCCACCATGGCGACGAGACGTCGGATCGGACCGGCCAGCGAGTCGGCCGTTGGAAGCAAGTGCGCCCGAGCCCCGGCTTTCGTCACCACGAACAGCGTCGTCGGAGAGCCCTCGGTACCGGCCACGAATTCGAGCAGAGCCGTTCCGTCGTCGGGGAGAGTCGCGGCAAGCTCGGTCGCGGTGACCGGGCGAATGCGATGGGCCTGCCCCGCGACCACATCCTCGCGCAATCCCTCTGCCTGATTGAGCCGGTCCGCGAGGGCGCGTGCGCGCCGCTGTTCCGCCTGGGCGAACGCGACGTCCACCCGCCCGCCCTGGGCCAGTGCCGCGAGGACCCGCGCGACCGGGCCTTGCGTGTCGTACTCGCCGAGCGCCGTGGCGGAAAAGGCGAACCGCCTCAGGTCGTCCTCGCCCAGCGACGCGCGCCAGCTCTCGAGCTCCTCACTCGCCGCGGTGATCTCGCGCTCGGCTCGATCCAGGTTGCCGCCGCGCGCCAGCGCCTCGGCGAGTCGCACCCGGACCGTGTAGCGCAGCAACCGGTCCTCAGGATCCACCTGGGCCAGATAACCCGCCAGAATCCGCTCCGCCCGGGGCAGGTCGCCGCGGGCCAGCGCGAGCCGCCCGCGATCGTAGGCCAGGATCTTTCGCGAGTCCTCGAGGCCGCGCTGCCTGGCCGAGGCGTCGGCGGCGGTGAGCTGCCGCTCCGCTTCGTCGTAGTCGCCCTGCCGGATGGCGATGCCGGCCAGACGCTGGCGCGCGAACAGGGCGTCCTCGTAGAACTGGTTCTCCTCCGACTCCTTCAGCGTGCCGAGGAACGCCTCACGCGCGCCCTGCAGGTCACCGGAGGCTGCCATCACCTCTCCTCGGTTCTCCCGGGCGATCATCGCGCTTTCCTTCTGCCCCAGCGAGTCGTTGATCGCCGCCGCCTCCTCGAAGTTCTGTGATGCGGTCGCGAGATCGCCGAGCCGGAGCGCCAGCATGCCAAGGCCGGCCGTGGCGAACGCCACGCGCTGCCGGTTCTTGGAGATGGCCGCCTCGCCGAGTACGCGACCGAGCGCCACCCGCGCTTCACCCAGCCGGCCGCGCGCCTGCAGCTCGTCGCTGAGCCGGGAATAGAGCCGACCGAGCGAGGCGTGATCGTGGGTCTCCCGCAGCAGGGACTCGGCCCGGCGCATGATGGGTAGCACCGAGTCGGACTGGCCCTGCAGGCTGTACACCAGGGCGCGTGCTTCGAGGCAATGCCCCGTGAGCCGGCGCTCACCGGTGCGTTCCGCGGTGGCGATGCCCCGGGCGATGAGTCCGATACCCGCGGAGTCCCCCTTGATCCCGCGGAAGAGGCCGAGGCGGCAGAGATACTCGGCCCGTTCCCAGCTGTCGCCGGGCGGGAGCAGCATCGCGAGTGTGTCCAGCGCTGCGAGACCTGGATCCTGACCCCCGGCCACACCCCGCGTATTGCTGAGCCCGATCAACGCATCCATCTCGCTGCCTCGGTCTTCGATGCTGCGTGCCTCCTCGAGGGCGATGGTGACTAGCGAGTCCGCCTTGGTGTTGTCCCCGGTCGCGAGCGCGACACGGTAGAGGCCAAGGCGGGCCTGCACCGACCACTCGTCGGGAGAACCGCCGCGCGCGAGGAGGCTCGTGAAATACCGCTCGGCCGCGGCGAAGTCGTAGGTGAGGCGGGAGACCGAGCCCAGGCCCAGCGCGGCGGCCCGGTCAGTGGAGTCGCCCGCGAGCGCGGCCGACCAGCGCGCGCGAACCGTCTCCAGGCTGTCGTCGCTCACCGCCCGCTCGGCGGTGTGAACAACAACCCGAGGCTCCAGCCCGACCGCCTGTGCGGCCGCGGACGTGCCGAGGGCCGGAAGTACGGCCCCCAGGAGAATGTGGAATCGCATCAGGATGGAGCTACTTCATCGCCTCGCGGATCTCTGCCGCCGCGGCAATCGCGTTGTCCACGTCGCGGGAGAGAGCCTTGGCCTGCTGGGTGGCCTGGGTGAGGTCGGTCAGAACCGCGGCCACCCCCGCCGACCGCAGCCGTAGCAGATCGAAGCGCACGTTCTGCATCGCCAGCACGCAGGACTCCAGGTGGCTCGCGACCTGAGTGCGGCGGCCCTGGATGTCGCTGATCGTCTGCCGCTGGCGCTGCAGCAGGTTGAGGCGGCGCGCGCGCTCGGGATCGTCTGGCTCACGCGCCAGCGCCGAGATCCGCTCGTCGATCTGCAGCAGCCCCTCAGTGTCGAGGTTCGTATCCATCGCGTGCAGCGTCCGGGCGAGTTCGGAGGCCCGCTCGTACAGCGCGTCCACCGTTCCCTGAATCTCGGGAAGCATCTTCCGCTCGGACGGCGGCAGCTTCTCCATGAGCTTCATGATCGCCAGCCGGTCGCCTTGCGCCTGAATCACCGGGCCGATGTGGGCTCCGTACTCCTCCGCCGACGGCTGAGGGAGCTGGCGTGCCGCCCTCACCCCCTTGAGCTTCGTCGTCTCCACCGCATCCGGCGCGGGCGGCCGGGTCAGCACATCCCGCCAGCTGTAGCCCGACTGCCAGAGCCGCGCGTAGCTCCGCATCAGACCGAGTCCCATCCCGAACGTGGGGAACAGGAACCACGGCGTGTCGAGGCCGGTGGCGACGTTGATCCCCATGCAGCCGAGCGACACGGCGGCCCAGCTCGCGAACTGCCCGCGGACCTGCTGAACGATTCGCGGCTCCCCGGTATCGGGCAGTACCTCGTCGCTACCGTGCCGCCGCGCCTGGCGATCAGCCCTCCGGGCGAGCTTGTCCGCCCGGGGAGAGCGGTCCAGCGCCCGGGCGGACAGCGGATCGCGCTGCGCGGTGCGCGCCGGCCGATTGGCGAGGGACCGGGTCTCGATTCGACTCTCCGGCCGCCGGTCCGGCGGACCGCCCGCCCGGGTCGCTCTCCAGCCGAGCCCCGTGGGCTGATAGCCCGAGACCGACCGGCTCTCGAGCGCTCTCCTGAGGGACTCGGCCGTGGGCCACCGGTTCTCTGGATCCTTCTCCAGGCACCGGCTCACCGCGAGGGCCAGATCCTCGGGGACATCGTTGCGCTTGGTGCGCAGATCGGGGGCCGGCTCGGTGATCTGTTTCATCAGGATGCCCGCAACCGTCGGCGCGGTGAAGGGCAGCTCGCCGGTCAGCATCTGATAGGTGACGATGCCGAGGCTGTAGAGATCCGATCGGCCGTCGATCTCGCGCTCGCCCGCCGCCTGCTCGGGACTCATGAACGCGGGTGTGCCGATCGCGACGCCCGCGCCGGTAAGTGTTGCCCCCGAGCCGCCGGACAGCGCCTTCGCGATGCCGAAGTCCGTGACCATGACGCGGCCGCGGGAGCCTTCGAGCAGGATGTTGTCCGGCTTGATGTCGCGATGGATGATGGACAGGCCGTGGGCGGCGCTCAGCGCGTCGGCGGTCTCCGACATGATCCGGCGAGCCTCCTCGATGGGCAGGCGGCCGCGGCGACGGATTCGCCCGGCGACCGACTCGCCGTCCACGAACCCCATGACGAAGTAGACCAGCCCCAAGCCATCACCGACGGTGTGGATGGGGACGATGTGGGGATGAGAGAGCTTCGCGGCGGTCTGCGCCTCGCGGGTGAACCGCTCGCGGATGTCCTGCTGGAAGGCAAGCTCGGGAGGAAGAACCTTGATGGCGACCCTTCGCTGGAGCCGCTCGTCGCGGGCGCGGTAGACGACTCCCATCCCGCCCCGCCCGATCTCACCCTCGATGGTGTAGGCGTCTCCCAGCGCCTCGGCGAGCCGCGCCGCCAGCGGCTTCTCCGCCGAATCGGTCATGGCAGACAATCTGTACTCGCGCTGTTCCTGCCGCCACCCTGAGGAGGGCCTTTCGGCCGGGTCGAGACCGGCGGAGCAGTCATTCTGGCAGCGGGAGGGGAAGTGCTCGCCGATCCCTGCCAAGTTGCGGCCGCCGTTCGTCTGGCCGGGGAACGAGTTCGGGCCGTAAGTTGTTCAGAGTCAAGGAAAGCGCGTGACTTCGGCATGGCACGGCAGGTGCACATGGCAGCGTGATTCACGTGCAGGGCTGTCATTTTCCCCCGTTTGGCGGGGATAAAGGAGTAGCAACGAAATGGCCGAACGTCTAACCTTGCCCGTTCTCCCGCTTCGCGAAGTTGTCCTGTTTCCGGGCGTCACCGCTCCGATCGGAGCCGGACGGCCGGCGACGCTGCGCGCCATCGAGGCCGCTCTGGCCCAGCCCGACCGGCTGGTGTTCGCGGTCTCTCAGCGCCAGAACGTCGACGCGGTGAACGCCGAGGCACTCTATACCATCGGGACCATCGCCCGCATCGGTCAGCTCCAGCGGGGACTCTCGGGGATGCAGCTGCTGCTCCACGGCGAGCGGCGGGGCATCGCCATCCACTACACCGACAAGGAGGGCTATCTCCAGGCCATCGTGCGTGAGGCCGAGGAGATGATGCCCCTCAACGCGGAGGATCCGGCGTTCGTCGCGCTCCACCGTGAGGCGCGGGTGCGGGCGGCCGAACTGGGTCAGAAGTCCGGGCTGCCGGATGAGGTCGTCCAGCAGGTCCTGGCCGGCGTCAACGAGGCGGGGAAGTTCGCCGATCTCGTCGCCGGATACATCGATATCAGTCCGCCTCAGCGCCAGATGCTGCTCGAGACCCTCAGCGTCGAGGAGCGACTGCGGCGCGTGCTGGTGCACGTCCAGCGCCAGATCGGCGTTCTGGACGCGCAGGAAGACATCAAGTCCCAGGTCCAGGAGGAGCTGGGCGAGCGGCAGCGCGAGATGTTCCTGCGCGAGCAGCTCAAGACCATTCAGCGCGAGCTGGGCGAGGACGACGAGCGCGACGACCTGCGGGATCTGAAGGAGAAGATCGCCGCGCTCGAGCTCCCCGCGGATGCGCGCAAGGAAGTGGACCGGGAGCTGAACCGGCTCAGCCGGATCGGTCGGGAGTCCATGGAGTCGCAGGTCATCCGGACCTTCCTCGAGAACATCGTCGAGCTGCCGTGGAACACCCGGAGTAAGGAGCATCTCTCGCTTCCCGAGGCCTCGCGGATCCTCGACGAGGATCACTACGCCCTCGGCGATGTAAAGGACCGGGTGCTGGAGTTTCTGGCCGTGCGCCAGCTGCGGATGCAGCAGGACGCGGCGGAGCGCCAGGACGATGAGCAGATCGAGCCCGAAAAGAAGACCGAGGAAGTCGCGTCGGGTGAGTCCACGGACACACCCGCGGCGACCGCGACGGTGCCCGCGCCGAATGTCCCCGGACGCGGCAACGACGACGACCGCGCGCGCGGTCCGATCCTCCTCTTCGTCGGCCCTCCGGGCGTCGGCAAGACCTCGGTCGCCAAGTCCATCGCCCGCGCCATGGGGCGGAAGTACGTGCGCATCTCGCTGGGCGGCGCACGGGACGAGGCGGATATCCGCGGCCATCGCCGCACGTACGTGGGCGCGATGCCCGGCCGGATCATTCAGGGAATGAAGCAGGCCGGCACCAAGAACCCGGTGTTCCTGCTGGACGAGGTGGACAAGCTGGGTGTGTCGTTCCAGGGAGATCCCGCGAGCGCGCTGCTCGAGGTGCTCGACCCCGCTCAGAACGACACCTTCGTGGACCACTACCTCGGCGTGCCGTTCGACCTGAGCGAGGTGCTGTTCATCGCGACGGCGAACTTCATGCAGAACATCCCGGGGCCGCTGCTCGACCGCATGGAGATGGTGGATTTCGCCGGCTACACCGAGCGGGAGAAGCAGGAGATCGCCCGGAAATACCTGATTCCCCGGCAGTTCGTCGAGAACGGCGTGACTCCGGAGCAGCTCGAGATCACCAATGAGGCCCTGGCCGAGGTGATCACGGCGTACACCCGCGAGTCAGGCGTGCGTCAGCTGGAGCGGGAGATCGGCCGGCTGGCCCGGAAGGTCGCCCGGCGCATCGCGGCGGGCGAAGTCGATCGCCTGGTGGTGGACCGCGACATGGTGGACGATCTGCTCGGACGCCCCAAGGTCCATCCCGAGAAGATGGCTCGCGAGGACGAGATCGGCGTGGCGACCGGCATGTACTACACGCCGACCGGCGGCGACATCATGTTCGTCGAGGCGTCGACCATGCGCGGGAAGGGCGAGCTCGTCCTGACCGGCCAGTTGGGCGACGTCATGAAGGAATCGGCGCGCGCCGCCTGGACCTACGCCCGCTCCCATGCGGGTGGCCTGCAGATCCAGGACGAGATGTTCGACCGGGACATCCACATCCACGTGCCCGCGGGCGCCATCCCCAAGGATGGTCCGTCGGCGGGTGTGACCATGGCCTCGGCGGTAGTCTCGGCGCTCTCCGGCCGACCGGTCCGGCACGACATCGCCATGACCGGTGAGATCACCCTTCGCGGGCGCGTATTGCCGATCGGCGGAGTGAAGGAGAAGGTGCTCGGCGCGGTTCGGGCCGGGATCGACCGGATCATCCTGCCGAAGGAGAACGAGCCGGACCTCGAGGACCTGCCGGAGGAGGTTCGCCAGAAGATCGAGGTGCATCTGGTGCACGAGCTGGGTGAGGTGCTGGCCCTCACCCTGCGCGGGGCCACGTTCCGGGAGGGCAGGCTGCTCTTCGGTGACGAGAAGAATCCGAGGGATGTGATTCCGCTCTCGGCGGCGGGGTTCAGGCACTAGACTGCGGTTACGCTTGTCACGCTGAGCGAAGCGAAGGGGGCATGATCCAGGTCATGCCCCCTTCACTGCGTTCAGGGTGACATCCCTACACCGCTCACGCTTTTTCCGCTTTCTCCTTCCGCATCGCTCGCACGGCCGAGTGGGCCAGCTCGCCCGCGGTCGAGCCGTCGGCCGGGTAGGAGGCCCAGCCGATGCTCACGTTGAGCGGGATGATGATGCCCTCCGCCGTGGTCGCGGCCTGCTCGCCCAGGACCCGCCGAATCTTGGTGGCGAGCACAGCGGCCCCTTCGGGGCTGCCGCCCCGCAGGATCATGCCGAACTCTTCCCCACCGAACCGACCGATGACGTCGCTGGCCCGCACGTTCGAGCGGAACACGTTGGCCACGTGGAGCAGGACCTGATCTCCCACCGTCTGCCCGAAGCGCTCGTTGATCTCGCTGAACCGGTCCAGGTCGAACACCACGAAGGCCAGCGGCCCTCCATGCCTCCGGCCGTAGTCGACCGCGTACTCCAGCTCGGCCATGAGCGTGGTGTGATTGAGCAGGCCGGTCAGCTCGTCCCGGTGCAACATCTCCCGCAGCCGGCGGCCGCGCTCGGCACGGCTGATCACGGTCTGGAGCAGGAGCTCCCGATGAATCGGGTGAACCAGGAAATCGTCGGCCCCCGCACGCATCGCTTCGATGCGCTCGGAAACGTCCGCGGTGCCGAGGAGCACGATCGGCAGCAGGCCGAAACGGGGATCCTGCCGCACCGAGCGGGCGAGGGCGAACCCGTCGCCGTCCGAAAGCCGGGTGCTCAACAGGAGCAGGTCGGGCACCTCGCGGTCGAGCAGCTGCTGGACCGCGGCAGCGAGCGGCGTGCGCACCACGCGCACGTTGGCGGTCGCCAGACGCTCCGAGATCGCCGCGGACTGTTCGGCGTCGGCCTCGACGAGCAACACGGTGGAAGGCGGCGCGCCGGACGTGGCGAGCACTCGTGCGTACCGCGGCAGCTCCTCCAGCATCCGTTCTACCGGCAATACGGCGTCCACGCCGGCCGCGCCGGCTCGCAGGCGGTCGATGGCACGCAGGGTCTCGATCAGAACGACCGCGCGGGGACGTCGTCCCCACCGGCTGGTCCAGTTGGACGCGACCGCGGAGGGATCGCCCTCGCCTGGCCCCAGCCCGATGACCAGGAGATCCGGCCGGTACGCGGCGGGCAACGCCGCCGGGTCATCCTTGCGGCTGCCGTACTGCACCTCGTAGCCGGCCTGCTGGAGGTCCCGGGTGAGCTGATCGCGCTCGGGGCTCGGCGGAAGCACGAGCCGAACTCGCAGCTCCGTCGGGCGCCGCAGCTCGAGCGCCGGTGAGGGCGTGGCCGCCCGGTGCACGATCGCCGCGAGGCGATCGACCGCCGCCTCGAGTCGAGCGGCCTCCGTCGCGGGGGGCTCGGTGGCCACCCAGTGCTCCATCTCGCGCGCGACCGAGCTGATCTCGGGGAAGCCGTACGAGCCGCCTGATCCGGCCAGCTGGTGAAACCGGGCTCGGAGCGAATTGCCTGCCCCTTCGCGCCCTTCGCGAAAGGCACCGATCTCCGTCCGAATCTCGGCGAGCTGGGCGGGCAACTCGGACAGGTACTCGCGCTGGAGGTCGAGCAGCGCGCCGTCGGGCAAGTCGCTCATCGGACGCGAAATCGCTCGAAGGCCAGCCGCGCGGCGGCGACAAAGGAAGGAGCGGTGCTCCAGTGCCCGCGCACATCCGCACCCTGACGGGCGGCCACGAGCCCGCTGCGATCGTCCACCACCGCGATGATTGGCATCCCCGGCCACCTCCGTCCATCCTCCGGAACCGTCTCGACCGATGCAAAACCCAGGTCCACGGGGCCTGTTGCACAGAGCACGAGGCTCAGACCCGCGGAAAACGGTCGCCGAAGCGCGGGCGCCAGGAGCGGGTAGGCGTCGGCCGGAGCGAGTAGCGAGACCGATGCCACGGCGCGGGCGATGTCCCGCGTGATGAGCTGAAGGACCGCCCGCCCCGATTCGACCTCGACCAGCGTCTGGGTGCCGGGGACGGAGATGGACTCGAGCTCCCGGCTCAGCCGATCGAGGGCGCTGGCCGTGATCCGTGGAGATTCGAGCGATGAGGGCGGCCGGAGGCTCCGGGCGGTAGCGCCGCGGCCGACCAGTCTCCACCCGGGCCGCTCCCTTGCCGACGAGCCCTTCGAGGGCGCTGTATGCGTTGGCACGGGCAAGGCCCGCCGACCGGGCGATGGCGTACCCGGTTCCGGGGCCGTCGGCCAGGAGTACCTGATAGACTGCGCTTTCAGTGGGGGTGAAACCGAACGGGGTAAGATCGAGTTGGGGCATACCTAGTAGTATGGATTACTACACCTGACGCCGCAACGGTCTGTCTCTAGAGGTAGTCCAGTTGCCAGCCCAGCGCCTTCGCGATCAGGGCCAGCCGGAAGGTGATGTCGATCTCCCGTCCCTCCGCCGTCTTCGCATCGAGGTGAAGCGGGTAGTAGTGGAAGGTGATCTTGTTCAGCGCCTTCGGTTGGGTCCGCAGGTTCTTGGGGTGCCACACGCCTGTGTCATCCAGATCCTTGAGCAGGCGGCCGAGAACGCGAGTCGCCACCGGCGCCCACGTCAGGGCACCCATGCGGGCCATGAGCTCGATGTAGTGCAGGGCGAGAGGGATGTCCTTGGGGAAGCCCTTGGCGTCGGCCTCGATCGGGTCGCCGAGCAGGAGATGCTGCGGCTTGATCGTGCGCTTCCCGACCTGGATCACGAAGGGCTTCTTGGGCGCGGGCTGGGCCAGGTAGTGGCCCAGCCGCTCGGTGAAGCCCGCCCGCTCGCGCTGCAGGTTCGGCATGGAGGCGAGCATGGCGACCGAGTACCAGCTCGGCGGGTGCGCCTCAGGGTGCAACGCCACTTGCTTGCCTGCCTTGACGAACGGCTTCTCGGCCAGCGGACTGCGGAGGAACTGCGAGATCGAATTGGCGATCTTATGCCCCGCGCCGCGCAGCCGAGGATCCTCGGCGAACCCGGCCTCGGCCAGGGCTGCCGACGCGGCCTCGCGGATGGTTCCCCGCGCCCAGATCTCGGCCTCGGGATCGCTCTTGGCCTGCTTTTGGAACTCGAAGAGGAGTGCCGGATCCTCGTCCCTGGAGAGGAGCCGGAAGAGAACCCGATCGGCAAGCTTGAAGGGCCGTCCCGCCCGTGGCCATTCCAACTGCAACAGCCGACGGTAGTTAGGGATGGTGCCGACGTCCTTGATGCCCAATGCGCGCGGAGGGGGCCAGGCCGAGGAGGTTACCTCCCCAAGTCCCCAGGTCCTTCTGCTTCTTGACGACCCCGAGCGCCGCCTTGGACTCCGTGATGGCGGCGTGGGCGGCTTCCACCGTCTCCGGAGAGGCGTAGCCGGCCGGCGCTAGTTCGGTGAGGGTGCGGTACCGGATCGAGGGCCCGGCATTCTCCAGCAGCCAGGTGAGCGGAATCCGGTGCTGGGTCGGCAGTTCCAGGAGCGCTCCAGTGGCGGGGGCGGGGAAACGGCGGCAAAATAGACGGGGCAAGTGGCAGGGGGAAGGGACGGCAAGGCGGAGCGACCGCAACCGGGAAGGACAGTTTCGCGACATCAACAAAACAGTTGAGCGACTCTGCCCCTCTCAGCGTCATCGATCCGGCAGACTAGCTCCGCAGCCGCTTCTCTCCCGCGTCCCGGAATTCGGAGGTCTTGCTCCACACAGGCTGGGTTGGAGCGTCCGCTACGAGGACCGCTGTCCTGACGGTGACGCGAAGCTGTTGAAGTGCTCCGTCGTAGGTGAACCATGGCAGGATCTCGTCGCTGGGCTGATGGTACCGCTTCGCGACGTACTCGTCGTGCTGCTGCTTTCCCCACCCCGCGGGCTTGCCGACGAAGTCCGAGCCCGATTCCACCGACGTTCCCGGAATTCCTACCCGGGCCATCGAGAAGTGATCCGAGCGGAAGTACGACCCTTGGATCAGCGCCTCCTGGTTCTCGGTGACCTTGAGCCCCTCGGCGGCAGCCGCCTGCGAGAACAGCTTGCCAAGCGAAGACTGATCGAGACCCAGCGCCGAGATGTCACGGGTCCGCCCGTAGAGATTCACGACGTCCAGGTTCAGGATCGCCGCGATGTCCCGGAGCGGTATCACCGGGTTGTCGGCCAGGGCCTGGGAGCCGATCAGACCCGACTCCTCCGCCGCGAATCCGACGAACACGAGCGAGCGCGACGTGCGCACCCCACTCCGGACGAAGGCCTCCGCCACGGTGAGGACCGACGCCGTGCCCGAGGCGTTGTCTTCGGCCCCGTTATAGATCGAGTCGCCGTCCACCGGCGCCCCGATGCCGAAATGGTCGTAGTGCCCACCGATGAGCACGACCTCGCGGGCGAGCGCGCCCTTCCCGGGAAGCCGGCCGAGCACATTCGCCGTCTCCGACCGCCGAATCGTGCTGCGAACGCTCCCGTCGATCCGGACGCCGAGAGGTACCCCACGGAAGCCGGGCTTGGCGGCAGCGGCGGCGAGCTCGTCCAGATTCTTTCCGCCCTGCTGGAAGAGGCGGCCCGCGGTCTCCTTGGTCAGCCAGCCGGCGACCACCAACGAGCTGGGTGGCACCTCCAGGCGCACCTGAGGCCCGGTCCAGCCCGAGAGCACGGTGGTCCACGGATAGGTGGCGCTCTCGTTCGTGTGCACCAGCAGAATGCCGGCTGCGCCCTGGCGACGAGCCTCCTCGATCTTGTAGGTCCACCGCCCGTAGTAGGTGAGGATCTTCCCCCGGAAGAGTGTCGAGTCCACCAGCCCCGGGTCGTTCACCAGGACCACGACGTATTTGCCCTTGACGTCCAGACCCTCGTAGTCGTTCCAGCCCGCCTCGGGTGCCACGATCCCGTACCCGACGAAGACCGCGTCACTCTCCAGCTTGACGCTGTCCTCGTTGCGCATGGACCAGAGCACGTAGTCGTCCTTCCAGGTCAGTGGAACCTTGGAAGGCGCGCTGATGGCGAGAGTCGGCTGGGGAGTGAGGGCGATGATCGGGACCCGTTGAAAGTAGGTCCCGCTGTCGCCCGCGGGCTCGAGCCCCAGTCTCCGGAACTGGGCCGCGATGTACTTCGCGGCCGCCTCCCCGCCGCGGGTGCCGGGTGCCCGCCCCTCGAGGGCATCGTCGGAGAGGAACTCCAGGTGGGCCTGCAGGACCTTGGGATCCACTGCCCGTGCCACCTTGGTGCCGGCGGTAGGTGTGGACTGCTGAGCGGGTAGTGTGGCGGCGAGAGCGAAGGAGCCGAGGAGCAGGAGCGATGGGCGAACGCGCATGAGAGTCCTAGAGCCGGAGCCTCTTGAACAACGTCTCCGGCAAGTTGTTGACTACGCACATGATGGGGCGCCAGAACCAGGGAATGTAGGCGACGTCCCGACCGGCTTCAATCGCGCGATGGACCGCTCTCCCCGCGCGTCGGGCGCTGGCGAATAGGGGGTTCTTGGGGACCCCCGCCGTCATCGGCGTATCCACGAACCCCGGCTTCAGCGTGAGCACCACTACGCCGGATCGGTGCAGCCGGTTCCGCAGCCCTTGGAGGAAGATGGCCAGGCCTCCCTTCGCCGCCCCGTACACGTAATTGCTCTGGCGCCCCCGGTCGCCGGCGACAGAGGTGATGACCGCCAGCGTGCCGCCCCGCTGTGACTCCAGCCGGTTGGCGAGGAGGGTCAGCAGAGCCACGGTGGACCGGAAGTTCACGTCGATCGCGTCCATCGTCCGGGCGACACTCGACTCGCAGCCGCGCTGGTCGGGCAGGGTGCCGTGCGCAACCAGCGCCACGTCGACTTTGCCCAGCGTCGAGATCGCTCTCTCCAATGCCGTCTCGTGCGAGTCGAGATCCAGCACGTCCAGCACCGCGGTATCCGCCTGACGCGCGCCGCGGACGCGCAAGTCGTCCGCGGTCGCCGTGAGTCGGTCGGCGTTGCGGCCCAGGAGAAAGAGGCGCGCTCCGCCTTCCGCGTAGGCCCGCGCGGCCTCGCCGGCTATCGCGGAGGTCGCGCCGACGATCAGCACGCGCCGCTCGGCGGCAGGCCTACGCGGCGACACGCCGCCAGAACGAGGAGGAGAACCGGGGGTCCACGTGGGCGGCGAAGGCTTCCCATCGGGGAAAGAAGACGCGGAAACTCTCCGGGCTCATGCGGGCGTCCTTGGCCGGGTAGACCGCGCCGCCGGCCTCGCGAACGATGGCATCGAGCGCGTCCAGCATTGCAAGGGTCGAAGCTCCTCGGAACGCGAGGTCCACTGCCAGCGTGAGCCCGGGTCGGGGGAACGACAGCAATCCTGGGGAGGAGGCCTCGCCGAATCGCTTCAGGACGCCGAGTCCCGCCGCTTCGCCCGAGTGACTGATCCGCTCGAGCAGGAGGCGGATGACACGGCCGCCCTCGTCCGGCACCACGCACTGGTACTGCAGGAAGCCCGGCCGGCCGTAGAGCCGATTCCAAGCCTCGATCCCGTCCAAGGGAAAGAAGAAGGCCTCGCAGGACACGGTGGTGTGAACCACTTTCGTGAGTTGTCCGCGGTAGTAGAGGGCGTTAAACGCCGAGAACGCCGTTCGGCTCATCAGTGCCGCCGGCAGGTCCATCGGCACCCGGATGCGGGGCCCGCGACGCGGCGCGGGCGGCTTCCCATGCCACGCCGCGTGCTCGCCGCGCATGTAGATCCCCCGCCCGAGCCGCCGTCCACCCGACAGACAGTCCACCCAGGCGACCGTGTACTCATGCGCGGCATCCTCGGCGGCCAGGCCGAAGAATTCTTCCAGGTCGCGATATCGAATGCGTTGAAGGGAAATGCCGGCGCCCGGAACGCGAGCGAGCCGGAGCTCGGCCCACAGGATCAGCCCGGTGAGTCCCAGTCCGCCGACTGTGGCCCGGAAGAGCTCGGCCTCATGCTCCGGCGAGCAGACGTGTCGGCGGCCGTCGGACCGGATCAGCTCCAGCCGGGTCACGTGGGCACCGAAAGTCCCGGCGCGGTGATGGTTCTTACCATGGATGTCGTTCGCGATCGCGCCGCCGACGGAGACCCACCTGGTCCCCGGCAGCACCGGCAGAAACCAGCCGCGCGGAAGAATCACCTCGAGTATCTCGGCCAGTGAGACGCCGGCCTCGCAACGCAGCAGCCCGGCGGATTCGTCGAACGAGATGAGGCGATCCAGCCCGGCGACGTCGAGGAGGGTGCCTCCGTCGTTCAGACAGCTGTCGCCGTAGCTGCGGCCGTAGGCGTACGGGAGAACGGTGCCGGCAATCCGGTCCAGCGCGGGCGGATCATCGCGCCAGACCACCGGCACGACGCCCACGATGGGTGGCGCGCGGGTAACGGCCCCAGGATACCCCGACACCCCGACGTTTCGGGCCCACTCCTACACCGCCATCAGGAGCACGACGGCGACCAGTGCCCCGACCACATAGCTGGCTGGATCGCGCACCGTCACGACGATGGGATCCTCGTCCACCTCCCCACGATACGCCAGCAGCCACATCCTGCTGATCCAGAAGAGCAGCAGCGGGCAGATGAGCCACAGCAGCAGCGGCCTCTCGTAAAGGACCATCACCTCGTCGCTGTTGATGTACAGGGCGAGCACCAGCACCGCCAGATAGCCGCTGGCGCCGCCCATGGCTCCGAGCCATTCGCGATCGCGGCGCTGGTACCCGCGCCGGTGCAGCATGTCCGCCTCGCCACCGACGAAGCCGGTGAGCTCCGCGTAGCGTTTGAGGAATGCCAGGCTGAGAAAGAGGAAGGTGCTGAAAGCGAGGAGCCAGCTGGAGAAGTTGACTCCGGTGGCGGCGATGCCCGCGAGCACCCGGAGCGTGTACAGGCCGGCCAGCACGATGACGTCCAGGACCGCGATGCGCTTCAGGTAGATGGAGTAGGCGGTAGTGGCGACGACGTAGAGGACGAGGATGCCCAGGAACTGCTCGGAGCGGAGCAGCACGGCGATCAGCAGCGCGTCGGCGAAGAGCAACGGGACCAACAGACGGGCGAAGTTCGGACTCAGCGCGCCGGAGGCCAGCGGCCGATGGCGCTTGGTGCGATGTAACCGGTCGGCTTCCAGGTCGAGAAGATCGTTCACGATATAGGCGCCGGAGGCGGCCAGGCAGAACGCGACGAAGGCGGCGAACGCCCGGGACAGGACAGCCTCATCGAAGAGCCGATGGTCCAGGACGACGGGGACGAACAGGAGAGTGTTCTTGACCCACTGGTGGACCCGCAGGGCCCGAAGCCCGGCGAACCGGCCGGCCGGGACGGTGGGTTCCACCTGAGCGGCGATCGATGTTTCAGCCACGGGGCATCCTCTTGAGCCGGAACCGCGCGATGGCACCGGGAAGATCGGTCCGACCTCCCAGATCCTCTACCAGCGTCCCGCCGGTCTCGACCCCCGAGCCCAGGGCCGTCCCGGTCGAAACGATCGAGGGGAAGGTGCGATAGTTCCCCGCGAAATACAGGTTCGGCCAGGACTGACTTCGGACCGGCGGGTTGCGAAAGCTCCGGCCGAAGACGGGCGAATACATCGGTACCCTGGCCACATTGACCCAGAAGGGCTCCAGCGTGAATCCGAACACCGCGCGGAAGTCTTGCAGGTAGCGCGCCGTGAGCTGGTCGTCGGATTCCTGGAACAACGGCCGGTCGCGTCCCCTGAGGTGGGTCACGAAGTTGACGCAGGTATCGCCCGGCCGGCCGATCGTGGGGTTGAGCGAGCTGAGCAGAAAGATGGCTCCTGCGGTCCGGTCCAGCGATGCCAGATTGTTCCAGTAGGCGTCCGGTCGTACCTCCTGCCGGGTCGCGCAGATCACCGAGAGCAGGGCGGAGTACCGTATCCGGCCCAGCTCGGGTGTCCCGTCTTCGGGTACCAGGCGGAGGTAGACTTCGGTCGGCACGGTGCTGACGAACCGGTCGGCCCCGATCCGCTCGCCCCCGTCGAGCTCGGCCTCGGTGACGCGACCCGCGGCGGTGTGAAGGCGGGTCACCCGGGTCCGGAGCCGGACGCGAACGCCGGCATCCTCCAGCACGCGGGCGAGACCGTCGCACAGCACCTTGGTCCAGTTGGCGTTCGGGATATACCCGAGTGGGGCGGAGCCCTCCCGGAAGTGCAGCCGCGCGCCGAGCCAGGCACCGCTCACTTCGGCACAGGGAAGCTCGAACTTGAGGCGCGTGAGTCGCTCGAACAACGACTCGCGGACGCCCGGGCCGGCATACGCGTCGACCAGCTCGGCGGCGCTCCGGTCCTGCCAGGCGGACCAGTCGCGCTTCGCGAACGCCGTCACCATCAGCCGGACGAAGCGCGCCTTGTCGGCTGGTTTCATGGGGAACCGGAGAAATCCCGAGGGGCTTCCCAGGTCGTACGACGCGCCGCCGAGGTGAAACAGCATCCGGATCCGACGCCAGCGGACGTCGGGGAGTGCGCCGATCAGCTGAAGGAAAAAGAGCAGCGTGCGGTCGCGATGCAGGATGTGGTGATACCCCAGGGGGTAGAAGTGACCCTCGCGCTCGAAGCTCCCGGCCAGCCCGCCCAGGCTCGCCCCGCTTTCGAGCACGGTGACGTCACGCACGCCTGACCGTGCCAGGGCGTACGCGGCCGCGACTCCCGAGAGGCCGCCGCCGAGGACCACGACGGAGGTGGTCTTCATATTGCACCGGACATCATCGAACCCTCAACGAGGCCGTCCCTCGTGCATCGAGCCTCCTGGCCCAAGCTCGCCTTCCTTGTGGTTGCGGCAATGTTGGTGCTGCGATCGGGGCTCGCCCTGCGTCCCGGCCTGTGGGCCGACGAGATCTTCTCGCTCGCGATGGCGACCGGACACAGCCTGGAGCATCCGGCCCGCGACGCCGATCCCCGATTGGGGGATTTCGTCGAGCCACCCGGGCCCGAGTCTTCGGCAGTCCTGCGCCGGTACCTGGAGCACGAGCAACCCGCGGCCGGGCCAGGCCGAGTGATTCGGGCCGTGCTGCTCTCCGACACCAGCCCACCGGCATATTACCTGATCCTCAACGCCTGGACCCGCCTCTTCGGAACCGGAGATGTCGCGCTCCGGATGCTTTCAGTCCTTTGGGCCGCGCTGACGGTGCCTTTCATCTGGCTGATCGGCCGCGATCTCGGTGGCCCGCGCATGGCGTGGTCGGCGGCGATCCTCTTCGCCCTCTCTCCGGTCAGCCTGTTCTATTCCCTCGAAGGCCGGATGTACTCGCAGCTCTGGTTCGTGACGACAGCATTGGGATGGCTCACGTTCCGGTTGTGGCGGGACGGACCGCGCACCGGCCGGCTGGTCCTCTGGATCGTCCTCGCCGCGTTCGGTCTCCTGACCCACTACTTCTTCCTGTTCCCGTTGACGGCATTCGCCGTCTGGCTCTTCCTCGTCCCGGGCGCGATGCCCCGCATCGGCGTCGCCGTGCTGGTGGCGATTGCCGGCCTGCTGGTGGCCCCCTGGTATCGCGAGGTCCCGGCCAGCCTCTCCCGGTGGCGGATCACCGGCAACTGGCTTGCCACGCCGCTGGGCTGGCCCGACGCAGCCACCCGTCCCTTCGAGCTGGCGTGGAGCCTGCTTGCGGGCGGCAGCTATTGGGGCGGCTCGCCGCTGGTGGACGGGATGCTGGCCGCCGCATACGCCTGCCTCGGCGTGTGGATGCTGCGCCGAGGACGGCTGCGGCGGCTGTTCGCGCCACCCTATCTCCTGCTGTGGCTCTGGGTAGCCGCGGCGATCCTTGGTGTCCTGGCATTCGATCTGGTACGCCACACCAGCGCATCGCGGACGCCGCGCTACGTCCTCGCGGCGCTCCCGGCCGCGCTGCTGCTCGCCGCCCTCGCCTTGCGCCAGCTTCGCCCGAAGGCCAATGCGGCGTTCCTGGGCCTTGTGGCGGTCGCCTGGACAGCGGGGGCCTGGCCTGTCATCGCACACCGCGCCCGGCCACAGGCGGCGTATCCGGAGATCGCGCGCCATCTCGAGTCTTGGGCCGATCCGTCGGATCTCGTTCTCGTGAACTCCATCCCCTCAGGAGTCGTCGGAATGGCGCGGTACCTCCACCGCGATCTGCCCGTCCTCTCCTGGGTGGTTCAGCTGGGCCACCGAACACCTGACGACCTCCAACGTGTGCTGGCCGGACACGGCGGCGTAGCACTGGTCCAGATTCACAGCCTGGGCGGACGCTCTACGGCGGAGCCTTGGCTCAAGGAACACGCCCGGCTGGTGCGTCACGAGGCCTACATCGGCATGTGGGACTCGCTCACCGCCGACCTGGACAACCTCCCTCCAGACCACGCGGCCTGGTTTCGTGCCAACCAGTTGATCGAGGTGCTCTACTTCGAGCCGAGAGTCGGCGAAGTGTTCTTCCCCGGCGGCGACGAGGCCGTCGTCCGGCGGTAGATGCGAGGAGCGCCCTCCGCGCCGCGATACACCATCTCCCAGCGGTCCGGCGTCGCCTCGATCACCGGCATGGTATAGCGCCGTCCCACGTCGACGAACTCGAGACTGTCCACGACCAGATAGCTGAGCGGAACCGCGTCCATCAACCGCTGGGCATTGCTCGGATCGATCTCGAACGGCGGCATGACGGACGGCAGACCGGTCATCAGGTAGATCCAGTGCGGCGTCGAGGTGCCCACCATCTCACCGGAACGTGCGTGCCGCGCCAGCCACTCGACTGCCTTCTCTTGCTCGGTCCACGAGTCGAAATAGAAGAAGAGACGCTGCTCGTGGCTACGGCCTGCGGCGTCGCGATACACCGCGACCTGATGGTGCTTGGTGAAGATCTTGACCATCGTGTAGCACTGCTGGACCAGGATGAGGCCGACCACGGCGACCAGCACCGCACGGGCTCGGGGGCGCCATCGAGTGACGCTCGGGGTACGTTCGACCAGCGCACCCAGCGCGTACAACAGCCCGAGCACCAGGAAGGGAGTGAGCGGGGTCATGTAGCGGGTGAACTGTCCCGGCCAGGGCGTGGCGCACATCAGGAAGACGGAGCCCGCCAGGTAGAGCCCCATCAACCACTGGCCGCTCAACGTGAGCAGGACGATCCCGACCACAACCGCCGCGCTCAAGCCCAGTACCGCGATGTCGGCCAGCCACTCCGGGGCGTGCAAGCCCGGCAGGAACATGTTCGCCTTACGCACCTCGGCCACCCACCAGCCGTAGTGGATGCTCGCCGCCTCACCGATGCTCCAGGGAAGCGACTTCACGTTCCCGACCATCCGGAGCGCGAGCGCCGACTTCGACGCCCGCCCGAGCTCCGGCCGGAAGGGATCGATGTAACTCATGTTCTCCGCGTAGGCGACGTTGTAGTACTGATAGTCGGCTCGCTGGTAGGGATAGGCCGGTGAGCTGTACTCGGGGCTCGACTTGACGCTCGCCGTGTAACCGGTCCACGCGCCGACCGCGACCATTGCAACGGCCCCGCGAAGCACCGTCTCACGCCACCGCCGCCGCAGGATGCCCTCCGCCACCCATGCAACGAGGAGCGCCAGCCCGGCGGCGCGAAACGCGTACGCGGCCACCGCGAGCAGCCCCGCGACCGGGCTCCGCCACCGCCCCGATCCGCCGAGCAGCACGACGAAGAACAGGACGGTGACCAGGGCGTACGGGATCTCGGCGGAGAACATGTCCGACATGAAGAGGGTCTGCGGCTGCATGATCGTGAACAGCGCAGCCAGGAAAGCGAATCCAGGCGAGAGGACGCGCCGGCCCATCGCGAAGACGGCCAGCACATATCCGACGGACAGGAGCAGCATCGTCAGCCGAAGCGCGTGTCCGGCGACGGCGACGTCGCTCGTGCCGAGCAGGACCTGATGTGCCGCGGCAACCGCGGGCAGCAGCGGCGGATATTGGATCGCCTCGATGGCGCCCGGCTCGTTCAGCAGCCGATAGCCGTGCCCCTGTGCCAGGGACGTGCCAAGGATGTAGTAGACGCCGGAGTCGTAGCGCATGTCGAGCGGACCCCGGAGCCGCGGCAGCCAGAGGGCCACCGTGACCGCGGCCAGGATGGCCGGGTACCAGCGAATCCAGCGGGAGCTCATACGCCGCCGTCGACTCGCCGCATCGACATCGCGGAGATGAACAGCGACGAGAACATCGTGCTGAAGCCCACGATGACGAGCGTGGCCGCGAAGGAGGCCCACTCGGGATGCGGCAACGGCAGCATGTCGGCCCGGAGCCATTGCACGACGAGCGCCCCCAGGATGCCGACACCGATGGCGGCCATCGCGCCGCCAAGGACCAGGCCGCCTTCCAGCTTGAAGCGACCGTAGAAGCGGGCGAGCGCGCCGTTGTGCGGATCGAACCGGCGGCTCCAGGAATAGGTCTTCGCGTGCAGACCGAGGCTCAGGATCTCGAAGCCCACGACGCTAAAGATGGTGGCGAACACCGAGGTGACCGTCGCGGCCGGCCGGCCACCGAAACGAACCAGGCCGAACAGGACCGCCAGATGGATCAGCATGCCGACCCCGAAGAGCAGGCCGCCGGGGATGAAGAAGAGCTTGTTCGGTGAGTACAGCAGCATCATGCGCAGACTGCGCCACCCGTCGCGGAACGTTCGGAGCTTGGACTCGCCCTTGCGCTCGCCGAGCACGATCGGGATCTCCAGCGTACGGAGCCCCGCCAGCCCGGCATTGATCGCGAGCTCGAGATTGAACTCCATCCCGGGGCTCACCGGGTGGATCCGATCGTACGCCTCGCGGGTGAAGGCTCGGTACCCGCAATAGACGTCGGTATATCGGGTGCCGAACATCACGTTCAGGATCCGAGTGAGCGCGGGATTGCCGAACCAGCGGTGCAGCGCCGTGATGTGTGCGTGGCCCCCGTTCAGGTAGCGACTCCCGGTGACGAACTCGTACCCGTCGTCCCGCAGTCGCGCGAGGAAATCGGGGATCATCGTGAAGTCGTACGTGTCGTCCGCGTCACCCATCACGAGGTACCGCCCCCGGGCCTCCGCGAATCCCTTGAGGTAGGCATTGCCGTACCCCCGCGCGGGCTGATGCACCACGCGCGCCCCCATCCGCTCCGCGATGGCCACCGAGGCGTCGGCCGACCCGTTGTCGCTGACGACGACTTCTCCGTCGATCCCCGCCCGGGCGAAGGTGCTCTGGATCTTCTCGATGCACGCCCCGATCGCCTCCTCTTCGTTGAGGCAGGGCATCACCACACTCACGAGCGGTGTCGCTGTCACGAGCCCTCCGTCATACGGGTGTAAGTGTTCGGGGAGCAGCCAAGCTCGCTGCCCTGGCCTGCCGGTAGCGACCGAGTCCCCGGACTGCGCCGCTCAACTCCGCCCGGGCGAGCCCGCGGAGTAGCGCCGCGGGCTCGCCGCTCGGCCTGATCGCGCGATACAGCAGCTTGGCCGCCCACCAGCACCAGAGTCGCAGGAGCGGTCCCCGCTCCCCGGGATGGAGCCGGGCCGCGCGTACCAGCGATGCGGAAAAGCCCATCCCGGTGTCCGCCATCTGCGCCTGCAGATCGTTCAGAGTCCGACGATGCCGGTGGCGCACGACGGCGCTGGGCTCGTAGCGGATGGCGCCTCCCGCCTTGAGCAGCCGGAAGAACATTTCCAGGTCATCGCCTGCCCGGGCGACGGAGCCCGCGCCCAGCGCCGGATCGAACAGACCTACCCGGTCGAAGACGTCGCGCCGGAACGCCATGTTGGCGCCGGTCCCCAATCGACCGGTGTTGCCGTAGCGCCAGCCGATCGGCCCCACGGCCGGATCAGCCTGGGCTCGCTCGGGCGCGAACCCGCGTGCGAAGCTGCGATAGCGCTCGAACAGCACCTGCGCATCCGTCTCGAGCTCCCACGGCACCACGAGCCCGGTCACGGCCACGGCCTCGGGGTCGGCGCCAAAGGCTGCGGCAAGCGCATGGGCCCATCCGGCGTCCACGATCACGTCGTCGTCCGTGAATGCCACGATGTCGGTCGTCACCTCCGCCACGGCGCGGTTGCGGGCATGGTCGAGTCCCGGCTTCGGCTCGCGCACGTATCGCACGGCCGGGTGACGCTCGCGAACGAGCCGCTCGGTCTCGTCGCTGGTCGGGGCATTGTCCACCACCAACAGCTCGTCGGCGGCCGGCTCGAGATGCTCGAGAGCCTCGAGACAGCGGGACAGGTCTTCCGTGCGGTCCCTGCTGCATACGGCCACGGTGAGCGAGGGCAAGGCCCGCGGCGCCGATTCCACCTTGCGCTCACGCTGCGCATAGGCCGCGACGGCGCGCTCCACGGTGCTGCGCGGCACCTCGCCGTTTGTCACCGGCAATGTCACCCAGCCAACCGGCGCCCCGCCGTCCCGCACGAGGGCCTGCACCTCCACGTAGCGCTCGAGCCCGGAGAGCGGCTCCAGGGCCGTCAGCTCCAGATCCAGCACGCGGACCGGTGACAGCCGGGACCCGTCATCGCGGCCCGGCACGGTATGCCTCCAGCACGTGATCGATGGGGCCATCCATCGCCAGACGCCCGCGGTCGAGCCAGATCGCCCGGGTACAGAGCTCGCGGAGTTGATCCAGCTCGTGGGACACCAGGAGCAGCGTGCCTCCCTCGGTGTGGTACTGGCGGAGGCGTTCCAGGCAGCGTGACCGGAACGTCTGGTCGCCCACGGCGAGCACCTCGTCCAGAAGCAGGATCTCCGGCCGGAGGCACACCGCGACCGAGAAGGCGAGTCGAGCCTCCATCCCGGACGAGTAGTACTTGAGCGGCGTATCGAGAAAGTCCCGGATCTCGGCGAACTCCACGATCTCGTCATACCGGGCCGCCAGCTCACGGCGCGGCAACCCCAGGACGGCGGCATACAGCGCGATGTTCTCGGCTCCGGTCAGCTCCGGGTGGAACCCGGCGCCGAGCTCGATCACCGCCGTGATGCGCCCGTGGGTTTCGATGGTCCCGCTGGATGGGCGATAGATTCCCGCGATCAGACGGAGCGCGGTGCTCTTTCCCGACCCATTGGCGCCGATCAGCGCCACCGCCTCTCCCGGATCCACCCGGAAGCCCACGTCGCGCAGGGTGAACTCGGTCCGACCCACGTGCAGCGGCCGCCGCAGCACCTGGCGGATGAACCACTCGCGCAGCGTGCTGGTCCGGTGCTCGTAGAAGTAGAACCGCTTCGAGACGCCTCGAAGCTCGACCGCCGCCGCCACGGCCCGGTCAGACGATTTCGGCGAAGACGGCGGCGTAGCGATTGAAAGTGGCATAGCCGATGGCGAAGATCGTGAGCGCCGCGACCGACATCGCGAGCAGGAGCGGCAGCGGCGGCATCTGACCCTGATAGAGGACGTCGTGGTAGAGCGTCAACAGCCCGGCGATCGGATTGAGGAAGTACACGTCCCGGGCTGCCGCGGGGACCATCGTCGCAGGATAAAACACCGGGGACAGGTAGAAGAGGGTCGTGAGCGCGATCGGCAGCGCGTGGTAGACGTCGTAGTAGAACACCGACAGCGTGGCGATCGGCAGCGCCAGCCCGACCGCGATGAGCAGCTGGATCACGATCAGCAGAGGCAGCAGCGCGAAGCTGACCGGCACCGTGTGGTGATGAAACACCGCCAGGGCGATCAGGATGAACGAGATCTCGGCGACGAACTCGATGAGGCGCGAGCCGGCGGCGCCGAAGACCAGGATCTCGCTGGGGAAGGCGACGCTGCGAGTGAGCCGCGAATGCTCGGCGAAGATGTAGGTCCCGGTGTTCAGCGTCTGGAGCATGAAGTTCCAGACGAAGTAGCCGCTCAGCAGGAAGGCCCAGTAGTCCGGAACCGGGATCCGGACCACGTGACTGAACACCACCACCAGGATGGTCACGGTGAGCAGCGGATTGACCAGCGTCCATACGAAGCCGAGCAGGGAGCGCTGGTATTTCACCTTGAGGTTGCGGACGATGAAGCTGTCGAGCAGCTCGCGATAGCGCCATACCTCCCGCAACCGCGCCAGCGGCGAGGGAGGACGGTGGGAGTGGACCAGGGTCACCATGCGTGGCGCTCCCGGCGGGACCGGGCGGTGCGACGGGCGCGCGGGTAGGCCGTCAGGCCGGCCCAGCAATTCCACCACATCCGGAGGAGGACGCCGGCCGGCAACGGATCCCTGCCCAGCCCCCGGCGCAGCAGCCGCACTCCCGGCTTCACCAGCCGCCACACCAGGTAGCCGAGGACCGGAGCGCGCCCCGAACCCTGCACGACATGCTTGCCGAGAAACGCGAGCACCGCTCTCTGATGGCCGACGATCTGATCGTGTGCCGCCCCGACCTCATGACGGTGCTCGTGCCACGCGAGAGCTTCCGGCTCGTAGACCACGTGGCCGCCGCTCTGCAGGGCCCGCCAGAGCAGATCGTGGTCGCCTCCGCCCGGCAGTACCGCGCCGAGATCCAGCGCCTCGTCGAAGCCGCCGAGTGCCCGGGCGGCGTCACGGCGCACGGCGTAGCTGCACCCGCAGCCTACGCTGATGGCCCACGCGATCAGGGGCGCGGACCGACCATGAAGCGGCCGCGTCGCGTCGTCGGGAAGTCGAACCCGGGCCGAACCACGGGAAAAACCGCCGTTGGCCTCGAAGAGCCGCTGACCTTCGGTCTCCAGCGAGAGCGGCTCGATCCTGCCGGTGCAGACCACCACGCCGGCGTCGGCGAAGTTCCGCCGCAGCGCGTCGGCCCAGCCGGGCGCGGCGACAGCATCGTCGTCGAGGAAGGCGACGATGTCCCGGCCCGCCTCCGCCAGCGCACGGTTGCGCGCGAAGTCGAGACCGGGGACGGGCTCGACCACGTAGCGGACGCCGGGAAACCGGCGCGCGACGAGCTCGCGGGTCGTGCCGTCAGCCGGGGCGTTGTCCACGACCAGGACTTCATCGGGCGCGGGCGCCTGGCCCACGACGGAGTCCAGCGCTCGTCCGAGGAGCGCCGGCCGGTCGTGGGTGCAGATGGCGATGGTCACGCCCGGAAGCGCGGTCATTCCCACCGGGGCCGCATCGCGCCGGCGTTCTCACCTTCGCGGATCCAACGGAGCCCGCCCGACGCGAGGCCGGCCGAGTAGGCCAGCCGCGCCGCCAGGACCGTGGGCAGCATCAGGAGTGGCTCGAAGGCGCCCGCCCTGAGCCAGCAACCCACGATGTACAGCGTGCTGGCGAGGGCCAGGGGCAGGCTGGCGGCGACGAGAAGTCCGGGGTACCGGTAGATCCAGGCCTGCCGAGCGGCGCCGGTCGGCGCCTTGCTCTCGATGGCGCTGAACCCCCACCGGTAGTTCCGGCGGAGGAGATTGGCGAACCCGGGGCGATTGTAGTGGAAGACGATCGCGCGGGGATCGAACATGATGCGGCCTCCGGCCCGGCGTACCTCGGCCTGCCAGGCCAGCTCCTCATGGGCGTACGCCACCGGCTGCTGCTCGGTGAACCCCCGCGTGCGGGCGAACACCTCGCGCCGCACGCTGAGATTGCCCGGGGGATGGTTCGGGACCTCGCCACCGGGCCGGCGGGAATGGACGTGATACCAGCCGCAGTAGTAGTCGCAACGGGCCATCGCGGAGAGGCCCGGCGGGAGGTCAAGCGACCCGCCCACCACCGCGGCTCCCGCATCGTGCGCGGCGAGCAGCCGGCCCAGCCATCCCTCGGCCGGCATGCAGTCGGCGTCGAGGAACACGAGTGGATCACCCGTCGCGGCTCGGGCGCCGCGGTTGCGGGCCACCGCGGGATTTCCGCCCCCGGTCGCACCGAGCGGCACCACGCGGCCGCCGGCCGCGCCAGCGGCCTCGGCGGTACCGTCGGTGGAGTTGTCGTCCACCACGACCACCTCGACGTCCACACCAGGCGAGGCCTGCGCGCGAACCGAGCGGACCAGGTCCCCGATGGTCCGGGCCTCGTTCCTTGCCGGGATGATCACCGAGACCAGCCGCGATCCCGGAACCGCCGGATCAGGAGCGTGCCGCATATCGGTGGACCTCTTCGTAGATCTCCTCGACCGAGCGGACGAACGCGTCCCAGGCGAGATGCTCCCGGGCGTAGCGCCGCGCGGCCCGGGCGATCCGGGCAGCATGCTCCGGCTGGGTGAGGAGCGAGAGGATACCAGCGGCGATCGGTCCACTCTCCGGGGCGACCAGGACGGCGCGCTCGTCGGTCAGGACCGTGCGGTGGGTGGGGATGTCCGTCGCGACGATCGGTCGGCCGGCCGCCAGGTAGTCGAACACCTTGAGCGGCAGGTTGCCCCCGTAGGAGCGGGGGGAGACCAGCACGTCCGCCATCGCATGGTAGGAGGCGATCGCCGAGCGGGGCTGCCGGTCGATGAGCCGGAGCGCTCCGCTCGCCAGGAGCGGAACGACGCCTTCGCTCGACGCGAAGCCATTGGCCCGGTCCCCGCCCACCAGCACGAATTTCGTTTCGGGCGCCTGGGCCAGCACCAGCGGAATCGCCTCGATGAGCTCCGGCAATCCCTGGTAGGATTCGAAGCTTCCGCTGTACAAGACCACGCGCGCGTCCGGGGCGATCCCCAACTCCTCCCGAAGCGCCAGGGCACCGGCCGGATCGGCCGCCACCGGGTGACTCGGGAAGCGCCACTCCCGCACCGGGGTCATCGGCGCGATCCGGCCCACACGCTCCGCGAGGCCAGCGCTGCTGACGACATAGTCCGCCCGGGTGAGCAGCCACCGCTCGGCCGCATCAAGCGATTGCCGGACCGGCGTCATCCCGAACGGCCAGCGCTGCTGCAACTGCTCGGGCAGGCTCGACTGCATGTCGTACAGCAACGGGATGCCGTTACGCCGCGTGAGCACCGCCGCCGGGAACGCCGCCTCCTCGAGTGCGTGAACGCAGGCATACCGCTCGCCACGAAGGAGGTTTCGGAGGGCACGGATGAGGCTGACATCGAGGAGCAGCTTTTGAGGCGAGAGCCCGATCGGCACTTGCGAGAAACCGAAGGGGTTGGCCGTCCGCAGGATCCGAAGCCCGGGAAGCTTGATGTCCTGGCCGACCGGAAAAGTCAGGAGATCCACCCGGTGGCCCAGCTCGCTCAGCGCCTCCAGCACCTGTCTCAGGGCGATGGGGGTTCCCCGGTCCTGGTAGAACGGCTGAGGGGCCACCACGAGTATCCGGCGCCCGGGGCGATCTGCAAGGAGGTCCCGCGACGCAGCGTGGGTCGTAGGGGATCCTCCTGCGTCGACAACTGGGCTCACAGGTCGCTTTCTCCAGTCTAAGTCGTGACTGGGTGCAATCTTCCATTCAGGGACGGGGTCCCGCTGTGTCCCGGGCCTCTCCAATAGGGGTCGGCGAGGCAAGTTTCCTGCCCCCAAGGGTCTGCGGGTCGGCGGGGGGACAACGGCCAACGGAGACCGTCCCCGGCACGCCTAGCAGGCCCTCGCTCGTGAGCACCAGAGTGGACCCGTCGAGCCACGCCACTCCTTCGCCCTGAAGGTCAAGGCCACCGAGGCTGCAGGCGACGCCCTCCGGGCGAATGGCGCCGTCCCCGATCAGGTCGAACAGGTAGATCTCCTGGTACGTCCGCACTGCCACCCGTCGCCCATCGGGGGAAAGAGCCGCATCGGTGACCAGCCGGCCCAACCCGCCCCGGGGCTCGATCGGCAAGGTCCCGAGCGACTCCGCGACGACCGATCGTTCGCCCCAGGAGGCCGCCGGGATTCGGTAGTGGACGTAGCCGTCCGTCCGTCCCTTGCTGATGAGGTGCATGGTCCCCTGGCCATCCACGAAGAGCGCCTCGACGTCTCTCGGACGGTCGGGGTAGCGCACGCGGAGACGCTCCACGGCAGGGATGGCTCGAGCGGTGCCCCGTGTCGTCCTGACCGAAGGCTCGGACACTCGATAGATATCCACGGCCGCGCGCGATTCGTTGTTGTCGCCGGTATCGGCGAGGTACAGGCAGTCGCCGGCGCCGCAGCGCCCGGACGAGATGGCCTCCCAGTCCACGTTCGTCGCGCCGCGCAACGGAAAGCTTCCCAGGTCCCGGCCCAACGTGTCGGTGGCGAAGATCCTCGCGGGGCCACCTGAGTCGTCGAAGGACCAAAGGACGCCCGGCTGTGTCCGGCTGGGGATGACACCAGAGCTTTCGTTCAGGACCGGGTTCTGGAACGTCCCCGTTCTCCTCGCCTCCTGGAGCGGCGTCACCGTCCAGAGGGACTGAGCGGCGGAATCCCGCAACAGGGCCAGGCCAAGGGCGAAGCCGACCACGGTGCTGAAGCGGCGCGAGATGAGCCGGGAGTTTCTCACAACTGGGTCGAAGGACAGAGGTCGGCGAGGACACACTCCCCGCAACGTGGCCGGCGGGCGATGCACACCTGACGCCCGTGAAAAATCAGCAGGTGGGAGAGGAGAGCCCAGTCGTCTCGCGGAAACAACGGCATCAGGTCCTGTTCGATCTTCGCGGGGTCCTCGTGGCGGGTGAGCCCGAGCAGTCTGGAGAGCCGGGTGACGTGGGTGTCCACCGTGATGCCCTCGTTGATGCCGAACGCATTCCCGAGAATCACGTTGGCGGTCTTGCGACCGACCCCGGGCAACACGCGGAGCTCCTCCATCGTCCGCGGCACCTCTCCGCCGTGCTCGGCTACCAGCGCCTGCGCCATGCCGATGAGGCTCCTGGTCTTGTTCCGGAAGAAACCGGTGGAGATGATGATCCGCTCGACGTCCTCGGGCCGGGCGGCGGCGAGCGCCTGCGGCGTCGGGTAGCGATCGAACAGGATCGGTGTCACCATGTTGACCCGGGCGTCCGTGCACTGGGCGGAGAGAATCGTGGCGCAGAGCAGCTCGAACGCGTTGCGGTGGCTCAGCGCGCACTGCGCATCTGGGTAGGTCTCACGGAGTCGCTTGAGGATCTCGGCGGCGGCCGGGGCGGCCGTGCGCCGCCTCCGGGTGCGGGGACGTGCGGTCATCCGCGCCTGCGGCGGGCGTACTCGAGGAATTCGTCGAGCGGTCGGGCGTTGAGGATGTCGTCGCGGCCGAGCCAGCCCTTCCGCGCCATCGCGACGCCATACTCCACGTTGCTGATGGTTCCGGCGCTGTGGGCGTCGGCGCCGATCGAGATGAGCGCGCCCGCCTCGCGAGCGCTTCGGAGTACCCGCCAGTCGAGATCGAGGCGATGCGGGTCGGCATTGACCTCCAGGGCCACGCCGGTGGCGGCGGCCTTTTCGATCACGGCGTCGAGGTCGAGACCGTAGGGATCGCGCGAAAGCAGAAGCCGGCCGGTGGGGTGGCCGATGATGGTGAGGTAGGGATTGTCCATCGCGGCGAGAATCCGGGCGGTCATCTCCGGCGCGCCCATGTTGAACCGGCTGTGGACCGACGCGATCACGAAGTCGAGCCGCTCGAGGATGCCGGGCTCGAAATCGATACGGCCGTCCTGCAGGATGTCTGCCTCCACGCCCTTGAGTACCCGGATGCCCTCGAGTCGGGCGTTGACCTCGTCGATCTCGTCCGACTGCCGGAGCAGGTCGTCCGGCTTGAGCCCTCCCGCGTACGCGGCGGCCTGACTGTGATCGGTGATGCCCACGTACGAGTAGCCGCCTGCCCGGCAGGCGAGCGCGAGCTCCTCGACCGAGTTCGACCCGTCGGAATACTTCGTATGGCAGTGGAGGAAACCGTGCAGGTCGCGCGTCTCCAGCAGCCGCGGAAGGGCTCCACGCGCGGCAGCTTCAACTTCGCCCCGGCCCTCGCGCAGCTCGGGTGGGATGATCGGCAGGCCGAGGGCGCTGTAGAACCGCTCCTCGTCCGGGGTCGACACGAACTCGCTGCCCCGCCACAGCGCGGCGCCGTTGAGGGCGAAGCCGCGGGTCGCGGCGAACGCCGCGAGCTCGCGCAGATGGGCCTCGCTGCCCGTGGCCTGCGCGACGACCGCGCCCGCGTTGACCGGCGAAGTAACGACGATCTGCGCGCTGGCGCCGCCCGCGAACCGGAGCGTCAGTCGGCGCTCGTCCTGGCCCGCGAACTCGTGCACGCCGGGGTATTGGCTGAGCTGCTTGAACAGCTCAGCGGGTGGCACGTCGGCCACGAGCACGAGGATGAGGTCGCGGACGACCTCACTCCGCCGCCGCACCTCTCCGGCGACGATCGCTCGGCTCACGCCTGGCAACTGCTGCAGCGCGGCGCGCAGGCCCTCCGCCTCTTCGGCGGCGTGGTGCGACAGCCGGAAGGTGCTCGCCTGCCGCAGGTAGGCGATGCCCTTGAGGATGTTCTCCGAGGTCTTCTGACCGAAGCGCGACAGCTTGGCCAGCCGGCCGTCGTGAGCGGCCGCTTCGAGCTCGGGCAGGGAATCGATGCCGAGCACGTCGTGGATCTGCCGAATCTTCGCGACGCCGAGGCCGGAGATCGCGAGCATCTCGACCAGGCCCGGTGGGATCTGCTCCCGCAGCTCCTCGAGCATGCTGGCCCGGCCGGTCGCGACCAGCTCGGTGACGATCTGAAGCGTGGCCGGACCCACGCCCTTGGTCGCGGCGAGAGCCCCGTCCTCGATGGCTTGTCGCAGATCGCCGGGGAAGCCCGCCACGGCTCGGGCGGCGGTACGGAACGCGCGGATACGAAACGGGTTCTCACCGCGGAGCTCGAGGAACGAGGCGATCTGCTCCAGCACATCGGCCACGGCCTTTCGGTCGGCGAGCTCCTTCAGCGCGTCCATTGCACTGCCCCGGCGATCGTCCGCCACCCGAGCTCCAGCAATTCCTCACCGCCAGTCAGCGAGTGGAGTCCCGCCGGCGCGCCACCCGCCAGTGTAGAGGCGAACAGCGGGGTGCCGTCCTCCCGGGCGAGGGCCCCGGGCCGTGGCCCGGCCACCTCGACGACACTGAATCCCATCCGCTCCGGGTGCAGCCCGAAGATGCCGAGGACCCTCAGCTCGCCCGCGCCGGTGGCGGACACGAAGACGCCGTCCAGCGGTTCGGCCGGTTGACCTTCCAGGACCTCCGCCCAGAGGCGGCGCTCGGGAAACCGAGCGTAGTAGGCAGGCGGAAGCTCCCCGTCCACCGGGTGTGGACCCGCGCCGAGAAGCTCGGGAAGCTGCTCCGCCAGGACGTCCACCGTCACCTGGCCCGCGTCCCAGAAGAGATAGGCCTGGTGGACCAACGCGGCCAGCTGGTCCATCCTCTCGCCGAGTCCCTCTTCCGGGCGGAGCTCGCGGAGCAGGACGACGGCTTCTCTCTCCATCAGGAAGGCATCGCGATCGGCAGGGTCGCGACCCGCGGCCGCCAGGGCGGACCGGATCTTGGGGAAATGCTCCTCCGCGAAGGGGGCGAGCACGAACTCGAACGGTGTGGAACGGGCCATGGAGGAAAAGTAACTCAGGCGCGCGGAAGACCCGTCTCGACCTCCTGCCGAAGGAACTCGCCCACGATCCGCTCGAACTCGCTAAATGCCTCGACGTACGGTACATGGCCGCACCGTGGGAGGCGGTGGAATGCGGCGCCGATCAACTCGGCCGCGGTGCTCGCCGCCTCGATCGGAATGGGATCGCTCTCCCCGTGGAGGACCAGCGATGGAATGCCGCGAAGCATCGGAAGGCGAGGTCGGAGGTCGAAGTCCCCGAGACTTGCCCAGACCTCCTGCTGTGTCCGCCCCACGATCCGAAAGGGCGTGAGCTCACGGGCCCGGGCGGGATCGTGGAAGTAAGGTGCGACGGAAAGCTCGAAGATCCGCTGTTGGAACGCCGCTGGATCGCGCTCCCGGAGCCCGCTCTCGCGGAGCACGCGCCGCTCCTCCTGAAGCACCGGATCGAGATTTCGTTTCGCGAATGCCTGCTCGAAGCCGTCACGTGCGGCCCGCCAAACGGGCGCCGGAGACACCAGCGCCAGGCGCTCCACCCGGTCCGGCTGCTCCAAAGCATACAGCAGTGCGAGCAGCCCACCCCACGAATATCCCGCGATCGTCATCCGGTCGAGCGCCCAGAGCTCCCGCAAGGCCTCGAGGTCTGCGACCTGCTCGGTCCAGCCGACCGGCACGTCTCGCGCTACCGGAGACCGCCCACCCCCGCGCTGATCGTAATAGATGAGCTCCCGCCCCTGAGCCAGCGCGTCGAAACCCGGGCGAAGGTACTCGTGGTCCGCTCCAGGGCCGCCGTGCAACACGACAACGGGCCGACCCTGGCCGATGCGCCGCACGAAGATCTCGACCCCACGCACGCTAGGCATACGCGGCGAGTCCTTCGGCCACCGTCGCGGTGTGAATCTCCACGACGTCCGAAAGCTCCCGGGCGTATCCACCCGCCAGGGTCAGCACCAGCGGAAGTCTCCGGCGGCGGCACGCCCGGAAGACGGCGCGGTCCCGGGCGCGCAATCCTCCGCGTTGGAGCGCCAATCGGCCCAGGCGGTCGTGGACGTAGGGGTCCGCCCCGGCGAGATAGAACACGATGTCGGGCGAGGACTGCTCGAGGACCGGCTCCAGGTGCTCGGCGAGCACGCGGAGATAGAGCTGATCGGCGGAGCCGTCGGGCAGCTCCACGTCGAGCGTGCTGGTCTCGCGCTGGAAGGGATAGTTCTTTTCGCCGTGCATCGAGAAGGCGAAGACGTCCGGGTCGTCGGCGAAGATGCGCGCGGTCCCGTTGCCTTGATGCACGTCGAGGTCGATGACGGTGGCACGCACGACCCGGCCTTCGCGCTGCAGGATGCGGATCGCGAGCGCGACGTCGTTGAAGACGCAGAAGCCCTCTCCGTGATCGGCGAAGGCATGGTGGGTGCCACCAGCGAGATTGATGCCGAGTCCGGCCTCCAGCGCGTCGCGGGCCGCCTCGACCGTGCCCTGGGCCGTGCGGAGCGATCGCTCTCGCAGCTCCGGGCTCCAGGGAAAGCCCAACCTTCTGAGCTCCGCCTCGGAAAGCTGGCCCTCGGAGACGGCCTGGACGTACGCAGGAGAGTGGACCAGCTCGAGCGACCACCGCTCGGCCCGATCGGGCTCTTCGATGCTTGCCGCACCCAGCAACCCGCGGGCGAGAATGGCTTCGCGGATGGCGGCGTACTTGGCGATGGGAAAGCGGTGGTCCGGGGGAAGGGGGAGACCGAAGCGAGCGGAGGACCAGGCGCGAAACGGCGGCACCCCGCTTAGGCAGGACATCTAGAGCAGAACCGCGAGCGCATCCGCGACCCTACGCACCTCCGCCTCCTCGTCGGCCGTGAACGGATCGGGCACATCGCTGTCTACGTCGATCTGTCCCAGGATGACGCTGCCGCGCCGGATCAGCACGACCAGCTCGGACCGAGTCCAGGTGTTGCAGGCGAGGTAGTTCTCGATGGCGGTCACGTCGGGGACGTTCTGGTCGAGGCCGGTGGCGACCGCGGTCCCGCAGACACCCTTGCCCACCGGGATCCGCGTGTGGTCCGTCTCGCGCCCCGCATGCGCCTCCAGCACCAGCTCGTCGCCGTGCAGCATGTAGAGGTAGACCGAGGTGTAGGGGGCACCGGCCGACCGGATCTTCTCGGCGGCGGTGCGCAACAGCTCTTCCCGGCCCGCGTTGCGTGCGAAAGCCCCCCGGAGGGCCGCGACGATGCGATCGGCGTCGAGCACGGCCACGCTCAGCCTCCCCGGGTGCCGAGCGTGGCCCGGACGGTCGTCAGCTGCGCCCCTCTGCGAATCACGATCTCCACGATGTCTCCAGGCTTGTGGCTTCGCAGGGCGTCGGTCATCGCCTGCAGGTCGGGCACTTCCATCTCGCCGATCTTGGTGATGACGTCGTCACCCCGCAGGCCGGCTTTCTCGGCCGGGCTGCCCGCGCGCACGCCCACCAGCCGCACGCCTCCGGGATTGTCGGTCATGTCGGGGATCGTGCCGAGATAGGCGCCGTATCCAGGGGTGACGGATGAGGACGCCACCGGCGGCGGCGGGGGAGGCGGAGCGTCTTCCGGCCTCAGGCGCGTGGGACGATTCGCCAGCGCGGTCACGATGCCGAGCGTGAAACTGGTGACCCGATCGAACCCGTCGAGGCTGATCTTCTCCCAGTCGTCCGTCGTCCGGTGGTAGTCCTCGTGCAGGTCGGTGAACACGTGGAGCACCGGCTTGCCCGCCGCGAAGAAGGACGACTGGTCGCTCGGTCCGTAGCCGTCGCCCTGGGCCTTGAGATCGAACCCGGCATGCCAGTTGAGCGAGTCGAGCAGGGCGGGGAACTCCTTCGCCGTGCGCACGCCGTAGACGATGAGCCGGTTGTCCCGCAAACGCCCGACCATGTCGAGGTTGATCATGGCCAGGGTGCCGCTCAGCGGGTAAATCGGCTCCTTGACGTAGTGCGCCGACCCCAGCAGGCCGAGCTCTTCTCCGCTGAATGCGATGAACAGTACGGTGCGGGCGGGAGGCGAGTGGGACAACCGCTCCGCGATGCGGACGAGCATCGCGGCCCCCGACGCGTTGTCGTCCGCACCGTTGTGCACGTGGCCGGTGCTGTCGGGATCGAGACTGCCGAACCCGCCGAGACCCAGATGATCGTAGTGCGCCCCGACGATGACGGTCTCGTTGCGCAGCACCGGATCGCGGCCGGGGAGGAGCCCGATGACGTTCTTCGCCCGCAACCCGCCCACGTGCGCGTGCTGCGCCACCGGTGCTTCCTTCGCTACGGTGAACGTCTGAAACCAGCCGCCCGCCGCGGGCTGCAGGCCGACCTCCTCGAAGCGCCGCGCCAGATAGGCGGCGGCGGAGTCGGCCCCCGCGGATCCGGTCATCCGGCCGCCGAGCTTGTCGTCGCTGAGACGACGGATGTCGTCGATGGCGGTAATGACCGGCGCCGGTGGCGTCTGCACCGGCACCTGTTGGGTCCCGAACTGCAGGGCCCGAAGCGGCACCGGAGCGGCCAACGCGAGCGTCAGAGCGAGGGGGATGAGCGGGTTCGCCGTCATGATACGTGAAAAATACTCGCCCGTTCAGCGAGGGACGAAGTCGGTGTCGTGGGCGAGTCGGCGGACGAACGCCGCCAACAGGCGGGCCGTCTGGTCGAGGTCGTCGAGGGCGATCATCTCATTGGGACTGTGCATGTAGCGATTTGGAACCGAGACCAGTGCGGTGGCGACGCCCCGCTGGGCGTTGAAGATCGCCTCGGCATCGGTGTGGGTGTCCCGGGAAGCCGCCTCGATGGCGTAGGGGATGCCTTCTGCCTCCGCCGCCGCGGCGAGCCGTTCGAAGACCAGCTCGCTGACCGACGCGCCGCGGGAAAGTACCGGCCCGCCTCCCAGGCGGTAGTCGCCGTGCCGGCGCTTGTCGATGCCCGGGTAATCCGTCGCGTGCGTCACGTCGATCACGATCGCTACGTCGGGCTCGAGGGTCGTGGCGGAAGAGCGCGCACCGCCTCCGGTCGCCGCGATCTCCTCGCGGGTCGTCGCGACGGCGGTGACCCCCGGCGCGGGCCGCGTGCCGTCCCGGGCGAGCAGCCGGATGGTCTCCAGCACCACGAACGCTCCGATCCGGTTGTCGATGGACCGGCTGACGAGCCGGCCATTGGGAAATTCCACGACACCCGCTGCGAGCACCCCCGGGTCGCCGATTCGGATGCGGCCCTCGACCTCCGCCCGCCCGATGGCCCCGATGTCGATCCACAGGTCCTGGACCTTCGACACCTTCTCCCGGTCATCCTTGTCCATGATGTGAATCGCCTTCTTGCCTACGACCCCTGCCACCGGCCCGTTTCGGCCGAGCAGGCGGACCCGCTGGCCCACGAAAACTTGGTGGTCCCAGCCGCCAATCGTATCGAAGCTGATGTAGCCTTCGTCATCGATGTAGGTGACCATCACCCCGATCTCATCGATGTGGCCGGCCAGCATGACCCGGGGGCGGCTGTCGGGGTTGAGGGTTGCGTAGGAGTTGCCGCTTACGTCGGCATGGACCCGGTCGGCGAACTTCTCGGCTTCGGCACGCCAGAGCCGGGCTGGGGCGGTCTCGAAGGCGGACGGGCCCGGCGTGTCCAGAAGGGACTTGAGGAAAGCGAGCGACTCGGGGGTCATGGGCTGTGGGCTGGGGGATGCCAAAGGTCGCCGAGGCGAGGCCCGATGTCTACCCCCGGGTTCCGGTCAGGATGAGCTCCAGAAAAGCGGTGCCGTGAATGGGGTTGTGGCGGTAGGGCGGGATCTCGCGAAAGCCCAGCGCCTGGTACAGGGACCGGGCGCCGGCCATCGAAGGGAGCGTGTCCAGCCGCATTCGTGAATAGCCCGCGTCGCGCGCCTCCGCGATGATTCGCTCGGCGAGGCGCCTGCCCCAACCACCCCCTCTGAAGGCCGGACGAACGTACAGTCGCTTCATTTCCGCGATTCCCGCTTCCAGCGGCCGGAGGGCAACGCACCCCGCCGGCGCATCGTCTTCGAGTGCGAGCAGGAGACGTCCTGCGGGCGGCGCATAGCTCCCAGGCAGGCTCTCCAGCTCGGCGGTGAAGTCCTGGAAGCCGAGGTCGATGCCGAGTGAGCTGCCGTACTCCTCGAACAGCGACCGGACAACGGCCAGGGACGCCGAGTCGAGCGCCGGTACGATCAGCTGGGTGGCCAGGACGGTACCCACCGCTCGAGTCCCGGAAGCTCCCGGCCTTCCAGGGCCGCCCGCACGCGCTCGGCGCCCTCCACGACCCGGGGGCCGGGACGTGAGGTGTACGCGTTTCCGTCGATGAGCCAGACCGGAGCCGTCGAAAGCACCCGCCGCGCCTCCGGCAGGCGGACGGCATCCAGCTCGCGGCGAGCCCGCTCGACATCGAAGCCGCAGAGCATGACGAGGATCAGGTCCGCCCGCAGGCTACCGACCTCTCCCCAGTCCCGTACGACCGAGTGGCTGCCCGCTGTGGCGCCGACGTCCCGCCCGCCGGCCGCATCCACCAGCTCAGGGACCCAATGTCCCGCGAGGTAGAGCGGGTCGAGCCACTCGATGCAGACCACGGCCGCGCGACCGCTGGGCTTCCGGCTTCGCAACAAGGCCAGGCGGTGGTCGAGACTCTCGATCAGCGCCGCGGCCTCCGGGTCGCGGCCAATGGCACGGCCGACGGCCCGGAGATCCTCCTCGATGCCCGCGAGTGTCGTGGCTACGAGGGAGAGTATCTGCGGACTCGGCTGCAACGTGCCGGCGAGACGATGCACCGCGCCGTCCTCGACCGCGCAGACCTCGCAGAGGCCCTGGGTGATGATGAGGTCGGGCGCGAGTCGCCGAAGCGCCTCCGCCTCGACCGCGATCACCGGCCGCCCGGCGGCGCGCAGACGCCGGACTTCGGCGTCGATGATCTCGCTCGGGGCAGTGGTGTCTACAGCGGTGACGGTCACCCGCGGAAGCCCGGTGATCGACGCCGGATAGTCGCACTCGTGGGAGATCCCCACGAGGTCCTCCGCTCCGCCCAGCGCGGCCACGATCTCGGTGGCGGCGGGCAGCAGAGTGACGACCCGCATCCTAGCGATCGATGAGCCGGCTCGGTCGGTAGGACCCGAAAAGGAGGAGGCCGGCGAAGGTGGCGAGGAGGGTGCGGAAGTCCCGGGTGATCAGGTAGGCCACGGTGCCGAGGATGGCGGGCGCCTCGACCAAAGCCCAGACGACGACGGCCTTCCCCAGGTTGGTCCGCCACCAGTCGTCCTGCGACGCGCCCGGCGGCGGCGGCCGCAGGCGATTCACCGTGAACATCGCCCCGCCGAACAGCGAGACGCTCACTAGGAAGAGTCCCAGGTACAACACGCGCCGGTTAGGCAGGGCCGAGACGGGAAGCGCACTGCGTCCAGCGACAAACCAGGAGACCAGGCAGAACAGCACGACACCCAACACCAGGCTGCCGTGAATGATTCGCGCACTCAGCGCGGGCGAGACCGTCCCGCTTGGCGGCACGCTACCGGCTGGCGACCCGATAGAGGACGAAGCCGAGACAGCCGAAGACGACGAGCGCCACGAGATCGCTCTGCGCGAAGGCGCCCAGCGCCGTCTCCAACCCGGCGACATGCGACAGGTAATCCGCCGCCGGCACCTTCGCGGCTTCGGCGCGGTTGACGAGGGCCGCCGCGATGCCGGCGATCGCGATGCCGGCGATCGCCCCGCCGGCGATGAGCCCGCTCGAGAACAGCACGCCCGGCCCCGACTCGACCTCCGCGATGGAGCGCTCGCTGCTACGCATGCGCCGCTCCACCAGCCAGCGGACAACGCCGCCGGCGAACATCGAGGCCGATGTCGAGATGGGCAGGTACACGCCGACCGCGATCGGGAGGGACTGGAGACCCATGATCTCGATCGAGATCGTGAGGAAGACCCCGATGAGCACCAGCCCCCAGGGGAGCTTCTGCGTCAGGATGCCGTCCGTCACCAGCGCCATGATCGTGGCTTTGGGGGAGTCGAGCTTGGTGATGGGCCGGCCGTCGATCTCCCGGATGCGGCCGCCGATGCCGGGGTCGACCAGGTAGGCCACCTCGTGGGTGCCTGGGTCCAGCAAGTACTTGCCGGGCAGCACGCCCTGCGTCGGAAGATTCACCCGCACCACGTCCCACTCGCGACCGTCGTGGCGCATCCGCTCGCCCAGGGTCGTGACCGCCCGGTCGCTGGAGCCCGGGGCCGCGGCTTCCAGGACGACACCGGGGTGAGGCTCGGGGACGATGTTGGTGTAGGTGTTGTTGAGCAAGGTCAGCGTCCAGCCGATGGCCAGAGCCGAAGTCACGGCCCCGACCACGATGCCGATCTGCTGGCGTTTCGGAGTGGCTCCCACCAAGAAGCCCGTCTTGAGGTCCTGGCTCGTCGCGCCGGCGTTGCCGGCGGCGACCGCGATGACCGCGGCGATGCTGATCGCCCCAACCCGGTGGTCCACCCCAGTCCAGCCTATGAGCAGAAAGATCGTGGTGGTGCCGATGAGGGCGGCGATGGTCATGCCCGAGATCGGATTCGCGCTCACGCCGATCTCGCCGGTGATGCGCGACGAGACCACCACGAAGAAGAACCCGAACAGGACGATCAGCGCCGCGCCGAGCAGGTTGACCGAGAGCTGCGGCAGGAAGGTGAGCACGAGGGCGAGCACGATCGCGCCGGCGGGGGTGACCCAGATGGGCAGGTCGATGTCGGTCCGCAGCCGGGACGCGGTGGCGCCCAGACTGCCGCGCAGGTCCTGGAAGCCGCTGCGGAAGGCCGACACGATGGTCGGCAGCGAGCGAACGAGCGCGATGATTCCGGCGGCGGCCACGGCGCCCGCGCCGATGTAGAAAACGAAGTTGGCCCGCACCTCGCCGGGGCTCATCTCCGAGATGAGCTTGGATTCGGCGAAGATCGGCTGAGTGAGCCCCGCGCCGAAGAGCTTGATGGCGGGGATGAGAACGAGGTAGGCGAGGCACCCGCCGGCGAAGAGATATCCCGCGATCCGCGGGCCGATGATGTACCCCACGCCCAGCAGCTCGGGCGACACCTCGGCGGAGACCGACGCTCCCTGGTAGGACCGGGAGACCCAGGTCGGATACTCCTTCCAGGCCTTGAGCCCGGCCATCAGGAACTTGTATCCGAACGCGAGGCCGAATGCCTGGAACAGGCGCTTCGCCTGCAGTCCGCCTTTCTCGCCCGCCACCAGCACTTCGGCGCAGGCGGTACCCTCCGGATAGGTCAGCCTGCCGTGCTCCTTCACGATCAGTGCCCGTCGGAGCGGGATCATGAGCAGCACGCCCATGATGCCGCCCACGACCGCGATGACCGCCACCTTGCCCACCGTCAGGTCGTACCCCATCAGCAGGATCGCCGGAATGGTGAACACGATCCCCGCCGCGATCGACTCGCCCGCGGAGCCGGTCGTCTGCACCATGTTGTTCTCGAGGATGGTGGAACGGCCCAGGGTGCGGAAGAACGCGACGGCGAGGACGGCGATCGGGATCGAGGCGGAGACGGTGAGGCCGATCTTCAGCGCGAGATACACGCTCGATGCGGCGAAGATCACGCCAAGAATTGCACCGAGAAGGACGGCTCGAAACGTCAGCTCCGCCGGAGACTGTTCCGGGGGGACGAACGGCTTGAATTCGGGACGCTCGGCCGCCGGGCCGGGAGCAGTAGCCGTTGCCATTCGGAGATCCTCAGCGCTTCTCGGTTGGGGGGTCTGGAAATTAGGCGGGAACGAAAAGAAGTCACAAGGCGAGTGAGAGGAGGGGCCGGAGAGCACCCCTCCCCTCCAGGCGCCTCATCCTACGGATTGGGCCAGCTGGACCACACGGTGCGCATCCCGGCACCATCGGTCGCCAATGCCTCGTGGCGGATCCCGGCATAGACCGGGTTCATCACCGCCGCCGGCGGCGGACCAAAGTGGCCGATTCCGAGAGAGTGACCGTTCTCGTGGAAGGCCACGGTCTCAACGTCGATTCCCGGGAGCACGACGTTGATGCCCCAGGGGTTCCCGGCGCGATCGTTGGCCGGGTCGCCGAAGGTGTTGTTGTAGTACACCTCGTTTAACGCGGTGTCGAGGCGGTTATCGCCATTGATGTCGGTCGGAACATCGTTGGCATCGGTGAAAATGAAGGTCACTGAAAAGGCGAGGATGCCGCGTCCGCCACCCGGGCCGCCGACTGCCTCGAAGAACGCCCTGGGCAACCAACCAGCCTCCACGATGTCGGCCAAGAAGGGATTGCCCTCGCCACCGAATCCGAAGAACGAGTCGAAGATGTCGGGATCCGCCCCCGAATCAGTGCGCTTCACGATATCGACCTTCTTGAGCGCCGCATGGGCTTCCCAGGTGGCCAGAGCAGCGTCGATAGCGCCCTCGGTCTGCGCATTGGTCAGACCGTTCGCCGTCGCGCCGTCGCTCTGGTCCACCAGATACGTGATGTCGGCGCCCTGTGCCAGACGCCTCTCGTCGTTCGGAACCCAGCGGAACTCTTGCTGATGGATCCGGTTGCTCGGCCGCCCCTGACCGATCGTGAAGAACTCGATCGCCTCGACCGCGACGTTCAGACCTCGTGCGCGCAACCGGGTATTGATCTGCTCCATCTTGTTGAGCAGGGCGGGCTCGCCCACCGGGGACTTGCGGAAGGCGGGTGTCGACGTCGGCTTGGATGAATCGGGGGATACGTTGTCTTGGCAAGCGGTGAGTGCGGCGGCTCCGAGTGCGAGGAGGCCGAAGGCGAAACGTCTCATGAGGTTCCTCCAAAGGCACCCATCGCGCAAGACTTGCGCGATGGGTGCGAGCAACGAGTCAACCGGGTGGGAAAGGATCACGGCTTCTACGTCGACAGAGGCGCCCAAACCTACGCCGCGACGTGAATCCGGACAACCTCGAACCCCGGCGACGCCTGCGTCCGACGCCACCGGACCGGCATGAGCGTGATCGCTGCCCGCGGGTGAGGGTGGTCACGGCACCTTTTGCGAGCATGGGTTACCCTTTCTCTCCGAACACCGACGTCATTCGGTTCACCGGGCCGGACCCCGGCCCGCGGAACCCACACTCGTGTGGAGGGCCGTATGCTCTGGACGATCTTCGTCATCCTGCTCGTGCTCTGGCTGTTGGGAATGGTGTCGTCGTACACGCTGGGCGGCTTCATCCACATCCTGCTGGTGATCGCGCTCGCGATCGTGCTGATCCGGGTCATTCAGGGCCGCAGGCCGGTATGAAGCCCGCGGCGGTCGTGGGCTTCCTCCTGATCGTGCTCGGCGTGGTGGGACTTGCCCTGGGCGGGTTCTCCTTCACCCGGAAGGAGAAAGTGCTGGACATCGGCCCGATCAAGGCGACCGCCGACAAGAAGGAGCACGTCGGGATCCCGCCAGTAGTGGGATTGCTCGCCGTGGTCGGTGGGGTTGTCCTGGTCGCCGCGAGCGCGCGAAGGGCGTGACGCGCGATGGGGCTGGAACGATCGAGGCCGCGGAGCGATCCGCGGCCTCGGTGTTTTCTAGCGGGATTCGGCGCTGGAGTCCGGCGCCACGAGGTCGGGGAGCCAGGCGGGGCGGGCCGACTCGTCGCCGCCGAGCTGCACCGGCGGCACCATGGCCGAATCGGTAGGGATCACGACCCCGTTCGCTCCGAGCTCGCGAAACAGGTTCCATTGCGCCTGGCGCGCGGCCAGGGGCCGCGGCCCGTTGTACATGAGCGTCACCAGCAACGTGCCCTCCGGCAGCCCCAGATATCCCACCACGGTGGAAACCTGGCTGAGCGTGCCGGTCTTGGCCCGCACGACGCCTTCGGCGGGAAAGCCGGTATTGAGGCGGCGCAGGGTGCCGGACCCGTTGGCCGGGAGCAGCTGCGGGAAATTCTGGCCCGCAGCGGTGCTGGGGAACTTGGCGAGATAGCTGATGAAGGCCGCAGGCATCACCCGATCGTCGTAGGACAACCCGCTGCCATCCACGAGATAGACGCCGTCGGGCGAGCCGGTCACTTGCCGCACGTGGTCCGTGAGCCGCTGCGGGGCACCGTCGCGGCCGCCAGCCCACTGGAGCAACAGCTCGGCCCCGAGGTTGAGGCTGCGACGGTTGATCTCGCTCGCCAGGGAGTCCAGCGGAGGTGAGGCGACCTCGGCCAGGATCTGGGGCGTGCCCTCGGGGGCGGGCCCCCGCCGGGACACACGGTTCCAGCTGATTCCCGCCCGTGCGAGCGCCGAGCCCCATACGGCGTTCAATACGACCTTGGGGTCGGACGCCACGGCCGTGATCCGCCGGGGCGCTGCGCGGACCCCGATCGTGCCGCCCACGACCCAGCCGCCATCGGACCGCCGGGACAGGACCAGCCGGGAGCGGCGCCCGGACCGGGTCTTGGCCGTCACGGTGACCAGCGAGCTGATCGCGCTCGGCGCGGTCTCGATCAGCCTGGCCCGATAGCCGACCTTTTCCCCAGGGCGGACGGTGAGCCAAACGATGTTCTCGTGAAGCGTCAACGGCCCAACCGGCGGCGCGAACAACCGGCCGCGGTGCCTGGAGGACCAGGCGGTAGGATAGATGGCGTTGGCCGGCCCGTCCGCGCTCTGCACCTGCAGCGGGCCGGTCAGCTTGCGGATGCCTCCGCTGGCGAGCTGGAGGGCGAGGTCATACAGCGTCGGGCCGGAGCCCTGCGCCCGCTCGAGCGAGGGATCGCCGTTCAGCTCGAGTGCCCAGGTTCCCCTCCACTCGCCGCTGTCCAGATCGAGCTGCCCTTGACCGACGACGCGGGTCGCGCGCCGGGCCGAGCCGCCCAATACGCTGCGTGCGAAGCCGGTGGTGAACAGTTTCACCGTCGAGGCGGGCACCATCGGCTCGGTCGGGTTCATGCTCCAGAGAATCCGGCCGGAAGGATCGCCTATGGCGATGCCCCACCGACCGGGCGCTCTGCGAGAGGCGGTCTCATACCACTCGGACATGCGCGCGGAGAGCCACTGCGCATCGGTCTGCGCCGCGACGGTGGGCGCGGAGCCGAGGGCGAGTAGGCCCAGGCACACGAATGGGACCTGACGCGAAGGGCGTGAGAAAAGGACCACGTGCGTTCCCTGACGCTGTTGTAGCGCTGCGACTTGTGTCGAGTGAATCCAGACTGACCACTGCGGAAGTGAACAGCGGAGCCTGGGTGGAATGTCCATCGGCCGGGCCTGGTGTCAAGCCCTAAAACCGTGCCGGTCAGATCGTTATGGCGCGTTGCGGGGCGCCCTCAATCGGTCCGCCGCTGCGCAGGGAATGGCACCCCGGCCCATCAAGTAGCAAGTCCCGGGCCTTGGGCCGACCCGGTGCGGGTGACACAAGTCACGGCTCCTTCTGCGCTTGGCCGGATAGGTTCGATCCAGAAGAGGGCGGGGCCTTGGCGGCCAGTTCATTGAGTACAGGGCGATCCGGGAGGTCGAATGAGCATCGGGACTTCGACGCGGTTGGCGGTGGTCTGCCTGATGGCGGGCGCGCTGGCGTGCGCGAAAAACACGGAGAAGGTTGACGAAGGGACCGCCGCCGCGCAGGATACGACAACGACCCAGGCCCCTCCTCCCGGCTACAGCGGGATGGAGCGGGATACGACCATGAAGCATGACAGTACGTCAGCCCAGGTGGACACGTTCCTGAACGAGCAGGGCACGGGCGCTCCTGCCGATACACAGGGGTATGGCGGACTTGAACACCCAGACACGAGTGGCCAGCAGCAGCAGCCTGGGACCGGCATCGATTCCAGCGGGATGCAGGCGGATTCAGCCGGACGCTGACGTCTCGCTCGTCCTGATGGCATGACGCGGGGGCGCCTTGGCGCCCCCGCTGTGTTTCCCACCGGAGGGCACATGAGTTGGCGAGCTATGTGCGGCGCGGTCGTGGCGATGGTGGCCGGATGGGGGGTCGCGTCGGCACAAGTGGTGGATAGCGCGGCCGCGGCAGTCGGCATTTACCGCGCGATCGTGCCTTCGGACACAGCGAGACGGCCGGCCCCAGCCGGGGATTCTCTCCGCAAGGGTACCCCGAACTCGAGCGGCGTCCGTGATAGCCTGACCGACACGACCCGCCTGGGTGCCGCGGCTGGTCCGTTGGCGCGGCCAGGATGTTCGCTGGGGCGGGTGGATTCGCTGGGACGGCCAGATTCGCTGGGACGCGTGGATTCGCTGGCGCGGGTGGACTCGCTGAGGCAGGTGGACTCGCTGGCGCGGGTGGATTCTAGCGTTACCGATACGAGCCGCAAGAAGAATGCGCTCCAACCCGTGGACGAGCCCGGCGACGGCGACACCAGCCTGACCGCTCGGATGGACGCGCGTCGCGGCGGCGGTCTGCATCGCGCCGAGTTTCCCGACCTTCTAAGTACCGCGGCGATGACGGGTGGCTACCGGACGTTTCTCAAGCTGGTAGGTCAATCGACGGTCCGCCGCATGCTGGCCGACACTACTCCCGTCACCCTGCTGGCCCCGACTGACAGCGCGTTCGCCAGGCTACCCGAGTCCGACCTCGTCCGGCTTCGAACCGACCCCAAGTTGCGCGACGCCTGGCTCGGGACGTTGGTGTTCAATGGAAGCCTGAAGAGTCGGGACTTGGTGAAAGCACGGGAGCTGCGGTCGAGAGGCGGGACCGTCGTCCGGTTCTCGCAGAGCAACGGCGTGGTGCGCGCGGGGCCGGCCCGCCTGGTGCAACCGGACCTCTTGGCCCGGAACGGCGTTCTGCAGGGGGTGGACCGGGTGGTCCTCCCGGACGCTACTTCAGCATTCCCTTAGCGATCGTCTGCAGCTGCATGTTGCTGGTGCCTTCGTAGATCGTGCCGATCTTCGCGTCACGGTAGTACTTCTCAGCCGGATATTCCTTCGAATAGCCGTAGCCGCCGAACAGCTCGAGGCAGTTCGAGGTCGTTCGATCGGCGACCTGCGAGCTGAACAGCTTGGCCATCGCTGCCTGCTGCTGGAACGGTTGGCCGGCGTCCTTGAGCCGGGCGGCGTTGTAGACCATCAGTCTCGCGGCCTCGAGATCGGTGGCCATCTGGGCGAGCTGGAACTGCACGCCCTGGAAGTCCGCGATCGCCTTACCGAACTGCCTCCGCTCCTTCACGTAGGCGGTGGCGGCCTCCAGCGCTCCACGCGCGATGCCGATCATCTGCGCCCCGATACCGATGCGGCCCTCGTTGAGGGTCTCGATGGCGATCTTGTATCCCTGGCCGACCGGTCCGAGGACGTTCTCCTGAGGCACCCGGCACTGCTCCAGAATCAGCTCCGTCGTGCTGGAGGCGCGGATCCCGAGCTTGTTCTCCTTCTTACCTACTTGGAAGCCGGGGAAACCCCGCTCCACGAGAAAGCCGGTGATTCCCTTGTACCCCTTCGACGGGTCGGCGTTGGCGAAGACGATGAAGAGACCAGCCTCGGCGCCGTTGGTGATCCAGAACTTCCGTCCTGTGAGCTCCCAGCCGCCGTCCTTCTGCTGTGCCCGAGTCTCGAGCGCGAACGCATCGCTGCCGCTGCCGGGTTCCGAAAGCGCGAAAGCTCCAAGCAGACCGCTGGTGAGCTTGGGGAAGTAGCGCGCATGCTGCTCCGCGTTGCCCCACCGCAGAAGCGCGTTGTTGACCAGGGTGTTGTGCACGTCCACGTAGATGGCCGCAGAGGCATCCACGCGCGCCAGCTCCTCGATCGCGAGCACCGCCAGGAAGATCCCGCCGCCGCCGCCGCCGTACGCCTCGGGGATCTCCACGCCCATCAGGCCGAGCTCGAAGAACCGGGGGATGAGGTCCTGGCGAAACTGGGCTGCCTCGTCCATGTCCTGGACGTGCGGCCGGACTTCGCTCTCGGCGAACTCCCGGACGGCGTCGCGGAACATGGTTTCTTCTTCAGAAAGTGACGTCAGGGCAGCAGCGTTGGCACGGAGGTCCTGCATCGGGGAGGGGCTCCGGATGGGGTCGGCGAGGCTCTCGGGTGCCGTGATTATACCCTCTGCCCGCGACCGGTTTCAATCTCGGACCCCATGGCGGTTAGCTTTGGGCCGCGAACCATGTCTACGCTTCCCGATGTTCCGGCCACCTCCGTCCTCGCCCGCCTGCGTGAGAACCGGCCGCTCGTGGCTGTCGAGCTGCGGCCGCCGCGCAGCGGGATGTCCTACGCTGAAAGCGTGGACGCTTGGATCGACATGTACCACTCGCTCCGGCGCCTGGCTCGCCAGGATACCCTCGTCTTCCTGACCGACAATGCCATCGGCCAATCGGAGGAGGAGAATCTCGCGCACCTGACCGCCAACCTCGCCGGCGAGCTGGCGCCCGCGAGGATCGTCCCGTTTCTCACGGCCAAACACCCGCTCGAGTACATCCAGCTCTATGCCGCGCGCGCGGCGTCCGCCGGCTTCGAGGCGCTCACCGTGGTGGGCGGCGATCAGTCCGGAGGCCCGCCGAGATCATTCCCTCACGCCTATCAGCTTCGCCGCTGGATCCGGGACCGTATGCCCTCGCTCAACCTCGGCGGGTGGGTGAATCCGCTGCGGGACCCGGCACAGCAGGTGGATTTTCTGCTGCATCCGGCCTTCGAGGCCGAGTATTACCTCACCCAGATCGTCTCCCACCATCACCTCGGCGAGGTGGAGGCGTTCCTCGGCGAGGCCCGTCGCCGGGGAGTGCCCTATCCCGGGGTGTTCGGGGTCTTCATGTATCGGAGCGCCAACCCGAGGACGCTGGAGCAGCTGGGCCGGTTCTTTCCGGTCCCCGCGGAGGGAATCACTCGAGACTTCGAAGCGGGGCTCTCACCGGAAGAGGTATGCGCCCGCACCGTGCGGGGACTGCGGGAGATCGGAGTGGAGAAGGTCTACGTGAGCAATCTGGGATTCCAGCGGCCGGACACCCGTTACCGCCGCCTGCTCCAGCTGCTATAGCACGCCGGGCGATGCGGTGAGCTTCAGCACTTCCAGGGCGACTTCGGTACGACCCGCCGGCACGCTGATCTGAACGCCCTGCGCCAGCCCGCGGATCCCGTCGAGCACCTCCTGCATGATTCGGAGCCCTTCGGCATGTTCGGCGGCTGGGCCCGCGGTTTCCGCCTGCCGCATGCGCTCGAGCACCGCCGTCGGTACCTTGACCCCGGGCACCTCGTTAGCGAGAAACTCGGCATTGCGCAGCGTGGTGAGCGGCCAGAGTCCCGCGATCACGGGGATCCGGAAGCGCGCAATGCGCTCCAGGAATCGACAGAGCTCCTCCGGATCGAACACCGGTTGGGTGACCGCGAACTCGGCTCCCGCCTCGACCTTCCAGTGGAAGCGCTCCAGCTCCAGCTCGAGATCGACCGCCGACTGATTCGCGGCCACACCGATCACAAACCGGGTGGGTTCGCCGATCGGATTTCCGCCGGGATCGAGCCCCCGGTTGAGCTGGCGTACCACGTTGGTGAGCCCGATGCTGTCGATGTCGAAGACGGCGGTCGCGTCGGGATACGGGCCGGTGGTGGGCGGGTCGCCGGTGACGATCAGGATGTTGCGCAAGCCGCCGGCCGCCGCGCCGAGTAGATCGCTCAGCATGCCGAGCATGTTCCGGTCGCGACAGGTGTAATGGAAGACGCTGTCCAGTCCCACCTCGCGCTCGATGATCAGCGCCGCGGGAAGCACGCCCATGCGGCTCTGCGCCCGGGGGCCATCCACGATGTTCACGGCGTCCACGTCCGCTTCGCGAAGCGTCCGGCAGTGCTCCAGCATCCGCGACGGGTTCCATCCGCGGGGAGGCACGACCTCGACGCTTCGGACGAACTTGCCTTCGGCCAGCTTGCGGCCCCAGGCGGAGCGCTCCGCCAGCGCTACCGGCGCGACACCCTCCGCCTGAGGCGCGGGCCCGGTGGGCTGTCCCACCGTCACCTGTCGCGGCTGAGTGCCCGCTACGCACTCCCGGATCCGCCGGATGTGCTCGGGCGTGGTGCCGCAGCAGCCGCCGATTAGCCTCACGCCGGACTGAATCAGGCGGCGGGCATACTGCGCCATGTAGTCGGGACTCGCGAGGTAGATGCGGCGGTCGCCGACGGCGCGGGGCAGGCCGGCGTTGGGCTGGGCGGAGAGCGGCCGGCTCGTCACCTCGGCCATGCGCTCGATCGCTTCCAGCATGGGCGCCGGGCCGACCGAGCAGTTGAGGCCCGCGACGTCCACGCCCCACTCCTCCAAGCGCGCGGCGATCGTCTCCACCGAGGTCCCGTAGGAAGTGTTGCCGTCCTCGCGAACCGTCATCTGGGCAATGATCGGGACGTCGGTCACCGAGCGTGATGCGAGATACGCGGCGTGCAGCTCCTCGAGATCGCTGAACGTCTCCAGGATGATCCCGTCCACGCCGCCCTCGGCGAGGCCACGGGCCTGTCGGGTGAAATGGCCGACCGCCTCGTCCCGGGACGTCGATCCCCACGGCTCGATGCGTACTCCGAGTGGACCGATCGCACCCACCACGCGGGCCCGTCCGCGCGCCGCTCGCAGGGCGAGCACCGCCGCGGCGCGGTTGATCTCCTCGGTGCGCTCATCCAGCCCGAACGCCGAGAGCTTCACCGGGTTGGCGCCGAACGTATTGGTTTCCAGGATCTCGGCACCGGCGCGGACGTAGGCCTCGTGCACCTCCTGCACCAGCCCGGGCTGCTTGAGGTTGAGCTCGTCGTAGCAGACGTTCACGAACACGCCGCGGCTGTACAGCATGGTGCCCATCGCCCCGTCGAGGACGTGGACGCTGCTGTCGGTAAGGAGATCTCGGAGGGTTCGCATGGTCATTTGGCGGGACGGCGCAGCGTCGTTGCGCCATCCCGCTCGTAGTTCAGATTCGGCGCCAGCCAGCGCTCCGCCTCCGTCACGTCCATTCCCTTGCGCCGTGCGTAGTCCTCGACCTGATCCCGCTCGATCTTTCCAACCCCGAAATAGCGTGCCTCGGGGCGCCAGAAATACCAGCCGCTGACGGCCGCGCCCGGCAGCATCGCATAGCTCTCGGTGAGCCTGATGCCGGAGTTTCGCTCTGCGTCGAGCAACCGGAAGAGCTCGCCCTTCTCGGTGTGGTCAGGGCAGGCGGGATACCCCGGCGCCGGCCGAATCCCCTGGTACTCCTCGCGAATGAGCTGCTGGTTGTCCAGGACCTCCTCGCGGGCGTAGCCCCACAGCTCGGTTCGCACCTTCTCGTGCAGCCGCTCGGCGAAAGCCTCCGCCAGCCGGTCGGCGAGCGCCTTGGCGAGAATCGCGTTGTAGTCGTCGTGCGCCGCCTCGAACGCCGCCACCAGCTCGTCGAGCCCTACGCCCGCGGTGACCGCGAACGCCCCGACGTGATCGGGGACGCCGGCGTCGTGTGGCGCCACGTAGTCGGCAAGGGCGAGATTCGGTCGGCCGGGCGGCTTCAGCATCTGTTGCCGCAGCGTATGGATCATGCCGAGTTTCGCCGTACGCGAGGCGTCCGCGTAGAGCTCGATGTCGTCGCCGACGCTGTTGGCGCGGAAGAACCCGACCACGCCGTTCGCGCGCAACAGCCGCTCGCGGACGATGCGGTCGAGCAGATTCCGTGCGTCCCGGAAGAGCCCCCGTGCCGCCTCGCCCACCGTCGCGTCTTCGAGAATGGCCGGATAGTGTCCGGCCAGCTCCCAGGTCTGGAAGAACGGCGTCCAGTCGATCCGCTCGACCAGCTCCTCGAGCGGATAGTCCTCGAGCACCTTCACCCCGGTGAAGCACGGCGCGGGCACCGGCCGTGCCTTCCAATCGAGGACGAGCCGGTTCTGCCGCGCTCCGGCCAGCGTCTGTTTCTCCTCGGCCGGGCGGCGGTCGGCGCGCTGCTCCCGGACCGCCTCGTACTCGGACCGGATGCGCTCGACGAAGGTGGAGCGGAGGTCCTTGCTCAGGAGGCTCCCGGCCACGCCGACCGCGCGAGACGCGTCCAGCACGTGCACCGTGGGCCCGTGGTATCGCGGAGCGATCTTCACGGCCGTGTGCACCCGGGAAGTCGTGGCACCGCCGATGAGGAGCGGAACCTCGAATCCCTCCCGCTCCATCTCGCCAGCGACGAAGCTCATCTCTTCGAGCGACGGCGTGATGAGGCCGCTCAGCCCGATCAGGTCCACCCCCTGGCTCCGGGCGGTGTCGAGAATCTTCGCCGCGGGCACCATGACGCCGAGGTCGATCACCTCGTAGTTGTTACACTGCAACACGACGCCCACGATGTTCTTGCCGATGTCGTGCACGTCGCCCTTCACCGTCGCGAGCAGCACCCGGCCGTTCCGGCGGGTAGTCGCCTCGTCCCGCTCGGCCTCGAGATAGGGAACCAGGTGCGCCACGGCCTTCTTCATCACCCGGGCGCTCTTCACCACCTGGGGCAGGAACATCTTCCCGGCACCGAAGAGATCGCCGACCACGTTCATTCCGGCCATCAGCGGCCCCTCGATCACTTCGATCGGTCGTTCGGCCAGGCGCCGCGCCTCCTCGGTGTCCTCGACGATGTAGTCGGCGATCCCCTCGACCAGCGCATGCGTGAGACGCTCCCCCACCGGCGCGCGGCGCCACCCAAGATCGGCCGCCCGGGCGGAGGCGCTGCCCTTCACCGTGTCGGCGATCTCGAGCAGCCGGTCCGTGGCGTCCGGCCGGCGGTTGAGGACCAGGTCCTCGACCCGCTCGAGCAGATCGGGCACGATGTCGGCGTAGATCGGCAGCTGGCCCGCGTTCACGATCCCCATGTCCATCCCCGCCGCGATGGCGTGGTAGAGGAACACGGTATGGATCGCTTCCCGCACCGGATCGTTCCCGCGGAAGGAGAACGACACGTTGCTGACCCCGCCGCTCACGAGCACGCCGGGCAGCTCCGCCTTGAGCCGCCGGGTCGCCTCGATGTAGTCCAGCGCGTAGTTGGCGTGCTCCTCGATCCCGGTGCCGATGGCGAAGATGTTCGGATCGAAAATGATGTCCGAACGAGCGAACCCCACCTGCTCGGTGAGAATGCGGTAGCTCCGCCGACAGATCTCCACCTTCCGCTCGGCCGAGTCGGCCTGACCCTTCTCGTCGAAGGCCATCACGATCACCGCGGCACCATAGCGACGCACCAGGGTGGCCTGGCGAACGAAGGCCTCCTCGCCCTCCTTGAGGCTGATGGAGTTGACGACGCCTCTCCCCTGGACGCACTTGAGGCCCGCTTCGATGACCGACCACTTGGACGAGTCGATCACCAGCGGCACCTTGCTGATGCCAGGCTCGGAGGCGACGAGGTTGAGGAACGTGGTCATCGCCCGCTCCGAGTCGAGCAGCCCCTCGTCCATGTTGACGTCGATCATCTGCGCGCCGGCCTCGACCTGCTGGCGTGCGATCTCGAGGGCGGCATCGTACTCGTTGCCGAGAATCAGCCGGGCGAATTTGCGCGAGCCGGTCACGTTGGTTCGCTCGCCCACGTTCACGAAGAGCGTCTCGGGACCGATCGTGAGGGGCTCGAGACCGCTGAGACGGCAGCGCGACGGCAGGGTGGGCGGAACACGGGGCGGGAGGTCGCGCACGGCGTCGGCGATGGCGCGGATGTGCGCGGGCGTGGTGCCGCAACACCCACCCACGAGATTCAGCAGTCCCTGCGCCGCGAACTCCCCCAGCACACCCGCCATGTACTCGGGCGTCTCGTCGTAGCCGCCGAACTCGTTGGGTAGCCCGGCATTCGGGTGCGTGCTCACCAGCACGGGCGCGATCCGCGAGAGCTCCTGCACGTAGGGACGGAGCATGGCGGCGCCGAGGGCGCAGTTGAGCCCGACACTGAGCGGGCGAGCATGCGCCACCGAGTTCCAGAACGCCTCGGTGGTCTGGCCCGACAGGGTCCGGCCGGAGGCGTCGGTGATGGTGCCGGAGATCATGAGCGGCACCCGCCACCCGAGCGACTCGAAGAGCGAGTCCACGGCGAAGATGGCCGCCTTCGCATTGAGCGTGTCGAAGATCGTCTCGATCAGCAGCAGATCGGCGCCGCCATCCAGGAGTGCCTGCGCGGCCTCGCGGTAGGTCGCGGCGAGCTCGTCGAACCCGGTGTACCGCGCTCCCGGGTCGTTCACGTCCGGCGACATGGAGGCCGTGCGATTGGTCGGGCCGAGCACGCCGGCGACGAAGCGCGGCGTGTCGGGATCCCTCGCTTCGAACTCGTCGGCCGCCTCCCGCGCGAGCCGGGCGGCCGCGAAGTTGAACTCGTACACCATGTCCGCCATCCCGTAGTCGGCCAGGGAGACGGAGGTCGAGGTGAAGGAGTTGGTCTCGATGATGTCTGCGCCGGCCTCGAGGTAGGCCGAATGGATCGCGCGGATCACCTCGGGCTGGGTGAGCGTGAGAAGGTCGCTGTGGCCCCGCAGATCACGCGGCCAGTCGGCGAAGCGGTCGCCCCGGTAGTCGCGCTCACCCAGATGGTAGGTCTGGATCATCGTCCCCATGGCGCCGTCGAGCACCAGGATCCGACGGGCGAGCAGCGGCTCGAGCAGGGCGATCCGGTCCTCGCGGGTCCGGAGCGAAACGTTGGGCACGGCACCACCTCCTACGAAAAACCCCGAGGCCAAAACGCCTCAGGGGGAGCGTTTTAGCAGCTTGTTTTACGTGGCCGCAATCAGCGCAAATCGCCACGGGAGCAATTGTTCGTCACTAGTAACCTACGATGATCCCCACCCTGAGCAAGGGGTTCGTCACTCCCTGTCACTGCTGAACGAGGAGCCGAGCGCGAGCTTCCGCGGCGTCGATCCCATCCACCGCCACGAGCTTGGTCCGCGCGGCTTCCCCTGCCACGAGCCGAACAGCGGTCCGTGCCACCGCCAGCCGATCCGCCAGAAACCGGACCAACGCCTCGTTGGCGGCGCCGTCCACCGGAGCCGCGGTCAGCCGCACGCGCAGCGCATCGCCGTGCACGCCCGCCACCTCGGTCCGCGAGGCCCTCGGCTGCACCCGTAGCCGGATCCGCACGCCGGAAGGGGTCGCCTCGATCACAGGAGACCGAGCACGAAGCCGCGCAGGACCCACAGAATCAGCCAGGCGACCATAGGGCTGAAATCGATCATGCCCATCGGCGGCAGGATGCGCCGGACCGGCTCGATGATCCAGTCGGTCAGGAGCACGACCGGCCGCATCCACGGCCGGTAGGGGCCGATGCCGAACCACGAGGCGATGACCCGGATGAAGATCGCGATCATCACCAGACTGAAGGCCGCCACCGACGAGTACCCTGATCCAGGCCCGCGGCCCGGCATAGGCCATGGCGGCGATCGTGCCGCTGGTGTTGATCAGCCACCCGGTGAGGCTCAGCAGCAGCAGGCCCCCGGCGATGACGATACCGAGCAGCCAGAGCGGCGCGTCCTGCGGACTGCCTCCCGCCCGCATGACCCGCCGCTCCAGCGGGAGCAGGACCGGGTCGCTGGCGCGCCGGACCAGCCGGGGCCAGAGGCCGAAGGGACCGATCTTCCGCCGGCGAACCGCCCAGTGTGTGAGCGCGACCACCGAGGCATAGGCGAGCGCCAGAACGACGATCGCGCGAGCGGCGAGGTCGAGCGTGGGGAGAAACACGGTTTCAACGCTCCGTGCCGACCTGGACCGGCCGCTGGAGGCCCGAGCGGCTGGTGCACATCAAGGTGAATCGCCCGCCGCTCAACGCGGCCTCCTCGAGAATCTGGCTGTCGCCGCGGCAGGAGGTGATCTCGCGCCCGGCGACCTTGCGGTACTGAACGGTGACGACCGGCTGAAGACCCACGTTGACGAGCACGCGGGCCGTGGCGGGGGTCAGGCTGTCGATACCCATCTGCCGAAGGGATTTTGCGGGACGACCACGGTGGGAGCCGCGGAAGTCCACGGCACGGTCGACCAATTCGAAGACCTCACGGCCCAGTGCCTCCGCGTCCCGGCGGTCCGTGGGGAGTTCGGAAGCGGAGGCACGGGGAGCAGGGGTCGACCCCTTGTCGGCGCCGCATCCCACTGCCAGAACGGCAAGCGCCAGCGCGAGCCACCGCCCGGTGCCGCTCATTCCATCGCAAATTCGCGGCTGAACACGACCTCGAAACTGAACGTCTTCGCCTTGCTCCTCGTCTCCATGTGCTCGGCGATGCGCTTCAACCGGGCAGGGATCCCGAGAATCTTTTCCTGGGCGATCCGTCCCAGCTCGCCCAGTCCCTGGAGCTTCTCGATCTTCCAATAGCGGATCTGCTCCTGCACGATCCTCAGATAGTCGCGCGGGCCGTAGATCCCCGAACGCCGGATCACTTCGGCCAGGTCCTTGAACCCGGGAATCGTGATGCCGGGCATGTCGATGGCCGGGAGGATGAACGAGGCCGAGTGGAGGGCCTGATCGGGGTCCCGCTTGAGGATCTCCTCGAAGACGCTGCGGTAGAACGCGTAGTGCCGGGCCTCGTCCTTGGCGACGTGGGCGAGCACCTCGCCGAGCCGAGGTTCGTACTCCGAGACGATGCGCCCGGTCTCGCTGTGGGAGAACTGGGTGGCCCGCTCCTGCACGGTGGTATAGGCGAAGACCCGATACGGGTCCTTGTCCCACTCGGGATGGAACCCGCGCCGAAGGTACTCGAACTGCATCTCCTCGACCTTCCGCTGATTGAAGAGACGGGTGTCCCGGCAATAGTCGTGGAGCACCTGCCCGTGCCGGTCCTCCTCCGCCGTCCACAGATTGTTCCAGCTACGCCAGTGGCTGTCGTCTCCGAGGTACACGGCGAGGAGCCGGTGAAAGTGCGGTAAGCCCTTCCTCGGTCAGCAGGTTGAGGGCGAGGGCGGCGCGGATGTGGTCCGGAATGCCTTCGGCCTGGGCCCGGAGCTTGGCGCGAAATTCGTCAGGGGAAGTGTCGGGTTCCGGCTCCAACAGGTCGGACGGAAACCACACATCACGCTTCCGCTCGTGGGCCTCCATCAACTCGCGGACCCGCTCCTCGAGGTCCTTGAGGACCTCGACTTTGACGGCGAGCTCGTTGGACGGATCGGTGGTGATGCCCATGAATCCCCTTGCGCGGCAAGCCTGGAAAATAAAGCCGGACCAGCCTCCAATAATAGCGGGGCTGGTCCGTTCAGCGCCAACGGGTTAGGGCAGGCGGGTCAGGGGGGCGGCGGGGCCCAAAGCCTTCTCCATCAGCGACCAGGTGCGGCGGCCGATATAGTTCTCCCGCTGGAAGATACGCTCCCAGCCCAGGGCCCCGAGCAGTCCCTCCGACCGGTCGTCGTCGGTCCAGAATTCCGCCACGTGCGCCCCGGCCTCTACCGCGCGATCCTCAAAGGCTGCCACCAGCCGGTGGGCGTGTCCCTTGTGGCGCTCGTTCGGGAGCACCACGACGTCCACCAGATGTGCCACTCCGCCGCGGATCCAGTAGCGCAGGCCGCCGATCCAGTCGCCAATCTCGTTGCTGAGAATCAGATACCGCTCATCGGGGGCATCGGACCAGCCGGTGGAATCCGCTTCCTGCTCGAGGAGCTCGGAGAACCAGGCGGCGAAATCGCCGTCCTGCTCCATATCGCGGATGGTGAGCTCGCTCATCGTGCACCTGCCTTGAGGGAGGACCTGCTTCCTACTGTATGCAACACTAGTGCCAACCAGTCGGTTCCTTCTGTGAACGCGATCACCGGCAGCTTTGCCGCTTTGCCTTGCCGCGGATGCGTCATAGCTTGCAACACTGGGACGCTGTTGGAAAGCGGATAGGAGGGCCCATGAGCGCCGCGAAACCTGTCGTCGTAACATGCCAATTTTGTGGGAAAGCGAACCGGGTAGACCTGGCTCGACTGTCCGCTGGTCCCAAGTGCGGGGAATGCGGCCGGCCCATCCGTCTCGACCGACCGCTCAAGGTGACGGATGCCGACTTCGACCGCACCATCCAGGGAGCGAGCGTTCCGGTCCTTGTGGACTTCTACGCCGACTGGTGTGGGCCCTGCCGAGTCATGGCGCCGACACTGGACGACCTGGCGAAACAGCGAACCGGCGACCTGCTCGTCCTCAAGCTCGACACCGACGCCAACCAGGCAACGGCGAGCCGCTTCGGCATCCGGGGCATTCCGACGACCATCGCGTTCCGCAACGGCAAGGAGACGCGGGCGGCACGTCGGCGTGGCCGACCTGAAAGCGCTGGAGAACCTGCTCGGCCTGGCGCAGCCCGAGACCGCTAAAGCCGGCTAGATCCCCACCGCCACCGCGACTGCGAGCCCCACCGCCGCCAGGGCGAAGAGGACTCCAAAGATCGGGACGGCGAACCGAAGCCATTCCTCGAACCGGACGCCGGACGCCGTCAGCATCGCCATGAGGGCCCCGTTGGTCGGCGTGAGAATCTCGCAGAGACCGGCGCCGTACTGGTACGCGAGCACGGTCACCTGCCGCGACAGACCGATGAGATCCGAGAGCGGCACGAGCAGCGGAAGGGTCAGCACCGCCTGCCCGCTCGTGCTCGGCACGGGAACGTGCACGATGGCGTGCACGACCATCATGCCGAGCGCCGCCACGGTCGTCGGCAACTGGGCGACCGGACTGAACAGTCCGTTGACGATGGTGTCCACCACCCGCCCCTCGTCCAGCACGATGTAGATGCCGCGGGCGAACCCGATGAGCAGCGCGGCGAACGCGATGCCTCGAAATCCGTCCACGAAGCCGTCCACCGTTCCCGAGATTCGAAGCCCTCCCAGCAGGCCGGCGACCACCCCCATCAGGAAGAAGAGGGCGGCCAGCTGATCGAAGTCCCAGCCGTACTTCAGCACACCGACGATGAACACGGCGAACGTCGCGAGCACCGTGACCAGGACCGCGCTTTGGCGCCATCCGGCCTGTCCCTCCGGCGGTAGGCGCGTCGGATGTCGGCGTGGGCGCAGTGCGAGTGCGTCTGGCATACAGCATGGTCGCCGCGATCCAGAGCGCCAGGGCCGGAACCAGGAAGGCGAGCCGGAATTGCCAGCCCGAGAGCAACGGCAGCTCGGCGACTTTCTGGGCGATGCCCACCTGGAACGGATTGATGAAGCTGAACGACGCGCCGATCGCAGAGGCGCCGGCACTCATGGCCACCGCGATGAGGGGGCTGAATCCGAGGCGCTGGGTGAGCAGCAGGAGGACCGGCACGAAGGCGATCAGCTCCTCCTGCATCTGGATGAAGACGCCGCCCAGGCCGAAGGCCACGCCGGCAATCGGGATCACGAGGAGGCCGCGTCCCGCGAGTCTCGCGACCAGCCAGTTGACCAGTTGCGCCAGCGCACCGGTCCGCTCGACCACCGTGAAGGCAGCGCCCACGAGAAAGACGTAGAACACGACGGCGGCGGCATCAGCCATACCGCGCGGAATCCCGACCAGCGCCTGGAAGGGCCCGACCGGGCGGGGCTCCACCCGTTCGTAGGTCCCGGGCACGACGACGTTCCGGCCGGTGGCCGGATCCTCGCGGCGTTCGAATTGTCCGGCGGGTAGGACCCAGGTGAGCGCAGCCGCCAGGAGGATGCAGCCGACGAGCAGCGTGAGAGGATGAGGGAATCGGAATGCCGGACCGGAGCCGCTCACAGCGTGCGGCACTGACGGGCGACCGGCGCCACGCGGGAACAGGCGATGCTCTCGTCCATGCCCCTCGCCATCGGGCCGCAGGCCGCGGTCTGGGCCTGCTCGGACGCCCCGTCCTCCGATGCCGCCGACGCCGTCGCCGTGCGGCGATCCCCGCGGAACTCTACGGTCACCGTGCACTCCACGCGCTGCGAGGCCAGCGTGCCCCAGAGCAGGTAGGCGACGAATCCCAGGACGGCGACGATCGTCAGAGCGCGGGCGCGGGCGGTCATCGGGGTGCGGAACCTCGGCGTGGGAGTCTCTGTTCTGCTGGGAAGTATGGGGCAACCGATGAACTGCGCCGAGATCGAGCGCCGGCTGTGGGAATATCTGGACAGTGCCCTTCCGCCGGAAGAGGCTGCTGCCGTTCGGGCGCATCTGGGCGGCTGCGGAGGCTGTGGCCCCGTCTGCCGCTGCTGCACGGAGTTTCTACGGCTCCTCCGCCGCGCACACCGCTCTCAGGCCGGCGCCTCCGAGATCCTCAGGATCCGGCTGCGCGCGCGCATTTCCCAGGAGATCTGACTCTCCGTCGAACCTTGCAGATACCCCACGAGCATTGAACAAGACGGCGACAAGCCGTGACGTGTCGCCGCCGCCAGGTCCGTACCTTCCTCTCATATCTCGACTTACAGCTCGCCGTTACATCCGGCTCACCTTTTGCCCCTAGGCGCGCCATCCCCTAGAAAAATCGCGCGAAGAGGCTTGGGTGAACGTTCTGATCGTCGAAGACTCTCCGCTCGTGCGGAAGATGTACGGGTTGGCCTTCTCGAAGCGGGAGCATGACCTCGTTACGGCCGAGGACGGCCGCAAGGCGCTCGCGGCGCTCACGGCCGAGCCGCGTCCGTTCGACCTCATTCTCCTCGATCTCCGTATGCCGGACATGGACGGCGTGGAGTTCATCCGCGCCGTTCGGCGGACCGGGCGCTTCCGCGAAATCCCGATCATCCTGACGACGGTGGAGCCGGACAGCTCGGAGCTCCTGCGGGAGGCTCGAGACCTCGGCGTCGCCGCCGTGGTGAAGAAGCCCTGGAAGCCGCAGGAGCTCCGGGCCGTCGTACAGTCCGTCCTCCACGATCCGAGGCTCTGAGATGCCGAACTCCTTTCTGGTCGTCGACGACTCGAAGCTGCACCACCAGATGTACAAGCTGGTCTTCTCCCGCGGCAGTCTTGCCGGCAGCACGGTCTACCACGCCACCAACGGGCGCGAAGGCTACACGATGCTGGCGGAGCATCCCGAGCTCTCGCTGGTCTTTCTCGATCTCAACATGCCGGAGATGAACGGCCTGGAGTTCCTCCAGCGCCGCCGGGCCGAGCGCCTGCATCCGCACATCCCCATCGTCCTGGTGACGACCGAGGGCACGAAGGAGGACGAGAGGCGCGGCCGTGACGCCGGGGCCTGGGACTACCTGCGGAAGCCGTTCCAGCCAGCCGACGTGGAGCGGATCGTCGCGCGTGCCCTCTCCGACAGCCGGGCCGCCTCGGCGTGACCCAGGAAGACAACGCGTTCAAGGAGCTCATCGACGACTACGTCGTCGAGTGCCTCCCGCTCGCCGAGCGGGTGGCCGACACGTTCGTCGAGCTGGAGCGCCGCTGGCACGCGGGATCCGTCGCCGACGACCTGCTCGGGTCGGTGAAAGGCACGCTGCACACGGTGAAAGGCAATTCCGCGATGATGGGGCTGGCCCCGATGCAGGAGCTGGCCCACGCCCTGGAGGACGTCTGCGCCCTCCTTGGCCGCGACGCCGAGCTCCAGACGGAGCAGACCGCTGCGTTGCTCGTCGCCGGCGGAAGCCTCCTGGTGGAGCAGGTCCGGGCCGCCGCGAAAGGTGGTGACCGCCGCCGCACCCGTGAGTTCGTGGCCCAGGTGCGGGCACTGGAGTCCCGGGCAAGCGAGTCGGCCGCAACGGTGGACCGGCGGCGGGGAGACCGCCGCGGCACGGCCGAGCCTGGAGCGGAGCCATCGGGCAGCGTGGTGCGGGTGGACTTCCGCCGGCTGGACACCCTGCTCGAGGTCCTGGGCGAAGGGCTGATCGAGCACTCGGCGCTGGTGGAGGCCTATCGCCGGGTGGCGCGGCGCAGCGAGGCGGTCGAAGGGCTCGGCGATCTCGATCGCACCATCGTCGCGCTGGAAAAGACCATGAAGCGGCTGGAGGCGGTCGTCATGGGTATCCGCCTGCTGCCGATCTCGACCGTGTTCGGCCGCTTCCCCCGGCTGCTGCGCGACATCGCGCACGGGGAGGGGAAGCGGGTGCGCCTGGCGGTGTCCGGCGGCGAGACGGCGCTCGACAAGGCGGTGCTGGACCGTCTCGGCGAGCCGCTCCTCCACCTGCTGAACAACGCCGTGGTGCACGGCATCGAGACGCCCGAGGAGCGGCGCGCGGGCGGCAAGCCGCCGGAGGCGGCGCTCGAGCTGTCCGCCGTGTCCCACTCGGGCCGGGTGGTGATCCGGCTGAGCGATGACGGACGCGGACTCGACGAGGCCAGGATCCTCGCCAAGGCGGAGGCGCTCGGACTCGAGGTCCGCTCGGCCGATCCGGAGCAGATCCGGTCGCTGATCTTCCTGCCCGGGTTCTCCACCGCCGCCGAGGTGTCCCAGCTCGCCGGCCGGGGGGTCGGGCTCGATGTGGTGGCGACATCGATCCGCGGGCTGGGCGGCACGATCGACGTCGAGAGCCAGCCGGGACGCGGGGTGACCTTCGTGCTCAATCTGCCGCTCACGCTCGCGATCGTCCGCTCGCTCATCGTCGAGGTGGACCAGGAGCGGTACGCGGTGCCGATCTCGCACGTGGCCGAAACCGTGCGGGCCGAGCCCGAGGCCATCCACGAGATCAACCGCCGCGGCGTCGCGCTCTGGCGCGGCGACCTCATTCACGTCTCGGACGGCGGCGCGCTGCTGGGAACTGCCTCGAGTCCCACTAAGGCGCGGCGCTTCTTCATCGTCATCAGCTCGGGTGGCAAGCGGAGGGGAGTCATGGTGGACCGCCTCGTCGGACATCAGGACGTCGTAGTGAAGGGGTTGGACCCGACGCTGGGCCGGCCCGAGGTCGTGTCCGGCACCACGATCCTCGGTGACGGCCGCGTCGCCTGCATCCTCGACGCGGTGCGCATTCTCGACCAGAGGATCCCGGCGTGAGCCGCGACGGACTGCTCCGCTTCGCGGACACGGTGAATCGCGAGACCGCACCGGCCCCCGCGCCGATGCCCGGCGGCGAGCTCCACCTCATCACCTTCGGCCTCGACCGGGAGGAATACGGGATCAAGGTCGGGCAGGTTCGCGAGGTGATCCGAGTGACGGAGATCACCCGGGTGCCGCAGTCGCCCGCCCACGTCCGTGGGGTGACCAACCTTCGCGGCCGGATCCTGCCCGTCGTGGAGATCCGCTCCCGTCTCGGCCTCGAGCCGGCCGTGGTGACGCCGCGATCTCGCATCATCGTCGTCGATGTGCACGACCGCGTGCTCGGGATCCTGGTGGATGCCGTGCTGCAGGTGGCGAAGGTCCCGCTGGACACGGTGACACCTCCACCCGACGAGGTGCTGTCGCCGCAGACGGACTACATCAACGGCGTCGCGCACTGGAGCGGGCGCCTCATCATCCTGCTGGAGCTGGAGAAGGTGCTCCTGCTGCAAGCGTAGCCAACCAAGGGGACGACATGGTGGGTAACCTGGAGCAGACCATCAAGGACTGGACGATCCGGCGGAAGATCCTCACCGGCTTCTCCATCGTGATGCTGCTGACCGCGCTGCTCGGTTGGTTCGCGCTGCGGAGTCTCGACCGGATGAACATCGCCGCCGCCCGGATCGTCCAGGGCGAGCTGCCCGCCAGCGCCGCGGACCAGCTCTTCCAGGACTCGCGGCTGATGATCGTCGGCACCCTGCTGCTGACGATCACGATCGGACTGGTGACCGCCCTCGCCCTGGCCCGGCTCATCGCCGATCCGCTCACCCGGCTGGGCATTCTCGCCGAGCAGGTGTCCAAGGGCGATCTGACCGCGGAGATCAAGAGCCAGTCTCGGGACGAAATCGGCTGGCTGGAGCACTCGATGCGCCAGATGGTGAAGAACCTCCGGCAGATGGTCACCCAGATCACGGTCTCCTCCCGCGCGGTCGCCACTTCCGCCGAGGAGATCTCGGCTTCCTCCACTCAGATGGCCAAGGGCGCGGAGACCCAGTCCAGCAGCACCGAGGAGACCTCGTCCACCATGGTCGAGATCGCCTCCCAGATGCAGCACCTGGCGAAGAACGCCGAGGCGCTGGCCGCCAACGTGGATCAGACGTCCGCCTCGATCCAGCAGATGAGCGCGACGCTTAACCAGACCGCGCAGAACGGCGAGGTGCTCCTCCGCGCGGTGGAGGAAGCGACGGGTACCCTGGGCACGATGATCGAGAACGTCGGCGCGATCGCGGCGCGGGTGCACAAGGTGGACGAGGTGAGTCAGCAGTCGGTGGCCGACAGCCGCCAGAACGGCGCGAAGCTGCAGGAGTCCATCGGCTCGATCGGGGAGCGCTCCGAGGAGATCGGCAAGATCGTCAAGGTGATCGAAGGGATCGCCGACCAGACCAACCTGCTCGCCCTCAACGCCGCGATCGAGGCGGCCCGGGCGGGCGATGCCGGCAAGGGCTTCGCCGTGGTGGCCGACGAGGTCCGCCGCCTCGCCGAGCGATCGGTGCAGGCGACCCAGGAGATCGGCGAGGTCATCGAGTCGGTCCAGAAGGACACCCGGCACGCCGTATCGCTCATGGAGCACGTGCTCGCCGGGATCGTGGGCTCGATCGGCACGACGTCGGGCCTGGTGGCCGAGGCGGCGCGGTCGGCGGACGCGCAGGCGGAGGACGCCCGGGAGGTCCTGGAGACGGTGGGCCAGATGGCCACCCTCACCCGGCAGATCGCGGGCTCCATCCGGGAGAATGCGTGCGGCGCCCAGGAGATCAGCCAGGCCGCGCAGAAGATGAACCACCTGACTCATCAGATGTCGGAAGCCGTGGGCGAGCAGAAGCGCGGCGGTGAGATGGTGGTCAAGGCGGTCGAGGCGATTGCGCTGGTCTCGCGCCAGAACCTCGCGGCGGTGGAGCAGATGAACGCCGCCGCCAAGAGCCTAGCGGGGGAGTCGGACTCACTGCGTCAACGGGTCGAGCAGTTCCAGGTCTGAAGGAGACATCATGTCCGCACCCAGCGCGCGGCCGTCGGTCGCCACCCGCATCGCCGCGCTGAATGCATTGATCGACGGAGAGGAGCGCCAGGAAGCGATCCTCGCCGCGCTGGACGACGATGCGCCGGCGGTTCGCGAGCGGGCGATCCGTCTGGCGGCGCGGTATGTCGAGCCGGCGGTGCTCGGGGAGCTCGTCGCCGACGAGGCGAACGCGGTCCGCCGCAACGCCGCCATCACCGCGCTCGAGCGCCAGGGGCCCTACGCTCTGCCGCACTTGCAGGCGATGCTGCGCCACGATAATCCGGACATCGTGATGTTCGCCCTGCAGGTATTGTCCCGGATCGGCGACCCGGCCGCGACCGCCGCGATCGTCCCCCTGGCCCGCCACTCCAATCTCAACGTCGCCCAATCCGCGATCGAGGCGCTGGGGCAGCTCCGGAGCGGCGGGGCGGTCCCGGCCCTGCTCGAGCTGCTCGGGGGAGAGCTCTGGCTTCAGCTCGCGGCGATCGACGCCTTGGGTGCCATCGGGGATCCGCGAGCGGTGAAGCCGCTGGTGGACCTGGTGCCGGACTCGGTCGTCGCCGAACCCGCGCTTCAGGCCCTCCAGCGCCTCGCCGCGCCGGAGTCGCTCGAGCCGTTGCTGGACCGGCTGGCGATCGTGCGGGAGCAATCTCTGCGTGACGCTCTGCTGCTCGCGGTAGGGGTCGTGATGGACCTGCATCCGGATCCCGTTCCCGCCGCCGCGCGATTGAGCCACGAGCTGGCTCTGGGCCACGGCGGCGGGCTCGTGTCGTACCTGCAGCAGGTGCTTCAAAGCGGCGAGGGCGATCTGCTTCGCGCCGCGGTCGCGCTGGTCGTGGTGGCGCGGCTGGAGCCGCTGCTCCCGCCGGTGCTCCAGCGCGTCGCCGACCCCAGCGGTGCGCCGTGGGCCGAGGCACTGCTCCATCAGCATCCCGAGGTGATGCGCGGGTCACAGGAGCAGTGGCTTCATGACGAGGATCCGCGGGTGCGGCGAGGCGCGCTCCTCGCCGGGACGTTCGAGCTGGACGATTTGCCGACCTTGCTCGGTCTTCTGGGCGATCCCGATGCGTCCGTCCGGGCCGGCGCCTGCCGCGCTCTCGGCTCGACCCGTGCCGAGTCGGTGGCACCCCTGCTGACCGAACGGCTCCGCTCCGGTGAGCCGATCGAGCAGGCGGCGGCAGTCCACGGACTCACCTTCCTCCCGTTGGCGACTCTCCGCGAGCTGGAGCCTTGCCTCGAGAGCGGCGCAGACGAGGGGATAACCATCCGCGCGCTCGACGTGCTGGCGGCGCGGCCGCATGCGCTCTTCGAGGGCAGGATTCTGGAGTTCGCCGCGAGTCGATCGGTGCCCCTGCGCCGGGCCGCGCTCCGGGCCGCGGCCCACCTCGAGGGATCGCGTGCCGAGGTGGCCCTCATCCGGGCGCTGGCCGACAGAAACCAGCCGGTTCAGCTGGAGGCGCTCGAGCTTCTGGTGCGGCGCGGAGGCGAGCGCACGACGGCCACCCTCGCAGCCCTGCTCGGCACCGGAGACTCACTTCGCTATCACGTCATTCGAGCCCTGGGACATCTGCGGGCGACGGCTGCCGCCGCGAAGCTCAGGGCCCTGTACCCCGAATGCAGCCTGCACGAGCGGCTCGAGATCGTCACCGCGCTCATCCGCATCGCGCCACCGGATCTCGGAGATTTCCTGCTGATCCTGCTCGAAGAGCAGGAAACCGAGCTGCGCCGCGTCGCCGCGAGCGGACTGGCCGAGCTGGCGAGCCCCGCCCTGCTCCCGATGCTGCTCACGCTGGCGAGCGACAGCGACTGGAACGTGCGGAACGAGGCGGCCCGGGGGCTCGGGATGCTGGCCCTTCCCGAATGCCGCCCGCCGCTGCTCACCCTGGTGCGTGACGTGGAGCCGGTGGTGGCCCGGACTGCACGCAAGGCGCTCGACGCCCTGCCCGCGGCCGCGATTCCGGCATGAGCCGGTTCGAGGCCGCGGAATGGAAGCTGCTGACGGACCTGATCCAGGATCGCTTCGGCCTCACCTTCGACGGCATTCGTTGCGAGATCCTCGAGTCGCGGCTGCAGCCGCGGCTGCGTGAGCTGCACCTCCAGTCGCTACGCGATTACTACCAGTTCCTCCGGTTCCATCCCGAGCGCGAATCCGAGTTCGTCCGCCTCACGCCGCTCATCACCAACAACGAGACCTACTTCTTCCGCGAGGCGCACCATTTCGATCTCCTGGTGCGCCAGATCGTGCCCGAGCTCCGGCCCGCGTTGCGCTCGCGGCCGCTCAGACTGCTTTCCGCCGCGTGCTCCTCCGGCGAGGAGGCCTATTCGATGGTCATCGCGCTCCAGAACGGAGGGCTCGAGCTCGCCGGCGTGCGCTGGGAGATCGACGCCTGCGATCTCAATCCGGAGCGGATCGCCCAGGCACGCAAGGCGTCGTACGATGCCGGATCGCTTCGGGCCTGCGACGACGAGACCAGGCGACGGTACTTCCGGGAAGTCGGTGGCAAGTACGAGCTGCGCGAGCGCTATCGGAAGGGCGTGCGCTTCTTCGAGGCCAACCTGCTGGCGCCGAACGGAGTGTTCGGCTGGGGGACCTACGACGCCATCTTCTGCCGCAACATGCTGATCTACTTCGGCGAGGAGGCATTCGACGGCGTCATCAGTCTCTTCGCCCGTTCCCTGGCTCCGGGCGGCTACCTCCTCCTCGGGCATTCGGAGTCCCTGCTCGACCGGGTGAGCGACTTCCTGCCCGTGTCCTTCGGCAACGGTGTGATCTACCGCAAGGGAATACCCGCATCATGATTCGCGTTTTCGTCGTGGATGATTCCGCCTTCGTGCGCCGGGCCCTCGCCCGCATCCTGGATGCGCAGCCGGGCTACCGGGTGGTAGGCGAGGCCGCGAACGGGCTCGAGGCCCTCGAGCGCATTCCGCGTCTGGATCCCGACCTCGTCACGCTCGACGTGGCGATGCCGGGGGTGGACGGCATCCAGGTCCTGCGCGGGCTGCTGCGCTGGAACCCGGGGCTGAAGGTCATCATGTTGTCGGCCCACACCCGCCAGGGGGCCGAGGCCACCGTGGAGGCGCTCGCGGCCGGAGCGGTCGAGTTCATCGACAAGTCCAGCTTCAACGTGATGGACCTCGAGACTCTGCGGCGGGAGGTCCTGCAGAAGATCGTCTCCTGCTCGGGTCCGGTGGCGCCGGCGCCGGTCCGGGCGCGCCGCTCGGGGCCGACGCTGGACCCCGCCATCGCCGCGCACTGCGACCTCTGTGTCATCGGTGCGTCCACCGGCGGGCCCGCGGCGCTCCAGCGAATCCTGGAGCGCCTGCCATCGTCCTTCCCCATGCCCATCGTCGTGGTTCAGCACATGCCGGTGGGATTCACCCTTCCGTTCGCTCAGCGGCTGGACGCGCTCTGTCGTCTCGACGTGGCCGAGGCGGCGGAAGGCGAGAAGCTGGTGCCCGGCCGGGTGCGTATCGCGGCCGCGGGACGCCATCTGCGGATCACCCCGAGTCTGTCGCTCCTCCTCTCGGCGGAGCCGGCAGACGCAAAGCACATCCCCAGCATCGACCTGACGATGAAGACCGCGGCGCGGGCCCGTCCCGGACGGGTGCTGGGGATCCTGCTCACCGGCATGGGGGAGGACGGGGCCGACGGGATGGTCGCCCTCAGGGCCGGCGGCGGGGTGACGATCGCCGAAAGCGAGGAGAGCTGCGTGGTCTACGGGATGCCCCGGGCGGCCTGGAGCCGGGGAGGGGCCGCCCACCTCCTGCCATTGTCCGAGATCGTGGGCTTTCTCGAGCGACTCACCGAAGCGTCCCGACCGACTCCCGGATCCAGCGCAGATAGGCCGGATCCCCATCGGCGATCGGCACAGCGATGATCTCGGGGACCTCGTACGGGTGAAGCTCCCGGAGCCGGGCCCGCAGCTCGGGCAGCCGGCCCTCGGTCGTCTTCAGGAAGCAGTACCACTCCTCCGCCGTCTCCATCCGACCTTCCCAGCGGTACGTACTGGTCATGGGGCCGATCACCTGGGCGCAGGCGGCGAGCCGCCCGCCCACCAGGTCGGCTGCCACCCGGTCGGCGAGTGCCCGATCGGGCAGGGTCGTGGTCACCTGGCAGCAATCCGATGACGGGGGGGACATGGGGCTATGTTGCTGGGCCGCTCATCGGGCGGGGGGGAGATTCGGGGTTTCGGTGGGGCTCTTGCCGTCCGGCAATGGGGTGACGGCGGTCCGCCAGCCGCTCTTGAATCTCACGGTCAGCCAGTTCCCCTGGGAATCGGCCACGACATCCACGACATCCGGAAGGCTGCGAGCGTAGGCGATAGCCGCCTCGGAGCCTTCCTCATGCGACTCGGCCAGCTTGCGGGCGATCGCCACCGATTGCGCCTGCTCTCGGCCGTAGCGCGCGTATTGATCGCCTGCCACGTAGCCATCGTTGTCGGACACCCGGGAGTAGTAGTCGTAGTCCCTGCAGGACGGGAGCAATAGCACCGCCAGCAGCACGCCAAGTCCACGGTTCATTACGTCCTCTGGGTCAAGTGGGTCACGCCACGCCCGAAGGTAACCATTTAAGGAAGTTCCATGCAGTCTATCAACTCGCGGTGCACCGCCTGCCTGTGCTTCACCCTGACTCTCGGCACTGTCGCCACCACCCCGCTCTGCTCCCAGCAAGCCGACTCGACTCCAACCTCGATGAACACGGGTACCTCGATCAAATGGTGGCATGGCGTGCTCTTCGCCGGCGGGGTTTCCGCCTTGACACTGCTGGACGGCTCGGTGCGGCACGCGAGCCAGGACCACAGGGGCGCGACGGGCAATGAGGTAGCGTCCGTGGTGCGCCGGATGGGCCAGCCGGAGATCTACGCCAGCATCAGCCTCGGACTCCTGGGCGCCGGGCTCGCGAGCGGCAACTCCCGCCTCACCGGAGTGGGCGCACGCGCGACGAGCTCGCTCGCCCTGTCCGCCTCGGCGGTGTATGCGGGGAAGTACCTGATGGGCCGCGGGCGGCCGGACCAGCTGACTCGGGACGAGCCCTCGATGCCGAGCGGTCACACCGCGATGGCATTCGCGCTCGCCACCTCGCTCGCCGACGACATCAACCGTCCCTGGGCGACTGTCGGTCTGTATGCCGCGGCCACCGCGGTGGGCTGGAGCCGGGTCAACGACAACCGCCACTGGCTCAGCGACGTCGCCGCCGGCGCGGTGCTCGGCATCGCTTCCGCCAAGTTCGCCTCCGGGAAATGGACCATCTTCGGGATACGCGCACCGTCTATTCTCGCGGGGCCCAGCGGGGTCGGCGTAGGGTGGAACGCGCAATTCTAGGCCGCCGAGACGGCAATTCGTCACCTGAGCGCAGCGAAGGGGCCATGACCGGATCATGGCCCCTTCGCTGCGCTCAGGTGACTACCCCGGTGTAACTTTCATCCGACCCCCATACGGAACTGCACATGAGCGGCACTGCCAACATCCCCCTGCCCCGGAACGAACCGGTACTCACCTATGCCCCCGGCACTCCCGAGCGGGCCGCGCTCAAGGCCGCGCTCGGTGCGGTCGGAGGCGAGAAAACCGACATCCCGGTGGTCGTCGGCGGCAAGCCGATCCGCACGGGCGAGACCCACGATGTCGTGAGCCCGCACTGCCACCAGCGGGTCCTCGCCCGGGTGCACCAGGCCGATGGGGCGACGATCGAAGCAGCCGTGAAGTCGGCGGTGGAGGCCCAGAAGGACTGGGGTCACTGGCGCTTCGAGGACCGCGCCGCGGTCTTTCTCAAGGCCGCGGAGCTCCTGGCCACGACCCATCGCCAGCTGGTGAACGCCGCCACGATGCTGGGGCAGAGCAAGACCGCGTTCCAGGCGGAGATCGACAGCGCCTGCGAGCTGATCGATTTCCTCCGGTTCAACGTGCACTTCGCCGAGCGGATCAATGCCGAGCAGCCGCAGTCGGCGCCGGGGACCTGGAACCGGATGGACCATCGCCCGCTCGAAGGGTTCATCTATGCCATCACGCCCTTCAACTTCACCGCGATCGGCGGCAACCTGCCCACCGCGCCGGCGCTCATGGGCAACGCGGTGGTGTGGAAGCCCGCGGGCAGCGCCTCGCTGAGCAATTGGTTCATCTACAAGCTGCTGGAGGAGGCGGGACTGCCGCCGGGCGTGATCAACTTCCTGCCGGGTGACGCGATCTCGGTGAGCCGGACGCTGCTCGCGAGTCCGCATCTCGCCGGCATCCACTTCACCGGCTCCACGGCGGTGTTCCAGAGTCTCTGGAAAACGGTGGGCGACAACCTCGAGCGTTACCGCGGATACCCGCGGATCGTCGGGGAGACCGGCGGCAAGGACTTCGTCGTGGCGCACGAGAGCGCCGACGCGGAAGCGCTCGCCGTCGGTCTCGTGCGGGGCGCGTACGAGTACCAGGGTCAGAAGTGCAGTGCCGCCTCGCGCGCGTATATCCCCGACACGCTCTGGCCCGAGGTGCGCGATCGGGCGGCGGCCATGATCCGTGACATCCGGATGGGTGACGTCGCCGATTTCCGCAACTTCATGGGTGCCGTTATCGACCGGAAGGCGTTCGATCGGCTGCGGGGACACCTCGAGCTGGCGAAGCGCGACCCCGGGGTCGAGGTCGTAGCGGGCGGCGGCACCGACGATTCGGTCGGGTATTTCGTCGAGCCCACGCTGCTCAAGGTGGACGATCCCGGCTACCGGCTCATGTGCGAGGAGATCTTCGGACCCGTGCTGACCGCACATGTGTATCCGGCGAAGAAGTGGACGGAGACGCTCGAGCTGGTAGACCGCACCGGCCCCTACGCCCTCACGGGTGCGGTCTTCGCCCGCGACCGCGCCGCCCTCGCGCAGGCGGACCGCGTGCTCCGCAATGCGGCGGGCAACTACTACGTCAACGACAAGCCGACGGGCGCCGTCGTTGGACAGCAGCCGTTCGGCGGCGGGCGGGCCAGCGGAACGAACGACAAGGCCGGCTCCATTCTCAATCTTCTGCGATGGGTCTCGCCGCGTGCGATCAAGGAGACCTTCGCGCCGCCCAAGGACTACCGCTACCCGTTCATGGCCGAGGCGTGACGTCGTGGAGGGCCGCCGTCCTGGCCGTGGGATGCCTCGTCGCGGCCGGGCACCAGGACGACGGCCTTCGCTACGCTGCGGCAAACCTCGACTGCTCCCGCTGGGCTGAATCCTCCCGCAGTCAGATCGAAACCATTGCCGGTGGGCGCTCCGGCAAGGCGAGCACGGGGCGCGACGCGATCCTGCGCGTTCGCGCCGTGGACACCACCGGCGGCGTCTCGCTCGAAAGCTGGTTCGATTCCCTCTCGGTGTGGCGCCGTACCGGCAACGACGAGCTGGTGCCGGACACGGACGGGCTGATCGGCGGCCGTTACCGCGGGCTGCTCGGACCGCGGGGCCGCTACACCTCGTTGGTGCAGCCGTTCGTTCCGGACGAAGTCGCCGAGGTGGCGGAGATGGCCGGCGCGCTCGACGATCTGTTCCCTGCGCTGCCTCCGCGGCCGCTCGCGCCCGGCACGAGCTGGGGCGACTCCGCGCTGCTCGTCCTGCGTCTCCCGGATACGCTCGTGTCCGGCCGCGCGCTCCGCCGCTTCGCGCTGACCTTGCGCCGTGAGCGACGCGAGATCCTGCTCCACGGCGACAGCGTCCCGGTTCCGGTTCGCCAGACGATCACCGACAAAGGCGAGTTCACCTGGGATCCAGCGGCTGGCCTCGAGCATCGCGCGCGGACGGTCCTCGTCGAGACGTCGATCCCACCGAATCGGCGCATCCGTCAGGCGGTCCGCTCCCGCGTAGAGCAGCGAGTCGAGCTGATGCGGCTGCCGGCGGAAAGCTGCGATTGAGACTCTCTGTCACCCTAGCGACGCGAGGCGAGAATGACCGTCCCGCTCCCGATGTCACGCATCCCTCAATGGAGTGCGAAGGATGTTGGTCCTATTCATCGGGGAGGGGTGTATGCGGTGCGGTGGAGGAGTTCTGGCGCTCGTGGGTCTGGCCGTAGCGCTGGCGGCATGCGATTCTGACGACACGCTGGAACCGGGTGGGGGGCAGGGCGGACCGACGCCAATCAGCGTGGTACGGGCGAGCGGTGATTTGACGGGAGCGCTCACCGAATTTCGCGGCGCGCTCGGCGAACCCGCGAACGGTGGTGGCGCAGGGCCACAGTCGGCTGGGCGGAGGGAAATCCGTTGGGACGGGGTGCCGGCGGACCTGACGAACACGGACGCCTTCCCCTCGGACGGCTTCCGGAACGCGGGGCTCATCACGACGACCGACGGCATCGGCACGCGGGTGAGCGACAACGATTTCGCCGACATCAATCCGACCTACGGCGAGGAATTCGAGAGCTTCAGCAAGGTCAAGACCTTCATGGCGGCCGGCAGCGCGCACATGACACTCACCTTCCGCCTGGCGGGAACGGACACCGAGGCGGTCGTGAGCGGTATCGGCATCGTATTCTCGGACGTGGACCGCGACGGCGCGGCATCCATCACGCTCTACGCGCTCGACGACACCAACCTCGGTGAGTACGTCGTGCCGGTCCGTACCGATGCCAACGGGCATTCGTTCGTGGGCGTGGCCTTCGATCAGGCGATCATCGGCCGGGTGGAAGTGCGCTCCGGCGAGGCGGCGTTGAGTGCGGAGACGAACGACGTGAGCGACGACGGCACGCACGACCTGGTGGTCACCGACGATTTCCTGTTCGGTGAGCCTCAGCTCCCGTCCTGAGCCCGCGGTCTGGTGGGGAAGAAGCGCTGCTCGGGGTCGAAGAGCAGCGCGGTGAGAACGAAGGCTAGAGCTGTCACCCCAAGCACCGCGCCGGCCGCCACCGGCGCGGTCGTCTCTGCGGGCTGGCCGAGCGCGTGGCGCACGAGGTCCACCGCGTAGGTCACCGGATTGGCCCGTGCCACCGCGCGAAGCGGAGCCGGCATGCCTTCGGTGGGATAGAGCGCCCCGCTCAGAAACAGCAGCGGAAACAGCACCACGTTGATGATACCGGCGAAGTTCTCCACCGAGCGGAGCCGCGCGGCCACGAGCAGCCCCAGGACACCGCTCATCGCGGCCACCGCGGTCAGGGCCGCCAGCCCGGCCAGCCATCTTCCCGCCGTCACCGGCATGACGAGCGGTGCGAAGGCCAGCACGATCGCTCCCTGCAGCGTCCCGACCAGCGTGGCGGCGACGGCGCGGCCCGCCAGGACCGCCGGCACTCCCGCCGGACTCGCCAGCATCAACCGCAGCATCCCGAACTCGCGATCGTAGACGGTGGAGACGGCGGTAAGGGTTCCGCCGAACAGCGCCGCCATGACCAGAATCCCGGGAAAGACGAACGCCTGGTAGGGCATGCCGCCCTCGATCCGTGCGATCGCGTTGTATCCGGTGCCTACCAGCAACAGCCACATGAACGGGCGGGCGACGCCGCCGAGCAGTCGGCTGGTCTGGCGTCCCGCACGGGTGAGGTCCCGGGCGACGATCCCGTGGATCGTGTTCCAGGCGCTCATGCGCCGCCGCCGGCTGTGGTGCGGGCGAAATACACGTCCTCGAGCGAGGTCGGCCGGAAGGAGAGGCGCTCGATGCCCGGCTGCCGAGCCGGCCAGCTCGACCGCCGGCTCGCGCGGGCCGGTGAGCCCGACCCGGAAGCCGCGCTCTGTGCGCAGCAGCGACATGGCGGCGCCCAACCCTCGCAGCGCGCGGGCGAGGCGCTCCGCGCCGGGTCCCTCGATCTCCGCGACCTCAGCGCCTACGGTGGCGCGCAGCGCGGCGGGTGTGTCGTCCGCGACGACCCGACCCCGGGAGAGCAGCAGCACCAGATCGGCGGGCTCGGCCTCGGTGAGATAGTGGGTCGAGAAGAGCACCGTGGTCTCCCTCTCCCGCCGGAGCGACGCGAGAATGCTCCAGACCCGCTCCCGGTGCTCGGGGTCCAGACCGACGGTGGGCTCGTCGAGGATGAGGAGGTCGGGCTGGTGAAGGGTGGCGCGGGCGATATCGACCAGCCGACGCCAACCACCGGAGAGCTGCCGGGCCGGTTGCTTGGCCCGCTCCGCCAGGCCGCAACGCGCGATGGCGTCGGCGACCGCGGCGTGGGCCAGCCGTCCGCCGATCCCGGCCAGCCGCGCCGCGAAAAGGAGGTTCTCCTCCACCGTGAGGAGCCCGTCCACGCTGGTCTCCTGAAAGACCAGCCCCAGCCGGCGGCGCACCGCGCGCCGGTCTCGAACCACGTCCTGGTCGAAGATGCGGGCCGATCCGCGGCTGGGGGAGAGCAGGGTCGCGAGCAGCAGCATCGCGGTGGTCTTGCCGGCACCGTTCGGTCCCAGCAGCCCGACGAGGCCACCGCGCGCGACGCTGAGGTCGAGCGCATCGAGCGCTCGGACCTCGCCGTAGTCGCGGCCGAGGCCCCGGCTCTCGACCGCGGACGACGCGGCGTCGCTCACACCCGCTGAGGTTCGCCGGCCAGGGTGCGGTAGCGGTACTCCAGAGGTTCTTCGTGCCCTTCGATCGCCTCGTCGATCATCCTGCGCTCCGGCGAGAGGATGCAGACGGGATCGGTGTTCTCGGCCGCACCCGTCAGGGCGAAGGCCTGACAGCGGCAACCCCCGAAATCCACCGCCTTGCGCGGGCAGGTCCGGCACGGCTCACGCATCCAGGAATCGCCGCGGAATGCGTTGAACGCGGCCGACTCTTGCCAGATCCAGTCGAGGGAATGGTCCCGCACGTTGTCGAAGGTGAGGGTCGAGATCTGCGTGGCCCCATGACAGGGCAGGACTCGCCCGTCCGGCGAGACCACGAGGTAGAGCTTGCCCCAGCCGCCGTAGCACGGCTTGGGGTACTGCTCGAAGTAATCGGGCAGCACGAAGAGGATCTGCATCCGGCCGCGGTACCGGGTCATGGCCTCCTGCGCCACCTCCTGCGCGCGGGTGACCTGCTCCTGGGTCGGCATGAGCTTGGACCGGTTCTCCAGGGCCCAACCGTAGTACTGGGTATTGGCGAGCTCCAGGCGGTCCGCGCCCAGCTCCCCGGCGAGGTCCACGATCGCACCGAGGCGATCGAGATTGGCCCGATGCAGCACCACGTTGATGGAGAACGCGAACCCGAGCTCCTTCACGAGGGCCGCGGCCGCGCGCTTCTGCTTCACCGAAGCGACGCCGGCGATCCGCTCGGCGACCGCGGTGTCGGCGTCCTGGATCGAGATCTGCACGTGTTCGAGGCCGGCATCACGCAGCCGTTCGGCCCGGGCTCGCGTGAGCCCAAGACCGGAGGTAACGAGGGTGCTGTAGAGCCCGAGACCGCGTGCATGGGCGGCCAGCTCTTCCAGGTCCTTTCGGACCAGCGGCTCGCCGCCGGACAGACCGAGCTGCAGCACGCCCAGCGCGCGGGCCTCGGTGAAGACTCGCTTCCAGTCCTCGGTGCCTATCTCGCCGGCTGCCCGGACCATCTCCAGGGGATTGGAGCAGTACGGACAGTGCAGCGGGCACCGGTGCGTCAGCTCGGCCAGTAGCGTGGTCGGTCGTTCAGATGTCACGGATCAACTCCCTCTCCGCCAGATGCGTCAGGTACTCGATCACGTCGGCGGTGACGTCCGCCTGGTAGCGCTCGTTGAGGACGGTGGCGATCTGGCCGATGGTGCGGCGGCCGTCCACGAGCTCCAGAATGGCCCTGCCGGTGTCGTTCAGCAGCACCGCCCCCTCCGGATACAGCAGCACCGGCCGTCCCCGCACGGCGTCGTAGTCGAGACGGGCGAGCTTCCAGAGCTTCGGAACCGCTTCCGTGCTCACCTCCACTCCTACTCCTCCCGATACGCGTTGTGAATCACATCGATCAGGGCCCAGAGCATGTCGAGCTTGAAGGCCAGGGCCTCGAAGGCCCGCCGCTGTGTCTCCACGGTAGTGCAATGGGTCTGAACGATGGAGAGGCCATGGGTTACATCGCGCGGAGCCTGGATCAGCCGGCTCCGGAAGTAGTCCAGCGCCTCGGGCGGAATCCAGGGGTAGTGCTTGGGAAAAGCCTCGATCCGCTGCTGATGGATCTTGGGCGCGAACAGCTCGGTGAGCGACGCCGCCACAGCCTCCACCCACGGTTTGGTCTTGCAGAACGTGACGTAGGACTCGCAGATGAGCCGCGCCGCGGGAAGCACGTGGCGCTCGTCCTCCATCTCCTCCCTCGGCAGACCGAGCGCGACGCCCAGCCGGATCCAGAGCTCGATGCCGCCCGCACCCGGCTCGGTCCCGTCGTGATCCACGATCCGGGTCAGCCACTGCCGGCGCACGTCGGGATCGGGACAGTTGGAGAGGATCGCCGCGTCCTTGCGCGGTACCACGCGTTGGTAGGCGAGGCGGTTGGCGACCCAGCCCTGGAACTGCCGCCGCGTGAGCGCGCCGGAATACATCAGCTGATGGAAGGGGTGCTGGACGTAGTAGGAACCGTGAAACGACCTCAGCGCCTCCTCCAGCTCCCCGGGCGTGAGCGGCCGGTCCAGCCGGGGAAACGGTGGCCGGGGAGGTGTGGCGAGCTGAGAGGCGGCGAGCGTCGCGGTCATGGTCCCAGGAGTCGGAGGGGTCACAAGGAAAAGTGCATGCCGTCCGCGCCTACGACGAGCCCATGGCGCTCCACCTCGGCACGCTCCGGGGAATCCTCGACGAGGATCGGGTTGGTGTTGTTGATGTGCGTATAGACGCGCCTTCGGGACGGCAGCCGTGCCAGCCGCTCGAGGCTTCCACCGGGGCCCGAGATCGGGAGGTGGTCCATCTGCCTTGCCGTGCGATCCGAGATGCCGAGCCGGATCAGCTCCTCGTCGCTCCAGAAGGTGCCGTCGAAGAACACCAGCTCGGCGCTGCCGAGCAGAGCGAGCAGTCTCTCATCCAACCCCCCGCAGCCCGGGACGAAGGCGCAGGTCCCACCGGTGGCCTCGTCGCGAATGAGGAGACCGATCGTATGGGCCTCCTCTTCCCTGGTGGCGAAGCGCGGGGGGCCGGCGGGCACCGGAAAGGCGGTCACGCTCAACCCGCTCGGACAGTCGTCACGGTAGCTCAGCATGAAGGGGCGCTCGACCGCCAGTCGTTGGGCCCGGACCTCGGCGAACACCCGGGTCACCCGCAGCAGCGCTGAGTCGTCCTCCAGGATCTGGTGAACTGCCGGCGTGGCCGCTACCTGGAGGTACCTCGCCTCGCGCAGAAGCACCAGCCCGAGCGTGTGGTCCAGTTCCGCGTCGGTGAGGACGACACCTTCCACCGGCGCCTGGCGCGTGACCGACGGGGTCCTTTGGGGCAGCCGGCTCAGCTGTGCGTGGATATCGGGGGAGGCATTGAGCAGAAACCAGCGCTCGCCGTCCGCGCTGAGGGCGGCGGCGGACTGGCTGCGGGGGACGGCGCGCCCCGGATCGGTCCGGGCCACGCGGCACGTGGGGCACCAGCAGTTCCACTGGGGGAATCCGCCGCCGGCCGCGGTGCCGAGAAGGATGATCTGCATGCCTTAAACAGCGAGGGGCCCGCTTTCGCGAGCCCCTCGTAAGCTGTCCTGTGCAGGCTTAGAGCGTCGCGACGTACGCGGTCACTTCCATCGTCACGGCGACCACCTCTGCCTCGGGCTTGGTCCACTTCATTTGGCACCCTCCGGATTGAATTGCGGGCCTGTCGGCCCTCGACATTTGGTGGGTGAACTCACCCAGCCGGGTGTGCCTGCCACCCGACGACGCCTTCTACTATGCAGATGGTGTGCCAAGCTTGATACAGAGGCGTATCATTGATTGTAAGACGCTAATTCACAATAGTTTATACTAGAAATTTTGGGTGTTGCCGACCCAGCCGAGAACGCCGTGACACTGGGTGAGGTCACCCAATTGGGTGCTATCACCCACTCTGGATGCCGAACTTCTTGAGCCGGTAGCGCAGCGTGTCGCGGGAGATGCCCAGTCGCTGTGCGGCGCGCGTCTGGTTCCCGTCGGCCTCCCGAATCGCCTGCTCGATGAGCGAGCGCTCCCACTGTTCCAGGTCCATGTCGCGTGGCGGCAACGCCGGCCCCGACTCCCCCGTGGCCGGCGGGAGCGGGCGGATCCTCCGGTGCGGGGGTGCTCAGCGAGAGATGCTCGGCATGGAGCGCCGGCCCTCGGCTCCACAGGACCGCCCGCTCGATCACATGGCTCAGCTCCCGCACGTTGCCGGGCCACGGGTAGGCGAGCAGCTGGTCGCGCGCGCGGCTCTCGATTCCCGACACATCCTTGCCGTATTTGGCGGCGAAGCGGGAGAGAAAGTGATCCGCGAGGAACAGGATGTCCTCGCCGCGCTCCCGAAGCGGCGGCAGGCGGAGGAGGATCACCGCCAGGCGAAAGTACAGATCGCGGCGGAAGCGCTCCCGCCCCGACTCGCGCTCCAGGTCACGATTCGTCGCCGCGAGGATGCGGACGTTGATCCGCCGATCCCGAATCCCGCCGACCCGGCGAACCGTGCGATCTTCCACTGCCTTGAGCAGCTTGCCCTGCAGCGACAACTCGACGTCCCCCACCTCGTCGAGAAACAGGAAGCCCCCCTCGGCTGCCTCGAAGAGGCCCATCTTGGACTCTTTGGCATCGGTGAAGGCCCCGCGCTCGTGGCCGAACAGCTCGGCCTCCATCAGCGTCGCGGGAATGGCCGTGCAATTGACCTCGATGAAGGGCTTGGCTGAGCGTGGGCCGGACGCGTGAATGGTGCGCGCCACGAGCCCCTTCCCGGTGCCGGTTTCTCCGGTGATGAGCACGGGAGGTGTCTCGTCCAGCGCGGCGATCTGCCGAGCCTGTTCCAGCACGCTCCGAATGGCCGGCGAATCGCCGATCACCTCGGCGAAGGGCACTTCGCTCGCCGCGCGCCGCCGGTAGTACGAGAGCTCCTGCTTGAGCTGCGAGGTCTCTCGCGCCCGGTCGGCGAGAAGTTTGAGCTCCTCGAGATCCACGGGCTTCTTGAGGTAGTCGAAGGCTCCGAGCTTCACCGCCTGCACCGCGCCTTCGATGGTGCCGTACGCGGTCATGATGACGACCGGAATGGCGGGGTCGAAGTCGCGGATGCGGCGCAGCAGCTCGATCCCATCCATGCCCGGAAGGCGAACGTCGGAGAACACGACGTCGGGACGCAGCGTCTCCAGGAGACTCAGCGCCTGTTCGGCGTCGCCCGCCACTTCGGCCTCGTACCCCGATTCCTGCAGGAACGCCTTGACCGCGCGCGCGAGGGTCCGCTCGTCGTCCACGACCAGGATGGTGCCGCTCATCCGTCCTCCCCGCCGACCGGCAGTCGCACGCGGGCCGTGGTGCCGGTATCTGGCCGACTCTCGAGCTCCAGTCGACCGCCGTTCTGCTCCACGTACCGTTTGGCGATCGCGAGTCCCAGTCCCGTGCCGTCCTCGCGAGTCGTGAAGAACGGTTCGCATACGGTGGCCAGCAGATTCTCGGGAATGCCACCCCCCGTGTCGCTCACCTCGATGGCAATCTCCGGTCGAGCGTCGGCGCCGTTCCGGGTTTGAGCCGCGATCCGCAAGCGCCCTCCCTGTGGCATCGCGTCGAGCGCATTCGAGACCAGCTCCAGAATGGCCTGCTCCATCTGCATCGGGTCCACCCGGACCTCCGGAAGGCTGGAGGGCAGATCCACCTGCAGCTCGACGCGCTGCTCCTGGAGCGGCCCCGCGAACGCCGGCAGCAGGCCTTCGACCAGCCGCGGCACGCTTTCCGGCATCGGTCGGAAGGGAGCCGGCCGGCTGAAGCTCAACAGGTGGCTGATGCGCCGGTCGAGGCGGTCCACCTCCGTGATGATGGCGTCGAGGTGCTCCCGCGCGGCAGGGGAGTCGGGATGCCGGCGCGCGAGCTGGGCGGCGGCGCGGAGACTCGCGAGCGGATTGCGGAGCCCGTGCGCGACCGCCGCGGCCATCTCTCCGATGGAGGCGAGCTTCTCCGACTGTACCAGCTGAGCCTGCGTGCGCTCCAGCTGTGCGACATTGCCCCGGAGCCGCTCGGTCATGCGTCCGAACGCCTCGGCCACCTCGCCGATCTCGTCCCGGCTGCTGGGCCGGATCGGATGGTCCAGCTTGCCCTCGCCGACGACGGCCATGGCCTGAGTCAGATCGCGGATGGGCCGGGTGAGTCCGCGTGAGATGATCCAGGACGCCAGGAGTCCGGCCGCCAGCGTGAGAACGATGATGAGGACGAGGGTGCGGCCTTCTCCGGCGAGAATCTCCTCCAGCCGGTCGTAGGCGCCGCGGACGCTGGACTCCCGGGCACGACGGTAGACCTCGCGGTTCATCGCGGTGAGCGCGGGCAGCAGCCGCCCCTTGAGCTCGACCTGAGCGGTGCGGTAGGCGCCCTTCCGGTCCCCCGCTTCCGACATGCTGAGGATGCTGTCCCCGGCTGCCCGGATCTGCCGCTGCAGCGCGGCGACGCCTTCCGCCAGCTCGCGCTCTTCCGGCTTCAGCTCCGCCCGCCAGCGCTGTTCCCAGTAGTCCACCACTTCGCCCGCGAGCTGGAACTCCTTGGCGGCGGTGGAATCCATCCCGCTCAGGTACCGCCAGATGATCTCACTCTGATCAAACATCGCGGTCTCGAGCTCGGCATAGGTCCGCGTCCGCGCCATGCTTTGACCGAGCGCATCCAGCGCCCGTCGCTCGAGGCGATTACTGCGAATGGCCTCCGCCCCGACCAGGAGGGCGGGGAGCACCATGATCGAGAAACCGAAGAGGAGTTTCCGCTGGAAGGTCACCTCTCAAACATACGCGCCACGGCGACTTGGCGCTCTCTGCACCGGGGTGAATGCTGGCCCCCCGCAGTTCCATCCCGCCACCTAGAACACGTGCGTCTTTGGAGGGACAGGAGTGCGACATCTGGGGACCGATCGGCCCGGGCGCACCGCTCTTCCGTGGCCGGGCCTGCCTCTCTACTCCCCTGCCAGCCCCGATTCCCTCCACCAGCGATAGAAGGTGGCCCGCCCGATGCCGAGGGCTCGCGCCGCCGCGGTACGATTGCCCCCGTGAGAGGAGAGGGCGCGGAGGAGCAGCGCCCGGCGGTCCTCGCGTGCCACATCGGGGGCCGGGCGCAGCTGCGCCGGGGCGGCGTTCAACAGCTCCCCCGGCAGGAGCTCGGGACCGACCGGCTCGTCCGACATGGGCGAGCGCACGGCCAGTGCGTGTCGAATCGCGTTCTCGAGTTGGCGGACGTTGCCGGGCCACTCGCCGGCCTGAAGAGCGGCGAGCGCGGCGTCGGAGAGTTGGAGGCCCGAGGGGCCGTGGCGCGCCAGGAAGTGCTCGGCGAGGAGACGGATGTCTCCCCGACGCCGGCGGAGCGGCGGAATCTCGATTCGAATGACCTGCAGCCGGTGGACCAGCTCGGCTCGCAGCCGCCCCTCCCTCACCTCCTGCTCGAGCGGACGGCTGGAAGCGGCGATGAGGCGGACGTCCAGGCGCCGGGGCGTCGGGTCGCCAGCCCGCTCGATCGTCCCGGTCTCCAGCAGGCGGAGGAGCCGCGCCTGCGCCGTGGCCGGCATGTCGCTGACCCGGTCGAGAAACAGCGAGCCGGTGTGGGCCAGCTCGATCCGCCCGATGACCGCCCCGGTGCCGTGGGCGGTGGTGCGAGCCTGCCCGAAGAGCTCCAGCTCCAGCATGGCCGGCGCGAGCGCGGCGCAGTCCACCACCACGAGCGGGCGCTCGGCCCGGCGACTCCGGGCGTGAATCAGCTGGGCGACGAGCTCCTTGCCGCTGCCGGGCTCGCCCTCGATCACGACCGGCGCGTCGCTCGGAGCGACGGCCTCGATCAGGTCGTAGAGCGCCTCCATCGCCGCGTCGGCGCCGACGAGATTGCCGTACCCAGGTCGCCCGCCGGGGCCGGTGCGGCGCCGGCAGAGGATGGTCAGGTCGCGCATGAGGATCAGCACGCCGACGCCACCGGAGGCATCGGTCCACGGGTGGGCGGTGATCTCGGCGGTGCGAAGGTTCCCCTGGGCGCAGAGCACCTCGGCGGAGGTGCGGGTGGGGGTGCGGGTGAGGCGGACATCCCAGAGCAGGGCGGCGATGGGAGGCGAGAACCGCAGCACGTCCTGCCACGGCCTGCGACGGGCGTCGGCGGGCGCGAGTCCGGTCACTCTGCTCGCGGCGGGGTTGTGCAGAACTACCCGGCCGGCGGCATCGATCGCCACCGCCCCGTCATCGGTCGAGGCGAGCCAGGCCTCGAAGATCCCGGCATCGACCACTTCCGCCATCCCGACTCGCAGAACTGAAAGGGTCAGACTCGATCAATATGAGAGTCCCTGGTGACGCCGCAAGGACGCTCCCTCGACAACGCCGAACACCACGCCTGTCCATCAGCGATAATCGGCGTCGTCGGCCGACAATTCCCTCAGCTCCCTCTCTTGCTGTGCATTCCGCGGACTTCTAACTTATGGCAACCAACCTGCGGGAGGCCTGCCGATGTCGGACGCATTTCTCAGCTCCGACGACTTCGACGAACAAGCCCATCAACTCTACAACGAAGGCCGCTATGATGAGGCGCTGGCCATCCTGAATCAGGGCATCACCCTCTATCCTCACGCTGTCGAGCTTCACATCGGCCGGGCCTACGCCCACCTCGCCCGCGAGGAGTACGCCTGGGCCAGGCGCAGCTTCGATCAGGCACTCGGCCTCGATCCGGATCACGAAGACGGCCTCGCCGGCCTGGGCGAGACGCTGCTCAAGCTCGGCGATCGCGCCGGCGCCACATGCGCGTTCGAGCGCATCCTCCAGCTCGGATTTCAGGACGATCACGAGCTCATGCTGCAGGTCGGCCGCGCGCTCTTCCGCGAAGGCCTGATCGGTCCCGCCCACCGCTTCTTCGATCTGGCCGCCGTCGGCCCATCAGGACTCCCCGGACGCCGCCGCCTGCCTCGGCTACGCCGCCCACCGGCTCGGCAACGACGCGGGCGCGCTGTACTGGCTGCGCCGTGCGCTCGAGCTGGATGCCAAGTTCAGCGAGGCGCGGATCTATCTCGCGAATCTCCTGTACGACCGCGGCGAGACCGAGGCGGCGCTCCACCATCTCGAGCGGACCCAGCCGGAGGATCACTTCGACGAGCTGGGTATCTGGCGGCACATCGAGCTCAAGAAGACGGTCTACCGCCTCCCGGACGAGGATCCCGAGCTGACGCCCTGGCTCGCGCGCCTCGGCGAAGTGGCCGGCGATCCGGATCCGATCGAGATGCTGCTCGCCGAGGTCGAGGCTCAGCAGGCCGACGGCTCGGTGCGCGACCCGCACCAGCTGGAGCTCTTCGGGACGCTGCTCAGCGAGCTGCACGCCATGCAGAAGCGGCCGCAGCAGGGTGAGTCGCATCTGGTCGTGACGCTCTTGGGCCATACGATCCGGGGCACGTGGGACGAGATTCTCCTCCAGATGAAGGCTGCCGACCGCGAATGGGCTCATGGGTCGCTCGACGACTTCATGCTGAGCCAGGCCCGGCGGGGGCAGGCCGAGACCGGTGTCGTGATTCCCACCACCGACGCGGAGGCTTTCATTCGCGGCAGCGCAGAAGCCGGCGTGCTGCGGATCGTGTCCTAGGAAGTGAAGGTGAAGGTGAAGGTGAAGGGAAGGACGGAAGGGTGCGGGCGGCCCTTCACTTCCCCTTCGCCTTCACCGCGTCTGGACCCGCGGTGTCCGCAAGGAAGTCCTTCCCAACGGCCTGACCCTCCTGGTGCAGCGCGACGACTCGGCACCGGTCGTCGCGGTGGTCACCCACGTCAAGGCCGGCTTCTTCGACGAGCCCGACCGCTGGACCGGCATCTCCCACGTGCTCGAGCACATGTTCTTCAAGGGCACCGCCACCCGCGGCGTCGGCGCGATCGCCCGGGAGACCAAGAGCGCCGGCGGCTACCTCAACGCCAGCACCACCTACGATCACACCAGCTACTACGCCGTGCTGCCCGCCGCGAGCCTGGCCCCCGCCCTCGAGATCCAGGCGGACGCGCTGCGGAATTCGGTGATCGATGCCGGCGAGCTCGCGCGCGAGCTCCAGGTGATCATCCAGGAAGCCAAGCGGAAGCTGGACACGCCGTCCGCCCTCGCGTACGAGACCCTGCACGAGGTCATGTTCGACCGCCACCGCATGCGCCGCTGGCGGATCGGCCACGAGGCCCAGCTCGCGCGGGTTCACCCGCGACGACGTGTACGGGTACTACCGGTCCCGCTACGTCCCCGCCCGCACCATCGTCTCCATCGTCGGCGCCGTCGATCCGGACGAGGCGCTCGCCCTCGCACGCGCCACCTACGGCGATTGGCCGGCCGCCGAGGGCGGCGGTGGATCCTTCGCCGGAGGAGCCGGCGAGGAGGGAAGTCCGGGCCCGCACGATCCGGGGCGACATCACTCATGCCGAGCTCGCGCTGGGCTGGCGCACCGTCCCTCCGCTGCACCCGGACTCGAACGCGCTGGACCTCGCGGCCGCGATCCTCACGTCCGGCCGAGGCAGCTGGCTCTATCGCAGCCTGCGGGAGCCCGGCCTGGTGACCTGGGTGTCGGCCAGCAACTACGCGCCGACCGAGCTTGGCGTGTTCAGCGTCGGCGCGGAGCTCGAGCCGGATCGGCTGCCGGAGGTGGTGCGAGGGAATCGCCGAGGCCACGGCAAGACTCACGATGCTCGGGCCATCCGCCGAGGAGATGGAGCGCGCGCGGACTCTGGTGCGCGCCCGGTGGGCCCGTCGGCTGGAGTCCATGGAGGGCCGCGCCAGCGGGCTCGCGCATGGCCGAGGCGCTGGAGGACGTCTCTCTCCTCGACCGGGAATACGAGGAGCTGCTGTCCATCACGGCCGAGCAGGTCCGGGATGCCGCCGCACGCCATCTCCACCCGGATGCCGTATCCGGCCGTTGCCTACCTGCCGGACGGCGAGGGTCCCGATCTCACCACCGACGCGCTCGCCGCGGCGTTCGCGGTGACCGCTCTGGAGCCGTCCTCCCCCATCGCCCTCAGGCCACCGGCTCGCCCGACGGCGCGCCGCGTGGCAGGGAAGGTCGAAGGAGGTGTACTCCTCAGCCGGCTGCCCGGCGTGGACCTGCTGGTCCGGCGCAAGTCGGGCGTGCCCCTCGTCACCCTCGGGATCTACGTACCCAAGCGCGAATTCGATCCCCCGGCCCAGGCGGGGCTCGGAGCCCTGTTGGTGCGAAGCGCGGTGCGCGGCGCAGGCGGGCTCGACTCGGGCGATCTAGCCTATGCGTTCGAGCGGTTGGGTGGCTCGCTCACGCCGAGCATCGCCAGCGACTGGCTCGGTTTCGGCACCTCCGTCCTCACCGAACACCTGGGGGAGGCCGCCAGTCTGCTCGAGACCGTGCTCAGCTCGCCTCGACTCGCGGAGGCGGACGTTGCAGCCGAGCGCGGGCTCATGATCGCGGAGGCGGAGCAGATGGCGGACGACATGTTCCGCTATCCGTTCCAGCTCGCGTTCGCGGAGGCCTTCGGGGAGGAGGGTTACGGACTGCCGGCGGGTGGATTGCCCCACACCCTGCCCGCCGTGAGCGCGGCGGACGTCAAGGCGTGGCATCGCCGGGCGCTGCTCGGCGCACGGCCCACCGTGCTCGCGGTGGGCGACGTGGATCCCGGGCGAGCCATCGAGGAGCTGGCGGGTGTCTTCGGCGACCGGACCGCCCCGACGCCCGACGCAGCCGGAGCTCGGCGGGGTCACCTGGGTTCCCGGCGGAGGCGAGCCGCCGATGCGGGTGGTCTCCCGCGAGAAGGCACAGGCCGCGCTCGCGATGGCGTTCCCCGGCCCCGCGCCGGAGAGACGCCGACCGTGCCGCCGCGCAGGTGTGGGCCGCGGTGGCGAGCGGATTGGGCGGGCGGCTGTTCGAGGCGCTCCGGGACCGCCGCTCGCTCGCCTACACCGTGGTCGCGAGCGCCTGGCAGAAGGCCCGTGGCGGGGCGCTGCTCACCTATATCGCGACCTCGCCCGAGCGGGAGGAGGAAGCGAGGGAGCAGATGTTGATCGAGCTCGAGCGGTTCACCCGCGAGCCGGTGAACGATGCGGAGCTGCGGCAGGCGGTGAACTATCTCGCTGGCCAGGCGGAGGTTTCGCGGCAGAACGCCAACGCGGTCGCGGGCGAGATCCTCGACGCCTGGCTCTCGGGCTCCGGTCTCGGCGAGCTGGAGGACCCGGCGGCGCCGTTCCGTGCGGTCACGGCGGAGGATGTTCTCAGGATCGCCGCGGAATACCTGACGCCGGAGCGCAGAGCGGAAGGGGTCGTGCGGGGAACCGGGGTCGCGCGGCCGCCGGTGCTCGCCGCCCCGGCCTGACGGCACTCAATCCGGAGGACTCAGCCGGCGCATGATCACCTCGATCCCGCGCCCGACGTCCGCCGGCGCCCGGGCCACGATGTCCACCAGGCAGGTCCCTTCTTCCGGCACGAGCGTGCAGCACGATGTGACCGTCGCGGCACAGCATCCCGACCGCGATCCCTTTCGGTTCTTCCCGTACTGTGGGTGGTTCCAGCGCGAACATCCCGACCGCGCCCGACGCGGCGACCACCATCGCCGCGAGCCCGTCGGCGTCCGGCAGCTTGGCCGAGACGAGCTCGGTCAGCAGCACGACCTGGGAGTTGTAGCCCGACTCCATCAGGCCCGCGGCGGGAAGGCGGCAACCGCGTCGCGATACCCCTCGGGCACGCCGACGTCGTAGAACCTCGCGCGGTTCATCGTGCCCGCCAGCGCGCCTCGGCCGGCCAGGCGCTGCATGACGGGCACGTCGTCCAGCTCCGCGCCGGGAGGCAATGAGCGTCCCACCGCCTCGAACTCCTCCAGAATGCCGCCGGGAAATGCCATCCGCCCGATCGGAGTCACTGCCGAGTCCTGGCCCGCGGGATCGAACCGCCCCTCGCCCTTCTCGGCGATCCCGGTGACCCGAATCGTGCCGTCCGCTTCACGGCGAATGGAAGCACGCCCGGTCGCGCCCTTGGTCGCAGCCTCCTCGCGGGAGATCTCGGCCAGCAGCACGGTGGCGAGTCCGGTGGCGCGATGGGTGCCGAGGACCGCCGCCGTCGGGTTGGGCCCCTGGAAGAGGTTGTCGGGCAGGATGGTCACGAACGGCGAGCCCGCGAGGTGATCGCGGGCGCGAAGCAGCGCATCACCCAGGCCTCGCGGATGGTCCTGCGGGACGAACTCCAGGTCGAGAGGTCCCGGGTAGCTGCGCGCGACCGCCTCCAGTATCGGCTTGTGCGGATTGGTGACGACGATCGCCCGAAGGAGACCGGCATCGGCGGCTTCGTCCAAGGCCCAATGCAACACGGGCCGCAACGCGACCGGCAGCGTTTCCTTGGGAAGCCAGCGGGTGATGGGGTGGAGGCGGGTCCCGAGCCCGCCGCACGGTATGACAGCGGTATCGAGCATCATCAGCGGATGGACTTGGCGACGAGTATCTTGTACGCCAGGTCGCGATGGATCCCGGCCCCCTGCCGGCGAAAGGAGCAAGGTGACCGAAACTAGCCCCCGCCCAATGGAGGAGCAAGGTCGCCGCAGCTGGACGGCAGCGGACCTGGTGAGTGCCGTGCGCGTGCCGCTCGCCATCGCGTTTCCCCTCGTATCCAATCCGTGGAGGCTGGGCGTGCTGGCGGTCGCCGCGGCAACCGACCTGCTCGACGGGCCCCTCGCTCGGCGGTTCGGCAGCTCGTCCCTCGGCAGCCTCATCGATCCCGTGGCGGACAAGCTCTTCATGGCTTCGGCCTTCGGCGTCGTCGCCTTTTCCGGGAAGCTGCAGCTTTACGAGATCGTCGGCCTGCTGCTGCGTGACATCGTGGCGACCGTCGCCTTCGTGGCCACGTTCCTCTCCCATCGTCCGCGGGCCATCCCCGCGCGGGCCGGAGGCAAAGCGGTCACCGTGGCCCAGATGCTCACCCTTCTCGCCTTCCTGCTCGACTCCCAGCTGTTGCGGCCGATGGCTTGGGCCACCGCGGGGATCGCGGTCTACGCGATCTGGGACTACTACCGGATCGCCTCCGCGGCCGAGCGACCGCTGGGCGGCGGCAAGCGATGACGGGCGAGACGAAGCGGGTGACGCTGCATTGGACGGGGGATCTGGTTTTTCGCGGCGAGGCCGGCGGCCACGAGACGGTCATCGACGGGGACAACACGACGGCGCCGGGACCGATGCTGCAACTGCTTCTCGCCGTGGCCTCCTGCACCGCGTCGGATGTAGTGCTCATCCTGGGAAAGATGCGGCGGCCGCCGCGCGAGCTCCGTGTGGAGGCGGCCGGCACCCGGCGGGAGGAGGAGCCGCGCCGCTACACCGCCATCCATCTGGAGTACCATCTGGCCGGCGAAGGCATCGACGAGGCCCGCGCCCGGCGCGCCATCGATCTCTCGCTGGAGAAGTACTGCTCGGTCATCAGTTCCCTGGCCCCGGACATACGCATCACCTATGCGCTGGCGCTGGGCTAGGGTGCTGGCCGCGGCGGCACCGATCGCCGCGGCCCCGCTCCCGGCCCAGCAGCATTACGAGCTTGGCGTGCAGGCCATCGGCACCGCGTCCGATCCGGCGCTGCTAGTGGGCGCAGGCTATGCCGCGATGCGGGTCTCCCACCGGTTCCGGATCTCGGCCGCCGCCGGCGTCGGCGGGTCGGGAGGGCAGACGGCCTGGCGGGGTGAGCTGCTGGCGCACTTCCTCCTCGCCCCCACGCTACGCAGCGGGATCGGCGCGTACGCCGCGGCCGGAATAGCTGGAGTGGGCGGAGTCGAGGACGAGGGGTACATGGTGGTGACCTTGGGCCTGGAGGCACGGCCCGGGGGAGCAACCGGTTGGTTTGTGGAGGGCGGGGTGGGAGGGGGCATACGAATAGCCGGCGGCTATCGCTGGCGCTTCCTCAAATAAGAAACGCCCCGGGGCGGTCAGGCCCCGGGGCGTTGCGTCACATCAGTCAGGCTCAGGCGGCGCCCGTCTCGACTGGCTCGGCCTTGCGCTGAACGGGCTGGCAGAAACGCTCGCCCAGGACGCGCAACTGGCTCCGCTCGTCCTCGCCGAGATCTTCATATCTGTCAGCGAGATACAGCATCGTGTCATCCAGCCAGTCCTTCTGGTGCTCCGGAAGGGCATCGATGACCCCGCAGCGGAGAATGTGACTGAACAGCTCGTCACGGGCCTGGGCAAACGACACCGCTTCGGGTTCACGCCGGAGTTTCTTCTTGTTCATGCAGGTCCTTTCGCGGCCCGGAGGCACGGTTCCAAGGGGGTACCCGTGGGAATATAATTGGATTGCACCAAATGGTGCAAAGGCTTCCAAGTCACATTCCACGCAGCCCTAACAGCTAATTCGGTGCCACGGTTTCAGGTCGTGCTCGGACAGCCTCCACACCCGCCTTTCATTATCTTTTCCGTCAGCGTCCATTCGAACCCAACCGAGGACGACCCGGTCCTCGAGGTAGCCATGGCAGAGCACGATGAAGTCTATGACCAGGCTCGGGCAGACCGGCTGGCGGACCTGCTTCGGGCGCTGGCCAACCGCATCCAGGAACTGGATCGCGAGGGTCAGCTTCTCGGCGGGGCCCCCGAACTGCTGCGAATGATGGGGGATGCCAGATCCGAGCTGTTTCATTACGAGGTCAGGAGCACTTACGATACGCCCGAAGTCGCGGACAGCCGGCGGATCGTCGAGGACGCGCAGCGGCAGGATCCCTATTCCCCAGACGAGCCGGAGGATGACGAGCCATGGCGGCAACGCCCGACGGAATGAAGCGCTTCTATGCCATCCTGGCTGGGGTGGCGGTCGTCGGCCTCGGGCTTCTCGGGTACCTGATGAGCCGGCCCAAGACCTTAAGCGTGCCGGCCAACGTGACCGTCCAGGCGTCCGACACGGCCGGGTTCCGGGGATACATCAAGGGCTCGGAGAGCGCGCCGGTCGAGATCACCGAGTTCGCCGACTACCAGTGCCCGTTCTGCCAGACGTTTGCGACCCTGCAGATGCCCACGATCGAGGAGCGGCTGATCCGGACCGGCCGACTGCGCTGGCGCTATCGCGACTTCCCGCTTCAGCAGCACCAGTTCGCCCGGTTGGCGGCGCATTCGGCCGCCTGCGCCGACGAGCAGGGCAAGTATTGGCAGCAGCACGACCGGATCTATCAGGGGCAGGGCGAGTGGGCCGGTGGCGATGCCGCGGATCATTTCCGGGAGTACGCCCGCGCCGTCGGCCTCGACCTCGGCCGCTATGACGATTGCATGAAGTCCGGCAAATATGCGGGTCGGATTCAGGCCAGCTACGAAGAAGGGACTCGGTTGGGCGTGGGCTCGACCCCGACGCTTCTGGTCGGCGACCGATTGTATCGCGGCAGGATCGATTCCGACGCGATCGCCCGACTGGTGGACTCCCTGGCCCCCCGCGCCACCAATTGAGCTTGGATCCAAACTACTAGCGTGTCCGCCACCTCCAAGGCTCCGCCCTCCGGCCGAGCGCTGGCAACGCTCGCGCTTGGAGCGCTCGGGGTCGTTTACGGTGACATCGGGACCAGTCCGCTGTATGCGCTCAAGGAGAGCTTCTCCGGGGCGCACAGCTTTCCCGTGTCCACCGAGAACGTGCTCGGCATCCTCTCGCTCATCTTCTGGGCGCTGAATTTCGTCGTCACCTTCAAGTACCTGTCCATCGTCATGCGGGCCGACAACCGCGGCGAGGGCGGGATTCTCGCCTTGCTGGCGCTGGCCCGACCGAGCGGGAGTCTCACGACGGCAGGGCGTCTGCTGGTCGCGGTCGGGCTGTTCGGCGCCGCGCTCCTCTACGGCGATGGCATCATCACCCCGGCGATCTCCGTGCTGGGTGCGGTCGAGGGCCTCGCCGTCGCCACCCCGGCGCTGTCCCACTGGGTCGTGCCGGTCGCGTTCGGGATCATCCTCGCGCTCTTCGCCTTTCAGAAACGCGGGACCGCCGGGGTCGGCGCGGTGTTCGGTCCGATCACCGCCGTCTGGTTCGTCTGCATCGCGCTGCTCGGGATCCACGGGATCGTGCGGGAGCCCGCTGTGCTGCAGGCGCTCAATCCGTGGCACGCCATCGACTTCTTCCGGCGGGAGGGAACCGGGGGGCTTACCATCCTGGCCTCGGTCGTTCTGGTGGTCACCGGAGGCGAGGCCCTCTACGCCGACATGGGTCACTTCGGCCGCCGACCGATTCGGGTCGCCTGGTTCATGGTGGTGCTGCCGGCGCTGGTGCTGAACTACTTCGGGCAGGGTGCCTACCTGCTGCACGATCCCTCGGCGGCGAAGAACCCGTTCTACTCTCTGGTCCCCGAATGGGCGCTCTACCCGATGGTGGTGGTCGCGACGGCCGCGGCCGTGGTCGCGTCGCAGGCGCTGATCTCGGGGGCGTTCTCCCTCACCCGACAGGCGGTGCAGCTGGGCTACTGTCCGAGGATGCGGATCGTCCACACCTCCACCACCCATATCGGCCAGATCTACATCCCCACCGTCAACACCATGCTCATGATCGCCTGCCTCGGGCTGGTGGTCGGCTTCGGCACGTCGAGCAGCCTGGCGGCGGCCTACGGCATCGCCGTCGCCATGACCATGGCAATCACGAACATCCTGCTCGCCGTGGTGGCTTACAAGAGGTGGGGGTGGAGTCCGTGGGCGATCGCCGCGCTGACGTCGGTGTTCTTGCTCGTGGATCTGTCCTTCGTCGGCGCCAACCTGCTCAAGATCCCGGACGGCGGCTGGGTGCCGCTGGTCGTGGCGATCATCGTCTACGTGCTGATGTCCACCTGGAAGAAGGGGAGGGTACGGCTGGAGGGGATCGTGCAGGAGAACACCCTCCCCATAGAGCTCTTCCTCCAGGACATCCACCGGCGGAAGCCAGCCCGAGTGCATGGGACCGCCGTGTTCCTCACCCCGCACTCCAACGGCGCTCCCGCGGTTCTCCTGCATCACCTGAAACACAACCAGGTGTTGCACGAGAAGGTGATGCTGTTGTCGGTCGTCACCGAGGAGCTACCCCACCTGGACCTCGATGAGCGGGTGGTTTGCAAGGAGCTGGGGGAGTCCTTCTACCAGGTGGTGGCCCGCTATGGGTTCATGGAGACGCCGGACGTTCCCGGCGTGCTCCGGCTGTTGGCGCGGGGTGACGCCGACGGAAAGCCGGTGGCCGTCAAACTGCCGAACACCTCCTACTATCTAGGCCGCGAGACACTGATCCTCGCCGAAAGGCGCCCGCGAACGGGGCCGCCACCGCCGGCGGGGTCGCCGACCCCACCCGTGGCCTCGATGGCCCGCTGGCGAAAGAAGCTGTTCATCTTCATGGCCCGGAACGCACAGTCCGCGACCGCGTTCTTCAACATCCCGCCGAACCGCGTGGTGGAGCTGGGAGCGCAGATCCAGTTCTAGAGAAGTGCGGCGAGTTGCGCATATCTCCCCGCAGCACCCCCCTTCTTACCATCCCCGGTCCTTTGCAGTAGAATGCCGCGGAGTACTACGCAAGCAGTCGCACTAGCGGGTCTGGGCATAGTCTCAACTCATATCAGTCCATCAACTTGCCCCCACTGGCACCAGACTCGCCCTTCTCCGATGCGCAGCCGCGTCATGCCGGCGGCCAGGCGTCGATCCGCCCGATAAGAGCACACCCGGAGTGATCCGGGGCCGCAAAACTAGAGGTCTCGCCACGCAACTCGGTGAGATAGCTCGGTGCCGAAGGAGGATGGATGAGGACCCCGCAGGACGTGGTGCGCGGACTGACCGCGCCCGAGCGGCTCGGGTTGAACACCCGGGTCGAAATACGGAAGGCTGCGAGCCAGCTGCTCGACGAGATGCCCGAAGGTTCCGGGCGGCTGGTGATCGACCTCTCCTACACCCGTGAGATCGACTCGGCCGGACTGGGCGTCCTGATGCTGATCCAGCGTCATGCGTCCGAGCGCCGACAGGCGGTGGCCCTACGGCACGCCAGCGAGGAGATCCGTTTCCTCCTCGTACTCACGAAACTCTCCGACCTCTTCGAGCTCGATGATGCCTGAGCGAGCGCTCCGCAGCACGGAGCGCCGCGCTCGCACTATGGACGACCCCTCGGGAAGGCGTTAGTGTACGCCTTTCCCCTGGGGGCAGCGGAATGACCCAGCCGTCCCGCCGCCGACGAGTCCTGATCGTCGAGGATGAGCCGGCGTTGCGATTGAGTTACGAGCGTGCGTTCCGGCCCCGTTACGACCTGGTCTTCGCATCGACCGGCGCCGAGGCGCTGGAACTGCTCAAGCAACAACGGCCAGACGTCGCGGTGCTGGATATGCGGCTGCCCGACACGGACGGCGTCGACCTGTTGCGTCGCATTCGCGTGGATCTGCCCGAGCTCCCCGTGATCATCACCACGGCCTACATGAGCATCGAGCCCCAGCTCAAGGTCCTCGATCTCCCCCATTCCGGTTACATCGTCAAACCCTTCCGTCTCGACGAGCTCGGCGCCCGTATTGATGCCGTCCTCTGACGGCCCTCTGCTCGAGGCCCGCGGACTTGGGCGGTCCTTCGGGCGCAGGCGAGTACTCCGGGACATCGATCTGGCCCTCGCGCCGGGCGAAGCGCTGGCCGTAGCGGGGCCCAACGGAGCGGGGAAGACCACGCTCCTTCGGCTGCTCGCCGGCCTGATGCGGCCGACGTCCGGCGAGGTCCGGGTCCTCGGGCATCCGCTGGCTCGAGGCGAGGGCGAGGTACGGCGCGCCCTGGGCCTCGTGTCCCACCAGTCGCTGCTGTACGACGACCTCACGCTGCTCGAGAACCTGATGTTCGCGGCCACGCTCTACGGTCTGGAGCGTCCGCGCGAGGCGTCTCTCGCCGCGCTGGAAGCGGCCGGCTTGGCCAACCGGGCCGATGAATCACCCCGGCGATTGAGTCGCGGCCTCACCCAGCGGGCCGCAATAGCCCGCGCGCTGCTCCACCAACCCCGGGTGCTGCTGCTGGATGAGCCCTTCACGGGACTCGACGCGGCATCGGCTGAGCGACTGCGAGAGGAGCTGCGGCGAAGATTGGCCGAGGGTCTCGGGGTGGTCATCGTCACCCACCACCTGAGTGAGGTGTGGACCGTGGCGAACCGTGTCGCGGTGCTGGTGGACGGTCGCTGGGCCGCGGTGGAAACGCGCGCCGGGTCGGTGGAGGACTTCCTTCCCCGCTACCACGGGTTGATCGGTGCGTGAGGCGGTTCGCCTGGCGCTCGCCATCGCCGCCAAGGACGTGCGGGCGGAGCTCCGAAGCCGGACCGCCCTCCTCTCCGCGACGGTCTTCGCGGCGCTGGTCCTGGTGGTGTTCAACTTCGCTCGCGACCCGACCGCGATCGCGGCGGTGGACCTGGCCCCGAGCGTCCTGTGGGTGACCTTCGCACTGGCCGCCATGGTGGCGCTCAATCGCGCGTTCACCATCGAGCGGGAGAACGGGGCGCTCGACGGGCTGCTCCTGGCGCCAGTCCCGCGCGAGGCGCTGTTCCTGGGAAAGCTGCTCGCCAACCTCGCCTTCGTCGGGACCGTCGAGGCGGTGACGCTGCCGCTTTTCGTGCTGTTCTTCAACGTGGACTTGGGCAGAGCGCTGCCCGGCATCGTCGGGGTCACGGTGCTGGCCACCATCGGCTTCGTCGCGGTGGGCACGATCTTCAGCGCGATGGCGGTCCGGACCCGGTTCGCAGAGCTGATGCTCCCGGTCCTGCTCCTGCCGTTCATGGTGCCGCCGCTCATCGGAGCGGTCCAGGCCACGTCCCGCCTGCTGAACGACCGTCCGTTGAGCGAGGTGTGGGGCTGGCTTAGGTTACTCGCTCTCTATGACGTGGTCTTCGTGACGCTCTGTATGCTGGTCTTTTCGGCGGTGGTGGACGAATGAGCGATGCGACCGCGGCCGGGCCGATCGTCCGGCGCGGGCTGGGGACGATCGCCGGCGCCCTGGTCGGGCTCGCCGGGATCTACGTGTTGGTCCTCGGATTCACGCCAATGGAGGCGCGCCAGGGCCTGGCGCAGAAGATCTTCTACCTCCACGTGCCGTCGGCCTGGAGCGCGTTGCTCGCCTTCTCGCTGGTCGGAATCACCAGCGCGCTCTATCTCTGGCTGCACGACGCCCGGCTCGACCGATTCGCCGCCTCCTCCGCCGAGGTCGGCGTGGCGTTCAGCCTCGTGATGCTCACCACCGGACCGATCTGGGCCAAGCCGATCTGGGGCACGTGGTGGACCTGGGACGCCAGACTCACGCTGACCCTCTTTCTCTTCTTCCTCTTCATCGGGTATCTGGCGCTGCGGGCAGCCCTGCAGGATCCGGGCGAGCGGGCGCGGTTCAGCGCGGTGGTGGGCATCCTGGGCATGTTGCTGGTGCCGTTCGTTCATCTGAGCGTCTACCTGTTTCGCACGCTGCACCCTCAGCCGATCGTGCTCAAGCCAAGCGCCCCGTCCCTGCCACCGGTGATGCTGCGGACGCTGCTGCTGTCCATGCTCGTCTTCACGGTGCTGTACATCGGGCTGGTCACGACGCGGTACGGGGTGGCGCTGGCGGAGGAGGCGCGGGAGTCCGGCGATGCCGCCTGAGAACGGTGGATACATGATCGCCGCCTACGTGCTGACGGCGGCGATTCTCCTGGGCTACGTGCTTTCAGTCTGGAGACGTGCTCGGCGAGCGCTGCGGGACTGACGAGATCCCTCTATCGCCGCACTCGGGCCTCCGGTGGCAACAGGAAGTGCTCCCACACCAGGGCCGCGACGATCCCTCCCAGAATCGGCCCCACCCAGTAGGCGGCATGCGCGACCCACTGGCCCGAGACCAGCGCCGGACCGAAGGCCCGGGCCGGGTTCACTGCCGCGCCGGTCAGCGGTCCCCCGACCAGGACGCAGAACAGCAAGGTCAAACCGATCCCGAATCCACCGATGCGGGGAGAATCGGGGTTGATGACGGTCCCGAACACCGCCGATACCAGGAAGAAGGCCATGATCGCCTCCATCAGGATCGCCTGCGGCAACTGGATGGTGGCGGCGATGGTCGGCGTGCCTAAGGAGATGGGCTTGATGACGCCCGGGGGATACACCTCTTTGAGCAGCAAGGCCGCGATCACGGCCCCGAGCAGCTGAGCCACGATGTATACGGCCGCGTCAGGGACGCGGATCCGCCGGGTCACGAGCAGTCCAACCGTGACGGCCGGGTTCAGGTGGCCGCCCGAGATCCCCATCAGCGCCGTGATCATGACCGCGAGCACGAGTCCGTGGGCGACCGCGACGCCGAAGATCCCGAAGGTCGCGTCGGGATAGTACTTGCTCGCGACGGCGCCGGCTCCGAAAAAGACCAGGGCGAACGTACCCAGTGCTTCCGCGAACGCGCGGCGAAACAACGATGGCATCAGTCTGTCTCCAGAAGGGGTGACGCGGGAAGCCGCGAATCTAGAAGGACGTCCGCCGAAAGACCAGCGCCGCGTTGATTCCGCCGAAGCCGAAGGAGTTGCTGAGGATATAGGTGGGCGACTGGGGCAGCCCGTCCCCGGTGATGAGGCCGAGGTCGCACTCCGGATCGGGGACCTCGAGGTTGACCGTGGGAGGCAGCCAGCCATTCCGGCTGGCGAGGGCGCAGATGGCCGCCTCGATCGCCCCGCTCGCGCCGAGGGCATGGCCGTAGTAGCCCTTCGTGCCGCTGAGCGCGACCCGATAGGCGTGATCGCCGAACACCTGCTTGATCGAGGAGGTCTCGGTCGGGTCGTTGAGTGGGGTGGATGAGCCGTGCGCGTTGATGTATCCGATCTCCTCCGGCGCGACCCCCGCTTCCGCCAGCGCAAGGCGCATGCAGCGCGCGGCCTGCCGGCCGTCCGGACGCGGGGCGGTCATGTGCCAGGCGTCGTTGGTGAGACCGTAGCCGCATACCTCCGCGTAAATCGGCGCCCCACGGGCGAGGGCGTGTCCGTGCTCCTCCAGAATCAGCACGGCCGAGCCTTCCGCCATCACGAACCCGTCCCGTCCGGCGTCGAACGGCCGGCTGGCCCGGGCGGGGTCGTCGTTCCGGGTGGACATCGCCCGGATGATGGCGAACGCGCCGAAGCAGAGCGGGGCCAGCGGCGCCTCCGCGCCGCCGGTGATCATCACGTCCGCCTCGCCCCGCACGATGGCGCGGAACCCCTCGCCGATGGCGATGGCGCCGGACGCGCAGCTCATGCCGTTGGTCGAGTTGGGGCCGGTGCAGCCGAACTCGATCGCGATGTTGCAGCTGGCCGCGCCGGCGAACACGGTGAGGGCGAGGGCCGGGTCCACCTCGCGGACACCGCCGCGCAGGAAATTGTGGTACTGCCGCTCGCCGTGGGCCACGCCGCCGAGCGCGGTGCCCATCATCGCCCCGATGCTGTCCGGGTCTTCCCGCTCAAGGTCGAGGTGAGCATCGGCGAGGGCCATGCGCGTCGCCGCGATGGTGAACTGCGAGTAGCGGTCCAGTCGGCGCGCGCGGCGCTCCTCGATGTGGTCGGTGGGATGGAACCCGTCGATCTCGCCGGCGATCCTCGACTTGAAGGGAGTGGGATCGAACCGGGTGATACAACGCACCGCCGACTCTCGCCGCTGCAGGCCCTCCCACAGGCCGGCCACGCCAAGACCGATGGGAGTAACGGCACCGATTCCCGTGATGACGACTCTGCGCTGCTGCATGACTAGTTCCTGACTGGGCCGGCCTCGACATGCTTCGCGATGCCGGCCAGCGTCCGCGACGCAATACCATGAATGAAGACAGGACCGATGATCCAGCTCGCCGCCGGGCGGCCGATGAGGGGCCAGCGGGGTCCGGTCCAGTCGTGCACGATGGTCACTTCGGTATCGTCGCCTTTCGGCTCGATGCGCCAGACGACGTCCATGCCTGTCGTGATGCCCCGGATGTGCCGGTAATGCACCGCCGGCGCGCGTCGGTCCACCCGCATCTCGGAGACCCACCACGTCGGGTAGTTCAGGATGCCGAACGGCCGCCAGGCCGCCATCTCCACGACGCCTCCCTCATCCACGCGCTCCAGCATTCGAACCCACCGGTAGTGGGGGAGGATCTCGGGCCAGCGCTCCACGTCAGCGGCGGCGGCGAGGACGCGCTCCGCCGGCGCGCGCATCCGGATCCGGTCCACGGTCCGCATCAGGGGCCGGGAGTCCAGGTCGCGACCAGCCGGTACCCCGGGCGGCGGGACACTCTTCCCGTGATGCCCGCCGACGCGAGCAGGTTGCGCAGCTCTCCGGCGGTGTAACCGCGCCGGATCGAGGTAAGGCCGTCGGACAGAGTGAACGGATCGAACCGCAGCACACGAGCGCCGACCCAGAAGGCCACGCGAGCCAGCCGGCCACGTCGGAGGTCGGACACGACGACGCCGCGCCGGGCCAGACGATCGCAGGTCCGGAGCAGACGGATGGCGGAGGCGGTCTCCAGGTGATGGATCACCTGGCTCACCATGACGATGTCCACCGACTTGGGGCGGAACGGCGGGGCTCCGGCGCATGCCACGGCGCAGGGGATTCCCGAATCCCGGGCCAATGCCGCGGCGACCCGGCTGCGCTCGAGCCCGAGCGGCAGCAGCCGGATGCCCTTCCGCGCCGCGCGGCGCGCGGCAGCAAGCGGGAGGTCACCGGCACCCGTGCCCAGGTCGAGCAGCGTGAGCCGTGTGCCGCGAGGCACGCCGGCGAGGACGCGCGAAACGCCGTGCAGGACCGCCGCACTGCCGCCGAACCAGCGGTTGGACCGGGCGATGTTCCTCAGCGACTCGGCGACGGCGCCCGGATCGGCGGCGGGGTCGTCGAGCAGCTCGGTGCCGACCGGACTCAGCGTGAGGGGCTCCACTGTCATCCCAGCGAAGCGTAGCCGCCGCGGTAGTACAGGAGCGGATGCTCCTCCGCGGTGCCGCCGCCGATCACGCGGCCGAGGACGATGGTGTGATCACCACCGGGATGCGTGGCGTAGCGCTCGCACTCGATGTGCGCCAGCGCTCCATCCAGCAGGACCAGCCCGTCCGGACTTCGATGGTATCCGACGCCGTCGAACCGGTCGTCGTGCTGGTCGGCGAAGCGGCGTGCGAGCGTCTCCTGACTGCTCGAGAGGACGTTCACCACGAACCGCTCGCTCGCGACGATGGCATCGTGCAGGTCCGCGGTGTGATCGATACACACCGAAACCAGCGGCGGGTGAAGCGATACCGAGGCCAGACTGCTCGCGGTCATCCCCAGCGGGCGCGCGTCCGAGCCGTCGATGGTGATGACGGTGACGCCGGTGGCGAACCGGCCGAGCAGCTGTCGAAACTGGGCGGAGTCGAGTTCGGTGGCGGTCAGAATACCATCCGGGCCAGGAACAGCGGGTTGAGCACGGCGCGGGCCGGCACGAAGTCGCCGGTGACGCCGATAAAGGTGTGGGCCATTCCCCGGCGGTGCAGGCGGCCCACCGCGCGATCGAACAGCCGGGGGAACTCCATCGCATATCCCACCAGGCGCTCGACCGCCCACTTCCCGGCGAAAGCGCGCCGGCGGTGCCGACGATACGCCGCCAGGTCCCGTGCGGAGACGCGCCCCTTCCGATCGATGACTTCGAGCGCGGTGGCCGACAGCAGCTCCGCACCGCGAAGGGCGCAATAGATCCCCTCGCCGGTGAACGGGTCGAAGAAGTCCGCGGCATCGCCGACCAGCGCGACGCCGTCGGCCGTGACCCGTCCCGACCAGGCGGCGAACGGCCCGGTTGCGAGCACTGGTCGCGCGATCCGCGCACGCTCGACGCGCCACAGGACATCGGGGAATTCGCGTAGGCCCTCGAGGTAATACGCCTCGGCCCGGCCGCGCGCGGCCCGGGCCCGATCGGCCGGCACCACCAGCGTCACGTTGGTCCGTCCGCCACCGAGCGGATTGAGACCGACGTACCCGCGGGCGCCGACGTGCATCTCGGCCGAAGAGTCCATTCCGTCCACGCCGTCCAGATGCGCCACGAAGGCGACTCGGCGTGGCCGCCCGTATCGTCTTTCGCCCAGCCGCCGGGCGACGACCGAGCGCAGCCCATCGGCGCCGACCGTCAGCCTGGCGCGAACCGTCCGGCTCCGCCCATCCGGATCCCGGAGGACTGCGCCGGCGACGCCGCCCCGCTCATACAGCAGCTCCTCGAGCGTGGCGCGTTCGAGCACCTCCGCTCCCGCGGCGCGCGCGGCCTCGACCAGTCGGTCATCCAGGATCCGACGGGACACCGAGAGCCCGGTCGCCCGGAACGGACGGTGTCCGGCCCGGGCGAACTCACCATGCAGCCGGGAGCCACGCGACGCGGTGACGGCGGTCCCCGTGAGAGGTTGGCCGCCCGCCGCCTCCAGTGATGCTACCACGCCGAGCCGGTCCAGGATGCGGACGGCCTCGGGGCTCATGTACTCGGAGCAGGCCTTGTCGCGGGGAAAGGCGGCGCGGTCCACCAGCGCGACGCGCACGCCGGCTCGGGCCAGAAGCGCGGCGGTCGCGCTGCCCGCGGGTCCGGACCCCGCCACCAGCACGTCTACGGCGGAAACGTCAGGAGAGGCGTTCGTACTCGAAGCCATCGAGGACCAGGCGGTCGGGCGAGAAGTCGGCGAAGAAGTAGCCGAACTGGACGGTGCCGGCGCCGACGAACGTGATCGCGACACGGCCGCCCGAGGTGACGAAGCTGCAGTCCCGCTCGGTCACCCGCGGAAATCCTTCGCTCAGCGATTCGGTCTCGACGCGTCTGCCGGCAGACTCCGTCGGCCTGGAAGGTCCACACCGTGGTCCAGGTCTGGAGATCTCCAGGCACCTGGACGACCACCACGTTGCGCCAGCTCCCGATGATCGTGGCATCGAGGGTGCCGCCGCCGGACGTGCCGCTCTGATCGCCGCCCGGCCCCGCGACGTCCGGCCCGTCGGCGTCCCCTCCGCAGGCGGTCAGGAGCAGGGACAGAGCCACGCCCAGGCCAAGCAGCCGAGCGCGGCCGCGACCGCCGTGGCAGTCAGGTTGACCCCGTCGTTGTCCAGCCATCGCACGCCTCCCCGGTGAGCGGTGGGGGCCCCGCAGTGATGGATGGGCCACTCACTGTCCTGGTCGCACCGCCGACAGTGGAAGCGGCCCTGGAAGCGTGGCGCCGAGCCAGGAGTCGGTCACCATCCCAGCGAAACCTATCAGCGCCGCCGAAAGGAGGAGGGACGGGGGGCCCCCGACGGCCACCCCGGTGGCCGCGACGATCAGCGCTCCGATCCCGGCTCCGATACAACCGAGCAGCGTGACCGCGCCGTTGGTGCCGCGCGGTACCGACCGGCCGCTCCAGAGCAGACGGGGCGGCGTAGGGCTGCGCGCGCCGAGCGACGTGGCCCAGGTGTCCGCCGAGGCGGCCGCGAGGGTGCAGGTCAGGAGCCACCGTCCCAGCTCGGGATCCCGAAGTCCGAGCAGGGAGACGAGGGCCGCCACCCCGCCGTTGGCGAGCACCTGCCGCGTGTCCCTCGGTCCTTCCTTCGGGTCCGCGGTCACCGGCGGCGGCGCGCCCCGGGAGATCAGGGTGCTGGGGACAAAAAAGGCGGCGAGTACCACGCCGCCGCCCCATCCCGTGCCCCACATCACCATCGTTCCGACCGCCCATGCCGCGACGGCGCCTCGACCGGTGAGGCCGCCGGTGCGCCAGGCGAGCGCGGCGGCGATCGCCGCCACCAGTGCGGCGGAGGCGAAATTCGTCAGCCTTGGTCGGCCTCTCGCCGCAGGGCGCGGAGGATGCGCTCGCGCAGCGGGCCGGGACAGACCTCCTGCTTCGCCCGCAGCTCCAGCATCCGCAGAAAGCTCTCCTCGAATCGGGACTGGTCGAAGCAGCTGCGGCAGCGCTCGAGGTGGACCCGGACTTCGATCGCGAGCTCTGCGGTGAGCTCGCGCTTGAGATAGTCGTCGAGGCGGGCCTTCGCTTCGCGGCAGTCGATCGGCTCGGCCATGGGTCAGCCCTTCCGGGGACGGATGTAGCCCATCTCGACGGCGTGCGCGTACAGGACGCCTTGCAGCTGGCGGCGTGCGCGGAAGAGCCGGGACTTCACCGTGCCCACGGGGACCTGGAGTGTTTCGGCGATGTCGGCGTAGCTCATGCCCTCCATGTCGCTCAGGACCAGCACCTCGCGGAACTCGGTCGGCAGGGCGTCGATGGCCTCGAGCACCTTCTCGTCCACGATCTGGGAGAAGAACGCGCCCTCCGGGTCGGACTCCGCCATCTCCCGGGTGATGGCATGCGGCTCGGCCGCCTCGAGATCCATCGCGATCGGCTCCAGCTTCCGGCGCCGATAGTCGTTGATGAACGTGTTGCGGAGGATGGTGAGGAGCCAGCCCTTGGCGTTCGTGCCCGGGCGGTACTGCCGCCAGGACCGATAGGCCTTCAGCATGGTGTCCTGCACCAGATCTTCGGCCTGGCTGGGGTCCATGGTGAGCCGCAGGGCCACGCGATACAGCGCGTCCAGATGAGGCAGGGCCTCATCATCGAAGGAGCGACCGGCGGCGGAAGGCTCAGCCATTGGGGAATGTTCCCGGGGGTGTCCGGGTGGCGCAAGAGGACATGGCACGTGGGCCGCGAGGCTCTGACGGGTACCGTCGCTCATGCTGCTGAGGCGAGCCGAGAGTGACGCACCCCGCCCCCAGCGCCGGCACAGGGGGCTCGAGCGGCAGGAGCGCGCGTGGCATTGACCGGCCAATATGACGCTCAATAACTTCCCCGCCACGCCCGTGTCCAAGCCTCCCTCCGTTCCCGCCATCGTTCCGCTCAGCCTGCTCGAGGCGATCCGGAATCTCGACACGCCGGTCGAAGACGGTCTCGACGAGCTCGCCGAGGAGATCGTCGTGCGCCGGCTCGGGCTGAGCCCGACCGTCGCGGCGCAGATCCAGCGCTATCGGCAGGCGGTGGACCGGGACGCCGGCGTGGACTTCGACGAGGCCGTGTCGGTGCTTCGCCTCGTGGGTCGGCGGCCGGACGCATCTCTCGTCTTCGCCGACGCCGGACGGCGGGCGGCGCGCTACGCCGCGCGAGCGCGGAAGGCGGGCCCGCTGGTCCGCGCGTCCGCGAGCGGGATGGGTCGGCGGCTCGCGCACCGGTCGGTCGGGCGGCTGGCGCGCCGGGTCTTCGGCGGCGAGCTGCGGCTCCGGCCGGAGGGAAACGAGGTGGCGATGGAGGAGCCGCTCTCGATCGTGGCGATGCCCGACGGCGCGGCCTGCGCCTTCTACGGCGCCGCCTACGGCGAGCTGCTCCGGCTGCTCACCCACTTCGAGGGCGCGATGCTCCACGAGCAGTGCCGGTCGCGGGGGGCGGAGGCGTGCGTCTGGCAGTGCGCGGCGGCGGAGGTCTACGAGTGATCCCGGCGCGCGGCGAGCTCCGCGAGGCGCTCGCGACGGCCGGGGCCGACGGCTGGCTGCTCTTCGAATTTCACGGCCTCAATCCGGTCGCCCGGCGGGTGATCGGCCTGCCGGAGGGCGGGCTCAGCACCCGGCGGCTCTTCGTCCTGCTGCCGGCCGACGGCGATCCGGTGGCCGTGGCGCACCGCATCGAGCTCCAGCCGCTGGAGGGGTTTCCCGGAAGGATCATCCCGTACTCCCGTTGGGAGGAGCTGCACGAAGCCCTCGGCTCGCTGGTGGAGGGCCGCACGCTCGCGATGGAGATCTCGCCGGAAGACGCGGTGCCGTATCTCGACCGGGTGCCCTATGGCGTCGTGGAGCTGGTGCGCCGGCTCGGCGCCACGGTCGTGCCGTCCGGCGAGCTGGTGTCCCGCTTTGCCGCCCGGTGGACGGCAGAGGAGATCGAGGATCACCGGGCGGCGGCTGAGATCCTCGCGCAGGTGGCGCGCGACGAGCTGGCCCGCGCGGTCCGGGAGGCCGACGGCGGCCTGACCGAGTCGGCGCTGCAGGCGCGCGTCGTGGCGGCGGTGGAGGCGCGCGGTCTGGTCTTCGACACGCCACCGATCGTCGCCTTCGGCGCCAACTCCGCGAACCCGCACTACGAGCCCCACCCGGGGAGCGACGCGGCGCTCCGGCGCGACCAGGTGGTGCTGCTCGACCTGTGGGCGGGACGCCGGCGCACGACCGTCTTCGCCGATCAAACCTGGATGGGTTTCGCGGGGCCGCGGCCGCCCGAGCGGGTCGTCGAAGTCTGGCACGTCGTGCGCCAGGCGCGCGACGCGGCCGTCAGCGCGGTGCGCTCCGCGGCGGCGTCCGGCCGCGCCATCGCGGGGTACGAGGCCGACCGCGCCGCGCGCCGGGTGGTGGAGGCCGCGGGCTACGGCGAGGCGTTCGTGCACCGCACCGGCCACTCGATCGACCGGGACCTCCACGGCTCGGGGCCGCACCTGGATGACTACGAGACCCACGACGACCGGCTGCTGATGCCGGGTGTCGGATTTTCAGTCGAGCCCGGGATCTACCTGCCCGGTGAGTTCGGAGTGCGGAGCGAGGTGAACATGTACTGGGGGGCACACGGTCCGGAGATGACGCCGACCGAGGCGCAGCAGGAGCTGGTGCTCGGCTGAGCGTCGGCATTCGCCGAGCGGGAGACGTTCCGCTCTGCGACTCTCGCGGGAAGGCGGCGAGCGGTCGGTGGCATCGCCCTCTTCCCATTTGGCGACGCGCTGGTTAACATCGCAGCGCTCGAATCCGAGTGCATCCCGACGACAGCCGATCTCTACCGGAAGATTTCGCAGGCGCGTGCGCGCGCAGCGCAGCATCAGGAGTGCGACGCGTTTCCGTTTCATCGGGCAACTAGCTCGGTTTCAGAGAGTTACATCGGAATCGCAAGTCGGGTGCCGTGTCGTGACGCTTGCTTGACACGAGATTTTGCGCGCTTCATATTAGCGGGCCGACCGGGCCGCGGTCGGTTGTGTGATGTTCACCCTTTGGACATCGCCGCCCCCACTTCACATGCAGGAAGAACTCCCACAGCAGTCGCATCCCGAAGGTGGCCTCTGAGCCCTGGGGAGGCGTGCGTCTCCCCGCTCCAAGTCGGCAGGACCTGCAGTCTCACGCCTTTGGAGGACGTATCCATGAAGCAATGCCGTGTCAGCGCCTTCGCACGCGCCGCGCGATTTATCGCGCTCGCGGCAGTCGCGCTGGGCCTGGGAGCGAGCTCGCTCCTCGCCCAGGGGTCGACTGGTAAGATCGAAGGCAGGGTGCGCGATCAGGCCGGCGCACCCATCGCTAACGCCCAGGTTTTCATCGTGGGGACGGCGTTCAACACCCTCACGAACCCGCAGGGCTACTACTTCTTCAACAACGTGCCCGCGGGCGACGGTCGCAGTCCGCGCCGCGTTACATCGGGTACAAGGCCACCCAGGTCGAGGCGTCAAGGTGCTGGCCGGCCAGACCGATCACGGTCGATGTCCAGCTGGAGCAGACCCCGGTCGAGATCGAGGAGATCACCGTGGTCACCCAGACCCAGCCGCTGGTGCCGCGCGACGAAGTGACCACCAAGCAGCGGATCGACGGGGACTTCACCGAGAATCTCCCGGTCGACCGGCTCAACAACGTGCTGGCCCTGCAACCCGGAGTCCTGCACCACCACCAGCAACAACGCGGCCGGCAACATCCTGTCGATCCGCGGCGGCCGCACCGACGAGGCGGTGACCTATGTGGACGGCGTGCCGGTGCCCAGGCCGGGTATCGCGGCGACACCTCGGCAGGGCTCACCGGGCACCGAGATCACGGTCGGCACCAACTCGTTCGAGGAGGCGTCGGTGACCACGGGATCGTCCTCGGCCGAGTTCGGCAACGCGCAGTCCGGGGTATCGTCTCGATCGACACCCGGACCGGCGGCACCGACTTTACCGGGAACCTCTCCGTACGAGACCGACGAGCCGATGGGCGCGTTCCACGGCGTCGGCTTCAACCGGATCGAGGCCAGCTTCGGCGGCCCGATCGCCAGCAATCTCACCTTCTTCGCTCTCCGGCGCGTGGACGGCCAGAAGTCGATCAAGGCCGGGTTCGACAGCCAGAACTTCCCGCTCTTCGTGCAGGCGGGCTCGACACCACGGTGGCGGTGCCGAGCGCGTTGGACGATCCGCACGCGCGGACGAGACTCACGGCCGATACCGTCGATCGTCTACAACTACGCCATCTACCGGGGCGACTGCGACGAGTTCGCGAACGCCGGCTCGGCCTCCAGCGACGACTACGCGAGATCCGCGAACAACTACGGGGTGGACTGCCAGGGCGTGCGGGTGCCCGCTATTCGGCCCGCTCCACCTACTCGCTCACTGGCAAGCTGAATTACACCTACGGCACCGGCTCGCGGATCTCGCTGACGGCGCTGGCCGGCAGCCAGTTCCAGGGGCGCCAGTTCAACGAGAACGCGGCCACGTCGGCTACGTGCTGACCTACGGACATCTGTACAGCGGCCGAACCTCCGGGGTTTCAGCAACTGGAACAACGTCGCTGACGCTGAACTGGACCCAGAACCTGAGCAAGTCCGCCGAGCGGGCCCTGGCGCTGCGACCTGCTCTCTCGTACCAGACAGGACCAGACGACCAGCGGCCCGCTGACCACGCGAGAGCGAGCTGAGTACAGCCGCGATCCGTTCGGGGCTTCATCTGGGCTCGCGCTCGACTTCGATTCGACTTCGAAACTTCCCGCTGGACCGACGGGCTGATCGACAACTTCCGGCTAACACACCGGGCGCCGGCGGTCACCCTGATCAACCTCGAATCAACCGGCAGTACGCTACTGGTCGATCAGTACTCGCAACAACGCCTACGGGCTGTATGACTCGGGACGAGAACTTCGCCATCACGATGGACCTCTACCTGGGGCATGGTCGGGCGGGCCGCTACACCAACGACGTTCGAGTCACGAGCCGCGGTCAGCCTGTATCAAGGAAGATCGCTATATCGGCAAGGCCACGCTCGACTGGCAGGTGGACCGCTACAACCGGCTCAAGCTGGGCGGCGAATTCACCCAGTACACCATGACGAGCTACACCCACTTCCTGGAGACACCAGCTCTTCTCCGACGCCTATCATCGAGAAGCCCGATCCGCTGGAACCTCTTCGTCGAAGACCGGCTCGACCTGGGCGACGTGGTCGTGGTCGGTGGGCTGCGCTACGACTTCTACGACACCGCGGCCTCGCGGCCCTTCGTCACCGGGTTCCCGACGGCATCGCTAGCATTCCCGCGCATCCCAGCAACCCCGAGCTTCGATCTCGACCAACCCGACTCGCTGTTGCCCGAGGACCAGAGCCACTCCTACCTGAGCCCGCACGTGCAGGTGTCGTTCCCGGTCACCGACCGCACCAACTTCCGGCTGTGCTACGCGCACCAGGTGCAGGCGCCCGACTTCGGGCTGATGCTGGGCGGATCAACACCGACTCGCCATCACCAACACGCAACCAGTTCTACGGCTCCGATCTCGACTTCGGCAAGACCATCACCTTCGAGTTCGGCATCCGGCACGCCTTCAGCGACGACATGGTGCTGGACATGGCGGCCTACAACAAGGACATCGTGCCGACCCGGCCGCCCGGCTGGTCGACGCTCTTCGACCCGCTGCCGGCGAACCGGAGCAACGACTTCCGCTTCCTGACCAACCTGGACTTCGGCAACACCCGCGGCATCGACGTCCGGCTCGACCGCCGCTTCGGCAACTTCTTCAACGGCACGGTCGCCTACTCGTTCCAGGAGGCGAAGAACACCGGCTCCGATCCGTTCACCTACCTCAACTACGGCTCGCGGATCGTGAACCAGGTCGGCGGCAACAATGGCGCGCAGCCGCCGCCGCAGGGCATCCTGCCGACCGACGACAGCCGGCCCCACGCCCTCACGGGCGCCTTCTCCGTCACCTTCCCGGGCGACTTCCAGCAGGGAACGGTGATGGGTACCGTACTGCGGAACGTGAGCGCTGTTCAGCACCTTCCGCTACACCAGCGGCACGGCGTACACCAAGTGCGGCGAATCGCGCCGAGGAGAACAGTGTCTCTCGATCAAGAACTGCCAACGGCGTCTTCCCCGAGGGGCTCAACACCCAGCGGCTGCCGGCCTTCAAGGAGTTCAACATCCGGCTCACCAAAGGCTTCGGGTTGGGCACACTGGACCTGACGGCTATCTCGACGTGCGCAACCTGTTCAACTTCGAGAACGTGCTGCAGGTGTTCGCGGTCAACGGCGACACCAAGAACGATGTGGAGCGGGACGCCAACCTCGATGCCGATCTCGGCGACCTGGCGACCGAGGCTCGGGCCAACGGTGCGCTCGGGCCGACGGCGACATCGATCTGACCTTCGGCGGCGTGGCCGACCGGCGGACCGGTTGCGGCAACTGGATCAGCGAGCAAGGGCAACGCCCCGGCCGCCGCCAACTGCATCTACCTGATCCGGGCGGAGCAGCGGTACGGCAACGGCGACGGCACCTATTCCGTCGAAGAGCAGACCAACGCCATTAACGCGCTGTACGACGTGGCTCGCGGCGAGCAGTACCATACCGCCCCCGGCCGGCGGGCGCGCCTCGGTTTCGAGATCAACTTCTGAGCGAATGCACCGGCGACTCTCGTCTGCAACCACGGCCGTGGTTGCAGACGCGAGTCGCGGGTAACCGTTTCTTTTGAAGGAGGACGGGATGCAGTTTCTCGCGTTGTCAGCGTGTTCTCACACGGGCGGTGCTGCTGGCGCTGGCGCTGAGCGCGGCCGCGTCGACGGTGCTCGTTGCGAAGCCGAGCAAGCCAGAGCGGCCGCGGGTTCCGGCTCTTCGCCGACGCCCTGAACATCTTCCAGGCCAACCGGGTCCAGTGCTACGTGGTCTCGGACGGCACCATCTGCTATACCGGGTCCTCGACGGTGCCAGGCGGCGCTGGCCCCGCGGCACGGCGAATCAGTACATTTTCGGGTCCGGCATCAACGTCGCCGGCGTCATCGAGCCGGGAGACAAGGCGGTGAACGGGTTCGCGGGCGACACGGCGGGCGGTTTCTTCAACAACACGGCGGGCAGCAACAACGGTCTTCCCGTCACGAACATCTTCGACTCCAACGACCCCGAGGACGCCGCGGCTTGGCCCGGAGGAGGCCAAGGTACCGCGGGGCGATGCGCACGGCCGACCTGTTCGATCCCAACGCTCCACGGCCGATCGCCGCATCGCAGGGCGACCTCTGGTTCCTCGCCTGGGAAGGTGACCCGGGCTCAACTGGCGTCGCGCACGCATCCGCTCGGGATCCTGGTCGAGACCCGCGCGATGGGCTGGAACTTCCCGGCGGGCAACGAAGACATCATCTATTTCATCTACACGTTCTACAACATCACCAGCCTGGACCCCGCGGACTACGCGGCGGTCCGGCCGTCGCTGCAGCCGCTACTGCTCGAGCAGGCGCAGAAGTTCCACGCGCTCAACACCGCGAAGTTCGGCATCAACCTGCCGGAGGGCGGCTACGCCATCAACGACCTGTTCGCCGCGTTCACGGCGGACATGGACGTGGCTTCCAGCCGACCAACAACTTCGCCGGCGTGAACGTGCCATTCGCGCTGGGGTACACCTATGATGCACCCTTCAGCCAGGCCGACGCGGCCTCGATCGGCTGGACCTTCGACCCGGCGATCTTCGGCCGGGCACCGTTCTTCCCCGGCCCGGCTTCTTCGGGGTGAAGTACCTCGGCAGCCCGACCGATCCGAGACCGGTGCCGAGGTAGGCCTGACCCTCTTCGGAACGTTCTCCCGTTCGTCGGGCTCTCCAGGACCCCAACGACGACAAGCAACTCTACCGGTACATCACGGGCCGCTTCCTGCCGGCGGACGGCGCTGCTCGCTGCCCAACCCGCGCGAGGCCAAGATCTGCTTCGTGAACATCAGCAGCCCGAACGACATGCGGTTCTTCCAGTCCTCGGGGCCGCTCGACCTGGCGCCGGCGCGTTCGGCTCCATCATGGTGGCCTACGTGTTCGCCGCCCCGGTCGCCCGGGCGCGTGCCCGGGCACGAGCCTGCAGCGTGCCCCCGGCCAACAGCAACGCCGATCTCACCATTCTGGGCGATCCTGTCCGCATGGCCTCGGGGGTGAATACGATCGACACGATCACGGGGTATCTCGGTAACACGAACGGCAATGCCTCCGATACCAATGCCGCCGTCGTGACGCAGGAGGAGTTCATCACCGTCCCCGGGCTCGCTGCTCAACAAGGCGCTCGTGGCTCAGACCGTCTTCAACAACAAGTTCCTGCTTCCCTTCGCGCCGGATCGGCCCGAGTTCTTCCTGGTCCCCGGCAATGCCCAGGTGACGGTCCTGTGGACCCAATCGCCGACCGAGACCAACGGCGATCCCTTCTTCGGCGTCTCCAGCTCGCCGACGACCGAAGGCGCGCCGAATCCGCTGTACGATCCGAACTTCCGCCAGCGTGATGTGGAGGGATACCGGGTCTATCGCGGGCGCACGGACAGTCCGTCGGAGCTCCAGATGCCTGGCGCAGTTCGACTATGCGCCGGACGCCGAAGGGCGCGGCATCTTTAACGACTTTCGTGCCCTCGTGAACCCGACTGCGGGCTGCGCCCCGGAGCTCGCGGTCACCACCGATTGCGCCACGACGTTCTCGACGCCGGCCCCGGGCGAGCCGTTCGTCGGCTCCGTGCCCATCGACCTGACCGGGACCGTCACGCAGCTCACTCCCGGACAACCGGGTGAAATTGTCCGGGGACACACTGCCCAGGTCCTGCCGGGCGCGCTCGATACCGCATTCGCGGACATCGCGGCTGGTCGGGTGGCCTCCGGGGTCACCACCGAACTCGCCAATACGGGAGTTCCGTTCATTTACGTAGACCGCGGCGTGCGGAACAGCCTGCGGTACTTCTACGCAGTCACCGCATTTGACGTGAACTCGCGGGTCTCGGGCCCTTCCAGCCTCGAGTCAGCGCGCCTCACGAAGGCGGTCATTCCCACTCCGGCTGCGAGCAACACCGCAAGCTCGTCCGAATTCGGCGGAGGCGCGTTGGGTCGCGGCGTCCAATCGACCAACACCACGGTGCCGACACTGGATCCCGCGACCGGTCGGTTCAGCGGGCCGTTCCCGCCGGCGAACGATGCCACCCTGGCGTTCGTGGGTGAATTCGCCGCACAGCTCTTCACCGAGGGTGGCGAAGTCAGTGTCCGACTCGACGGCATCGGCCTGGGCGACGCGCGCGCCGCGGTGCCCAGCCACTACACGTTCACGGCGACCAGCGCCTCAGCCGGCACCACCGTGTTCTCACTGGATGTCGACGGAGGTACGGCGGACGGCAATGTCGAGATCTCGAGCCCGCCGTTCCCGGCGGCGATCGCGGACCCTGCATTGGCCGCGAAGTTCGGGGCGCCGGCCGGTCCAACCGTCATCTCGGGTCAGGTCGACTTCGCTCTGCCCAACTATCAGAAGGTGGTTGCCCAGGGTCGCGGCTGCTTCGAGGATGGGTTCGTGACGCCGGCCGAGGGAACCACGGGGTGCACATACAACGGTCCTCGGTGGTTCGCCGGTGACAACGAGACCAAGGATCATCCCAACGCCGGTTCGGCCTCGGATCTGGCAACAGGCATCGTCCCCGGCGGCAATCTCAACAACGCGGGCGAGCTTCCCGGAGTCACAACGATCTTCTCGCCGCACAGCTACCTCAACTTGACCGACGCCTGGCGAGTCATGGAAGCCACGCTCGGCTCGGCAGGTCGTGCCGCGGACCTGAAGGTCTACCGGGGAATCCCGGTAAGGTCGACTCCGTCATCGACGTGACTCACAATGTCCCGGTGCCCTTCATGCCGGACAGCATGGGCGGCGGCTTCGGGGTCCTGAACGTTTCCGGGACCAGCGGCGCGGGATCTGCAGATACTCGTCCCACGGTCCTGACGATCAACGACCTGAGTTGTGTCGAGCCGTGGCTCTCAGGCGCGGCGGGAACCGGAGCACGCGGATGGGGAGCCACGGCCCCATGCACGGCGCCCTACATCTTCAGCGATAGTGCCGAGGCGAACGCGATCGCACTGTATACCGGCGCGCCGCTCAGCTGCGGCGGCACCGCCGGCCGCCAACCCTGGATTCCTGATGTACATGGCGGGGCAGATCTCCATGTTCGAACTCACGGGAGGGGTTTTGCCCACCCAGACGGTCTGGACCGTGCGGGCGTACACCGGCTTGGTCAGCGGTGGCGAGGGCGCGGGCGGAGATCTGGGTCCGTATGCGTTCACCGAGGCAGAGCGGCCGTTCACCGCGCTCGGCGCCGAACTGAAACTCAACTACGAGGTCACGAATACGGTGACCGCAGTGGATGACGGGGATCTCACCCGCGTGCACACCGTGCCCGATCCGTACTACGTCCAGAGCAAGTACGAGGCGAGCACGGAGCAGAAGGTGCTCAAGTTCGTGGGCCTGCCCCAGCCGGCGATCATCCGGATCTACTCCGCCAGCGGCGTGCTGGTCCGGTTGCTCGAGCACGATGGGGCGGCCTACAGCCCGACGAGCCTTTCGCAGGGCAGTGAGATGGACTGGGACCTCCGGAACCGCAACAACCAGGTGGTCGCCAGTGGGGTGTACTTCTATCACGTCGAAGCCGGCGACGCCCGCAGGGTGGGCCGCTTCACGGTCGTCAACTTCGCGCAATAAGGCTACGACGGGGGCGGGCTCCACGGCCCGCCCCAACCTCCAGGAGATCGACATCTATGAGGAAGCTCACTGCACCTGGATGGCTGTTCGCGTTCGGCCTGCTCGGCGCCTTCCCGGCGGCCGCAGCGGGCAGAACGACACGGGTCAGCCGGTCGGCCAGGAAGACAATACCGCCTACGGCACCACCTCGGCAGAGTTCCTGTTGCTCGGCGCGGGGGCCCGCGGTACGGCGTTCGGCGGCTCGTTCGCCGCAATCGCGACGACATCAGTGCTCTCTACTACAACCCGGCCGGCGCGGCCCTGATCGAGAAGCCGGGCTCACGATCGGGACGTACGACTATGTCGCCGAGACCCGGTACAGCTGGGGCGGCCTCGCTTCCCGCTGAGGGGCGGAAGCCGGGCCATCGGGTTCAGCTCGGCACCTTCGGCTTCGACGACCAGCCGGTCTACACCGAAGAACGCCCGACGGCACCGGAGCCACCTATTCGGTGAACCAGACGTTCATCGGCCCCACGTTCGCCCAGAACTTCTCCGACCGCTTCTCCGCCGGCATCACGGCCAAGTATGTCGACGACCGGCTGGGGACGGTGAGCGGGAGCGCCTTCGCGGTGGACTTCGGCACCAACTTCCACGCGACGCTCAACAACCACCCGGTCAAGTTCTCCTTCGTGCTGGCCAACCTGGGGTCGAACCTGACGTACTAGGGCACCGGGCTGCGGGGCAGGTGACCGCGACGCCGATCCCGGGGGAGGATGAGACCCCGACCCTGCCGCAGGAGGCCGCTCAACACCAAGGACTTCCCCCTGCCGACCACGTTCCGTGTGGGCCTGGCGTACGATGTGATCGCGGGTGACAACAACCGCTTGACGGTGCTCGGCGACTTCAACCAGCCGAACAACAAGACCCCGGCTTCGCGTTCGGCGGGGAGTGGATGTCCAACCGCATCGGCGGCTCCGACTTTGGCTTCGCGCTCCGGGCAGCTACAGCTATACCGGCGCCAACGACCTCGATCCGCTGAGGCAGGAGACCGCCTTAACGACGAGGAGAACCTCCATGGCCTCGCCTTCGGCGGCGGCCTCATGTATGGGCAGGGGAACGGGGGCTTCGCCTTGGCCTGGACTACGCCTACAAGTACATGGGCATTCTGGGCGCGACCAACTTCTTCAGCTTTACGCTGGGGTGGTAGAGGCGCGTACTCGGGCCGTGGCCGTCCGCGGCCCCTCAGCTGGGTAGTGTGACGATATGATTGCAGTTCGCTTGATGGCCCTGGCGGCCCTGGCGGCATTGGCGGAACCCGTGGAGCAGGTCCGGGGCAACCCGGTGCCGATCTCATCCTCCGCGCGGTGCGCTCGTACCGCGCGGAGCAGGGCCGGACCGAGGTCAACGCGTTCGTGCAGATTCCGATGATGCTGATGGAGCCCACCGGGGACGGCCCGCGGGGGGCCTGAGCTACCGGGTGGCCGTCAAGGTACCGGACTCGACCGGCCTCAAGCTCTTCCAGCAGGAATGGCAGAACCATGCCCCGGCCGACGTCCGGCGGCCCGACGCGTTCGCGATGGACATGGTACGATTCTCGGTGGCGCCGGGCCGGTACCGGCTTGAGGTCACCGTACAGGATTCCGTAAGCGGTCGGCACACCGACTCCGCGTTGAGGTCGAAGGATTTTACGGCACCCGCCGGCGTCGGACCTCCTGCTCTCGCCGCAGATTCGGCCGATCGGCACCGGTGACACGGTGCCCCGTCCGGCCGAGTTGCGCTGGGGCCGTATGCTGGTGACGGCGGCGGCGCGCCTCGACCTCACGCCGCTCCGATCGACGGCGTACTATCTGATCGAGGCGTACGCGGCGAAGGAGGAGAGCGGCACGCTGACGCTGCGAGTGGTCGACTCCGCAGGCAAGGAGCTGATCGCGACCGCCCCCCGAGTGCAGGTGCCCGGCGGCGGTGGTGTTCTGAAAGGCCAGCTCGACCTCAGCGGGCTGCCAGCCGGCGCGTACAGCATGGTTGCCTCCCTGGCCCTTGCCGGCGGCACAGTCGAGCGGACCGCAGCCTTCACCATGGCGGAGCTCGACGAGACCCTGGACAAGGACGTGGCCCGGCGAGAGGCGGCGCGGATGACCGACGCGGGCTATTTCGATGAGATGAATGCCGAGCAGCTCGATCGGGCGCGGGAGCCGCTGGTGTTGGTGGCGGAATCCGGGGAGTGCGGAAATACACCAAGGATCTCAGCCTGTCGGCGAAGCGCCGGTTCTTGACCGAGTTCTGGCAGAAGCGTGATCCGACACCGCGGACGCCGGTCAACGAGACGCGGCAGCTGTTCTACCAAGCCATAGCCATCGCGGAGAAGAACTACGGGGAGAAGGGCCGCGCCGCCGTCCCGGGATGGAAGACCGATCGGGGACGGATCTTCGTCCGGAACGGCACGCCCGAGGAGGTGCTGGACCGGGTCCAGGCGGAATACGCTCCCCACCGTACCAGGTCTGGCGCTATCGGAGCCCCAAGGACCGCTGGTACATCTTTGCCGACCGATCCAATGGGGCCGGGGTCTACCAGCTCGTCAATACCAACGACGTCAGGGAGGCCAGACTCCCCAACTGGCGTCGATCCTTCGCGAGGAGGCGGTGGCGGACGCCGGAAGGTTCCTCAGCATCGACTTCTACGATTTTAACCGTGGTGTTACTGGCGGCGCTCTTCAGGCCCTTTTAGACGAGGTGCGAAGTATGAATCGATTTCGGTGTAGGGTGGGACCCGTGTTCGCGCTCCTGGTCGTGGCCGGCTGCAGTGGCGACCCGACCGAGTCCTTCCGCGAGGGCGTCAACCTGAGAGCGCAGCCTCGCAGCTTTACCTGGACATAGGGGAGACCGGCAACGTCATAGTGAGCGCGGTGGACGATCAGGGGAATCCCCTAACCTTCGACTATGTGGTGACGCAGCAAGGCGTGGCATCCAAGTCCGCCGGGACTCAACGTTCCTCCCGGTCTAGGTGGACGACTCCACGCTCCAGGTGCCGCCCACGGCCGAGCGGTTCCAGTTCATCGTCACCTCCACCGCCTACGCCACCACTTCCTTCACGGTGACCGCGAATGGCCAGGACCTCGTGATCCCGGTGCAGGTCGTGCCGCAGTCCACACTCGAGGCCACCCTCAGCAACGCCGCACCCGCGCTCGGCGAGGTCATGACGGTCACAGCGCCCGCCGGCACACACTTTTCTGCCACCAGTGCGGTCACCGTTCCCGGCCTTTTCCAGCCTGTCGTGACGATCCTAGCGGCCGATGCTCGACTCGACGTCCTGCTGCCGCCGAACCTCGACAACGCGACCCTCACCATTTGGGACGTCGCCACGGTGCGCGCCGGGCTTGCTGTTCACCCGACCACCTCGGCCACCGTCACCACCCCGGTTTTAACCAACTTCGTGGGGACGCTGTCCGACCTGGCTCCCGACGCGAACGAGGCGGTGACACTGACCCTCGCCGGGGCGACGTTCGACCCCGCGACGGCCGCTGTCCAAGCCGGCTCCGACGTTCACGGTGACCAGTTTCGACGACCACTGCCATAACTTTCATCCCGACGCCGGGGACGTTCGGGCTGCTCATGGTCAACGGAATCCTGCTGGACGCCCTGCCGGAGATCCCGCTCAGCTCTCGGGGCCGCCCAAGGTTACACGCGGAGCGCCGACATCCTTGCGACCGTGGCGGGGACCGACGATCCCGGAACCGCGCCTTCGCTGGTTACTCCGGGCGTGGACTCTCGTCGGTGCTCTTCGACAAGCCGGCCTACGACATACAGCCGCGCGACCTGCTTCCAGGATCGATGCCTTCTATAAGCTGGTCGTGACGGAGGCGGGGGTCTACACGATCACTCTGGACTGGGATATCGGGACCGACGTTGACCTGTTCTTCTGCCCGGAAGCGCGATCCCCTCTTCGGAGACACGTGTGCGAACTCATTCGCGGACCATCCCGAGGAGGTCGAGTTGTCGCTGACACCCGGCACGTACTATTGTCATCTCTGAAGACTTCGGGGGGCATCCATTTGACGGATCTAATCCGGATGCTGCCGGTACAACGCTTACGATCAGCGTGGATCACGCCCCGCCTGAAGCGGCGGCGCTGAAGGCCCCTGCCGCAAAGGCTACGCCGGCGTGGAAGGTGCGTAGTAGGTAGTCGGCTGTGCCTGACGTGAGCATGTGAAAGGCCCCCGTCCTCGGACGGGGGCCTCTTCACCATGCTTCCCGCCGGGTTCACATCACCCCTCGCCCACCATCTCCACCGGCGGCAGGTCCTCCCGGAACTGCCGCTGGTACAGCCGCGCGTACAGCCCGCCGCGCGACAGCAGCTCCGCGTGGGTCCCTTCCTCCACGATCCGCCCGTGGTCCACCACCACCAGCCGGTCCGCCCGCCGCACGGTGCTGAGCCGGTGCGCGATGATCAGCGTCGTCCGTCCCACCAGCAGCTTCTCCAGCGCATCCTCGATCAGCCGCTCGCTCTCGGCGTCCAGGTTGCTCGTGGCCTCGTCCAGCACCAGCACGGCCGGGTCCTTGAGGATCGCCCGCGCGATGGCGACCCGCTGCCGCTGGCCGCCGGAGAGCTTGACGCCGCGCTCGCCCACCAGCGTCTCGTAGCCCGCGGGGAGCCGCTCGATGAACTCGTGCGCGTGGGCCGCCCGCGCCGCCGACTCCACCTCGGCGGCCGACGCGCCGGGGCGGGCGTAGGCGATGTTCTCCCGCACCGTCCCGCTGAAGAGCGCCGGCTCCTGCGGCACCACGCCCACCGCCTCCCGGAGGTCGGCCAGCCGCAGGGCGCGGACATCGATCCCGTCGAGCAACACCCGGCCCCCGTCCACGTCCCAGAACCGCGGGAGCAGCGACACCACGGTCGTCTTTCCGCCGCCGGAAGGCCCCACCAGCGCCACGACCTCGCCCGGGGCGACCCGAAGGTCGATCCCGTCGAGCGTCCAGGGCAGGGATGAATCCTCCAGATAGCGGAAGGTGACGTTCTCGAAGGTGACGCTCCCTCTGACCGGATGCGGGAGCTGCACCGGATTGGGCGGATCGGCGATCGCCGGGGCCATGTCCATGAACTCGAACACCCGGTCCGCCGCGCCGACGGCCTCCTGGTACGCGCTGAAGCTGGACGCGAGCGCGCCGATGGATGCCGCGATCGTGATGGTATAGAGAAGGAACGACACCAGCGAGCCCGCGGTGAGCTGCCCCTCCAGCACGAGCAACCCGCCCTGCCAAAGCACGAACACGATCCCGGCGAACGTGGTGAAGGTCAGCACGCCGAAGAAGACGCCGCGCACTCTCGCCCGGTCGAGCGCGGTGGCGACGCTCGCGTCGATCCGCTCGCCGTAGCGGCGCCGCTCCTCGGGCTCCTGCACGAAGCTCTGCACGGTGCGGATCTGGGAGAACGCCTCGTCCGCCACCGCGGTCGCCTCGGCCACCCGATCCTGCACGCCGGTCGTCATGCGCCGGAGCCGCCGCCCGAAGTACATCGTCGAGCCGACCACCACCGGCGCCACGGCGAGCGCGGTGAGCGTGAGCCTGGGCTGGAGGTAGGTGAGCAGGACGACTCCGCCCAACAGCGCGAGGACCTGCCGGGCGAACTCCGAGATCTGGTGGCTCAGCACACCCTGGAGCAGGCCGATATCCACCGTGAGCCGGCTGGTGAGCTCGCCGGTCCGCCGTTCGGCGAAGAAGCCCGGCGGCATCGCCAGCAGGCGGGCGAACAGGTCCCGCCGGATGCCGGCGACCGCCCGCTCTCCCACCGCGCTGAGCAGATAGGCCTGGGCGAAGTTGAGGATCGCCTGGATGCTGAAGAGGCCCACGAGCACCAGGGCGATGGTGTCGAGCATCTGCCGGTCGCGGTTCACGAACGCGGCGTCCAGCAGGTAACGCACGACCATCGGGAAGGCGAGGCCGAGGACGGCGCTGCCGAGCAGCGCCAGGGTCGCCAGCAGGAGCTGTCCGCGGTAGGGTCGCACCCGCGGCAGCAATCGCGACAGGTGGCCAGGCGGGGGGAGGCTTCGTCTTGGCTGGCGAGGTGCAGTCACGTTAGGTGCCGTTGGCTCTTGACCACGAAGGCACGAAGGACACGAAGATGCACGAAGGTTTCATCCCCTTCGCCCCCTTCGTGTCCTTCGTGCCTTCGTGGTAGATCAATGGCCGAGATGTTCGCGTGTGGCTGCGGGCGCCGCAGGGATCAACGACGCCCGGTCCAGGGTCAGGACTCTGTTCGGCACACGCGATCCCCCGTAGGGCAGTGCGCGGTCCACGCCCATGGCGACGAACAGCAGGGCGAGATAGAGCAGTGAATACCGGTACATCCGCCACGCCACCGGCGTCACCCCGGTTTCCCGCCGCAGCCGGAGGCAATACCACAGGAGGCGCGCGCCCAGCAGCGCGGCCGCGATCGCGTAGAACGGACCGAGCGCGCCGAAGAAGAACGGCAGGATGGTGAGCGGGAGCAGGATGAGCGTGTACACCAGCATCTCGTACTTGGTCCGCGCCTCGCCCCGCACCACCGGCATCATCGGGATGCCGGCCTTGGCGTAGTCGGCCTGCTTGATGAGGGCCAGGGCCCAGAAGTGCGGCGGCGTCCAGTAGAAGACGATGGCGAAGAGGTAGATGGCGGCGAGATCGATCTCGCCGGTCATCGCGGCCCAGCCCACCAGCGGCGGGAAGGCGCCCGCCGCACCGCCGATGACGATGTTCTGCGGGCTCGACCGCTTGAGCCAGATGGTGTAGACGAAGACGTAGAACAGGAGCCCGGCGAGCGCGAGCCAGGCGCTGAGCGGATTGACCTGGTACCAGAACAGGGCGAACGCGACGAACCCGAGCGCGATGCCGTACGCCAGCCCGAACTCCGGCGCGATGCGGCCGGACGGGAATCGGGCGCAGGCGGGTGCGGCTCATCCGCGTGTCGATGTCCCGGTCGAACCACATGTTGATCGCGTTGGCGCCGCCGGCCATCAGATACCCGCCGACCATCACCCACAGCACCTGCGACACCGTCGGCAGTCCGGCCGGAGTGATGAACATCGGGGCGATGGTCGTCACCAGCAGCAGCGAGATGATGCGCGGCTTGGTGAGGGTGACGAGGTCGGCCAGGATGGACGGCTGCTTCGCTCCCGGCGGCGCCGACATCGGCTCGGTTTCCGCCACGGCGTCAAGCGGGGTCCGGGCGGAATGGAAGGCCAGCACCACCAGCGCGACCCACACGAGCGTTCCGACCAGCAGGTGCAGCGCGCGCAGCTCGCCGGGGAGCAGGCTCAGGATCATGGCGGCGGCAACGCCGACCTGGGCCACCGTCGCTGCCAGCACGAGGGCGGCCCAGCGCCGAAGCTGCCGGCCTTCCTGGCTGGTGCCGCGGGAGACGCCCGCCACCACCACGCCGAGCACGACGAGGAAGAGGAAGGCGAGCGCGCGGTGCGTCCAGTGGAGAACGGCCAGCGGGGCCGCGGGCGGCAGCGCCGATCCGTTGCAGAGCGGAAAGCCCAGGCACAGCAGACCGGCGTCGAAGTTGGCCACCTGGGCGCCGAACAGGATCACGACGAAGCCCAGCGCCGCGGTCGCCAGCACCAGCCGGTGCCTCGGGTGTCGGGCCGAGCGTGGAAGCGGCGCTCGAGCCGCGGGATCCGCCCCCGCTCGCAGCCCGACGACGAGCAGGGTCGTGAGGAGCACCATCGCGTTGGCGAAGTGGGTGATGACGACCCAGGGCGGCAGGACGAGCTTCACCGTCACCGCCCCCAGGAGCACCTGAACCACCAGAATGACCGCGGCCAGGGTGGCGGGCCGGGTGAGGGCAGGCTCCTGTCGGTGCCTTCGCCAGGCCAGTACGGCCACGGCGAACACCGCCAGGCTGACCAGGGCGGCCGCCCAGCGGTGGCCGATCTCGATCAGGGTGGGAAGGTCCAGCGGGGGGAACCATTCGCCGTCGCAGAGCGGCCAGTGGTCGCCACACCCCATCCCGGATCCGGTGATCCGGACCACGCCCCCAAGGACGATCAAACCGGTCGCGAGCGCGGCGCCGCCCAGCGCGGCCCGGCGGATCAGCCGGGCGTGGTCCCGCTCGGTCGCATGCTTATAAGGAATGGCCTGCCCCCGGAAAAACCCGCCGATACGGGGGCCCCAACGGCCCCGGACCCTGCGGCGGAGGAAAGAAACCGGGCGCGGGAGCCCCTTGTCAAGGATATATTTAGCCATGCCAACCACATCGGCGGACGCCTGGGGGGAGCGCCTTCCGCGGCACCTCGGGCTCTGGAGCGCGATCGCGGTGCTGGTCGGCTCCACCATCGGCAGCGGCATCTTCCGGGTGCCCGCCGGCGTCGCGGAACGCCTCCAGGAGCCCGGACCGGTGATGCTGGCCTGGGTCATCGGCGGGGCGATCGCCCTGTTCGGGGCCCTGACCCTGGCCGAGCTGGCCGCGGCGCTGCCCCGGTCGGGAGGCGTCTTCGCCTACCTCCTGGAGGGCTTCGGTCCGCTCCCCGCGTTTCTCTTCGGTTGGTCGGAGCTGACCGTGATCCGGGCGTCCGCGCTCGGTGCCATCTCCACGATCTTCGCGGAGTACCTCGGCTACTTCCTCCGCCTCACTCCCTCGCAGGTGCAGTACGTCGCCGCCGTGGCGATCCTGCTCGTCGGGTTTCTGAACTACGTCGGCGTGCGGAGCGCCGCGCGGTTCATGAATGTCATCACCGCCCTCAAGTACGGGGCGCTCGCGGGTCTCGTTCTCCTGGCATTCACCGCGGGGCAGGGCAGCCTTTCCCACTTCACGCCGGCGTGGACCGGCGGGCTGCAGCTCTCGCTCCTCGGCACCGCGCTCATCTCGATCATGTGGACCTACGACGGCTGGGCCGACCTCTCGTTCATGGGCGGTGAAGTGAAGGATCCGGGCCGCACCTTGCCACTGGCGCTCATCCTCGGCACCATCTCCATCGTCGTGGTCTATCTGCTGCTCAATTTCGCGTACATCTACCTGGTGCCCCTGGCCGAGATGGCTGCGTCGCCCCTCATCGCGGCGACGGCGGCCGAACGGATCACCGTGTTCGCGGGCGCGGGCGGAGCGGTGATCTCCGGCGTCGTGATGGTCTCGTGTCTCGGCGCGCTCACCGGCTCGATGATGACGGGACCCCGGGTCTTCTTCGCGATGGCGGACCGGGGGCTTTTCTTCCGCTCGATCGCCCGGGTATCACCGCGCTACCAGAGCCCGTCGGTCGCGATCTGGTTTGCGACCGCGCTCGGCGTCGTGTACGTGCTGTTCAACGATTTCCAACAGCTGGCCGACAAGTTCATCCTGGGAATCTGGCCGTTCTACGCGCTGGCGGTGGCGGCGGTGTTCGTGCTCCGTCGCACGCGGCCCGATCTGGAGCGGCCCTACCACACCTGGGGCTACCCGGTGGTTCCGCTGCTGTTCCTGCTGGCCTCGGTGGGGATGGTGGTGAACGCGCTCTGGACCGATCCGGTGAACACCGGGATCACATTCGGGATCATTCTGACGGGTGTGCCGGTGTATCTGGTCTGGCGGGCGAGGGGTGGGGCGGCGAAGCATGCACCGGAGGCCGCGATAGACTAGAAGCTGTCATCCCGAGCGAAGCGAGGGATCTTCTCTGCGGTCATCGAACCCGTCGAGAAGATCCCTCGCTTCGCTCGGGATGACAGCTCTCTTGGGCCCGTCTACACCCGCACTTCAATCCCCAGATCCGCCGCCCGCACACTGTGCGTCAGCGCTCCCACCGAAACGAAATCCACCCCGGCCTCGGCATACGCACGCACGTTGCCCAGCGTGATCCCACCGGTCGCCTCGATCTCGAGCGCGGGCCGCAACGCCCGGGCCTTCGCCGCCCACTCCCGCACGGTCTGCGGCGACTGGTTGTCGATCAGGAGCCGCGTCGCTCCCGCGGCCACGGCCTCCTCCAGCTGCGCGATCGACTCGACCTCCACCTGCAGCGACGAGATTCCCTGGGATCGTGCCTCCGCCAGCGCCGCCGCCAGCCCTTTCCCCGAGCGACGTAGCGCCTGCCAGTGATTGTCCTTCACCATCACCTCGTGCTCCAGGTCGGCGCGATGCCTCGTTCCCCCACCGGCGAGCACGGCGGCAATGTCGAGCATCCGGAGACCCGGAGCAGTCTTCCTGGTGTGAAGGATCCGGCAGGAGGTCCCGGCCACCGCGTCGACGTAGGCCCGGGTCGCGGTGGCGATCCCCGACGCGCGCTGCAGCAGATTGAGCAGCGGGCGCTCCGCGCGGAGGATCCGCCCGAGCGTCCCCCGAACGATGCCGACCGTGGACCCGGCCGGTACGGTGCGGCCGTCCGGCGCGCGCCACTCCACCCGGCAGTCGCAGGCGCGCGCGACCGCATCGGCCCAGGCTGTCCCGGCGAGGACGCCACCTTCGCGGTACTCGATCGCCCCCTCGGCCGCGACACCGGTGGGAACGGTGACGGCGGTCGTCACGTCCCGGCTGCCGTCCTCGGCCAGCGCGAGCGCGGCGAGGCGCTCGGCCTCGCCCGTCACCGGCCCAGCGCGACCATGCGCTCGATCGCAAGGCGAGCGCGCTCGGCTATGTCGGGAGGGACCGTGATGTGATAGCGGTCCAGCGCGAGGGAGTCCCGCACGCCGGTCAGGGTGATCGCCTTCATGTAGGCACACACGGCCTCGGGGTCCGCCGCGATGAACTGCTTGTCCGGCGCCATCTGCGCCATGCGGTGCATGATCCCCGTCTCGGTGGCGACGATGAACGTCGAGACCGGTCGCTCCTTCACCGCGCGGACCATGCCCTCGGTCGAGAGGATGTGCAGGCCCTCGGGCCTGATGTCCCCGTGGCCCATCTCGTAGATGAGCTGCCCCGCGCAGCCGCACTCCGGATGCACCAGGACCTCGGCGTCGGGGTACGCTTCCCGCGCCGCGTTGAGCGTCTCGCTCCGGATGCCCTTGTGGACGTGGCACTCCCCCATCCACACCTCGATACGCCGATGCGGCCGCATCCGGCGCACGTGCGCGCCGAGGAAGAAGTCGGGGAGAAAGAGGATTCCCTTGTCCTCGGGGATCGCGTCGATCACATCCAGTACGTTGCCGCTGGTGCAGCAGTAGTCCAGCTCGGCCTTCACCTCGGCGGTGGTGTTGACGTATCCGACGGCGATGTAACCGGGGAACTGGGCACGCCAGCGACGGACGTCCTCTGCCGTGATCGTGGCCGCGAGGGAGCACCCGGCCCGGAGATCGGGCAACAGCACGCGCTTCGTGGGCGCGAGGATCGCGGCGGTCTCCGCCATGAAATGCACGCCGGAGAAGACGATGACCTCCGCCTCCACCCGCGCCGCCTGCCGGGAGAGACCGAGCGAGTCGCCGACGAAGTCGGCGACGTCCTGCACCTCGGGGCGCTGGTAGTTGTGCGCGATGACGACCGCGTTTCGCCGGCGCGCGAGATCACGGATCTCCCGCTGCAGCGCCGCGATCTCCTCGGGGCCCTCGTCCGGCGTCTCGATCACGGGAAGCGCGAGGCGTCGTCATGCCGTCTCCCGTCTTGAAGGCGGCCGGGGGATAGTCGGAGCGGCGGTGCCCTCCGCGGCTTTCCCGGCGCCGGCGGGCCGCCGACGTGATCAGCCGGGCGACGAGCAGCTGGTTCTGGGTTCTCCACGCGCCGGGCGGCGCCGCGCGGGTGAGCCTGGCCAGCTCCTGTTCGGCATGCAGCAGTGAGGTCTCCGACCGCTGCAGGCCGACGTTTGCCGTCATGACCTCCCGCATCTCCTGCCGCAGCGGCTCGCACGCCGCGTCGGCCCCGCTGTCGCGTGCCGGAGCGTCTTCGGCCGCGTGCGCCGCGGCCGAATCGCCAGCCTGCGGCGAGCGTAGCTCCTCCGCGAGCGCCCGGCCCGCGCGGTCGGCGAAGACAAGCCCTTCGAGCAGCGAGTTCGAGGCCAGACGATTGGCGCCGTGCACTCCGGTCGAGGCGACCTCGCCGACGGCCCAGAGCCCCGCCCGCGAGGCGCGGCCCTCGAGGTCGGTCAGGACACCGCCCATCGCGTAGTGCAGCGCGGGCGCGACCGGGATCAGATCCTGCGCCGGATCCAGGCCGTGCTGCGCGAGCATCGCGGTGATGCCCGGGAAGCTCGCGGCGAAGTCCGGCACCGAGCGGGCATCGAGCCACGCACCGCCGGTGGCATCCGCCGCCGCGACGGCGCGGGCGACGATGTCCCGCGGGGCCAGCTCGCCTCGGGGATCGGCCTCCAGCGCGAACCGCCTGCCCTGGCGATCCACCAGCAGCGCGCCCGCGCCGCGCACGGCCTCGGAGACGAGGGGAGCCGGATTGACTCCGGGCAGCTTGAGGGCGGTGGGATGGAACTGGAGGAACTCGATATCGCGGAGCGTCGCGCCGGCCCGGTGCGCCAGCGCCCAGCCGTCCGCGGTGGCCACCCGCGGATTGGTCGTCACGGCGTAGAGCTGGCCGACTCCGCCCGTGGCCAGCACGACGGCCGACGCAGTCAGGAGATAGCCGCTCGCCATCGCGCGGCAGGACGGCAACGCCGGAGGTGCGGTCGCCGGCCTCCAGCAGGTGAACGACCTCGGTGTGCTCCAGCAGCTCGATCAGCGGGTGTGACCTGACCACCTCGGCCAGGCAGCCGATCAGGGCGGCGCCGGTGCGGTCGCCCCCGGCGTGGATGATCCGAGGCTTGGTGTGCGCCGCCTCGAGCCCGAGCCGAAGGCGGCCGTCGGGTCCTCGATCGAACCGGGCGCCGAGGGCCAGAAGCTCGTAAATCCTGCTCGGGGCCTTCATTTGTGAGGATGCGGACGGCTTCGGGGTCGGCCAGGCCGTCGCTGGCGGCGAGGGTGTCGGCGGCGTGCTGGCTGGGGCTGTCGCCCGGGCCGATCGCCACCGCGATGCCCCCCTGCGCCCACGCGCTGGCGCTGTCGGCGAGCGTTTCCTTCGTGACCACCACCGCGGCCTGACCCTCCGAGGCGAGCCGCCAGGCGGTCCAGAGCCCGGCGATGCCCGTGCCGACGATGACGGGGCGGGGGGTGGTCATATGGCTGACAAATATAACGTCGGCCGTGTGGGGGACTTGGGTGGGAAAGAGATGTAGAAGCCTCGAGCAGGAGCCCTCACGTACCTCATCCCGAGCGCAGTCGCTTCGCTCCATCGGGATGAGGTTACGGCGCCGTCCCTACGTCCTCACCCTCGCCAACAGCAGCAGCGCCGCCAGAAAGAACACCACATTGGGAAACCACGCGGCGATCAGCGGATCGATCACTCCCCCCGCACCGACCGCCTTGGTGATCTGGGTGATCAGCAGGAAGAGCACCGTCGTCCCCAGGCTGATCGCTATGCCCACGGCCGCACCCGCGCGCGGCGAGGTGACCGCGAGCGGTGCGCCGAAGAGCGCAATGATGAAGCAGGTGACCGGGATCGCCAGCTTGAGCTGGAGCTCCACCGAGAGCTTGTTGACGTCGCTCCCCGACCGGTGCAGCGCGTCGATGTAGCGTCGGAGCTCAAGAAAGCGCATCTCATCCGGCGCCTTGGGCTCGGCCAGCAGGTCGGCGGGTGCCTGGGTCAGCGCTCGGAGTCGCATCGTGCGGAAGGAGAACATCGCCTGCTGCGCAGGTCCCGCGATCACTCGGCTCGCCCCGTTCCTGAGCCGCCACGCGCCGAGCGAGTCGCTGTAGCTGGCGCTGTCGGCCGTGATGACGAGGGCAGGATAGGAGAGCCCGGTGCCCTCCCGCTCGAAGAGCACCTGCTTCAGCTGGCGGGTGTGGACGTCGAGGGACCGGATGGTGTAGACCCACCCCTGGTCGCCCCGGTAGACGAAATTGAACCGCGAGCGGGTCGGTCGCACCTGCCGGGCCTTCTGCAGCTCCTGCTGTTTGGCCGTGGCTCCCGGGGCCAGCTCGCCCACCATGAACGCGAGACCCGAGGCGAAAACCGCCATGACGACGATGGGCAGGACCAGCCGGTGGAAGCTGAGCCCGCTCGCCTTGGCCGCAGTGAGCTCGGAGTGGCGCCCCATGGCCCCCACGGTGAAGACCGTGGCGAAGAGCACCGCCGCCGGCATCACCAGGAACATGTTCTCGGGGATCGAATAGATGTAGCTGACCGCGATCTCCCGGGTGGTGAGGCCGCGGTCGAGCAGCTTGTTGAGCGAGTCGGTGAGGTTGATGACGATCGAGACGATCGGGAACCCGATCGAGGTGAGCACGAAGATGCGCACCCAGCTCGACACCACGTAGCGGTCGAGCGTGCCGGGAACCGGAACGGTCACGCGCGCCTCCGCGCCCGCCGCCAGAAGTGCCGGAACCCTTCCAGGACTTCCTCCCAGTCGCCGCCGCGGGTCGAGCCCGATTCACGGCTCACGAATATCAGGCCCACGATGCCGAGTGTCGTGAGCACGATGTTCGGCATCCACATGGCGAGCCAGGGGGACATGCGGCCCCGGTCGGCCAGGCTCTCGCCCATGGTGAGCCCGACGTAGTGGACCGAGAACATCAGCAGTGCCCCTCCGATCACCAGCCCGATCCCCCCACGCGGAAAGCGCACCGCCATCACGATTCCCACGATGACGAACGAGATGCAGGCGAAGCTGATCGAGTACTTCTTGTGGACCTCGACCGCGAACCGGGCCGCGCGCCGCTCGGAGTCCTGGACCCGGTCCACCGCAGTGGCCGTGAGCGACCAGTTGGACAGGGCAGGCTTGTCCGGCCGGACCGGCGGGCGGGGTGGGACGGGCACCTTCCCCGGAACGGCGGCCCTTTTGGGGAGTCCGGGGCCGGGCTTTCCTTGGAGGCCGGGCTTGCCCTGGGGAGCAGGCTTGCCCTGGGCGGCCGGCTTCTGCCCGGCGGCCGCCTGCCCCTGCCCCTGCCCCTGTGTAGGGGTTTGCGCGCTGGCCGTCTTGGGTAAGACGAGCCGCTGTACCGACTCCATCCAGCGGCAATAGAGCGGGAGAGGGGGGGTAGGCTCCGCCGATTCGGGTTGGGGCAGCTGAGGCAAGGCCAACAAGGCTCGCAAGTCGTTACGCAGGAGCTCGGAGCGGTCCCGGACGGCCTCGCGCCCTTCCCGGTCGGACTCCCGGATCACATCGAGCATCTCGCAGGTGCTCATCTCCCGGTCGCCGCGGACCGCTTCGTCGGTGTTCCGCTCGAGCTCGTCGAAGACGTTCTTCACCCGGATATCGTTGACCTTGAAATAGGTCAGTTGGAAACCCTGGGGGTCGGCGGGTCTGTACTGGTGGATACTCCCATCGAAGAGCCGGAGGCTCAGGTCGGTTTGACCCTCGGCGTAGGCCATGAGGCCGCTGTCGGCGTAGATCACCCGCCGGCTGGCATCGCTGCTGACATCGTAGATCGTGACCTCGCGCAGCCGGCCGGTGTTGTCGATCCGGTTCGCCCGGAGGAAGTAGGCTGAGGGGGGCACCTCGTTGATGACCTGCTCCCGCAGCTCGAAGGTGGGTTTCTTCCGGCCGATGTCGATCAGGAGGGTTCGGAGCCGGGCGTTGCTGCGGGGCAGGACCTGGTCCACGAACAGAAAATTGAAGGCACTCATGAAAACGCCCCAGGCCAGGACCGGCAGCAGGACCTGGTAGACGCTGATCCCGCTGGCGCGCATGGCGGTGATCTCGTTGTCCGCGGCCAGGTGGCTGAAGGCGTACAGCACGGCCACCAGGACGGCCATGGGCAGGGTCATCGCCACGATGAACGGGAGGCTGAGGGCGAAAACCTCGGCGATGACTGTCCAGGGCAAACCCTTGCCCACCAGCGACCCGAACTTCTTCGCGATCTGGCTCAACAGCATCAGGCTGGTGAGCGCGGTCAGGCCGAAGAAGAAGGGCGCCGCCAACTGCCGGAGGAGGTAGCGACTGATCAGGTACACGACAGCTAACTTAATCGGTTGTAAGCGTTTGTTGGGACCACTATATTGGATGAATCCACTTTCACCCAGCCTCGCCCCGACCTTCTAGAGTGATACGGTTCCTGGTCGTCCTGGGCTGCCTTGCCGCGCTGCCCCGGGTTCTCACCGCGCAGGCGGAGACGACGGCTACAGGGCTCCGTCTTCGGTTCGACCAGCCGTCTCTCTCGCTCCAACAGCCAGCCGCACTGAGGGCCCCTTGGCTGGGAGCGCCGAGAGGCGCGGGCGCAGCCTATGTGGCCGCGTTCGACAGCGCGGTGACCGCTGCCTTGGAGCGGGACCGAGCCGATCGAGCCGTCGGCTATCGGCTGCTCGTGCTCTACGGCATTCCGGTCGACAACGTCACCGAGATCGAAGGCGAGGAACCGCCGCGGAAGAATCTCTTGGGGCTACCGTCCAAGTATGCCGACCTCGAAATGGACGGCCAAGTACGGCTGGAGATCCGCACCGACCGGACTCGGGAGGAGCATTGCAGCCCGGCGCTCACTCTCGATCCCAGCTCCGGATGTCGTGGTGGCTTCAAGGCCCCCAGCCTCGACAATCAGGTCAACATCCGGTCCTCCGGACTGCTGGGACAGCGGGTCCACGTAAACGTAGATTTCGACACCGAACGGGAGTTCTCCAGCAACAACGACATCCAGGTCTACTACGAGGGGTTGCAGGACGAGATCGTCCGGCGTATCGATGTCGGCACGGTGGACTTTCAGCCGCCGCCGCTCCCGCTTTATCACCGCCGCTGTTCCCTCCAACAACTTCGGCGTCAACGCCACCTTCGAGTTCGGACCGGTCCAGCTCCAAACGCTCGCGGCCACCCAGAAAGGGAGCGTCGTGGCCGAGCGAACGTACACGGTCGGGCAAACCACGAGCCAGGCACAGGACCGCCAGCTTCGGGATCTCGACTTCGAGGGCGGCCGGTTCTTCTGGGTCGTGGATCCGGACAGCCTGCCCGGCTTCCCGGCAATCGACATCCTGAACCTGGACCCCAACCAGCTGGTCCCGACATACCGGCCGACCGATGTCCGGGTGTACCGGTACCGTTCTGCCCGCGGAAACAGCGGCATTAACCCCAATCTCGGCGGCATCACCGCGATCGCCCGCCGGACCGACAGCGACAGAACCTTCGGACCGGTTCAATGGGAGCTGCTGATCCAAGGGCCGCGACTACTACCTGGACCCATCGGCACTCTGGATCGTCCTGGGCACCAAGCTCGACCAGAACGACTACCTCGCGGTCAGTTTCCGGACCGCGGCGGGCACGACGATCGGCAGCTTTCCTGAGGTGGACCAGGGAGCCGGCTCCAGCGACTTCCTGGACCTCATCGTCCTGCCGCTCCAGACGCCCGACGAGCCAACCTTCCGCTACGAGATGCGCCAGATCTACCGGGTGGCGGGAGCCGATCTCGAGGCCGTCGTCGCTGGCGGTGGGAATCAGCCTGAACCAGTCGGAGCGGCCGGTCGCGGGACCGTCGGAGACCTACCTGCAACAGCTCGGGCTCGCCCTGCCAAGCGACCCGACGCTGTTCGACCGGGTGAACCGGCTCTTTCCCCGCACCCAGGACCAGGAGGCGGCGACGCAGGTCGTGAAGGACGCCTACATCGTCTTTCCTCATCTCGCTCCGTTCGCCGACCCGACGAAGCTCACACCCAGCGAGGCTTCCGACTCGCTCTATCGCACCCCGCTCTATCTGCTGCTCAGCCAGGGTCCCCCGGCGCGCTTCGCCCTCCGGCTGCGTTACGACGCGGCCGGGGGCGGAGACCGTTCGACCCTCAACCTGAACGCGCTCCAGGTCCGGGAGGAGAGCGAGCAGCTCTACGTCGGAGGGCGCAAGCTGGAGCGGGGGGTGGACTATACCATCTCCTACGATCTCGGCCAGGTGACCTTCCTCAATCCCGATGTGCTGTTCGGGCAGGGATCGGCCCAAGTCCGGGTCCAGTTCGAGGAGCGCGGTATCTTCGCCGTTGCGCCGACCTCGATCCTGGGGATGAGTACCCGCTATTCGCTGGGGGAACGCGGGGCGATCAACGTGATCGGAATGTATCAGCGGGAACAGAGTGCCTTCACCCGCCCCCCGCTCGGCTTCGAGGCCAGCGCCAATCTCATCGGTGGCGTCAACACCGAGCTGCACTTCAGGCCGACCGGGATCAGCCGGTTCCTCAGCAGCCTTACCTCGAGCCCCGCCACGGCCCCGTCGCTGCTCGACGTCAATGCCGAGTTCGCCTTTTCCCGGCCGGACCCGAACCGCTCGGGCGAGGCGTACTTGGAGGAGTTCGAGTCGGAAGAGGGCCTGCTGGTGTCGATGCGGGAGACGCAGTGGGAATTTGGAAGCGCGCCGCAGAGCTCGGTCGGCCTGGAGAGCATCGGATTCGGCGCCGGCTTCCTCCCCGAGGACGCGGTGGCGTTCACCTGGCAGAATTTCGTCCCCCGCGCTCCGGGGGATCCCAACCCGATCGAGCTGCGGGCCCAGGATATTGACACGTTGATTCGGGTCGCCGGCCGAGGGGAAGAGCCCGAGGCGGTGCTCTTCATGACCCTGCACGCCGACACCGCCGGCGGCATCGTGCAGCAGAACAATCATTCCCGTTGGTCCCAGCCGCGGCGGGACTTCGCGCCGAGGTGGCGGTCGATCGTGACCGCGCTCAGCTCTACCGGTCTCGACCTCACCCGCCAGGAGTTCCTGGAATTCTGGCTGTTCCAGCCGGTGGGAGAGCCCTCAGACTCGGCGGGACTCCGCATGGTCGTGGATCTCGGGACGGTGAACGAGGACGCCCTCGCGATCGCCCCTGACACCCTGGAGGTGGTGGGGGCCGACACCGCGTACCGCGGTAGGCAATACGTCGGTCGCGACCGACTGGATACGGAGCGGACCGACATCGGCATCTTCAATGCGGACGTGGACGACATCGGGATCCTGGGGGACCGGCCGGATGAGATGTTCGAGATCGGCCAGGGTCCGATCGGACGAGTTCCCGCTGTGCACCCGGGAGCTGGGCTCGACGGTGCCGGTCTTCCCCTGGGGCGACCTCAGCGGTCGGTGCACCGCGGGCAACGGCGTCCTCGACACCGAGGACCTTGACGGCGACCAGTTGCTCAACGCCGAAGGAGTGAACGAGAACGTCTTCCGCTACATCGTGGACCTCGCGGCGGACAGCTTCTACGTGCGCGACGGCGTCCGAACCACCGACCCACGGGACCCGACCCGCACCGCCGTCTGGAAGCTCTACCGCATTCCGATCCGCAACCCGAACCAGGTGATCAACACGCCGACTCTCCGACTGGTGCGGCAGCTTCGGATCACCTTCGCGACGCCGCCGGACAACGGCGACCCGGACATCGTCGCGCGGCTCGCAATAGCGCGCATGAGCTTCGTCGGGTCGCCGTGGACCCGCCGGTCGGATACGCCGATCCTCGGCCTCACCGGCGCGACCGGGCAGCCGCACGGCGAGGTCTCCGCTTCTCTCATCTCGACCGAAAACCTCACGGACCTGGGATACGAGTCGCCCCCGGGCATCATCGACAACGTCTCCCGCCGCAGCGGCGACCGGCAGTCCGAAGGCACCCAGATCAACGAGCGCTCGCTCAGGATCGTCGCGGAGGACCTCCGGCTGCAGGAAAGAGCCGAGGCGTACCTTCGGTTCCCGGCCGGTCCGCAGAACTTGCTGACGTACCGGACACTGCGCGTCTGGTTCCGCGGGAGACTGCCCGGGTGGGAGGAGGGGGACCTTCAGGCGTTCCTGAAGGTCGGCAGCGACAACGACAACTTCTACCTCTACCGGTCGCCGGCGAGGTCCACGACTTGGGAGCCGGAAGCGGTCATCGACCTGGAGACGTGGCGCCGATTGCGTGCCGACGTGGAGAACCGCTGGCTCAGCGGTCAGCCCCCGTCCGGCGCGGCGGAATGCGGCACGGAGAATCCCCAGGCGTACGTCGCCTGTGAAGGGCCCTATCTGATCCACCTCGCAGATCCGGGAATCAACCCGCCCAACCTGGCCGCCATCCAGGAAATCTCCGCCGGCATCTACCGCGTCGGCGAATCGGTGACTACGCCGGAGGTAGAGCTCTGGGTGGACGACATCCGGCTGAGTGATCCGGTCTCGGAGACCGGCACCGCGATGGCGGTAGACGCACGGCTGGCGGCGTCGGACGTGGGGAACTTCAGCGCGGCCTACGTCCGGCAGAACGGCCAGTTCCGACAGATCAACCAGGATCCGACCTACCGCACCACCAACCTGATGCAGCTCGCCGGCAACCTCCGTCTGGAGCGCTTCCTGCCCACTTCGTTCGGGCTTGCGATGCCGCTTACGGTCACCTACGCGCGCACCGCGGTGGACCCGGAGTTGCTCACCGGCACCGACGTCCGCGGTGATGCGCTGTCGGGGCTGCGGAAGCCGGAGCAATGGAGCGCGACCTACGCCCTCACGATCGCGCCGCAACCGGCAGGGCACCGACTGGCTGACCCGCAGCCTCCTGGATCCGCTCTCGATGCGGGCGAGCCTCACCCAGGGCAAGTCGCAAACCGAGCTGTCGCTGGTGAACGGCAACGCATACAACGTCGACCTGAACTATCAGGTCCAAATGCGGCGGCGGGGCTTCCGCATCCCGTTGGGTGGTTTGGTCGGCATCCTGCCACGCGGGGATGCGCGAGGGCGACCTTGGCAAGGCGCTGGGCCGGGCCGATTTCAGCCTGGTGCCCTCACGGGTGCGGTTCGCCAGCGGCCTGGAGCGAAATGAGGCCACCTCCACGGCTTATCGGGTGCCGGTCGAGCGATCTGACGATGCGCTGCTGCGCCCCGCCCTGGCGCTGACCCATCTGTGGCGAAATTCGGGCGGGCTCACCTGGCAGCCGATCGGCATGCTGAGCCTGGGCGGAGATGTCACGAGCACGCGCGACCTGCGGGTGTACTCGGACTCGACGTCGATCGGTCGTCTGGCCTACGCCGAGCGAGAGTTCTTCCTGGGGATCCCGGTCGGCGTGGAGCGAGACCGAAACATCACGACCACGCTGGCGCTCACCCCGGCGATCGCGAGCTGGCTGCGGCCGCGCTTCCTCTCCAACAGCGGATTCGTCCTCTCCCGCACCCTGAACAGTCGCGACCCGGTGCGGGCGGAGGGCGACAGCGGCGCCTTTATTCTGCCCCAGACGCTGAACAACAGCCGGAGCAACGAGGTCGGCGCAGCGTTCGACGTGGGCCGCCTGGTGCGCCTGGCGGCGGGCGACAGCAGTCGGTTGGCGAAGTGGTTCGGCCGGATCCGGCCGCTCGACGTCAGCACCCGCCTCACTCGCACCTCGACGTTCGACCTCGCCGCGTTCGAACCCAGCCTCAAGTACATGCTCGCCCTGGGCGGGCTCCCGAACTTCCTGTCGCAGGAGGACGCCACGGCCATCGGCGCATCGGAGGCACGCACGGCGGCGCTGACCAGCGGCGCGGATCTTCCGCTGGGGTTCACCTTTACGCTCTCGTACGCCCTCACGCGCACCACCAGGTTCCAGCGAGTGAGCACGGGGTTCATACAGACCGAGACCCATACCCGCGAGTGGCCGGTGGGGAACCTGCGCTGGAGCCAGACGTTGCGCGGCGGGCCGATCGCCCTCGTCGCCCTCGGCACGACTTTTCGGCAGCGCGAGGGGAGCTCGGGGCAGGGGGACCGATGAGGGAGCCCCGGCGCTGAGCGCGATCAATTCCACCTCGATCACTCCGGACATGCAGTTGAACTTCCGGAATGGTATGGCGGTCACGATCGGGTACAACTCTCTGGATCAGGAGAACGCCTCCAATGGCAACCAGACCAAGCTGGATCAGGAGGACATCACGGGGACGTTCAACCACGCTTTCCGCCTACCCCGATCATGGAGTCGGTCGCGCAAGCAGGTGCGGAGTTCGGTGACGCTGCTGAGTACGACTGCCCGGACCTGTCTGGAGCAGCGGGACACAACGAGCTGCCTCGCCATCTCCGACGTATCCCGGCAGGAGCTGCGCGGTGGTCTCGACACGGACCTGGCCCAGAGCGTGAGCGCGGGGCTTCAGGTCGGCTACAGCCTGAACGACGCCCGCCACCTGAGCCGGCGGACGTCGCAGATCTCCATCATTGCGTCGTTCCAGTTGTCGCTGTTTGCCGGAGACTACAGGTAGGACGGACGGCGCCACGTCGGAACGACGCCAGGGCGCTACGGGCAATGCTGTCGTTCGTCAACCGACGGCCAGGCATACGTCATCCCTGGCGCAGCGAGGGATCCACTCCGCGGTCATCGAACCCTGGTGAGCAGGTCCCTCTGGCGCTTCGCTCCCTCGGGATGACGTAACGCGACACATCACGTACTGCGCCGTAGCGCCGTAGCGCCGATAGCGCCGTAGCGCCGTAGCGCCGTAGCGCCGTAGCGCCGTAGCGCCGCCATCCGACCGCATTATCATTCCCGACTCCCGTACCCGGACCGGAAATGCTCAAGCTGCTGGCACTGATGCTGTCCGTCATGCCCCTCTTCGCGTGCGCTGAGAAGCCGCGAGTGAAGGAATTCGACGGCCCATCCGCGTTCCGCTATCTCGAGACCCAGGTCGCGTTCGGCCCCCGGGTGCCCGGGACCGAGCCCCATCGGCGGATGGACGCCTGGCTCGACAGCCTGCTCCGGCAACGGGCCGATACGTTGGTCGTACAGCGGTGGAATCACGTCACCGCGAAGGGCGACACGCTGTCGATGGTCAATTTCATGGCCCGCTATCAGCCCGCGGCCGAGAAGCGGATTCTACTCCTGGCGCACTGGGACAGCCGACCGCACGCCGACGGACCTAACTCCCGCGACTCGACCCTACCCGTGCCCGGCGCCAACGACGGTGGATCGGGCGTGGCCCTGCTGCTCGGCGTGACCGACGTGCTCGAGCGGACGCCGCCGACCGTCGGTGTCGACCTGCTGTTCGTGGATGGCGAGGACTACGGCGACTTCACCGGCACGCCCCAGGACGTGCTGATCGGCTCGCGCTACTACGGCGCTCACCAGCCGCCGGGACCGGCCCCGATCTATGCGGTGCTGTTCGATCTCATCGCCGACAAGGAGCTGCAGATCTACCAGGAAGGCAATTCACTGGTGGGTGCCCCCGAGGTCGTCAGCCTCGTATGGGACACGGCCAAGGACCTGGGGCTGGCCGGGACGTTCATCAGCAGTCCGCGCCACACCCTGATCGATGACCACCTCGAGCTGCAGAAGGCCGGCATTCGGGCCATCGACGTGGTGGACTTCGACTATCAATTCTGGCACACGCCCGATGACACCGTCGACAAGGTGAGTGCCCAGAGCCTGCAGATCGTGGGCGACCTCGCCGTGGCGCTCATCCGGCGTGAGGGTACGACGTAAAGTCGCACCCTCAAGGTGACGGCGCGGCGCTGTCGACGAAGTCCTCCAGATCCACCGTGAATTCCTCCGGCCGCTCCCAGTGCGGCGCGTGACCGGTCGCCTCGTACACCTTCAGCTCTCCACCCACCAGCATCGTCAGGGCCTCCTGCTCCGCACGGGACGTCATCGCGTCCCGGTCGCCCCAGAGGATGAGCGTGGGGATGCCATGGGCGCGCAGGCGCTGCGGCCGACCGGTGGCCAGCATGCCGGCCATCGCCTCGCGCCAGACCAGCGCGGGGAGCTTGCGACTCTCGGCAACCACCCGCTCCATGAATTCATCGGGTACCGCACGATGGATCGTGCTGGCCTGGAACTCACGGATGAATTCCTCCGGGACCGGCTCGGGGAGCGCGTTCACCGTGCGCTGCAGCTCCAGCATGTCGTTGAACCGGCTGGGCGCCGTACCCGACGCGACGAGCACCAGCCGGGACACCCGACGCGGTACGGCGAGCGCGACCTGCTGGGCCACGAAGCTTCCCATCGAATGCCCGACGACCGCCGCTCGCGCGATGCGCTTCGCTGCCATGAAGGCGATGACGTCCGCGGCGAGCTCCCGCAGGCCGTAGCCCTGCGTCGGCCGGTCCGAGTCTCCATGGCCGCGCAGGTCGATGGCGATCGCCCGCCGGCCCGACCGGAGGCAGGGAAGCACACGGCTCCAGGAGAACCAGGAGTCGCCGTACCCGTGCAGCAGGATGATCACTTCGCCGTCAGGATCGCCCTGCTCGGCGTACCGGAGGCGCAGCCCGTTGGAGAGCTGGATGTCGGAGAGCGAAAGCGAAGCCGTGGTGCCGCACATGATTTCCTCTTCGAGGGGTCCAACAGGCATGCGCAGAGGGACGGTCCCGCCGGACACGCGCGAGGTCGGTCTTGGCGGCGGGATTAGGCCTCCCGCCCGGACGAGGGGTGGACCTACTCTCTCTCATGCCTCCCGCCGAACGCCGCGCTCTCGTGCTCTTGCTCTCGCTTGCGCTGGTCGGGCAGGGAGTGCGCTGGCTGGCCACGAGGCCGGGGCAAGCGCCGGGAGAAGTGGAGATCCTGGCGGCCATGCCTCCCAAGTCCCCGCTCGCACACCGGGACAGCCTGGCCGCCCTGGCTCGGCCCCTGGGCCCGAACGAGCGGATAGATCCCGACCAGGCCTCGGCGGAGGAACTGGCCCGGTTGCCCAAGGTGGGTCTGGCATTGGCCCGGGCGATCGTCGCTTATCGCGAGAGAAGCGGGCCTTTCGGCGGGGTGGAGGGGCTCGACCGCGTCCCTGGAATGGGTCCCGGGCTGATGGCGGCCATTGGCCCCTATCTCGCGTTCAGCGCCGCACCTGCGGCGCCGGCGGGCAAGCTGGACCTGAATTCCGCATCCGCTGACGCCCTGGACGCCCTGCCCGGGATCGGCCCCACCCGCGCGGCCTCAATTGTGCAATACCGTGCGCGAAACGGCCCATTTCGGGCGGTGGAAGAGCTGGGACGGGTGCCCGGTATGGGGCCCGCGGCGCTGGCGCGGGTCCGGGATCATCTGGCGGTCCGATGATCGCCGTTCGGGATCCGTCCGGTTTCCGATTTTGCCCAGTCCACAAACTCACGCTTCCCGTACCCGCGAGATCATGGCGACCGCACCAGTCGGGCCGGATCGGCTCGGCGACATCCTCCTGCGTGAGGGCGTGCTCTCGCGCGAGCAGCTGGCCTCCGCCATGGCGGAGCAACGGGCGAGCAAGCATCGCCTGGGCTACGTGCTCGTCAAAATGGGTCTGGTGCCGGAGCTGGAGATCACCAAGGTCCTGGCCCGGCAGTATCGCATGCCGGCCGTGGATCTGAGCCGCTTCGAAGTGGATCCCAAGATCCTCAAGCTGGTTCCCTCCGACATGGCGACGAAGAGCGTCGTCCTCCCGCTCAAGCGGGAGGGCCGGACGCTCACCGTGGCGATGGCCGATCCCACGGATCTCGGTCTGCTGGAAGACCTCAAGTTCATCACCCGGTTCGACCTGTTCCCGGTGCTCGCCGGCGAGTACACCCTCCGGACCCTGATCGAGAAGCACTACGCCAACGATCAGCAGGAGCTGCAGAGCCTCCTCAAGGACATGGAGGCGACCGGAGAGGATGTCGAGGTCGTCGAGGAGCGGGAAGAGGAGATGGCCACGCAGGCGCAGATCGAGGATGCGCCCGTGGTCAAGCTCATCAACGGCCTGCTCATCGACGCGGTCAAGCGGGGCGCCAGCGACATCCACATCGAGCCGTTCGAGCACGAGATCCGAGTGCGCTACCGCATCGACGGCGCGCTGCTCGAGATCATGCGGCCGCCGCTCAAGATGAAGGCGGCGCTCACCTCGCGCATCAAGATCCTCTCGCAGCTCAACATCGCCGAGCGGCGGGTACCCCAGGACGGCCGGCTCAAGCTCAAGATGGGCAACCGGGTGATCGACTTCCGCGTCAGCACCCTGCCGGTGCTGTTCGGCGAGAAGATCGTGCTCCGAATCCTCGACAAGGGCAACCTCACCCTCGATCTCACCAAGTTCGGCTTCGAGGTCAAGGCGGAGAAGGATCTGATGAAGGCGATCCTGAACCCCTATGGGATGGTGCTGGTCACCGGCCCGACGGGCTCGGGAAAGACGACGACACTTTACTCCGCGCTCTCGCGGGTCAACACGCCCGAGGTCAACATCATGACCGCGGAGGACCCGGTCGAGTACAACCTGATGGGCATCAATCAGGTGCTGGTGCGGACCGAGATCGGACTCACCTTCGCCGCGGCGCTGAAGGCGTTCCTCCGGCAGGATCCCAACATCATCATGATCGGCGAGATCCGCGATCTCGAGACCGGTGGCATCGCGATCAAGGCCGCGCTCACCGGTCACCTGGTGCTCTCCACGCTGCACACCAACGACGCGCCCAGCACGATCACCCGTATGATCGACATGGGAATCGAGGCGTTCAACGTGGCGAGCGCGGTGAATCTGGTGGTGGCGCAGCGGCTGGTCCGTCGGATCTGCAAGGAATGCAAGACGGTGCACAAGTATCGCGACGAGGAATTGCAGTCTCTGGGCACAGAAATTGAAAGTTTGCGGAGTCTCACGTTCATGAAGGGCACAGGCTGTGATACCTGCAACGGGACCGGCTACAAGGGCCGGGCCGGCCTGTACGAAGTGATGGCCCTCAGTCCCGACTTGCGTCGCATGATCCTCCGCGGGGCCTCGGTCGCCGAGTTGCGCGATCAGGCGGTTCTGGACGGTATGCTGACCCTCCGCATGGACGGCATGAAGAAGATCGAGCGCGGCGTGACGACCCTCGAAGAAGTGGTCAAGGAGACGGCCGGATGAGCTTCAATCTGCGGTCCTTGCTGGAGGAGATGCTCGAGAAGGAGGCCTCCGACCTGCACATCACTGCAGGCGAGCGGCCCAAGTTGCGTATCGACGGGGACATCACCGACAGTTCGGTGACCGACGTGATGACCCCGAAGGATACCCTCCACCTGGCCTACTCGGTCCTGACGGAGAACCAGAAGAAGCGGTTCGAGACCGAGGATGAGCTCGACTTCTCCTTCGGAATTCAGAACTTAGCCCGCTTCCGCGGCAACGTGTTCAAGCAGCGGGGCTGCGTGTCCATGGTAATCCGCATGATTCCTTTCAATGTGCGGACTTTCCAGGAGCTGGGCCTGCCGCCGGTAATGGCCAAACTGGCCGAGCGCCCCCGGGGTCTGATCCTGGTCACCGGCCCGACCGGCTCGGGTAAGAGCACCACGCTGGCCGCGGTCATCGACAAGATCAACAAGGAGCGGAAGGGCCACATCATCACGGTGGAAGACCCGATCGAGTTCATCCACCGTCACCAGGCGTGCATCGTCAACCAGCGTGAGATCGGCACCGACACCAAGAGCTTCGCCAATGCGCTCAAGTATGCGTTGCGGGAGGACCCCGACGTTATCCTGGTCGGTGAGATGCGCGACCTGGAGACGATCGCGGCGGCGCTTACCATTGCCGAAACCGGTCACCTGGCACTCGCCACGCTTCACACGAATTCCGCCGCTGAGTCGATCAACCGCATCATCGACGTCTTTCCGTCGAATCAGCAGTCGCAGGTCCGGGCGCAGCTCGCCTTCGTGCTGGAGGGCGTGATCACCCAGACCCTGCTGCCCAAGGCCAAGGGCCGCGGGCGGGTGATGGCCTGCGAGATCATGGTGGCGACGCCGGCGATCCGGGCCCTCATCCGCGACGACAAGATCCACCAGATCTACTCCGCGATGCAGTCGGGCAAGAAGCACGGCATGCAGACCATGAACGATGCGCTCTTCCAGCTCTACACCAACCGCGAGGTGAGCCAGGAGGAGTGCGAGCGGGTGTCGAGCGACCCCAAGGAGTTCCTGCGGATGATCGGGGTGACCCCGATCGAGGACCAGGAGATCGCGACTGCGCAGCCGGGCGAGCGCAAGCTGACCGGCGGACTGAGGCGGTAAGGCGTAGCGTCGTTCCGTCCTTCGAGGAGACTCACAACCATGCCGATGTTCGAATACACCGCACGCAACCCGAGCGGCCAGATCCAGAAGGGCCAACTCGAGGTCCAGTCCAAGGACGAGGTCGGCGCGTACTTGCGCAAGAACCGGCTGATCCTGGTCAGTGTTCGGGAAGCCCCCAAGCAGATCAACATCAGCTTCGGCGGCGCCAAGCGGATCAAGACCCGCGACATCGTCATCTTCACGCGGCAGTTCGCGACGATGATCAATGCGGGCCTGCCGCTGGTGCAGTCGCTGAACATTCTGGCCCAGCAGACCGAGAACAAGGCGCTGCGGGACGTCACCAGGGCCGTGGTGTACGACGTGGAGTCGGGCAACACGCTGGCCGACGCGTTCAGCAAGCACCCCAAGGCCTTCACCGACCTCTACGTCAACATGGTGGCCGCGGGCGAGGCGGGCGGTATCCTCGATACGATCCTCCTCCGGCTCGCCACCTTCCTGGAGAAGAACGACGCGCTGGTCCGCAAGGTGAAGGGCGCCATGGTCTACCCGGGCGTCATCATCACCGTCGCCGGCGGCGCCATCGCGGTCCTGCTGATCTTCGTCATCCCGACGTTCCAGAGCATGTTCGCCTCGGCCGGCCTGGAGCTGCCGCTTCCGACCCGGGTGGTCATCGGGATGTCGAACTTCCTGATCGGCTACTGGTGGGCGATGCTGCTCGCCATCGGCGGCGTGATCTTCGCCATCAGGTCGTACTACTCCACTCCGAACGGGCGCCGGCAGATCGACGCCACTCTGCTCAAGTCCCCGGTGCTGGGCGACCTGCTCCGCAAGTCCGCGGTGTCGCGCTTCACCCGGACCCTCGGCACCCTGGTGAGCTCGGGTGTATCGATCCTCGAGGGTCTCGAGATCACGGCCAAGACCGCGGGCAACCGGGTCGTCCACGACGCAGTGATGGAGTCCCGCAACTCGATCGCGGGCGGTGAGACGATCGCGGCGCCGCTGGAGAGGTCGAAGGTCTTCCCGCCGATGGTGATCAGCATGATCGCGGTGGGCGAGCAGACCGGCGGTCTGGACGAGATGCTCAGCAAGATCGCGGACTTCTATGACGAAGAGGTGGACGTAGCGGTAAGCGCGCTCCTCTCCCTCATGGAGCCGGCCATGATCGTGATCCTGGGCGTGATCGTCGGCGGCATGGTGATCGCGATGTACCTGCCGATCTTCGACATGATGAACGCGGTGCAGTAAGCGTTTCGGTCAGGACGCGGGACGGCGGGGCGGATCAGATGATCCGCCCCGCTTGCCGTGTATCATCCACCCCCTCGCTTCCCCGCAGGAGCTCTCGATGGACCCAGCTCGGTTCGGTACGTTGGTCCGTGCGCTCGAGCAGCGGGCCCAGCGATACCCGAGGCTGTATCGCGCCCAGGTCGCCGCGGTGGCGGCCCTCGGCTACCTGTACGTCGGCGGCGTCCTGCTCCTGTTGCTCGGCCTCGTGGCCGGCCTCGTGTATGCCGCGATCCAGGTCCGTGGCGGCGGCGCGGTTCTGGGCAAGCTCCTGCTTCCGGTGGCCGGGCTCGCCTACGTGCTGCTCCGATCCTTGTGGATCCGAGTGCCGGACCTCGAGGGCCTGCCGCTGCCCGCGGAGCAGTTCCCCGCCCTGGCCGAGGCCATCGAGAAGGTCCGCGCGCAGGTGGACGCCCCCCGGTTCCGCCGAGTCCTGCTGGACGGCGACTTCAACGCGGCGGTGGCGCAGCGCCCCCGGTTCGGCATCCTCGGGCCGTCCGTCAATGACCTCGTCCTCGGACTCCCGTTGATGCAGGCGTTGTCGCCCGCCGAATTCGAGGCGGTGCTGGCCCATGAGATGGGCCACGTCTCCCGACAACACGGTCGATTCGGCCACTGGATCTACCGCGTGCGTACGACCTGGGGACGACTCTCCGAGGCCGTCAGCGCGGGCGGCAGCACCGGGACCTCGCTGCTCCTGGGGAAGTTTCTGTCCTGGTATGCCCCCTTCTTCGGAGCGTACTCGTTCGTGCTCGCCCGTCTGGACGAATACGAAGCGGACCAGGCCTCGGTGCGGGTGGCCGGCCGAGCGACGGTGGCAGCGGCGCTGATGCGGATCGAGGTGCTGAGCCGCTTTCACGCCGAGCGGCACTGGGGTGCGATCTCGCGGGAGCTGAACGGGGGCGGCACCGTGCAGGACCCCCACGCGGCATTCGTCCGGAGACTGGCGGTTCCGCTGGACCGGCGCGAGCTCGACCAGTGGTTGGTAGAGGCGCTGCGACGGAAGACCGATCACACGGATACGCACCCCTGCCTCGCTGACCGTCTGCGCGCGATCGGTGCCGCGGCCTCACCGGCGCTCCCACCCTCCCCAGGCGAGTCCGCATCCGCCCTCCTCCTGGGTGCGTCCGCCGACGCCCTGGCCCGGGAGCTGGACCAGCGGTGGTGGACCCAGGTGGAGCCTCAGGTTGCCCGTGCACGCGCCGAGCACGAGGCCGCGGGCCGGCGACTCGATGAGCTGGATGCCGGCGCGCAGGACAACGATGCGGGTTGGGAGCGGATCGAGCTGCTGGATCGGCTGGGCCGAGCCTCGGAAGCCAGAGCGGCGGCGGAGGGGGTCCTGGCCGCGCGGCCGGATGATGCGCGAGCGCTCTTCTTCGTCGGCCGCGTACTGCTGGAGGCCGACGAGGCCGAAGGCATTGCGCTGCTCGAACGCAGCGCCGCGCTGCATCCGCCGGCCGCCCCGGCAGTCCAGGCGCTCATCTTCCAGTATCACATGCGCCGGGGTCAAGCGGAGCAGGCGGACGAGGCTCGCGGCCGGCTCACCACCGCTCACGAGCGCATCACCGCCGCGGCCCGGGAACGGGCCTCACTGGCGGAGGCACCGCTTTTCGTTCCCCACGGCCTGCCCGAGGAGAAGCTGGAGCCCCTCCGCGCCGCGGTGCGGAACATCCCGGGAGTTCGGGATATCTACCTGACGCGCCGCGTCGTGGTGGAGATGCCGGAAGTTCCCTGCTATTTCGTGGGCGTGAGGCCGGCAGGAGCGTGGTGGACGTTCCGCAAGCGGGTGAAGGGGGATCAGCTTCGGGACGCGGTCATCGCCGCTACCGACTGGCCGCAGGACACCTACTTCGTGGTCGGCAAAGGGCACCATACCGGGTTGGTGCGTCGAATGAAGAAAGTGCCCGGCGCGCGACTGACAGGAGCAGATGCCGCGGCGGCCTCTCCCTCACTGGACCCGATGCGACTCGAAGCCCTGCGTACGGGGCTGATCCGCCGCCGCGGACGTCGCCGGCGGTCCACCCTCGCGCTGTACGCCGGCGTGGTTGCCGTGGTGCTTCTGGTAGCCTGGGGCATCGAACAGCGCGAGCAGGTGATCGCCACCACACCGATCCGCCAGTTCACCGTGGCGGACGCGGCCGCGCGGGTCCGGGACGCACGCGGCCATCTGCTGGTGCTGGTGCTCTATCATCCCGAGCGGACGGAGGCCGCGCTCGTCGCGGACCTGCGCCGCTGGGTCGCCCCGATGAACCGATCCCAAGCTGACCTGCTCGCCTTGGCGGTGGGGTCGCGGCGGGATGCGCAGGCATTCTTCCGTTACGCCGGCGAGCGCGGGAACCCGCGCCTGGCCCCGCTGTGGCTCGAGCCCTGGCCCTCCGGAACCCTGGACAGCACGATGGGTACCCTCGGCGTCCAGGTGGGGAAGCAATGGACCTCTCCGCTCGCCGTCGTGTTCGATTCGACGGGCAGAGTCGTGGCGCAGTGGCAGGGGCAGATCGCCTCAGGCCCGGTCATCGTCGCCGCGAGGGCCGCACTCGCTCACCAGTAGCTGTCCGTACTGCCCTGAGACGCTCCACCCGGACCCTTGGCCTCCCCTACCCGCCGGACGATGCCGACGCGTTGCTCCATGCCGGCGAGCGCCTCTGTCCCGAGCCGTCGGTATTCGTCCACAGTCCTTCCCCGCTGGGCCGTTCCCGCCTCTTGTTCGATCCGCATCTCTCTCGACGTCGTACCGGTCGAATGTTACAGAGTGGCAAGCCGCCACAAGCTGCCGGCTGACACGGACTTCGCGTCAGGAGCAACGGACGATGTGACGGGTGTCGATTCCAGGGCGTTCCGGACGACTATAGTGTGGTAGGATGGCTTTTTTCGGGTTAGGGACGAAGAAAAATCAGGGAAGGAGATCGATATGCTACGCGATAAGGACGCGGTCGCGAATCTCGCGGTCAAGGATCTCGCAGTCAGTCGGCGATTCTATCACGACACCCTCGGTCTCGAGGAGGTCGGCTCGGAAGGCGAGGAGCTCGTCGTGTTCCAGAGCGGAACCTCGACCCTCAACGTGTACCGCTCGAAGTTCGCCGGAACCAACCAGGCGACGGCCGTGACCTGGGATGTCGGCAACGAGATCGAGGACGTCGTGGGGAGGCTCAAGGCCAAGGGCATCAAGTTCGAGCACTACGACGACATGCCGGGCCACACGTTGAAAGGCGACATCCACGTCTTTGACGGCATCAAGGTCACGTGGTTCAAGGACCCCGATGGAAACATCCTCAACGTCGTGGGCCGCTAGCGGCGGCGTCAGGATGGACCACCGAGCAACCAACGGAGAGTGCGCATGGCCTACGTCGATGGATTTCTGCTTCCAGTGCCCAAGAAGAAGATTCAGGCCTATCGCCGCATGGCGCAGAAGGCCGGGAAGATCTGGAAGGAATACGGTGCGCTCGACTACAAGGAGTGCGTGGGTGACGATCTCTTCATCAAAGGGACCAAGCCGTTCCCTCGCCAGCTCAAGGTCAAGCCCGGCGAGGCCGTGGTGTTCTCCTGGATCGTGTACCGGTCGCGCGCCCACCGGGATCGCGTCAACAAGAAGGTCATGTCCGATCCGCGCCTGGCCAACATGATGGACCCGAAGGCCATGCCCTTCGACCTCAAGCGGATGTTGTATGGAGGTTTCAAGGTTCTGGTCGGGTGACCTCCTCCACGGCGCCCATCACGGCGTGGAACCCCTTCACGTCGCGGGCGCCGACCCGCTCCCGGACCTCCGCTTCCAGGGCCTCGAGGATGCGGTTCAGGCGCCGGGCCAGGTCGTTCCCCCGTTCACTCAGGCGCAGCAGGAAGGACCGGCGATCGTCGGGGTTGACCACCCGGCGGACCAGTCCCGCCTGCTCGAGGCGATCGAGCATGCTGGTAAACGTGGATTGCTTGATGCCGAACACCCGGACGAGATCACCGACCGTGACGGGACCGTAGCTCCGCAGGTACGTCAGGACGTGGCCCTCGCTCGGGGTGACGCCGAGCTCGCTGGTCCGGCCCTCCAGGTAGACCGAGATCTGGCGCGAGGCCTTGTGCAGCGGGGAGAGGAAGGTCAGGGCCAATGGGCGGGCCTCGCTCGAGGGGAGGAATGCTACGAAGTCGTAATATACGGGGTTGACGCGCCAGGGAAGAAGGGCTACTGTTTCCGATGAAAAGTACGATTTCGTAATAATCTGTTAGTCAAGAGGAGCTGAAAAATGACCGCCGCCACTGCATCCCGCCACCGCCATCGAAGTCGAGAGCTTCCGCCTGCAGGCCCGCATGGCCCGGGACACCGTCGGCGCCAACGTGCACGGTCTCACCCACGAGGACAGCGTGATCGAGCCTCGTCCGGGCGGAAACTCCCTGAACTGGATCCTGGGACATCTCGTCTGGGCTTATGAGCAGGCCCTGCCTCTGCTGGGACAGGATCCCGTGCTGCGGAAAGGGGAGCTCGATCGGTACGCCAGGGGTGCTCCGGGGCTTGCGTCACCCGCGGAGGCGGTGAACTTCGACCAGCTGACGGCGGCGTGGAGCGAGGCCGTCGAGCGGGTCGACAAGGGGCTGGCGGGTCTTACCGCCGATGTTCTCGAGCAGAAGGCTCCGGGCAGTCCCACCAAGAATCCGAACGAGACCGTCCGATCGCTGGTGAATACCATCCTCTTCCACCAGGCCTACCATGCCGGCCAGACCGGCGTGCTCCGGCGGATTGCCGGAAAGAGCGGGGCCATCACCTGAGCGCTCATGATTCATCCCGACGTACTGCCATCCCTCCGATCCGCGCTCGCCGCCCTCGCCGACCCGGTGGACGGATGGCTTCTCTTCGACTTTCGCGGGATCAATCCCATCATGGCCGCGGTGGTCGGCTCCGAGACCGTCGGTTCCCGCCGCTCGTATGTCTTCGTCCCGCGGGAGGGGACACCGACCGCGCTGGTGCATGCGGTGGATGCGGAGCTCTGGCGCCTGTGGCCTTCGGGCTGGCGCCGGATCGTGTGGGTTCGGCGGGAGGAGCTCGCGCGTGAGTTGCGCGCGCTGGTCGGGGGCAAGACGGTGGCGGTGGAGTATTCGCCCGAAGGAGCGGTACCGTACGGCGACTACGTGCCGGCGGGCACACTCGAGTTCGTCCGCGCCGCCGGTGCCAGGCCGGTGTCCTCCGCCGAGCTGGTGACCCGGTACTGCTCGGTGTGGACGGCGGCCGACCTGGCCAGCCACCAGCGCGCCGCGGCCATTCTCGCCGACATCGCCCGCGCGGCGATCGGCCGAATCGGCGAACGCGCGCGGGCCGGCGATCCCGTGACCGAGTACGAGGTCACGCGCTGGGTGCTCGAGGCCTTCGACCGCGCGGGGCTGATCACGAACTCACCGCCGAGCGTGTCCTACGGCGCCAATGCGGCCCGCCCGCACTACGACGCGCCCGCCGAAGGCTCCCGGCCGATCACCGGGGGTGAACTGTTGTTGCTCGATCTGTGGGCCCAGGAGCCCGGCGGCATCTACGCCGACCAGACCTGGATGGCTGCGATCGGCACGCCGTCGGCGCGCGCCGTCGAGCTGTGGAGCATCGTGCGCGATGCGCGCGACGCGGCGCTGGACCTCCTGCGGCAGCGGCTCGCCGCGGGACAGCCCGTGGCCGGAGCGGAGGCCGATCGGGCGGCGCGCGAGGTCATCGCCGCTGCGGGATATGCCGACCGGATCGTCTGCCGCACGGGCCATTCGATCGACCGAGTGGGGCTCCACGGGTATGGCCCGACCCTCGACGACACCGAAAGCTTCGACTCGCGCCGCATCCTGCCCGGCGTGGGCTTCTCGGTGGAGCCGGGGATCTACATCCCGGAGGAAGTTGGTCTCCGCACCGAGGTGAACGCTCATGCCCGTGGGGACGGTCTGGACGTCACCCCGGCGGAGTACCAGCGCGACCTGCTGGTGGTCTAAGGCACGCCTGCGGGATACGGCCCGGACCTTGCTGAGTCTGGACCAGTCCCAGGAGGCTGAGTCGCGCGTGACCACATCCCTGTTCTCTCCCGAAACCATGGACGCCGCCCTCCGGCTGGGCTCTGCCGTCGCTATTGGCGGTCTGGTCGGGTTCGACCGCGGCCTGCGCCAGAAGCCCGCCGGGCTACGGACTCACGCCCTGGTCGCGCTGGGTGCCTCGCTGATGACCTTTACCGGCCTGGAGCTCGCACCGTCGCAGCCCGACGCCAGCACCCGCGTGCTGCAAGGCATCATCGCAGGAGTCGGGTTTCTGGGCGGCGGCGTCATCCTGCGCGACGCTCAGGACCAGAGGGTCAAGGGCCTCACGACCGCGGCCTCGATCTGGATCGTGGCCGGGCTCGGCATGGCGTGCGGGGCCGGGCATTGGCGCACCGCGCTACTCGCCTCGGGCTTCACCCTCGTCGTCCTCGTGCTCGGCCACCGGATCGAGCAGCTCCTCGCGGTCCCGCTCAACGGCCGGCATGGAGAACACCGCGAGCAGCACCACCGCAATGGCAGTCCCTCCCGGGTGACAGCCGAGGTCGGCCCGCGGCAATAGCTGTCGTCCCGAGCGCAGCGAGGGATCTTCTCCGCGGGGATCGAACCCGGTTCGAGAAGATCCCTCGCTTCGCTCGGGATGACAGATTGTTGGCGTTACTTCCTTCGCCGGCCCCCTCCTACTGCGTCCCCTGTGCCTCCGGGCGAAACGCGCTCGTAGGATACCATGCCGGGCGGGTCGGCCGGTTGGCGATCTCGGTCACCACCTGCGCATACAGCTTGTTGAAATCCGCGGCTGCCTGTCGGTCTACCGGCTGATCCGTCTCGTCATCCACCCCGTGATAGCGCTCGTGCCGCCATGCCAGCACCCGCTGGTGCTCGGGCGAGTCGCGCGTGAACCCGACCTTGAGCGAGAGGGCGGGGATGCCCCGCCGGATGAAGCTGAACTGATCGCTCCGAACGAAGGCGTTCCGCTCGGGCTCGGGATCGGTGACCACTTCCACACCCTGTCGTTCCGCTGCCCGCCGCACGTCATCGGAGAGATCGGATTCCTCGAGGCCGTTCACCAGCAGCCGGCGGAGGGGATTGATCGGCAGGAACATGTCGGTGTTCAGATTGGCCACCAGGGCTCCACTCGGAGGAATGGTGGGATGCCCGGCGAAGTAGTCGGACCCCAGCAGCCCTTTCTCTTCCGCGGTGACGGCCACGAAAAGCACCGACCGCCGGAGCTTCGGCGTGCGGCGGCCGAGCGTGCCGGCGGTCTCGATCAGCGTCGCGATGCCCGACGCGTTGTCCATCGCGCCGTTGTAGATGCTGTCGCCGTTCACCGGCTCGCCCACGCCCTCGTGGTCGAGATGTGCGGTCAGGACCAGGTACTCGTCGCGCAGGGTCGAATCGGAGCCGGGCAGCAGCCCCACGACATTGTCGGACACCGTGCTGTCCTGGTCCACGGCCGCCGTGGCGCGCAGCCGGGTCTTGAGGTCGAACCGCGGCAGGGGGGCGCCGCTGTCCGCGAGCGCGCGGAGCGCCGAATACTTGTGGGCGGACCCGGCAAACAGCAGCTCGGCGCGCTCGGGGTTCAACACCACCGAGAGCAGGACTGGTCGCGCCGGAGCAGGCTCCGAGGTGAGCCGCATCTGCGGCTGGAGCCGCGACTGGGCGTAGCGCGACCAGGGCAGGTCACCGTGTGGGTTGAAGACGCTCACGACACCGGCCGCCCCGCTGGATTGGATCAGGCTCGTCCCCGCGGCGCGTGCAGCGGCGAGGTCCGGGCCGGCGACGCCTTTCGGCGTCACGCCGGACAGCAGCACGACCACCTTGCCCTTGAGCACGAGGCCGGCGAAATCGTCCAGGCCGTGATCGGGCGCGTGCAGACCGTAACCGGCGAACACCAGAGGCGCGTCCAGCGATCCCTCGTCCGAGCCCCGGATGTTGATGGTCGCATCACTGCCGAGGACCAGCCTCTGGGGCTTCCCTCCGCGGACGAGGGCTACGCTCGAGCGCTCCTCCGCGATCCGGCGCACCCGGAACTGCACGGGTTGGAACCAGCCATTGACGCCCGCGGGCTGGAGGCCGGCGCGCTGAAAGGCGGCCGCGACATACTCCGCCGCCTTGCGATGCTCGGGGCTCCCGGTTTCGCGGCCGCGCATGGAATCGTCCGCGAGAGCAGTGACGTGCCGCCACCAGGCCTCGGCGGGCTCAGGAGCGGATTGGGCTGCCGCCGGCCCGGCGGACAGGATCAACAGTGCTGCGATCTGCAGTCGCGTCATTCCGATCTCCTGGACGTGATGCTGGCGGAAGCCAACGCAGGACGGCCCGCCGGTCGAAAAGATTCAGGCGGGCAGCCCACCTACCGGTCCCCGCTCGCCCCCTGATTTCCGTACATCACCCTCCAGACGCGGCCACCGCGATCGTCGGTGATGTACAACGCGCCGTCAGGGCCTACCGCAGCGCCGGCCGGCCGGTGCTCCGCCAACCCGGGCTCCTTCCTGGCACCCGCGAAGCCGTCCGCGATCACCTGATACTCGCCCGAGGGCTTTCCGTCCGCGAACGGCTGGAAGACGACGTTGTATCCCTCCTGGGGCTCGGGCGAGCGATTCCAGGAACCATGGAAGGCGATGAACGCCCCGCCGCGGTACCGCTGGGGCACCGCGTTGCCGGTGGCGAAGGCGAGGCCGTTTGGTGCCCAGTGTCCGGGATAGGCCGCGGCCGGGGAGCCCTTCTTCGCGCACTCGCCTACCTTCTTGCCGTCGCCGCCGTACTCCGGCGCGAGCACCAGCGTCTTGAGATTCTGGTCGTAGTAACAGTACGGCCAGCCGTAATCGCCGCCGCGCTCGACCCGGATCAGCTCCTCCGCGGGCAGCTCGGCGCTCTGCTTCCAGTCGTAGAGCTTGGGCCAGTTTTCCGCCAGCTGGTCGCGCCCGTGCTGCGTGGCGTAGACCTGGCCGTCGGGATACACGGCGAGCGCACCGGCGTTCCGAATTCCCGTGGCGTAGCGCCCGGCGGGGGTGAAGCGTTGCCCAGTGCGGTTGGCATCGAAGCGCCAGATCCCCGCACTCGTCGTGAGGTCGTCGCAGGGACGCCGGCCGGGAGAGCCGGCCTGACGGTCCTCCACCTGGCAGGAATTGGTCTTCGACCCGGAATTCACCAGCAGGTTGCCCTGGCTGTCGATCGCGAACGGGTGCATCGTGTGGCCGCCCTTGGTGGAGAGCCCGGTCACGATCGTGTCCGGCGCACCGCTGGGCCCCAGCTCGTTCGGCGTCAGCCGATAGCGCACGATCACCGGCCCCGCCTCGGCGTAGACCGCGTCACGGTAGACGGCGATGCCCGTCCCTCCGTTGCCGCCTTCCTCGCTCCGCCGGCCGAAGCGCCGGATGAGATCGGCGCGGCCGTCATGATTGGTGTCGCGCAGAGCCACGATGAAACCGCCAGCCGGGACCTTTCTGGCCGTGTCGTACGGCGAGCGCCAGGTGTTGACGTAGACGTCGCCGTTGGGAGCGACCGCCACGTGCCGGGCCGGGCCCAGGGAATCCGCGAAGACCGAGCCGGTGAATCCCTCGGCGAAGGTGACGGCCGTCGCCGGTGCCTGGCCGACGGCCGCGGCCGGCGTCGAATCCGTCGCTTCCGGCGCACGGCTCGATCGGTCGCACGAGACGGTGGCAATACCGAGAACGAGGGAAGTGGCGGAACGGAGGGGGAGTGACATAGGTAGTCCTCTTCCTTGCGAGAACAAGGCTCGAATGCTGTCGCATTGTAGACGGAAACGCGTTCCGGTGCGAGGCTCCCGGTGATAGCTTGTCCCTGATGATTTCCCGCCCCCTCTGGGTCTCCGCGATTCTGCTTGGCCTTCTTTCCGCTCCGCTGCGCGCGCAGTCATGGTCTGCGTTCACTCGCGCGTTCGATGCCTACGCCGAGGCGGACAGCATCGTCGGCGGCAGCGCAATCCTGATTCGGGACGGCCGCACCGTCGAGAGATACAACTACGGCTTCGCCGACCGCGCGGCCCGACGTCGGGTGGATGGCCGCACCATTTTTCACTGGGCTTCGGTCACCAAGACGCTCACCGCCATCGCCATCCTTCAGCTTCGCGACCGCAAGCTGCTCTCCCTGGATGATCCGGTCACCCGGTGGGTGCCGGAGTTGCGGCGAGTGCACGCGCCGGCCGGGCAGGTGGACAGCATCACCATCAGGACGCTGCTCAGCCACTCCTCAGGGCTGCAGGCGGCCACCTGGCCGTGGACCGAGGGTGAGCCGTGGGAGCCCTTCGAGCCGACCGCATGGGAGCAGCTGGTGGCGATGATGCCGTATCAGAAGCTGCAGTTCGCTCCGGGGGCGCAGTACAGCTACTCGAATCCCGGCTACATCTACCTGGCACGCATCATCGAGGCGGTCACCGGTGATTCTTGGGCCGTCTACATCCAGAAGAACCTGTGGGGCCCCCTCGGCATGACGCGGAGCTACGTGGGAGCGACCCCGTATCATCTGGCCCAGGACCGCTCGCACGGATACCGGATCGCCGACACTCTCTCGGACATCGGCGCCGACTTCGATCCCGGCGTCACTATCCCCAACAGCGGCTGGAACGCGCCGTTGGACGATCTGGCCCTCTACCTCGGATCGCTGATGGGTGCTTCCGGCCAGCGGGCGGTGCTCGCGCGCCGAACCCTCGAGGAGATGTGGCGGCCGATGCTGCCGACCGGCGCCAAGCTGCCGGAGCTCACCCAGGTGGGACTCGGCTTCTTCTCGACCGAGGTAGACGGACGCCGCATCGTGGGCCACACGGGCGACCAGGCCGGATATCGCTCGTTCGTCTATTTCGACCCGGAGCGTCGCACCGGGCTGGTCATGGTCTTCAACACCACCAACGATGCCGCTCCCGGGCACGCCCGCCTCGAGGCGGTGGCGCGCGCCGGGATCGCGTTGCTGCGCTGACCGGATTGGGGTGCTGTGTGGATCGTCCTCACGACCTGGGGCTCGTGCGGTGACCTCAATCCCTACATCGGGCTGGCGCTCGGACTTCGCGCCAGAGGGCACGAGCCGATCCTCGCGACGATCCCCCGCTACCGCGCCGACGTCGAGCGCGAAGGTCTGGCCTACCGCTCCCGGCCGGCCGCTACCGGAGCGACCGGGCTGCCGTCGCGCTCCCCGCTCGCTCGAGATGGAGCGGTGCTGCGCCGAGGACGGAATCCCGAGCGCCCCTGACCTTGGCCCCGCTCTTGCCCTCCAGCGGAGCAGCGTCGTTCTCACGAGATCTGCTCCCCCTGTTCAGGAGGTACCATGGCGGCTAAGCGACTGTCACTTCTTGCGCTTGCAATCCTGTCAGGATGCGGTGGCGGGGGTGGGGATCGGGCGGCGGCAGACAGCCTGAGCCGCGATCTGCAAATGGTCCCGGTGGATTCCTCGGCCCCGCTGGACGACCATCCGGTGGTAGCGGCCCAGCCGGTGCCGGCCCCGGCGCCCAAGCCGGTGGCAGCCAAGCCCAAGCCGAAGCCCGCTCCGAAGCCGGCCGCTCCGGCTCCGGCACCGGCCCCGCGGCTGGAATCAGGCACCGTTGTCGCCACGACGATCGAGTCGGAGATCAGCTCGAAGACCAATAAGGTGGGCGAGACGGTGGTCACCAAGGTCGCGAGCAACATCACCGACTCGCGTGGCCGAGTGGTCATCCCGGCCGGCGCGACGGTGAAGCTCACGATCACCGAGCTCAAGGAATCGGAGAACAAGGGCGACAAGACCGGGAAGCTCACCCTCACGCCGACCGAAGTCGCGTTCGGCGGGTTGAGCTACGGGCTCGACGCCTCGGCCCAGGCCCTCGACTGGAAGCTGGTGGACCGGAAGACCAACGCGGGTGACGTCGCCAAGGTCGGCGCCGGCGCGGCGGTGGGCGCGATCGCCGGCCGGGTGCTCGGCGGCAGCACCAAGGGCGCGGTCATCGGCGGGATCGTCGGCGGCGCCGTCGGTGCGCAGCGCGCCGTCGAGACGCAGGATCGGGACGTGGTGGTCCCGGCCGGCTCGCGGGTGGAGCTCAAGTTGAATGGGGATTTCGTGATCTAGACAGCGGTGAAGGGTGAAGGTGAAGAGTGAGGGGGGTCGCTCGGCGAGCTGAGGCATGCCGAGCGACCCCCTTCACTCTTTCCGTTTCACCCTTCACGTTTCTTTCATGAGCCGTGCCTTCGTCAACGAGGACGCCGGCGGCGAATCGCTGGACCGGTACCCGCTTCCCGCCCGGGACGACCCGGCGTTCCCCCGTGCCGCGGCGCGGGCGCTCCTTCGCGGCGCCGACCAGGGGGATACGCCGGGCGCCGAGGCGGCCACGGGGTTCTACTTCGGGGATCCGGCGCTTCGGAAGGAGGTCGAGGGGCTCCTGGCCGAGGCGGTCGAGGATGGCGACGAGCGCCTGGAGCAGCTCGCCGAGCGCTTCCTTCGGCGGGCCGAGGCGAAGTCGCGCCCCTGAGGCTGTTGCGCTTTACGCCCATACCGTCTAGTTTTGTGTCGCCGCGGACCCACCCGTGGCAGCCGCGGAACCAGTGACGACTCAAAAGGACCTGGCTCTTGTCAGGTTCTTTTTCGTTCCAGTCCGCGGAAATTCGGTCGACGGGTACGGCATCACCGCACTCCGACGACAACCTTTTAGCAGCAGGAGTACGGCAATGCGTACCACGGGCACCGTGAAATGGTTCAACGACGCCAAGGGCTTCGGTTTCATCACGCCGGAGAACGGCCAGAAGGACTGTTTCGTGCATCACACCGCCATCCAGGGCAGTGGCTTCAAGTCGCTGGCCGAGGGAGAGCGGGTGGAGTTCGACATCGTGCAGGGCCAGAAGGGTCCGGCGGCGGCGAACGTCACGAAGCTCAGCTGAGCTGACGCTCGGCTCACGGTGAACAGCGGGGCCGTCCGGGTGACCGGGCGGCCCCGTTTGGCTTTTGGGGGCTTACTGCGTCACGAGATAAGCCAGGAACGCTCCGGCCGTCGCATACATCAGCGGGTGCACCGTCCGCCCTCGGCCGGACAGCAGCTGAATCGCGACGAAGGTGATGAATCCGTAGCCGATCCCGTGAGAGATCGAGTAGGTGAATGGGATCGCGATAAGCAGGACGAACGCCGGCAGGGCGGTCTCCACCTTCCGGAAGTCGATCCGGGTGACCTGCTGGCACATGAGGAAGCCGACGGCGATGAGTGCCGGGGCGGTGGCCGCGGCCGGCACGATGCCTGCGAGCGGGGCGGCGAACATCGCGAGTCCGAAGAGCAGCCCCACGACCACCGAGTGCAGGCCGGTGCGGGCACCTTCGGCGACCCCCGAGGCCGACTCGACGTAGCTCGTCACCGAGCTCGCGCCGAAGAACCCGCCGACGGACGCGCTCACCGCGTCCACCGCCAGGATGCGGCGCAGGCCGGGAATGTTCCCCCGCTCGTCCTGCAGGCCCGCCTCCTCGGCCACCGCCGAGGCGGTGCCGAGGGTATCGAAGAAGTCCACCAGCACCAGCGACAGCAGCATCGGCACCAGCGACAGACGGAGCGCCGCGACCACGTCCGCCTGGCCGACGGTGTCGAAGCGCGGAACGCCCAGCCACGCTCCTTCGGGCATCCTGGTAATGCCGAGCAGGAGCGCCAGGCCGGTGCCGAACAGGATCCCGAGCACGATCGCGCCGCGAATCCCGACCGCCAAACCGATCCCGATGACGATGAGCCCGGCCAGCGCCAGCGCGGTCTCGGGTGAATGCAGCGTGCCCGCCGTCACCGGGGGAAGAATGCTTGCCGGGTCGCGGGTCAGCCCGGCGATCGTGCTCTGGGGTACCACCACGAGGCGCGCATTGACGGCGCCGATGAGCGCGAGGAAGAGCCCGATCCCACCGCCGATGGCTCGCCTGAGATCCGGTGGGATTGCCAGCATCACCGCCTCCCGCAGGCCCAGGAGCACCAGCGCCAGCACCAGGAGCCCATCGAGAACCACGAGGCCCATCGCCGCCTGCCAGGAACCGGCGGCGGGGGCCACCTGAAACGCGATCACTGCGTTGAGCCCCATCCCGGGCGCCAGCGCCATCGGGAAGTTGGCACCGAGGCCCATGAGGATCGAGCAGAAGGCGGCGGCCGCGGCGGTGGCCGCGATCGCGGACTCCACCGGTATGCCGGCGGCGGAGAGGATGGCGGGGTTGGCGAACAGGATGTACGCCATCGTGAGGAACGTGGTCACGCCGCCGCGGATCTCCCGGGAGGGAGTGGTGCCACGGGCGGCGAGTGCCGCGCGAACGGCGCTCGTCACGGGTCGCGGCGGCGCAACAGCTCGCTCCGGCGATAGGGAAAGACGTCCACGACCTCGCCGGAGGCGAGCCGTCGCTGGGCATCCTTCCAGAACTCGGTGGTCAGGAGATCGCCATGGACGGTGAGGAACGCCATTCGGAGCGCCCCGGGTGGCACGAGAAACGCCTGGAACTCCTCGGGAAAGACGTCGTGCTCGCCCACGTGGAACCAGGGCTCGGCGGCGAACTCCTCCTCCGGGGTGGTGGGCTCGGGAATCCGGCGGATCTGACACTCCGACAGCAGGCAGAGCTCGTCGTAGTCGTAGCAGATCACCCGGCCGTTGCGGGTCACGCCGAAGTTCTTGAGCAGCATGTCGCCGGTGAAGATGTCGGCGGCGGCGAGGTCCTTGATGGCGTTGCCGTAGTCGATCACGGCGTCGCGTGCCGCGTCCGGCTCCGCGTCGCGGAGAAAGAGGTTGAGCGGGTCACCCGGCGCTCGGTGTAGGCGTGGCGGACCACCACGCGATCGCCCTCCAGCCGGACCGACCTCGAGGCGACCGCGAGGAGGTACTCCAGCAGGTCGTCGGGGAAGCACCGCCGGGGGAAATCGAGATGCTCGAATTCCTGCGCGTCGGCCAGCCGGCCGACCCGGTCGCGCACGAAGACGAAGTGATACTTGTCCATCACCGCCTGCCGCGTGGTGTTCTTGGGGGCGCCGAAGCTGTCCTTGATGATCTTGAAGACCGCATTGAACGCGGGCAGCGTGAACACGGCCATCACCATGCCCTCGTCGCCCTCGGCGAAGGCGAACCGGGCGTCCGGCTCCTCGAGCCGGCGCATGAGGTTGCGAAAGAGCTCGGTCTTGCCGTGCTTGTTGTAGCCGATGGCGGTGTAGAGCTCGTCCACCCGCTTGTAGGGCATGATCGAGCTGAGGAAGTCCACCATCACCCTCGGGTGCGGCACGTCGACTCGGAAGTAGGACCAGCTGAAGCCGAACACGACGCTGGCCTCGTTCTCGGTCAGCAGCACCGAGTCCACCACGATCCCGCGACTGGCGTTGAGGAGCGGCAGCACCAGGGGAAGCACCCGGTCGCCCTGGCGTATCCGGCCGACGAGGTACGCGCCCTTGTTGCGGTAGAACGCGGGCCGCAGCATCTCGATCCGGAGCGCGCCCTGCTCCCCGTCCCGCGTGACCCGCTCGGCGATGAGCCGTGCCACTCGCTCCGCATCCCCCGCGATCTGGGCGTAGGGGACGGACCACTCGTACGACTCCAGCAGGGACCGAATCATCGCCCCGTCGATGACCGGTCCGGTCCACTCCGCCACCATCGCGCGCTCGGCGTCGGCATCGGGCGGCAGCGGCGTCGACTCGAGATACTCAATGCCGGGGTCCACGCCGACGGTGCTGAAGATCCGGCGGGTCACCGAATTGAAGAATGTCTGGGCGAGCTCGGCGTCGGGGCGGTCCCGGTTGCCCGTTGCGTGGAGCGCCTTCACGGCCGCCCAGAGGGTACGCTCCATGACGGCGTCGCCCAGGATGTCTCTCACATCCGCGACCGCGGCGTCGAGATGCACGCGGTACAGGGTGAGCCGCTCGGTCGCATCGCTCTGGGCCGCGAGCCAGGCGCGCCGCTCGAAGCGCTCGCGCGCGCGGAGGGTGATCTCCTCGAAGCCCACCACATAGCGCGACCAGGCCCCGTCGATGGCCTGGACGGCCGCGACCACCTCCCGCGGGTCTCGGTTGCTCTCGACCGCGCTCCCGGCGAGATTCAGCCTCGAACCACGTCCCGTCAATCTCATTCAGCACCACTCGAAGGACGTCGTCCCATGTCAGTCTCCACCCTGCCCAAACAAGCGAACCCCGGCGTTCCCACCGATGGCGAGCCGATCACCATGCGGGACGGCAAGCTGCAGGTGCCGGCGCGGCCGATCATCCCATTCATCGAGGGCGACGGCACCGGGCCGGATATCTGGCGCGCCTCGCAGGACGTCTTCGACAACGCGGTCCGGATCGCGTATGGCGAGAGGCGGCGGATCGCCTGGCTCGAGGTCCTCGCCGGTGAGAAGGCGAAGGACCGGCTCAACAGCTGGCTGCCGGACGAAACCCTCGCGGCCATCGCCCGATATCTGGTCGCCATCAAGGGACCGCTCACCACCCCGGTCGGCGGCGGCTTCCGCTCGCTCAACGTGGCGCTGCGGCAGAAGCTCGATCTCTACGCCTGCATCCGTCCCGTGCGCTGGTTCCAGGGGGTGCCCTCCCCAGTGAAGGCCCCCCAGGACGTGAACATGGTGATCTTCCGGGAGAATACCGAGGATATCTACGCCGGAATCGAGTACAAGGCCGGCACCGACGAGGCGCGCCGCGTCGTCGAGTTCCTCCAGCAGCAGATGGGCGCCCAGACCATCCGGTTCCCCGCCACGAGCGCCATCGGCATCAAGCCGATCTCCGAGGAAGGGTCGAAGCGCCTCATCCGCTCCGCCATCGAGTACGCGCTCGCCCAGCGATTGCCCAGCGTGACCCTCGTGCACAAGGGCAACATCATGAAATTCACCGAGGGCGGCTTCCGCGACTGGGGCTACCAGCTCGCGCGGGAAGAGTTCGGCGCGACCGAAGTGGATGGCGGCCCGTGGTGCCGGCTGCCCCAGGGCGTCGTGGTGAAGGATGTCATCGCCGACGCCTTCCTGCAGCAGATCCTCACGCGGCCCCGGGAATACTCCGTCATCGCGACGATGAACCTGAACGGCGACTACATCTCCGATGCCCTGGCGGCACAGGTTGGCGGGATCGGCATCGCGCCCGGCGCCAACATCAACTACGTCACCGGTCACGCCGTCTTCGAGGCCACCCACGGCACCGCGCCCCGATACGCGGGTCAGGACAAGGTGAATCCGGGCTCGGTCATCCTATCGGGCGAGATGATGCTGCGCTACATGGGTTGGAACGAGGCCGCGGATCTCATCATCGCGTCCCTCGAGGCGACGATCGGCCAGAAACGGGTGACCTACGACTTCGAGCGCCTGATGACGGGCGCCACCCTGCTCAAGACATCGGAGTTCGGGCGGGCGATGGTGGACAATATGTGAAAAGCGTGAGGAGGCGTGAAGCGTGAAGGGTGAAGTGGGTCGCTTGGCGAGCTTCCGTTGGCTCAGCACCCCTCTTCACCCTTTACTCTTCACGCCTTTTCACCGATCCCGCCCCTTCAACCTTTCGATCTCCCTCCGGTCCCGCTTGGTCGGCCGGCCCCGCTCGGGGACGAAGGCCGAGTGCATGGTCTTGAGCTGCAGCGCCATCCGCTCTCTGGCCTCCCGGCTTTCCGCGGTCTCTTCGTAGAGGCCCGCCGCCTGAGAGGCCGGGCCCCGACGCTCCGACAGCTCCCGAACCACGACCCGATGCTCGTAGGGACCCTGGCGTACTCTGATCTCGTCGCCCACGTCGACCGGCCGGGCCCGCTTCGCCCGGTCGCCGTTGACCTGAACCTTCCCGCCCGCGATCGCCTCGGCGGCGAGCGTCCGCGTCTTATAGAATCGGGCTGCCCACAGCCACTTGTCGAGCCGGACCCGGCCGCGCTCTTGCTCGCCAGTCATGTCCGGAAATTAACCCTCAGACTGCAACAGGCGCCGCAGAATGGCCGCCCGCTCGGCAACCGACGGCGGCAGTCGCCGGACGAGGCCGAAAGGGCATAAACCGGCCCCGGAAGCGCCACTGCGCAGGGTCCCACCGACCGTCCTATCTGCAGGCGCAAGAATTGCTTAGAAGCACCCTATCTCCCCAACCCAAAATCGCGGATCGCATGCTCCTGACCCAGCTCTGGTGTTCTCTCGTTGTGGCCACTGTCCCCGTCCAGCTTCACGCGGTGGATTCCCTCGCACCAATCCCGGCGGGCGTGGTGGCCAACGACGATTCGATGCTGCTGGATGTGCGCGGCGCCCTCGCCCGCGGCCGTCCCTGGCAGGCGAGCCGCCTGGTCGCGCCGGCGCTGGCTGATTCGGGCAGGCGTACGCCTACGGCCGTGTTCCTCGCCGCCTCCGCGGCCAGTCAGTGGGGCGGATGGCCCGAGGTCGGTCGGCTGCTTCAGGGTGAGAGGTGGCTCGACACCCTCTTCGGCGGGCGTGGACAGATGCTGCTGGCACGCTCCGCCCTCGAGGCCGGCGAGGATTCGTTCGCCCTGCTGCAGGTGTTGCGCGTGCAGCCCGCGCAGGACGCGGCCGACGACGGTGAGCGGCTCCTCGTGCTGGCCCGCGCGCTGGAGCGGCTCGGCGCGCGGGACAGTGCCGCGGCGGTCTATCGCCGCGTCGCCGACCGCCTGCCGGCCATCGCCGATTGGATGCTGCTTCGTGCCGCCGCGGTCACCGACGACAGCCTCGCCCGCGCGGCCATCTACGAGCACATCGTGCGGCCGATGGTCCGCGACCGCATCCGTTGGTCCGAGGCGGCCGCCCGCGAAGGCACGGGCGACCTCTTCCGCGCCGCCGCCCACTACCAGGCCCTCGGCGCCAAACTGACGTCGCTCCGGCTCCGGCTTACCATGAGCGCGGACAGCGCGCCCCGCGCCGCCGTACGGAAGGACCTGCTCCAGCTCACCAACCAGCGCGACGCGGTGCATCTCCTGGACAGCGTGTTCGCGCCCCTCACGCCCGCCGAAGAGCTGCTGGTGGCCCGAGGCGCCGCCGACGCGGGGCTGCCCGATCGCGCCGTGGCCGGATTCTCCCGCGCATTCGACGCCAAGCTCGGCAACTACCAGGACCGATACGACTACGCCAACGCGCTTGCCCGTCTCGGCCGGAACGCCGACGCGGCATTTCAGTTCAATCTGGTGCGGGCTCCACGGTCGCTCGCGGCTTCCGCCGCGTATATGCGCGCCCGGTCGCTCGTGCGCGACGGACAGGTCGCCGAGGGTCGCTCCGCGCTGGTCGAGATCGGCAAGCTGTACTCCAGGGACACGGCCGCCGCGTCGTCCGCCCTGTTCCTGTTGGGCGACCTCGCTTCGGACGACCGCGCCGACCGGCTGGCCCGCACGTACTTCCGCCGGGCGGCGCTCAAGTATCCCACCAGCCGCTTCGCCCCGGCCGCCCGCTTCCGCGCGGCGATGATCGAGCTCCTCACCGGCGATGCCGGCATGAGCGCGCGGGAGTTCGACGAGCTCGCCCGGCGCTACTCCAGGAGCGACGAAGCCTCGGCCGCGATGTACTGGGCCGGACGCGCCTGGTTCGCCGCGGGCGACAGCGCCGCCGCGATAGTCCGCTGGGAGCGCTCCTACGCGGGTGAGCCCGGCTCCTACTACACCGGGCTCGCCGCGCGTCGTCTGGGCCGGCCGGCATGGACGCCCTCCGCGGCGGTGGACAGCTTCGTCTCGATTCCTTCGGCCGATAGCGCCGTGGCGCGCGCCGCGCTGCTCGCGCGGCTCGGGCTGGCGACGGAGGCCCGCCGAGAAGTCGAGGTCCTCACCCGCACCACCGAAACCGACCCCGAGCGCCTCCTCGCCTACGCGGCGGCACTCCGCGCCAGCGGACAGGCGTCCCAGGGCATCCAGCTCGCGCGCCGAGCCCTCGCCAACGGCGCTCCTGCCGACGCGCGGACCTACCGGCTCATCTACCCTGTGGTGCATCAGGACGCGCTGCTGGCGGAAGCCGCGGAGCAGCGGGTGGACCCCAGCTTCATCGCGGCGCTCATCCGCCAGGAGTCCATGTTCAATCCCGCCGCGACGTCGTCGGCGGGGGCGCGCGGCCTCATGCAGGTGATGCCCGAGCTGGGTGGGAGGCTGGCCCACTCGCTGGCCTATCCGGTCTGGGATCCGGTACTCCTGTACCAGCCCGATGTCAGCCTCCAGCTCGGCTCGTTCCATCTCCAGGAGCTGCTGGGGCGGTACGAGCGTCCGGTGGAGGTGCTGGCCGCCTACAACGCGGGCGTCAGCCGGGTGGAGCGGTGGTCCCGCCGCGTCGGCGTCGAAGATCCCGAGGTATTCGCCGAGCGAATCCCGTTCGTCGAGACCCGGGGCTATGTCCGGGTGATCCAGCGCAACCAGGAGCTGTACCGGTCGCTGTACTCCTGGAGTAACGAACCGCTCTGAGACTGGCCGAGGCGGGAGGCCCTTCTTAGTTTGAGGCGTCCCTCCAACTCGAAGGTCAAGCCAGTTGCTCGATGCGACCCGCCCGGTCGACGCGCTCGACCGCATCGGCGAGGGCCTGTTCCGGCTGGATAACGACGGCCGCTTCGCCTACATCAATCGAAGAGCAGAGATTCTCCTCGAAAGGGTGCTGGGAACGCAGTCCTCCGCGTTCCACGGGACCATCATCTGGGAGCAGGCCGCGCAGCTCTCGGCCACGCCATTCGGCTGGGCCCTCCGCAGGGCGACGGATGAGGGGATGCCCGTCGTCGCGGTCGTTCGGGACGCGGGCGGCGCTCAGATCGAGGTGCGGGTCTATCCTTCGCCCGACGGGCTCTTCGTCCTGCTCCTCGAATCTCCCTCCCTCCAGTCCCACGAGCTCCTCGACCAGATCAGCGACTTCTACCTCGCCTGCGACCACGACTGGCGGCTCACGCTGCTCAATGCCAGCGCGAGGGAGCATCTCCAGCGGATCGGGCGGGAGCCGGTAGACCTGCTCGGCCGGAATGTGTGGGATGCGATCCCGGCGCTGGCAGGATCCCGCTTTCAGTCGGAGGCCTTCCGGGCCGTGGCCGAGGGAGCCGAGGTCGAGTTCGAGGCGCTCCTCGCGCCGTTCGAGCGCTGGTTCGCGGTTCGGATCACTCCGATGCCGGACGGGATCGTCGCGTCGGCCCGCGATGTGACCGGCACGCGACGGCGGGAGCGGGCACTGGCGCGGGAGGCGGAACGGCTCGCGGCGGTCATCGAGACCCAGCAGGCGGTCGCGACGGCGGGTCCCGATCTCGGCCGCGTGATGCGCGCGGTGACCGAGGGGCTGCAGCGGCTCACCCGGGCGGGAGCGGTCGGCGTGTTCGTGCCCGAGAGCGACGGGCTGATCCTCTGCGCGGCCACCGGCTGTGGAACCAAGCACCTGGGCCTGCGCATCGCCCCGAATTCCGGGCTGATCGGGCGTGCCTACGCCAGCGGTGAGATCCTCCGGAGTGACGACTGCCTCGACGATCCGAGAACCGACCTGAAGGTGGCGAAGCTTCTCAGGGTTCGCTCGGCAGTGATCGTCCCGCTGGCGGGAGACAACGGGGTGCCCGCGGTCATCGCGCTCTGGTCGGACCGGCCGAATGCGTTTCACGACCTGCACGAGCAGACGGTCCGGCTGGTCGCCGGCCTGCTCGGCGCGGCGATGGAGCAGGCGAGCGCTTTCGCCGCCAATCGGCTCCTCCTGGCGGAGCGCACGATGACGGAGGCGCGATTCCGGACCCTGGTCGAGTCGATCGACGACGTGGTCTTCCGCCTGGACCGCCGGCAGCGGTGCGTGGACGTCTTCGGCCGGTGGCTCGCGCGGGAGGGAGTCCGACCCGAGGCGTTGCTGGGACGGACCACGCGCGAGATCGTCGGGGCCGAGCACGCCGCGCCGCACGAGCGGGCCGCCTCGAGAGCGCTCGCCGGCGAAACGGTCAGCTACGAGTGGACCCGGGAAAGCGCACGCGGCACGAGGCACATGCAGACCACGCTCTCACCGCAGCGCGGAGCGGAAGGGGAAGTGATCGGTGTCGTCGGCGTGGGACGGGACATCACCCAGCGGATCGAGGCCGACCGCCAGGTCCTGCAGGCGCAGAAGATGGATGCGGTCGGCCGTTTCGCCGGCGGCATCGCGCACGATCTGAACAACATGATGATGATCATCGTGGGGTTCAGCGATTTTCTGCTGAGCACGCTGGAGAGTCCGGATCCCCGCCGCTCCGATACCGAGGAGATTCGCCGCGCGGCCGAGCGGGCGATGCACCTCACCCGACAGCTCCTGGGGTTCGGGCGGCAGCGGCTCGTGGCGCGGCAGGTGGTGCGTCTGAACGAGGTCGTGGAGGGCATGGAGCGGATGCTTCGGCCCCTGCTGGGTGAAGACATCTCGCTCGTGACGCGCCTGGCGAGCGACCTGGCAGGCGTCGAGGCCGACTACGGCCAGATGGAGCAGGTCGTCATGAACCTCGCCCTGAACGCCCGCGACGCCATGCGGGGCGGTGGCCGACTCACGATCGAGACGGCGAATGCCCGGATCGAGGATGGCCCCGGACGCGTCCGCCACGGGGTGGATCTTCCTCCGGGCGACTATGTGCGGCTGGTGGTGAGCGACACGGGTCAGGGCATGACGGAGGAGGTAAAGACGCATCTCTTCGAGCCGTTCTTCACCACCAAGGCTGCGACTCAGAACACCGGTCTGGGGCTCACGACGGTCTACGGAATCGTCGTGCAGAATGGCGGCTACATCCAGGTGGAGAGCGAGCCGGGGCAGGGGGCGAGCTTCGGCCTCATGTTCCCCTACGCGCCGTTCGACCATCCGGCGCCCGGCTTCCCGGAGACGGCGGCTGCCACCGGGGGCAGCGAGACAATTCTGGTCGTCGAAGACGAAGACGCGCTTCGCCAGTTTGCCACCCGCGTGCTCACTCTGCAGGGCTACAGCGTACTGGCCGCCGCAAACGGCATCGAGGCGCTGGCCCTCACCGTCAGCCACGACGGACCGATCCACCTTCTGCTGACCGACGTCGTCATGCCGCAGATGGGTGGTCTGGAGCTCGCCGCCCGGCTGAGCCAGGGCCAATCCGGCCTCGCGGTGATCTACATGTCCGGGTACGCGGAGGGGGACAAGCTCCAACCCGGCATCCGGGATCCCCAGGTGCCCTTCCTGCAGAAGCCCTTCTCCGGCGAAAGCCTCATCCTCCGGGTCCGCGAGGCACTCGACCGCGCCGCCTGCACCACAGAGAGCTAGATCACATCCTGCCCGTAAGTCACCAATCCATTATGACTGCGATAGAAAGCGTCGACATCCCTGGGCCCCGGTGTGGCTGACGAGGTCGTCATGGAAAGCAGAACGAAGGTCGCGGGACACCCGATCCACCCGATGCTCGTGACGTTCCCCATCGGGCTGCTGCTGACTGCGATCGCCTTCGACATCGTCTATCTCATCTCGGACAAACCGCATTGGGCCAGGATGTCCTGGTATCTGATTGCGGCCGGCGTCATCGGCGGTCTCGCCGCGGCGATCCCGGGATGGATCGACTGGCTCGCGATTCCGCGGGGAACGCGGGCCAAGCGGGTGGGGCTGATCCACGGCATCGGCAACGTGGTCGTGCTCGGGGTCTTCATCCTGAGCTGGTTTCTCCGGCGTGGGTCCGTGAGCGCCCCCCGACCGAGGCGGTGATCGCCGGATTGCTGGGCGGCGGCCTCATGGCGGTCACCGGCTGGTTGGGCGGCGAGCTCGTGGGTCGGCTCGGCGTAGGCGTGGACGATGGCGCTCACCTCGACGCTCCGAGCTCCCTCTCGGAGGTCCCCGCGGGGGCGGGTCTGGATCTGTCGCGGGCGGGGATGTCGCATGGGTATTGGGGCATCGAGCGCAGACACTTCCCGCAACCGGCGTACTCCGGCTTCGAGCGCCGTACCCACGGCGCGCGGGGGTAAGCGAAAGTTCGACATCGGCCTCGCGCTCCGGCGGATACGCGAGGCCGTGCGGGCCCTCCCCAAGGCCGCGATGTTCGCGCTGGCCGAGGAGGGGCACGCGACCCTGTTCGAGCAGTTGATCGCCTGCATCCTCTCCATCAGAACGCGCGACGAAGTGAGTCTCCTCGCTGCCCGCAGGCTGCTGCGGGCAGCGCGTGAGCCTGCCGCGGTCGCGAAGCTGAGCGTCCGGCAGATCGACGGACTGATCGGCGACGTCAGCTTTCATCGTGCCAAGGCCGAGCAGATCCACGCGATCGCACGTCAGGTGGCGGACGAGTATGCCGGCGATCTGCCGTGTGACGATTCCGTGCTCCGATCCTTCCGGGGTGTCGGCCCCAAGTGCGCCCACCTCGCGCTCGGCATCGCGTGCGGGCAACTCAGGATCAGCGTGGATGTCCACGTGCATAGGGTGACCAACCGGTGGGGCTACGTGCGGACCCGGACTCCGGAGGAGACGATGGCGGCGCTGGAGCAGCGATTGCCGCCGAGGCATTGGGTCGAGATCAACGCCTTGCTGGTGCCCTTCGGCAAACACGTTTGTACCGGTCGGCTGCCGAAATGCTCCGTCTGCCCCGTGCTGGATATGTGCCAGCAGGTGGGGGTGACGGCTCACCGCTAAGGAGGTGACAGAAACGGCGGAAGCGGACCCCGACCAGCCTCTCAGCGGCTACTGCTTTCGGGAAATCCGGTTCCTTCGGGAGCTTCGGCTGGAGCTCAGCCGAGAGCGACCCTGACTCTAAGAACGCCCCGTCCCTAGAGGCTCTTGAGGTACTCGGCCAGGTCGGCCTTCTGTTCCGCCGTCAAGCCGAGGCCCCTCCCCGCGTTGTAGCGCTCCACCACGTCGGCCAGGGTGGCCGCGCTGCCGTCGTGAAAGTACGGCGGATGCTGCCAGGCCCCCCGAAGCGGCGTGGTCCGGTACATCCCGGTCGCGCTGCGCTCAGCGTGGGTTGGATCGGTGGGCACTTCGGAAGGCTCGTGCAGTCGTGTATTCGCGTCCGTGAACGTCGCGCCGGTGTGGCAGGTAGCGCACGCCCCGGGCCCTTCAAAAACGCTCTTGCCGCGCTCGGCCGCCGCGGCATCGAAGCTGCCTGCCGGGGGCGGCGGAGCCGTCAGGCTCAGTTGGTAGGCCTCGAGCGCGGGTAGCTTGGCCTCGACGAGGTCCGGGGTGCCGTTGGTGTTGCTCACGCTGATGCCGAGCCGCGGCTCGGAGAACGAACCGTGCCCGTGCATCTGGGTCACCGCCACGTAGCGATTCCAGTATGCCGGGCTGTCGCCGTCGCCGGTGAAGGTGACGCTGTTGACTCCCGCCAGGCCGTAGGCGGGAGGTATCACTGCGGGGTCGTTCTGTCCGTCAAAGTTGAACCGCGCGTCATACTTGCCCGGCCCCCAGGAGCTGTACACCGCCGTCTGCTCGGCGGTGAGCGCCGGCGAGAGTGCGAGGATTGCGCCAGGGTCGAGCTCGCGGTTGGGCCAGCCGTCGAGCCGCTGCCCGATCCCTGGCTGGACCGAGTTGTTCACCGTCGAATGGCAGAGCGCGCAAGTGATCCCCACCCGGGTCAGCGTCTCGGTTCCGTTCACCGTCTCGACGGTGCCCTGTAGCCCGACGACGGCGTTCAGCTTGATCAGCGCGACCGTCGTCGCTGGGGAGTTGAGATCGGCGCTCTCCAGGGTGCCGGGCGGGAGCGCATCGGCGTCCACCTTGAGACCCACGTCTAGCGCTGCCAGGGGACTGACGGCGGTCTGGATGACCTCGTGGAGGCGGAGCGTATCGGTCCAGAAGGTCTCGTCACCGAAGGTGTCGAAGCGGAAGATCTGCTGGCCTTCGGCAAGCTGCTCGGGGGATGGGCCGGTGGGGCCTTCATCGTCATCGCCGCAGGCGGCGAGAAGTAGCGCGCTGCCCAGAACAAACCGGATCACTGTCATTCTCGCCACCTTCCTACTGCGCAAGCTGCCTGTCGTGCACATCTTACCCGCAGGCAGGAGTCTCCAGGGTTAGTGAAGATAGTTAATCATTTTCTGTAATAACTATTTTACATTATGCCGTCAATAGCCTGGAGCGCCCATGCCGCTTCCGCCGCGAAAACCTGAAGGGCTGAAGGGCACGCGAGCGCGGATCGTAACCCTGTTGCGACGCTCGGGGCTCACGGCGAACGAGATTGCCGGCCATCTGAGCCTGACCCACAACGCGGTGCGCGGCCATCTGGCCGCGCTCCAACGGGAGGGACTGGTGCGCGAGGGCGGCCGGCAGCGCGGCGTCAGCCGACCGTCCGTGGTGTACGAAGTTGTTCCCGAGGCGGAAGCAGCGTTCTCGAGGGCCTACATCCCTTTCGTCGCCCACCTCCTGCGGGTTCTGCAGGAGCGCCTGCCGCAGGGTGAGTTGGACGAGATCATGCATCTGGTGGGTCGCCGCTTTGCGTCGGAGTGGCCCCGCCTGCGCGGCGACCTCCCACAGCGGGTGGAGGCCGCGTCGGCGTTCCTCGAGGAGCTAGGCGCCCTCCATACAGTCGAACGGCTCAATGGCGGCCTGGTAATTCGAGGCTACAACTGTCTGCTCGCCGCCGCGGTGCACGGTCGGCCGGAAGTGTGCCGGGCGATGCAGAGCCTGCTTGCCGAGCTGCTCGAGGCGCCGGTGCGGGAGTGCTGTGAGCGTGGCGAGCGTCCCCGCTGCTGCTTCGAGATCGAGCCTCCCCGCGCGGCGGCTCACTGAGGCCCGGCGACTCAGGCGGCCGCTGTCATGGAGGCCCATACCGTCGCTCCCATGACTGGTAACCGATCGCCCGGTTGAACCACCGCACCAGCGGGACAGCGCCGCGAAGTCCCGCTCCAGGATGGCCGGGCAACCGGCGACTGGTCACTTCGCGCAGGGTGAGCATCCGGGTAGCCGTGAACGACTTGTGCCGGAGCCACCGCTCGGCGGGATGTCCCTCGGCATAACCCGCGTGGCAGCCGGGTGAGCATCGCCTCCTGGTCCAGTTCCCGAAGCGGCGGCGGAACGCCGGCGCCCGGACGATCGAGATCCAGTCTCTCCGGCGCTTCCGCGACGGCCTCGCGAATCTGCTCCAGCGCCGGGCGCGCCGGCATCCACATGCCACCCGCCACGAAGCATTCCCCGTCCGCGATCTGGAAGTAGAGGCCGGCCCCGGCGCCTTGGGCATCCTGGCCCGCCCCCCGGCCGGCGTCGTGGTGGTAGAACTGACACGCGGCATTGGTCTTGTAGGGCGACTTGTCGGCCGAGAAGCGCACGTCCCGGTGGATCCGGAACACGGAATGCCGGGGATCGCCGGTGAGCTCCGGCGCGAACCGCGCCAGGCGGACGTCCATCTCCTCGACCAGCGCCCGCATCGGGTCGCGCACTTCGACTTCGTAGACCGACCGGTGCCGCTCGAACCACTCCCGCTCGTTGTTCCGTGCGAGTCGCCGTAGAAACCGCAGCGCTTCGCTGCCGAACCCTGCGAACTTTTCCGGCGCTTTCCGCTCCAGCATCCGTTCCTTCTCCGTGCGGCTCAACCGCTTGATCGCCAGCTCGCGGCGGAGCGCCTCTCCCCGGCCGGCGGCCCGTTCCAGGTAAACCAGCCGCACCGGGCGTCTGGCCCGGGTATACGAGGCCCCCCGACCGCGATTATGCGCCGCCAGCCGACCCACGGGATCGGTCGTAATTCCGGTATAGAGGCTGCCGTCGCCGCAGCGGGCGACGTAGACGAACCATGGCATACGGATTGTAATGATACGTCGGCCTTTCTATTCTTCGTCGACTTCCCCCGATCTCACGTAGTCCACCCGAGGCACGATGCGTCCCGAGGCCGCCATCGCCCGTGAGGGCGCTCCGCCGGCGACCGAGCGCCTGCGGACTGGAAGGAGCTCACTCCCCGACCAGCGTACCCTGCTGTCCTGGCTCTTCGTCGGGCGGCTGGTCGTCTCGGTCGGCATCCTGCTCGGCGCCGGTCTGGTCTGGACCGACCGGCCGCAGGAATCCTTCCTCGTCACCGTCGCGGTCCTGATCGCGCTGACGTTCACCGCCTACGGCGCGTGGACGGTCTTCGTCCGTAACCGGCAGCCGGGGAATACGTTCCTGCTGGTCCAGGCGATGGTGGACCTGGGGGTCGTCACCACCATCGTCCACTTCGCCGGCCAGCCGCAGTCGGCGTTCCCGGCGCTCTACGTGCTGGTGGTGGCCGCGTACGCGCTGCTCATGCCCCCGGTCTGGGGCGCGGTCACGGCGATCGTGGCGTCGGCGCTCTACCTGGGCGAGGCGTTCATCGGCCACTCGGCCGTCCCGGACGCGGCGTTCTGGGCGCAGATGGTCGTGTTCAACGCGGTGTTCGCGATCGTCGCGGTGCTGGGGCACCGGCTGCGCGAGGCGCGGATGGAGCAGGAGACGCTCGCCACCGAGCTCAAGCGGGTCCGGCTCGAGGCCGACGACATCCTGCGGAACATCCGGTCCGGGGTGCTCACGGTGGACGGGTTCGGGCGTCTCGCCTTCATCAATCCGACGGGGCAGCGGCTGCTCGACCTCGACGCCGAGGAGCTGATCGGGCTGCCGGTCCTCGACCAGCTCAAGACCCGGTCCTCGGAGCTCTGGGCCGCGGTCGTGGCAGGGATCCGGAACGGGCGGAAGATCAGCCGAGGGGAGGGCACCGTCCTGCACCAGGCGGGCAGGATGTTCCCCATAGGCCTCAGTACGACCACCTTTCGGCAGGAGGCCCAGGACGCCCCGTCGGTGACGGCGATCTTCACCGACATTTCCGATCTCAAGGAAGTGCAGGAGCTGCAGGCCCGGGCCGAGCGGCTGGAATCGGTGGCGGCGCTGAGCGCGTCGCTGGCGCACGAGATCCGGAACCCGCTGGCCTCGATCCGGAGCTCGGTCGAGCAGCTCGCCCGGTCGCGCCATGCCGACGAGGACGAGCGCTTCCTCGCCGGGTTGATCGTGCGGGAGAGCGACCGGCTGAGCCGGCTGCTGAGCGAATTTCTGGATTTCGCCCGGGTGCGCGCGACCCAGCTGGTGCCGCTCGACCTGCATTCGGTCATCACGGCGGTCATTCGCCTCATCCGCGCCCATCCCGAGTGCCGGGCCGACGCCGAGCTGGTGATCGAGGGCGGACGGACGGTCCTCGACGGGGACGAGGATCTGCTGCACCGGGTCGTCAACAATCTGGTGCTGAACGCGGTCCAGGCCGCTCGCGGTCCGGTCAAGGTGACCATCAGCGTCGCGTCGGTGCAGGCGGGAGAGATTCCCCACGGCACCAATCTGGAGCACGCCGTCCGGCTCCAGGTCCGGGACACCGGGCCGGGCATCCCCGAGGAGATCCGGGAGCGCCTCTTCGACCCGTTCGTCTCCGCCCGTCCGGGCGGCAGCGGGCTGGGTCTCGCGATCGTACAGCGCGCGGTGGAGGCTCACCGCGGGCTGGTGCTGGTGGATTCGGCGCCGGGCGCCGGCACTACGTTCACTATCTTTCTGCCCGCCAAAATGATGGCGGAGGACGCCGCATGACTCAGAAGCCTTCGGTCCTGGTGGTCGACGACGAATCGGGAATCCTCGATACCCTGCGCATCCTGCTGCGCAACGAAGGGTTCGAGGTGATGACCGCCCAGGGCGGGAAGGCGGGCCTGGACCAGATCCGCTCCGGCGTCCACGACATCATCCTCTCCGACGTCCGGATGCCGCAGGTGTCCGGCCTCGACATCCTGACCGCAGCGCGCGAGCAGGATCCGATGACCCCGGTGATCCTGATGACTGCCCAGGCGTCGCTGCAGAGCGCCATCAGCGCGGTCAACCAGGGTGCCTTCTACTACATCCAGAAGCCCTTCTCCAACGACGAGCTGATCGCGATTCTGCGGCGGGCCTGCGAGTTCCGCGCGGTGCGGGTGGAGAACAAGCAGCTCAAGCAGGAGATCCGCCGCCGGGACAAGGCCGCCGTCACCCGTCCTATCGGCAAGTCGAAGCGGTTCATGGAGCTGCTCAAGCTGGCCGAGCACGTCTCGCCGACCGAGTCCACCGTCCTGATCCAGGGCGAGAGCGGCACCGGCAAGGAGGTCGTCGCCCGCTACATCCACAATCTCTCCAACCGGGCCGACGGACCATTCCTCTCCATCAACTGCGGCGCGCTACCCGAGAACCTGCTGGAAAGCGAGCTGTTCGGGCACGTGAAGGGCTCGTTCACCGGCGCGGTACGCGATAAGCAGGGGCTCTTCGCGGCGGCGCGGGCCGGGAGCTTCTTCCTCGACGAGGTCGGCGAGATGCCGCCCTCGCTGCAGGTCAAGCTGCTCCGCGTGCTCCAGGAGCGGGAGGCGATCCCGGTCGGTGCCACCGAGGCGATCCCGGTGGACGTCCGGATCATTGCCGCGACCAACCGGGATCTCGAGGAGGAGATCCGGCGGGGGAACTTCCGGTCCGACCTGTTCTACCGCCTCAATGTCATCGCGCTCAACCTGCCGCCGCTCCGCGAGCGCCGGGACGACCTGCTCCTTCTGATCGAGAACTTCCTCCAGTCGCTCGGTCAGGAAACCGGCGGCGAGCCCAAGGCACTCTCCTCCGAGGCGCTCGACGCAGTCATGGTCTACGAATGGCCCGGGAACGTCCGGGAGCTGGAGAACGCGCTGGAGCACGCGGTTGTGCTGAGCCGGGGGAACCTGATCGAGGCCGGCGCCCTCCCCGAGCGCATCACCAAGCGGCGGAAGGAGCCGCTCGTGGCCGAGCGGTCCTACCGCAACCCGACGCTGGAGGTCATCGAGCGGGCCTACATCATGTGGGTGCTGCAGGCGGAGGGCGGGAACAAGACCCGGGCGGCCGAGGTGTTGGGGATCGATCCGTCGACGCTCTACCGCAAGCTCAGCCGGTATGAGGAGCAGGTGGAGGTGAAGGCCGCGCCCTGAGCCCGCCGCTCCGCGCCGCACCGTACCACTCCGCACATTTCGGTAGCCGCGTTCGCATCCTCCGCCGCTAGCTTCGCTCCGCGAAGGCGCGCAACTCACTGCGCTGCTTGAACGAGCCGCTTCGAGCAATCTTGCAATTTCCTGTTCGAGACCCCTCCGCAGCCAGTGCGCAATTCGCTTCGTAACCCGGGTAAGCGCCTGCGCAGCCTTCGCTTAGGATGAGCCCCCCGGGGGTGGCACCAGTGTTGCCTTACCCCCGGCCAGTCCGACCACCATCGCCTGTCGGCTCGGCCACGTCGCCGCTCACTTTCTCGGAGGAACGATGAGTAACCGCAAGGGCTTTACCCTGATTGAGCTGTTGATCGTGGTCGTGATCATCGGCATTCTGGCCGCGATCGCCATTCCGAAGTTCGCCAACACGAAGGAGAAGGCGGTCGTGGCTTCGATGAAGTCCGACCTGCGTAACCTGGTGACTGCTCAGGAAGGCTTCTTCTCTGACAACCAGGACTACGCCGGCGGCTACAACACCACGCAGACCAACGGCGTCGGTGGCGCGGGCGTGGTGGCCTTCGGCCCGTCGGCCAACAACACCATCGCGATCAACTACACCGACGCCGCGGGCTGGTCCGCGACGGTCACCAACCCGGCGGTCGTCAGCGCGTCGAACGACGTCTGCGGCATCTTCGTGGGCGACCCGGCTACCTACTCGGCCGGCGCGGGTCTGGCGGCGACCGATGTCGAGGGCGCGCCGAAGTGCTACTAAGCTGAAGCAGGATGCAGGAAGCTGTACCGGGGCGGCGGCGAGTCCGCCGCCCTTTTTCTTCTCGATGGGACGCGAGCCCGAGTGGGAAAACATCACCGCGTGAGGAATACCATGCGAGCGGGACCGAAGGGCTTCACCCTCATCGAGCTGCTCATCGTGGTCGTGATCATCGGCATCCTGGCCGCCATCGCGATCCCGAAGTTCTCCAATACCAAGGAGAAGGCGGTCGTCACCGCCATGCGGTCCGACCTGCGCAATCTCGCGAGCGTGCAGGAGACCTTCTGGAACGCCGGCAACGTCTACTACGGCGGCGTGATCCCGAACCTGGCGGTGATCCCGTACCGGCCGTCCAACGGGGTAACCGTCACCATCGTGAGTGCCACCTCCGCGGGCTGGTCGGCGACGGCCGCCGCGCCCGGCCTCACGGGTCAGACCTGCGCGATCTTCTACGGCGTCGCGCCCCCGATTCCGCCGGCTGTGGTGGACGCCGCGGTCGCCTGCACCTGAGCTCCGCACCCGACCAGTGCAGAAAATGGCGGCGGAAAACAGGCTCCCGGGACGCCGCGGCAACGTTCCTGCTGTAGTTGCTGGAATACCTGCCCCTGGCGCGTTTGACCGGGGGGATCGTGCAGGGATTGCGGGATTTTGCGCGAATCGCGCGGTTCAACAGTCCTTCCTGCCTTCGTGAGTGCGACCGATGCATGTGATGATCGTTGACGACGACGCCGGCCTCCGCCAGTCGCTCTCGCTCCTGCTCAAGGAAGCGGGGTACGCGGTCGTGGCGGAAGGCGATCCCGAGCAGGCCTTGCGCCGGGCGACGACGGACGCGTTCGACCTGATTCTGTGCGACGTCCGGCTCCCCAAGATGGACGGGGTCTCCTTCCTGCGCCGCTACCGCGCCGAGGGCGGCTCCGCCGTGCTCATCATGCTGAGCGAGCAGGACAGCGAGGACAGTGCGCTCGCCGCCCTGCGCGAAGGGGCCTACGACCACCTCATCAAGCCGCTCAAGCCGGACGAGGTCACCCTCACGATCCGGAAGGCGGAAGAGCGGGAGAAGCTGCGTCGCGAAGTGGAGACGCTGCGCTCGAGCCTCGGCGCCGGCGCGGTGCAGGACCTGGTCGTCTGCGAGAGCCGGGAGATGCGCGACCTGCTCGACCTGGCCTCCCGGGTCGCCCGGCACAACACGACCGTTCTCATCACCGGCGAGAGCGGCACGGGCAAGGAAGTGGTGGCGCGGGCCATCCACCGCATGAGCTCGCGCAGCGAGCGCAGCTTCGTCGCCATCAACTGCGCCGCCATCCCCGAGCAGCTGCTCGAGTCGGAGCTCTTCGGCCACATCGGCGCCGTCGCCGGCTCCACCAGCGACCGGGCCGGCCTCTTCGAGCTGGCGCACGAGGGGACGCTGCTGCTGGACGAGATCGGCGACCTGCCGCTGGAGCTCCAGGCCAAGCTGCTCCGGGTGCTGGAGGAGGGCGAGGTCCGCCGCGTAGGCGGCCGGGAGCCGCGCAAGGTGGACGTCCGGGTGATCGCGGCCAGCGCCAAGTCGCTGGAGCAGGCCGTGGAGCGCTCCGAGTTCCGCGCCGACCTGTTCTACCGCCTCAACGTGGTCCGGCTGCACCTGCCGCCCCTGCGGGAGCGTCCCGAGGACGTGCCCGCGCTGCTCACCCACTTCGCGCGCCAGGCGGCCCAGCGGTTGGGCCACACCGTGAGCGTCACGCCGGCGGCGCTGGCCGCCCTCACCCACCACCCATGGCCGGGCAACGTCCGCGAGCTGCGCAACGCGGTCGAGCGCGCCGCCGTGCTCGGCGGCGAGCGGCCCGCTCGACGCCAAGGACTTCGTCGTGACCAACGGAAACGGCAACGGCGCCGCGCCGCCGAACGGCAACGGCACGCTGGATCTGAAGACCCAGGTCGAGGCGGTCGAGCGGCAGGCGATCCTGAAGGCGCTGGAGGCCTCCGGCGGCAATCGCCGCCAGGCGGCCGGGCTGCTCGGGATCAGCCTGCGGACGCTGTTCTACAAGATGCGGCGGCTGCCGGTCCACTGAGCCGACCGCGCAGTTTCCTTCCCGGTGCAGACCCCAGCAGTGCGATCTGCGGCGCACGCGGGGGGTCGCTGTCATGTAACCCGTTGAAAAATCGGTGGCTTCTTTCTGGTCCGGGTTCTGCCGTCCGACCGGGGAGTCGTCCTGGGATGTGTTCGCTCTAGCCTGGGAGGGGAGGTCACGTGTCACGTCGCGCTGGATTCACCCTGGTCGAGACGCTCCTGGTCATCGTCGTCATCTCGCTCTGCGGGCTGATCGCGATGCCGAAGTTCCAGGACGCCGTGGCAACGAACAACCTGCTCGCCGCCCGTGCCAAGGTGATGTCGCTCTACTCGACGGCCCGCGCCACCTCCGCGGGGTCGGGACGGGTCACCTGGCTCCATCTCTCGGGCAACAACGCGTACGTCACCGCGGTGCTCGCGGGCGGCGCCCTGGACACCATCACGCCGGTCCAGAGCATGGCGGGCCTGTACGGCGTCACCGTCGCCTCGGACCGAGGATTCGGTGATGATCAATCAGTCGGGCATCGGCCGCACGGCGGCCGAGATCCGGATCCTCAAGGGTAGCCCGTGCCGACACCATCCAGATCAGCTCCTACGGGCGGGTGATGAAATGAGCCGAGGACGCGAGCGCGGATTTACGATCGCCGAGGTCATGATCGCCGTCGTGCTCCTGACCATGGGGATCATGGCATTGGTGGGCTCCTCCGCCATGGTCACGCGCATGATCGGCAAGGGGCGGCAGTCCACCGTGACCGGTCAGATGGCGACCTCGCAGGTCGAGACGCTGCGCCAGCTCGCGGCGGCGACGTCGCCGCCGTGCACCCACGCCGATTTCAAGACCGACAGCGTCACGACCGACAACGTCACGACCAAGTGGGTCGTGCCGGCGAATGGAATGGCGCGCCTGGTCGTGCTCTCCGTGAGCTATCCGACCCCCCGGGGCATGGTTCGCGACACGATACGCACAACCATCCTGTGCAGGTGACCTCTATGAGCTCCCGTCGCGGCTTCACGATGGTCGAGTTGATCCTGGGCCTGGTGCTCACGCTCATGGTGGGCGGAGTGACCTACGAGGTCCTCCTCCGCAACCAGCGGGTGAGCCGGGCGCAGACGGAGCACGTGGGCTTGCAGGAGAACGTGCGTGCCGGCGCGCTCATCATCGCCAACGAGCTGCGGGAGGTCGGGTACGACTCGATTCCTCCCTTGGCGTCGCCCACCCTGGTCGCCGGGGTCGCGCCGCCGCTCCTGGGCTCGACGGACATTGTGGTGGCCGAGGCCGGCCGTCTCCGCTACAAGGCAATGCGGGGTCTCGGATTCCTCTGCTCGCTGGCCGGTAATACAGCCATCGTCACCCGGTCCACCGCCGTCGGCATCCGCGCGCCGGCGGTGGGGGACAGCGTCTCGATCTATGTCGAGGGTGACGAAGACACCAATACCGACGACGCCTGGGTGAACGCGAGCATCACGGCCCTGCCCAACCAGAACTGTCCGAGCGGTGCGGCGGGGATCGCCATGACCCTCGGCTATCCGGCCTGGCTTAACGGCGGGTTTACCGCTCAGGTGAAGACCGGGGCTCCGGTGCGCCTCTTCGACATCATGCAGATGCAGACGTTGGTGGCGGACGGGCAGAGCTGGCTGGGGGTGAGATCCGTGACCACCGGCGAGGCCCTTCAGGCCGTCGTCGGCCCGATCGTCGACAGCACCGCGGCCGAGCCCGGGCTGGAGTTCACCTATCTCGACCGGAATAGTGCCGTGACGGCCGATCTGAAGGCGATCCGGACCGTGGAGATCGCGCTTCGTGGCGTGACGGACCAGGCCACCCGCTCCAGCGGCCACTACACGGTGGACAGCCTGGCGCTGACGACCAGGGTGGCGCTGCGGAACACGCTCAGACCGTGAGTAGGATCCCTCATCAGGAGCCGGAAATGCGAGCCTCGAAGCACCGCAACGAACGCGGTATGGCACTGGCTGTCGCGATCTTCGCGCTCATCGTCATCGGCGCGCTCGTGGCCATGGCGTTCTACTCCGGCCAACAGGAGCAGCGCACCGGCCGGAGTTCCATGTACGCTGCGCAGGCCGCCGACGCGGCCGAGGCGGGATCGGCCGTCATCCTGGGCAACTGGGACCAGTACGCCCTCAACAACCTCGCGGTGGGCGCCACGGTCACCGAGGACAGCGTCAAGATCGGCGGCGCCGGGCATTCCTGGTACCGCCAGACCGTGCGCCGTCTCAACGACGAGCTGTTCCTGGTGCAGAGCCTGGGCAGCCGGACCGACGCCGACGGCCAGGTGCTCGCCCAGCGCACCGTGGGCACCATCGCCCGGTTGTCGTACGTCACCGCCACGGCCAAGGCCGCGGTTACCGTGACCAAGCCGGTCAAGTTCAACGGCAATTCGTTCTCGGTGATCGGCAACGACTCCATGCCCAAGGGCTGGGGCGTGGACTCGCTGGGCAACGCCGACCCGAACTGCACGATCGATGGAAACCAGGCCGGCGTACGGAGCGCCACGACGACGGGCGCAGCTGCTTCCGATACCGACAACCTGTTCGGCAGTCCGCCCCAGGTGGCCAATGATCCGACGGTCACCAACGACTTCTTCAACATCTTCGGCGACGTCACCTTTGACGAGTTGACGAAGAGCGCCGACATCGTGATCTCCAGCACGACGCCGCAGCAGCCGGAGCCCACCTTGCTGGGAACGGCGCCCTTCCGGTGTAATACGGGCGACATGAACAATTGGGGAGAGCCCCGACGCACTGCGGGATACATAAAGGCGTGCTCCACCTATTTCCCGATCATCTACGCGAGCGGCAGTCAGCTCAAGATGTCCAGCGGTTCACGGGGACAGGGCCTTCTGCTGATCGAGGGCGACCTGGAGATCGTCGGCGGCTTCGAGTTCGCCGGCCTGATCGTCGCGAAGGGCGGCATCAAGATCAACGGTAACGGCAACAAGGTTACCGGCGCGCTCCTGGCCCAGAACGTAGTGGTAGACGACCAGAACAGCATCAGCGGCAACACGACGCTCCAGTTCTCGTCCTGCGCGCTGAACAAGGCAATCAACGGCTCCGCCATCGCCGAGCCGCTCACTCAGAGGAGCTGGGTCCAGCTGTACTGAGCCTCGCGGTCGAGCAGGACCCCGGCGGGATTTCGCGCCGGGGCCGGGCAAACGAAGTATGCCGTCGGCGTGACCCCGCTGCATCGTGCGGGTGCTGCCGACGGCTGGGCTGGGCTCGCGCAACTCGGGCGCCCGGCGGAGCGTGCGGCAGCGCTCTCCGGGCGCCCGCTTTTTCCTGCCCGGATACCACTACGCCGGATGTCGAGTGGGCCGTCGCCGCAGGCAGGGTTTTACCCTAGTCGAGATCCTGGTCGCGCTCGTCGTACTGGTCGTCGGCGTGCTGGCCCTGCTCGGCTCGTCCGCAATGGCCGTCCGGATGATCGGCCGGGGCTTCGACGATACGTCGGCTTCCCAGGTGGCATCGGCCAGGCTGGAGTGGCTGCGCCAGCTCGCCGGTTCCACCTCGCCTCGGTGCACCTACGCCGGCTTTGCCGGCGGCAGCGCGGTCACCGGCGGCATCGACGAGGCGTGGACGGTGGCGGCTGCAGGAGTCGCCCGACCCGTGGCGCTCGCGCTTCGGTACCGGGTCGCCCGTGGTGAAGTGCACGACACCGTACACGCGATCATGCTGTGCCGCTGACGCGGGTGGGCCGGGCGCGCGCGGGCTTCACCCTCGTCGAGCTGATCGTCGGGCTGATGCTGGCGCTCACGGTCGGTGGCGCGGCGTACCACCTGATTCTGACCGGCCAGCGGCTGAGCCGGGCGCAGTTCGATCGGCTCGGTGCCCAGGACAATCTCAGGGCCGGGGTCCTGATCGTCGCCAATGAGCTGAGAGAGCTCGGCTTCGATTCCGTCCCGCCGGTTGCGGGGCTGCCCCTGGGCGCTGCCGCCAGCTCCGACCTCCTGGTCGCCGAGCCGGGCCGCGTCCGGTACCGGGCGATGCGCGGACTGGGTTTCACCTGCTCGCCTCCCGCCGCTGGGCGGATCGTGCTGCGCACCGCCACCTGGCTCGGCGTCCGCCAGCCGGCCGCCAACGTGGACAGCGTCGCCCTCTTCCTCGAAGGCGATCCGGCCCGATCGGACGACGATACCTGGGTACGGGCGCGGGTCATCGGGTGTCGCCGGCGGCACGTGCGACGACGGCTCCCCGGCTATCGCGCTGACGATCGGGTGGGAAGCACCGGCCGTCGCCGTCGAGGCCGTGGCGAGGATGGCGATCGGTGGTCCCGTTCGGATCTTCGAGATCCATGGAGATCCAGGGGTACACGCAGGACGGCAAGCTCTGGCTCGGCATGCGCTCGGTCAGCCGGGGCGAGGTCATTCAGCCGCTGATCGGACCGCTCTCCCAGCTCACCCTGCGCTATCTCGACCGGGCCGAGGTGCCGACTGCGGTCCTGACTGACGTACGCGGCGTCACCGTCGAGCTTCGCGGCGAGGACACCCTCCTGCTCGGCGGCCGAGTGGCGCTCCGCAACATGGCGCGGCCGTGAAACGGCGCGGCATGGCGTTGGTGGCCGTGATCCTCGCGCTGATCGTCGTGGGGGCGTTGGTAGCGGCAGCATTCCATACCGCGCTTCTCGAGCAGCGCATCGGGCGCCACACCCTCGACGCCACCCAGGCCGCCGAGGCCGCGGAGGCGGGCGTCGCCGAGGTGGTGGAAAGCTGGGAAGCCAATCCCGCCCTCGCCGCGCTCGCCGTCAACGCGACACTCGCCCTGCCGCGCGCGAGCTACGCCCGCGGTGCCGCCTTCGAGGCCAGCGTGCGGCGCCTCACGGACGCGCTGTACCTCATCCAAAGCACCGGTATCCGCACGGACGCGGACGGCAACGTGCTCGCGCGACGCGTCGTCGGGAACCTGGTGCGGGTCGATGGATCGACGGTGGCCCCGCTCGTGCAGCGAGGCTGGGTGGGGTTGTACTGAGAAAAAGTGGTTTCGCCCGGGGGTGCCAACCCTTGCAGTACCAGTGCGTTTCGTCGCACTAGTGCATCCCGAGAGAGGGTTTGCGAAAGAGAAGATACAGTCCCCCCGACCGTCTGCAGCACCCCGCTAACGCTCGCAGCAAAACGCTTCCCGGTAAGACCTTAGCCAAGTGCAAGATATGTGGCACATCGGTTGCCCTCAGACCGGCGGAGCAGCCTCACGCCTCGACTTCAGGACCCTCAACCAGCGGACTCACATGGGATTCTTCGGGCGCAATGCGACGACCGTGGGTCTGGATATCGGCAGCGGGCTCATCAAGCTCGTCGCGATCTCCCACGCCTCGGGAGGGCCGGTCCTGACCAAGGTTGCGTTCACCTCGGTCGTGAACGACGCCATCGTCGACGGCGAGGTCATGGACCCGGGCATCGTGGCCGATGCCATCAAGGGTCTGATGGCTTCGGCGGGCATCAAGACGAAGAGGGTCGTGACCGCCGTCGGCGGCCGCGACGTGATCATCAAGAAGATCTCGATGGATCGCATGAAAGAGGCGGAGGCCCGCGAGGTCATCCGCTGGGAAGCCGAGCAGCACGTGCCGTTCGACATGGAGAACGTCGAGCTCGATTTCCAGATCCTCGATCCCGAAGGCGATGGGCTCCAGATGAACGTCCTGCTCGTCGCCGCCAAGCGCGAGCTGGTCGAACACAAGGTCGCGCTCCTCGCCGAGATCGGGCTGGAGGCCAGCGTCGTCGATGTGGACGCGTTCGCCCTGCACAACGCCTTCGAGGTGAACTATCCCGAGGCCATGCGCGGCGTGGTGGGTCTGGTCAACGTCGGGCACGAGACCACCAACATCAACATCCTGGACGACGGGATCCCGGTCCTCACCCGCGACATCCCGATCGGTACCCGGCGCTTCAAGGAGGACCTGCAGCGCGAGCGCGGTCTCTCCGCCGAGGAGGCCGATCGGGTGCTCCAGGGCTCCGAGTCGAACGAAGCGCTCGATACTCTGCTCGAGAGCCGCGGCGAAGAGCTCGCGGTCGGCATCGAGCGGGCCGGCGCGTTCCTCCAGTCCGGCAGCCGCTCGGTCGGTGGCATCGGGCGGATCTTCACGACCGGCGGTGGGGCCCGCATTCCGCGCCTCAACAAGGTGTTGTCCGATCGCCTGCGGATCCCGGTGCAGCTGGCCAATCCGATCGAGAAGCTGCAGGTGGCCGATGGCGCCTTCGACGCCATGTCGGTAGACGAAGTGGCGCCTCTGTTGATGCTCCCCATCGGCCTGGCGCTTCGCAGCGCCGCCTGACCCTCGACCACGGACCCGACGCCCGATGATCAACGTCAATCTTCGCCCGAATCTCAAGCGCAAGCGCGCGCGGTCGCCCCTGCAAGGCATCGGGGAGAGCGTGCGTGACCTGGGCTCAAAGATCAGGGATCCGATGCTGCTGCTCGCCGTGGTGAGCTGGGTCGGCGTGGGCGGCTTTCTCGGCTTCGTCTTCATCGGTACCACCCGCGACCTCGGCGCGCTCGAGCCTCAGCTGGAGCAGACCCGCGCCGAGCACAAGCGGTTCAAGGCGTTCCTCGCCGAGAAGCGGCACCAGGAGACCATTCGCGACTCGCTGGTGGCCCAGATCGGCGTCATCCGCACCGTGGACGGCGACCGCTACGTGTGGCCCCACGTGCTCGATGAGGTGACCAAGGCGCTGCCGGCCTATACCTGGCTGGTGGACATGGGGATCGCCGCCCCTGCGCCCGCGGCGCCTGCGGCTCCGCCGTCTCACGCGGCCAAGAAGGCGGCCGCGGCCGACTCCGTGCCCGCGGCTCAGGTGCAACTGCCGATGTCGTTCCTGGTGAACGGGCGCACGGTGGACATCCAGGCCTACACCCGGTTCCTGCGGCAGCTCGAGGCCTCGCCCTGGATCACCGACGTCACGCCGGTGTCGGCCCAGACGGTGATCGAGAAGGAGCGGCCGGTCACCGCGTTCACGATCAAAGCGACGTTCCGGCAGGCGGATTCGGCGTACATCCGGACCGTTCCTCTCAGCCACTCGGTGAGGTAGCCGGCCATGGCCATGAATACGCAGAAGGCGACCCCGTTCCTGATCATCCTGATCGCAGGCCTGGCCGGGTACATCGGCTACACCGGCGCCGTGATCGATTCGCTGGGCATGAAGGGTCTCTCCGCGCGACAGGAGCAGGTCGTCGCCATCCGGGACACTATCGCCCAGCTCCAGGCGGCCACCGACAGCGCCAAGAAGGAGCTGGCCCGGGGCACCGTCGAGGATCTCCGGAAGCGGCTGGACACGTACCGCGGCAGCCTCGCGCTCCTGCGGCGGCTGGTCCCGGAGCGGAACGAGGTGCCCAACCTGCTCGATGACATCTCGAGCCGGGGCAAGATCCGGGGCGTGACCCTGTCGCAGGTGGTCCCGCTTCCGGTCGAGAACGGCCCGGTGCCGTTCAACACCTACAAGTACAACATGTCGGTCATCGGTCGCTACGATCAGATCGGCCAGTTCCTCGCCGACATCGCGAGCCTGCAGCGGGTCATCGTGCCCTACGACCTGAAGCTCGACCAGGCGAACACCAACGCGGCCAAGGCGCTGGGCGACACCACCGGCGCACTGCTGGAGGCCAAGTTCCAGGTTCGCACCTTCGTCAAGTCTTCCGTTGCGGAGGGAGAGACCAGTGGCACGTAACGCCTTGTTCGGGATCGCCCTGCTGGCGTCGCTGGCGCTGGGCGGCTGCTCCGCCGGCGACGACGCAGCGGCGCAGGACGCGCAACTGGCCCAGATGCGCGCCCGGAACGACAGCCTCCGTGCGGTCAACGCCGCGCGCCGCGCGGCCGAGCAGGCCGCGATGAGCGGCGATTCGGCGGGGCAGACCACCCTGGCCGCCACCGCGCCGGCCGGCGACAGCCTGGCCGCCGCTGCGGCTGCGGACGCCGCCCTGGCCGATTCGTTGCGGAAGGCGCGCGAGATCGAAGTGATGCGCGAGACGTTCGCGTATACGGGCGGCACCCGGGACCCGTTCAACTCGCTGATCAACTTGGCGGACGCCGGCCCCGAGATCGCCGACCTCGAGCTGGTCGGCGTCTACCAGAACCTGCAGTCGCCGTCGAGCAGTATCGTCGTGCTTCGTGAGAAGGCCAATGGCAAGCGGTACAAGCTGCGGGTAGGTGACCAGGTAGGCCGCGCCCGGCTGGGGCTGATCCGGCCCCGCGACGCGGTGTTCACGATCCAGGACTTCGGGTACGAGCGCCAGGAAACTCTCTCACTGCGGAAGCAGGAGGTCGAGACGCCATGACCGGATTGTATCGCATGATCCTTTGCTCGCTGCTGCTCGCGGCGAGCCCCGCCTGGGCCTCGGAGCCCGGAGGCGGTGAGGTCACGGCTGTCAGCCTGACGCCCGCCGCCGGCAAGGCGCAAGTCGTCATCGGAGTCCGCGGCGCGGTGGAAGTGAAGGACTTCCTCCTCACCGCCCCGGACCGCCTGGTTCTCGACGTCGTCGGCGCGCGGCTGAGCGATGCCGCCCCCGCGCTGTACGACGGCGTGGCGCGCGGCGGCGTCCGCAACCTCCGCTACTCCCAGTTCCGGCCCGACGTCGTCCGGATCGTCCTGGACCTCGACGGCCCCAAGGAGTACCAGGTCGAGCACAAGGGCCAGACCGTCCGGGTCACCTTCGGCACCGACGCGGGCTTCAAGGCCTGGTCGTCGGCCGTGGCCCACAAGGCCCTGGTGAAGGAAGTCGCACCCAAGGCGCCCGCCGCCGAGACCCGCAGGGCGGAGGTCGGGATTCCGTTCGACCGCGCCGTCGCAGTCCGCGCCGGCGAGCCCCGGATCACGGTGACCTGGGATCGCGCCAGCATCGCGGACGTCGTCGCCGGCTTCGCCGCCTTCAGCGGCCGCACGATCATCCTGGGCAAGGACATCAAGGGTGAAGTCACGGCCGAGGTGAAGAACCAGCCGTGGCCCACCGCCTTCCAGGCGGTGCTCGCCAGCCAGGGCCTGTCGGCCCAGGAGATGGCCGGCGGCATCATCCGGGTGGATGCGCCTTCGGTGCTCGCCGCGCTCGACTCGCTCGAGCCGCTCGAGACCAGCATCGTGCGGATCAACTACGCCAGCGCCGGATCGCTCTCCAAGACGGTCGAGAGCATCCTGACCAAGAACCGGGGCCGGGTCGTCGCCGACACCGGATCCAACGCGCTCATCATCACCGATACCCGGACCCGCCTGGGCAACATCACCGACTTCGTGCGCGGGCTCGACATCCGGACGCCGCAGCTCTCGATCCAGGCCAAGATCGTGTTCGTCGATCGCACCGACGTCGAGGAGCTCGGCATCAAGTACGACCTGGGCGACCGGCACCAGTTCTTCAACAAGCTGGTGCAGCGCACCGACCCGTCCACCGGCGAGACGTTCGACCGGAACGTCAACGTGGTGGACCTGGGCGGCAACAGCGTGTCGGCGATCGGCAACGCGGACGCGTCGATCACTGGCTCGGCGCTGGACCTGATCTACTCCACCAGCATCGGCGGCTTCTCGCTCACCACCTTCCTCTCGGCGCTGGAGAAGAGCGAGCTGGCGGACATCCAGGCGGAGCCGGTCATCTCCACGCTCGACAACCGCGAGGCGGACATCCTCGTGGGTGAAGAGACCCCGGTACGCGTCATCGACGCGTCCTCCGCCGGAGCCAGCGGTGCCGCCCGCGCCAATGTGCAGTTCAAGGAGACCGGTATCCGGTTGACCGTCACGCCGCACGTGACCAACAACCGCCAGATCATGATGAAGCTCCACACCGAGCGCTCGGCGATCCAGCCGCTCGCCGCGGCGGACCTCGGCTTCATCTTCCAGAAGCAGAAGGCCGACAACCAGCTCCTCGTCAACGACGGCGAGACCGCGGTCATCGGCGGCCTGACCGTCACCACGGTGACCAAGACCCGGTCCGGCATCCCCCTGCTCTCCGGTCTGCCGATCGTGGGCAAGCTGTTCAGCTTCTCGAAGGACCAGGAGAACCGGCGCGACCTGATCATCCTGGTCACGCCACGCATCACCGACGACGGCACGTCGGAGTAACCGACGGCGGGACCACGCAACGCGCAACGGCGCTACGGCGGAACGGGCTATCGTTCCGCCGTAGCGTCTTTGTACCTTGAGGCCTCATGCGCCTCCGCTTCACCACTGCCGGCGAATCCCACGGTCGCGCCCTCGTCACGACGGTCGAGGGCCTGCCCGCGGGTCTGCCCATCTCGGCCGACTGGGTGGACCGCGATCTCGCCCGGCGGATGCAGGGCTATGGCCGCGGCGCCCGCATGAAGATCGAGCGGGACCGGATCGAATGGATCTCGGGGGTGAGGGCGGGGGAGACTCTGGGGTCGCCGGTCGCCATGCTGATCCCCAACCGCGACTGGGCCAACTGGGAAGACGTCATGGCCCATGAGGCCGCCGAACCGGGCGAGCTGCGCCGCCGCCGGGTCTCCCGGCCCCGGCCGGGCCACGCCGACCTCGCCGGAGTGCTCAAGTACGACCGGCTGGACGCCCGGGATGTCCTGGAGCGCGCCAGCGCCCGGGAGACGACGGCGCGCGTGGCCGCCGGCGCCCTGGCCAAGCGGCTCCTCGACGAGTTCGGGGTCGAGATCGGAAGCCACGTCGTCTCGCTGGGTGGGATCGTCGCCACTCCGCCGGCTCGGCTTCCGGTGCCGCTCAACGACGCGGCGGACCGCTCCGAGATCCGGGTGCTCGACCCCGCAGTCGAGCCGCAGATCATCCGCCGGATCGACCAGGCCAAGCAGGCCGGCGACACGCTCGGCGGCGAGGTGGAGGTCGTGGCCCGCGGCGTGGTGGTCGGGCTGGGCAGTCATGTCAGCTGGGATCGGAAGCTCGACGGCCGGCTCGCCGGCCTGCTCATGTCGATTCCCGCCGTGAAGGGAGTCGAGATCGGGCTCGGCTTCGAGGCGGCCCGGCGGCCCGGGAGTCCGGGGTCCACGATCCGATCGAAGCTGCGGCCGACTCGCCTCCGACTCCGGGTGACATCCGCGGGGGCTTCCGGCGGAGCAGCAACAACGCCGGCGGCATGGAGGGCGGCATCACCACGGGGGAGCCGGTCGTGGTTCGCGTCGCGATGAAGCCGATCTCCACGCTCATGTCGCCGCTCCCGACCGTGGACCTGGTGAGCGGCGCCCCGGCCAACGCGCAGAGCGAGCGCTCGGACGTGACCGCGGTCCCCGCGCTCGGCGTGATCGCCGAGGCGATGACCGCCCTGGCGCTGGCCGACGCCATGCTGGAGAAGTTCGGCGGCGATTCGCTGGGCGAGATGCGGCGGAACTACCAGGCCTACGTGGCCGCCCTCGGCTCCCGCTGGACCGCCGCGCGCGAAGCGATGGAGGACTGATGCCGCGTCACGTCGTGCTGGTGGGACTGCCTGGATCCGGGAAGAGCACGGTCGGCCACCTCGCCGCCGAGAAGCTGGGGGCGCCCCTGATCGACATCGACCTGTTGCTGGTCCGGGAAATGGGGATGCCCATCGCCCAGATGTTCGGCATGGTGGGGGAGGTCAAGTTCCGGCAGATGGAACGGGAGGCGGTGCGTACGGCGCGCACCCGGGAGGGATGCGTGATCGTCCCGGGCGGCGGGTGGGCCGCCCAGCCCGGCGAGCTGGATGCCGCCCGGGCCGACTCCCTTCTCCTTTATCTCAAGTGCGACGCGAAGGTGGCGGCCAACCGGACCGAGCAGGGCCAGGACCGCCCCCTGGTCATGGGCTCCGACCCCGAGCAGCAGATCCGCAAGCTCCTGGCGGAGCGGGAACCCTTTTACCGCCTCGCCGATTATGTGTTGGAGGCCGGAAAGGGTTCGGCGGAGAAGGTGGCCGAAGAGGTCGTGCAGCACGCCCGCCGCTACGCCGGATGGGGCTAGGCGATCACAAGTAGCTGTCTTGGAACAACTTACTGTGCGCCGCCTTGCATCGGCTTGGCGGCGCCACTTTCTTCTTACCTCCTGAATTTGACCACTCGGTGACCCCCGCGGTTACACTAGGCACATGGCGACTCGAGAAAAGCGCACCATAAAGAAGAAGGCTCCGGTCGAGAAAGCACCGGCTGCGAAGGCCCCGGCCAAGAAGGCCAAAGGCCCCAAGGCCGAGGCCAAGGCCGCGCAGCCCAGGGCGCGATCGGCCCGGGGTGGAAGTGCGCTCGTCATCGTCGAGTCGCCCACCAAGGCCAAGACGATCGGCAAGTATCTCGGTTCCGGCTACGACGTGAAGGCGACGATCGGACACCTCCGAGACCTCCCGACGCGGGAGCTCGGCGTGGATGTCGAGCGCGGGTTCGAGCCCAAGTACGTCACCATCAAGGGCAAGACCAAGACGCTCTCGGAGCTGAAGAAAGCCGCCAAGGGCGCCCGCGAGATCTATCTCGCGACCGACCCCGACCGCGAGGGCGAGGCGATCGCCTGGCACGTCGCCGACCAGATCTCGACCGGCGTGCCGACCCACCGGGTCCTCTTCGAGGAGATCACCCGCGACGCCGTGCTCGCCGCGATGCAGCGGCCGGGTCGGATCGACGAGCGCAAGGTGGACGCGCAGCAGGCCCGCCGCATCCTCGACCGGCTGGTCGGCTACAAGGCGAGCCCGATTCTCTGGCGCACCATCAAGACCGGTCTCTCCGCCGGCCGGGTGCAGACCGTCGCCCTCCGCCTCCTGGTGGAGCGCGAGCGGGAGATCCGCGCCTTCAAGCCGCAGGAGTACTGGAGCATCGAGGCGCTCCTGCGCCAAGGACGGGCAGACCTTCGAGGCCTCGCTCGCCAAGGTGGACGGGCACAAGCCGCAGCTCTCACAACGAGGCCGACGCCCAGGCCGTGGTGGACGCCTGGGTGGGCCAGCCCGGCCGGCGCGTCCTGGACCGTCACCAAGGTCGAGAAGCGCCAGCGGCGGAAGCGGCCGTCGGCTCCCTTCACCACCAGCACGCTGCAGCAGGAGGCCGCCAAGAAGCTCGGCTTCTCCGGCCGGCGCACCATGCGGGCGGCACAGGATCTCTACGAGGGCCTGGATGTCGGCGAGGACGGCGCGGTCGGTCTCATCACCTACATGCGAACCGACTCCGTGCGGGTGTCCGATCAGGCGGTCGCGTCCGCGCGCGAGCTGATCGGGAGCCAGTACGGGAAGGCCTACCTCCCCGACGCGCCCGATGGTCGTACAAGGACCGGGAAGAACGCCCGGGTCCAGGACGCGCACGAGGCGATCCGGCCGACCGACGTGCACCGTCGTCCGGAGCAGGTGCAGAAGTACCTCGAGCCCGACCAGTTCCGCCTCTACCAGCTCATCTGGCAGCGCTTCGTCGCGTCGCAGATGATGCCGGCGGTCTACGACATGACCGTCGTCGAGTTCGATCTCGGCAAGTATCTGTTCCGCGCCAGCGGGTCGGTCATGATCTTCGACGGCTACCACGTCCTCTACACCGAGGGGCGCGAGACCGAGGAGGGGCGCGGGGTCGAGGACCTCTCGCCGATTCCGCCGCTCGCCCAGGGCGATGCGGTCGAGGTCCGCGAGATCGCGCCGTCGCAGCACTTCACCGAGCCGCCGCCGCGCTACTCCGAGGCGAGCCTGGTCAAGGAGCTCGAGCGGCTCGGCATCGGGCGGCCGTCCACCTACAGCGCGATCATCTCCACGCTCGCGGCACGCGAGTACGTGAAGGTGGAGCAGCGCCGCTTCTTCCCCACCGAGCTGGGCGAGATGGTCGAGAAGATCATGGTGGGCAAGTTCCCCGAGATCTTCAACATCGAGTTCACCTCCGAGATGGAGAACGAGCTCGACCGGGTGGAGGAAGGCGAGCTCGGGTGGAAGCGCGTGCTCGAGGACTTCTACTCTCCGTTCACCAAGGCGCTGGACGCGGTGGACATGAACGCGCTCGTCGCCGACGCGCACGGGATCTCGGCCGAGGACATCGCCAAGGAGCGCTGCCCCAAGTGCGGCTCGCCGATCGAGCTCAAGACCGGGCGCTTCGGGCCGTATCTCGCCTGCGTGAAGTACAAGGACACCTGCGACTACGTGAAGTCGCTCAAGAAGGCGCGGGCGCCCGACCGGCCCACCGACGAGAAATGCCACCTGTGCGGCTCGCCGATGGTGATCAAGACCGGGCGCTTCGGCGAGTTCCTCGCCTGCACCACCTACCCGGCCTGCAAGGGCACCCGGGCCATCCCGCTCGGCATCAAGTGCCCCAAGTGCCTCGAGGGCGACCTGGCCGAGCGGCGGACCAAGCGCGGCAAGTCGTTCTGGGGCTGCGTGCGCTACCCGGCCTGCGACTTCTCCACCTGGAACAAGCCGGTGCCGGACACCTGCCCCGAGTGCGGCTGGGTCGGCATGGAGAAGAAGGTGAACAAGGCGGAGGGTGAGACCCGCACCTGCCTCCGCTGCAAGCACAAGATCGTCCTCGCCGAGCCCGAGGAGGTGGCGCTGGCGTGAACGCCACCGTCGTCGGCGGCGGTCTCGCCGGCTCGGAGGCAGCCTGGGCACTCGCCGAGCGGGGCGTCCGGGTGACGCTGTACGAAATGCGGCCGGTGGTGAAGACCCCGGCCCACCAGTCCGATCGCCTCGCCGAGCTGGTCTGCAGCAACTCCTTCAAGTCGCTCGAGCTCACCAACGCCCATGGCCTGCTGAAGGCGGAGCTGCGCGCGCTCGGCAGCCTGCTGCTGCCGTGTGCCGACGAGGCGCGGGTGCCGGGGGGATCCGCGCTGGCCGTGGATCGCGAGATCTTCTCGCGCGCGGTGCACGACCGCGTCACCGGGCATCCGAACATCACCGTGGTGCGCGAGGAGGTGACCGACCTGCCGTCGCCGGGCGTCGTGGCGACGGGTCCGCTCACCTCGGAGCGGCTGGCGAAGGCGATCGGCGCGCGGCTGGGCTCGTCGGCGCTCGCGTTCTACGACGCCATCGCGCCGGTGGTGGCGGACGACTCGCTCGACCACGAGCGGCTCTACGCGCTCTCCCGCTACGGCAAGGGCGAGGGCGACGACTACCTGAACGCCCCGATGGACGGGCCGGGCTACGACCGGTTCATCGACGAGCTCGTCGAGGCCGACCAGCATCAGGGGCACGACTTCGACGCGGTACCGTACTTCGAAGGTTGTCTTCCGGTGGAGGAGATGGCGCGGCGCGGGCGGGAGACCCTGCGCTTCGGGCCGATGAAGCCGGTAGGACTGCCGGACCCGCGCACCGGGCGCGAGCCCTACGCGGTGGTGCAGCTTCGGCGGGAGGACCGCGCGGGACAGATGTGGAACCTGGTCGGGTTCCAGACCCGGCTCCGGATCCCCGAGCAGCAGCGCGTCTTCCGCTCGATCCCGGGACTCGGGGGCGCCGAGTTCCTCCGCTTCGGCAGCATCCACCGGAACTCCTATGTCAACAGTCCGGCCAGCCTCGGCGCGGGTCTCACCGCGAAGGACGACGACCGCCTGTTCTTCGCCGGCCAGATCACCGGCGTCGAGGGCTACACCGAGTCCCTCGGCACCGGCCTCCTCGCCGGCATCAATCTCGCGCGCCGGCTCGAGGGCCGTCCGATCTCCGTGCCGCCGCCGACCACGATGCTCGGCGCGCTCTATCGCTATCTCGCCGATGCCGATCCGAAGCACTTCCAGCCGATGAACGCCAACTTCGGCCTCCTCGAGCCGCTTCCCGGCAAGGTGAAGAAGGATCGGAAAAAGGAGCTCCTCGCCGAGCGTGCGCAGGGCGACTTTGCGGCGTGGGTGGCGGGGCTCCGGTAATGTTTCACCACGTGCCCTTCGTGCCTTCGTGCTGAGCAGCCGCACCGTGCCCGCCCAGCGCGAGGAGGTCCGGGAGTTCCTCACCCACCTGGCCAAGGAACGCGACCAGTCCCCCCACACGGTCAAGGCCTACGGCCGCGATCTCGACGCGTTCACCGAGTTCTGCGATCGGCACTACGGCGGCAAGTGGAGCTGGGAATCGGTGGACCGGCTCGGACTGCGTGGCTTCCTGGGCGAGCTGCAACGGAAGGGCCTCTCCAAGCGCAGCGCGGCGCGCGCCCTCTCCGCGGTGCGGAGCTTTTACCGCTATCTCCAGCTCCACCACGGCGTCGCCAACGCGGCGGCCCGCGCGGCCAAGGTGCCCAAGATCGACAAGCGGCTGCCGACCTACCTCGATCGCGACAGCACCCAGCGCCTCTTCGAGTGGGCTGAAGGGCGCGCGGCCGGAGACGAATTCGGGCCGACGCGGGACCTGGCCATCCTCGAGCTCTTCTATTCGACCGGCATCCGGCTTTCGGAGCTGAGCGGGATGAATCTGGAGGACCTGGACCTGCTCTCCGACCAGACCAAGGTGCGAGGCAAGGGGCGGAAGGAGCGGATCGTGCCGGTGGGCTCGCGCGCGTCACTCGCGCTCCGGCGCTATCTTAACCTCCGGGATCGGGTGGTCACGCTGCCGCGCAGCGACCGGCGGGCGGTGTTCGTGAGCCGGCGCGGCAAGCGCCTGGCGCCGCGAGGCATCCAGCGCGTGGTGCACCGGATGTTCGACGCCGTGGGCGGCGACGGGCTGCGGGTGCATTCGCTGCGCCATACCTTCGCCACGCACATGCTCGATGCCGGCGCCGACCTCCGGGCCGTGCAGGAGCTGCTGGGTCACGCGTCGCTCAGCACGACGCAGATATACACCCACACGAGCGTCGAGCGGCTGAAGAAGGTGTATCAGCAGGCGCATCCAAGAGCGTAGGGAATTGTCACCTGAGCGCAGCGAGGGGGCGGCGCTGCTCATGACTCCTTCGCTTCGCTCAGGATGACATCACGCCGGTTTCGACGACGGGAGCGCAGTGACACAATTCCACGGCACGACCATTCTCGCGGTTCGCAAGGACGGCCGCGTCGCCCTCGGCGGCGACGGGCAGGTCAGCATCGGCGAGACCGTGGTGAAGTCGAATTCGACCAAGGTGCGCACGCTGAAGGGCGGCAAGGTCCTGGCGGGGTTCGCCGGATCGGTGGCCGACGCGCTGACCCTCTACGAGAAGTTCGAGGAGAAGCTCGACCGCTACCCCGGAAATCTGCCGCGGGCCGCGGTGGAGCTCGCCAAGGACTGGCGGAGCGACCGGATCCTCCGTCGCCTCGAGGCTCTCCTCGTGGTGGCCGACGTGGAGCACAGTTTCCTGCTGAGCGGCTCCGGCGAGCTGATCGAGCCGGACGACGGCATCATCGCCATCGGGTCCGGCGGCAACTACGCGCTCGCTGCCGCCCGCGCGCTCGCGCCGGTCGCGGACGAGACGGCCCGCGATATCGTGCAGCGGTCCCTCGAGATCGCGGCCGACATCTGCGTGTTCACCAATCGACACATCACTGTGCTGGAACTTCCAGGAGCAGCGTGAAGCGTGAAACGTGAAGAGTGAACGGGTGCTCGAGCAGTTCCCCTTCACTCTTCACCCTTCACTCTTTACGCCTTTCTACTATGACCGACGTCGCCACCCCACCCTCCGAGCCCGAAGCCACCCCGGTTCCCTGGCTCGAGGAGATGCCGCCCCGCCAGATCGTCGCGGAGCTCGACCGGTACATCGTCGGCCAGGAGGCCGCCAAGAAGGCCGTCGCCATCGCGGTGCGGAACCGCTGGCGCCGCGCCCAGGCGCCGGACGACATCCGGGACGAGATCACGCCCTACAACATCATCATGATCGGTCCGACCGGCGTCGGGAAAACCGAAGTCGCCCGCCGGCTGGCGCGCCTGAGCGGCGCGCCGTTCATCAAGGTGGAAGCCTCGAAGTTCACCGAGGTGGGCTATGTCGGCCGCGACGCGGAGTCCATGGTCCGCGATCTGGTGGACTCCGCGATCAACATGGTCCGCACCGAGCGCGAGGACGAGGTCTATCCCCAGGCCGAGCAGCGGGCGGACGAGCGGCTGCTCGACCTGCTGCTGCCGCCCATTACTCCACTGCCGCCGCAGGCCGGCAAACGCCCGGAAGGGCAGGCGGATGGCGGGGGCGAGGCGGGGTCGGTGTTCGTCGTCGGGACCAGCGGCCAGGCGAAGGCGGAGAAGGCGGCATCCCCGGAGGAGGAGCGGCGCGGGCGCTCGCGCGAAAAGCTCCGGCAGATGCTCGTCGAGGGCCGGCTGGACGACCGCGAGGTGGAGATCGAGGTCTCGCCCCAGAGCTTCCCGATGATGGACCTGTTCCAGCCGCCGCAGGGCATGGAGGGCACCGACATCAACTTCACCGAGATGCTCCAGGACATGCTGCCCAAGCGGAAGAAGCGGCGCACGGTGAGGATACCGGAGGCGCGGCGCGTCCTGGTGGACGAGGAGCTCAAGAAGCTGGTGGACATGGACGACGTGGTGAACGAGGCGCTCGACCGGGTCGAGAACCACGGCATCATCTTCATCGACGAGATCGACAAGATCGCCGGCGAGCGGGGGCAGGCCGGCGGGCCCGACGTGTCGCGTGAAGGCGTCCAGCGCGATCTGCTGCCGATCGTCGAAGGCTCGACCGTGCAGACGCGGTACGGCTACGTCCGGAGCGACCACATCCTCTTCATCGCCGCCGGCGCGTTCCACGTGTCCAAGCCGTCGGACCTCATCCCCGAGCTGCAGGGCCGCTTCCCGATCCGGGTGGAGCTCCAGCCGCTGACCGAGCAGGACTTCATCCGGATCATGACCGAGCCGGAGAACGCGCTGACCAAGCAGTATCAGGCGCTGGTGGCGGCGGAGGGGGTGACACTCGAGTTCACGTCCGAGGGCATCGCGGAGGTGGCGCGGGTCGCGTTTCTGGCGAACGACCGGATGGAGAACATCGGCGCGCGGCGGCTGCACACGGTGATGGCGGCGCTGATGGAGGACCTGCTGTTCGAGCTGCCGGAGTTTCCGGAGAAGCGGATCGTGTTCGATCAGGGGACGGTGCGGGAGCGGCTGGCGAAGATCGTGAATGACGACGACCTGCGGCGTTACATTCTGTAGCGGCTCGTGGAGCAATTCACGCAAAATTCACGATAGGCTCTCAACGTAGGAGCGTCCCCTCCCTTCGAGGCTTCGCGAGGGGCGCACCGGAACCGATCGGGAGAGTGCCCTTCGGCCTTGGGCGCGGCCGGAACGTAATCCCTGCCTTGCCCCGCGCTTTTCTAGCGACATCCCACCCGAGCGGTATTCTAGATTCTCGGATAGAACAAAGCCTCAGCAGGGAGCCGCGGGGTTGGACCATGGAATGGTCAGACGCTCCTCATGGCATCCGCGTCGGGGAGGTCACCAACGACTCCCACGAGCTGCATGAAGAACTGCAGCGCGCGGGCTTCCCACGCTATCAAGTCGGGGATGAGATCGGTCGCGGCGGTATGTCGGTCGTGTACCGGGCTTGGGATACCGTAGATCTCCGTACCGTCGCGATCAAGGTCCTGAAGCATCAGTATGCCACGGTGCTCGGGCCCACGCGTTTCCTCCGCGAGATCAGGCTGCAGACACAGCTGCACCACCCTGGCATCCTTCCACTCCTGGATTCCGGCCGGAGCGACACCCTCTTCTACTTCACCATGCCCCTGGTAGAGGGGGAGACGCTCCAGGCGCGCCTGGAGCGGGAGCCGCAACTTCCGCTGGATACGGTCCGGCAGATCCTTTCCCAGGTAGCCGCGGCGCTCGACTACGCGCACGACGCGGGAGTCCTCCACCGCGATATCAAGCCCAGCAATCTCTTCGTCTGCGGCGATCGGACGCTGATAGCCGATTTCGGCATCGCGAAGGACCTCACGCCGTCCGAGCAGGAGAGCACCACCAGCACCGGCCTGGTCCTGGGGACGGCGCTCTACATGAGTCCCGAACAGGCCGATGGGAGTCAACACGCGGATCGTCGAGCCGACGTGTATTCCCTTGGCTGCGTGGCGTACCAGATGGTGGCGGGCGAGCCGCCGTTCACCGGACCGAATACCCAGGCTGTCATCGCCCGGCACCGGTCGATGCCGGCGCCCTCCGCCAGAGTCGTACGGCCTGAGCTGCCTCGTGGCGTGGATGCGGTACTCCGCAAGGCGCTCGCTAAGTCTCCGGCGGACCGGTATCAGACGGGCCGGCGAGTTCGCGAGCGCGCTCTGCGACCCTGCCAAGCTCGCGGCCGCGGCGAGTGAGGCCCAAGCCGAGGAGGCAACGGTCCGGGGGGACCATGCCACTGCCACTGCGAGGCGTTGGCGCCCCCGAGCGGTTGCCATAGCGGTTGCCTGCCTGCTGGTTGTACTGGTCGGTGCCGCCGTTGCGGCCAAGCTGCATCGCAACGCCTTGAAGCCTGCCATGGCGGGAGTCCGCGTCATGGTGCTCCCCTTCGTGGGGGAAACTGACTCGATCCGGACCGTCGAGACCTCTGCGCACCTTCGCTTCACCGAGGCACTCGGTTGGATACCCGGAGTGCAAGGTATCGATGGTACCTCGCTGCTCGGGCGCCCGGCAATCGTGCCTGCGACGTCCCTTGGGACCTGTTGCAGGAAGCGCGGCGTGCCGGGGCCAAGTACCTGGTGCAGGGGCCGTCCTGGTGGGCCAGGGCAGCCCGGGGACGAGCGTCAGTATCGCATCTCTATTCTACCCGCGACCGGCGAGCGAGTCGCTCACAGCGCCGATACGGCCGCAGGGCAAAGGCTTGACGGGGCAATCGGAGGCTCGCCCTCCAGTCGATCGGAGCTTTCGCCCGACAGGAGGGCTTGGATTTTGGGGGTCGCCGAGGCCGTCCTCGCGTCCACTTCCTCGATCGCGGCGGCCGGCCACCTGCTGCGAGGGCAGGCCAAGTTCTGGCAGCAGGACTACGCCGCCGCCGCTGACGAACTCCGTGCCGCAGTGGAGGCGGACTCGGCATGCGGACTCGCCTACTATCGCTTGGCGTGGCGGAGCTGGTGGCGACACGACTTCCCCGCTGCGTTCGCGGCCCTGGAGGCTGGTCTCCGCACGCCGCGGTCAGCTCGACCCCGTTGGCTCGCCTTGATGGAGGCGCTGCAGTACTTCCTCATGGGTTAGGGGACAGTACGATCGCAGCATTCCAGGGATGTAGTGCTCGACGAGCCTTCACGAGGTGGACGGCTGGCTCGGATTGGGGGAGTCGCCTTCCATTTCGGCGGCTTTGCCGGCCACTCGCCACTGGATGCCCGGTCGGCCTTCGATCGAGTGGCAGAGTATGGACAGCGCTTTCGCGCCGATCTACACCCATCTCATAGATCTGGCGCTATACGCCGGCGACCGGATCGGCGGCCATCGACGTATATCGGCCGTCTGCGCGCCGACGACCCGGAGGGCCGATCAAGGAAGCGGCGCTTGCGCTGCGCTTCGAGCCACTGGGGTCGCGTGCCGCGGTGCTGGCACGTCTCCGGCCCATGCAGCGGCCGGCCCTCTCCCAGCTCGTCATTTACTCGACGCACGGGGCCTTCGACCTCCGCCTCGCCGATTCAGTAGCAGGCTACCTGCTGGGCCCGGACCGCACTCCCGATGACCGGCGGAGAGGAGCGCAGTATCGACTGGTCGCGCGTGCCGGTCAGGGACGCTGGCCGGAGGCGGTGAAGAGCTGGAGAGAGGCCGCAGGGCGATATGCCTTCGATCCATGGATCGTGGAGGCCTACTTCGCGGGGTATCCCGCGCGTGACCTCGCCGAACCGATGTTCGCCTGGGCCCGTGTGGCGATGCTCGAGAAGCGCGCCCCTGATTTCAACCGCCCGCTGTGGGACGACATTCAGCAGGGGTTCCAGGCGCTGGTTCATCGTGCCACACTCGAGGGTGACTCGGCCGGCGTCATCGAGTCCTTGGATCGGATCGACCACAGCGCTCCCTCGAGAGATCCGTCGGACCCGACTCGGACGGGACTGAGGACCGCGTTGGAGGCACGGTTGGCGCTACTCGCCGGTGACACCCTCGGCGCTACCGGCTTGCTCCGAAAGTCGGTCTCCCGTATTGCCGAGCTCTCACCGCGAACTACCCCATGACCGCGATGGGCCCCGAGCGGCTGCTGTTGAGTGACCTGTTGACAGCCAGGGGAGACTCTGGTGAAGCGAAACGATGGCGGGATTCGTTCTCGAACTCGTGGTCTATCGCGGACGTGCTGTACCTCGCCCGACTGGGTCGCCTCGACAGACGGCCGTGAATCGGGCGGGCTGAGTACTACGATCTCTTGGTTCGAAGTCGTCCTACCATCCACTCAGGAGGCTCCAGTGGCGACCGAAACAGAGATAAAGCTGGGGAACGTTGCGTTGGCGACCAACAATCACCCCCGAGGGCAGACCCCCAAGTTGGAATCGGTGGGCGACGATCCGGATGAGCGGTTTTTCATGCTGGCCACCTTCTGCTTCGACCTTTCCCGGAAACTGAAGTACATCTCCTTCGCCCTGAGGGACCACTACGAGTACGCAGACGAGGCGTTCAAGCAGAAGATTCAGGCCGACGAGTGCTACATCAATCCCAAGCCCAATGAGGCGACCGGGAGGCCGAGCATCCTTCCCTGGGAGGCGATGGCCATTCGGGCCGAGCAGGTGATGAAGGGGCTCCACCAAGAGTTATTGGCGAGTATCGCTACCCCCCTCACCCGCCGGCAGGTGGCTGTCCGAAGCTCGAGTAGGACCCGTGAGCCTGCCGGGACGGAGCGCGCCGCCCCGCCTGTCGGGCGGCAGGCTACTTGGCCTGATCGCTCCTGGGCACCTGCCTACTCCTCGCGTCGCGACGCGCGAGGGGTAGGCAACGCGGATGCCACCACGGCCCTTCATCACCCCCCGTACCCGCTAAGCCATCATCGGATCCTCCAGTGGATTCCCCTCCACGGGGATCAGCCCTACCACCGATGCCTCCCCTCGATGGAGTGCAGCGCGATCTCCTAGCTTCCTTTTGGCACGGGCTCTGGCTCCCGTCTTCGCTAGGGAGTTATGTTACCTCCTCAGACTCGCAGGACTCATCTATGGTGGCGACTGTCGAGCGGCTACGAACCGCTCTGGCGGAGCATTACGTGGTTGAGCGTGAGCTCGGCCGCGGAGGAATGGCCACCGTCTATCTCGCCCACGACCTCAAGCTCGACCGTCAGGTCGCGATCAAGGTCTTGCGCCCGGAACTCGCCGACGTCGCTCGGGCCGGCCCGTTTCCTCCGGGAAATCCGCATTGCGTCGCGGCTGACCCATCCCAACATCCTTCCGGTATACGACTCCGGCGTGGCCGACGGGCTGCTCTTCTACGTGATGCCCTACGTCGCCAGCGAGAGTCTCCGCGACCACATCCGCCGAGCAGGTCAATTGCCGGTCGCGGAGAGCATTCGCATCGCGCGCGAGGTAGCGGAAGGACTCGCGTATGCGCACACTGAGAACGTGGTGCATCGTGACATCAAACCGGCAAACATCCTGCTCGAAGCCACTCACGCCGTGATTGCGGACTTCGGCCTTGCGCGGGCGATCCGGGCCGCAGCCGTAGACGATCTGACCTCCACGGGGCTGGCTCTGGGGACGCCGTCCTACATGAGTCCCGAACAGACGTATGGCAGTGACGTCGTTGATGGGCGGAGCGACTTGTACAGCCTTGCATGTGTGCTCTATGAAATGCTGGTCGGCGAGCCCCCCTTCACCGGTCCCTCGTCGCAGGCGATCGTGGCGAAGCATCGCCAGCAGCTCCCTTCCCCAATACGGCACGTGCGACCTCATGTTCCGGAGTCGCTATCGATCACGATCGAACGAGGGCTCGAGAAGATCCCTGCCGACCGGTTTCAATCCGCGGGGGAGTTCGCCGAGGCCCTATTGGACACGGGTGTGCCCGCTACCGGGAAGCGGCGCCGTGCCCTGGCATGGGGAGCTTTGCTGCTCGTGAGTGCTGCCGCTCTCGGAGCCGTAATCGTCGCTCGCCAGCCGCGTGGAAAAGTTCACGCCATCCCTGGGCAATCGGTTGCTCCCATGACTGGGGCCGATCCCACTCACATCGCAGTGCTCTACTTTGACACGGAAGACAGAGACAGTTCGATCAAATCGGTGGCGAACGGGCTCACCGAAGACCTGATCGATCAGTTGGATCAGGTTGAGGCGCTTAGCGTGATCAGCTCCAATGGTGTCCGGCCTTACCGCGACCGGCCGGCACCTCCCGACAGCATCGCCAGAGCGTTGGCGGTGGGGACGCTCGTCGCGGGGACGGTAGCAGGCTCTCTTGATCACCTGCGAGTCACGGTCAGACTCATCGAGCCGAGCGGCCGGCAAGTGGACAGCAAGGTACTCGAGGCCTCGGCAAGTGATATTCTCGCCCTTCGCGGCGACCTGACCCAGCAGGTCGCCGCCTTCCTGCGCCAGCGACTCGGAAGGGAGATCCAAGCTGCGAGAGCTTCGCTCCGGGGGCGACGCGCGTGCCTGGGTTCAGATGCGGCGGGCGGAGGATCTCCGGGAGGACGCGCGGGAGCTGTATGCAGCGGGAGATACCACGGCAGCGCAGCGCACGCTTTGATGCTGCTGACTCCCTGCTCGCCGTGGCCGAGCGACTTGGATCCGGCCTGGATCCAGCCGCTCATCAGTCGGGGTTGGATTGTGGCGGTCGGCATCCACGCTGGCGGATGCCAGAACCGACACGGCCATAGCCCGATGGGCCCCGCACGGCGTGGCGCTCGCCGAGCGTGCCCTGACTATCGAAGCCGGGGCTACCCACCAGCCCTCGAGCTCCGAGGCTCGATGCGCTTCCTTCAGTGGCTGTACTCCGGCCAGGCGAATCGGGCCGACATCGAGGCCGCCGAGCGCGACCTGAGAGCAGCCGCTTGCCTGAGAATCCCTCCCGTGCTCGGGCGCAAACCACGCTCTCGCTCCTCCTGTGGCGCCGAGGATCCTTTGCGGAAGCGGATGCTATGGCCCGCCGGGCCTATGCCGCCGACGCCTTTCTGGCGGACGCTCCCATGGTCCTGTATCGACTGTATGCCACTTCGCTGATGCTGCGCCGATGGGAAGAGGCCTCGGACTGGTGCGCACAGGGCTACCGGCGCTTTCCCCAGCAATGGCAGTTTACTCTCTGTCGCCTCGAGCTGCTCACGATGCCGGTCGAGCGACCCGATGTCGCTCAAGCGTGGCGGTTGGTTGCGGAAATGAAGCGGGTGACCCACCCAGCGAATGGACTGTGCTGGCGCCCCGTTGGCAGACCGTGGTCGCCAGCGTGCTCGCACGCGCGGGCCAGCACGACAGCGCTCGGCGGACGCTCCGGGCAGCTCAGGAAACGGCCGCGGGTGACCGCGAGCTGGATATCTACGAAGCGGACGTCCGCGTGCTTCTGGGAGAGGAGCAACGCGCTCTGGGCCTGTTGGAGCGATACGCCGCCTCCACGCCGGCGCAGAAGGCCTTCATCCAGGGCTGGCCCAACTTCGATCCTCTCCGCCGGTATCCACGGTTCCAGGCGCTGGCACCGCCATCAGCGTGGGCCCAGGCCCCGGTTTCAGAGACGGATCGGCGATGCGGCGTCCCAGTCGATCTCCGGCACCATCCAGGTGCACGACCTTACGTGAAGAACATTTCGCGGTGTCCGCCCGCCCTCCGACCGTCAAGTGCGCAACGCTGCCAGTAGCTCAGCCCCGCTGGAGGGCCGCCGTTCAGGTACCTTCGACAGCGCTCGTCTCAGTGCCGTCTCGAATTCGGCTGGTACGTCGGGCCGGACAACCCGCAGTGGCTGCGGCTCCTGGCTCACCACCCGGGCGCGGACCGCCTGTGATGTCGGCCCGCTGAATGCCGGCTCGCCCGCGAGCATCTCATAGATCACGCACCCCAGCGCGTACACGTCGGTACGTTCGTCCATCTCGCCCCCCACGGCTTGCTCGGGACTCATGTAGGCGGGCGTGCCGAGCACCAGCCCGCTGGAGGAGAGCGTGTCCGCGGTCGCGACTTCGACGGCGCGGGCGACTCCAAAATCGCACACCACTACGCGACTCCCTTGGAGCAGGATGTTGGCTGGCTTGATGTCTCTATGGAGCACATTCTGGGAGTGGGCGTAGTCCAGCGCTTCGGCTATTGTGCCCGCGACCCGCAGGACTTCCCGTATGGGGAGCGGACCTTCCCGGGCGAGCAGATCGCGCAGGGTCTCCCCTGGTACGTATGGCATGACATAGTAGTGAAGGAACGGAGACTCGTGCGCGTCGAGCACCGGAACGATGGAGGGGTGGCGCAGCCGCAACAGAATTTCAATCTCGCGTCGGAATCGTCCGGATCCGAACAAGCCGGTGATTTCACGACGCAGCACCTTGAGCGCCACGGGGCGATCGTGGAGCAGGTCCTCCGCCAAGTACACGGTTGCCATCCCGCCGTGTCCCAACTCCCGCTCCAGCCTGTAGCGCCCTCCGACAGCCTGCAGTAGTCGCTCGTCGAAGCCCATCCCGCGCTTCCTCCAGCCGCAACCCGGTCCGCCATGGATCTCGCGATAACCTACCGGCCGCCAGCCTTCCGTCAATCGCCGCACCCTGCGCGCCCGCGCGAGCGGCTCTATAGTAGAAGGGTGACCCAGTCCCTCGGCCAGCTCGAGCACCCCGACGCCCTCTCCCGCCTCCAGGCCCGCCTGGCCCACCGCTACCGCTTCGAGCGCGAGCTCGGCCGCGGGCGGACGTCGGTCCTCTACTTCGGGCAGGACCTGACCCACAACCGGCCCATCACCATCCGGCTGGTGCTGCCGCACGCGGCACTCTCGCTCGACAGCGAGCGCTTCCTCCGGGAGCTCAGGGCGGCCGCCCGGGTCGAGCACTCCCGCGTCCTGCCCCTGCTCGACTCCGGAGAAGTGGATCTGGGCGACGGCGCGCGGGCGATCTACTACACCGTCCCCTACGTGTCCGGCGAGTCCCTGCGCGACCGGTTGGACCGCGAGCGCCAGCTCCCCATCGCGGAGTCGCTCCGGATCGCGGCCGACGTCGCCGGCGCGCTCGCCGCCTCGCACGCCCGGGGCGTCGTCCACGGCGACGTCCGGCCGGAGAACATCCTGCTCTCGGGCGGCGACAGCGTGGCGGTCCTGGCCGGGCTCGGCGCCGGCGGGCTGACGCCGGACTCCCCCTATCGGAGCCCCGAGCAGCTGTCGGGCAACATGTCGCCGGACGCGCGAAGCGATGTCTACTCGCTCGGCCTCGTGCTCTACGAGATGCTCGCGGGCGAGCTGCCCGGCGATCCGGTCGTGCCGCTCCGCGCGGGGCGCCGGCCCGGTCGCGGAGGACGTCGAGCTCATCGTCGCGCAGGCGATCGCGCCCGGACCCCGCCGACCGGTTCGAGAGCGCCGCGCAATTCGCCGACGCGCTGAGCGAGGCGGCCGCGGAGGCCGGCCGCCACGTGTTCACCACGGCCGAGCGGCCGGGGATCCGGCGGAGGTTCACGCCGCGCTGGGCGTTCTTCACCACCTCCGTCGTCACCCTGCTGATCGTGAGCCTCTGGCTGCGCTACCGGGCGGCGCCGACATCCGATCCGGCCCCGGCTCCGCCGCCGCCCAACTCGGTGGCCGTGCTTCCGCTGGTGAACGCGAGCCCCGACCCCGCGAGCGACTACCTGAGCGACGGCCTCACCAGCGAGCTCATCACCGCCTTCGAGACCGTTCCCGGTCTGCGGGTGGCGGACCCGTCGTCGTCGTTCGGCTTCAAGGGGACGCCGCTCGACGCGCAGCAGGCGGGCCGCCGGCTCGGTGTCGGGGCGGTCCTCGAGGGCAGCGTGCGGCAGGCGGGCGGGCGCCTTCGAGTCACGACCCACCTGGTGAGCGTGGCCCAGGGCTTCGACCTCTGGTCGGAGACCTACGAGGGCGACGTGTCGGAGATCTTCGCCGTGCAGGACGAGATCGCGAGAGCGGTGACCCGTACCCTGCGGCTCAGGCTTCCCGTCGGCGCCGCGCCGGCGAACGCACCGAGAACCGGGCTCGACGCGTACCGCGCCTACCTGGCCGGACGCGCGCTCGCGGCCCGGCCGACCGACGAGAACATCCCCGTCGCGATCACCAATTTCGAGACCTCCATCGGGCTGGATTCCGCGTTCGCGCCCGCCTGGATCTCGCTCGCGGAAGCCCGGGCCGGCGAGATCCTCCGCGGCCTGCGTCCGACCAAGGAGCTCGCGCCGCTCGCCCGGGCGGCCGCGGAGCGCGCGCTCGCGCTCGACAGCACCAGCGCCCGCGCCCACGCGGTGCTCGGGCTGGTGCTCTTCAGCCGCGACTGGAAGTGGGCCGCGGCCGAGCGCGAGCTCCAGCGCGCGATCGAGCTCGACCCGAACCTGACGGATCCGCACCACTGGTACTCCCACCTGCTCACCGCGCTGGGCAGGAGGGACGAATCGCTGGAGGAGAGCCGGCGCGCCCTGGCGCTGAGCCCACTGGACCCGGAGCTCACCGCCCACCTGGGATGGCACTATCTCCACGCCGGGGAGTACGCGCAGGCCGACACCGCGCTGGCCCGCGCGGTGTCGCTCGACCCGCGAAGCGCCGATGCGCACTATCTGCTGGCGCTGCTCGCCGGCGCGCGCGGCGACTACGCGTCGGCCGACGCACATCTCGCCCGGGTGCCCGCGCCCGCGGCCGACCGGCCCCGGATTCGAGCCGAAGCCGCCCGGGTGCAGGCGCTCGCGGGGCACACCGACGAGGCCAAGCGTCTCTACGAGGAGCTGCGGCAGACCGCGATGACCGGATTCGTCCCGTCCTACGAGATCGCCGTGCTGCTCCTCGCGATGGGCGAGGCGGGCCGCGCCCTGGCGCTGCTGGACGAGGCCGCCGCCGACCGGGACGCGGGCATCGTGTACCTCCGTTCCGACCCTCGGCTGGAGCGGCTCCGCGGCGACCGCCGCTTGGCGCGAGTGGTGCGCCGTCTCGGGCTTCCGTAGGGAGGCGGGTGTGGCTACACTCTACGCCGTCCGCGGTCACCCTCCCTCGACCCGATGGTCTATGCGATCCGCCCGGCACTTCCTCGCGATCCCCGATTTCTCCAAAGCCGAGTTGCAATCGCTGTTCGAGCTCGCGGCGCGGATGAAGCGGGGCGACTACGGCGAGAAGCCGCTCGCGGGCAAGACGCTCGGGATGATCTTCGCGAAGAGCTCCACCCGCACCCGCGTCTCGTTCGAGGTCGGGGCCTACCAGCTCGGCGGGCACGCGCTGTTCCTCTCGTCGCGCGACATCCAGCTCGGCCGGGGCGAGCCGATCCGCGATACCGCCCGGGTGCTGTCGCGCTATCTCGACGGCATCATGATCCGCACCTACGACCACGCGGACGTGGAGGAGCTGGCGCGCTACGGGTCCATCCCGGTCATCAACGGCCTCACCGACCTGCTGCATCCCTGCCAGGTCCTCGCCGACCTGCTGACGGTCCGGGAGACGCTGGGCGGCTGGGAAGGGAAGACCATCGCCTGGATCGGCGACGGCAACAACATGGCCAACAGCTGGCTGAACGCCGCCGGCACCCTCGGCTTCGAGCTGCGCCTCGCCTGTCCCGAGAACTACCGCCCCGACGCCGGGATCCTGGAACGGAACCGGAAGCTCACGTCCATCGTCTTGACGGATGATCCGCGGGAGGCGGCGCGCGGGGCCCACGTCGTCAACACCGACGTCTGGGCCTCGATGGGGCAGGAGGCGGAGCAGGAGGAGCGGGCCCGCGCCTTCCAGGGCTACATCGTGGACGAGCAGCTCATGCGGCTGGCGGACCCGAAGGCGATCTTCCTCCATTGTCTCCCGGCCCACCGGGGCGAGGAAGTCTCGGAAGGGGTCATCGAGGGGCCGCAGTCGCAGGTCTGGAACCAGGCCGAAAACCGCCTGCACGTGCAGAAGGCGCTGATGGCGATCTTAATGGGAGGAAAGGCGTGACCACACCCACGTCTCTCAAGCGCACCCCGCTCTACGACGTCCACAAGCAGCTGGGCGCCAAGCTCGTTCCCTACGCGGGGTGGGAGATGCCGGTGCAGTATCCCACCGGGATCCTCGCCGAGCACCACGCGGTGCGCACCGGCGCCGGGATCTTCGACGTCTCCCACATGGGCGAGTTCGAGATCACCGGCCCCGACCGCAACGCCTTCGTCAACCGGCTCACCACCAACGACGTCGCCGCGCTGGAGCCGGGCGGGGTGCAGTACTCCGCGCTCCTCACGCCCGAGGGGACGTTCGTGGACGACTGCACCGTCTACCGCTTCGACGACAAGCTCATGATCGTCGTCAACGCGGCCAACGTCGCCCGCGCGTGGGAGCACATCGTCGAGCACAAGGGCGGGATCAACGTCCGGCTCAAGGACATCTCCGGCGACGTCGGGCTCCTCGCGGTGCAGGGGCCGAAGGCGGAGAGCGTGCTGCAGCCGCTCACCTCGACGCCGCTCTCGTCCATCGGCTACTACAAGTTCGCCGTGGGACAGGTGGCCGGCGCGCAGTGCTTCATCTCCCGCACCGGATACACCGGCGAGGACGGCTTCGAGCTCTACTGCCGCGAGCGCGACACCGTGCCCCTCTGGCAGGCGCTCACCAAGGCCGGCGCCACCCCGATCGGGCTCGGCGCGCGCGACTCGCTCCGGCTGGAGATGGGCTACGCGCTCTACGGCAACGAGATCGACGACACCATCACGCCGCTCGAGGCCGGGCTCAGCTGGATCGTGAAGCTCGACAAGGGCAGCGCGTTCACCGGCGACAAGGCCCTCCGCGCGCAGAAGCAGCGCGGCGTCACCCGGCGGCTCGTCGGCTTCAAGCTCCAGGGCAAGGGCTTCCCCCGCCACGGCTACCCCGTGCACCACGAGGGCCGCGATGTGGACATCGTGCGAAGCGGCACGTTGAGCCCCTCGCTCGGCATCGGCATCGGCACGACGTATCTCCCCGCCGCCGTGGCCAAGCCCGGCACGAAGTTCGAGATCGAGTGCCGCGGCGAGCGCCTGCCTGCCGAAGTAGTGCGAATTCCGTTCTGGACGAAGGGAAGCGTGAGAAAGGGACGGTAGGGCGCCGCAGCGCCGTTCCGCCAGCCCGCCATGAGAATAGCCATCCTTACGATCAGCGACGCCGGCCACCGCGGCGAGCGCGCAGACACCTCGGGCGACGAGATCGCGGCCTGGGCGGTGGACCGGGCCTACACCATCGCCGACCGCCGCCTCGTGCCCGACGAGACCACGGAGATCGCCGTCGGTGCTGATGGAGTGGACCGACGCCGACGCGGCGGATCTGATCCTGACCACGGGCGGGACCGGTCTCACCGCGCGCGACGTCACCCCCGAAGCCACCCGGGCCATCCTCGACAAGGAGGCCCCCGGCATCGCCGAGGCCCTCCGCATGAGCGTCTACCCGCGCTTCCCGCGCGCGGCGCTCTCCCGCGGCACTGCGGGCGTCCGCGGCGCGACCCTCATCGTGAACCTTCCCGGCAGCACGGGCGGTGTGCGCGACGGACTCGAGGTGCTCGGCGGGCTGGTACAGCACGCGGTGGACCTGGTCCGGGGGGCTCGCACCAGCCACGGGTGACCTCGTAAGTTGCGGCACGCGCATCCCCCAGGAGGTTTACCATGCGCGCCTTGCCGTCCTGCATGCTCCTCCTCGCGCTCATCGCGGGCCCACTCCGCGCGCAGGCCCTCGAAGACAAGCTGACCGACCTCTTCATCTTCGGGCAGGGTGACGACCCGCTGTTTCTCGGCGGCTCGGCCAGCTCGCCCAACCCGGCGATCTCGGTCCACGGATCGCACTTCATCCCCTCGGCCGTCGAGGGCAACGCCACCATCATCTCCTTTCTCACCAACTCGGTGAGCGCCTCCGTCTCGAACATTCCGTTCAGCGCATCGAGCGGCGGGCAGACGTTCCGGTTCGAGGGCGCCACGCCCGTGCGGACCTCGATCTCGGCCGGCCCCATCTACGCCGAGCGGGCCCAGACGCTCGGCCGCGGACGGCTGTTCGCGAGCCTCTCGCGGACCGGCCTCCATTACGAGACCCTGCGCGGCGTTCCGCTGGATGCGGTGGGGCTCGTCTTCACCCATGCCAACGTGGACTTCGACGGATGCGACGAGATCGTCGGCGGGGATTGCACGCTCTACGGGGTGCCCGAGCTCGAGAACGAGACCATCAATTTCGACCTCGACCTGGACATGAACGTGAACGTCACGGCGCTGCTTCTCACCTATGGGGTGAGCAACCGCATCGATCTCGGGGTGGTGGTCCCCTTCGTCTCGACCTCCCTGACCGGTACCAGCCAGGCCACCATCATTCCGTTCGGCAGTGGCGCCACGCCGGCGCACTTCTTCGCGGGCACGCCGGAGGACCCGGTGTTCACCGCCAGCCGGTTCGTCCAGGGGGATGCGTCGGGCCTGGGGGATGTGTCCACGCGGCTGAAGGTCAACCTCCGCGAGGCCGAGCCGGTCTCGGTGGCCGTCCTCGCCGAAGGCCGGTTTCCCACGGGGAGCGAGGAGGACCTGCGCGGCTCCGGCGCCGTCGCGCTCCGCGGGCTCGCGATCTATCGGCGCGATTCGATACGTTCTCGCCGCACGCCAACATCGGCTACCAGTACCGCGGGGCAGAGATCGATCCGGACGTGTTTCTGCTGACGGCGGGTTTCGACCAGCTCCTCGCCCCGTGGGCCACGCTGGCGGCGGATATCATCTCGGAGTTCCCGGTGGGGACAACCGAGATTCCGATACCCCAGAGCGTGGTGCTCGAGTCGCCGTTCCGGCGCGAGGTGCGCACCTCGTCCATCCCGGACCGAAGGGACGACATCATCGGCGCGTCGTTCGGCATGAAGCTCACGATCCCGCAGGCGGTGACGTTCGTCGGCAACGCGGTGTTCCCGCTCAACCGCGGAGGGATGCGGGCGGACGTGCTCTGGTCGGTGGGGGCGGAATACACCTTCTGAAGCCGGGTCAGCGAAGGGACTTGATCAGCCAGCGCCCTCCCTCCCGGCTCAACGACGCGACGAAGCCCACGTCGTCCTGGCGCGAACTCGCGGGTGCCCGGATCGGTGAAGACGTAGACGCCGGAGACCTGCGCCTCCGCCGTGTTGCCGGAGACGTCCAGCTTGTTCACGCCGAGCTCCACGTCGATGTCGCTCACGGCCTGGAAGAACCGCTGCCAGTCGCGCGCCTGCTCCGGCCGCATGCCGGGATAGACTCGCCGGATCGCGTCCAGGTTCCGCGACTCGATCGCGGCCTCATACTGCCCGAACAGCGCGACAATCTGCGGCCGCGGGTCCGGCGCGGGAACCGGCGGTGCGGGCGCGGGCGGGGGCGCCGGCTCGGGCGCCGCGGCGGCCGCCGTCTCCGCCGGCGCGGGCTCCGGGGCCGGCGGGCGGCTCGCCGCCCGCGACTCCTCCGCCGCGTCGTTCCACATCGCCGCGGCCGCCGACAGCTCGGCCGCCGCCTCCGCCGCACTGCCTTTCCGCGCCAGCGACTCGGCGCGGGCGACCGACGCATCGCCCTTCGCCAGCACCTCGGCCGGCGCTCCCGCCACGATCGCCTGGCTTCGCGCGCTTGCCGCCTCGCCGCGGAGCCGGGCGAGGAGCGCCGTCTCCTTCGGGTCCGGCCGCGGCTCCGGCCGCGGCTCCGGCCGCCTGGGCTTCGGCGCGGGCTTGGCGGCGCCTCCGGCTTCGCAACAGTGTCGGGCACGGGCGCCGGCATGCGTGCGCCCGCGGTCTCCGGCGACGGATCCCGCCGCCGGAGGCGACGGCACCGCGGCGGTCGGCACCGGCCTCTCCCTCTCCCCGCCTCGGTGCCGGATCCAGAGGATGATCGCGCCCGCCGCCGCGAGCCCGATCAGCACCGGCAGGAGCCACCGCGCGGCCCGCGCGTCGCCGCGGCGAGCTGCGCCGCGGTCCCCGACCGCCGTCAGCGTCTGCACCGGCACCGTCCCGCCGCTCGGCGTCGTCAGCATGTCGAGCGAGCTGATGACCTCGCCCGCCGTCTGCGGCCGGTCGGCCGGCGCGCTTCTCCAGGCAACGCATCACCAGCGTCGCGAGCAGATGAGGCACCCCGGGCCGCCGTCGGTCACCGGCTCCGGCAGCGCCGCCATGTGCGCGCCGAGCACCGCCTGCGGCGTGCGCCCGGTGAAGGGCGGTTGCCCGGTGAGCATCTCGTACGCCATCACGCCGAAGGCGTAGATGTCCACCCGGTGATCCATCCCCGGATCGCCGCTCGCCTGCTCCGGCGACATGTAGACCGGCGTGCCGAGCGCGACGCCCGAGCGAGGTGAGCCCGACGCCCTGCGGGTGTACCGCGACCCCGGAGGATGCGGTGAGCGCCTTCGCCACCCCGAAGTCCGTCACCACCGCCACGCCGTGGGAGAGCAGCACGTTGTCGGGCTTGATGTCGCGGTGGACCACGCCCTGCTGGTGGGCGTAGGCCAGCGCGGAGGCGACGTCGCGGAGCACCCGCACGGCCTCGGCCACGGGCAGCTCGCCGTCGCGCTCGAGGCGGGCCCGGAGCGACTCGCCCGTGACGAACGGCATGGTGAACTAGGGGAGCCCGCCGGCGTCGCCGGCGGCGAGCAGCGGGACGATGTGCGGGTGCTGGAGCTGCGCGGCGAACAGGATCTCGCGGCGGAACCGGTCCACGCTCACGCCGGCCGCGAGCTCGGGAGTGAGCACTTTCACCACGACGCGGCGCCCGAGCGCGGTCTCCACGGCGACGAAGACGCGTGACATCCCGCCGCCGCCGAGTTCCCGCTCGAGTTGATAGGCCTCGCCCAGCGAGGCCTGAAGCTGTTCGCGAAGGTCAGCCGCCAAGAGACTCCACCGTAGGCGGAGCCACCAATTTATCACCCCCGACGGCGCCTCCGCGCCTCCATTAGCTTATTGCCATGGCCGCGCAGATCCTCATCACGATGGACGACCTGGAGACCGCCGTGCCGCTCAACGCGGCCCTCGAGAGTGCCGGGTTCTCCACGGCCATGTTCTCCTCGCTCGACGACGCCCGCGGGTCGGTCCGCCGGGAGAACCCCGACCTCGTGATCCTGACCGGCACGGTGCACGACACCGCCCGCCCTCACCCTCGCCGCCCTCGCCCGCGACTCGGAGATCTCGACCCTCGCCCTGCTCGAGCCCACCGACTCCGAGCGCGCCGAGCGGGTCGGCCGGCTCGGCGTCACCGAGACGATGATGAAGCCCGCGCGGCCGGTGGAGGTGGTCGAGACCGCGCGGCGGCTGCTCGAGCGGCGCCGGCTCCAGCAGCGCACCGGCATCATCGGCGAGAGCCCGGCGATCCAGGAGGTGCTGGTCAAGATCGAGCAGATGGCGCCGGTGTCGAGCACGGTGCTGATCCAGGGCGAGAGCGGCACCGGCAAGGAGCTGGTCGCCAAGGCGATCCACGACCTCTCGCCCCGGCGGGGCCGGCCCTTCATCACGGTCAACTGCGCCGCGCTCCCCGAGACGCTGCTGGAGTCGGAGCTGTTCGGGCACGAGAAGGGCGCCTTCACCGGCGCCGCCGAGCGGCGGCTGGGCCGGTTCGAGCTGGCCGACACCGGGACCATCTTCCTCGACGAGATCGGCGAGATCCCGCCGTCCACCCAGGTGAAGCTGCTCCGGGTGCTGGAGAGCCGGACGTTCTTCCGGGTGGGGGGCGTCCAGCCGATCAAGGTGGACGTCCGGGTCATCGCCGCGACCAACCGCGCATTGCGGGAGGCGGTGGCAATCGGCGATTTCCGGGACGACCTCTACTACCGGCTCAACGTCCTCAACATCTACCTCGCCCCGCTGCGGGAGCGGCGGGAGGACATCCCGATCCTGGTCCGGCGGTTCATCCGGGAGTTCGCCCGGGCCCAGGACCGCACCTTCCGGGGGATCGCGCCCGGAGGCGCTGCAGCGGCTGGTGAGCGCCCCCTGGCCGGGCAACGTGCGCCAGCTCCGGAACCTGATCGAGTCCATGGTCGTACTGGCCCCGGGGTCCGAGATCCGGGCCAGCGACATCCCGCCGGACGTGATGGACGGGCCGGGCACCTTCCTGCCGGTCCGGCTCAACCAGGTCGGGGGTGCCGGGGGGAGTTCGGGCCACGAGCTGGAGTTCATCCTCCGGAGCCTGGTGGACCTGAAGCTCCAGGTGGAGGAGCTGCGGCGCCGGCTCGACGACCACCCGCAGCGGGTCCAGGTGATCGAGCTGACCGACCACGCCACGGTCGCCGACGTCGTGCCGGAGAGCGAGCGGGACGGGGACGACACCGTCATCTACCGGTCCGGCATGACGATGGCCGAGGTGGAGAAGGCGGCGATCGAGGCGGCGCTCCGGGAGTACCGGGGCAACCGCCGGCGGGCGGCGGAGGTGTTGGGAATCGGTGAGCGGACACTCTATCGCAAGATCAAAAGCTATCATCTGGAATGACTTAGCCTTCGGCGACCAGAATCTGCTCGCTGGCTAACTTCTGCTGTCTCATAAGTTTGCACTAAACGCGCTATTGACAGCCCGTAAACTGGCCGTCAAATTGCAGTTGACCCCCCTGACCCTCTCGGACCCGGTTCATTGAATTTCGTCATAGACGCTGAGCTCTGTGTCGCGTGCTTGGCTTGCGTGCGGGTCTGTCCGACCGACGCTATTGCCGTGGCCGGGGACGAACCCCTGTCACTGCAGGTCGTGGACGAAGCGTGTATCCGGTGCGGGCAATGCCTGCCGGCTTGTCCCCACGGGGCGGTCAAGGTCAACGGCGAAATCGGTAAGGCGCTGGCCATCGCCTCCCAGGGCGATGGGATCCTGATACTCAGCCCCGAGTCGGTGGCCCACTTCTATCCGGCCACCCCAGAGCAGCTCATCAACGCGTGCTACGCCGCCGGCTTCCGGGCGGTCACCCGTGGCGTGATCGGCGACGAGCTGGTCGCGGCGGAATACCTCAAGCTGTGGGAACAGGAGCCGTGGGGCACCATGATCCGCTCGACCGACCCGGTGGTGGTCGAGACGGTGCGGGGCCAGTACCCCGAGCTGGTGCCCTATCTCGCTCCGGTGACGATGCCGGCGGTGGCGGAGGCACGGTACCTCCGCGCCCAGTACGGTCCCGGGCTCAGGATCGCATATGCCGGGATCTGTCCGCCGGTGGCGAGCGCCGACCTGGACGCCGCGATCACCTTCGGCGACCTGGAGCAGATCTTCCGGGTCCGGGAGGTCGCGGTGCTGGCGCAGCAGATGTTCTTCGAGCGGGTGCCGGAGGAGAAGCGCCGGCACTTGAGCGCGGCGGGCGGGTTGCCGCTGGCGCTGCTGGAGGAGGCGAGGTACTCCAGCCGGCGGTTCCGCAAGATCCGCGGGCTCGACGCCCTCAAGGCGGTCGCGCGGGCGGTGGCGGTGGACCGGCTGGACCTGGGGTTCGTGGACATCCTCTCGTCCGAGGGCGTGCTGGACCATCCGCTCTCGGGGCCGCGGGAGGAGCTGTACTGGCGGCGGGAGCTGCTCGCCGCGGCCGAGGCGCCCCGGAGCCGGTTTCCGGTCGTTGACTCGGCGGTAGTCGCGAGCGTGGGCGCCACGTTCGCCATCAAGGCCCGGCAGGTTCCGGCCGACCCCGAGGTCGTGGCCGGGATCCTGGAGCAGATCGGCAAGGGTCCCAACGGTCGGGCGTGGGACTGCCGGGCCTGCGGCTTCGAGAGCTGCGCCGGCTTTGCGGAGGCGGCGGCGATCGGCAGGGCGTCGATGCGGCAATGCGCGCCGTATCAGGAGCGCCGGGCCGAGGAAGCCCACCGCGCGGCGGCGGTGGACACGATGACGGGGTTGTCCACCTACCGGGTGCTGCGCGACCGGCTGGCGTTCGAGGTGGAGCGGAGCAAGCGGAGCGGTGAAGGCTTCGCGGTGCTCTTCCTCGACCTGGACCGGTTCAAGGAAGTGAACGACCAGTACGGCCACGAGGCGGGGAACGAGATCCTCAAGGCGGTGGCCGGCGAGATAAAGAACGCGGTGCGGGCGTCGGACGTCGCGGCGCGCTATGGCGGGGACGAATTCGTGGTCATCCTCACCAGAACCGACCTGCAGGGCGGGGCCCGGGTGGCCGAAGCGCTGCGGGCGGGGATCGAAGGAATCGGGCGCCGCCTGGGCTATCCGGCGGGGCTCGTGACGGTGAGCATCGGGCTGGCGGAGTTCGAGCCGCGGCAGCCCTCGGAGGGCGACCTCCTCGTGTCGGCGGACCGGGCGTTGTACCGGGCCAAGGCGGCCGGGCGGAACGCCGTTGCGTAACCATATGACTGCGGGTGCGGAGGGGCGGCGCAAGTGACCGGATTCAGCCCAAGAAGCAGCGGTTCGTTCGGCCAGCCGGGCGTGGGACAGGCCACGGGGCGGCCGTCAGGTCCTGCCGAAGGCGCTCCCGATCCCTGGGGCGTGCGGCGGGCAGAGAACTTGCTGACGAGCCTAGAGGGAATCCTCAGCGCGCGGGTCGTGACGACCCCGCTGGGTGAAGTGAGCGAGGTCCACATCCTGGCCCAGGCGGGCCTCCAGCCGAAGCAGCTGGTGCGGAACATCGAGTCGGCGCTGCTGGCGCAGCTGGGCCTCAAGATCGACCACCGGAAGATCAGCATCGCGCAGACGGCGGAGGTGAGGCCGATCGAGGCGCTGGAGAAGGACGCGGTGCGGGACCGGGCGCTCCAGCGCGCGCTCCTGTTCGAGAACATGTCGGTGTCGCCCAGCAAGCGGCCCCACCGGCTCACCATCACGGTGACGCTCTCGTTCCGGGGGAACACCGAGACGGCGGAGGAGGAGGCGTCGGACACGCCGCGGAGCCGGGTGGAGGGGGCGGCGAAGGCGTCGGTCCAGGTGGTGGACCGGCTGCTGACGGATTTTTCGATCGCGCTGGAGGGGGCCAAGATCATCGAGGCCTTCGACCGCGAGTTCGCGTTCGTGGCGGTGCAGGGGCTGGGCGGCCGGGAGACGTCGCTGCTGACGGGGACGGCCGAGATCAAGGAGAGTGCGGAGCGGGCGGCGGTGTTCGCGGTGCTCGACGCGACCAACCGCTGGACGGAGGCGCGCCGGCCGGTCTAGCGGCGACCGAGGTCGAAGTCTCGAATCCGCATGCGTGTTTGCCTTTTCCCGGACGTGTTCGTGGCACGTTCGTGAGTCATGGAGGGTATGTCGCGGTTGCAGGGCTGGTTGTCGGGCAGGCCAACCCTATATGGAAAGGACAAAGGTACGGGGGTCCCGGTCCAAATGCAGGGATGGACCAGCGGAGACTAGCGGACAACTGATTAGCGGAGCGTCTGGTGGGCCATAGCGAGGCTTGCCACTTCCCATTGCGGTTTTCTCTTTCGGGGGGTGACGCTCATGTTGAAGATCAGCTTGATCGCGCAGATCGGCGCCGCGTTGCTTGGCTTTTTTGGCAAGGGCGAGGGCTCGACCTGGCAGTAAGAGGTAGTTCGACCGGGCCCCCACACCTTTATCTACATGTCACGAGAGACGAGAACACATCTATTCGTCGCCCACGTCGCTACCGGTGCCTTTCTTGCGGCCTCGGGCGCATGGCATGTTCGGCACTCCTTTCCCGGGATGGTGGCCTTTCGCGACTTTCGTCTTTGTCGCAACTCTGCTTGAAAGCCTTAACACACGGCTTCGAATTTCTGCCCGCGGATCAACCTCCTTCATAATGCACATTGCCGCTGCCCTTCTCTTCGGCGCGTTCTGGGCGGCTGCTCGTCGCTGGTATCTCCACGATCTTTGGTGAGGTCGCGCAGGAAGAATGTTCCCCTAAAGTTGGTCTTTAACGTATCTCAGCGGTTCCTTTCGGTTTGTATTGCCGTTCAGTGCTACACGGTGCTGGGGGGCGCACTTTCCTCCCGCATACTTGGGGACGAACACTGTCCTTCGCCTCAGATCTGTGCAACGGGATCTCGGGCTCTTCTTCATCTTTTGCCGCTATGTACTTCACGATCAATGCGGCCGCCGTAAACACTGCGATTGTGCTTAGCTCCGGGCGCGCTTTTCGCGAGATCTGGAACTCTCAACACGCGCGGCGTGTTAGCGTACGACATGGGTGCCAGTGCCATCGCCGTCCTAGTGGCCTGGTTGTACGTCAAGTTTGACTACTGGGTTGGTTTCGGGTCCGCTCGGTCTGATTGGGGTCATTGTGCCGATCGTGGCAGTCCGCCACGTGTATGGCCTCTACCATCAGCTTGAGGATACTGGCCAAGAGCTTCTACAAGTAATGGTAAAGGCCATCGAAGCGCGCGACCCATACACCTCTGGTCACTCCGTCAGGGTGAGCGAGCTCTCCCGCGCTATTGCCGTAGAACTAGGCTTGTCGGCAAGGGAAATCGACCAAGTCGAGACCGCGGCGTTGCTGCACGACGTTGGCAAGATCTATGAAGAGTTCGCACCCTGCTTAAAAGGAAGGTCGGCTCACGCCAGAGGAGACTGCGTTGATGCAGACGCACTCGACACGAAGTGCGCGAGCTTGTCGGGATCATTTCGAAGTTTAAAGGTTTCATTCAAGACTCCGTGCGTCATCACCATGAACGCTGGGATGGTGAGGGATATCCAGCTGGCCTGACGGGTAGGTCCATTCCGCTTGGTGCAAGGATCATTCTGATTTCGGACACGATTGATGCGATGACTACTGACCGGCCCTATCGCAAGCGCCTCCTGGACGTCGTGATTGCCGAACTACAGAAATGCAAAGGAACGCAATTCGACCCGGAATTGGTCGAAGTTGCGGTGTCCTCTGTTGCGGTGCGAAGACTGATCGCTGGATCGGTACCGCACTCCTCTCTGCAGGATGAAGGTCCTAATCGGTCACGAAGAGTAAGCTGGCCAGGTGGTAGCCTGTGGCGTACACGAAGAGCGTGATTAATAACGCGAAGCCTTCTGCCTCCACGAACCCCACCGTTGTAACAGATTCCCCATACCAGTCCTCCTCTCCTTGACACTACCATTGCCTTAGGCAAAACTGCGCCTGCCACCTTCTGAAACACGTCGTGAGGAAGCTGCGGGATTGGGCTCCTGTAGCGTCTTGCAGAGCCCACGGTTCTCCCTCTGGCGGCTCGTATTTGACGGGTTAGTAGAGGGAGGTGTGTCTACCCGTTCACCAGTCTACCCGAAAATGAAAAGGAGGGGCTGATTGCTAGGGTTGGCGGAGCGACTAGGAGAGGGTCACTTTTGAATTAGGTTTGCAGCTGTCCGCTCGTTTCCTCACCCAGGAGCTTGCAGTGTCACGCCGCTATACGGAAAATGAATTACTAGCTAATCAAGGGCGATACACGGCTTCCCGACAGGGCGATCTGACAGCTTCGCCGGAATGTTGGGTGACAGCTTGCACTCCGTATTGATTGGTTAGCCCAGTTGTCCGTGATGCTCACGATCAGAGCCTAGGGGTATACAAGGAGCGATTGCTTGTAAGTGTGATTAGGGCTTTTCTGCCGAAGCGATACGAGGTGGCGACAGGTTTTGTCCTGTTTCCTCGGACCACCATGTAACTTGGGTGAGCATCCGGCCGAACGCGAGCGACCTCCACACGCACATCTCACGTCAGCTCGACCTAATCGTGTTCAACAACGTTGGTCGATTGACTTAGCGGTGGTTGGAGTTTTGTAATGGAGAAGAGCGTAACCTTGACCCCCTTACTGTCCTTGGACCCCTCACCCGGAGACCCCGGCCATGTGCCGTCGCGATATCCTTTTCGCCAGGATCCTATTCTTCGCCCTCGCCACCGCCTGCGGCGACGACTCCACCGGCCCCGACGGCCCCACCGCCCGCAACGACATCGGCGAGATGGCCCGCGACGAGGTCGAGGCCGCCCTCGACGCCCTCACCCTGCCGACCTCGCTCGCCCCGCTCAACGTCGGCGGCCCGCCCTGCGCCGCCCCCTCGGTCCCCACCGACGACGACGGCGACGGCATCCCCAACGACGCCACCTACCTCTTCACCGCGCCGCCCTGCCGCTACAGCGACGTCCGCGGCTCCACCCTCGACATCGTCGGCCAGCTCCGGGTCCAGGACCCGACCGCCACCGCCTCCTTCGGCTACGAGGGCACCCTCACCGCCCTCCGCAACACTTTCACCCCCGACGACGAGGACGACCCCGACTACAGCGTCACCCGCAACGGCTCCCGCTCGCTCTCCGGCACCACCGCCGGCCTCCAGCTCGAGACCGACCTCCAGGTCGTCCGCACCTTCCCCGGCCAGCCCGACGGCATGATCGAGGAGCTGTGGACGGTCGGCTTCACCCCCGAGGCCCAGCTCCAGATCAACCAGCCGCTCCCCGACGGGACCCTGACCGTCTCGGGCACCATGAACTGGACCCGCGGCGCCGAGAGCTTCCCGATCGAGGCGGCGACCGCGACCGCGCTCCACTTCGACGGCGACTGCGCCGAGGTGCAGCGCTTCGACGGCGGCGAGCTCCGCCTCAACGGCGACTTCGGCGACGAGCCGGGCTACATCCGGCTCCGGTGGGAGGAGTGCGGCGTGGAGCCCGCGATGGACTTCGTCGCCGCGGAGTAGCCCTCGGAACATCGTTCCGCCGAGGTCTCTCGGCGGCGTCGCGTGCTCGCCGTCGTGCTCCTGGTCCTCGTCCCCCTGCCCGGCACTTGGGAACGGTGATGGGTGTGCTTCCGTGCGTCGCGGCTTGACACACCCCGTCCCAACCCACATTCGCGACCGTGCTCCCGTGAGCGGTTGACCACGCTTCGCGGCGGACCACGCGGCCTGGCTGGCCACGCAGGGAGCGCTGTCGGGCTAGAGCGTCGCGGTTTTCGGGGCACCGTGGTATATACGGGAGATCCGAGGTGTCGATGAGCCGACGTGCTTCGATCCCGCTCATAGCTCTTGGTGTCACTCTGCTGTGCGGCTGTGCTGCCACCGCCCGGTCCGCCGCCGCGGTCCCCGAGGACGAGCCCGACTGCTCCTTCCATTCAGCCACGACCTGCTGGACCATGGCCGGCCGGTTTCCGGCGCCGCGAGCCGCTGCGGCGGACTCCGTGCCGGACGATCTCGGGCATCAGCCGCCGGCCGTTCTGGCGAAGGGCGCCGATAGCGCCGCGGTCTCGCGGTAACGCCGCCGCTTGCCTGATCCCCGACGGCCCTCTATCGTAGGGCCGACCCCCTAAATCACTGGATGTACGCACTCGCCCTTGCACTGGCGTTGCCGGCTCTCGTCGCACAGGCGCGCGACTCGGACCCGCGCGGCGTCGTGCTCGAGGCGACGCTTGCCCTCGCGCTCGTCACCGCCTGCGGCGACGACTCCACCGGCCCGGACGGCCCCACCGCCCGCTACGACATCGGTGAGATGGCCCGCGACGAGGTCGAGGCGGCGACGCAGACCGCGCTGCACTTCGACGGCGGGGGGTGCCTCTAGCAGGCTCCGGTCGACGAGATCATTGGTGCCATCCCATCAACAGAAATTGCGGCCCATGGCTGCCCCCGGTCCGGCGTCGGCACCGATTGTCCTCGTGGTAGACGACGAGCCACGCGTGGTTCGACTGATGGAGCGTGCGCTGCTCGACGCAGGCTGTACTGTCCATGGCGCCACGAGCGCACTCGAGGCGCTCGCGTGGCTGGACATCCTCCGTGCTCCGCCTGACGCCATCGTCACCGATCTCCGATGGAGCCTGTCGATGGGGCCGCCTCGCTACGATGGTCCTCGAGCGGTGGCCTCGCATTCCCGTGCTCTTCGTCAGCGGTTTCATTGCACCCGATGAGTGCACCAACTTGCCCGGCCCAGTCCTCGAGAAACCGTTCTATGCCGAGCGGTTGGTAGACGCTGTCGGGTACCTCATTTCCGGCCCGCAAGCGCTGTGACTTGACACCCGCCGCACCGGCTGGCAAGGTGATCGCGGCCGGTTCTTTGCTCTCGTCCGCGACGCCCTTCAATGTCACGACGACTCTGACGGCCGCCTGCCGGAGGTGACCGTATGGCAGAGCTCGTCTACAAGCCGGGGCAGCGCAGGCACCTGTTTGCCGTGCGACGCCTCCTCCCCGATCCAAACGACGAGCATGGCTATATCGCCGGCCACCTCGCGGCCGTGTACACCTCGGCCGATCCCACCGACGTGAGTCGGCAGGCGCACCACGAGGGCCTCGTGCTCCCGCCCTTCGCCGTGGTGGACGTGACCGGCTACATGCTGGCCCTCGCGCATCAAGGCCAGGAGGGCTTTCGCGTGTGGGTCGTCGAGGCGGCCGGCGCGGTGCAGGAGCAATACATCGTGTCGCTGGTCGACATGGTCCGGGGGGCATGGACTATTCGCAAAATGCCCTGATTTCACCCACAATCGCGGCGTATCGCGAGTCTTGACACTTGCCGTATGTTATTTCCTACGAGCAACTTGGCGAACTAATTCGCTCGCCGGTTGCGAGTGATTTCCGGCAGCTCACCCTCGACATAGTCCCGGTCCGTTCCCGTGGAGGTGCCATGCGCCGGCCTCGCGTCCGGCTCTCGAGCCTGGTCTTTGGCATGCCCCTGAGTGGTTGCGCGGCGCTGTTCGGCAGCAAGCAGAAGGACTTCGACCTGCAGTCCGCGCCCGGAGGGGCCGAGGTATACCTGGACGGCAATCGTATCGGCACGACACCGGCCAGGGTGAAGCTCAGCAATCAGAAGGAGCACACCTTTGTGTACAGGAAGGCAGGCTACAAGGACGCCAGCTGCACCCTGACCAAAGGCACCGGGGCGGGCTGGGTGGTGCTTGATGTACTCGGCGGGCTGATTCCCGTTGTCGTAGACGCCGCCACCAACAGCTGGAGTCAGACGAAAAGGATCGAACTGCACGGGGGAGCTCACGGTGGACGAGGTCTACGACATCCAAAGCGGCGACGCGCCCGCGGATGCTTCGACGCCAGTCGCACCCACGCCGACACCCTCGGCCACGACGCTCCGCGATCGGATCCCTGGCGCTCCAGCGAATACTCGCTACGTGGCGGACCGCCGGACCAAACAGTACTTCCCGGTGACTTGTGCCGCGGCCGCCGCCGTGCCCGAGGAAGCGCGCTTCTTCTACGAGATCGAGGGTGCCGCGCAAGCGGACGGGTACACACCCGGCACGTGCTGAGCACAGGGCTCCGGTTCTCCCAGACTGCAGTCTCTTGACTCCGGCTTGAGGGTCCAGCGGTAACGATCATCCTATTCCACAGCCGGTCCCAATTGCGACAGGAGGTCACTCGTGAGTGTCCCGCTGCGATCTCTCGTGTCCGCCGCTGCCATCCTGATCCTTCCGGCGTGCCGCGACGATTCTTCGCCGCTCCAGCCGAGCTCACCGGCACTCTCCACTGCGGCCGCCACAGCGCTGGCGTTCCGGCAAGTCAGCGCCGGCCTGCACACCTGCGGCGTGACCACGTCGAGCCGGGCCTACTGCTGGGGAGAAGGCCCGCTCGGCGACGGTACGGAGACCCAAAGGCTAAGGCCGGTGGCCGTCGCCGGCGGGCTGACGTTCAGCCAAGTGGACGCGGGTGGCGGGCACACCTGCGGCAAGACTCCCGGCGGCGTGGCCTACTGTTGGGGCAGCAACATCTACGGCCGGCTGGGCGACGGTACGACCATCACTCGCCTGACGCCTACCCCGGTCGTAGGACCGCTGTAGCCCCGAAGGGAGTGCCTCATGCGCACACGATCAGTCTTCCTCACAAGCGCACTGCTGCTGCGATGTCGCGTGCGACCACGATGCGTCTGCTTGCGCCAGGTTGGATGGGCCCTTTCCTGCTTGCGGTGATCGGTAGCACGTCGTGTGACAACACCGCCCCGGGCACCGGTGGTTCGCCCGGCGGCCTGGCTCTGGTCACCACCACGGCTGGCATCCAGCCCGACAGTGACGGCTACACCATCATGGTGGATGGCACGGCGCACGGAAGCATCGGCCCGAACGACAGCCTGACGGTGGCGGAATCACTGCAGGGTCGCATGCCGTCGAGCTGTCGGACATCGAATTCAATTGCGCCACTCTCGGTCAGTTCACGCGGACGGTATCGGTCGCGTCCGATGCCGAGGCAGTGGTGGACTATTCCGTCGCCTGCGACGCGGTCTCCCGCAGCCGGATCGCGTTCGTCAGGGACGGGGACTTCGAGTACGCTGAGATCTTGCTCATGAACGCCGACGGCTCGGATGTCACCAGCCTGAAGGACAGTGTGGGAGCGGTCCACACACGGATGCTCCTTCCGCCGGTCAGCTGGTCGGCGGACGGCAATCGGGTGGCCTTTACGCGTGCCGACGGAGGGCTCTACGCGACCACGGTGACGGGACGGGCGTAATCCAGCTCGCCCCCGCCGGCACGTCACCGATCTGGTCCGAGGACGGCCGGAAGGTCGCGTTCCTGGTCGCCGATCCTGGCTCGGAACTCTGCTGCTGGAACATTTTCGTTGCCGAAAGCGACGGCTCTGCCGTGACGCGAGTGACCGAGGGTTTGTCGCTGCTTGACTACGATTTCGCGGCGAACGGCAGCCTGCTCGCCTACGAGGATGACACTGCCACTACCAAGGAGCCTGTTCGTCGTCCGCCCCGATGGAACGGGCCGGCGGGAGATCGCGCCGCCCGGCTTCTCTGTCTCCAGATGCCTCCCTTTCACCGGACGGCACCAAGGTGGCGTATTACGCCTACCCAGACGCGCAGGGTGACAACGGTCCCGGCTACGAGATCTACGTCAGCCCCACCGACGGCAGTGGCCCCGCGATCGACGTGAGCAACAATCCGGGAGATGACTGGTGGCCGGTCTGGTCACCCGATGGGACCAGGATCGCCTTCGTGAGCTCCGCCCCCGGGGGATCCTTTGTCCCCGGGGGTCTCCACGTCGTCAACGCGGATGGCACCGGCCAGATCGATCTCACCCCCGCCGACAACGTGGCGGAGCCGGCCTGGTCGCCGGATGGAACCAGAATCGCGTACTCGGGTTCGGTGAGGGCACGTCTTCGTCGCCAACGCCGACGGCAGCGGCCGCACCGACATCACCCCGAACTCGGACAGCTCGCGGCCGACCTGGACGGGGCGGTAGCGAGTTGCTGTCTACCTTGGAAAAGGAAGGTCAGCTTGCGTCCCTCGCTGCGATGGCTTCCCCTCACTGCAACCTTCATCCTTCCCGCGTGCCGCGACGATTCGGTGCCGCTCGAGCCTCGCGCACCGGTCGCCGCCGCCGTCGCGACCTACATCGTGCGTGACCTCGGCACATTGGGCGGTCCCTCGTCACGCGCCAGCGACGTCAACAATGCTGGCGTCGTGGTAGGCCAGAGTGCCACCCCCACCGGCGCCACGCATGCCGTTCGATGGCAGAACGGGGTCATGACCGACCTCGGCACCCTGAGCGGCGGCACCAACAGCTATGCTGCGGCGATCAGCAAGCTGGGCGTTATCGTCGGCTGGAGTGAGACCGGGTCGGGCGCGATCCGGGCGGTGCGCTGGAAGGACGGCGCAAGGCGGAATCTCGGCACCCTCGGCGGCAACGAGAGCCATGCTACCGACATCAACGACTCCGGCTGGATCGTGGGCCATAGCCTGACCCCGACTGGAGAGACGCACGCCTTCCTCTGGCGGAACGGCGTCATGACCGACCTGGGCACCCTGGGCGGCACGCTCTCCATCGCCACGGGCATCAACAGCGCCGGGGTGATCGTGGGCTACAGCACCAAGACCGCCAGCTCGATCGACAAGCAGTACCCCTTCCGCTGGAAGGACGGCGTCATGCGCGAGCTGCCATCCCTGCCGGGGGTGGCCAGCGGGAATTACGCCAGACCCGCCGCGATCATGGCGGGTCGGATCGTGGGCTAGGGGCCCCGGACGAGGCCGACGGAGACTTTTCCAACATCTTGATTTGGGACAACCAAGTCCTGACCGACCTGGGCAACCTGGGATTGGGCAGAGGGTACGCCCGAGCGACAAATCTCAACGTCGACGGCATCGTGGTGGGTTCGGTCGACCACAATCCTCCGGATTGCGAGGGGGTGGAAGCCTTCGTATGGAAGGAAGGTGAGACGACCGTCCTGCCTCGAGTTGGGAGGCGAGAATAACTTCGCCGTGGCGAACGCGATCAACCACGCCGGCATCATCGTCGGGTTCAGCGAGACCGATGCCGGTACGTCCGACTGCGTACTCGGCGAGGTTCATGCTTCGATGTGGACTCCCAACTCTTCTGCGAGCACTCCATGAACCGATCGTAGTGGACCACGCTGTTCATGCTCGAGTTGACCGCGTGCGGGGTGATGACGGCGACGGCAACGACGGCACGGGTCCGGGAACCGACCCCTTGGTTGGAGGCCTGCGAGCTGGCGCGAATTGCACCTGCGCCACCCTCGCAACATGACAGGCATGGTCGTACTGAAGTACATGTGCCCGGGAGTCGGGCTTCGGTTTCCTGCCGACACATTTCCGAAATTGTAACGAAGATCGCAGAGCGCAACCTTCGGACCCACCTTGAGACGCAGGAGGTCCTATGTGCCGACTCGCCCAAAGGATCAGGCCAGTTTTCATCCTGCCTGTCGTGTTCGCAGCCCTGGGCTGCCGCGAGAACATGGAGCCTCCGACGGCGTCAGAGCCGGCGCTCGAAGTTGCCCCGGCCCAGGCGTTGGCGTTCCGGCACGTGACTGCGGGCGATGCACATGGCTGTGGGTTGACCGTCGAAAAAGCGGCCTACTGCTGGGGAAGTAATAACCTCGGCGAGTTGGGCATCGGCACCGTCGGGGAATCCGAGACCCTGCCGGTGGCAGTCGTCGGCGGGCTCGCCTTTCGCCAGTTGAGCGCAGGCTGCAACCACACCTGCGGCGTGACTCCCAACAACAGGCTCTTCTGCTGGGGCTCGAATCACCTCGGGCAGCTCGGCATCGGCACCGCAACGGGACCAGAGTTGTGTTTCGGGCAGTCCTGCAGCACCCGGCCAATCCGGATCGCCCGCGGGCTTTCCTTCCGCCAAGTGAGCGCGGGCTCGCTCCACACCTGCGCTGTCACGACGGAGGACGTCGCGTACTGCTGGGGCCGCAGCCGGCCGGAACGCTGCGGCAACGGGACGCGGCTCGGCAGCGATTCGCCGGTCCGCGTCGCCGGTGGGCTGGCCTTCCGCGAGGTGAGCGCGGGCAACCAGTTCACCTGCGGCGTGACGACCGACGACGTCGCCTACTGCTGGGGAATCAACACGGAGGGCGCGCTCGGCCTCGGCGAACACACCGGTCCGGAATCCTGCTTCACGGGAGATGGGGACTCGCCCTGCGCAATGACTCCTCGACGCGTGGCGCGCGGACTGGACTTCCGCGCGGTGAGCGCGGGATCCCGTCACGCTTGCGGAGTGACGAAGGAGGGCGTCGCCTTCTGTTGGGGCGCGAACGCGGTCGGGCAACTGGGTGGAGGTAACAGCGACGGACCGGAACTCTGCACCCCGATCAGTCCCTGCAGCACCCGGCCGGCGCGGGTGGTCGGCGGTCTGGCGTTCCTCAGCGTCACCGCCGGCCCGGGGCACACCTGCGGTGTGACCACGGACCACGCCGCCTACTGTTGGGGGCTCTAACTTCTCCGGGCAGCTCGGTGGCGGTGGGGATTCCGGCCGGAAGACTGCCCGCTTTCGATAGGCCCCTGCAGCACCCGGCCAGTCAGGGTCGTTGGCGGGTTGGTCTTCAGCGAGGTGGCCGCAGGCAGTTCACACACATGTGGCGTGACCACGACGGGCAAGGTCTACTGCTGGCGAGACGATTCGTCTGGGCAGCTCGCGTGACGGCCACGCACCAGGAACCGTCTGCCGGGCCGCGCCAGCGTGGTCGGTGGGAGCTCGAATGCGGTCTCATGCGCTGCATACGGCTGAGCGCTGGGGCGGAGCAGGACTGTGAGTGTGATGACGTCGGCGACGGCACGAGGACGGGTCGCCGCTGACGTGCATGCCACTCTTTGGAAGCCGAGATAGGAGAGCGGGTCGTGATCCTGTCCGGCACCGCATGCGTCCGGCCGGGTATCTCTCGCCCTCTCCGCCATCCCACCCGCCGCTTGCCTGAGCCCCGACGGCCCTCTATCGTAGGACCGACCCCTTAAATCATCGGATGTACGCACTCGCCCTCGCTCTGGCGTTGCCGGCTCTCGTCGCACAGGCGCGCGACTCGGACCCGCGCGCCGTCGTGCTCGAGGCGACGCTCGCCGTCGAGGGCGACAGCGTCGCCGCCGCGAGCGCGCGCTGGAATTCGCTCGACCCGGCGGCGCGGCTGGGGCTCGCCACGCTCGCTCGGCTGACCTACGACTACGCCGCGGCCGGCCACCTCTACGGCACTCTCACCGCAGCCGACTCGACGCGGCCGGACCGATTCGCCGCCTACGCCCGCCTCGGACAGGCCTGGGGCCTCGAGGACCAGGGTCGGAGCACGGACGCGGGGATCCAGTTCGCCGAGGCCCGCAGGGTGGCGCGCGCGGCGGGCGATCGCAGGGCGGAGGCGGAGGCGCTGGTCGGGATGGCGTATCCGCGCGGCCGGGTGGAGGGCACGGCCGTGGGCCTCGCGCTGCTCGACACCGCGGCGACGCTGATCGAGCCGACCGATCTCGCGCTGCGCTCGGAGCTGCTCCGGCGCCGGGCGATCTTTCTCGGCGTCCTCGGCGATACCGGCGCTCTCGCGGCCGCGACCGCGAGCCGGGAGCTCGGAAGCCGAGCGGGCGTGTTGCGGATGGTGGCGCAGGGTCACCGCGCCGTCGGAAAGATCCTGCAGTGGAAGGGCCACCTGGGCCCCGCGCTCGACGCCTTCAACCAGGCGGAGCCGCTCTTCCGCCGCGCCCGCGATCTCACCTGGGCGGCCGTCAACAGCATCGACCGCGCCGACGTGCTGCTCGGGCTCGGGCATCTCGGCGACGTGCGGGAGGCGCTCGACGCCGCCATTCGCGACGGCGGCACGGCGCGGAGTCCGTACGCCCTCGGCACCGCGCACGTCGGGTTCGGCGCGGTCGCGATCGAGCTCGGCGACTTCGCCACCGCCGACGAGCACCTGCGGGAGGCCATCGAGCAATACCAGGCGCTGGGTGACACGTCGAGCGTCATGAAGGCGCGGACCTGGCGCGTGCACGTCGCCGTCGCGAACGGCGACTACGCCACCGGGAAGCGGGAGGAGCGCGACATCCTGGCGTTCTACCGCCGCACCGGCGAGCCGCCGGAGCAGTACATGGCGCACCGCGGCCTCGCGGCGATCGCCATGCTCGAGCGGGACTGGCCCACGGCGGCGCACGAGCTCGCCGAGGCGCGCGTCATCGCGCGAGAGGTCCGGCTGCCGGTGTGGGAATGGGCGCTCAGCGACGACCAGGGCCGCCTCGCCCTCCTGCGCGGCGATCTGGCGACCGCGGAGCGGACGTTGGGCACGCTGCTCCGGGACCTCGAGGCCGACTCGACTCCACACCAGCAGCTGCGTCGCTATGCGACGCGGATCCGGCTGGCCGACATTCACGCCCGGCGCGGCGAGCTCGCGCGCGCCGAACGGGAAGCGGTCGCCGCCGCGGACCGGCTCGACGCCTGGCGCGCCACGCTCGAGGATCAGGCGCAGCGACTGCTCGCCTTCCAGGCCCGGCAGACCGGCCATCTCGCCACACCGCCGCTCCTCGACGATCAGCAGGAGAGCATGGCACGCGTGATCGGCGCGCTCGCGTCGGCGGGACGGATCGGCTCCGCCTTCGAGCTCGCCGAGCGGCGCCGAGCCCGCGAGCTCCTCGATCGGCTGCTGCAGGCCGACGCGTCGCGGGTCGGGGCCGCCGAGCCGGCCAAATCGGGCACGGGAATGCCTCGTGTGGCCGAAGTGCCCACGGCCGAGCAGATCGCGGGGGCGATTCCCGACGAGCAGACGGCGGTCGTCGAGTTCGTCGGCGGGGTGCGCGACGGGCCGCTGACGGTGTTCGTCGCGCAGCGCCGAGGGGTCCGTGCCCGCGTGCTCCCTCCCCTGGGCCCGGCCGCGCAGGGCATCGCGCGGCTGGCCGGACTGCTGAACGCCGGCTCGGATCCCGGGCCACTGGATCGCGAGCTCGGTGCCCTGCTGCTCGATTCGGCGGTGGCCGAGCTGGGACCGGAGGTCACCCGGCTCGTGATCATTCCGGACGGGCCGCTGCACCGCGTGCCGTTCGACGCGCTCCGGCTCGCCGACGGCCGCCTGGCGGTGGAGCGGTTCGCGATCTCGCTGGCGCCGTCCGCCGGGGTTTTGCGGGAGCTGTGGCGACGGCGCCAGTCAGCAGAGGAGCAGCAGGTGCGAATACTCGCGCTCGGCGACCCCAGCTTCGGCGGCGAGAAGGCGGACGAAGGCGCCGCGGCCGAAGCGTTTCGCGAGGCCTTCGCGACGGCGGGCGGGCTCCCGCGCCTGCCGGCCTCCGCGCGCGAGGCACGACTCGTTGCACGCTACGGAGACGGCGATGTGCGCCTGCGCGACGATGCCAGCGAGGCCTATCTCAAGCGGGCGCCGCTCGGCGAGTTCCGGGTGCTCCACTTCGCCACCCACGCCGTCGTGGACGACCGCAGCGTCGCCCGCACCGCGATCGCGCTGACGCCGGGAGCGCTGGAGGATGGATTCGTGGCGCCGGCCGAGCTCGCCGGGTTCGGCCTCCATGCCGACCTCGTGGTGCTCTCGGCCTGCCGGACCGCGGGCGGGGTGGTGGTCGCGGGGGAAGGGGTCCAGGGGCTCACCGCGCCGTTGCTCCAGGCGGGCGCGCGGAGCGTGGTGGCGACCCGCTGGCGGATCGCGGATCGGGCCGCCCTCCGCATGGTCGAGCCGTTCTACGACGGGTTGGCGGCCGGGCTTCCGGTCGGGGACGCACTGCGCGCCGCCAAGCTCGCGGCACTGCGTCGCGGAGCGCCTGCCGCGCGAGTGGGCGACGTTCACGGCGGTAGGCGATCCGCTGGTTCGCGTCCCTCTCCGGCAGCCGCCCTTTCCGTGGCTGGTGTGGGCCGCGGGTCTGACCGGCGCGGCACTGCTCGGCGGGCTCCTCTATCTCGTGGCTGATAGACGCAGACCGATTGCGGGCGGTCCGCTTTAGCCTTGACGACGCCTGTACCGCTCCCTATCTCAGGGCTACATCACTCGGTAGTGGTACCCTCGCGGGTCCCTCGCCCTCTCCGCCAATCCCATCCGACGGGTCCGCGAAGGACTCCATTCGCAGGAGGCCAGCCATGCGTGCACTCCTGGAGTCTTCATCCCGGCAACTACTGATTCGCCAAGGAACGACCTGCCTGCTGCTCGCCGGAAGTCTTGTCGGCGCGGCGGCGTGCTCGAAGCAATCGGAGGAGGAGATCGGTGCCGCGCGCGAGCCGGCCGCGGCCCGCGACAGCGTCGGGCGCGAGCCGGAGTCGTCGAAAGAGACCCTGGGCAAGCGGGACTACCGCCCGGTCGCCGAGAAGGTGGTCGCCCAGAGCGCGAGAGTGAAGGAAGGCGACCTCGTCCTCATCAACGGCAGCGACGAGGACCTGCCGCTCCTGGAGGAGCTGGCCCTCGAGGTCCGCAAGCGGGGCGGCTCCACGATCGTCACGGTCGGAACCACCGGCTTCAACCGCCGGACCTACGACGAGGTGCCCGCGAAGTACGACGTCGTTCCGCCCGAGGCCGCGCTCAAGCTCCTGAGCGTCATCGACGTGTTCATCGCGACTGAGGCGGGCGAGGAGCGCACCCTCAAGGGAGTGCCGCCCGAGCGGATCGCCGCGAGGGGCAAGTCGTTCGCGCCGGTCGGGGAGCTGCAGCGCAAGCGGAATATCCGGAACGTGTTCCTCGGCAACGGGCTCTACCCCAGTGCCGAGAGCGCCGAGCGCTACGACGTCTCCCGGGGCGAGCTGGCGGACATGCTGTACAGCGGCGTGGACATCGATTTTGACCAGCTCCAGCGGACGGGCGACGAGGTGCAGCGGGCGCTGGCGGGAGGGAAGGAAGTGCGCATCACGGCACCAAACGGGACCGACCTGCGCATGCGCATCGCCGGGCGCCCGTCGCGCGTGAGCGACGGCATCATCTCGCCCGAGGACCAGCGCCAGGGGGCCAGCACGGTCTGGCTGCCGGCGGGAGAAGTGTACGTGGTCCCGGTCCCGGGGACCGCCGAAGGCGTCGTGGTCGCCGACCAGGACTACTTCCGCGGAGAGCCCGTCGAGGGCCTGCGGCTCGAGTTCAAGGGCGGAAAGCTCGTCTCGATGACGGCGAAGTCGGGGCTGGACGAGCTCAAGGCCCAATACGACGCGTCCGGACCCGGCAGGGACATGCTGGGGGTGCTCGACATCGGGATCAATCCGGGCCTCAAGCTCCCGGCCGAGAAGCCGATCTATCCCTGGAGCCTGGCGGGGATGGTGACCATCAGCGTGGGGAACAACACGTGGGCCGGGGGCGACAACGCGGTCTCGTTCGGGCTCGCGCCCCATCTGCCGAACGCCACGGCCACGGTGGACGGGAAGGTGCTGGTGCGGGACGGCAAGCTCGCAGTGGGAGAGCGAGTAGCGGCACAGTAGCCGGCGCGACCGGCACCGGGGTCGGACTGGTGACCCCGGTGCCATCGCCGGGCCGGTCGCTTGTCGCGCCCGCGTACCACTGGCTATGTTGTGTCCCCCCTGAAATACGCCACGTCTCTCAGTCGGCGATGTCATTCTTCCTGGTCCGGCGCGCCCGCGTGCGACCGCAGTTCGCGAAACTGTACCCGGAGATCGTGCCTGGGGTGTGGATCAGCGCCAGGCGCGCAACTCGCGTGGTTCAGCGACGCCCGAAGGCCCGAGAGGACCGCCCCACTCCCGACGACGGCCGCGTGCTCCCGGATCTCCACTTCGAGTTCCGGGGCGGCAGGCAACGCCTGCTGGATCACGCAGGCGGGTGGACGGCGCGAGCCGAGCCGCGACTGCGGCCCTGAAGGGCACCGGCCGACTACGCCAGCCCGAACCGCGTGCCGTACCCGTCCGTCCACTCGAAGTGTCCAATGGCGTCGCGAACCTTCGCCGCCTTTGTTGGATTCGGCGCCGATCCCGGCAGCGGACCAGCCTACCGGTAGGCCAGGCCCATGAAACACGTCCGCGAATTCTATTTCAGCCGCGGTCTCCCGCTAGTCGAACCCCAGCACCGCGAACGGCTCGCTGTCCGCGCTACCCAGGAAGGCATCTTCCGGCGCGAGCGCCCTCAGCACCTTCCCCAGCCCGGCCTCGTCCAGCTTGAGGTCGTCGAAGGTCGCGACTCCGTCTTTCGTGTCCCGCTCGCGCTTCCCATCGAGCGAGCCGGATCCCGCGGCGAGCACGATCTCGATCTTGACCTTGGAGTCCCGGACCACCTCGCCGTCCTGATCCACCACCGCCACGATGACCGGCGGAGTCATCCGCTGCCCGGCGAACGCGACGGTCGGCTGGAGCATGAACTCGAGGTGGTGCGGCCCGAAGTCCCCGCCCCCGCCGTCGCCGGTCGCACTCGCGGTAAACGTGACGGTCTCGAGCCCTGACACCACCGCGTTCACGGTGTTGACTCCGGCCGACTCGCCGAGGGTCAGTGTCGCGGAGGCGAGGCCGTCCGTGTTGGTTTGAGCCGTGGCCGGCGACACGTCCCCCCCGCCTGAGCCGACGACCCAGCTCACCGCCGCGGCCGGCACCGGGTTGCCCTGCGCGTCCACCAGCCGGACCACCAGCGGCGCGGGGAGATCGTCGCCCGGCTCGGCGGACTGCTCGTTGCCCGAGACCAGGACGAGGTCGGTCGCCGGACCGGTCCCGCCCGGCAGTGTCAGGTCCCCCGCGCCGCAGCCCAGGAGAACGAGCAGAGCACCGGACGTGAGAAGGTTGCGGGTATATCCCGAGTGGCGTGACATAGCCTGCCCCACGTGGTTGGTTTGGGTGACCCGAGAATACGATTGAATTGCCGAGGGCGATAGGACGCCGGTCACATTTGACCAGCGCAAGATGTTGCACCAGGCGGGGATACGAGAGGAGGCACGGCCGCCCGGCCGGGCGGCCGTCATCCCGAGACTCTTCGGCTACTGGCTGTCCTTCTTGATGTTGTCGGTCTTCTTGATGGTGTCCACGTCGATGCTCGTGTCCGCCTGCACGATGGCGGTGTCCTTCACAGTCTCGGACTGGACGACGGTATCCACGCCTGAGCGGTCGTTGTCCACCGCCCCGGTGTCACGCTCGGCCGGCTTGCATGCGCCGACCAGCGCCACGATCGCCAACGATGCCGCGAGCTTCTGCCACATATCGCCTCCTCCATCTCCGTAGTTGTTTTCGCAGTGACCCTCCTAAGATGGCGTAAGTGTGGGGGATACACCGTGACTGCCTGCTTCCGCGGCGTGTGACGGATGACCGTGGCCCCGGGAGGACACTACGCCGCGTTCGATGCGCTCTGGGGAGCTGTTCCAGAAGCGGCCCTAGGGAGAGCCCTGCTCGACACCGGCCACGCCCGGCTCCTCCGCGCGCTGGCCGTTAGGGGCAGGGGCAGGCTCGTCGGACTTGCTCGCGGCCGTCCTGCGCGTCCCCTTCTTCAACCGGTTCCCGACCACGCTGGCGACCTTGGCGACACCGGCGGTGGCGGCCGCGGCCACGATCCCCTCAGCTCCTTCTTTTAATCCCAGCCCGTCTACGGCCCGCAACAGCTTCTTCGAGGGGCGCGCTCCGGTCAGGCGCCGGGCCCGCCGCCGCGCCTTCCGCGGCCCGATGTCCGGGTGCAGCACGAGCAATTGCGCCACCGCGGTGGCGATGAGCCGCTTGTATTTGCGCTTGCTCACCTGGCCCTCGACCGCCTTCAGCGCGCTCACGGTGGTCTGCGTCCCCAGGCCCGCGGCGACTTCTTTCCATCCCATATTCCCACTCCTTGCAACGGTGACAGCCGACAGTTCGGGTCCACGTTAGGGCCGTGCCGGAGCCGGAACAAGAGTGGAATGGTCCGGCGCCGCTCCGAATTGACGGCGGGACTGCCGACGCGCATCGTGGGACGACGTCTGCCTCCGAGACGGTGTATCCATGACCGAGATGAAGACCAATTGGCCGCGGCTCTACGGGACGGCGGCCTTGATCGGCGGCGGGTTTGGGCTCCTCTTGAGCCTTGGGGCTCTTCCTTTCGCTGCTGAGTGGCCAGCCGGGTGGGGAGCGGCAGGGATCGGTCCCATCGGTGAGATCCTCGTTCCCATCGTCTGCGGAGCGCTGATCGCCGTGCTCTTCGCCGGGGCGGCACACCTCGGGATCACCTACCAGCTCCGGCGGTGGCGTGACAGCGGCAACCGGAGGAGCCCGTCTTCATGAGCCGACTTCTGCTGTAGATCTGCACCGCCGTGCTCGCCCTGGTGCCCATCATCAACGGCATCGTGAGCATGCGTGGCGTGCACGATCCCCGCCGTCTTCCTCGGCGGCATCGGGCGGCTGCTCTCCTGGCTGTTCATCGGCGCGCCACCCGCGCCCTACATCGGTTTCATCCTGCCGGAGATTCTCGGCGCGCCGGCCTTCATCTACTGGCAATGGCGTGTGGCCCACTGACGGGAAGGCGCGTGATTTCCAACACGGCGGTGGTTCGCGGGCCGGCGTAGAGTGGCGGAGTACTCGCACGACATCAGTCCTCTTCGTGGAGAGGGCCTGCGTAAGCCACTCGCTGCCCGGGGGCTCCGTATGCCATACGCAGAGGCGCTGTCCGTTGGACCGCTCGTCCTCGTGGTGGACGACGAGCTGACCCCGCGCTCGATCGTCTGCCGCATCGGCCGGGCGCTCGGCTACCAGGTCCGGGGCTTTCGGAGCGGGCGCGACGTGCTGCGCTGGCTGAGACAGCACCCCGGAGAGGCGCGGCTGGTGTTGGCCGACCTCGACCTGCCGAGGATGGATGGCGGGGAGCTGGCCGAGCGGGTCCTCGACCTGGACCCGCGGGTCCACGTGGTGCTCCTGGTGGCGGATGATGCGCTCGACCTGCTCGCCGGCTATCAGGACCTGCCGCGGCTGAGAAGGCCGGTCAGCTTCGATGCCCTCGCGAACACCCTGGAGGATCTGCTCGGCAGACCCGCGCGCTCGGCCGCCTACCCGCCGACCATGGGTCCCCCCCGCTGGCGGACGTCCGGACAGTACCAGAGATAGGCGCGCCGGGAATTACTTCGGGAAAATCAGCCAGCCGATCAGTGCCGCGGCGCCGATGATCACCGGCTCCGGGAGCCTCTGTTTCCATAACAGCAGAACGGTGGCGACCGCGAGGACGGCAGTGGGAACGTCCACGACGGAGCGCCGGCCGAGGACGACGACTGCTCCGCTCAAGGCCCCGATGGCGGCGGCCGTCACCCCATCCACGAATGCCGCCACCCCGGGGTGCCGGCCGTACTTCCGGAAATACGGGGCGGGGATCACGGTCAGGAGATAGGCCGGGAGGAAGGTCGCCGCCGCGGCCACGATGGCTCCTGGCAAACCCGCCAGCAGATATCCGATGAACCCCGTGGTGATCACCACCGGACCGGGCGTGATGAGAGCGACGGCCACCGCGTCGAGAAACTGCCGGTCGGTCAGCCAGCCGTACTCCTTCACCACTCCCCCGTAGAGGAACGGCACGATGGCGAGCCCGCTGCCGAAGACGAACGCTCCGGCATAGGTGAAGAAGCCCAGCATCCTCCAGAGGAGATCCGTGTCCAGTCCCAGGGGTGGGAGCAGGAGGACCGGCAGTCCTTCGGGCAGCCGCCGCTGTCTTACCGCATTCACGAACCAGACGAGAATGCCGGCGCCCAGGAAGAGGAGGACCTCCTCCGACTCGGTGATCACGGTGACGATGGCGGCCGCCAGCCAGATGGCCCAGAGCAGCGGACCTCGTCCGAGCGTTCGCCGCGTCAGCTTGTACGCGCTGAGGGCGATGATCCCGATGACGGCCGCGCCGACGCCGTAGAACGCCGCCTGCATCCACGGCAACCCGCCGAACCGCACGTAGGCCCACCCGAGGCCGACGACCATCAGGAACGATGGCAGGACGAACGCGACGCCCGCCGCGGTCGCGCCGAGCACGCCGTAGTGCACGAAGCCGATGTAGATGGCGAGCTGGGCGGCGAGAGGTCCGGGGGCGAGCTGCGACAGCGCCAGGCCGTCCCGGTAGTCGCTCTCCGAGATCCACCCGCGGCGCTCGACGAGATCCCGGCGCATGTACTCGACCAGCGCCACCGGGCCGCCGAAGCCGATCGTGCCGAGCTTGAGGAAGTAGGTCGTCAACTGACCGAGGGAATACGCAGGCTTGGCGTGGCTCATGGGTTCCGCGTTCAGGCCGGCCCCGCCAACCGAACCACTCGCGGGCGCCAGGAGTCGGCCATGTCCGTCCGGCACTATGGTTGAACTTGTGGCCCTGCAACGATCACGATAGTAAGGGAGGAAGGAGAATACGGGGAAGGAACGCCGTGGTCCATCTCAGGAGGGCTTATGAAGCGGCTCGGCAACTTCATCGTGAGTTCTTTGGCCGGAGGCTTGCTGGTGCTGGTCCCGCTCTACCTCGCTATTCTGCTGCTGCTCAAGGCGACGGCGTCCCTGGTGCAATTCGTCGCACCTCTGGCGCATCTGCTCCCGGAATGGCTGCCCGCCGAGGACCTGCTCTCCCTGCTCCTGGTGTTGCTGATCTGCTTCCTGATCGGTGTCCGCCCTGCGCACCAGATCCGGGCGGAGGATGCGGGAGCGCATCGAGACGTCGCTGTTCGAGCGGATCCCGGGCTATGCGCTCTTTCGCAGTCTGACCAACCAGCTGGCGGGGCAGGGCAGGGAAACCGCGTGGCAGCCCGCCCTCGTCGAGATCGAGGAAGCCCTCGTCCCCGGCTTCATCATCGAGAAGCACGCGGACGGGCGCTTCACGGTCTTCGTCCCTTCCGTGCCGACACCACTGGCCGGCGCCGTCTACGTGCTCACCCCGGAGCGGGTCCATCCGCTGGCGATCCCGTTCACGGAGGCGATCAAGCCCATCTCCCGGTGGGGCTCGGGGTGCGAGGAGCTCGTCGCGGCCATGAAGACCTAGACGTCAACGCCCCGCCAGCTCGCGCAGGTTGTCGCGCATGATGAACAGGGCGAGCCCCACGAGCGCGGCGACGATGAGGGCGCGCCAGAATTCCCAGACGAGCACCAGCGCCGTGAGCCCCGCCAGCGCGACGGTGCCGCTGAGCAGGAGGTCCACCAGCCGGTTCCGGGCCATCGCTTCCACCACGCCCAGCACCAGCGTCAGCGCGAGCGCCCAGAGCCACCACCGGTGGGGCAGCAGCACCAGCAGCGCGACGAAGGCCAGCAGCGCGAGTGCGCCGCTCACCGCCCCCCAGAACTCGACCACTCGGCCGCGCTCCTTGTCCGCCGGCTCCGGCCGGTGGGTGTGCCGCAGATGCGCGTCCGGCGGTCCCCAGTCACCACCCGCGATCCGGTCGCGGTAGGCCCGGCTCGCGCCGAGAGTCTCGGCCGTCACGATGCGCTCGGCCTGCAGCGCCTGCAGCCGGGTCACCGCCTGCCGCAGCTCGCCCGACTTCACCCGATGCAGGCCGCCGAGGAACGCCGTCGCGCGCAGCGCCTCTTCGTCCAGGGCGAGCCGCCGCACCTCGGCCCGACCCTCTTCGATCTGATCGGTCAGCTCCAGCGCATGGGCATCCAGCTCGCCGAGCCGGGCATCGAGCGCCGGCAGCATCGCCGGCGGAGGCGGCACCTTGTCGAGGCCCGCCCATCCCACCGGGTCGTACCAGGACAGCCGGACCGAGCCGTCCCGGTTGTACTTGGGGCCCGAGGGCGCTCGCTCCCCGCCGAACGGGTCGCCGGTATCCAGTCCCCAGAGACCGCGATAGCGGTCCACCCAGCCCGCCTCGTCGGAGACGAGGATCGGTGACCACACCTGCTCCTGGCCCGGCCCGATGGCGGGGCCGTCGCCGCGCGCGTAGTCCACGAAGGGAACGCTGATCAGCGCGGCGATGGTGCGATCCACGGTCTTCGTGGTCCCCTGGCCGAGCGTATCCACCCAGACCTCGCGCAGCCGGAGCGCCGCGTGCTTCACCGGCTGCAGAAACGCCGGCTCCATGCCCATGACGTATTCGCCCGGCTCGAAGTAGCTGGCATGGGAGCCGGCGCCGGCGTAGACCACCGGATGGCTGCCGTGTCGCTGGAGCAGCGGATCGTCCCACCGCCGGCGCAGGTCGTCCCCCTTGAAGTCGTGCGAGGCGTAGGCCACCCACCAGGGAACCGGCGGCCTGCCGTCCCCCGGCTCGTAGAGGTAGACGAAGACCTGCTCCCAGTCCGCCTCGTGGTCGTTGGTGCCGTGGAATCCCGAGCGCCAGTTGTTCATCGCGTAGAAGAACAGGTAGTGGAGCACGATCCATCCGCCCTGGCGCAGGACGCGGCCGTAGTACACCCGGCGCGGGTCCCGCTCGGCGATTCGGCGGCACTGCATTTCGGCCGCGGCTGTGGTGCCGCCGGGCACCGTGCCCCGCAACAGCAGGGAGAAGTCGAACCCCGCGTCGATGATGCGGGAGATGAGCGGAACGCGAGCGTGGCGGCCCGGCGCGGTGAAGCGGACGCGGTCGGGTCGCTGCCGCCACTCCTTGTACTCCAGGGGCGAGGCCGGCTCCTGTACGAAGCGAAGGAACCGCCGGTGTGCCGCGGGGATGTGCGCGAACTCGGCCAGCCGTTCGAGGTCGAGCTCTCCGGCGGCCACCAGCAGCTTTGGCTTGGTCCGCCGGCCGACCTCCCAGAGACTGCAGTGACGGACGAACTCGTCCACCGCGGTCGGAAAGAACAGCTCGCCATGGGTGTAGCGCACCACGGGCTCATAGGCCCGGAGGAGGGTCAGGTCGCTCACGCGGCGCGCTCCCGCCGGCGGAAGATGCCCTGCACCTCGCGCTGGTTCAGATAGAACACGATCAGCGCGCAGAGCGTCATGATGTGGTAGCGGGGGCGCCCTCGCGCATACCACAGCAGCTCGATCACCATGAACGTGCCCACCAGCAGCATGGTGGCGACCCAGGCCGCGCGGCGAAGGCGCCACATGCCGGCCGCGATCAGGACCAGCAGTGAGGCGACGGCATATCCGAGAATCCGGAGGGTGGCCTCGCGGGAAACCTGCTGAGGGAAGGCCCAGGGGAGATCGAGCCGGCCGCGCCAGGCGTCGAACGCGAGGGCCGCGGACAGCAGAAGAAGAAGCAGGGTGACCGCCCCGACACCGAAGGGACGCTTGCGGTCCGGCAGGGCCGTATCGGAGGTCACGAGCGTGGATGCGACTCCGCTTCAAGTGGTTGGCCGGAGGCGAGCCGCCGGAGGCGGTCGGGCCTGATGCGGAACCATATGAGCGGCCGGCGGGACGGCCAGTACACCTTCGTATACTCCGGCGCCGACTGGTTTACCGGCCTTCCTCGAGCCGCCTGAATTGCCCACGGGGACCATTGCAGCCCTCGGTACCGGCCCGCATACTTGCCGCAAGGATCACCCCGACCCACCCATCCGATGCCGACGGGAGGCTCCTCCAATGGCTATCGGCTCCGATGTCACCGGCACACCCGAGTTGAACCCCGACGCCCTCAAGACGCTCGAAGCATCGCTGCGCGGTCAAGTCCTCCGGCCCGGTCACCCCGGCTACGACGCCGCCCGCACGCTGTTCAACGCCATGATCGACAAGCACCCTGCCCTGATCGCCCGCTGTAGAGAACGTGAGGATGTCCTGCGCGCCCTGGAGTTCGGGCGCAGCAGCGATATCCCGGTGGCCGTGCGCGGCGGCGGTCACAACGTCGCGGGCAAGGCTCTGTGCGACGGCGGAATAGTCATCGATCTCTCGGAGATGAAGCGGATCCAGGTCGATCCGGCGGCTCGCACCGTCCGGGCCGAGGCCGGGCTCACCTGGGGCGAATTCGACCTGGCGACCCAGCAGCACGGGCTCGCCACCACGGGAGGGTTCATCTCCACGACCGGTATCGCCGGGCTCACGCTGGGCGGCGGTCTCGGTTGGCTCATGCGCAAGCACGGCCTCTCCTGCGACAACCTCCGGTCGGTGGAGATCGTCACCGCCGACGGGCAGATGCGGACCGCCGATGCGGTCCAGCATCCCGACCTCTTCTGGGCCGTGCGGGGAGGCGGGGGAAACTTCGGGATCGTGACTTCCTTCGAGTATGGTCTCCACCCCGTCGGAGAGCTGCTGGGCGGCGTGGTCTTCATTCCGCTCGAGCGGGCCGAGACTGCACTCCGGTTCTACCGGGACTACATGGCCGAGGCGCCGGACGACTTGATGGCGTACGCGGTACTTCCTGACGTCACCTGAAGGTGCGCGGATGTTCGCCGTACCGGTGTGCTACTTCGGACCGCCGGAGGCCGCCGAACAGAGACTGCGTCCACTGAGGAGCCACCCCGGGGTGGTGGCCGACCTCGTGCGACCAATGAGCTATTGCGAGTTGCAGAGCATGTTCGATCCGGGCTTCCCGTCCGGCCGCCTGAACTACTGGAAGTCCAGCTTCCTCGAGGACCTCTCCGACGAGGCGATCGGGGTGATGGTGGCCTACTTCGCCGCCGCTCCCTCTCCGTTCACGGCCGTGGCGATCGAGCCGTTCGGCGGCGCGACGGCCCGCGTGGGAATCGAGGAGACCGCGTTCCCCCATCGCCGGGCCCGCTACAGCCTGCTCATTCTGAGCATGTGGACCGACCCGGCGGAATCGGACCGGAACATCCGCTGGACCCGTGAGTTCTGGAGCGCCATGCAGCCCTTCTGCAGCGAGGCGGTCTACGTGAACTACCTGGATACGGACGACGCCGATCGGGTCCACGGCGCCTATGACGCGACGACCTTTCAGCGCCTGCGGCAGGTCAAGCAGCGGTACGATCCGGGGAACCGATTTCGCGTGAACCAGAACATCGCTCCGCTGGCGTAGTCGTTGGGCTTGCCCGCCAGGGCCCCGGCGCGGCTAGACTAGGTACATGAATTCATCCGACCCCCATTCCGGCGGCGCGCGGCAGGCGCGGCTCCGAGAAGCGTCCGCTCGCCACTACCCGACCGTGCCGGTGGAGACCTGGCTCCCGGCCGCCGCGGTCGTGGACATGGTCTGGGCCTACCGCCTGGAGCGCGGGGAGGGGTCCGCCTGCCTCGGCGACCGCATTCTCAGCGCTGAGCACTTCGAGTTCCGTCATGGCGAGGGCAAGACGGCCGGATCGGGCCCACACCGCCGGCGCGCGAGGGATGGCAGCGGAACGTAAGCGTGAAGGGAGAGATCGAACCCACCAGTGCCTATCGCCTATACAGTGGAACCCACCCGCAACCGGGTCACCCTCGTCTATACAGGCACCATCACGGACCGCGAGCTCTTCGAGACTTTCGATCGGCTCTACCGCGATCCCGCCCATCGGGTCGGCATGGACGAGCTCTCGGATCTCCGGACGGTGCACAACGTCACCGTCACATCGGTAGGCCTGCAGGCCCTCGCGGACCAGACCGCCCGCAACCTCGATCAGGCCCGGCAGACCTGGCGGGTGGCGGTCGTCGCACCGCAGGACGTGGTCTTCGGGCTGGCGCGGATGTATGGGCTCTTTCGGGAGGACAGCCCGGAGCTGGTCAGGGTGTTCCGCGATCTGGCGTCGGCGGAGGAATGGCTCGCATCACCATGAGCTCGAACAGACGTCGAGGCGTCGCTACTCGACTCGGATCAGAGGGTCATACGCGACGGCGGACGCGACGATCCGCGTCGTTCCCCTCGAGGCGCCCCCCGCCTGACATCACACGCGGTGCCTGTGACCCACGTCCTATCGAAGGGTCCGGGCCGAACCGCAAGTTGGGACGGACTCCCCGAAGGAACCCGGGCATGCGTACCACTCTCCTCCCGACCGTTCTCCTCGTCCTCGGCGGCTGTGCGGGCGATGACCTTCTCCTTCCCGATGGCGTACCGTCTCAACTCCGCGTGGTGTCTGGGGATGGCCAGAGCGCCAAGGCCGGCGACGCGGTCCGGCATCCCCTCGTGGTCGAGGCGCTGGACCGGGCCGGACGTCCGGTCCCAGGGGCGGCGGTAATCTTCGAGTTCGTCGACCCCGCACGCGGCGCCGAGATCTCGGCTGCCAACACCCAGACCGACCTGAGCGGGCGCGCCTCCGCCGAGGTCACGCTCGGCGACGCGGTGGGCGACCAGCCGGTCGTCGCGCGGCTCGCCGACCCCGATCTCCAGGTTCAGTTCCTCCTCACAGCCATCCAGCGGGATGGCGGAGGCGGTGGCGGGAACGATGATGACGGGGACGATGATGACGGGAACGGCGGCGGCGGAGGGGGAGGCGGCGGCGCGGGCCCGGCGCCCCCACCGGCACCTGCTCCCCCCACGGATGAGGGCGGGGACGACGGCGGCAAGGGGAAGGGCAAGGATAACGACAAGGGCAAAGGGGAGGGCAAGGACGATCACGGCGAGGACAACGATCACGGCAGAGGACACTGATCTCAGAATCGCAGCTGGAGACCCGCCCGGCTCGGGCTGAGGAGCAGCCGACCGGTGTCGCCGAGAATCGTGAGGGTGACGTACACGCACCAACGGAAGAAGGACTGATGCGGGCCCGTGTGCTTTTCTCTTTGTCGCTTTTCCTTTCCCTCGGACTGCCGGCGGCACGTGCCTCACCGGTCCCAACCAGCCGAGTCACGATCCTCTACGATGCCTTCGGGGGCCACTCGGGCCTGACCCGTGATTGGGGGTTCGCGGCGCTGGTCGAGTACGGAGGCAAGCGAATCCTCTTCGACACCGGCAACGACGCCGACATCTTCGCGCGAAACGTGAAGGCGCTCGGCGTCGATCTGCGGCGGCTGGATTTCGTGGTGGTCTCGCATCGCCACGGAGACCATACCTCCGGAATCAACTATTTGCTCCGTGTGAATCCTCGCGTGAAGATCTATGCGCCCAAGGAAGGGTTCGGGGTTTTCGGCGCGGATCTTCCCAGCTCCTTCTATCGCCGCGACTCCACTCTGCCGGACTCGATGCGGTACTTCGACGCGGCCCCGCCGGCGGAGCTGAGGTTCGGCACGCCCTGGCCCGAGGCCGACTTCCACTGGATAGACAGTCTTACCGAAGTGGCGCCCGGGATGGCGATCATCCCCACGGTCTCCAGGAACCCTGGCACCCTCGAGCTGCGGGAGCTCTCGCTGGCCATTCGGACTCCGGAAGGCCTGGTCCTGCTGGTCGGCTGCTCACACCCCGGCATCGAGACGATTCTCCAGGCGTCGCGCCCCTGGGGTGACCGCGTGCGACTGATTTTCGGCGGATTGCATCTCGTGACCAGCCCGGACAGCGCCATTACGCGGCTTGCGGCGGCGCTTCACGACCAGTGGCGGGTGGACCAGATCGCCCCTGGTCACTGTACGGGGGAACCGGCCTTCGCGGAGTTGAGGCGGGTCTTCGGCGGCGATATGTCTACGCCGGACTCGGTACCAGGACCGAAGTGCCCTGACCTGGTAGGGATCAGCGCAGACCCATGGTGCGTGGTGGCGTCCGCCGCTCGTCTCCCGGCCATGACCATTCCCGACCTGCGCTTCGCGCTCCGGCGCCTGCTGCGCCACCGCTCCGCCTCGCTCGCCGCCGTCCTCACGCTCGCCCTCGGCATCGGCGCGATCACCGCGCTCTTCAGCGCTGTCCGACCCGTGCTCCTCCAGCCGCCGCCGTTCCGCGCGCCGGAGGAGCTGGTGACGCTCGAGCCGTTCACCCTGGACCAGCCCGACTCCCGGCTCGAGGTCTCCTACCCCGACTACCGCGACTGGCGCGCCGGCAGCCGCTCGTTCCAGGAGCTCGCGGCGGTGCAGACGGCGCTGGGCCGAGTGGTCTGGGAGGACGGCAGCGAGCCGGCGCCCGCGGCGGGGAGCATGGTCTCGGGGCACTTCTTCCATATGATCGGCACCCTGCCGGCCATCGGTCGCACGCTCGAGCCCGCGGACGACCGGCCGGGTGCCGAGCTGGTGGTGGTCCTGAGCGACGGGCTCTGGCGCCGAGCCTTCGGGGGCCGGCCCGACGTGCTCGGCCGGACGGTGCGGCTCGACGGGCTGGCGCACACCGTCGTCGGCGTCATGCCGGCGGAGTTCGACTATCCGCGGACCGCCGCGTTCTGGCGCGCGATCGAGCCGGCGGTGGACAGCCTCGTGGACAAGCGCGAGATCGGATTCCTGTCGGTGGTCGGCCGACTGCGTCCCGGCGTGACGGTCGCGCAGGCGGAGGCGGAGACCAGCGAGCTGGCGGACCGGGTGGCGCGGCAGGGGCTTCCGCCGGACGTGCACATCGGCGTGCGGATCCAGAGCCTGCCCGACCGGCTCATCGGCGGCGCGCGGCCGGTGCTGCTGGTGCTCTTCGGCGCCACGGCGCTGGTGCTGCTCATCGCTTGCGTCAACGTCGCGAGCCTCCTGCTGGCGCAGCTCCCCGCACGCCGCCGCGAGCTGGCGGTGCGCACCGCCCTCGGCGCGAGCCGGGGCCGCCTGCTCCGGCAGCTCCTCGCCGAGAGCCTCGTGCTCGGTCTGGTCGGAGGCGCGCTCGGCGTGGCGCTCGCCGTCGTTGCCGTCCAGGGGCTCGGCGCGATGGTGCCGCCCGAGCTGTTCCGCGCGGAGGCGGTGACCGTGAACCGCGGTGTCGTCGCCTTCGCCACGCTCGTGGCGCTGCTCGCGTCGATCGGGTTCGGGATCGCGCCGGCGATCGCGAGCGCGAAGACCGACGTGCAGGCCGCGCTCCGCGACGGCGGCAAGACGTCGAGCGGGCGCGGCGCCCGCCGGCTGCTGCGCGGGCTCGTGATCGGAGAGACCGCGGTCGCGATGGTGTTGCTGGTGGGCGCGGGACTGCTGCTCAACGCCTTTCTCCGGCTCCGCGCCGTGGACCCCGGCCCCGACCCCGACCGCACGCTCACGCTCCAGGTGTTCGGCTCGGACCCCGCGATGGCGGAGGCGAAGCGGTCGCACGCCTTCTTCACGGCCCTGGTCGAGCGGGCGGAGGGGATTCCAGGTGTCGAGGCCGCGGCCGGCGTCCTGCTCCGGCCGCTCGAGGGTCCGCAGGGATTCGACTACCCGTTCACCATCGAGGGCCGGGACCGGGCCGAGCAGTCGGCGTACCCCTTCCTCAACTATGAGGCGATCACCCCGGACTACTTCCGGGCTACCGGGCTCAGACTCGTGCGCGGTCGCGGCTTCAGCCGCGCGGACGGGCCGGAGGCCCCGCGAGTCGTCATCCTCGGCGAGAGCGTCGCCCGCCGGTTCTGGCCCGGGGACGATCCGGTCGGCAAGCGGATCAAGTGGGGCGGGCCGGACGGTCCCGCCCCATGGCTCGAGGTCGTCGGCGTCGTCGAGGACGGGCGGTACCGCGGGCTCGAAGCGGTGAGCCTGGACGCGTACGTGCCATACGAGCAGACGCCTTGGCCGATGAACCATCTGGTGATGCGGACCCGCGGCGATCCTGGTGCGGTCACCGTCACGCTCCGGCGCGAGATCGGCGCCATCGAGCCGAGCGTGCGGTTGCTGGACGTCGCGACGGTCGGGGCGATGATGCGGACGCAGCTCGCGCGGCCGCGCTTCGCGACGACGCTGATCGGGACCTTCGGATTGGTCGCGCTGGTGCTCGCGGCGGTGGGACTCGCCGGGGTGCTGTGGTTCACCACGCGCCAGCGGACGCGCGAGATCGGAATCCGGATGGCGCTCGGCGCGACCTCGGGGAGGATCCGGGCGGAGGTGCTGCGCGAGGGGCTGGTGTTGGCGCTGGTCGGACTCGCATGCGGGGCGGCCGGCGCGGCGGCGCTGTCGCGCCTGTTGCGGAGTCTGCTATACGAAGTCGGACCGCACGACCTCGCGACTTACGGGGCCGTGGCGGCGGTGCTCGCGACGGTGGCGGCCGCGGCCTGTTTCTTCCCGGCGTGGCGGGCGAGCCGCGAGGACGCGGCGGTGGCGCTGCGGGCGGAGTGACGAGGGTCAGGGACGGCTCAACAATCGGACTCACCGAAAGCTGCTGGTCGTCGACGGCGTGGTGGGCTTCACGGGCGGCGTCGGCATCGCCGACAATTGGCTGGGGAATGCTCAGGACGAGGAACACTGGCGCGATTCACACTTCCGCCTGGAGGGCCCGGCGGTCGCGCAGATGCAGACAGCCTTCATGGACAACTGGATCGAGGCGCGCGGGCGGTTCTTGCACAGCGATCCAGTATTTCCCGGAGCTTCAATCCGTGGGACCTCACGCTGCCCAGCTCTTCAAGAGCTCCGCAAGCGAGGCGAGCGAGAGCGTACGGCTCATGTACTTGCTCTCGATTGCCTCGGCCGTGAAGAGCGTGCGCATCGCCAACGCATACTTCGTCCCTGATTCGCTGGCTGTAGCCACCCTCGTCGCCGCGCAGCGCCGTGGTGCTCTAGGTCGAGATCATTGTGCCAGGTCGGCATACCGACGCCACGGTTGTCGCGGCAGGCATCGCGGTCGCGCTGGGGGCCGTGGCAGGTTGGGCGGCGAGTGCCTGGCCGCGAGCGCCTCTCCGGATCGAAACAGGTCGAGCCCGCTTCCACGACCTTGAATTGCCCGCTGTCGCCCAGGAAGCGGAGCCAGATGGGGCGCTCGTCGCACACCTTGGTGTCGGTGTAGAAGAGGACCTCCGCGGTATCCCCGTGCCTGATACCGCTCCAGACTCGAGCCTTCCGCGCCCAGACGGCCAGTGAGTCGGGGTAGCGGCTGGCCGCGGCGAGCCCCCAGGCGACCGGCTCGGAAGATACCGATCGCCTCGTCAGCTCCAGGGAGTCTCTTCCGCAAGGCTGCACTTGAGGAAGCGTTGGGCCGGCCGGGTGTAGGCATCCCAGGGTGACGGCGGTACCGAGGGTGCCGAGTAGGGCTGGACGAGGAGCAGAAAGAAGAAGAGTACGGCCGCGCCGGCGAGAGTCGTGTAGATCGGAGCCTTGTCGTTCATCGGGACTCCTTGCGGTTCCCCCGAACCCAGATATGCTGCTTGGTGCCGTGGCGGTCAAGGCTTATCGTGGTGACCTCTATCGTCGGAGGCACGTATGATCTGGCTGGCAGTGGTTCTTCTCGTCGCGTGGATTCTTGGCTGGGCGGTCTTCCACATCGCCGGCGCGCTGATCCATCTTCTGCTCGTCGTGGCCGTGGCGGTATTCCTCTACCGGCTGATCACGGGGAGGCGGAGGGTCTAGATAGCGGACTGGCGCGCCCTCATTCCTCTTCCGGCCGTCCGAACATGAGCTGAATGAACGGCCGGTCCTCCGCCTGCGCGATGACGTAGACGTGGTCGCCCGGCTCGAGCGTGGTGGCCCCGCGCGCCGGGACGAGCTCGTTGCCTCGCACGATCAGCGCGACCGACGCTCCCTCCGGAAAGTCCAGCTCGTCCAGCCTGATTCCCCGGACCACCAGCGCTTCATCTATGTAGAACGACATCAGCTCGCCTTTGAGCGGGAACCGGGACTCGATCGCGAGCACTGCCTGTGGCGCCGGCGGCTCGGGGGCGTGAAGGCCCATCTTCCTGGTCAACCACGCCACCGTGCCACCGGGCACGATCGCGTTCACCACCACGATGAAGAAGACGAGGTTGAAGATCCGGTCCGCTCCTGCCGCTCCGGCGAGTACCGGATAGGTCGCGAGCACGATCGGTACCGCTCCGCGAAGGCCGACCCACCCGATGAACAGCACCTCGCTCCAGGGATAGCGGAACGGCGCGAGGCAGAGCGCCACCACCAGCGGCCGGATGAGGCAGGCCAGCAGCAGTGCGACTCCGAGGCCGAGCGCGGCCACCTCCGGCAGCTGCGAGGGATAGACCAGCAGGCCGAGGATGAGGAACATTCCGATCTGCGAGAGCCAGGCGAGCGCGTCGTGGACCCGCAGCAGACCGGTGCGATAGGGCAGGGGGCCGTTGCCCAGCAGCAGACCCGCGAGGTAGACCGCCAGGAACCCGCTGCCGTGGAGGAGCGTTGCTACGCCGAAGGCGAGGAGCGCCACGGCGAGGGTGAGGGCGGGATACAGTCCGCCCGTCGGGAGCTGAAGGCGGCCGAGAACCACCCTGCCCAGAAAGCCGAGCGCCAGCCCGACCGTGGCGCCACCGACGAGCTGGACCGCCATCTCGAGGATCAGCTCCAATCCCTGGAACTGGCCTTCGGCGAGAAGGAGGTTGGAGGTCAGCGTCGTCGTGAGGATGACGGCGACCGGATCGTTGATGCCGGACTCGATCTCGAGGGTCACGCCCACGCGGCGCTTGAGCTGAAGGCCGCTGCCCCGGAGGACGGCGAACACCGCCGCCGCGTCGGTGGACGACACCACCGCGCCGAGCAACAGCGCTTCGGGCCAGTCCGAGTCCCCAGAGATGCGCGGGGACTGCGACGAGGACCGCGGTGAGCACGACGCCGACGGTGGCGAGCACCCCCGAGGGCGCCCAGTAGCGCCGCACCGCTTCCATGGGAGTATTGAGCCCGCCGTCGAACAGGATGAGCGCGAGCGCCAGCGAGCCCATCCGGAAGGCGAAGCGGTAGTCGTCGAACTCGATCCCGCCGAGCCCCTCGGAGCCGGCGAGCATCCCCACCAGCATGAAGAGGAGCGCGATCGGGACGCCGATCCGCTGCGAGGCGCGGCTGAACAGCACGCTCACCGCCAGCAGAATGCCGCAGGTGGTGAGGAGCAGCGCGATACCGGCGGGCTCGGATGGGTGGGTCGGCACCTTTGAGGTTACCACGTGGCTGGCGGTAGTCGCCAGAGCCGGACATACTTTCGCTCATGTCGCACGAGACCTTTACCGCCACACTCGCCCTCATCGGCCTCGTCATCCTGGTCTCGTCGCTCCTCTCCGGCGCGGTGGAGCGCACCGGGCTGCCCCAGGTCGCCATCTTCCTCCTGCTCGGGGTGATGCTCGGGCCCTCCGGACTGGGCCTCGTCGAGCTGCCGCTTGACTCGCCGACCCTCCAGGTGATCGCGACCCTGAGCCTGGTCCTGGTTCTCTTCACCGACGCGATCGGTGTGGATCTCGGCGAGCTGCGGGAGCAGCACCGGCTCGCCGCGCTCATTCTCGGGCCGGGGACGCTGATCCCGGCGGCGCTCATCGGGCTCGCCGCCTGGCTGCTGCTCGGCCTGCCCGGGCCGGCCGCCGCGATACTCGGCGCGTCGCTCGCCAGCACCGATCCGGTCCTGCTTCGCACGGTGACCCGCCATCCCGCCGTGCCTCCGCCGGCGCGGGTCGCCCTGCGGCTCGAGAGCGGGATGAACGACGTCATCCTGCTGCCGATCGTCGTGTTGAGCATGCTGCTGCTGCAGGAGGGTGTCGCGGCCGGCGAGCACGACGCGGGTCGCAAGCTGGTCGGGCTCTTCCTGCTGGGGCCGCTGCTCGGCGTGGTCGTGGGGTACGCGGCGATCACCCTCCTCGACCGGGTGCGGCGGGCGGTCGGCGTGCGGCGGGACTACGAGTCGCTCTATGCGTTGGGAGTGGCACTGACGGCGTTCGCCGCGGCGGAGGCGGCGGGAGGCAGCGGGTTCCTCGCGGCGTTCGGCGCGGGACTGGTGATCGCGGTGCTGGACGTCGAGCTGTGCGACTGCTTCCTCGACTACGGCGAAGCGTCAGCGGAGATGTTCCTGCTGCTCACCTTCGTGGCGTTCGGGGCGGGGCTCATCTGGACCGGGTTCACGGTGGCGGATGGGCGGACGCTGCTCTTTGCCGCCTTCGCGCTGATCGTTCGCACCGCGGTGCTGCTCCCCGTACTCCGGCGCTCCGGGATCGCGAGCCGCGACTGCAAGATCATCGCCTGGTTCGGGCCGAGGGGATTGAGCTCGCTGCTGTTGGTCCTGCTCCCCGTCTTTGCGGGAGTGCCGGGATCGGAGCGGCTGTTCTCGATCACCTGCCTCGTGGTGCTGCTCTCCGTACTGCTGCACGGTGCCGGCATCGCCTACTACCTGCGGCGGCTGGCTCGCGCGGCATCCGGAACTTCGGCGATGCCCTCGACGGCGTCCCCGGCGCCGAGACCGTCATCTATGCCGGCGCCCCGACCGACGGAGCCCGAGGCGCAGGTCCCCGAACGAATCACCATCGACGAGTTCAAGCGGCTGCGTGAGGAGAACTCGCCGTATCTCTTGGTGGACGTGCGGACCGAGCGCAGCTATCGCGACGACCCGCAGCGCGCGGCGGGCGCGCTGCGGCTGCCGCCGGACGACGCCGTCCGTCTGGCCCGAGAACGACGACTCGACCAGAACGCCACGCTCGTCCTCTACTGTGCTTGAAAGGACGAAGCGACAAGCACCCGGGTGGTGCGAGAGCTTCGTCGGGCGGGTTGGAAGAAGGCACGGGCACTGGTGGGCGGATGGGTGGCGTGGAAGGAGGCGGGGTTGCCGGTGGAGGGGAAGTAGGGGGAGGACGGAAGTAGGTCGGGTGAACGGAGCACACGGGAGGGTGAACACACAGGGAGGGTGAACACTAGGTACGTCATCCCGAGGGAGCGAAGCGACCGAGGGATCTTCTCCGCGGGGTATCGAACCCCGGGTGAGAAGATCCCTCGCTTCGCTCGGGATGACATGCCGCTGGTCACCCGCCATCACCCGCCGCCAACTACCACCGTCCCGCCGTCTCCAACCGCCCTTCGTTCCGCCCCATGGCCCTCCCGCCCCATCGCGTTCCCGCCCCAGCGACCCCCCGCCGTCCCAGGCACGACCGTTGCCCCTCCCCCGCAAGCCAGGCTCCCAAAGTGTCCTCCCCTGAGGGCTGCAAGGTCCTGCGTTTCCAGCGGTAAGCAATTTCAGCACTACGAGTTACAGGCCCTCGATTCGTTCCCCAGAGATGGAGGCGGTAAAGATGCGTGTCCTGCATTACGCAAGCCGTTCCGTGGCTACCCTTGGTCTGCTGGCGTTCGCCGCCGGCTGCGGTGGCGATTCCACTGCCCCGGATGCGCCCTTCAATGCTTCCGGCACCAGCTCGGACATCGCCGCGATCGGCGAGTCGTTCGACTCCCCCGCGCTCGAGTCATACTCCTCGGCGTCCACTTCGATCAGCGCCGTCGTCGGTGGCCAGGCGGCGGCCGCCGTGCTCGCGGCTCCGACGGCCGCCCTGCTCTCCGGCGGGAAGGCGAGCGCGCTGCGCTACGCCCGCTCCCTCTCGCAGAGCTACATGCGGCGCGGCCCCTGGTCCTCGTCTCCCTCCGCGGAGGCGATGGAGATCCCGGCGCAGTATCAGGGCGTCACCTTCGTGTGGGACGTGGAGAGCGACCAGTACATCCCGTCCGATCTGACCGGCGCGCCGGGCAACGGCGTCCGCTTCATCCTCTACGCGGTGAATCCGGTCACCGGACAGCCGGTCGAGCCGCTGGTGCCGATCGATGGATACGTCGACGTCACCGGAGCCGAGACGAGCACCTCGTCCACCGTGCACATCGTCGTGGTCTCCTCCGACGTGACCTACCTCGACTACAACGTCGTCGTCTCGGGGACGACATCCTCGGCGCTCGTTACCATCTCGGGTTACGCGACCAACGGCAACGAACGCGTGGAGTTCGACCTCGGCAACCGGCTCACCGGCAGCGACGCGTCCGGCATCAGCCTGGCGCTCGACTACGAGCTGGTGGTGCCGACCCGCGGCGGGTTCCTGCTCGATCTCGAGGCCACGATCGAGGGCATCGCGAGCGAGACGCCGACCACCACGATCGACCTGCTGGCGCGGGGCGACAACGGCACCGTGCGCATCCAGGGCTCGGCCACCGACGCGACCGGCAGCTTCACGGTCCGGGTGAACGGAGATCTCTTCGCCACCATCACGACCAATGGCGAGGGCACGCCGACGATCACCGGCGCGGAGGGCAACGCGCTCACCGAGGAAGAGATGCAGGCGTTGCGGGCAGTCTTCGACATGTTCGCGAACGGCTTCGACTTCTTCGTAGGTCTGACCGGCCCGATCAGCGGCTGAGCCTCTGCAGTGGCAAGACGGAGCGCCCCGTCGGCACCTGCCGGCGGGGCGCTCCGTCTTTCTGGTCTCGCCGTGTCAGCTCCCCAGCCAGGCCTTTCCGCCGATCAGCTCCCGCACGAGGTCCTCGCTGGTCCGGTCCGCCGCCTCCGCCGCGAAGTTGGTGACCAGGCGGTGCCGGAGCACCGCGGGAGCGACGCTCCGCACGTCCTCCAGGTCGGCCATCGGCCGGCCCGCTATGGCAGCCCGAGCCTTCGCGCCGAGCACGAGGTACTGTGACGCGCGCGGACCGGCGCCCCAGTCCACGTATTCCTTAATGAAAGGCGGTGCGTCGCTGTCCGCAGGCCGAGTCATCCGCGCCAGGCTCACCGCCGACCGGATCAGCCCGCGGGAGACCGGGATCCGGCGGACCAGCGCCTGCATCGCGAGCACCGACGCCGCGTCGAGCACCGGCTGCAGGGTGACCCCGCCGCTCCCGGTCGTCTGCTCCACGATCGCCTCTTCCTCCGCCCTGCTGGGGTACCCTACCCGAAGCTCGAGCATGAAGCGGTCGAGCTGGGCCTCGGGGAGGGGATAGGTGCCCTCTTGCTCGATCGGGTTCTGGGTCGCGAGTGTGAAGAACGGGTCCGGCAGGTGGTACGTCGTCCCGCCGGCGGTGACCTGATGCTCCTGCATCGCCTGGAGCAGCGCTGCCTGGGTCTTTGGGGGTGTGCGGTTGATCTCGTCCGCGAGAACCACGTTGGCGAAGATCGGTCCCTTCACGAACCGGAAGGCGCGCCGGCCGGTGGTGAGATCCTCCTCGATGATCTCCGTGCCCGTGATGTCGCTCGGCATCAGATCGGGCGTGAACTGCACCCGATTAAAGGAAAGGTCGAGCGCCTCCGCGACGGTCTGGACCATGAGCGTCTTGGCGAGACCAGGCACTCCGATGAGCAGAGCGTGGCCCCCGCCGAGCACCGCCGTGAGGATGCCGTCGACCACGTCCTCCTGGCCCACGATCCGTTGCGCCACCTGCGCGCGCAGCCGGGTGACGGCCTCGACCAGGCGCTGGAGTTGGCGTACGTCGTCCTGCGGTGCAGCTTCCGTGGCGGTCATGCGCTCTCAGTGTGGGGCGTGTGTGAGATTTAGTCCGGTCGGGTAACCCGCGCCACTCTCGCAGGTTGCCCCTCCCCAATACGTGCAGCGGGAACGTGGGTGACAAGAGGAATCGCAAGCTTGCGAAATTTTTCACAAGCGGGTAGCTTAGCGCCGTGAAAACCCCAGATCCGGGCGAGAAAAAGTCCCCCGGGCCGATGCGGTACGCGGGGCTCGGGGTTCAGCTCGCCGTGAGCATCCTGGTGTTCGTGCTAGTCGGCCAATGGGTCGACCGGAAGCTTGGCACCGGCGGGATCGTTACTATCGTGGCCGCGTTCGTGGGGTTCGGCGGGACGATGTACTCCCTGATCCGGTCGCTCAACCGCAAGGACGGCCAGGGGGAGTGACGCTCGGGCGGCGCTATCTGGCGGGAGTGGCCGCGGTGGCCGCGGCCGGTGTCCTTCTGGTAGCGGCCGTGCCGCGGGAGATACGGGGGCAGGTGCTCTGGGGTGTCGCCACCGGCCTCGTCCTTCAGGTGCCGCTCGGCTGGCTGGCGCTTCGCAGCATCGGAACCGAGCACTTCATGGTGAGCTGGGTGGCGGGGATGCTGGTCCGGCTGGCGACCGTCGGTCTCGCCGGCCTGGTGCTGGCGCCGGCGCTCGGTGGCTCGGCTGGGCCGATGCTCGGTGCGATGGTCGGGGTGCTGGTCGCGCTGCTGCTGGTCGAGGGCTTTACGGCGGCTCGGGAACATTCGGGGGAAGGCGAGCGATGATGCGATTGGGTCGATCCATGCTGGTGGCGGCGCTGCTCCTCGGCGCCGGTCTCGGGTTGGGTGCCGCGCCGGTGCTGGCGCAGGAGCACGAGCGCACCGCCGAAGTCGCGCAGGACGCGGTGGCGCCGGAGAGCCAGCATGAGGCCAGCTCGAGCCAGATCGACATCATGCACCACATCGCGAACTCCCACGAGCTCGAGGTCCCGCTGCTCGGCATCGTGCACCTGCCGCAGTTCCCGCCGATCCACATCGGCGGCCTCACGATCGACCTGTCTCCGACCAAGCACCTCGTGTTCATGCTGCTCGCCGCGACGCTGGTGACTCTGGTCTTCGTGCTGAGCGCGCGCGCGATCGCCCGGGCGCAGGGGCAGGGCCGGCCCTCGAAGGGCTTCGCGGGCGCGATGGAGGCCACGGCGCTCTACGTGCGGCAGGAGGTGATCCTGCCCAACGTCGGTCACCATGGCGACGGCTTCGTGCCCTACCTGCTGACGCTCTTCTTCTTCATCCTCGCGATGAACCTGCTCGGCCTGCTCCCGTGGGGCGCCACGGCCACGGGCAACATCGCGGTGACGGCCGCGCTCGCGATCATCGCCTTCCTGGTGATCGAGGTGACCGGCATGCGGTCGCTGGGCCTGAAGGGCTATCTGGGCACGATCTTTTTCCTGCCGCACGGGCTGCCCGGCGGCATCGGGGGGAGCATCCTCAAGGTCGTGCTGCTCGCGGTCATGACGCCGATCGAGATCATCGGCAAGCTGGCCAAGCCTTTCGCCCTGGCGGTCCGACTCTTCGCCAACATGACCTCGGGCCACGTGCTGGTGCTCGCCCTGATCGGGCTCACCTTCCTGTTCCGGAGCTACGCGGTGGGCTTGGCGGCCTCGCTGTTGGCCACCGGCGTGATGCTGCTCGAGCTGTTCGTGGCGTTCCTGCAGGCGTACGTGTTCACCCTCCTCACTTCGGTCTTCATCGGGCTGATGCGGGAGGCGCACTAGCGGTTCCTCCGGCGCCCCGCGCGCTCGCGCGGCGCCGGCGATGTACTCCGCCGAACGGCGGACGATGCCCGCTGTCCCGCGCGTAGCCGCGAGGACGCCGGCGGGCCACCGTGACGAGGCCGCCCCGGGAGAGGCGGTAGTCGAGCGGCGAGCGCAACTGCATCCAATCTCCCGCGAACACCAAAGGATCAGCACATGCTGCACATTCTCGCTCTGCTCCAGGCCGCCGCTGCCGCCGGCGGCTCCGACCGTGGTCTCGCCCTGATCGGCGCGGGCCTCGCTGCCGGACTCGCCGTCGTGGGAGCCGGCGTGGGCATCGGCCGCATCGGTGGCTCCGCCACCGAGGGCATCGCGCGCCAGCCCGAGGCCACGGCCCGGATTCAGACGGCCATGATCATCGCCGCCGCGCTGGTCGAAGGCGTCGCGCTGTTCGTCGCCGTGATCGGGTTCCTGATCCAGAGCAAGGTTACGTTCTAAACGACGCCGTGCGCCGTCCGCTGCCGCTCGATCGAGAAGCGGCGGGCGGCGAGGGCACCCCGGGAGAGTCACATGTTGCTCGCGCTCCTCGCAGTCCAGCAGGAAAGCCACGGCGGTGGCGGGCCGCTCAGCCCCGATCCGGGTCTCATGATCTGGACGGTGTTCATCTTCCTGCTGCTGCTGTTCGTCCTGAAGCGGTTCGCGTGGCCGGCCCTGCTGGGCGCGGTGGAGGCCCGGGAGAAGGCGCTCGAGGCCCAGCTCGCCGAGGCCGAGCGGAACCGCACCGAGTCGGCGGCTCTCCTGGCGGAGCACAAGAAGCTGATGGCGGAGGCCAGGAGTCAGGCGCACACGCTGCTGGCCGAGGCCCGCACGCTGGCGGAGAAGGAGCGGGCGCTGGCGCTGGAGAAGACCAAGCAGGAGCAGCAGGAGCTGCTGGCGCGGGCCCGGCGCGAGATCGAAGCGGAGCGCGACCGCGCCGTCGCCGAACTTCGGCGCGAGGCCGTGGACATCTCCATCGCCGCGGCCTCCAAGCTGATCGGCGCCCGGCTCGACAGTGAGACGGACCGCAAGCTGGTGGCGGAGTATCTCGCGACCCTGGACACCCGGAATTGAGATCCACCACCATCGCCCGCAACTATGCCGAGGCGCTGTTCGAGCTCGGCGAGGGCAGCGGGCAGACGTCGCTCTACGCCGAGCTGATCGACGCGGTCGCCGGTGCAGTGGAGACGACGCCGCAGGTCCAGGCGGTGCTCATGTCGCCACGGGTGCCCAAGGCCGAGAAGTCACGCATGCTCGCGGCCGCGCTCAAGGACGCGCCGAGGGAGTTCGTCCTGTTTCTCCAGGCCGTGGTGAAGCGCGGGCGTCAGCAGCTGCTGCGCGAGATCGCGACCGAATACCTCGGACTGGTGGACATCAAGCTCAACCGGCTTCGCGCCGGTGTGACGCTCGCGCGTCCGGCCGATGAGAAGCTGCAGAAGAGCATCCAGGAGGCGCTCAGCAAGCAGCTCCGCAAGGAGGTGATCGCGTCCTTCTCGGTGGATCCGGAGATCCTGGGCGGGGCTGTGGTGCGAGTGGGGGAGCGGATCCACGACGGCTCGGTCCGGCGGCGCCTGACCAAGCTGCGGCGGCAACTGCTGTCGAGGTAGGGCGGAAATCGGCGGTCTGACGGGGATGGGGCTCGATCAGGATAGCGCATGTCATCCCGAGCGAAGCGAGGGACCTTCTCAGCGGGTATCGAACCCCGGTCGAGAAGGTCCCTCGCTTCGCTCGGGATGACAGTACCGCGGCTGAGCCCGCTCCTACGGCAGCGCCCGCAGATCAGGCTCCATCCACGCCGCCCGTGCGGCGGGCGACATGAGCCGGTCCCTTGTGTAGTAGGTGAAGAGCAGGTCCCGGGTGCCGAGCCGCTCGAGCACCCGGTTGGCCCGATGATGCCACTCGCCGCCTTCCGAATCCTCCGCGAGATACGCCCCGATCAAACGCATGTAGGCCCGGGTGATCGTCTCGTGATAGCCGCTGGTCGGAGTCGAGACGACCCCGTGTGACTCGTTGAGCCGCAGAATGCCCGACCGCACCTTGTCGAGCGCGACATCGGCGGGCAGATGCGACGGCGTACCAGAAACCCATGGTGAGATGGGCCGCGTGGGTCCACTCCGCCTTGGGGAGCGTCCGGCTCTCGAATGCCGCGACGAGCCGGAGCACGGCCCGCGCGTCGTCGTACAGGGCCGGCGCGGTCGAGACTCGGGCGGGAGCGCTCACGCGCGTGCCGCCTGATGCTCGCCGGTGTGCACCTTCGCCGGCACCTTGCGCGCGGGCGCGAGCTGGATCATCAGCACCGCGCCGAGAATGAGACCCATCGCGGCGAAGGTCCTCAGCGTCACCGACTCGTGCAGGATCAGCCATCCCAGCAGCACGGCCACCACGGGATTCACGTAAGCGTAGGTCCCGACGAGCGTCGCCGACGCGTGCCGGAGCGCGTACCCGTAGGCGGTGTACCCCACGATGGATCCGAAGACGATGAGGTAGGCGAGTGCCCCGAGGCCCGAGGCCGAGAGGTGCCACTGCCGGCTCTCGCCGAGCGCCAGGCCGAGCAGCGTCATGACCAGACCGGCGACGAACATCTGTACCGCCGCGCCGCTGAACGGCGTGGTCTCGGTCGGGTTCCGCTTCGAGTACACGGTGCCGAGCGCCCAGGAGGCGCTGGCGAGCGTGAGGGCGAGCGGCCCCTTGAGGTCGCTGCTCAAGCAGGTCCCCCGGGGTCACGCCGGCGAGCAGCGCACTGCCCAGGAAGCCGAGAGCGAGGCCGACGCCCACGCGCCAGGTGAAGACGCTGGTGCCGCCGGGCACGACCACATCGAAGAACGCCGCCCACAGCGGCACCGCGGCGACGAACACGCTCGCCGGCCCCGACTCCACGAACTGCTCGGCCCAGACCACGACCGCGTTGCCGCCCAGGAGAAGGAACAGCCCGGTGATCGCGTGGATCCGCCAGTCGCGCGCGCGCCGCGGGAGGTGGTCTCCCATCGCGACGACGATGGCCGCGAGGATGAGCCCCGCGATCGCGAAGCGCACGCCCGCGAAGAGGAGCGGGGGCATGTCCTGCACCCCGATCCGGATGGCCAGATAGGTGGAGCCCCAGACGACGCAGACGAGCAGATAGGCGACGAGCGCCTTGCCGCGAAGACCGGCCATGTTCAGTCCTTCTCCACCGGGACGATGCCCGGCTTCTCGAATACGGTGGACAGAACGATCGTGGTACGCGTGGTCACCGGCTGACCGTGCCCCTTCAGCTCACGCAGCAGCTTCTCCAGGCTGTCGATCGTCGGTGCCGCGACCTTCAGGATTAAGCAGTCCTCCCCGGCGACGTGATGACACTCGAGCACGTTGGGATGCGCCTCGAGGGCTTTGACGCCCGAGTCCTCGTATTGATCGGTGCCGGCGCCATAGCGGACGGCGACGAACGCGGTGATCGGGAACCCGAGCCGGGTACGGTCGAGCCGGGCGACGTAGCCGGTGATGTATCCCGATTCCTCCAGCCGTTTGACCCGCTCCATGACCGCGGGACGGGAAAGGCCTACCTCGTCGGCGATGGCCTGGTAGCTCGTGCGGCCATCGGTGCCGAGGATCTGGAGAATCCGGCGGGAGGTGAGGTCGAGGCCGTTGTCCGTCAATTCGTCTCCTGAGGAGCAGGTCGTCCACAGAATGTATGGTTCACCAACGAATCGTCAAACCCATACGTTGCCGTCAAACTAATAGTTTCCATGCAAGATGATCCTAGAATGCGACGACGGACCGCAGGTTACGGTCAAACAGCCACTTAGGATGTCGTCCTCGGGCATACCGCCCCCATTCCATTTATGCCTGTGCGTCCACTCGTCGTCCCGTCGCTGCCGGCAACGAAGGTTCCTGTGCGCCATTCCCAGCCGGCGCCTATGTTTCCGCGTCCCGCGAACCGGTCACCCGCTGCCTCCGAGTCGCCCCGTGCTCGCTCTTTCCCTCCTCCTGTTCCAGCAGCCGGGACCAGCCGACCAGCCGATTCCCTACTGGCAGCAGGACGTGGCCTACGAGATCAGCGCGAGGCTCGACGAGCCATCGGGGGTGCTCGCGGGTCACCAGTCGATCCGCTATCTGAACAACTCACCCGACACGCTCACCACCTTTTCCCTTCATCTATATCTCAACGCATTCCGGCCGGGCTCCCGCTGGAGTGACGCCGATTCGGCCGAAGGCCGCCGCCGCTTCAACGATCTGCCCGACCCCGAGTTCGCCTTCAACCATGTGCGCGACGTCCGGATCATGGGGGAGCCGGTACGGCCGATGTATCCCTTCGCTCCCGACAGCACCGTCGTTCGGTTCACCCTGCCGCGCCCGCTCGCTCCAGGCGACTCGATGACGGTCGCCATGGACTGGGACGCCCGGCCGTCCACCCTCCCGCGGCGGCAGGGAAGGCAGGGTCGCCGCTTCGATTTCGCGCAGTGGTACCCGGCCGTCGTGGTCTACGACCGCCACGGCTGGAACGAGCATCCGCTGTACCCTGCCGGCGAGTTCTACGGGGAGTTCGGAAGCTTCCGGGTGGACCTCGACGTGGCCGAGGACCAGGTGATCGGAGCGACCGGCGTCCCGGTCTGCGGGGATCCGGGGTGGGAGCGGGTCAATCGGAATCCTTCGCTCGACGTGGACTACCAGCGGGACTACTACGGCGCTTCGACACCCTCGGCCGATTTCTGCTCCGGCGCGGACCTCGGCCGCAAGCGGATGCGCTGGTATGCCGAGAAGGTCCACCACTTCGCCTTCTCGTTGAACCCGGATTACCGCTACGAGGGCGGGCGCTTCAAGGACGTCGCCATCCACGTGCTTTACACGCCCGGCGACGAGTCCGCCTGGGGCAACGGCGTCGCGATAGAGCGGACCAGCCGCGCCCTGGCCTGGCTCGATCAGCTCTTTGGTCCGTTCGGCTGGCCGCAGTTCACCAACCTCCATCGGATCGAGGGCGGCGGCACCGAGTTCCCCATGGTGATCATGACGGGGTCGGCGGACCAGGGACTGATCCTGCACGAGACCGGACACAACTACGTCCAGGGGCTGCTGGCGAACAACGAGTGGCGCGAGGGCTGGCTCGACGAAGGCTTCACCACCTTCCAGAGCACCTGGTACTGGGAGCTCAACGGGCGGCCGAGCAGCTATCCGCGGAACGAGGCGAACGTCCTCCTGCTCGATCTCGAGGGCGAATCGGAGCCGTCGAGCCAGCCGGCCGAGACCTATCGCGACTTCAATTCCTACAACGTCGCGATCAACACCCGTGGCGAGCTCTTTTTCCATCAGCTCCGGGACATCGTCGGCGACGAGACCATGCTTCGGATTCTCCGTACCTACTACGAGCGGTGGAAATACAAGCACGTGGATGAGGAGGCGTTCCGGCTCACGGCCGAAGAGGTGTCCCAGCGCGACCTCTCGACGTTCTTCGCCCAGTGGCTGCACACGACGGATCTGTACGACTACGCGGTGGGCTCGGTGAAGACGCGGCAGGAGGATTCGGTGTGGATCACCGACGTCGAGGTGTTGCGCAAGGCGGCCGGGCAGATCCCGGTGCTCGTCGCGGTGATCGCCGAGGGCGACACGGGAGTGGCGCGAGCGGAAGGCGCCGCGGAGCGCGAGCCGGTCCAGATCGTGACGCTGACGCGGCCGCGGCAGGTGATCGTGGACCCGGCGGTGCGGAGCCACGACTGGAACATGGTGAACAACTACTGGAACGTCCGGTTTCGCTGGTCCGAGCTCGTCGCACGCGCGGGAACGGAGGTCTACTTCCACCCCTACTTCAGCACGCGCTCCCGGCGCGACCGGCTCACGGTCGGCATTCACCCTACGCTCTGGTACAACGAGGGCGGCGGGGTCACCCTCGGCCTCCGGAGGCAGAGCGACTACCTCGGCCGATTCAACCAGCACGTCCTCCAGCTCAACTACAGCACGGGCTGGGATGTGGACGGCGCGGCCAACGACCTCGACTTCCTCCTCCGCATGAAGAACCCCACCTTCCTCCGGGCGCCGCACATCTCGCAGACGCTGGACCTCTACCAGATCGAGGGCCGCTTCGGTGCGGCGGCACGAATCGACTGGAGCGGGCGCGAGCACGTGGGCGCCGGGCCGACACGGTCGGCGGGTGTGGGGATCACCTGGCTCGAGCCCGACGACTTCCGCTACCTGGATCGCGGCTACTACGAGGACGTGGGCACCGTGGAAGTGGAAGTCCGCGGCGGCCTCGCCGGGGAGTCCGGGGCCTGGCAGCTAGGCTTCCGCTCGACCGTCGCCGGAGGACTCGCGTACGACGAGGCGGCACGCGACCCGTTCTACTTCCGCGGCACCCTGACCGGCACGGCGCGCCGGTCGCTCACCGAGCGGCTCGACCTCGGGGCGCGACTCTTCCTCGGCGCGGCCGGCGGCGCGGAGGCCGCGGTCAAGCAGCGGCAGGTCTACCTCCAGGGCGCCGATCCCCTGGAGCAGTTCTCCAATCCGTTTCTCCGGTCACGCGGTGCACTGCTGGTGGGCGACGACTTCCGGTATCACGCTCCCGGCGGCGCCGGCGTGCGGGGAGCCGATCCGCGGATCTCGACCTCGGTGATGGCGGGACTCGGTCTCGAGCTCGAGCAGACGCTGCTCGCCCGTCCGAAGGCGAAACTCTTCAAGCGGATCGGGCTCGCGGCGTTCTCCGATCTGGCGCAGGGGCTCGGAGGCCCGGTCGAGCCGCTGATCGGCGAGCGCCTGGGGTTCGTGGCCGACGCGGGAGTCGGATTCCGGGCGGACCATCAGATCGGGGACACCCGCTTCACCACGCGTTTTGATTTTCCGTTGTACGTCAGCCGGCCGGAGACCGCACATGGGGCGGAGCCCGGAGACGAAGAAGTGGAGTTCCGCTGGACCTTCAGCTTCGAGCCGGCAATTCCCTAGTGGGGGTCTGACTAACCGCTTCGCCTCTCTATATTTCCGCACCACTCGCCCGCCGGTTTTTCAGCGTCATGGAGGCTGCGTGCCCGAAGTACCGTTCCGAGTCGACAAGCCGTGGGGCTACGAGCTGGTCTGGGCGCGTACCGACCGCTATGTCGGCAAGATCCTGCACGTGCGCGCCGGACACGTTCTGAGTCTGCAATACCACAACCTGAAGGACGAAACGATGCACGTCCTGGTGGGCGAGCTGATCCTGCGCACCCAGACGGGCGACAAGCTGGTCGCGCGGCCCTTCAAGGCAGGCGAAACGGTGCACATTCCCCCGAAGATGATCCATCAGATCGAGGCGGTCGTGGACAGCGACGTCCTCGAGGCGTCCACGCCGGAGCTCGACGACCTGGTGCGACTCCAAGACCGCTACGGAAGAGGCTGAGCATGCAAGTGATCATCCCGCTGGCCGGCAAGGGCACGCGCCTGCGCCCCCATACCCACCTCACGCCGAAGCCGATGCTCAAAGTGGCGGGCCGGCCGGTGATGGACTGGGTGATGGACCGGCTCGACGGCCTCGACGTGAGCGAGCTGATCTTCATCACCGGCCATCTCAAGGAGCAGGTGGAGGCGTACGCCCGCGCGCGCTACAAGATCCCATCGCGCTTCATCGAGCAGAAGGTGCAGGACGGGACCGCCGGCGCGGTGAATCTCGCCCGGCCGCACGTTCGGGAGCCGGTGCTGATCATCTTCGTGGACACCGTGTTCGAGGCGGATCTCACGCTGATCAATCGCACGGACGCCGACGGGATCATCTGGGCCAAGGAAGTCGAGGACTACCAGCGCTTCGGCGTGGTCGTCACCGACAAGAACGGGTACATGACCCGGATCGTGGAGAAGCCCTCCACCCCGGTCTCCAAGCTCGCCAACATCGGTCTCTACTACATCCGCGCCGTGGACAGCCTCTGGCAGGGCATCGACCACGTGCTGGCGTCTCCGAAGAACAAGGGCGAATATTATCTGACCGACGCCTTCCAATGGATGATCGAGCACGGCAAGCGCATCCTCGCCGCCGAGGTTGGGGGATGGTACGATTGCGGCGCGCTCGGCGCCTTGCTGGAGACCAACGAGACGCTGCTCCGGAAGGGCGCGGCACGCCGCGTGGAGTTTCCCGGCGTGAAGATCCACGATCCCGTCTACATCGAGGACGGCGTCACGGTCGAGCGGAGTGAGATCGGGCCCAACGTCTCGATCGAGCGTGGCGCCATGGTGAGCGAAAGCCGGCTGCGGAACACGATCGTCGGCAAGGACGCGGTGCTCCGGAACGTGACGCTCGATGGCGCGCTGCTCGGCAACAACGTGGTGGTGGAGGGGTTCACGGGAGGCGGTACACTGGGCGATCATTCAGAGGTGATCGCGAAGGCACCATCCTGACCAGGAGCCTGATGCCCGCAGTAGACGATCTCTGCCAGTCCTACCTGGACCTCAAGTATCACTTCGACCCCGGCGCGGCGAGCGCCGCCGGTCTGGTGACGCACGACGGTCGTCTCGGCCGGTTCGACGAGGAGAGCGTCCGCGCTCATGTCGCCGCGCTGCGGTCGGTGACGGGAGCGGTGGAAGAGCTGGATGTGGACGATATCCAGCGGGAGATCGACCGCACCGCCCTTCTGGGCGAACTGCGGAATACCATCTTCCGGCTGGAGCACGAGCGCCCCTATGCCCGGAACCCGGGGTTCTGGCTCGGGCACCTGTTCCAGGGTCTCTACGCCGTCCTGGCGCGGCGGAACGGAGCGAGCGCCGACCGCGCGCCCGCGGTCCTCGAGCGGCTGCGCGCGGTCCCCGAGTTCCTCGACCTCGCCCGTGTAACGCTGGACGAGCCGCCCGCGGTCTTCATGGACACCGCGCGCAGCATGTTGGGCGGGGGCGGGGAGCTCATCGTTCAGGTCACGGGCGTAACGGCGCTGGAAGCGCCGGCGATCCGGGACGATCTCCAGGCCGCCGCCGGTGCCGCGCTCGAGGCCCTCAAGCGCTTCGGGGACGCCCTGCGCGACGAGATCGAGCCGAGTGCGGATCCGCACGCCTTCGCCATCGGCGAGGAGCAGTTCGGCCGCCGGCTGCATCACGAGCACGCCCTCGTGTCCGGTGCGCCGGAGCTGTACCGCTACGGCCTGCACCTCCAGGAGGAAACCGAGAACGCACTGGTGTCCCTCGCCGCCGAGCTGGGCGGGCGGGAATGGCGCGAGCTGGTGGAGTCGCTCCGCAACGACGCCCCCGATGTGGACGAGCTGCTGCCCGCCTACCAGGAAGAGCTGGCGCGGGCCCACCAGTTCGTGACCAACGAGAATCTGGTGAGCGTGCCGACCGATCCGGTCGAGGTGGTGGCCACGCCGTCCTTCCTCGTCTCACTGGTGCCGTTCGCCGCCTACGAGCCACCGCCGATTTTCCTGCGCCACCAGAGCGGCAGATTCTACGTCACCCGTCCCGATCCGTCCCTTCCGCCCGATCGTATCGCGCAGCAGCGTCGCGGGCATTGCCGCCACGCCATTCCCGCGATGGTGGCGCACGAGGCCTATCCCGGACATCACCTGCAGCTCGTGCGGGCCCAGGAGCTCGAGTCGCAGGTGCGGCGGCACCTCTGGACGCCGGTGATGGTGGAGGGATGGGCGCTCTACTGCGAGCAGTTGATGGAGGAGGCGGGGTACTACGGCTCCGCGGAGGCCAAGCTGTTCCAGCTGGTCAATCTGCTGTGGCGCGCGGTCCGGGTGGTGCTGGACGTGGCGCTCCACACCCGCGGCATGACTGCAGCCGAAGCGGTCAGCTACATGGTGGAGCACCTGCCGATCGAGCGGACCAGCGCCGAGGCCGAGGTGCGTCGCTACTGTGCATGGCCCACCTATCAGCTCTGCTACGCGGTCGGCCGGCGCGAGCTGCTCCGGCTGCGCGAAGCGTACCGCGAGCGGGCCGGCCAATCGTTCCAACCCCGCCGATTTCACGACGAGCTGCTGGCCTACGGCGGTCTCCCCGTCTCGCTGGCGAGATGGGGAATGGACCTGGGCGAGTAACGCAGCAGGCAGTTAGCAGTCACGGTTACAGGAAATCCCGAACCGACTCGAGCGGCTAACTGTGAAAATCACCGTTCTCACCTACCTCGACAGCGAAGACGAGAACTCCAAGGAGTACGACGCGGTCGTGCCCCAGGTCGCGCGTACGCTGCGTCGCCTGGGCCATCGGGTCTCCATCCTCGGGGTGCATGGAGACGTCAAGCGGCTGATTGCCGGTCTCAAGCGGCGGCGGCCCGATCTCGTCTTCAATCTCATGGAGATGTTCGGCGACAACGTGTTCGGGGACATCCCCGTCACCGGTCTGCTCGACCTGCTCGGGCTGCGCTACACCGGGAGCGGCCCGGGCGAGCTCTACCTGAGCCAGGACAAGGGCCTAACCAAGAAGCTGCTCGCCTTCGAGGACATTCTGTATCCGCGGTTCGCGGTGTTCAGCCGGGACACGGCGTTCGAGACCGGCGGCGGCAACCTCCGGATGCCGTTGTTCGTGAAGCCCCTGCGCTCGGATGCCTCGCTCGGCATCGGCGGCAAGTCGCTGGTGCACGACGCGACGGCGCTGATGGAGCGGGTCTCCGCGATCCGGAAGGAGCTGAACGATCACGCCCTCGCGGAGGAGTTCATCGACGGGCGGGAGTTCTACGTCGGTGTGCTCGGCAACATCCAGGCGAAGGCCCTGCCTCCAGTCGAGATCGACTTCACCGGATTTCCCGACGGCGTGCCCAAGGTGATGGACAGCAAGGCCAAGTGGGACGAGAAGAGCAAGGAATACAAGGGCACCAACTCGGTGATGGCCCAGCTCCCCGACGAGCTCCGCGCCCGGCTGCAGAAGGTGGCGGTAGACGCGTACCGCGCGCTCCGGGTGCGGGACTACGGGCGGGTGGACATCCGGCTCACCGATACCGGGGACATCTACGTGCTCGAGGTGAACGCGAGCTGCTACCTGGAGAAGTCGAGTGAGTTCGCCATGTCGGCGGCGGCGGGCGGAATCGATTATCCGAGGCTGATCGAGCAGATCGTGAACCTGGCTCTGGAGCGTTACGGACGGAAACGCTAGCCGTACCTAAGTAGGGGGGCTCGCTCGGCTTGCGCTCACGGTCCGCGCGGCCAATCTTCCGATAACACACATGAGATTCTACCCATGACGCCGACGACCTTGCGGCATCTCCGCTCGCCCGCACTGAGCCGCCGGGCCCTGCTCTGCCTCTGCAGTGCATGCTACCTCCTGGGCGGCGTTCCCATCGCCAGGGCGCAGGATTCGGCCAAGGCCGTAAAGCCGGCCAAGGCCGCCGATTCGGCCAAGGCTGTGGCCAGCGCACCCGCGGACTCGGCTAAGCCGCGCTCACCCGAGCAGCTCGAGTCGCTGGTGGCGCCGATCGCGCTCTACCCCGACGACCTGCTGGCCCAGACCCTGGTCGCCTCCACATATCCGCTCGAGATCGTCCAGCTGCAGCAGTGGCTCGCCAAGAATCCCGGCCTCAAGGACAAGGCCCTGGCGGATTCGGTCGCCAAGCAGCCCTGGGACCCGAGCATCCAGTCCATGGCCGCGGTCCCCGAGGTCGTCAAGCGGCTCGCGGACGACATTCAGTGGACCACGGAGCTCGGCAACGCCTTCCTCGCCCAACAGAGCGAAGTGATGGCCGCCGTCCAGCGCATGCGCAAGAAGGCGAAGGACAAGGGCGCGCTGGAAACGAACGAGCAGCAGAAGGTCGAGACGAAGGTCGTCGAAAAGACGGAGGTGATCGTCGTCGAGTCCCAGAATCCCGAAGTGATCTACGTGCCGTCCTACAGCCCGACCGTCGTCTACGGGGCCCCTGCGTACTACCCGTACCCGCCGATCTACTATCCCCCGTATCCCGCCGGGGCGGCGTTCGTTTCGTTCGGCGTCGGGATGATGTGGGGCGCAGCCATGTGGGGTGGTGCCTGCTGTCATGCCGGGTGGGGCGGCAACAACATCTACATCAACAACAACAACAACTTCAACCGGATCAACCACTACAGCGGTGGCCGCGGTGGCAATTGGAACCATAATCCCCAGCATCGCGGGGGCGCTCCCTATGCCGACCAGAGGACGGCCGACAGGTACGGTGGGTCGACCCGCGGCCAGACGCAGCGCGGTGCCGGAGTCAGCGATCGGTCTGCCGGTGCCGGACAGGGACAGCGTGGCGCCGGTGCGAGCGACCGGGCTGCGTCCGGCGGTCAGGGACAGCGTGGCGCCGGCGCGAGCGACCGGGCTGCGTCTGGCGGTCAGGGACAGCGTGGCGCCGGTGTGAGCGACCGGTCATCCGGCGCGGGGGGCAGCAGGGCGGGTGGCACGGACCACATCGGCAGCCAGAACATCCCTCGAGATGCCGGGGGGTCCAGGGGCAGCAGCGAGTTCAGCGGCGGGTCGGGCGGGTATAGTGGCGCGAGTGCGCGGTCGAGCAGCTCACGCGGCGCGTCGAGCATGGGCTCGCGGGGCGGGGGTGGGATGTCGCGGGGCGGCGGCGGCGGGCGCCGCAGATGAGTACCAAATGGCTCGGGCGCCTCGCGGTCGCGCTCCTCGCGCTGGGTGCGTGCGGCAAAGACGCCGACGACAAGGAGTCGGCGCGCGCCACCGCGATGGACACCGTGCAGCAGCGGCGGTTCGGCTCGCCCGCGGAAGCGGTGGGAGCGCTCATTCAGGCCGCCGAGCAGTTCGACGAGTCGGCGCTCGTGGCCATCCTGGGCAGCGAGGGAACGTCCCTCGTATTGTCGAAGGACTCGGTGACGGACCGCAAGCTCGCCGTCGATTTCGCGGCGGCGGCCCGCGCGAAGCAGCGGATCGAGCTGGACTCCTCGCGGAAGAGCGCCGTCCTTTCCTACGGTGCGAACGACTGGCCGCTTGCCATTCCGATCGTGGAGGATAGCGGCACGTGGCGGTTCGATGCCGAGGCGGGAGCGCGCGAGATCCTGCGCCGTCGCATCGGCCGGAACGAGCTCGATGCCATCAAGGTGTGCCGCGGGTTCGTCGAGGCCCAGCAGGAATACGCCCGGACGAGGCACGACGGTGCCCGCGTGAACCAATACGCGCAACGCATCATCAGCACGCCCGGCAAGCGGGATGGTCTGGCGTGGCGGGCCGCGGATGGCACCTGGGAGGGACCCGTCGGGGAGGCGATCGCCAAGGCGATCGAGGAAGGCTACAGTGCTCGCTCTGAGCCCTTCCATGGGTACTACTTCAAGGTCCTGAAAGGGCAGGGTCCCGCGGCGCCGCTTGGGGAGATGAACTTCGTGGTGAAGGGTGTGATGATCGGTGGCTTCGGCCTGGTCGCGGCGCCGGCAGAGTACCTGGTGACCGGTGTGAAGACATTCATCGTGAGCCACGACGGCATCGTGTACGAGCAGGACCTCGGGCCCGACACGCTCGAGCGCTTCCGCGCGATGGAGCGGTACAACCCGGACTCGACTTGGACTCCGGTCGCCACCAATCTCGGCCTCCATTGACCTACGGCAAGTAACTCCCCCGCTGGACGTAGTTCATCGCCAGCCCCGTCACCAGCGTCGTAAATGCCACGATCGCCGCCGCCTCGCGGTTGGCGGCATAGCCCTGTTTGAGCTGGGCTGCCCGGTCGCCGAGGAAGCGGACCAGCACCCGGGTTCGCTCGGGGAAGTGTCCCGTCCACCGGAAGACGTTGGCCAGCAGCGCCGGCTCGAGCCGGCGGATCAGGACGTCCGCCGGCACCATCGGCTCGTCGAGCGACATCCCCTCCGTGCTGCCCAGGTCCTCGAAGATCGCGCGCAGGGCGCCGTCGAGCCCCCTGGGCGTGTCGCCCAAGCCCAAGGAATCCGGCGGAGAGCGGTAGTAGTGGTCCAGTGAGTACTCGATATCACCCACGTCCTCGTCCAGCTCGGCGCTGGTGACGACGGGCTCCTGGGCCTTGAGCTCCGCCATGAGCCGCTCGCAGAAGGCCAGCTTCGCCGCCGCGACCGGCCAGGAGCTGTACTCCGTCCGCCAGTCCAGGCCGGGCGTCATCCACACCGCGAAGGTCTCGGACCAGTCCTCGTCCGGGTGCTTCTGGGCGTACCAGCCGGGCAGGTGGCGGACGTAGCGCCGGCTGAACGGCTCGGGCCGGTAGTCCTCATTGTAGGGCTGGGTGATGGAGCCGAACTGCTTCACCCACTCCTCGTCCTCGTAGAGGCGGTAGGCGTAGTTCACCACATGGCCCATCTCGTGGCGGAGGTAGCGGAGGACGTCCGCCCGGTCGAACCCTTCGACGTGGCCCACCCGCTCCGCGTGCAGCGCGGTGAGGTCGGGACGGGCCAGATAGAAGGGGATCGCGATGGCCACCGTCTCGAAGGGAACTCCCCATTCGGTCGAGAGATAGAAGCGCGGCTGGACCCGGGTGAGGCCCGCCTGGCGGAGCTCTTCCTGGAATTGCCGGACGATCGGCTCCAGGCGGGTGCCCTCGATGGTCAGGCCGAGGTCCCGGATGGGGGTGGACCAGAGGTTGGTCTCGTGGAAGCGGGCGGGAATCGGCTGCGCAGACATGGCGACAAACATACAGCTACCTTCCAGCGATGTCGTCCCGCGTCCTGCTCCTCCTCAATCCCGGCGCGCGCCGAGGAGGAGAGGGGACCGAAGAGATCGTCGGCCGCCTCACTGCCCTGGCGCTCGACCCCATTCTGGAGCTCGCCGAGGAGCCCGCCAGGGTCTCCGAACAGCTCCTCCGGCACCGCGGAGAGGTGGACCGGATCATCGTGGGCGGCGGCGACGGCACCCTCAACCTCGCCCTTTCCGCACTGGTAGAGACCGGGCTCCCGCTCGGCATCCTTCCCCTGGGCACGGCCAACAACCTGGCTCGAACGCTGGGCATTCCGGACGACCTCGCGGCCGCTTGCGAAGTGGCGGCGCACGGCCACCGGCGGCGGATCGATCTCGGCTGGGTGAACGGCCGCTATTTCTTCACCACCGCGAGCATCGGCCTGAGCGTCCGGATCACCGAGGAGCTGTCGGCCGAGAGCAAGCGGCGCTGGGGGCCTGTCGCGTACGCGCTGACGGCACTGCAGGTGCTCCGGCGATCGCGTCCCTTCCATGCCGAGATCAACTGGCCCGGCGGCAAGCGCCACTCGCGCACCGTGCAGATCGTGATCGGCAATGGGCGCTACTACGGTGCCGCGCTGCCGGTCGCGGAGGACGCCGCCATTGACGACGCGAGTCTCGACCTGTACACCATCGAAGTGCGCCACTGGTGGCAGCTCGCGGCCATCGCCCCGGCGCTCAAGCGCGGAACCCAGGGTGCGAGGAACACCGTCGAGGCGATTCGCGCCACCGAGTTCGAGGTGAGAACGCGGACGCCGCACGAGGTGGACGTGGACGGCGAGATCGGCGGTCGAACTCCGGCCACCTTTCGCGTCGTTCCCGGCGCGCTCGAGGTCTTCGCATGAGCGGCGGAGTTCCGGGGCCGGTCAAGGGTCTCTCCGTCGTCTCGCTCTTCAACGACTTCGCCAGCGAGATGGTCTATCCGCTGCTCCCGGCGTTCATCACCGGGCCCCTTGGCGGAGGGGCGATCGCGCTGGGCCTCCTCGACGGGGCCGCCGATCTCACCTCGGCCGCTCTCAAGGTGGTGAGCGGCCGTCTCGCCGACCGGCCCGGGTGGCGGAAGCCGCTCATCCTGTTCGGCTATGCCACCGCGGTGCTGGTCCGGCCGCTCGTCGCCGTCGCCAGCTCGGCGTGGCAGGTCGTCGGCTTCCGGGTGATCGACCGGGTCGGCAAAGGCATCCGGACCCCGCCTCGCGATGCGTTGATCGCCGGGATCACGCCTCCTGAACTGCGTGGACGGTCCTTCGGGTTCCATCGCGCCGCGGATCACTTCGGGGCGGTGCTGGGGTCGCTTGCCGCCTGGTATCTCCTCATGCGGGGCGCCGACGTGCGGGGCGTGATCGCGTGGAGTGTCGCGCCGGGACTCCTGGCGTTTGCGGTGCTTGCGGTAGTTCTGCGCGGCAGCGGTGCGATCCCGGCTCCCTCCCGGGCGGGGCACGGCGATGCCGCAGGCCGAGTATTCTGGGCGCCGGTCCTGGCGCTTACCGCGCTCTCGTTCTTCCGCTTGCCGGAGACGCTGCTGTTGCTCCGGCTGCAGGACCAGGGTGTGGCCGTCGCGCTGGTTCCGCTGGTCTGGGCCGGGCTGCACGTGGTGCGTAGCGGCAGCTCGTATCCCGGAGGATGGATCTCCGACCGCCTCGGTCCGCGCGGCTCGATCGCGATGGGAGGCGTGCTGTTTGCGGCGGTCGCGCTGCTGCTGGCGAGACAGCTTTCGCCCGGCGCCGCCATAGCGGTGTTTCTCGTGCTCGGGCTCGTGGCCGGGCTCACCGAAGGCGCGGAGCGAGCGCTCGTCGCCCGCCTCGCGCCGGTGCGCACCGGGCGCGGGTTCGGAGTGTACCACGCGCTCACCGGCGTCGCGGCGCTCCCGGCCGGCCTCGGCTTCGGCGCGCTGTATCAAAGTCGCGGTGGACCCGGGGCGCTGCTCGCGTCCGGGATCGGCATGGTCGCGGCGACGGCGGTATGGCTCGCGGTCACCGGCAGGATCAATCATCCGGAGGGGAAGTGAATCGCTCGCTGGCCGTGGCACTCGCGCTGGCCGGGTGGCTGACACCTCTACGGGCGGGATCTGCTCAGGTGCTGATCCGGGTGGGCGAGCCGGGACGCGCGACCTATTCGGAGCTTCACGAGGGGCTCCGGGCGGGGACGCCCGCGGCCGATTCGGTTCGCGCACTCATGGCCGAGAAGGAGCCGCGGGCGCTCTGGCGGCGGACTCAGGCCGCCATCAAGGGCTCGGCGCCGTGGAACGACGCGCCGCTGGCCCTCACCCGCCTGGCCCAGCTCCGCTCGGCGGCCTATGCCGACAGCGCGGTCCGGCTCGCCGCCCGCATTGAGGCGGGGCAGGTGACCGCTCCCCCTGGCCAGGATCCGGTGGACCTGCTGGCTCCACTCCGAGCGGTCCAACTGGAGCGCGCCCGCGCCGTGCGCGGCGATGCGGCGGTGCTGAAGGAGTTGCTGACCCTGATACCCACTGGGCAGTACGGGGTCGGTGACGCCTGGGTGCTTGGCCGGTTGGGCCGGGCGGCATCGGACTCGCTTCAGGCGCGGTTTCTGGCGGCGAAGGACGTGGAGCCGAAGGTCCGGTATCTCACGCTGCTCACCTTCTCGGATGACAGCAGCGCGATCCCGCTGCTCGCCCGGGTCTATGCCGCGCCGGACAGCTTCGGGGTACCGCCGCGCTACGGGTCGCGCGCCTCAGATGCGCTGCTCTGGATCGGAACCCGCTCGAGTCTTCAGGCGCTGCTGGACGCGCGGGAGCGTGCGCGGGGCGCAGGCAGCTACACGGACCCTTCGCTCTCCCGCGGCGGGTACGACTTCCTCGCGAACGACAGCTCGGCCGTGATCTCGCGCACGGGCAAGTGGCTGACGGAGTGGCTCGTCGAGTTGAGGTAGGCAGCCCACCACTTCAGCCTTCGCGCGCGCCCGGCCGGCGCGGCACGACCATCGTGGCCACCAGGATCTGGACCACTTCATCCCGCTGATTGCGCGTCTCGCTGCGAACCTTGACGATGCCGCGGTCGGGGCTGGATCGCGAAGGCGTGATCTCGAGCACCTCGCTCTCGACCCGCAAGGCATCGCCCGGACGTGTCGGCCTGGGCCAGCTGACCTCCGCCGCTCTGCCGACCAGCCCCCCCGCGATAGGCAGTCCTTCGGTAACCAGGAGCCGCATCGTGATCGAGGCGGTGTGCCAGCCGCTTGCCACCAGCCCGCCGAACACCGTGTCGCGCGCGGCGGCGGCATCGAGGTGAAACGTTGCGGATCGAACTGGGATGCGAAGGAGACTATCTGGCTCTCGTCGAGGGTATGCGTGCGGGTGGTGGAGCGCTGCCCCACGTGCAGGTCTTCCAGATAGAGCAATCGTTGCACGTCGTCTCCGCTCGTCTCAGTCATGGTTCCCTCTGAACGACCAGAGCTGACCGGAGGGGTCGACCACGGCTAGCAGCAGCGGGTCGGTCCGTCGCCATACCTGGCGCGGACGAATTCCTCGTAGAAATGACGTTCGGTCGGAATCGGGCGGTCCGGGTGGCAGCGCCGCAGGTGCTCGACGTGGGCCGCGTAGTCGGGCATGCCGGCGATCCGGCGCACGACCGACAGCGGCCCGTCGCGACCACCGCAACGAGCTCAGCCCGCATACGCCGTCTCCACGTAAGGAGATTCCTTCACCTGGGCGGGGCGGCGGCGGGTGAGCACGAGGACCCATTCCCGCGCCGACGCCGCCACGACCAGCAGCGTGACCACCACGAAGACGATCGCCACGACCGCGTCCAGCCGGTCGTTGAAGATGAGCCGCGCGCCGCGCGCCGCATCCATCGTCCCCGCGGCGACCTGTTCGGCAGTGACGGCCGCGTGGGCGAGGAAGCCCAGTCGTGGGTCGTCGGCGAGCACCTTCTGCCAGCCCGCTGTAAGCGTGACCGTCAGCAGCCAGGCGAGGGGAAGTAGCGTGGCCCACGCGTACCGCGCCTTGCCCGACTTGATCAGGATCGTCGTCCCGACGCACAGGGCCACCGACGCGAGCAGCTGATTGCTGATGCCGAAGAGCGGCCACAGCGAGTTGATCCCACCGAGCGGGTCGAGCACCCCCTGCACCAGGAAGTAGCCCCATCCCGCCACGACCATCGCCGAGGCGAACACGGTGCTGGGATACCAGGACGTGCGCCCGAGCGGCTCCCAGATGTGGCCGACGAACTCCTGGAGCATGAACCGTCCCACCCGCGTGCCCGTGTCGATCGTCGTCAGGATGAACAGCGCCTCGAACATGATGGCGAAGTGGTACCACAGCGACATCAGGCCCTGGCCGAACGCGCCGCTGAAGATGTGGGCCATGCCCACCGCGAGCGACGGCGCTCCGCCGGTGCGCCCGAGCAGCGTCTTCTCGCCCACGGCGGCCGCGAGCTCGTTCATCTGCTGCGCCGACACGGTGAAGCCCCAGGTCCGGATCACCTCGGCCGCGGACTCCGCGCTTCCTCCAAGGGTCGCGATCGGGACGTTGATCGCGAAGTAGACGCCGGGGTCGAGCACCGTCGCCGCGCACATCGCCATCACCGCCACGAACGACTCCATCAGCATCCCGCCGTACCCGATGAGGCGGGCGTCGCTCTCCCGGGTGAGCATCTTCGGGGTCGTGCCCGAGGCGACGAGCGCGTGGAATCCGCTGATCGCGCCGCAGGCGATGGTGATGAAGGCGAAGGGGAACAGCTTCCCCGCGAAGACCGGTCCGGTGCCGTCCACGAACTGCGTCACCGCCGGCATCCGGAGCGAAGGCATCACCACGAAGATCCCCAGGGCCAGCATGAGGATCACGCCGATCTTCATGAAGGTCGAGAGATAGTCCCGGGGGCAGAGCAGCATCCAGACCGGCAGCACGCTCGCGATGAAGCCGTAGGCGATCATCGCGTAGGCGATGGTGAGGCCCGAATGCGTGAACCAGGGGGCCACGGTCGCCGACTCGGCCACGTACCGGCCGCCGACCAGCGCCAGCATGAGCAGCACGACGCCGATGGCGGAGGCCTCGAGAGTCCGGCCCGGCCGCCACACCTTCATCCAGAAGCCCATCAGGATGGCGATCGGGATGGTGCAGAGGATGGTGAAGACGCCCCAGGGGCTGTCCTTGAGCGCGTTCACCACCACCAGCGCGAGCACGGCGAGGAGGATCACCATGATCGCGAGGACGGCGGCCATGGCCAGCATCCCGGTGACCGGTCCGATCTCCTCCTTCGCCATCTGGCCGAGCGACTTGCCGTCGCGGCGCATGGAGCCGAACAGGATGATGAAATCCTGTACCGCGCCGCCCAGCACCACGCCGAAGACGATCCAGATCGTGCCGGGGAGGTAGCCGAACTGGGCAGCGAGGACCGGGCCGACGAGGGGGCCGGCGCCGGCGATCGCCGCGAAATGGTGTCCGAAGAGCACCCATCGGGTCGTCGGCACGAAGTCCCGGCCGTTGGACAGCCGCTCGGCGGGAGTGGCGCGGCGGTCGTTGAGCCCGAAGACCCGGTCGGCGAGGAAGCGGCTGTAGAAGCGGTAGGCGATGAGGTAGGTGCCGATGGCGGCGATCACGAGCCAGGCGGCCCCGATCGTCTCGCCGCGGTGGAGGGCGAGCACCGCCCATCCCGAGGCGCCGGCCACGGCGACCGCCAGCCACATGATTCGTTGGACCATGCGTCAAATAAAGGGGTCTCCTTGCCCGCCCGCAAATCTTCCCGTACCTTCGACTTCCATGCCCTTGCCATCCTTTGGTTTCGGACATCGGCCGTCCTGGGAATACACGGCTCCGGAGGGCAGCGGAGCCGCGGTCGAAGAGCCGCAGCCGCAGCCGATCCACCGAGGTTGGAGGGGCAAGGTCGCGCTCGTCACCGGGGGCGCCACCGGGCTGGGCCGCGCCATCGTGATGGAGTTCGGCAAGCTCGGGTGTCACGTCGGCTTCTGTTTCGTGAACATGCCCGGCCGGGACGTGAGCGAGCAGGCGCTGCTGACCGAGACCGCGCTGGCGGCCATGGGTGTCGGGGTCTACGCCTCCCGCTGCGACGTGCGCGACCGGGACGCGGTCGAGCGTTTCGTTCTGGAGACCAAACAGAAGCTCGGCGGGGTGCATTTCCTGGTGAACAACGCCGGGATCGCGAGCGACGGCGCGCTCTGGCGCCTCAGCGAGACCGCGTGGTCCGAGGTGCTGGAGACCAACGTCACCGGCGCCTTCAATTGTATCCGGGCCGTAGCGCCGGTGTTCCGGTCCCAGCACTACGGCAAGATCGTGAACGTGAGCGCCCACCAGGCCGAGCGGCCCGGGTTCGGGGTCTCCAACTACGCCGCCAGCAAGGCCGCGCTCCTGGGCCTCACCCGCGCCGCCGCGGTCGAGCTGGGTCCCGCCAACGTCAACGTCAACGCGGTCGCGCCGGGCTTCATCCGCACCGAGCGGATGGCGATGCTGCCGTCCGAGGTCATCGAGCGGGCGCAGAAGAGCTCGGTGCTCGGCCGGGTGGCGGAGCCGGATGACGTCGCGCACGTGATCTCGTTCCTGTGCTCGGAGTCGGCGAGACACATCACCGGGCAGACGATCGTGGTGGACGGGGGGTTGTCGTTGGAGTAGGGTCGTCCTGCGCGAGCCCGCTACCTCTGCGCAGACCGCGATACCTCATCCCGAGCGCAGCGAGGGATCTTGTCCGGCATGAGCCCGGACCGCCGGCTTCGCTACGTATACATCCTGGCGAGTCGAACTCGGGTGTGCTGTACACGGGAAGCACGAGCGACCTCCACCGCCGAATCTATCAACACAAGATGCCGGCTTGCATCCCGCGGTTCACAGCGGACTACAACGTTGATCAAGCTCGGTGTACTTCGAAGTTCACTCGAAACAGCCGTGCCGCGGTGGAGACGTGAACGCGCAGATCAAGCGCTGGAGGCGAGTGAAGAAAGTAGCGCTCGTCGAATCGGTGAATCCTGGCTGGCTGGACCTCGCGGTTGACTGGTTTCCGGACATTGCGCAGGCCAGGTCCCTCGCTGCGCTCGGGATGACAGTAGCGGCTTCGCTGTCCCTTCCATCCTACTCCCTCCCACCCCCGCACCCGTTTACTTTCCTCGCCGTGAAGCCTATCCCACTCATCATCACCGGACTGCTGTTCTCCGTCGCGTGCGCGAGCGCGCAGGAGCAGCGCCAGCAGGCCGCGGCCGTCAAGGCGTCACCGTCGGTACCGACCGAGGTGTTGGCCGGCCAGCAGGTGGCGGTCATGCCGATCACGATGGTGGTCGCCGACTCCAGCCTCCAGAGCGACACGGTCTACGCTCCCTATCGCGACCGGCGCGCCACGCTCACCTGGGCCGATTCGCTGATCGGCGACGCGTTCACCGGCCGCGCGCCCGAGGTGCGCTGGATGCTTCCGGCGGAGCTCAGGAAGATCGCCAGACGCTCGCCGGGGATCGTGGGCGATCCCGACGCGATGGGACAGGCGGCGCTGCGGTCGCCCAAGATCAAGGACATCCCCGATCCGCTCCGCTCCTCGCTGCGCAACCTGAGTGCTGTGGCGGGTGGCCGGGTCGCGATGGTTCCGGCCGCGCTCTCGTTCTCGCGTGAGCCCGACGGCCGCATTCGGGCCGACCTGTCGCTCGTCGCGGCGGACACCCGCTCGGGCAAGGTGATCTGGCGAGCGATACCTGCCGGTCAGGGCGCCGCCCCGCCGCAGGCACTCGAAGCGGCACTCGCCTCGGTGCTTCCGGTCGATCTGACCGGCCCATGACCTACGACGTCACCCTCATTCCGGGCGATGGGATCGGGCCGGAGATCACCGCAGAGACGGTGAGGGTGCTGGAGGCGACCGGCCTCCGCTTCAACTGGGACGAGGAGCTGGCGGGGATGGCCGCGGTAGACGCCACCGGCACCCCGCTACCCGACGCCACCGTCGAGAGCATCCGCAAGAACAGGCTCGCGCTCAAGGGACCGCTCACGACGCCCGGTCGGGACCGGCTTCCGCTCGGTCAACGTCGGCCTCCGCAAGGCATTCGAGCTCTACGCCAACGTGCGGCCCGCCAAGTCGATCATCCCCGGCGGGCGGTTCGAGAACGTGGACATCGTGCTGGTTCGGGAGAACCTCGAGGGCCTGTACATCGGGGTGGAGCACTTCGTGCAGGTCGGCGACGATCCCCGGGCGGTCGGCGAGTCCATGGCCATCGTGACCCGGCGGGGCTGCGAGCGGATCGTGCGCTACGCCTTCGAGTACGCCCTCAAGCACGGGCGGCGCAAGGTCACGATCGTGCACAAGGCCAACATCCTCAAGATGGTGAGCGGGCTCTTTCTCGAGGTCGGGCAGCAGGTCGCCACGGAGTACGCCGGCCGGGTCGAGTCCAACGACATGATCGTGGACAACACCGCCATGCAGCTGGTGCTCCGGCCGGAGCAGTTCGACGTCATGGTGACGACCAACATGTTCGGCGACATCCTGAGCGACGAGGTCTCGGGCCTGGTCGGCGGACTCGGCCTCGCGCCGGGCGCCAACATCGGCACCGGGGCGGCGATCTTCGAGGCGGTGCACGGGAGCGCGCCCGACATCGCCGGCAAGGGCGTCGCCAACCCGTCGGCGCAGATGCTCGCCGCGGCGATGATGCTCGACCACCTCGGCGAGCTCGACCGCGCCGAGCGGGTCCGCCGGGCCGTCGTCGACACGATCGTCCGCGACAACGTCCGGACCCGCGACCTGGGCGGCACCGCATCCACGGAGGAGTTCGGGAGTGCTGTCGCCCGGCGGGCGGCCTGAGGTCCCCTGCGCCCGGTGCGAGCGTCGGGTGGCCGGGCTCCCGTGGGGTGAGATCTGTCCGGAGTGCCGCAAAGAGCTCTCCCGGCGTGCGTCCCGCGTTGCCAACCGCATCTCCCTGGCCGCCACGGCGCTGATGGGCGCGTACGTGGCCTTCCAGGTGCCCCCCGAGCCGATGGCGCGGCTCTACGGGGCCATCGCCGTCGTGGCGACCTACATCATCGTGCGGCGAGTCTCGAGCCGCGTGGCCATGGAGATGCTCAAATGATGCGGAGGAATCTTGGGACCGTGCTCGGCGCGGCGATGGTCGGACTGGCGGGGCTGGCGGTGACTGTGCCGGCGCCGGCGAGCGCGCAGACCTCGCTGACCATCTACAACGACGGCCGTGTGCTGGTCCGGCGGGACATCGAGGTCGCGGTGCCGAAGGGCGCGTCCAACCAGTCCGTGACGCTCGGCGCGCTGGATCCGGCGTCGCTCTTCTCGCTCGACTCGACGGTCGCGATCACCCGCGCTCGCTTACGACGGGGCCATTGACGAGCAGAGCGCGCTGCGCCGGTCGGTCGGGAAGCGACTCGTCTTCCGGATCCAGACGGAGCAGAAGACCGATACCGTGAGCGCGCTCGTGCTCGGCGTCGATCCGCTCCGCCTGCAGCTGCCGGACGGCAGGGTGACGTTCACCCCTCCAGGCGCCGCGCTCTATCCGGCCGACGTCGTCGTGGCGGAGCCGACCGTGCGCCTCGGCCTCGAGAGTGCCCGGGCGCAGAAGAGTCTGCGGCTCGGCTACTTCACCAGCGGCGCGTCCTGGCAGGCGAGCTATCAGATCGTGCTCGGCGCGAAGGACGCGAAGGTGACCGGGATGGCCGTCCTCGAATCCCAGGCGCTCCGCGTCGAGAACGCCGAGGTGCAGCTGCTCGCCGGCGCGGTGGGCCGGGCGGAGGAGCCCGCGCCGCCGCCGGGGCCCCTGATGCGTGCCAAGGCAATGGAGGCGGGCTTCGCGGACGCCATGGCGACCCAGCAGCGGGTGGGCGAGTTCCACCTCTATTCGCTCCCCGGCAAGAGCACGCTCCTGCCCGGACTCACGACCTCGGTGGCCCTGTTCGAGCCGGCCGCGGTGCCCTACGAGAAGAGCTACGTGGTGCACGGGTTGCTGCCCTATTGGGGCATCCTGCCGCAGCGAGGCGACGAAGAGGAGGCACCGGTCGAGGTGACTTACACGCTCAAGCGCCCGAGGAAGAGCGGCTTCGGAGACCGCCCGCTGCCCGGCGGCGTCGCCCGCATGTTCGAGCAGGACAGCGCCGGCCGGCTCCAGCTGGTTGGCGAGGCAAGGCTGGACCACACTCCCGCGGGCGAGGACCTGCGCCTTTCCGCCGGCACCGCGTTCGATCTCACGGCCCGCCGGGTGCAAACGTCCTACGTCACCCGCCGGGACAGCACCAAGGCGGGGCCGCTCACCATCGCGACCGCCGACTACCGCGTGACCATCGCGAATGCCAGCGACAGCGCGGCCACCGTGGACGTGATGGAGGAGCGGGCCGGCGAGTGGAGCGTGGTGTCCAGCTCGGTCCCCGCCGAGAAGCTGTCGTCCACCCGCACGCGCTTCCGGGTCAAGGTTCCGGCGCGCGGGGAGGCCCGGGTGACCTACCGGCTCCGCGTCGTCTGGTGATGGGCGGCGACGAGCTCCAGCTCGCTCACATCTCGGATCTCCACTTCGGGGGGTACGCCGACCTCGCCCAGATCGAGGCGCTCGAGTCGTTCCTCCCGACGCTCGGGGCATCCGCCACCGTGGTCTCGGGCGACCTGAGCCAGCGGGCACGGCACGGCGAGTTCCAGGCGGCGCACGCGTTCGTGCAGCGGCTGCGCTCGCAGATGCCGGTGCTCGTCGTCCCCGGGAACCATGACATCGAGTGGTGGAAGAGTCCGCTCGGCCTGCTGGGCAGCACCGCGAAGTATTCCAAGTACACCCGCTACTTCGGCGATCTGACGCCGGTCATCGAGATCCCCGGCGCGATCCTCGTCGGCGCGCTCAGCAGCTACGGCGTGGCGCTCGGCTCGCTGACCTGGAACCTGAACGACGTCGCGGTGAAGGGTCATCTGCCTCGAAGCGAGACCGATCGGGTCGGCGCGATCTTCCGCGATGCGCCGGCGGGATTGGTGCGCGTCCTGGTGTTCCATCACAACGTGCTCCGGGGCGCGCACTCCGGGCGGATGGGGCTCGCCCGCTGGCGCTCCGCCCACCGTCGCCTGCTCGACACCGGCGCCGACCTCGTGCTGTGCGGCCACGATCACCACGAGGGGGCGGGACAGATTGACGGAAGCCTGGCCGTGAGCACGTCCGGAACCCACAGCCACCGGTCCCGGGGAGGCCGCCCGTCGGTCTTCAACCTGGTGAAGATCGATTCGCGCGCGGTACACATCCAGCACTACCGGTGGGAGCCCTCGGCACGCCGGTTCCTGCGCTCGGATACCCACTCGTTCGCCCGCGCAGGCCAGCCGAAAGTCGCGGTTTCGGTGGCGGGAGGAGATCAAGGGTTGTGACACTGCTCGACCGCCTCTTCCAGCTAGGACTTCGAGACATCAGCCGGCTGATCGTCCACAACAATCGCACCGTCATGGTCAGCCTGGGCGGCCGTCGAGTGCTGCGGCTGCACCGTGGATACAGCTTTGCACCCGACCCGGTGCTCAGCGCCATCGTGCGGTTTCTCGACCCGCGGCTGTCACGAGCGGCGCGACGCGAGGCCGAGCGGGAGTTTCTGGCCTTCCCGGTCGAGGAGTTCGCGCCTCCTCCGGAGCGGCCGGTTCAGCGGGAGCGGCCCCGTCCAGGCGACATCCGCCTGCTCCACCGCCTCCGCAAGCTCCACGAGGGGCTGAACGCCATCCATTTCGGCGGAGTACTGGGCGACATCCCGATTCGCATCTCCAGCCGCATGCGGGTTCGCCTGGGCGAGCTGGCGGTGGATCTGCGAAGCGGCCGGCCGCTCGAGATCTCGATCAGCCGCCGGCACCTCGCCCGCCACCCGTGGGACGAGGTGGAGCACACCATGCTTCACGAGATGGTGCACCAGTGGCAGGCGGAGACCGGCCTGCCGGTGGACCACGGCCCACTCTTCCGCGCCAAGGCCCGCGAGGTCGGCGTGCTGCCCACCGCCCGCCGTAGACTGGCGACCGCAACCACTACCACCGCCTAGACTTAGCATCCCGTCGGCCGGCGGGCTATCTTCCTTGTCTCTTGCCAAAACAGACAACGGACGAGGACCCAATGGCCACCGCAGCTCCCACCTCCCAGTTCACCGGGGTCGACTTCCTCAACCTCGACAGCCTCCTGTCCGAGGAGGAGCGCGCCGTGCGCGACACCGTCCGCACCTGGGTCGAGGAGAACCTGATCCCGGTGATCGGCGAGGCCTACATCGAGGGGAAGTTCCCGAAGCAGCTGATCCCCGGGATGGCGGAGCTCGGCCTCTTCGGCGCCAACCTGCCGGAGGAGTACGGCTGCGCGGGCCTCAACAACGTCGCCTACGGCCTCATCATGCAGGAGCTGGAGCGGGGCGACTCGGGGATCCGCTCGTTCGCGTCGGTGCAGGGCGCGCTGGTCATGTATCCGATCTATGCCTTCGGCTCCGAGGAGCAGAAGAAGAACTGGCTCCCGCTGCTCGCCTCGGGCCAGGAGATCGGCTGCTTCGGGCTGACCGAGCCGGACTACGGCTCCAATCCCAGCGGCATGATCACGACCGCCCGGGAGACCAAGGACGGCTGGGTCCTGAACGGCACCAAGATGTGGATCACCAACGGCTCGCAGGCCACGGTCTCCATCATCTGGGCCAAGACGGGAAGCGTGGACGATCCCAAGTCGATCCGCGGCTTCATCGTCCCGACCGACACCAAGGGCTACACGGCGAAGGACCAGAAGGGGAAGCTGTCCCTCCGGGCCAGCGACACCAGCGAGATCCATCTCGCGGACGTGCACCTGCCGAAGGACGCCATCCTGCCCAAGTCCGGCGGAATCAAGAGCCCGCTCATGTGCCTCACCCAGGCGCGGTACGGCATCGCCTGGGGCGGCATCGGCGCGGCCATGGCCTGCTACGACGAGGCGCTGCGCTACGCGCAGCACCGGGTGATGTTCGACAAGCCGATCGCCGGGACCCAGATCCAGCAGGTGCGCCTGGCCGAGATGCTCACCGAGATCACCAAGGCGCAGTTCATGACCCTGCAGCTCGGCCGGCTCAAGGACGCGGGCACCATGACGCCGGAGCAGGTCTCGCTCTGCAAGCGGAACAACGTGAACATGGCCTGCGAGTGCGCCCGCGAGGCGCGCCGCCTGCTCGGCGCCAACGGCATCCTCGTCGAGTACCACTCGATGCGGCACATGGCCAACCTCGAGTCGGTGTACACCTACGAGGGCACCCACGACATGCATTCGCTCATCGTGGGCCAGGCGATCACGGGGCTGCCCGCGTTCACGTGACGTGGCCGCGGCCCGCGGCCCTTCACCCGCCCCTGTGACGCCGAAAGGCGTCGTGCGTATCCATCACGTGACCCGGCCCTCGATCCCCGAAACACCCGGCACTTCCAGCAGCGCCCCGGACCAGGGCGAGGCGCTCTGCCGCGAGTGGTACCAGGCCCACGGGGTCGCGGTCTACAACTATTTCCGATTCCACGTCCCTCAGGTGGACGTGGCCGAGGACCTCACGGCCGAGACCTTCCTCAAGGTCGTGCGGGCGGCCGATCGGTTCGATCCGCTCAAGGGCACCCCGAAGGCCTGGATCCTCACCGTGGCGCGCAACGTCCTTGCGGACTGGCGCCGCCGGGCCCGGCTCCGCCAGTACGTGACCCTCGGAACGATGCACGACCTAGTGTACGAGGCGCCCTCGCCCGAGGAGCGACTGCTCCGCGAGGAAGAGGTCGGCCGCGTGCTGGACGCGGTGGCCGGCCTCGCGCCCGCCGACCGGGAGCTGGTAGGCCTGCGTTACGGCTCGGGTCTCGATACCGCCGAGGTGGCGCAGATCCTCGGAATCAGCGAGGGCAGCGTGCGCACCCGCCTGTGGCGGGTGCTGGGGCGCTTGAGAGGAGCGATGGCCCGGTGAAGGGCGACCCGGAAGAGCTGCCGGCGGATCTCGCCGAGCTGGACCGCACCCTGCGCGGGATCAGCTTCCGCCCAAGGGCGTCCCTCGGCCCGGAGGTGCTCGGGCGGCTGCGTCGTGGCGAGCGGTCGCAGGGTGCCGCTTCGCCGCGACGTCGCCGTCCGGCCTTCCAGGCCCTGGCCGCCGGGCTGGTGCTGGCGGTGGGAACGTACCTGACGCTCCGCGCGTCCCCGCCCGTCGTCGTGGACCGCTGCTGCTACGACCTCGACGGCGGCGGCGACTCGGACGACGGCGTCATCATCCAGGCCGAGCGCGACGCCAAGGTGCATCAGCTCACGGTCTACGAGGATCTGGACGGGTCCCGGAGCTTCACCGCCAGCGACCTCATCCGGCTCGATCGGGGTGATTCGCCGGCGCTGCAGGAGGCAGCGCTTCCCGGCCTGGTAACGATCGAGCACTGCTGCGTGGACTTCGATGGCGGCGGCCCGGACGACGACGGGCTGATCGTCATCGGCGTGCCTCCCGACCGCGTGGTCATGGCTGCCATCTACGAACGACCCGCCGGTCCCGACGGTGGGCATGCCTCCCGCGACGGTTTACCTCTCAGGTAGCTCCCGCAGGACAATTCTCTACTCGAGGAGCTTGTGGATGAATCGGACGTGTCTGTTCGTGACCGCCGGACTGTTCGTGGGATCCGTCGCCCACGCCCAGGTCCGTGACACCACGGCCAAGGACAGCACGGCCTTCACGCTGCCGCCGATCGAAGTCGTCGGCGGCATCCGGCCCACCGCCGGCCCGACCGTCGGCTCCGGCATCCCGGCCCGAGTGACGACGCTCAACGCCGAGGACGTGGACGCGTACGAGCCGCGGGTGCTCTCGGACGCGACCCGCCAGCTCTCCGGTTTCTCGACCTACGACGACCTCGGCAGCCCGTACAAGCTCAACATCTCCTCGCGGGGGTTCTATTCCTCGCCGGTGGTAGGTCTGCCGCAGGGCGTGGCGGTGTTCCTCGACGGCGTCCGGATGAACGAGCCGGAGGCGTCGCAGGTCAACTTCGACCTGCTGCCGATGGATCACATCCAGCGGATCGAGGTGCTCTCGGGCAACGGCTCGCTGCTGGGGCGCAACGCGCTGGGCGGCGCGATCAACCTGGTCACCGCGCGGGGCCAGGGCCCGACCCAATCCACCATCGAGCTCTCGGGCGGCAGCTTCGGCGCGTTCCGGGCGGAAGGAAACGTCTCGGGCCTCACCACCGGCGGCTTCGACTGGTACGCCGGCGGCAACTACAACCGCGAGGACGGCTGGCGCGACGTCACCGGCGCCGAGGAGTACAGCGGCTTCGTGAACGGCGGCAAGCTCGGCGAGCGGAGCGGCATCCACTTCCAGGGCATGTACGCCAACTCGGACGTCCAGACCGCGGGCTCGCTGCCCGAGTCCATCTTCGAATCGAGCCCGGACTCCAACCTCAGCGCCAACGACTATGAAAACCTCTGGGCGTATCAGGGAGCGGTGCAGGGCTACACCCAGATCGGCACGGGCCGGGGCTCCGCGACGCTCTACTACCGGCGCCACCGCTCCGAGCGGTTCAACGTCAACCAGGCCGAAGACCCGGACGTATTCGGCATCTCCTACAACACCAGCTTCGGGTACACCGCGGACTACCGCTGGACCGGGCTGGTCAATGACAACTCGTCGCTTCAGCCTGCGGGGAGGGGTGGACGGCAGTGTCACCAGGGTCAGCATCGACATCTTCGCCGATTCCGTGAAGTTCGGCGGGGAGCGCACGCTCACCACACAGGTGGAGAGTCCGCTCTGGGACGTCGCGCCGTTCCTGATGGGCGACTACACCACGGGCCGGGTCACCTTCTCCGCGGGCGCGCGGTACGACTACGTGCGGATCCCCTACGAGAACCTGCTCGATCCCTCGCTCGACACGGTCGGCGTCTACAATCAGTTCAATCCGAGAGTCGGCGTCACCCTCGCGGTCGGCTCCAGCGGCTCGGTCTTCGGCTCCTGGGGCAAGAGCTTCCGCGCGCCCGCGGTGATCGAGAATGCCTGCGCCGATCCCGAATCGCCCTGCCCGCTGCCGTTCGCGCTGGGTGACGATCCGCCGCTCGAGCCGGTCAAGGCCAGCACGTTCGAGGTCGGCTGCCGCTACGCGACGAGCTCCTTCGTGCTCGAGGGCTCGGCGTACCACATGAACGTGTCGAACGACATCTTCCTCACGCCGTTCCCCGGCGAGGGGCCCAGCGGCAGCACGATTGACGGCTTCTTCCTCAACCTCGACAAGACCCGCCGTGTCGGTCTCGAGCTCGCCACCGCCTATCGGTTTCCGCAGGGGCACTCGCTCTACCTCAACTACTCGTACACCCGGGCGACGTTCGAGAGCGAGGCGGAGATCTTCAGCATCCGGGGAGTGACGGAGGAGGAACCCGAGGAGCCGGTTATCAACCCGTTCCCGACCGAGAACGAGGTCGAGCCGGGCGACCGGATGCCCCTGGTGCCGGACCACATTCTCAAGGGCGGAGCCACGCGTCCGGATCGGCGAGTACCGTCTACGTCGGCGCCGACGGCCGCTTCACCGGCAAGCAGTGGCTCCGGGGCGACGAGGCCAACGTCACCGACCAGCTCGACAGCTACTTCGTGGCCGACGCGCGGGTGGGGGTGGAGTTCGGGCGGTGGGAGATCACCGGCATCGTCACCAACCTGTTCCAGAACCGCTACGCCAGCTTCGGCACGTTCAACATCAACCAGGGCAATCCGAGCGGGCCCACGGTCGAGCGATTCCTGACGCCGGGACAGGAGCGGATGTTCCGCCTGGTCGTGCAGACCACCCTGGGCGGACCGGGCCAGCCGGGCGGCATAGGGGACGTGGATTGAGCCACCAGCCTCGCTGGGCAAGCTGCCCGATCCCTCCCCTCCCGATGCACTGTCGATTCCACGACGTAAGTCACAGCAAATCAACGTCTTGTGCGAGCATGGCGGGCGCGGCGGCATGCGACTAGGTTTGCCGCGGACTGGCCGCGCCATCGGGTGACTTTTCAGGGAGCGAATGTTGAAGATCGCGGTGTGTTTGAAGCGGGTGCCGGAGATGGAGCTGAGATTCGCCATCGGTGCGGACCGCAAGTCGCTGGACCAGGCGGGACTCAAGTACGAGATCAGCGACTTCGACGGCTACGCGCTCGAGGTCGGGCTGCAGCAGGTCGAGAAGGCCGGTTCCGGGGAGGTCGTCGCGATCTGCCTCGGTCCCGATGGCGTCCAGGAGACGCTGCGGAAGGCGCTCGCCATCGGGGCGACGCGTGCCATCCACCTCAAGTCCGACGAGGTGCCCTTCGACGGGTTCGCCATCGCGACCGCCCTGGCGGCCGAGCTCAAGGATGGCGGGTATGACCTGATCCTCTTCGGCAAAATGGCGACGGACACCGCGAGCGGAACGGTCGGGCCGATGACTGCCGAGCTGCTCGACCTGCCGGCGGTGAGCGCGATCTCATACCTCGAGGTCGGAAACGGCCGCGGCACCGCGCATCGCGATCTCGAAGGCGCGACCGAGACCGTCGAGTTTCCGCTGCCGGCGGTGCTCACCATCGACGAGGGGATCGCCCGCACGCGGCTCGCCTCGCTCAAGGGGATCATGGCCGCGAAGAAGAAGCCGCTGGAATCGAAGCCGGCGCAGCTGGGCAAGGTGAGTCTCACCGTCGAATCCATGGACCTGCCCCCGGAGCGGGCCGCCGGCCGGATCATCGGCGAAGGCTCCGACGCGGTGCCCGAGCTCGTGCGACTCCTCAAGACCGAAGCGAAGGTGCTGTGATGGCGACGTTCTTCGCGTTTGCGGAATCGCGCGACGGATCCCTGCGGAAGGTCGCGTTCGAGACGGTCACGGCCGCGCGGCAGGCGGCGGACGCCGCGGGCGGTGGCGAAGTGCACGCGCTCGTGATGGGCCCGCCGGGGATCGCCGCGCGAGCGGAGGAGCTCGGCCGGTACGGGGCGGATGTCGTCACCGTGGTCGAGCATGCCGGCCTGGAGCGCTACGGCCCGGAGGCATTCGCGGCGACCGCGGCCGCTCGAATCAAGAGCGCCGGTGCCGCGCCGCGTTCTTTCCCGCGTCGGCGCAGGGACGCGATCTTGCCCCCCGGGTGGCGGCGCGTCTCGGCGTGAGCCTCGCCTCCGACGTCACGAGCTTCGAGCTCCAGGGCGATGCGCTGCTTGCCCGGCATCCCGCCTTCACCGGCAAGATCATCGTCACCCTCCGGCTGACCGGAGCCCCCGCGCTGGTTTCCCTGCGTCCGGGTGCGATCGCGGCGGCCGAGCAGCCGCGCACCGCGCGGGTCGAGAAGGCGGACCCGCCGCGGATCCCGCGGCGGCGCGGGTGCGGGTCACCGAGATGTCGCAGGGAGGGGGCGCAAAGCTCGATCTCGGGGAGGCCCCGGTCATCGTGAGCGGCGGACGGGGTCTCCGCGGTCCGGAGAACTTCAAGCTGCTCGAGGAGCTAGCCGAGGCGTTCGGCAACGCCGCCGTTGGCGCGACGCGCGCCGTAACGGACGACGGCTGGCGGCCGGCGACAGATCAGATCGGACAGACCGGTCGGGTGGTGAGTCCCGATCTCTACCTGGCGCTGGGCATCTCCGGGGCGATCCAGCATCTGGCGGGGATGCGCACCGCGAAGACGATCGTGGCGGTGAACAAGGACAAGGACGCGCCGATCTTCAAGATCGCGGACTACGGCATCGTCGGCGACTTGTTCGAGGTCGTGCCGCGGCTGACGGAGGAGATCAAGAAGGTGCGGGCTTCCCAGTAGCCCGCACCAGCTCCAAGATGCGCGCTACGCCTTCCGTCACGACTTTTTCCTCGGGACCGAACGAGAAGCGCACGTAGTTCCGAAACCGCGACGGGCGACCGCTCCGTCGCTTCCCCGGATTCACGTCGAAGAACTCGCCCGGCACGGTGATGACCTGCCGGTCGAGCGCGGCGCGGAAGAACGTCATCCCGTCGTTGAGCCCTTCGGGGAGCGCCGACACGTCACCCCAGCAGTAGAAGGTGCCCTCCGGCTCCAGGTCGAACCGCACGCCCGCCTCGCGCAACCCTCGCACCAGGATCGCCCGTTTCCGCAGGAATGCTTCGCGGATCGCCCGCGTCTCTGCCGCGACGTGCTCCGAAGCGAGCAGCGGTACCGCGGAGCGCTGCAGCGGCTTGCTCCCACCGCCATCGAGGAACGAGCCGCTGCTCGAGACCGCCTCGATGACCGTCTGCGGGCCGACGATCCAGGTGCAGCGCCAGCCGGGATAGCGCCAGTTCTTGGTGAGGCCGTCGAACAGCACGATCGGGTCTGCGTCCACGTCGTCCACGTAGCGCGCGGCCGACACCAGGCCCGAGTCCTCCCCGGTCTCCTGCCATACGTAGTGCGAGTAGAACTCGTCCACCAGCAGCGAGCAGCCCATCTCCCGCGCCACGTCCACCCAGCTTCTCAGCTCGTCCCCCTGAATCACCCTGCCGGTCGGGTTGCAGGGATTGGAGAGCAGCACCGCCGAGAGACCGCGACCCGTGATCTCGCGCCGGAGGTCATCCACGCTGAAGTGGTAGCCTCGCTCCCCCTCGAGCAGGATGGGGATGGACGTGAAGAGCTTGAAGATGTCGAGCAGCTCTTCGTAGGCCGTGTAGTCGGGAAGAAAGTGACCGAGATTCACCTGGCCCAGGGCGGCAACCGCGCGGGTGAGGGAAGCCCTGCCGCCGCCGCAGATGCAGACGTTCCGCTCGGTGTACCGTGAGGCCTTGTCGCGCCGGTAGAGCTGGTTGTACAGCTCCGCGACAGCGCGGCGGAGCTCCCAGATGCCCGGCACCGGCGCGTAATCCTGATCGTTCACGCCGATCTCGATCTGCTCCACTCTCGCTGGGGCGCCCGGAAGCGGACCCGTCTCGGGCTGGCCCTGGCCGAGGTTGCACCAGGCCGGATGACCGTAGCGGTAGCCACTGCGCGCGGCCTCCGCCATGACGTAGATGACCCCGGTGAAGGGGACGGGACGAAATCCGGGAATGGACGGGGATGCGGACATAGGGCATTAAGCGTAGGCGCACAGCGTGACGCGCGGTAGGACGCGTGGTTCAGCTTGCCCCATGATGAGAGCCGCGGTAGCCTGTTGCATGCCGAAATCCAGAATGCCGTCCATCGTCGCGCTCGCGCTGGTGGCCATGTCGTGCGGCGGTGCCAGGAGCGCACCCGAGACCCCGCACCCCGACGCCACGCTCCAGCGCCAGCTCGAGGCGCTCGCCGGAGAGGTTCGAGGTGTCGTAGGCATCTACGTCCGCCACCTGCGCACCGGCCGGACCGCCGCGATCCGGGCGGACGAGGCGTTCCCAACGGCGAGCATGGTCAAGATACCGATCCTGATCGGCACCTTCGACGCCGTCGCGCAGGGACGCCTGTCGTTCGCGCAGCCGCTGATCTACACCGATTCGCTGCTCTATGAAGGGCACGATCTCATCGGCGCGCTGGAGGACTCCGCGACGATCCCGCTGAGCAAGGCGGCGCTGATGATGATCACCACCAGCGACAACACTGCCTCGCTCTGGCTCCAGGGCCTGGTCGGCGGCGCCGCGATCAACGAGTGGCTCGGCGCGCACGGGTTCGACTCGACCCGGGTGAATTCGCGCGTCCCGGGACGGGAGGACGCGCGCGCCAGATACGGCTGGGGACAGACCACGCCGCGTGAGATCGCCGAGCTGCTGGTCATGATCCGGCAGGAGAAAGCGGTGAGTCCGGCCGCGAGCCAGGAGATGTACCGCCATCTCACCCGGATCTACTGGAACGGCCAGGCCCTGTCACAGATCCCGCCGTGGGTGCAGGCCGCGTCCAAGCAGGGGGCGGTGGATCAGTCGAAGTCGGAAGTGGTGCTGGTGAACGCTCCGTCGGGGGACTACGTGTTCTCCGTGATCACCAAGGAGCAGGAGGACCAGCGCTGGGTCGACGACAACGAGGGGTACGTGCTGATCCGAAAGGTGTCGGCGCTCCTGTGGAAGACGTTCGAGCCGGAGCACCCGTGGAGTCCGGCGCCGGGGGTGGAGAAGTTCAAACCGCCGGAGGAGGATTGAGCTCGGAGGTTTCTCGTGCTGGCGCTGGTCCCCTGACGAGGGCTAGTCGAGCTTCAATGCGGGTCCGGCTCGTTGTCCTCGCTCTCTGCTGGCCCCTGGCCGCGCTGCACTCTCAGGAGGTGGTGCAGCTGACCCCGGCCACCCGGCTCCGGGTGAGCGCCTCGAGCCCACTCCTGCTGGTGCAGACCGGGACGTATCGAGCCCTCACTGATACCACACTGGTCCTGGCCGCAGACACATCTCGGCTCACTATTCCGCTCGCCAACATCACCCAGGTGGAGCTCAGCCGCGGGCGAAAGCCGAGCGTCGCCGGCGGTGTGGTCGGGTTCCTTCTGGGTGCTGCCGCCGGCGGGGCCGTCGGCTGCCTCGCCAATCAGGACGACTACGGCGTCTACTGCGGTGGCCAGGATGACACCAAGGTCATCGTCGGCGCGGCCCTGGGCGGTGCAGCGGGCGCGACACTCGGGGCACTGCTATTCCGTAGAGAGCAGTGGGCGATCGTCGACGGCAGGCGGCTTCGCACCGATCCGCCGGTAGGGATCCCACGTCATGGCAGCTGACGCGGTGTCCATCGGCGTCGAGGTGCGGCACATCATCGACGCAGTCCTTGTCGGACTGGGCGCGACCCTCCTGATCGATCTCTGGGCGTTGCTGCTGAGGCGCGGCTTCAGCATTCCGTCGCTGGACTATTGTCTGCTCGGCCGTTGGTTGCTCCACATGCCCGGTGGCACCTTCGTCCATCGGAGCATCGCGGCCGCTCAGCCGAAGCCGCATGAGTGCACCCTGGGTTGGATCGCGCACTACTCCATCGGTGTCGCGTTCGCCCTGGTGTTCGTCCTACTTGTCTCAGGAAACTGGCTCGAGCGGCCGACACTGCTGCCGGCCCTGGCGTTCGGCGTCCTGACCGTACTCGTGCCCTTCCTCGTCATGCAACCATCGTTCGGGCTCGGCATCGCCGCTTCGAGGACGGCCAAGCCCAGCCAGGCCCGGCTGAAGAGCCTGATGACCCACACGATATTCGGAGTCGGCCTGTACCTTTGGGCCGCTCTGCTCGGCCGGATCCTCTTTCGTGCCTGAGGAAGGACTCACGAACCACGGGGTTACGGAAGTCCGCCGCGTGCCTGCTGAGCGGCGACGCTCACCTTCACGAGGGCATCAGATGAAGCGGTCGGCACTCTTCCCGGTCTTGTTCCTCGCCTGCAGCCACGCCACGCCACCCGAGCGCTACGGTTTCGTCACCACGCTTGGCAACGACACGGTCTCCGTCGAGCGCATCGCGCGCGCGCCCACGCGGCTGGTCACGGACGGTGTGGATCGCTGGCCGTTCGTGCGGCGGCGGCACACCGAGTTCGACCTGAAGTCCGACGGCACGATCCGGCACATGGTGATGGACGTTCGCACCCCGAACGGCGGGTCGCCGAGGGAGCGCGGACGCCGGGTCACGGCCGACTTCTCCAAGGACAGGGTGACCATCTCGGTCCGCGACAGCGCCGGCGTGCGGGACACCGCGTTCACCACGGGCGGAGCGATCACCGTGCCGCACGTGTCCATGATGTACAGCGTGATCGAGCTGGAGATCGCGGCGGCGCTCCGCCAGGCCGCGGCGGCCAGGCTCGCGCCGGGCGACAGCGTGCTGTTCCGGCAGTTCTATCCCGATCGGGACGTCGGACCGAGCTTCACGCTGCACCGGGGCTTCGTGCATCCGGAGGCGGGCGGCAAGGTGGAGCTGCGGCACGACTGGTTGGCGGGGACCGGGGATGTGACGGTCGACAGCAGCGGGCGGATGCTGACCTATTCGGGGACGCGGAGCACCTACAAGGTCGCCGTCGCGCGGACGGCGACACTGCCCGACATCGACTCGATCGGGGATCGTTTCGCGGCCGCGGAACGGCGCACCGGACAGCAGCAGCTCAGCGTGCGCGATACCACACGCGCCACCATCGGCGCCGCGACCTTCTCGGTGGACTACGGTCGCCCGCTGGCGCGCGGGCGCACGCTGCTGGGCAACGTGATCAGCTACGACCGTGTCTGGCGCACGGGCGCGAATGCCGCAACCCAGTTCACGACCTCGGCGCCGATCACGCTCGCGGGATTGTCACTGCCCGCGGGGACGTACACCCTGTGGACCGTACCGCACGTCGGTGGCGTCGACCTCATCGTGAACCGGCAGACCGGGCAGTGGGGAACGGAATACCGCCGGGCCCAGGACGTGGGCACGGTGCCGATGAAGTCGGACAGCGTGGAGACACCGGTGGAGCAGTTCACCATCGCGATCGAGGCGAGCGACGCCAGGCACGGCACACTCGCGATGGCGTGGGGGACGTTTCGGTGGACGGCGCCCATTGAGGTGCGGTAGGTCGGGTGTGAGTGGCTCCGCCCTCGTGTACCACGTCTGCGGCTTCCGCCAAGCCCCCGGACTCAGTCGCCGTCGTCGCCACCGTCGAGGAGTACCACGAAGGCTTCCGCCGCAACGCGCCGGCCGGGGTGAGGTCCAAATGTACCTTGCCGGACCACGGCTCACGGAATGGCCAGTGAACTTCCTCAAGCAGGCCGGCCCCTACGAGAACCGGTTGCAGGTCCTCGCGTGTACCTCCGGGGCGACGCCGCCCTGGTCGTGACGGAGGAGACCGGGCGGAACAAGTTCCGCCAGTGGGACCGGGAGCTGGTCACGTACCTGCTGGGGCGCCAGGAGGGGCGTTGGCGGCTGGTCGGGTACTTCATCAAAGACATCGCCAACCCGAAGTAGCAACACACGAGCATCGCGATGCTATCACTTCTCCTGGTGCTCGCTACGGCGGTGAGCGAGCCCGACAGCGCGCAGCGCGCCGCCCTGCACGTGGCGCTTCAGGCCTTCAGCCTGGCCTTCCAGCGGGGAGACGCGGAGACGCTGGATACCTTGCTCACGGCCGACTACGTGCACACTAATGGAGGGAGCGGGACGGTCCTCGACAGGACCCAGTGGCTCGACTATGTGCGAAGCCGGCGAGCCGACCTCCAGAGCGGAAAGCTGCGCGTGGATCGCTACGAGACCTCCGCGGTCTCGATTCGCTGGTATCCGGCCGCGGCCGTGGTGAGCAGCCAGGTCACGTCCGAAGGCACGCAGAACGGAGTGTCGTTCGCCACCCGGCTACAGGTCACACAGATCTGGATCCGAGTCGGCGAGCGATGGCGGCGAGCGGCATTCCACGACTCGCCGATTCCGCCCGGGTAGCCATGACAGACTTCAGCATCACCGTGGACATCGCCGCGCCGCCGGACCGGGTCTGGGCCGTCATGGCCGACGTCGAGCGCTGGCCCGAGTGGACTCCTACCGTCACGAGGATCGAGCGGCTCGACCGCGGTCCCCTCGCAGCCGGCAGCCGGGCGCGGATCCGGCAGCCGAAGCTTCCGACGGCGATCTGGGAAGTCACGGAGCTTCGGGAGGGCCGCAGCTTCATCTGGGTCACCCGGAGTCCCGGCGTGCTCGTGACCGCGAGACACGGTGTGGAGCCTGTCGGCCAGGGGACCCGGGCCACGCTGTCCGTCGGGTTCTCGGGCCCCCTCGGCTGGCTGGTCGCGCGTTTGACGGGCGGACTCAACAACCGCTACCTGGCCCTTGAGGCCCAGGGGCTGCGGACTCGAAGCATGCGGCCGTGAAGGGGAGGAAACTCGATCAGCGACCCAGTGATCTATTAGCGCCTGAGCCGTGCGGCCTAACCAGCGCATGCAGCCGAGGTGGGGGCTCGGATGGCCGAACTCCGGCGCGTGGATGCGGACTATCTCCTCCGCGTCCTCCCGCTTGAGGAGGGCCTTCGTGCCCGCCTGGAGGAGTTCCGGCTCGGGCGGGCACCTCTATACAACGCGGATCGCGCCGAACTAAGAGAGTTGGTCGGCGACCGACTTGCGGCGGTGGGCTTCGATGCGGACGACCGACCGACCCCAGAAGGTAGGCGGCTTGAGGAGTTGATCAACCTGCTCTTCACGGGCTGATACCGCGCCGGTTGCGGCCTAACCCGCTAATGCAGCCGACAAACGCGGGCGACGCCGGACGCCGCCCGGGTCCAACCCTCCCAGCGGGGGTATGGACCATAGGTTTTCACAGGTCGTTTGCAGCTGATTAGCCCTTCGTCGTTGGGCCGACACAGGAGGGCGTACCCTATCGGCCGGCCAAGCGAACCACTGCCGCAGCTGCCATTGCGACCGCGGCTGACCGCCGTGGGATGTTGAGTCGAGTGGCCGGTTGGTCTTGGAGTAGCGAACGCAGGATTCGCTTAGCCGCCTCGTCGGGACTAATCATCCAGGGCTTCCACGTGGACTTGGCCATCTTAGTGTCTACGAAGCCGAGGCGCACGTTGACCACTGAGACTCCGGTTCTTCGGACCGCTCCGGCGAGCCCCTCCAGGTAGTACGTCATGCCAACCTTGGAGGCCGCATAGGCCGGAGCAACCCGAGACGGGGTGACGTCAGCCAGACTGGAAAGACCAGCGAGGACGGCCGGACCATCGGCCACCATTCGAGGAAGGATCCTTTCCACGGTCTTGACGAGGCCAACTAGGTTAACTTGGAGCGTCGCCACATCCTGTTGGAGTCCATCCATGGCGAAGTGCTCGCCGATGCCAGCGCAATAGACACAAAGGCGAATGCCGCCCGAGGGCAGTGCCGCGTCGAGCTTGGCTCCGTAGTCTGCACTTGAAACATCCAAGACGATATGCCGGTAGGCTTGGTGCGAGACCGGCGATGGGCTCTTCGAGACGCCGGTCACTGCGAATCCGCGTTCGAGTAGCCGCCTGGTCAAGGCGAGTCCGATGCCGTCCGAGTTCCCGATGAGAAGAGCGACTTTGCTCAGGGTCCCTCTCTTGCCGCTAGGCTTTATCATATCACGCAGTTGCCGAACGCTCAACCGGCTAACGTCTCGGTGGGACCCTACCGGGTGGCCGCTGGCGTTGATGGAGAAGCGGCGGCCCCGCAATCGCCCACGCGAGTCACCGGCTTGCTCCAGGCATAGGGCTCGAGGGCGGCCCCGAGCGGAGCATGCACTAGGTGCCCCGAAAAGTTCGCCATGGCTGAGAATCCGGCCCCTAGCACGACCTCCAGGGTCTGCGCCTTGCTGAAGCCGGCGGCGTAGAAGGCTTCTAGGTCCTGCTCACTCACCTTGCCGCGATTCCTTACCATAGTCCGGGACAGATCGCTCAGGGCCCGGAGCCGCGGGTCCCGCGGCGCGCGCCCCGCACGGAGGTCCTCGAGCGCGTCCTTCGAAAGTCCATCCCTGAGCGCGCCGGTGGAGTGAAACGCCATGCACCACTCGCAGCCATTCTCGAACGCGTTGGTCAGCGACAGCACCTGGATGTCGATCGGGCTCAGCGTGCCCTGCGAGTAGATCTCTCGCGCTGCGAAGAACGCTCGGAGCAGGGTTGGGGATTCGGCCATGCCTGCGGCCAGGTTCGGGACCATGCCAAGGGCCTCCTTCACCCGCACCAGAGTCTCCTTGGATCCCTCCGGCGCGGTGTCGATAGTATGAATGGGGAATGCGGTCATCATTGTCTCCACGCCCGCTACGGGCTCTCGGATTCGAAATTCGGCCGACTGGTGGCCAGTACCGCGCGAATCTGGGCTTAGGCACTTCCCGGCTCAATTCCCTCCGAGGGAAGTGCGGACCGGCCGTTCAGACTCCATGTTGGTCGGAAAGGGAGGTCTCCCTTGTCCCATCGCACCGCACCGGTTCGCGGCCCGTTTGGTCTGCTGCTCAAGGAGTGGCGTCGCCTTCGCCGGAAGAGCCAGCTCACCGTGGCCCTGGAGGCGGACATCTCTCCGCGCCACCTCAGCTTCGTGGAGAGCGGGCGATCAGTGCCGAGCCGGGACATGGTGCAGCGGCTGACTGAGACACTCGATGTGCCGTTGCGAGAGCGCAACGCGCTGCTCGTGGCGGCAGGGTATGCGCCGATGTACCCGGAGGGAGCGCTGGAGTCCTCGGAGCTGACCCAGATACGCCGGGCGTTGACCCGTCTTCTCGATCACCAGGAGCCGTACCCGGCCGTCGTCTTGGACCGGCAGTGGAACGTGCTCCAGACGAATCGAGCGGCCCCCAGGCTGTTCGCCCATTTCGTGGAGCCGGCTCCAGAACCTAGGAACCTGCTGAGGACGATGTTCGATCCAGCGGGACTCCGCCCATGGATCGCCAACTGGGAGGTTGTCGCCCAGGCACTGGTACAGCGGGTATTTCGAGAGGCAGTTGGCGGAGTGCCCGACCGCCGGGTTGTGTCGCTGCTGGAGGAGCTGCGAACCTATCCGGGATCGCCCACTCCAGGCCCGCTCGCGACCCCCGCCGAGCTGCCGTTCTACCCGGTCGAGTTTCGGAAGGATGCGCTGCGGCTCAGCTTCTTCTCGATGGTGACCACAGTCGGCGCGCCTCTCGACATCACTGCCCAAGAGCTTCGGATCGAGGCGTTCTTCCCGGCGGATGACGAGACCGAGCGATTCGCCCGCGATTGCCTCGGCGCGGACTGACCAGGCCTGTCCATCGCTCCTGCCAGGCAGGAGCTTAGGTTTCCCCCTGGGTTCCCCGACGTGCGGCCCAACCCGCGCATGCAGCGGACAGGCCGGACGGGCGCGGAGTCCCGCACGGGCGGCACTCTCCTCGAGCGCGCCGTGGAACGAAGGGTTGTGTGGGGGCGGGCTTGAGGGCCTGCAGCTGATGCGCAGGTCGTTAGGCCGCCATACCGGAGGGTGTAGCCGCGTGTTCGCTATCGCCCTCGTTGCTGTTCTTGCCGTTGCGCCTCACTCTGAAGACCAGGGTCTTGTTGGACCTGATACGGTCGTGGTGCAGAACGGGGCGCTCAGACTCCGCGGCCTGGTTTGGCGCCCGCACGGCAAGGGGCCATTCCCGGCCGTGCTGTTCAGCCACGGCAGCGCGCTCGACAGCGCGAACTCGGCGAACGGCCGCCGTGATACGCGTAATCGCGAGCGAGGAGCTGCCCGGCTGGGACCGATCTTCGCGCGCCACGGGTATGTGTTCCTCTATTTGTTCCGGCGAGGGGCTGGGCTCTCGGCAGGTCAGGGGAGCTACAGCGGAGATCTACGCGCTGCAGAGTTGGCCGCAAACGGGCAGGAGGCTCACGACCGCCTGCAAGTGCGGCTCCTGGAGGGTGACGAGCTAAGCGATGCGTTCGCCGGTCTCAAGTACCTGCGCTCGCTCCCGGAGGTCGACGCGGGTCGCGTCGCGGTTGTGGGGCACTCGTTCGGGGGCTCCCTGACTTTGCTAATCGCCGAGCACGACAGCACACTGCGCGCGGCGATCGATTTCGCGAGCGCGGCCGGCAGCTGGCGCTCGGCCCCACTCCGCGAGCGCCTCAGGACCGCGGTGTCCCGTACGACCGTCCCAATCTTCTTCATTCACGCTTCGAACGACTACTCCATCGAGCCTGGAGAGTCGCTCGCCGCTGATATGACGCGGCTCGCCAAGCCACATCGACTCCGGATCTACCCTGCCTTCGGTCGGACTCCCGAAGAAGGGCACAACATAGTCTATCTGAGCACGGCGACCTGGGAGACGGACGTGTTCGCCTTCTTGGACGCGTGCATGCGCCCATGACGCGTGAGGCCACGCCGTGTGGCGGCCTAACAAGCGCTTGAAGCTGGCGGCGCGCGTAGATTATGGAATGAATCTTTTTTCAGCGCGCCGCAGCTTAAGCGCGATCCGTTAGGCCTGCGAGAGACCAATGATGACCACTAAGACCTATCTAGAGCCGACGCAGGAGTCGGGCCGCGCATTCTTCACTCGCGGTATTTCCGGCAGCGTCGTAATGCTCAACTTGCTGCGGTTTCGTCCCGTTGCGGACTACTCAGCCACACCCGACCTCGCTCCGGCTTCGCCCATATCCGGAGAGACCGCCTACCGCCTATATATGGAGCACACTCTTCCGCACCTGAAGCAGTCCGGGGGTGAAGTGCTCTTTTTCGGTAAGGGCGGCGAGTTCCTGATTGGCCCGAGCGATGAGCGCTGGGACGCCGCCATGCTTGTGCGCCAAACCAACGTAGCTTCGTTCCTAGAGTTCGCCTCAAACCAAGAGTACCTCTCCGGCCTCGGGCATCGCCTCGCCGCGTTAGAGGATTCACGCTTGCTCCCGCTTATCGGGGAACAGGCCTAACAAATCCATGCAGCCGACGTGCGAAGCCGCACGCGGCTGATGGTGTCGTTAGGCCGCAGGCATCGGCATCACGATCCTGCGCTGAAGGTGGGGCGTGGTGCTTTTGGCGGTGGTCCTGCCCTGCGGGCCGCGTTACGATCGAGCGAGCCGGCGGGTCTCCCCAGTCATGTAGTGCAATCCACCAGTCACCTCCCCGAGGCAGCCATGGCTCTGGCGGCGATCCTGAGTCTGTACCTGGTCATTGGCGCGCTGGCGGCCATCGGGTCGGTGACGATCAGCCGCTCGCGGTTCTCGCCGCGGGTGGAGCACATCTTCTTCGCGCTGCTGCTCGTTCCGATCGCCGCGATGTACCTGGCCTTCGTCGCGTACTTCGGCGACTACTCGACGCTCCGGCCCGAGGCCTGTGCGGTGGCGGTATTCGCGGTACTCGGGCTCCTGGGCCTCCGGTTTCCCGCGCTCCTCGTGCTGGGCTACGCGCTCCACGGCGGGTGGGATCTGGCGCACGAGATCTGGGTGCACCTCGGCGCCGGGGCCGGCGGCGCGCGGCCGCTCACGGACATACCGCTCGCGTACGGGGTGTTCTGCGCGGCGTACGACTGGTGCATGGCGGGGTATTTCTTCACCAGACGGGCGGCGTGGCCGCAGTGAGCGCGACCTGGGTCGCAATTGCGACAGCCCGACGCGGGAGGGTGTCGCAAATTGGTCCGTTTGGGACGACAGTGGGGCTACGACATTGGAACGCCTGGCAGGTATCATATCGTCGGTACTTCAAGGATAGGTAGAGTCCCATCGAACGGGACACCGGCGAGCAATGAAGCGAGTATTCTCATCGAGAGATGACGGTTTCTGCGGGCAGGGCCCCTGTCGCCGTGTTGTGCCTTGTCTCTCAATCACGTGTTGACGGCGGTTGGTTGCGAAGCGTGCCGCCTAACCAGCGCATGCAGCCGCGACGGGCGAGTAGGGACGGGCGCCGGGTGGAAACCACGTCATCCCGAGGAGCAACGCAAAGAGGGATCTTCAGTCGGGGTCGAGACGCATCCAACTCGGCTGGTACTGGAGTTCCCTCGTCGTTTCACTCCTCGGCATGACGCTAAGTTCTTTGAACCCTGCAGTTTACGGCTTTCTCGAAGCTCGTGTCGATTTTGACCGGTCTCGTTCGACGTGTTAGTAAGGGCGCGAAGGGCGCGGCAACCGACACGAACCGAATTCAGGAGAGAACAATGCGTTTCATAGTCATGGGAATGGCGACGAAGGAATCGGAGGCGGCCCCTCCGCCGACGCCCGAAGCGTTTGCCGCGATGCAGAAGTACAACGAGGAGCTCGCGAAGGCAGGTATCCTCCTCGCCGCCGAGGGGCTCGCCCCGACCTCGAAGGGTGCGCGCGTGAAGTTCAGCGGCGACGAGCGCACCGTCATCGACGGTCCGTTCGCCGAGACGAAAGAGCTCCTTGCGGGCTTCACGATCCTTCAGGTGAAGTCGCTGGAAGAAGCGATCGAGTGGGTGAAGCGCGCTCCGAATGTCGCTCCGAACGGCGAGGCGGAGGTCGAGATCCGCAAGCTGATGGACGTCGAGGATTTCGGTGAAGGGTTCACGCCGAACCCCGAAATCGCGAAAGTGAAGTTCAAGTAATGGTAGCCTGGGCTAACTCGGGCGTTAGGCAGGACGTCGAGACCTGAGTGTTGGCACCCCAAAACACAGAGACTCAAATGAGAAAGCTGAAAATCATCGAACACACCTCTCTGGACGGTGTGATCCAGGTCTCCGGCGACGATGGCGACTTCCCCTACGGCGACTGGACCGCGCCCTATCGGACCCCCGCTGGACGGGACGCAATCATGGCCGCGCATGGCGAGAGCTTCGATCTGCTGCTTGGCCGTCGCACCTACGATGCCTGGTCGGGCTGGTGGCCAAAGGCGCCGAGCAGTCCGATAGCGGACCGCCTCAATGCGGCAACGAAATTTGTCGCTACCCACCGTCCGGAAAGTCTTGAATGGGGCCCGTGCGAGGGCCTTGGGCCGGACATCGTCGAAGGCATTCGCCGCATCAAGTCGCAGGACGGCAAGGACCTTATCCTCTCGGGTAGCTCCACGCTGACATCGACGCTGCTCGAACATGGGCTTGCGGATGAAGTTGTGCTGGCCGTCTATCCGGCCCTATTGGGCACGGGGAAGCGCTTCTTTGCGGAGGAAACCCCGGCACGCTCATTCGAGCTCGTCAGCACGCAAGCCATGCCGTCCGGCATCATTTTCAGTACTTACAAGGTTGTCGGGCCTTTGAAGACCGGATAGGTCGACGACGCGACATCGTCAGGGAATACCGGAACGCCGTAATCTAGCAGGCATGAAAGATGTGCCGAAGGCGATTGAGACCGTGTGGAAGATCGAGTCCCCACGGCTCATCGCCGCCATTGCCCGAGTCACCGACGATATCGGCATCGCAGAAGAACTGGCCCAGGACGCCCTGGTGACTGCGCTCGAACTCTGGCCCGAAGAAGGCATCCCGAAAATCCCGGCGCGTGGCTGATGCCAGCGGCCAAACGGCGCGCCATCGATTCGCCCAAAGCATCCTCGACAACATCGAGATTGTTGGCACACCGACTTTCCGTCATTTCAGCTCCGTGAACTTGCCTTACCTCTCCCGCTGCCGACAGCGCACGATCAGCTACTGGGATTGCTACTATCGAGGAGCGATCTCACGTTATGTGGACTATCCTGGCTGGCGGGGGAGGAGCAGTCGGGCGATTTGAAGATTGCCCGCTTCGCTCGCTTTATATATTCGCCCGCAGCTGAGCTCAAGGCGTTAGGCCGAGGCCGACAATCAGGGGGTGAGCCTCGAATCTGAGCGCGGGAGACGGGATTGGCCAGCGAGAGTAGGTTTGTGGGACCGCTATGGAGGCACGATGAGTCAGGAAGCCGAAGCCGAGCGCCGTCAACGCCGGGCTTCGCGATGCTTCGCGGGTCCGATGTCGTGCAGCTGATCGGCACGGGCATGTGCTTCGGTGTCGCCCTCGCTACGCTTGTCGTCTTCCTGCGTTCCAGGGCGAAGTGACCGTTCTCCCGAAGAATCCCGACTTCGAGGCGGCCGTCCGCGAGAGCTTCGCCCGCCAGGCTCTCATGGCCACGCTCGGCGTCGGCATCGAGCGCATCGCGCCGGGCGAATGTGACCTCCGGTGGCCCTACTCGCCCGCTTTCTGCCAGCAGAACGGCTTCATGCATGCCGGCGCTATCGCGAGCGTGGCGGACTCGGCGAACGGCTACGCCGCCTACAGCCTGGCGCCGACGGACACGGACGTGCTCGCGGTGGAGTTCAAGATCAATCTGCTGGCTCCCGCCCAGGGCACGCACTTCGTGGCTCGGGGACGCGTGCTGCGGGCGGGGCGAACGCTGACGGTCTGTCAGGCCGATGTGTTCGCGATGGGCGGCGCGGAGCCGTCTCTCATCGCAACCATGCTGTCGACCATCATCGTCCGGCCGAAGCGAGACTCGGCCGGCTCGGCACAGTGAGGTCCCGCATCACCATCGGGCAGCGCCTCCTGGCACGCGGCTCCGTTCCCTGCGCGCGTGGATGCCTGGAAGTGCGCAGACTGCTCCAGCCCCTATCTGAGCAGCGTGTCGCCTGACCCGCGTATACAGCCTACGGCTGGACGGGCGTGGAACTGTCCGGACCCCCGGTGCCCCGCCGCGTCGCGGTGATCGGGGCCGGCGCTGCCGGCACCATGGCTGCGATCTTCGCGGCCGTCGGCAGCGCCGAGACCCTGTTGCTCGAGCGCACGCGCGACGGGGGACGCAAGATCCTCATCAGCGGCGGCGGCCGCTGCAACATCCTGCCCGCGCGGGTGGACGAGCGGCGGTTCGTCACCGACTCATCACCCCATACCCTCAGAAACATCCTGCGCTCATGGCCGCTCGCGGAGCAGATCGCGTTTTTCGAGCGCGAGCTGGGCCTGCCGCTGGTCGAGGAGCGCGAGACCGCCAAGCTGTTCCCGGCGTCGAACCGCGCGAGAGACGTGCGGGATGGATTGCTGGCGCTGGCGGCCCGCCGCGGCGCGCGCTTTCTGCCGGAGACCACGGTCACCGGCCTCGAGCCCGTGGCGAACGGCTGGCGGGTCGAGCGGGAGCGCGCGGAGCCGCTGGTGGTGGACGCGGTGGTCGTCGCGACCGGCGGACTGTCGGTGCCGAGCACCGGGAGCGACGGCCGCGGGCTGGGGATACTCGCGGCGCTGGGGCACACGGTGCACCCGACGTACGCGGCGCTCACGCCGGCGGTCGCGAGCCCGGCACCGTTCGCGGCGCTCGCCGGCGTCTCGTTGCCGGTGACGATCACCGCGCGCGATGGCCAACGGACTGCCGGCAGCAGCGGTGGGTTCCTGTTCACCCACCGTGGGTACAGCGGCCCGTCGGTGCTCGACGTCTCCCACGTCCTCGTGCGCTCGCGTCTGGAGGGTGACGCCGGCGCCCGGCTCTCGGTGCAGTGGACCGCTCTCGACGAGGCGGCGTGGGAGTCCGCGCTCGAGCCGGAGGGCACCCGTACGGTCGGAGGGGTGCTCCGGCGCGAGCTCCCCGACCGGCTCGCCGAGGCACTGGCCGAGGCGGCCGGTGTCGCTCCGTCCCGCCCCCTGGCGCAGCTCCGCCGAGAGGAGCGCCGCCGGCTGATCGAGGTGCTGGTGCGCGGCGAGCTGCCGTGGAGCGGAGACGAGGGCTACCGGAAGGCGGAGGTGACAGGCGGCGGGGTGAGCCTGGCGGAGGTGGACCCGCGCACGCTGGAGAGCCGGCGGCACCCCGGGCTCTACCTGTCGGGAGAAGTGCTGGACGCGTTCGGTCCGATCGGCGGGTACAACTTCCTCTGGGCCTGGGCGACGGGGCGCGCGGCGGGCATCGCCGCGGCGCGCGGGTAGCATCGCCACGTGAGTCGCGCT